>JBAGRR010000001.1:0-1200000 GCA_036924835.1 Nitrobacteraceae bacterium AZCC 1564
GGCGCGAGAGACGGGGCTCGAACCCGCGACCTCCGGCGTGACAGGCCGGAAAATCGTTAACGAATCCATCGCCACGTGAGACTTTCCTACCCCTCACCATGGCCTCCAAAGCGCAAAAGTGTCACAAGAATTGGGGGCTCTATTTCGTCTGTTTTCTCGAGCTTTTTCGCCCCGACTTTACGCGCCTCATCGAACCTCCGAACGGCCTCCACATTCACTGGGTTATAGGTCTTCCGCAGGCGCTTGTTCGTGTCAACGCTGTTGGCCATCTTATTCGCTTGGTCGGTAACGGAGCCGCCCCCGGCGTCGCCCTCGACGGCGCCTGAGCGTCTCATGTCGGCGAGCTGGCGTTCATCTGCCGGGTCCACAGCGGCTCTGACGGCCCGGAAATCGTCGCCTAGCGTGTCCTTGGAATAGGCGCGGCCCGATCGGTTGCGGAATATCGGAGCATTCGGCGCGATGTCGATTGCCAACTTCTTCAGGTATGCCATCAGAATTGCTTGCGACCAGGGCGTAAGCGTTGCGGCGGCAGCTCGCCCGGTCTTGGCGCGATCGAGGTCGAACCACATCCCAGAGGCGTCATAGGCGACCTGCGACGGGGTCAACCCGCGCGCATCAACCGGTGATAGCATGGAGTCCCATGCGACGGCGATACAGGCCGCGAGGCCGTAATATCCCATGCGCCAAGCCCGCTGGACCCGATGCAGGACCTCCCGTCGCTGCCAGACCTCCTGTCGCGGGTCAGGCGCGCCGTTTTCAAAAGCCTTGGTTGGGTCTTCCTTGCCGTCGCAATAGCCCCCCATGGCCTTCATTCGCTTCCAGAGCGCCCGCCAAACTTTGATGACGCGGTGCCGCTCCGTGATAGAAATTGCCTGTTCAATTTCCGCTACGAGCCCAGAGACTTGCCCAGTCTCCTTATCAATCCGGAGGAAGTGCTCTGTCTCAATGGTGGACGGCAGGCAGTCCCCGAATTTTGGCCCGATCCACTTCCACGCGCGCGGCCAGTCGTCACGGCTTTCCTGCTCCTTGGTCCAGACCTTGCCCTTCTTCAGGCGCTCGGCTAGCCGCAGCCTCATGGCGCGTTCGTATCCGTGCCCGACGCTTCCTTCCGGCCACTGCGGCGCCTCGGTGCGAACCGGTCGGGGGAGTCCACGACGCACGTGGTCCCAATCCTCATTGAGCTTGATGGCTTTTGCCTTGTCCTCGGCGGACGCGGCGGGATTGCCATCACTGTCCAAGCCTGGGCCGCCTTTGCCCATTGTGACGAGAACAAAGCTCGGATCGCGGTCGCGCATGGCCTTTGTCGGTCGCCAGCGCCAGCGACCGTTGATGAACAGGAAATATCGGATCTTGTCCGCGCCCACGTTAGCGTGCCCCGAATTTCTCCCGAGCATCGCGCGCCTTCGTTGGCGGCGTCAATGTGGGCGCCGGCCCGAAAAGGTGCTTATGTCGGAGCTTCCGCCATTGGTCGATTGCATCCAGATCGTAATTGCCGGTCGTGATATCAGGCTTCGGAAAGCCCCGATCAAATAGACCATGCTTGCAGGTCTCGAACTGCGCCAGCGACAAGCCTAACCGTCGCGCGGCCTCTGCCGGCGCGCCATCGCCAACGACCTCATCATGAAATGCGCGTCTGGTCCTATTCACGGGCGTTCTGCCTTACTCCAAGGGGCGGGAGGTGGGGAAACCGTTGTGCTCGACGCCGTCGAGGCGACGGCCGGCGAATTTCTTGCCAACGCGCGCCATGACGCAGAAGCGTTCGCCGTGAAAACCGCTGCCGCCATCGACATTGAGCCAGCGCGATTTTCCCTCGTTGACGTAGTCGGTTGTATAGTTGGCTCGCCAGTCCGGGTCCTGTTTGTCGCGATCGAGCGATAGCGTCCATTCGCCCCACTGCTTGAATAGGAACGGCACGCCCGCAGTGGCGCATTGGTCGCGGATCGATCGAGGCCAATCTGGGTGCATCGGGCGGGCCTTCGATCCGCTCTCGCCCCCGACGATGACCCAATCGATTTGGTCAAGCCATGGCGTTAAGTCGATAGCGCCAAGCATCGGTTCTATGCTCAGCCCGACCCACGGGATTCCGAGCTTTGACTTTAGTGCCACCAGTCGCGGAATATCACGGTTCGCCTCGTCTTGGTTGACGATCGTAATCATCAACCCGGCATGTTTCGGCCATGTCACGCGGCCTATCGCGGCGAGCCGTTTCTCAACAACGCTGATGCGTTTGGTGACAATCTGAAGCGCAAGGCGCTTGCAGATTTCGATCTTCTCCCAAGCTTCGCCGAACCATTCAATCGGCACCTCGGTGTCGAATAGGTCCGACATTGATTGAATGAAGACGCGGCGCGTGGTCCCGACGTTCGGAACGGGCAGCCCGAAAACCTTGGCGTTCTCCACCGCGCAAGTCGCGTCCGCCGCCCACTCTGCATAGGCGTTGTCGAGCTTGTGGATCATCTTCGCCGCGCCATGGATCTTTCGGCGCGGGACGCCAACGCCCCAAATGTTGCCGCCAGTGCGCTTTGACCACGTCTCTGCATAGCAATGATCGCAACCGGGACCAACCTTCGTGCAGCCCCACCAAAAATTTACGGTGGCGTCCGTCCATTCGATCTTGCTGTTCTCAGCCACGGTCATTCCCCCCTCTGTGCTAGGGGCGACGCGGCGGCCTTAACGGCGCTGCGTGTATTTACGATCCGGCCAAACCTCCGGACTGCATCTTCGTATGATCGAACTGCGGCCCGCCTTGCTTTCGCATCATCGAGCTTCTTGCGCCCGTCGCCCCATCCACGCAGATTCCACATGATGGTCTCATAGTGAGGCCAGAGCGGTTGGGCGTCCCAAACACGCTGGCCATCAATGACCATCACAAAGTGGTGGCACCACGCATCGCGGAAAGCTTCCCATGCGGTGCACTTGATTTCGCGGGCATGCGGCGCGACGTAGAAGTTCGTATCGCGACCGGGGTTGTTAAACCCGAAGAACGCTGTGCTGCCGATGTCCGTGTTCCAGCAGCATGGGAGGTTTAGGCGGCCAGTTTTCCCGCACGGTGTGCCCGAGGTCGTCAACTCCACCGAGGCAAGATCACCGAGCATCCGAAGGGCGTCGGGGATTATCTTCGGCAAGTCCATATCGTGATCGTCAGACCAGAATGGCCGCTCTAGGTCCTCAGGATCGAGGGTCATGGCTGGGGTGCCTCCAAGCCTAGAATGACGAAGCCGGGAGCCAATCCGTCGTGATTTGTGAGAATGTAGGTGATGCGCCGGATGAGCGATCTGCCGGTGTACTTCATGGATTCGACTGGCGAACGGTTATAGTCCCATTCGTTCAATTGAAGAATGTCGCCGCGCTGGAACGACCGATCGTCGCGCCGGATCTCGAACGGCTTAACGCCAGATTCAAGCGCGCGGAAATATTGCGGCGTGCATTTCAATTCGTGAACCGTAGCGACTACAACACTTGTTGCGGGGAAGTTGTTGCTCACAACCGTTCCTTTCCTGGCGTGGTTTGATTCTGTGCTGATGCGCGAACGACCGCGACGTCCTCACTCTTGATCGTGCCATTGTAAGGTTCGCCCTGGCATGGATCGATGTTGCGCCACTCAATGATGGCGGACGGCCCGTGGTTACTTGGAAAAAATTTCTTCCAAGTGGCTTCAGAAAGGCCATTGGCTGCTGCCGTTGCGATGGCGTCATCAATGGCTAAGTCGGCCACTTCCAAGGCGGTTAGCCGAAGCCCATTCCCGCGCGCCGCAGCTCGCATGATCGCGATGTAAATGTCCCGCTTCATCACACCCCGCCTTTCTGTGCTGATGCGCGGATGGCGGTTTCAATCTCTTCCGCCGCGTCCTTCCGGCACTCCATGCCGTATCGCTCTTCGTAATAAAGGCCGCGTATCTTCGAATCTGCTTCCTGCTTCACGTTGGCGGCGATGAGTGCACACGCCTCACGCGTCTCAGCCTCTATCGAGGATAATTTTGCTTCGGCGGCTAGTGCACGTTGCCGCGCTTCGGCCAACTGCTCAACGAGCGGCTTTAGCTCGTCAAATTCTGGTGGCGTGTTGCCGTGGAGCATGTGGCCGCAGAAATCCCACAGCGTCTCTATCTGGCTATACCAGACAATGTCCTCGCCACCGACGCGACCGGCCGTTAGACCTTCGCGAATGGCTTCATAGCCCAGGGAAAGATGTTCAATCCGCGCCTTCGCTTCCTCGACCAATTCATCCTTGCGAGCGGCAAGAGATGCGAGTGTGCTCGTCAACGCTTCTCTCATCGCGACCGCCCCTGCGTCGGGGAGGGGTGCGTTCGCAATGCGTCGCAGTATTTGCGGCAAGAGGTAGTGTTGGCGCTCGGTGATGCCGATGATGTCCCGCATATCGCCGCACTGGCCATCAACAATGGCCTGCGCCAGTGTCTGCAACAGCTTGCACTCCTCAGCCGTAAGGGCTGCCTCGCCAGACGGGGTGAGTGCAAGTATTGAGCGGGCGTAATCGCGTGCAGCTTCACCGAACTGAGGATCACCACGCGGCGGGCCTTCACCTTGCTCATCAGCAGCAAGCCATTCACGATGAACGGCCAGAGCGCCAGCTTCATATGCCTCCTTTATCTCGTCGAAGGCCGACACACAGCCGGGTGATGCGGTGCGGCGGAGCAATGCCGCTGCTTGCCGCATGTATCCCTTGATCGGCGCTTTGTCGTTCTGCATCCGCTGAATCGGGTTGCCCCAATATTCCAGCTTCTCAATGAGGTCTGACAAAGGTAACTCGCCCGCGCTATTGGTGGTTGGGGATGTCATGGGGTGGGTCCTGTTCATTCGGCGGCCTCGGCCAACTGAATTGAGGCAATGCGCTGTTTTGCGATTTCGAAATACTCAGCATCCTTTTCGATGCCGATAAAGCGACGCCCCAGCGACAGCGCGGCCACGCCGGTCGTCCCGCTGCCCATGCAGTTGTCGAGAACAAGATCGCCTCGGTTGGAATAGGTCCGGATCAGGTATTCCATCAGCGCGACCGGCTTCTGCGTCGCGTGGTGGTTCGCTATCTGCTTGTCGCTGGAGAAGAACTGAACATCTCGAGGGTACCGGCTCGTGGAATCGTATTCGGTCAGGGTGATGGCCTTCCCGTAGCATTCAGAATTGACGGTCTTCCGGCTCGCGGTTTTCCTTGGGTGGCCGTGGGTGAATTGCGGGTTGTAGGTCGGCTGCTTCGCGTAGAAGACCACCACGTTCTCATGCGCCCGCAGAGGCTGTTTCTTGGCGTTCAGAAAGCCGGTCGCGTTGCCCTTTTCCCAGATCCATTCACACCGGTACTGGCGCGGGTTGCTCATCACCAGCGCGGAAGTGAACGGCTGGGCCGACATGAGAACGATTGCGGCGTTCGGCTTGGCAACAGCGCGGTACCGCTTCCATAGCGGCTCGAGCGGAATGACGGCGTCCCAAGCGCATTGCGTAGTGCCATACGGCAAATCAGCCAGCACCATATCCACGCTCGCAGGCTGCAGGCCAGCCATCACCTCGAGACAATCGCCAAGGATAAGCCGCTCACCCATTGTTCACCTCGCTGGCTTGGGGGAGAAGTGCGCGGGCGGAAAACTTGCGAGCCGGAAACGACCAGCGCGACTGCAGCGGGCGGCTCGGGCCGATCTTCTTCCGCTTGTCCCGCGGCTTGCGGGCTTTGATCTTGCGCGGTTGCTTCACCGGTGCGGGTAGGGCGACCCGGGCTTCTCCGCCGGATTCCGTCCAGAGACGGGCGGCGATCGCAAACGGGTTAAGCCCGTGGATCTCGCGCCAGAACGTTTCCTCGCCGACCTTATGCTGGGCGAGGGTGCCGCTCTGATGGTGATAGTGACACAATGGCACCGTCCACCGGTCATGCGGCTTTTCCTGCATGCCGGTCGGATCCTTGCCGATGGCGATGCAGCCCATGCGAATGTGAGCGGCTTCGACATTGCGGAGTGATCCGCAAACGCAGCACGGCAAGGAGCGCACATAGGCTAGGTGTTGCCGATCATGTTGGCGCGGGTCGCGCTGGCGAAGCGTCACAGGGGATTTCCCCCATACTCTGTTGGCTCCGTCGTCGCGGCCTTGCGCTCGTCGTAAAGCCATGCCCACGTCAACAGTGCGCCGAACGCGCCACCCATGAAGAAGAAAGCCGCGAGAACTGCCTTGTCCATTTCAGGCCGCCTCCCGCCGTGAAATGTCGCGGGCGATGTAGATCTGACCGGCTTCTGTCAGAGCGGCGTCGAAATGCTTGCACACCACAGTTGGCCGGTAGACCTCGAGGTCGAGGAGGAATTCCAAGGCCGTATCGGGATCGGACGGGTCCATCCGATCGGTCACCAGACGTTCGGCCAAATCCCGAACGATTTCATCAGCAGGAGCGTCAGCACGCGCATCTAGCGGCATCGTCATTCTCCAACACGATATGAGGGGAGCTTGGAGTCGTAGACCTTCATGCGGCGTCCGAATTTGCGTCGCGTAGCGTCGCGCTTGAGGCTTTCGCGGCTGCGGACCAGCGACTTCTTGAGTGCCTTCCACGCCTCGACTTGCTCCGGTGTCCAGTCTCGACCGGAAAACAGAACCGGAATCGTGCCTTGAGCGAACTTGCGGTCGATGGCGATCCCACCCGGCATCACAACAAGCGCGAATTCGTCCGTTTCCTTGCTGAACGTGATCAGCTTCCGCGGGAGCCACTGTGCCTTGGCGATGTCACCATCGGTCGAGACCCGGACTGCAAGTGGCCGCTCCTCGTGGATGACCATTGCCATGGCAATGCGCTCGAACCGGCGGTTGCTGGTGACCGGGGAAGGCTTATGCAAGTTCGTGATGTAGCTCGCCGTCCAGTCTTGAACGGCCGCAGTCTTCGCGTCTGCAATCGCCTTGATTTCGTCGCGCGACTTGCCGCGTAAATCGAGTCCTGCGAGGTGAGAGGCCATCACGCGCGCCCCTGAACTGCAGTCAAGCGACGAATTACCTCGTTGCCAAAATCGCGCTGGCATTTCGTGATGGCGTCGATGATATCGAGCGCGAGCGCCTGTCGGTCATCGATGCTGCCTTTCGGCAAATGCTTATCAGCAATCCGGATAGCTTCTCGGGCCTCTATGCCCATCTCGTCGTCAGACGAGGGAGCCGCCAGCCCGTCAATCTCTCCGCTGAGTTCTGAGAGGCGGCCCATTATGCTGCCTCACCGGATTTTGCGAGGTAACCGCCGAAGGCCGTCCATTCGAACGTCTTTGCGTCAACAAGCACGACCCCGGCGTCGCCGTGGGTGTACGCTTTCGCGTTTGTCAGGATGTCGTCTTGCGTATCGTAAAGGCCAACACCGGAATTGCCGGAGTGCTTGCCGCATGCGAGGGCGCAAAATCTCGCGGCGGTATAGCTTACGTCATCCTCGCGGCCCTTCATTACCGAAGCGAGTTCGGTGATCAGGGCCGGAACGTCGCTGCCAAGCCAGTGCAGATAAATCGTAGGCGAGGTCTCGGATTTGTCGGCCGAGTGGAAAACTACAAGAGCCCGATCACCCATTTTTGCCGCTCCATCTATCCTCAAGGCCCGAGTATCGGGCGGGATGTGATGGAGCTTATATTTGCGGCAATCGCAAATTTAGTCAATAAGAAATTGCGGACATCGCAAAATTAGTGACGCGCTGAATTATTGCCTCGGGAGATCAAAAACTTAGGCTCTGGGTTGGGATCGCTGAGGGGCCGGCTTGTAGCCGCCGTCGAGTTCGGGGAACGGTTCGTGGGGGAAATCGCAATAGCCGGTGGCGTCCGCCATCAACGCGCTCGGCGGCTTTGCTGGGTCGTCATATAGGCCGATCAGCATGTCTTTTTCGCCGGTATAGCCGCCGAAGCTGTTCTTAGCGTTGGCCCTAACACAGACGTGCCACATAAATCCCATGTGGCGCCGCGGAGCCGTGATGCTCGCGTTTTTGATGCTATCTGGGTCCTTCCAAAGCATACCTTTGCTTGCCAGGATCGCGGCGCGGGCATCTGGAGGATCGATCGCTGGCGACGATGCTTGCTCGGTTTGACATCCACCTAGCAGCGGTGCGGCCAAAACCGCGGCTATAACCGATCGCATTTGCATCCTCACAGGTCCAGCAGAGTACGCTTAACTCTTCCGATCACTTCGAAATCAGACTTCCGCTTGATGAACTGCGGCTTATGGGTGGGGTTTGTGGAGTAAGGCGCTAGGTAGGAGGGCGGACCAGCCTGCCACATCTTGTAGGTGGTCTTGCCAGCGATCTCGAAGATGTAATAGCGGCCGCTCTTCAGGTCCGTGTCTGCCTTGTTGACAACGATGATCGAGCCGGGAGGCGATATCCGGTCCATGGAATCGGCATCATCCTCAACCTTCAACGCGATGAATTCGCCATGGCCGAGCCCGGAAAACGTCATCCACTTGATTTCGTCTGGCGGCAGCTGGGACACCGGCATCTTTAATCGACCAGCCGTAACACGCTCGAGCAGGGGCACGCGCTGCAGCTCCCGCGATCGGGCTGGTGCGGGCGGTTGGATTTCCCGCGTGTGCGCGATCAGTAGCCCGGGTGGCGTGTCATTGAAATATTTCGCAAATTCTCGAAGCTTGGGAAGGGGAATATTCTGAGTGTTCTTGGGCGGCGCTTTGGGGTCGACATTCGCCATCCGGCTCAGCTGGGTGGTCGTCACGCCGGTGGCATCCGCTACCTTCGTGCGCACGCCATGCCCGCCAGCGTCGAGCTTGGCGGCCAACCATTTCTTATTTTCAAAGTCTAAGTTACTCATATTGTTACTATTCGCGAATATCGCAAATAAATATATAGCGACTATCGCAAATATCGCTTGACGTAAAATTGCGATTGCCGCAAATATTGCGTCCATGCACATGGACCCAGCCAAATCGATCCTTGACCTCATCGGCTACGACAAGGCCGCGGAGATCACTGGCAAGCACATCTCCCGCGTTTACCGGTGGACTTACCCATCTGGCGTGCGGGAAGGGACCGGCGGAATCATTCCGCACGTCGATGCAATCAAGCTCCTGGCCCATGCGCGCAAGGAAAAGCTCCCTCTCAGTGAAGCTGACTTCCTCAAGGCGCCGTCGGTCGTCACCGTCCCAGAGCAGCAGGGGGCGGCCTGATGATGCGATCAGTTGTGAAGAAGCATTTTTGTTTTGGGCAGCGGAGTCTCGGTCTCGTTGAGGATTTCCGTTACAGCGTCGACGACAAACCGCGAGCTCGACAGCACCGAAGTAATTGGCATCGTGATCTCGACCTGATCGTCCCACTGGCCGTTGCGGGCCACACTGCAATAAATTCTGACGCAGTCGTCGCCAACGGGCTCTACTTTTCGCGTCACGGTGCAAAAGAACGAAGGTGTTTTCTTTCTTCTTGTTGGAAGTCCCTGCATTTCGGAAGTCCCCCGGCGACAATTTACGCGAGAGATAAAAACACACTTCCACAAAAAGCGTCACAAGATTTTCGTCGCATCCGAAACTTTCGATTCCGCGACGCGTCGTGTTCCATAGCGGAACATTTTCTCTCTCATCTAGTGCAGCCGTCTGCTCGCGCTGATTGCGCGCGCGCCAATCGTTACGCGAGGCGCGCAGCATGACAGCCACGATCATCGAGATCGTTCCGAATTTTTTACAGAACACCGCTGATACCGATCCAGCGGGTGTGGCGGCCGGCAGTTGTTCCCCTGCGGCTCCGGTCGTCATTTCATTTGCGCGTGCGTCGGCTGCGGGAGAGGGGCGGCCCGCAGCCGTACTTGGGGCACATGAGCAAGACTCCGAGCGCGTCATTGATCTTCCATCCTTCCTGCGCAGCGCTCGATCAGCGCGCGATGACATAAAGCCGGACGGCGCGGCTTCCGTCATCACAATTGAAAACAAGAACATTGCTGGGGTGGAACGATGAAGCCGCTAACTGACGCGCAATACGCATTGAAGGCTGCGGTACGTCGTGCAGTGAAGAAGGCCGGCGGCCCGACTGCAGCATCAGAAGTTACTCGCGTCGATGCTGCGCGTCTATCGCGATATGGTAACCCCGATTGCCCGGAGTTCGCGCCGATCGATGTTTGCTTTGAGCTCGATCGCGCCGCGGGCGACGAGGAAATCACCCGCGCGCTTGCTGATCTCTTCGACTCGGAAATCATCCGGCGAGACGCGAATACGGCGGCACCGGGCGATTTGAACGGCTCAGCCGCTCGCATTGCCAAGGCCTCTGGCGACCTAGTCTCCGCATCAATCGAAGCAGCAGCGGATGGCGTCATAACGCCCAGGGAAGCGCAAATCCTCGAAGAAAAGAGAGCGGTGCTTGATGGCACCGTATCCGACGCGGGCGAAGTCATTCGACCGCTGATGGTGGTTCGCTCGTAACAGCGTTTCGCGTTCGCGCGAGAAGGGGGCAGGGAATGCACGATCCAGTAAGCGGAACGACCCAACTAGAGCGAGATGCCTACATTGCGAAGCGGGAGCGCGCGGCGCGTATCGCGGCTGCTGCGGCGGCTGTTACTCCTCCAGAGCCGAAGACGCGGCGATATGCGCCGACCGTCAAACTTCCGTCGCTACGGTTTCTCGAAACTCAGAAGGAATGGGCTGAGCGGCAGATGTTGATTCCGATCCGCACTAAACACAGAGCGCCGAAGATTGAGGTAATCGCCGAGATCGCGCCCGATATCAAAGTCCCAGCCGTGGATTCAATTCAGCGGATCGTCGGGTGCTATTACGGGATCGATCGCATTGAAATCATAGGTGTGGCTCGGACGGCGGATATCGTTCTCGCGCGCCAGGTCTCGATGTATCTCGCCAAGAAGATGACCGGACTGTCGATGCCGAACATCGGCAAGCGGTTCGGCGGCAAGGATCACACGACCGTTCTCCACGCAGTTCGCAAGATTGAGAAGGTCAAAGCTGAGGATGCGAAGTTCGCAGCCGAGCTTGATCATCTGAAAGATTTGGTCGGTGGGGCTGTCTGATGGACCTCTTTGAACACGCAGCAGCAATGGAAATCATGCGGCGCGATCGCGGGATGGCGCGGGCGACCGATGCGCAGGAGGGGAAGACCCCGGGCTTTTCCGCGCTCGCGTATCGCCACATCCGGAATCTCGCCGAGCAGAACCGCGAGATCCACATCGATCTGTTTTTGCAGACCTTCAAGATCAAGCCGGAACACCCGAACGCGTTCGGCGCGCCATGGATGAAAGCGAAGCGTGATGGGCTGATTGAGGAAATCGGCCGACGGCCTTGCACCGTCGACCCAAACAAGAACGCCCATTCGTATCCGGTTTACCGGTCTCTGATCTGCAAGGTGGCGTCGTGAGCACGTTCAAAGAGCCATGGGCGAAACTTCGGAGCAACGGCAAGCACCTAACGCCGAGAGAGCTTGAGTTCGTCCGGAATCAATATCGCTTACAAATCTCAGCGCGCGAGGTTGCTAAGGCTCTACGGTGCTCGCGCCGTTCGATCTCAATCCATTTTCGCCGGCTCAAGGATGCTGGGGTTAAGCGGCTAGTCGATCAAAGGCCGCCGATGGTCGAGCGTAAGCCAACTAGCGCACGGTTCTACAAGGGCAACTTTGACCTTGAGGTGTCGGCATGAGCCCGTGGCCGTTCGGCACCATGCGCCCGCTCTCATATGACGTCATCATGGCGGACCCGGCGTGGTCCTTTGAGAATTGGTCTGTCGGCGGCAACGCCAAGAACGCCAAGGCACAATATGTTTGCATGCCGACGGATGACATCTGCGCTCTGCCCGTAGGTCGGCTTGCCCGCGGCGATTGTTGGCTTTGGCTTTGGGCCACTTATCCGATGCTCCCGGATGCATTGAAGGTGATGGACGCTTGGGGCTTCCGCTACGTCACCGGCGGCCCATGGGTGAAGCGTGGCCAAACCGGAAAGCTCGCAATGGGTACCGGATACGTTTTGCGGTCATGCTCGGAGATATTCCTCCTTGGTAAGATGGGCGAGCCCGACACGCTCAACCGCTCAACCCGCAACGTCATCGAAGCACCGCGGCGGGAGCATTCCCGGAAACCAGATGAGGCTTACGCAACTTGCGAAGCGCTATTTCCAGCTACCCGCCGGGCTGACCTATTCAGTCGCCAGTCTCGTCCGGGTTGGGATGCGTGGGGCAATGAATCTACGAAGTTCGATCAGGTGGCAGCATGAAGGCCAAGGACATTGCAACATCTGCTGCAAACCTCGTTGGAGGCGACCGCAAGGAAGCCTACGGGGACGTGATGCTCGGGCTGGCCAGGATTGCGCTTCTCTGGAACGGCCTTCTCGCAGTTGCCGGGAAGGCTCCGAAGCGTCCAATCGATGAGCATGACGTTGCTCAGATGATGGTGAGCCTGAAACAGGCGCGCGCGTACACCGGCCCGGTACGGCTAGACAATCATATTGACGAGGCTGGATGGGCATCGGTCGCGGGCGAAGCCGCCAGCAGAATGTCGGAGGTGTCATGAACGAGCGAACGCACAATCCGTGGGTGACAGTCCCCGAGTCCGAGGTTCTCGAATGGTGGAACGCTGGTTGGCATTACGTCGGCCCTGATGCGTCAAATTCGGCATACTCCGTCATGGAGTGGCGCAGCGAGAAGCCGGCCGTTCAGCCTTTCGATGGCCGCGGTGCTGAGCTGCGCCATATCGCGCGCGCGATTTCGTCCCTGGAAGGCGCTGCATGACGCCGGAAAAGGTCGAGGAATTCCGGGATGCGGCTCCAGCGCGGCAAGGTATCGGATGGCAAGCTATCGCCAGAGCGCGCGTTTCTGCGCGGCTGGAACGAGGGCATCGAGTTCGCTGAAAGCTGACGAAGATTTTGAATGAGCCGGAGGAAAAGAAGAATGACGCCTGAACTCGCAAGCAATACCGGCGTGGCCCGAGCCTCCGGATCCGCCGGCAACATCGCGGCCGCTGAACTGAAGCAGTTCGTGGAGCGAATAGAGCGGCTGGAGGAAGAGAAAAAGGCGATCACGGACGACGTTAAAGAAGTTTTCTCCGAGCTCAAGGGCCGTGGATACGACGTGAAGGCTGTACGCGAGATCCTCAAGATCAGGAAGCAGGACGCCAACGAGCGCGCCGAGCGGGACGCCCTTCTCGAAATCTACCTGCAGGCTATGGGGATGATATGAGCCATTGGTGGCGCGCTGAAGATACCTCAATCGATCACCCGAAGCTGCTGAAGCTATCGGATGCAATGTTTCGCGCCTGGTACACGCTGAATTGCGTTGCTTCGGCGAACGACGGTGTCTTACCTTCCACGGAAGATGTTGCTGTCCGTCTGCGGATGAAGCCTGCAAAGGTGGCCGAGTGGATCACCAAGCTTGTGGCCGCCGGTCTATACGACAACGACAACGGTGTTTTCCGGCCACACAATTGGGGCAAGCGACAGTACAAGACGGACAAGTCCGATCCGACCAACGCGGAGCGTCAACAGCGTTACCGTGATCGGCACCGTAACGAGCGTAACACCGTTACGCATAACGGTAGTAACGGTGTTACGGTCAAACGACCAGAAGCAGAGCAGATAACAGATACAGAGCAGAGCAGAGCAGACGCCGCGCCGCCGCCTATCGATGAGGATTTGAAAAAGAGGGCATTCGCATTGGCGACAAGCCTAGCCGTTCTGTTCAAGGCCCGCGATTGGGCTGTTCCTCCCGGCGACCGCTCTGTCCATTGGCTGCAACAGGGCTACGCGCAGGGCACGGTGTTTAGATCGGTCGAGAATGTCCTGAAGCGCGGCAAGCCGATTTCGTCATGGGAATATTTCGACGGGGCAATCCGCGATGAGCACGCAAAGCCTACATCCGTGCCGGTCGGTGCCGCGAGCGACAAGGTTGTCGACCTGTCTGCGATCAACTGGGACTCGGCCGTCAAGCTCTGGAAAATGAGCTCGTCCATCTGGCCTCGTGGCGTTGGTGGGGAGCCTGGGACGTATTCGTGCAAATGCCCGGCCAATGTGATCGCGGACAATCTCATCGACCCCGCAACCGGTCGTCACGTCTCAGCGCCACTGGTGTTTGTGCCACAGGGCACCGAGGAAATGGCCGCGTGGTGCCAGGACTCGCAGGTGAAGGGACGAAAGCCACCGACCGTGTTCGAGTTCGAGGAAGACGGCATCGTTAAGGCCGGCTCGTTTATGCCGTCACTCGTTCCGGCCGGATACGACCCAACTCGTCAATGCTTCAGCGATCAATCGGAGAATGCGGCATGAGGGATATGGGTTCGTGCGATCGCTGCGCGTTCTGGGACGCTAGGTCGATGAGCGGGCGTGACGGAACATGCCATCGTTACCCTCCGCATCCGGCAGGGCAGTTTGATGCGTATCGGGGTTGGCGGGAAACACGTCCTACTGACTGGTGCGGAGAGTTCCAAGAAAAGCCAGCGGCGGCGGCCGGTATATCTGATGAGGTGGCGGCGTGACCATCATTGCCGTTTGTTTGACGAGCATGATTGAGAAGAGGGAATTTCCTTGGTGGATTTGGGTCGCGATATTACTGGACTCGATCATGACGCTGCCGAGCGTTGTTATCGATGCGATGCGGGTGGCTCGATATTTTCTAAACTGACGACTTTCAAGGCAAGGCAGCGAGACTGAGGGGTACGACAATGCAATTAGCGGGTGATGTTAAAATTGGGGATGTGGTTGGGTTTGTGCCGTTGCTGGAAACGTCTTGCATGATCCCTCAGGGTGATCCGCAATGGCACGTGCTGCTGACGTTGGGCAGCGGGGCGACGGCGTTGGCGGGGCTGCTTAGCCGCGGATTCCGGGCCTATGGGCCAACCATCACCAAGCGCCAAATCGTGCGAGGCCGGAAAGTGGAGGTCGAGCGCGATATGTTTCCCGGGTATGTGCTGGCCGATTTGCGCCCAGGATTCCACGACTTCAAGCGGGCAAAGACGGCGCCAGGCGTGCGTGATTTCCTGCGTAGGGACAATAATCCGTGTGTTCTGCCGACGCCTCTGGTTGATGCAATGCGCGAACGGGAGCGGTCACTCTATGATCGCTTCCGGATGAAGTATGGCCGGCATGGCCAG
Source organism: Nitrobacteraceae bacterium AZCC 1564 (assembly GCA_036924835.1). NCBI lineage: Bacteria > Pseudomonadati > Pseudomonadota > Alphaproteobacteria > Hyphomicrobiales > Nitrobacteraceae > Nitrobacteraceae bacterium AZCC 1564. The sequence continues at coordinate 15,013 of JBAGRR010000001.1, forward strand.
CGCGCAGACTTCGAGATCGGTCAGAGGGTCGATATCGTCGATGGGCCGTTCCGTTCATTCTGGGCGAAAGTGCAGGCCTTGGACGATAAAGGGCGCGTTCAGGTCCTCATCGATATATTCGGCCGGGAGACGCCTACGTGGCTAGACGGCGGTCAAGTTGAGGCGGCCTAAGGGCCGTCTCTTTTTGCTATCGCTGCCTTTGCGCCGTCTGGAAGATCCTTGAACATGACCGCGATCTGCTTTCTGGCGGTTATCATTGTTAAAACAATAACGTTGAGGATATCGAACAGCTTCTCTGCGGTAGCCTTGTCATCCTTTAGATCAATTTGACCAGGGTGAACGGCGTTATTTCCAATGACCCTTATGACGTCCAAGGCCTGTTGAACGACGGGGTCGAGCCCTTTTTTGACTAGACCGCCAATGTCGTGGTCTAGATTTTTTCCCTTCTGGTTAAGATGGGGCATCAGTTTCTGCAGCGCCAAGCGCAGAAGAGCTGCGGCGCCTCTTGGCGATTGGTCGACTATGGCTGCGGCTTCCATAAATTCCGCCGCAACGTCGGATGGCATGTCCTCGTGAGGGCTGTGTTCCGAGTTGACGGAAGGGTAAGCAATTTCGCCGTTGATCCAAACGGCGAAGCCTTCGCAACTATAACATCGCGAAAGGTACAGGTTGGCCTGTCGTATTGGGTGAATACTTTACGTTTCGATATGTGATGATGTGGTCTTCAAGGCGCGAAACAAACGCTTTCACGCGATTTCTCTCGGACTCGTCTTGAATTTTTTCGACCGCCTCCGGGATGACTTGGGAAGCCGAGATAAGAGTAGGCTGCTCATCGTTTTTACCGATTGTGTCCGCGTAGCACTGGAACCAAGTCTGGTGGGCAATGGCTCGGCAATTTGAGTGCGGACATGAGAAGGATTCTTTGGCCAAGGCTGGCGGTACGTACTTTGACATGGCGATCTCTGTTAAAAACTGACTATGTTTATTGCAAAGTTCAGACAAATCACATAGGGCTGATTCTGTGTTCGGTCTTGAGGGGCATCAGGACTGATATCGGCAGCGTCCTTCTGGTTAAAGGACGAAGATGCGCGGACCATACGCGCCTGACCGATGCCGGATTACTCCGGACAAAAACGGCTTCTGCCGGTTAGAGAACTATTCTCTTTCGTTCCACATGAAACAATCAGGCTGAGCATGGGCGATCTCGTCTATCTCAACGACTATCGGCCATGTGTGCTGATGCCTGATGGTGGAAAGGCGCGCATCCGAGATCGTCGGGCTCGTCTTGGTCTATCAGGTGTGAACCAGACAACCATCATCGTTGATGAGCTTTTGATGGATCATGCAGATCCAGAGTCAGTCCAGCTTCCGTGTGATTGCGGCTAAGGTGAAATCCGCTAACATGCTCCGATATTCGGAGGCGTTATGGGATTTTTCGCAAAGTTATTTGGACGAACCAGGGTTCAGGAATTAGCGCGTGGCCGCGGTTGGACAGTGTCGGTGGTGGGCGAGTCCCATTACCAAGCCAACTTAGACCGCCAATACCGCAAGAACGGCGGAACGGAGCACGATCTAAAGGTTAGCGCGATCCTTGTTCCAGAGGCCGAGAATGGCTTCGATGCCAATGCAGTCCGTGTGGATATTGGTGGTCAAGTGGTTGGTTACCTTCCGGCGCAAATGGCTATGGAATATCGGGCCGCTTTCGGCGCGATTTCTACCCAATGTAGCGCCAAGATCATCGGTGGGTTTGCTCTCGAAGATGGTTCGTCCGCGCACTTCGGCGCAAAGCTGAACGTCTCGTGGCCGCCGCGGCTTAAGTAGGAAGCTGCCGCGAAGGATATTCATGTCGCGGCTCCCGGTCTTTAGGACCAAGATTCCATCGTTCGATACGAGACGGGCGAAGCCGCCGGCAAAGGTGGCGGACCCTGAGCTTCTAACCCCAGAGCACAAGGCCTGGCGCCTCGCTGTGTGTCGCCGTGCTGGCTGGCGTTGCGAATGGGTTGAGGATGGCAAGCGGTGCACCAAGCGAGCGCCGCAAGATCGAGTTGTAGCTGACCACGTGATCGAGCGCGCGGATGGTGGTGCGCTCTACGATCTCTCGAATGGTCAATGCCTGTGTGTCGCTCACAACACGCTGAAGGGACTCAAGGCACGCGGTGCGCGTGCCGCCTCGTCGTAGTGGGGGGGGTAGGTCGCTTTCTGAGGGGGCGAAGGGGCCCGTACCGCACGGGTCATCACCCAGAGAATTTTTCCCGCTAGGGGAATTTTAGTTAGGTGCGAACCAGTGCGAACAAGAGAAGGAAATTCTACGGACTGGGTTCAGGTGGGTGAGGCTTACAGCACGGAAAGCCTTTCAATACGGGCCTTGGCGAAGAAATTCGGAGTTTCCGATACCGCAGTCCGCAAAGAGGCGAAAAAGCGCGGTTGGGTGAAGTTCGATGCGAACCAAGCCGGCTGCGAACCTGAGTGCGAACCGGTCCGCGAACCTCGCCAACCTGCTGCTGAAGCCACCGCGAAGGCCATCGCATCTACCCCGGTCAAGGATCTCACCGCCCGCGGTCGAAACATCATCTTGGACCTGATGGCCGAGCTCGAATTTCTGAACCGTAATCATCAGACACTCGCTGGAATGGTTGAGGACTACATTAACGGCGAGAAGGACGCCGGCGCGCGCGCCAAGCTGCTGAAGGCCTTGGACCACGAGACGCGATCGAAGACGGCGAACTATCTCGCCACCGCGCTGGCGAAACTAGTTGATGCAGCGCCAGGCAAGAAAGAGCAGGCGCAAGCCGATGCTGAAACGGCTGGCCAGGGTTCTGGCTGGGGTGATGATCTTGAAACCGGCGTGAGCGCCCGGCCGAATTGATGGTGTCTTATGCCTCGCATTGAAGTCCAAATCCCTGGCGAGATGCTGGATAAGTTGAATTTGCTGGCCAAGGATAATGGCCGTAGCATCCGATCCGAAATTACGCAGCGCCTTGCGTCTACCTTGACAAGGGCCGAGCGCGCTCGGCGCGCAAAAGTTGCGATCGTGGCCGTCAATCTTGTTGAGGCCAAAGCTTACGCAAAACGTTGCTCATATCGTCGCGACGAATGGTTCTATGCGACTTCAGTCGATGCCGTGCAGGGCCGGTATGTCAGGAGGATAGAGTTCGTCGGCGATTACACCAAGCGGAAGGATCTAACTCCTCTGCTTCGCGATCTGCGAGGCGGTGAGTTGGCGTATCTGGTCGACTGTCGCTGATGCAGCCGTGGGATCTGTCGTGTCCCGACTGGGAAGATCGAATCCTCTCCGGTCGGTCTCTCGTCCCTGATTTGCCGCTATTCGAGTCTGAGGCCGCGCGCGCGTTGCGCGTATTTAAGCGGCTCAAGATGCCAGACGTCATCGGTACCCCAACGATGGCTGAGGCGTGCGGACCCTGGTTCTATCCGATCGTGTCGGCGCTGTTCGGTGCCTATGACCCGGACAATAACGTTCGGATGATTCAGGAGGTCTTCCAGCTAATCCCGAAGGGGAATAGCAAGAGTTCGAACGGTGGCGCTCTGATGTTGACGGCGGTGATCGTCAACAGACGTCCTGAAGCTGAGTTTCTTCTCGTTGCGCCGACGCTCGAAATCGCCGGGATCGCCTTCAAGCAAGCGAAGGGGACCATTCGCCTCGACCCTGAGTTGGATAAGATATTCCAGATTCAGGATCACATCCGAAAAGTCACGCATCGCCGCAGTGGCGCGACACTGCAGATCAAGGCGGCGGATACAGACGTCATCACCGGTTCAAAAGCAACCGGGACCATGATCGACGAAACCCACGTTTTCGCGAAGCGGTCGAATGCCAAAGAGGTGTTTGTTGAACTCCGCGGCGCGCTGACGAAGCGGCCCGAAGGGTTTCTCTACCAAACTACAACGCAGTCCAAGACGCCGCCGCTCGGTGTGTTCAAATCCGAACTCGCGATGGCGCGCGCGGTCCGCGACGGCAAGATGAAGTTGCCGCTACTTCCGGTCCTCTATGAACTTCCGGTCCGCGTATCTAAGGACGGTGGCTGGAAAGAGCGAAAATATTGGCCGTTCGTGAATCCGAACCTGGGCCGGTCGACCAGCGAGACGTTCCTCGCCAACGAGATCATGAAGGCTGAGGATGACGGGCCGGCGCAGATGGCGCTGATCGCCTCGCAGCACTTTAACGTAGAGGTAGATCAGGCACTTCGATCGGACGGATGGGCGGGCGCAACTCTGTGGCCTCGCGGGGCAGAGAAAGGCTTAAAGCTCAAGGAAGTCATCGAGCGGTCTGAGGTGATAACCGCCGGCATCGACGGTGGCGGACTGGATGACTTGCTCGGCGTCGGCGTCATTGGGCGCGAAAAGGGTACGAGCCGCTGGCTCAGTTGGGCTCATGCGTTCATTTCTCCCGAGGGCTGGGACCGCCGCAAGGCAAACTGGACGCAGTACGAAGATTTCATCCGCGATGGAGACCTGACGAAGGTCGAACAGTTGCCGGACGATGTGGCTGCAGTGGTCGCCATCATCAAGGAATGCCGAGACTCCGGGAAGTTGGCTCAGGTTGGGTGTGACCCTGCGGGCCTCGGAACGATTGTCGATGCTCTCGCAGAGATTGGCGTGACGACCGAAAACGAAATGCTCGGCGGTGTTCGCCAGGGTGTAGCCCTGATGGGCGCAATTAAGACAGTCGAGCGAAAACTTGCGGACGGTTCGTTTGCCCATGGTGGCCGGGCGCTGATGTCGTGGTGTGCAGGCAATGCGATCATCCAGGCTACCCCGACGGGAATGAGAATTGCCCGTGATGCGTCTGGCTACGGGAAAGTAGACCCGCTCATTGCGGTGCTTGATGCGGCCGAACTTATGGCGATGAACCCGAAGCCTCGCCAGCCGAAGCATCAGATGTTCTTCGTGTAGAGGAATAGACGAAATGAATAGAGCCTATTCGCTACTGCAGATCAAAGCAGTTGACGACGATCGGCGCGTCATTACCGGTATTGCGACGACGCCGACGGCGGATCGCGCCGGCGATATCGTCGAGCCGTTGGGCGCAGAATTCAAATTGCCGATTCCGCTACTTTGGCAGCACGACTCTAGTCAACCGATCGGCCACGTCACCAATGCAAAGGTGACGGCGAAGGGAATCGAAATCACTGCGAGCCTCGCGAAGATCGATGAGCCCGGAACGCTGAAAGACCGGCTCGACGAGGCTTGGCAGTCGATAAAAAGTGGGCTCGTTCAAGGGCTCTCGATTGGTTTTAAGGAAATCGAAGCCGCTCGAATTGAGCAGACATACAGCTACCGATTCTTGAAATGGTTGTGGCTCGAGCTGAGCGCGGTAACCATCCCCGCAAACGGTGAGGCCACCATCACAGCAATCAAGTCGATCGACACCCAGCAGCGGGCCGCGTCAGGCCGAACGCTGAAGCGTGTCGTGCGGCTCGACACTCCCGGCGCCTCGGGAAAATCGAAGTCAGCACCCATAGCGCCCAAGGAGGGCACAGAAATGAAGACGATTGCAGAGCAGATTACTGCTCTTGAGAATAAGCGCGCCGCACACGAGGCGCGCATGGAAACTGTGATGCAGAAGAGCATCGATGCCGGCCGGTCGACTGAGGCCGATGAACAGGAAGAGTTCGACACCCTCGGCGCCGAGCTGAAGGCCATTGACGGCGATCTTGTCCGCCTCCGGACGCTTGAGGCCGCGAAGGCCAAGAGGGCGACTTCCGTCGTAAATGTAGAGAATGAGGCCAACGGCTCCGCTGCCCGTGGCGGCCATACGCGCGTCGAGGTCAAGTCCCAGCCGAAGCTGGCGCCGGGCATTGCCTTCGCCCGTCTCGCCAAGGTGAAGACGATTTCTCGTCTTGACGGCGAGGCCGCTCTTTCGGTTGCCGAGCGTATGTATGGCACCGAGAGCGACACCTACGGCCTGATCAAGGCGGCTGTGGTTGGAGGCTCGACCATAAGCGGCAACTGGGCGGCGAACCTTGTCGGTGCCGAAACCGGAGCTTTCGCCGACTTCGCCGAATATCTTCGCCCGGCAACGATCGTCGGAAAATTCGGTACCGGCGGCATTCCGGCCCTCCGCGCCATTCCGTTCCGCGTCCCGCTGATCTCTCAGACTGGCGGCGGAAGCGGTTACTGGGTTGGGCAGGGCAAGGCCAAGCCGCTCACCGCTTTCGACTTCTCGCGCACCACGCTCGAGCCGTTGAAGGTGGCAAATATCGCCGTCCTCACCGAGGAATCGATCCGCGATTCCAGCCCTTCTTCCGAAGCCGTCGTCCGTGACGCGCTTCGCGACGCCCTCGCTGCGCGGCTCGATACCGATTTCATCGATCCGGCGAAGGCCGCGAGCGCCGGCGTCTCGCCCGCATCGATCACCAACGGTGCGGAAACCATCGCGTCGACCGGAACCGATGCGGATCATGTCCGCCTCGATGTTCGAGCAGTGTTCGCCAAGTTCATCGCGGCGAATAATGCCCCGACGACGGGCGTCTGGATCATGTCTGCGACGACTGCTCTTGCGCTCTCGCTCATGGTCAATGAGTTGGGTCAGCGCGAATTTCCGGGCATCGGCATGAACGGTGGTGTGTTCGAGGGCATGCCGGCAATCATCTCTGAATACGCCGGCAGCATCGTTGCCCTGGTGAATGCTTCCGATATCTATCTCGGTGACGAGGGTGGAGTGTCGGTTGACATGAGCCGTGAAGCTTCGCTGGAAATGTCGGATGCGCCGGCTCATACGCCGAACACGGGCACCGGCGCTTCGTTGGTCTCTATGTTCCAGACCAATAGCGTAGCCCTCCGCGCGGAGCGCACCATCAACTGGAAGCTCCGCCGCGCCTCGGCCGTTGCCTATCTGACCGGCGTTGCATGGGGCGGCGCAGTACCCGCGTCCTAACCCAGATCAGGTGAAGCAATTACCGGGCGGTTCTCCGCCCGGTACTTTCATCGAGGTGCGTTATGAGAATGACCGCAGCAAAGCGTCTGACATACAAGACGCGGCGTCTTTTGCCGGGCGATGAGTTCGAGGTTGTGAAGCCGATCCATGCGAGGATTCTCGCAAAGAGGAAGAAGGCTGTTGCATCAATCAATAGAAATCCCGGCAAGATCGGTCCCCCTCCGGCTAAATTGGTAGCAAAGGCGGCCGCCCAGATTGGCGCCCCGGATGGGAGCGAAGACTTTACAAAGTTGCGCGCCGACGCCGAGGCCCTCGGAATTGTTGTCGACGGTCGGTGGGGCTTGAAGCGTCTACATGATGAAATCGACGCCAAGCTTAGCGCATGATGACGTTCAAATATCGAATTGATCCCGCGACCGAAACCGGGCGCGACACGATCTGCCAGAACCTTCGGTACTTGCACCGTAGACTGTCCGCCGCTGGCGACACCGAGGGCGTTCATCTCGTTGAGAAATGCTTCGATTTTGGGAAGCGGATGAACGCGAAGTTGCAGGCCAACAAGGTCGCTCTTGGGATATCTGGTCCAGCAATCAAAGATGGGCATCCTGACTGCGATGACTGAGCTGCTGACCGTCCTCACGTGGCTCTGGTCTCAACCATCCGGCCGCGCAACTTACACCGCGCAGCACGTCAACACCTGGGCCGACATGGTTCGGCGCAACCTGACGATACCGCATCGGATTGCGTGCGTGACGGATATGCCCGAGGGGATCGACTCGCGGGTTTCGATTATAGCGCCGCCTCGCGATTTCGAGCATGTACGAATTCCTACTTGGGGCGAAGAGAAGCCTCAGTGCTTGCGTCGGCTGGCGATGTTTCGCCGAGATGCATCTTTGATCTTTGGACGTCGTTTCGTGTCGATGGATATGGATTGCGTCATTGCGGGCAATATTGATGACCTATTCTCTCGCGGCGAAGACCTTGTCCTTTACAAGAGTCCGTCCGGCGATATTCCGAACCCGCGCCCGTACAACGGCTCAATGCTGATGATGACCGCAGGCGCGCGGCCGGAAGTGTACGAGCGGTTCACGCCGGAGGGCGCTGTCGCCGCCGGACAACAATATGTGGGGTCCGATCAGGCTTGGATTAGCCACGCCCTCGGCGCCGGCGAGGCGACGTGGTCCGAAGAGGATGGCGTTGTCTGGTGGGGTCGCTGGAAGCAAGGCGCTCAAGGCCGCTTGATGTTCTTCCCCGGTTTCCCGAAGCCATGGGACTTGCTCGACGATCATGAATGGATTCGGCTTCACTATCATCGGGACCGCGGCGGCCGATGCCTCGTCTTGGGATATGCGCCGGCTGTTTGGTCTGAGGCAGCGAAGGCGTTGGAATCTGGCCCGTTCGATGCCGTGATTGCTTCACCAGAAGCCGCCGAGCATTGGCCGGGAACGATTACGGCCATTGCCAAGTCGGATGTTCATGCTGATCGGCTGGTGAAGATGCTCGGCTTTGACGAAGTGACCTTCTGCGGTCGGTCTGAAAGGGTGGCGGCGTGAAGCTGTTTGGTCTGCCAGTACCTTTCACCGGCGAGCGCAAGAAGGCTCTGTCTTCTGTTTCCGAGGGCCGTGGTGGCTGGTATCCGCTGATCCGCGAGGCGTTCGCGGGTGCATGGCAGCGCAATATCACAATAGATCGAAATGCCGTGCTGGCGCATCACGCGGTTTTCTCGTGCCTCACCCTTATAGCGTCCGATATCTCGAAGCTTCGCGTAAAGCTGATGAAATTGGACGGCGACGGAATCTGGAGTGAAACATCAAGCGCGGCTTATTCGCCAGTGCTGCGGCGACCAAACAATTATCAGAACCGCATCCAGTTTTGGGAAAGTTGGATGCTGTCGAAGTTCGGGAAGGGTAATACCGTCGTTCTGAAGGAGCGTGACGCCCGCAACGTCGTTGTCGCCCTTCACGTTCTTGACTGGACGCGGGTGAAACCGTTAGTCGCCGACGATGGCTCGGTATTCTATCAACTCGACGCCGACAATATCAGCGGCATAGAGTCCTCTGTGATCGTTCCCGCGCGTGAAATCATTCATGACCGGATGAATTGCCTTTTTCACCCGCTGATCGGCGTATCCCCAATTTACGCGAACGCGATGGCCGCGACGCAGGGGCTCAATATCCAAACGAATTCAATTCGTCTGTTCGAAAACAATTCTTCTCCAGGCGGAATCCTTACAGCGCCTGGTGAGATTAGCGACGCGACCGCCGAGCGACTCAAGACTGACTGGGAAGAGAATTTCAGCGGCAAGAACTTCGGTCGGGTCGCCGTTCTCGGTGATGGGCTCAAATTCGAGAAGATGGCGCTCACTGCGGTCGAGGGCCAGCTGATTGAGCAGTTGAAGTGGACTGCAGAGGTTGTTTGTTCGACTTTCCACGTTCCGCCATACAAGCTTGGCATTGGCCCGATGCCGACGAACAACAATGTTCAAGCCCTGAACCTCGAATACTATACGCAGGCCCTGCAATCACCGATCGAGGCGGCCGAGCTCTGTCTTGATGAAGGTCTGGAAATGGCTGCGGACATCGGGACGGAGTTTGATCTTGATGGACTGCTTCGAATGGACAGCGTGACGCAAGTGGCCACGTTGAAGGAAGCGGTAGGCGCGGCGATTATGGCGCCGAATGAGGCTCGCAAGAAGCTCGACCTCAAGCCTGTTGCCGGCGGCAATTCGCCGATGATCCAGGAACAGAACTTCTCGCTCGAGGCCATCGCAAAGCGGGATGCTCTGCCGGATCCGTGGGCATCTAAGAATGGCGCCGCGGCCGCGTCTGGGAAGTCGCCTCCCGTGCCGGCTAATTCCGACGAAGATATTGCCGCGGCGAAACAGGTTGCGGTTTGGAAGTTGAAATCACTTCTGGCAAAAGCAGCTTAACAGTCAGGGCTGAGAAATCATGGATCATCGCCTGATTGAAGGGCTGATGGAGGGCATCGCGCCTCTCATTCGTGGGTATGTGGATGAGCAAGTTGCGAAAGCGACCGAGCCGCTGGTCAAGCGCCTCGCCGAGGTCGAGGCGAGGCCTCAACTCAAGGGAGAGCCTGGGAAGGATGCGGATCCTGCGTTTATCGAGCAACTTGTCACGGGTGCAGTGGCAAAAATTCCGCCAGCGGCGCCGGGCAAGGATGCTGATCCTGCCGTGATTGCGGAAATGGTTGCCGCCGCGGTGGCGGAGATTCCCCCGGCCGCGCCCGGGAAGAGCGTTACCGTAGAGGATGTTGCGCCGTTGATTGCGGAGGAAGTTGAAAGGGCCGTTTCTGCTATCGTGGCATCGATCGATGTGGCTCCTATTGTTGATGCGGCCATCTCGAAGGCTGTCGCGGCACTGCCGCCGGCGAAGGACGGGCAGAGCGTGACCGCGGATGACGTCCGCCCGATGTTGGAGGCCCTTGTTGACGATGCAGTGAAGGCGATCCCGGCGCCTAAGGACGGCGTCGGCGTGGCTGGCGCCTTCATCGATCGTGATGACGCGCTTGTGCTGACCTTGTCGGATGGATCGACCAAAAGCCTCGGTGTCGTTGTTGGTAAGGACGCCGACATGTCGGAAATCGATCGGATCATTTCGGAGAAGGTCGCGGCTATACCCGTGCCCCGCGATGGCGCCGACGGTCTCGGCTTTGAGGATATGACCGAAGAGCTCGCCGACGACGGCCGCACGATCGTCCGTCGCTATGTGTGCGGCGATCAGGTCAAGGAATTCCGGCATACGTTCGCCGTGGTGCTCGATCGCGGGATCTATGGTGAGAGTAAGGACTACTCACCGGGAGATGGTGTGACGTTCGGTGGCTCGTTCTGGATCAAGCGCGGTTCCGAACAAGGGAAGCCTGGAGAGGGCGACGCGTGGCGGCTTGCTGTGAAGCGCGGCCGAGACGGCAAGGACTTCGCCCCAGAGGCGAAATCGCAAACAACTCCAATCAAGTTGCGGTAGTCAGATGCAATCCATTCTCGTCGTCACCACGGCGGCAAGCACACTGCAGCTTTTGTCGATCGCTGAGATGCGCGTAGCTGCAGGACTGCAGTCAGATGATGCGTCCAAGGACGAGATACTGAATGCTCGCGGCCTCGGGGTTGCTGCGGACATCATGAGCCAATGCAATATCGCCGTCGGAAAGGGCGCTGAACCGACACTGCTCAAGGAAACCCTTGAGCAGACGTTTCTCAAAGTCGATACCCGGACCCTTATTTTAGCGCGCCGGCACAACGTGGAAATCGAGAGCGTAACTCGAGACGGCGTTCTCGTTGATGAATCCTCTTATGACGTCGATCCGGAGTCCGGCATCTTGACGCTGGCAGGCCTTGGTCATCATCATCACCATCAACGCTGGCGAGCCGAAAAGATCGTTGTGGTCTACACGGCCGGCTTCGAGATCATCCCAGGCGGATTGAAACAGGAAGCGTTAGACCGCTTCATTTCAATCACCTCTGAGAGTGAGCGTGACCCTTACGTCAAGGGAACAAGCATTGAAACTATCGGAGTCGAGACCGTCAGAACGGATTATTGGGCTGGCGCTTTGCCGGGCTCGAATACCGGGAGCGGCGCGGCGGCTATCCCGGCAAGCCTCAAGCGTTTCTATAACGCGGTGATGGCCTGATGGTTGATCTGAGCGACACGCCAGCAGGCGCGCGTGATCGGCTGCGTGAGGCGCTTAATCGCCGAGGCGAAGACATCATCGTCCGCCGGTACTACGGCGACCCCGGACCGAACCGCCCGAAGTACGAAGCCCAGATCCGCGCTCGCGTCACGGGGCTCGGCAACCCTGAACTGATCGGCGGCATCGCCCAAGGGAAATTCAAGGTCGTCGCGCTTGTGGATCCGGCTGCAGCCGTTCCAGATGGGATGGTTTCTATCGCCGGCCTTTTGCCGATCTTAATGTCGGACAAGGTCGTAATTGGTCCGAAGGAAATGACGATTGAGGCGCTGGATGACAAGACGCGGCGGCTCGGCGGCGATCTGTTCGGCCTCGATATGCAGGTGAAATCGTGACTACGGCGAGCGATGCTCTCGAAGCCGTCAAGACTCGCCTCGGTGCGGGCTCTGGAATTTCTTTCCCGCTGTACTGGGAGGGAGAGGACGCGCCGACATTGTCGGATACCCCCGCGCCGTTCGCCTTCATCGTGTTTACCAATGAAGGGTCGGGGAAGTCCGGCCCGGTTGCTTACGGCGGTGGACGAGGCCGCAACACTTATCGCAATAGTGCCCTCGTCGAAGCTTACACCTTTGTCCCCAAAGGATGGGGGCGCCAAGAACTTATTGACCGAGCGGAAATCATTGCGTCGCGGCTCCGCAGTTTTCGCGACGAAGATATCTCTTGCTTCAACGCGGATGTGGTCCCCATCGGGGAGGGTGAGGCGCTCGCGCCTCCTGGTCTCGCGTCTGAAGTGAACCAGTACCAATGCGCAGTCGCTGAAATCGCGCTGCAGTTTGACCAGATCGGCTAACGCCGTCCTTCGCCGCCGCGGGCGGCAATCTCAAGATGGAGAACTGACATGTCGCTCGCTGAGGGCGTATCCGCCCGTATTTCCTATAAGAAATATGCAACCGGCGTCATTACCGCTAATTCCGAGCCGGATCCGGCTACGGACCCTGGCGCATCCGGTGGTCAGATCCTGCGCCGCGTCTCATCGACACTGAAGCTCGCAAAGGATACGTATCAGTCTGCGGAAGTCCGCAGCGACAAGCAGATCGCCGATTTCCGCCACGGCACGCGCCGCGTCACCGGCTCGATCACTGGTGAGCTGAGCCCGCTGACATATGCCGATCTTTTCGAGGCCGCTTTCCGCGGAACGTGGGAGGATGCGCTGTCTCTTGGAGAAACGGAGCTGACCAGCGTCGCAGCCGACGAAGATAATGCGACGCTCACATTCGGCGGGGGCGACCCGGTGGCTCTCGGCCTGCGCGTGGGGCACGTGCTGCGGCTCACCAATGCGTCAGCAACTCAGAACAATGGTACGAATTTCATCGTCCTCGGCTTCTCCGGGGCCAGCAACCGCACTGTTGAAGTGTTTCCGGCACCGGTGGACATGACGGCAGACACGGATTTCGAAGTAGTGACGGTCGGCAAGCGGCTTTCCGCGCCATCGACCGGGCACGTCAGCCGTAAGTTCGCTTTCGAGATCTATAACGAGGACATCGACGTTGCGCGGCTGTTCACGGAATGCCGCGTCGGCGGCTTCACGATGCAGCTGCCGGCGTCCGGTATGTCGACGATCGAGTTTCCGGTTATGGGCCGGAACATGCAGATGTTCGATGGAGATGCGGGGCGACCAGCGGCGCCGTTCTTCACCGCGCCGACCGCAGAAACCACGACGGGCATTTTCGCGGCCGTGAACGGGTTGGTCCGCGTGAACGGCGTGAACCAAGGCGTGATCACCGGGATCAATATCCAGGTCGATTTGAGCCCGTCATCTGATCCGGTGGTCGGCCAGAATTTTGTTCCGGAAATCTTCCTCGGGCGGTTCAATGGAACGGGTCAAATTACGGCGTTCTTCCAGGATGGTGTTCTCGTGAATGCCTTCACCGATGAAGATGAAATCAGCGTGCTGCTCTACCTGACCACGGAGAGTGACCCCGACACCCCGGCCATGACCGTGTTCATGCCGAGGATCAAGTTCTCAGACGCCGATGTTGCGACGTCGGGCGAGGGAGGGCAGGCAATCACGCTGCCGTTCCAGTGCTTGAAATCGAGCGGCGCTCCTGGCGTCGACGCGACCACGATGCAGATCGTCGATACGCAGATCGCGGCCTAACGAGATCCCTGCCGCACACGGGGAAATCCACTCGGCTCGCCCAAGAGCCGGGTGATCTGCAGATCGGACCGGGACTGCTGGCGGGCGGTCCCGCTCCACCTTCCGCCAAAGGAAATCTCCAATGACCTCCAAATTCGCCGCGCTCGCGGCCGACGTTTCCCAGACGCATAGGGTCGAGTTGATCGACCAGATCACCGACAAGCCAATCGTCGACAAGGCCGGCAACAAGGCCTTCATCGAGATCTATTCGACCGACAGCCCGCAGGGCCTTGCTTTCGATAAAGAGCAGCGCGCCGCGTTCCGCCGCAAGGCGATGAAGTCGCGGAACGGTGTCGCCGAGCCGCCGGACCAGCTCGATGAGAATATCCAGAAGGCTGCAGTTCTCACGAAGTCTTGGCATCTGGTCGACCCATCCACGAGTGAAGTGATTGACGTTCCTTGCACTCGTGAGAACGCAATCGAGCTCTATTCCTCGCCTGGCATGAACTGGCTGTTCGTTCAGGTTTGGGTTGCGACGACTGACGCGGCAAATTTTATGAAGCGCTCGTCGCAGACCTCTTCGCCTTCGCCGAGCACGAATTCCGACGTAGCCGCCAGCTGAGCGACGGCTCCACTGCAGGCGCACACGAGGACTCCGCGGCGAAGCAATGGGCCAAACTCAAACGGAAGCCGGTGCGGATCGATGATGCTCCGGACTTCCCTTGGCCTATGGAGCAGCTTTGGAGTGATTTCAACGAAATCAGCCTCGGGCTTTCGTCGAATGGTTTCGGCGCCGCTCTGATCACATGGGATAGCCTGCAAGCGTGGCAACAGCTCCGGGGCGTCGACCTTGATCCGCAGGACGCTCTCACGCTGATCCGCCTCAGTCATCGCCGGGCCGTTATACTGGAAGAGAAGAAGCCGGAATCGCCGGGTGCCAATCAGGACAAAAATCGAGCCAATAGCGCGGGACGTCAGCATCCTCGTCAATGAGATGCTTTCGCCGGCGGCTCAGAGCAAAGCGATTGCTGATTTCGCGCGGACGGCGATCGCGGAGACTGACGAGACAAACCGTCTCATTTTGGGGCGACTCCCGCCAAAGCATACGACGGTAGACGGCAGGCAAGGCGCTGCGCTTGAAAGTGTGAGGCCTGGCGGAACGATCATCACCGAATGGGATCTCGGAAACGATGTCCTGGCTTGGATCGCTCAAACGCTTATCGACCGGTCCCCTCGCAAGTCTGGCGACTATATCAAGGGGCACACGGTTTTCGCTGATGGAGTCGAGATCAAGGTCGGCGAGCAGATTCCTGACGCGATGGTCTTCACGTTCGCGAACATGGTCCCGTATTCGCGCAAGCTTGAAGTAGGGAAAACGAAGAGCGGCCGCGACTTTCTAATTCAGGTCCCGAACCGGATCTATGAGCGAACGTTCCGCGACGCCAAAGCACGCTTCGGGAATATCGCCAAGATCACCTTCGGCTTTGAGACGCAGATCGGCGCCTACACCTTGAAACACAATCAGGTGTCGCGCCGGTGGAATAAGTAGCAAGGGAAATGGCGCATTGAAAAGCGCCAACGGGCAGACCGGGTAGCCGGCTCCGCAGTGACGACTCCGTCAATCCGCGTCAGTTTCAGAGACAAATAATGGCAACAGCGCAAGAGGCGGTTCGTCGCCTCACCATTCAATCGTCCGTCCAGGGCGTCGATACATCGACCGCTCAGCTTGAAAGGCTGGCGGACGCGCAGAATGATGTTGCCGTTGCGTCGTCGAATACAGAGAAGGCGACTCTGTCGCTAGAGAGCAGATTTGCGGCAATTGAGCGCCGGTATAACACGCAGGTCCGGGCGCAGCAGGACTATGAGAAGGTCCAACGCCAAGTGAATGCGGCGGTCGCTCAGAACCCTGCGCTGCAGGACCGAGCGAATGCCATCCTTACCGCGGCATCCGAGCGGTACAAGCAACTAACGTCCGTTGCAAACGACAACACGACATCGACAGGACTCGCGCGCCACGAGTTGCTGAATCTGTCCAGGCAAGTTCAGGACGTCACGGTTTCGATCGCTGGCGGTCAGAGCATTTTTACGGTCTTTTTGCAACAAGGCTCGCAGATCGGGGACATCTTTGCTAGCTCGAATGCAACGCTCGGAGGGTTTGCCCAGCAGGTCAAATCTGTCATCACGCCCGTTGCCCTTCTCGGCGTTGGCATAGTGGCCCTGGGCGCTGCTACGGCGCTCGGACTCAATAGCTGGAAGCAGTACGCCCTAGCTCTCGACGATGCATCGCGTCAGGCGAACGTCACTTCGCAGGACATGGCGAAGCTGCAAGCCGCCGCGTCGTTCAAGGGTATCGGCCAGAACGATTTCTTCGCCGGCATCCAGCAATTCAGTGCGAATGTCTTCCAGGCCAGGCAAGGCCTCGGCGATCTTGCAGCGGTATTTCGGGCAAACGGCACGTCCGCCACAAGCTTTAACGATGCGCTTGAGAAGGGTGCCGACATCATTCGAAATGCCAGCAGTGACCAGCAGCGGCTTATCCTGCTTCAGCAGATGGGCCTGCCTGCAACCATGCAGTGGGTACGACTGATGTCGCAAGGTGCGGAAGGCATCCGCGCGGCGAAGGACGCAGCAGCAGAATTCGGCGGGGCGGCGAACGACAATCTTGTTCTGAAGGCCCGCCAATTCGATGAGGCATGGAATAAGGCTTGGACGAACTTTGGATTGAATGCTCGTTCTGCGTTTCAAGTCGCGATTTCAGCCGGGTCGTCGCTCTTCGACCGCATGGAGCGATTGGCGCAACGCGCGGGCAACTCGTCTTTCTGGAGCAACTTTTTCAATGCTGACAGCATGAAGGCTGCGGGCGTCACGCCAGTATCACCGTTTGATGGGCGGTTTTCTGGAACGGAGGCCAACCCGGCCGCGGGTAACACTCTTCTGTCTGACGGCCTTCGGAATCGCGCAACACAGCTCCGCGGAGACAGCAGCAAGGACAAGGACGCTTTGCAGGCCCTGATAGGTCTCGAGCAGCAGCGCATTGGAATCCTCTCCCAAACGGCCGGCGTCGGCGATCAGGTTCGGTCGGTCGAGCTTCAGATTGCGCAGGCGCGGCTCAATGGCGTGAACATCACGCGATCGGAAGAGGCTGCTCTTAAGGATTTGGCTCGGCAGAATGCGCTCGGTACGAGTCAGATGCGGGCTCAAGTGGATGCGCTCAATGTCCAGACCGCGACGATCGGCATGAGTGCCGGCGCTGCGGCTGCCTATACGGCAGAGCAG
Organism: Nitrobacteraceae bacterium AZCC 1564; assembly: GCA_036924835.1. Classification (NCBI taxonomy): domain Bacteria; kingdom Pseudomonadati; phylum Pseudomonadota; class Alphaproteobacteria; order Hyphomicrobiales; family Nitrobacteraceae; species Nitrobacteraceae bacterium AZCC 1564. Next base: position 31,962 of record JBAGRR010000001.1, read on the forward strand.
AACCGATTGAATGAGGCGCTCCGCAACCACCAAACGCTAAGCGCCCAAGATCGGGCCGAAATCAAGGCGTGGGCCGATCTGGTAGGCAAGGCAACGGAAGCGAACGCGCGCGCCGCAGCGAACGACAACATCAGCTTCGGCCGGCAGACTGCGCTTCTGAGCCCTGACGACGTCCAGATTGCGCAGCAACTGCGCCAGATCTATCCGGATGTGGCGACAGCGCTGGGCAGCGTCGAGGCGGCCGGGCTGCGGACGAACCAAGCCCTCAGCGGCGTGGGCTCTCAAATCTCGGGTTCGCTCGTTACAGGGCTGGCCGATATCACGGATGGAACGAAATCGGCCGGGCAGGGGTTCGCGGACCTTCAGCGCGTCGTAATCCGGGCCCTCGAAGAAATGCTGATCAAGATTGCGATCGTGACGCCGGCGATGCGGGCGCTTCAGGCGGCGGCTGGTGCCTTCGGCGGCTTCCTGGGCTTTGGTGGCGGCGCCGCTACTATGGGACTCGACGGTCTGGCCGCTATCCATCACACCGGACACGGCCCGGGCGACGCGATCACTTCGACGCGCGCGGTCAATCCCGCTGTCTTCGCTACGGCGCCGCGATTCCATACCGGCATCGGTCCGGGTGAACGCGCAGCAGTTATCAAGAACGACGAGAGCGTTCTAACGGCCGGCCAAATGCGCGCTCTCGGTGGAGCAGTCAACTCGGCGCCCGTCACCAACGTCTACATTGAAGGCGCTCCGTCGCAGCCGACGGTGAGCAAGAAGAAGAACGACTCCGGCGGCTTCGATATTACGATCGGGCTCAAGAACATGGTTCGCGATGTGATGCTCGAGGATGCGAATAATAGCGGGCCGATCACCAAGGCGATGGGCGGTCGGTTTCGGAACAACTCATTCGGTGCTGCCTGATGCCGCTGCCTTCATGGCCCGAGGATGTGCCGTTTTCGCCGCAGGCGGATTCGGTGAAGGATATCGACCCGATGCTCGCGCCGATCAAGACCGAGATGGAGGGCGGCAACGTCCGCCTGCGCGGCCGGCCCGGCGATAATGTCGGCATCGTGCCTCAGGTTATCCGTATGACAAACGCGCAGTACAACACGTTCACGGCGTGGGGTAAGGGCGACGTCAGCAACTGGACCGCGCGGTTTACCGCTGATGTTTGGCTCGGCTCGTCTTTTGGCAACAAGGTTTGTCAATTCCACGAAGGGCGCGCTCCGAAGCCCGGCTACGTTGATGATGACATTATCGATGTTGCCATGACCTTACGGGTCTATGATTACTGATGCCAACATTTACCGAAGCTTGGGAGGAGGCGCAGGCCTCGTGCCCGCCGAGCGTGAAACAATACGACACGCTCGAAATCTGGCATCCATCATTTGATGAGCCTGTCCGCATTGTTGCCAACGTCGGCGACGATATGAACTTCACGCTTGAGGACGGAGCGCTGTTCGATGGCGGCCAGTCGGTCCTTTTCACTGCCTGCCCGTTATCTGTCGGTTGGCCGGAAGTCCGGCAAGGACAGGTGCCGCAGTCGAAAGTCTCGATCGACAACGTCAACCGATTCCTGATGCCGAAGCTTCGCGAGGCGCTCGGCATCCGCGCCTACATCACGATCCAGTATCGTCAATATCTTTCGAGTGATCTGACCGAACCGGCATATGGGCCGGTGGCGTTCCTGCTTAAGGAAGTGCAGGCCGTGGCAGCGACGATCACAGGAAACGTGGTCGTCTCGATGCTGACCTCGAAGCGCTTTCCTAAGCAGGACAAGAACTACACCACAAGCCAATTTTCGAGCTTGCTGCCGTGACGCGGTCCGAATTTCTCGCACCTTTGATCGGCCAGCCATGGTCATGGAAGGGTGGTAACTGCTGGGACTTCGCTGGCCACGTCCAGCGAGCCTTGTTCAGTATCGCTCTCCCGCACATCGATGTGCCAGACGATCCGTCATGGAAATGGATGGTTCGCACGGTCAGCAATCATCCGGAACACGCAAACTGGGAACAAAAGCCAGAAGGCCCTCACGGCCTGGTCACGGCATCTGACGGCGCGCTCTGCCTGATGGCGCGGTTTCAGGGGCCGGGTCATGTTGGTGTCTGGCTTAAGCCAGAAGGTCGGGTCCTGCACTGCGACAGGCAGCGTGGCGTGTGTTTCGAAACGCCGCTCGCCCTGAAGCAAATCGGCTGGAAACAGCTACTTTTCTACGAACCGAAATCATGCACGCACCTCTAAGGCAGCTTCCGCAGCCATCCCTGCAACCGCGTTCGCGCGATCGGCGGAAGCGCGATAACCAGCGCCGTCCGGTGACGCATATCGCGCTGCCAGGATACGAGATCGCGCGCGCGGTGCCGAAGCTGCGCGAGACGATCGCAGCGTTTCTGCGCCGCCAGGGCTGGGCATTGAAAGATGCCAAGCATGGCTGGCAATTCCGGAATGGCCTGCCAACGATCCTCGAAATTAATGGCGAGCCTATTTTGCGTCGCGACTGGCGTAAGACGCGCATTGCCGCAAACGACAACGTTCGCTTCATTTCGAAGCCTCTAGGCGGCCGAAACGGCAAGCAGATTCTCGGCCTAGTCGCCCTGGTCGCGGTGTCTGCCTTCGCCATGTGGGCGGGACCGGCTGTCGCTGGGTTGGTCGGCGCCACCGGTGCGCTGGGGACGGTCGTTGGCGGGGTAGTAACGGCAGGCATCGCGATCGGCGGCTCGCTGCTGATCAACTCGCTGACGGCTCCGAAACTCGGGGCTACCAACGCTCCTACGGCCAGCCAGATTTACACCGCGCAAGCGCAGGGCAACACGCCCCGGCTCGGACAGCCGCTTCCGGTCGGGTACGGTCGGGAGAAGTTATTCCCTGACTTCGCAGCGTCGCCGTGGTCTGAATTTGTCGGAAACGATCAGTATGAGAACGTCCTGCTCAGCATCGGCATGGGCAAGTATTCGTATGAGGAGATGTTCGTCGACGATACGCCGTGCTGGAATCCGACAGATGGTGTGCTGCCGACGTTCTCAAGCATGCAGGTGGCGTTTTATGCGCCGGGTGAAGAGGTCACGCTGTTCCCGACGAACGTCGCACAGGCCGCGGAAGTCACCGGACAAACCCTTCCTAATCCCAATGTCACGCCGTGGATCGGGCCCTTCATTGCAAATCCAGCCGGGACGAAGGCTCAAGCTCTCGCTATTGATTTTGTCTTTCCGGCCGGTTGCTTCACGATAGACAAGGACTCGGGCGAGTTTGGTGCGGCCTTCGTGGGGCTGGTCGCGGAGTATCGCCCGGTCGATGATGCCGGCGCGCCAATTGGCGACTTCACCACGCTGTTCTCCACATCCCGGATTTACAACAGCCAGTCACCTATTCGCGACAGCGTGAAGATCCCTGTTGGTGATGGCCGCTACGAAGTCCGGTTTCGTCGCACGAACGCGCCTCTCAACAGCGACGTCGGCAATAACGAGGTGGTTTGGGCCGGATTGCGGGCCTTTTTGAAGGGCAACAATTCGTACCCGGATGTCAGCACGATCGCGATCCGGATCAAGGCGACGCAGGCGACGCAAGGCTCGTTCCGCTTTGGCGTGCTTCGAACCCGCATTCTTCCCGTGTGGAATGTCGCGGCGGGGCAGTTCGTTGAGCAGCCGACGCGCAGTCCGCTCTGGGCGTTCTATGACATGGCGACGAATGCGCAGTACGGTGCCGGCGTCACACTGCCGAAGGTGGACTTCAACACCATCGTGAGCATAGCCGATCAGGCCGAGGCGCGGGGGGATCATTTCGACTACACCTTCACCGCTGGGGTTGCCCCAGCTGATGCTTTCGACAAGGCATTGACGGTAGCCCGGAGTAAGCATTGCTGGCTGGGCGATGTCGTCTCGGTTGTCCGAGACGAATGGCGCGACGTGCCGTCAATGCTGCTGACGGATCGGGAGATCGTCCGCGGCACGACGCAGATCTCCATGACGATGCTCGGTGAGGATGATCCGGACGCGGTCGTCCTCGAATACATCGACGAGAACACCTGGCGGCCGGCGCAGGTCCAATATCCTCCGAACAGCGACACCTTCGTTTCAGCCAATGCCACGCCGATCCAGATCGACGGCATCGTCAACCGCGAGCACGCGTTCCGGGAAGCTGCGTTCTACTATCGGTCCGCGCTGTATCGCCGCGAGAATGTGCAGATCGGAACCGAATACGAAGGCCGCGCGCTGACCTTCGGGTCGACGGTGCGGCTGCAATCGGAGTTGCCGCAGGACTACGGCCAGGCAGGGGCGGTCCTCTCGAGGAGTGGTGATGAGCTGACGTTGGATCCTGTCCCGGTCTGGGCGGATACCGGGCAGCATTACATTCGGGTCCGTCGCGCCAATGGAAAATTCATCGGGCCGATCAAGGTCGCTAAGGGCGATGACGACAGCATCGCCGTGGTCGATGTTGATGACCTGGCGAACGTCGAGAGCACGCAAGGCGTCACCTTGGACCAGGCGCTCGGCCGCGAAGATGGTGGCGAATATCCATCGTTCGAGCTCGGAATCGGAGAGGATCAGTCCCGCGTCTCTGCCTGCTGGTCACCGGCCAGCCAAACGGGCCGAATTGCACGCTGAATTTTGTCGTCGACGATCCGCGCGTGCACGATACCGATATCGGAGACCCGCCGTTCCTTCCGACGCCGCAGTATCCGGAGAACAAGCGAGCGCCGGACGTTGTTTTCCTCACGGCGAAGTTCCGGCAGGGTGTCGCGGAGCCGGTTCTGGACGCGTCTTGGTGGCCGGCCGAGGGTGCGCGTTACTACACGGCTGAGATTTCCTACGATGCCATGATGCCCGGCGTCGACAATGACACGGCATCTTGGATCAAGATCTACGAGGGATCGGACAATAAGTTTTCCGAGCGCGTCGACCGCGCTGCCCTGCGGTTGCGAGTGCAGGCCACCGCGGATCGGAGTGGCGCCTATGCGCAGTTCGACCTTGAAGCGCCAACGATCGTCATCGCGCCAAACACGGTGAACGTCGAGTCGATGATCGCAGGGTTGCGGGATCTGGTCACGACCCAGTTTGGCCTGGCGAATGACCAGATCAACTCAGCGATTCAGCTGATCTCGGCAGTAGTTGCTCAGCAAGCGGGTACAAACCAAGCCGACAAACAACAGGTAATAGAGCGCCTTGCTGCAGCGAAAGATAAGCTCGGCGCTTCGATCGAGGAGGTAAAAACCGTTGCCGTCAGCACCGAAAGCGCGCTGGCCGAATTTCAGCAGACGACCTCCGCGACGCTAGAGGAGCATACCGCCCAGATCGAAGAAACTTCGACTGCGGTCGCTACAATCGATGGGAAACTTGCCGCAAGCTGGGGCGTCAAGGTCGATGTTGACGGCAACGTCGGAGGGCTCGAGCTGCTTGGTGACGGAACGACCGTGGCCTTCACGATCTTGGGGAATATCTTCAGAGTCGTGTTTCCGGGAATTGATCCGACAACTGTTTTCCAGATTGCTAACATCGACGGCGAGCAAAAGGCGGTTTTGAACGTCGACCTATTCAGCCCGAAGTCGATCACGGCCGCGATGATCGATGTGGCGGAGCTTAAGTCGGTGTCGGCTGATTTCGGAGATGCGGAGTTTTCGGGCGTGATCCGCGGCACCAATGGAAAAATGATCATCGATCTAAATAACGTCCGGCAGTTGTTCAGTGACTAGCCGGATATTGGATGGCGACATCGGCGGCGGAAATTTCGTATTTCGCGTTTCCAGGCCGGGCTTCAACGTCGAAACTGAGCCATTTGGCTCCGCTGGAATATCATTCGATAGCCGTTTGTCGGACATAGGAACTGTAGTCGCATCTGGATTGGTTCAATGCGGTGGGTCTACGGTGACGTTCCCCGCCATGCCGTATGTCCCGATCGTTCGCATCTTTCCATGGGATGGCTCGCGAATGAACGCGTACAACGTGAAGGTGTTTCAAAACGCTCAACTTTATCATACTTGGCGACCCGCAATCGCGATCGTTACGAACAGTTCGATCAGGGTCGTTGCCTATACAAATCCGTTTTTCAACACTCTCGGGTTTTATAATCCGAATGGTCAGTTCTACGTCTACTCCGTTTATGCGGCGGGCTGATAGATGGTTTGGCGCGCACAATACGGCGAGAGAAATGGCATATTTGGGGGGTGGTTCTCCAAACCAGGAATTGACGTCACGGTCGCCCAGCCTGGTCAGTTCTTACTCGACACTTCATCGCAGGTTTATCAGACGGTCGCGAAAGGCGATCAGTTCTTCGTCAGCAATCCGCAGGCCGGAGTGTCATACAGCCAAAATATCGCACTTCCGGGTCAGTTCGCGCCTTATTCGAATCTGTTTATGTGGGCTGATGCCTATGTCTTCGATAATGCGACCGGCGCCATCTACACGAACTTCAATCTAACCAGCGAAGCGATGCTGGATATCCGCTTTAACGTTGTGTCGGGAGTGGTCGCTCTGACGTGCGTGACAAGCCCGATCAACTTTCCGCCCATGCTTGCATCGCGCGACCTGCGCGCCTCGTGGTCGGTGTTTAGGGCGGCATTCTAGTGACGTGGCGGATACAAAAGGGGAAAAGATCAGACGGCACGTTCGGCTTTGACATTTCCAAGCCGGGGATTGACGTAACCACGGCAACCGTCATGCAGATGGCTTTCTCATCTGATTACTCAATCCCCCGACTGGTTGCCAAAGGCTCTCTCGTTGTCAATCCAATTGTCGGCGCACCGCCTGAAACGACCGCGCCGATTGCGTCCAGCATCCCGGGCATACAAAATTCACCGGCAACGGTCAGCTATGGGCGAACGATATCGCCCATGCCGTTCATTGCCGCGATCGCCCAGGCTTTATCTTGGGCCGCGCCATTGTCGGCGCAGCCCGCGCAGCTGACTTTCCTCAACGGTCAATGGCACACGTATGTTGCTGAAATTCCGTATGCGACGTTCGGCGTCTTAGACAGCACCTACGGGAAGCAAATTAACGCGAACACCTACGGTCGCGGCAATTGGGCCTCGGCCCGGTTCGATGTTTACCCGTTCACGGATCGGGTGGTGTTCAGCACGAATTGTCAGACGCAACTCATAATAAAATACATCATCTTGGAGCCCTAAATGTACGTGGTGCATGATGAAAAAGGAGCGATCCTATCAACGATCAGCGGCCCCGGTAAGGAGTATGGGAAAGACGTTCTGGATAAACAGGGTGATTTGTGGCTGTTCGATCCCGAATTGCAAAACTTGGACCCAACTACGAATTTCGTTGATCTGACCGCTGCGCCGAAGAAGATCGTTCCGAAACAGCCCATTGTTCTGTCGCAGGACAAGGAAACAATCATCGCCGACGGCTCCGATGAAAGCGTCATTTCCGGCATTCCCGAAGGCGCCTATGTGACCGTTACTCTAAACGGTAAAACGCCACAGTTTTCTGGCGTTGTGACCGATGGTCAAATCGAAATATCGAGCGACGTTCCGGCTAATTATCTGATTACTGTAACAGCCCAGAACATGCTTGCGGCAACATTGGCGGTGGTCGCAAAATGAAGATCAAACTTCAGCCGATGCTTGTTCCGGGCTACCTCTTAGAGTCGGAAGAGACGGTCAATCAGGCGATTAACATTGAAGCCTCGATCAACGTTCAGCGCGATCAGGAGTACGCGCTTAAGCGCAAGATCGCTGCCGATGTGCTCGCCAGCGGTGAAGAGGCCGCCCCCACAGAATTCGCGCAAGAAGCTGCGTTGATGGGCATCAGCGTTTTTCAGTTGGCAACGATCATCAGCGAAAAGCCTGATGAGGTTCTAGCGCGCGGCCTGCGACGCCGGGCCGATGTACTGGCGATCAGGAACGCGAAAGAGCCGTCTGAAATTGAAGCCATCTTAGACAAGTACCGTCCGGCTTAACAGCTGAAGGCGTCCTCCAATTAACCGTCGAACTAACAGCGCGTCATAACGCGCGAGCGCTCCCGCGTGAGCGAAGGGAAGATCATGACAACTGCACTCGATATCAACCAGTTCGTCTATCACACTGGAACGCTCACCATTGCACCGGGCGATACCGTGGCGACGTTCACTGGAACGCTGCTACAGAGCGGTCCAGTTCGTGACGGCGATTGGCTGTTCGCGGGTGGTACGATCGCCGTCATCAAGTCGGTGGCCAGCGAAACCGAGGCCGAGCTGTTCATTCCGTTCGGTGGCGAGGCTGTGACTGACGGTCCTTATTTTATCTTGAAGGCATCCTTGCTGCGCTACCAGCCGGCTCTCATTGCGGTCGAGACGGGCCAGCTGCTCGCGAAGATCAGCCAGGAGCAGGTGATCTATAACGTAACCGGTGACGAGCCTGATCCGTCAATCGGTAAAGAGGGAGACGGTGCTTGGAAGTCAAACGTCACCCCATGGAAATTTTGGAAGTTTCTTTCTGGCGAGTGGGTATTACAGGGTTCACCTGCGGAAAAGGGTGACAAGGGCGACGACGCAACTATTCAGGTTGGTGACACTGTTACGCTGGCACCAGATTCCCTTGCGACCGTTGAGAACGTCGGCACTCCCGGCGCCGCCGTATTGAATTTCGGAATCCCTGCGGGGCCAGCGTCGCTTAAGCCGATCGAGCCATGGGCAACTGGCGTCGACTATGTCGTCGGGCCTCCTGCATCGTTCGTGTCGCAAGCGGGCTCTGCTTATGAGTGTTTGATACCGCACACCTCTGGAACGTTTGCAGCGGACCTGGCGGCTGGAAAATGGGGACTTGTTGCTGCCAAGGGCATCGACGGCACTGGTACCGGTGATGTGCAAGGTCCAGCATCATCGACCGATGGCGGACTCGTCGTGTTCGATGGGGCAGACGGGAAGCATGTTAAGGCGCTGGATGATGCTGATGCGGCGCTGAGTGAGTTGGGTGGCGGTGCTGCGGGCATCGAGGTTTTCAAGGCGACAGCCGCAGCCGTTATCCGTAATCTCATCATGAGTTCGGCGGAGAAGTCGTATTGGAGCGACATGGCGGCATTGCTTGATCCCGCCGCCTATACGTTCACCTTTGGATTGAGCAAAAGCGTAACGGTGCCGTCTGGTAAGAATTGGTACCTTGTGAACTCATGGTTCATGTTGCTAGGAACCACTGGACAGTGGCTGTTCCAGCGCATCAATAACGCGAGGGACGGGTTCGTGGTGCCGATGCCTGCGGGAACGAACTTAACGTCAACGTCCGTCCAGAATGGATACTGTTACATCTGCGATCCGTCAGCGGTGAATTCCGACTCGCGTTATTCAGACGACCCTCGCGGCCTTTTCTATGATCGTCTTAATCGGCTCAAGGGGCTCACGCTGAACGAGACATTTGTGAACATCGCGCTATCATCTGCTCAAGGCACAAGTGCAACGGCTAACTTTGACAATGATTTCACGAACGGCATTGTTACCCTGGTTTCGAACCATGAAACGGCGTGGACAGGACTTGTCTATTCTGGCGGCGGGGCCATGAACCTTGAGAACGAAATATCAGATGATCATCAGTGGCGTTATGGCCGTGCTGTGACGATACCGTTTCAGAGGTCGGCGTTTACCGGCATCCAAGCGCGAGCCGCGAGCATCACGGGAGAGTCGTCCGGCTTTTCGTCACTCCAAGGCCGCGCGGCCGTTCTGTATGTGAAGCTTCCGAGCGATTGGTGAAGATTGCAGCGAGCCCGAGGAGGTCGGCAAGTTTCGCTGTGGTGTCAGGCGAGAGGTTGCGCCTGAAATGGCCATTGTCGCGATAAAGGAATTCGCCATCTATCGCTGTTGTGCACTTCTCTGATCGGCAGAGGTTGTCACCCAATGGGACGATTGATGCGTTCTGATGTCCATCGGCGGCGGAGGTGAAGGCGGATGTCTCCCAACCCTCGTTCGCCCGAAATTGCTCTTGAGTTATGAAGGTGAGGTCATCGGGGCAAGCGCGGCGCAAAAGGCCGGAATTTGTCAGTGCGCAGGCAACAGGAGAAGCAGGCCACGGCGGGTTGTCAGTAAGTACAAAGATCTTTCGGTCCAACGGGGAGAGCCGGTCCAGTAGGGTCCGCATTCCTGCTGTTACAGCGCTTTTCCCCTGATCGAAATCGATCTTGCCGGAAGCGCCATCAACGTTCTTCGCAATCCATCCCCACGCTGACGCAAGGACAATCGTGTCGATCCCGGAGGAGGCCAGCGTCCTCAATGTCGCTTCATTGCTCGCGCGGCAGCTTTCGTTGTAGCGCGGCGACTCTGGAATAAATCGCTTAACAGTCTGGCCATCAAGGATCGATGGGCACCCGTTCACCAACATGATTGCCGCGTTCGCTCGGAGGGCCAACGGTTCAAGCATCGCCGTGAGATGTTCGGCGTGGCTATCGCCCCAAAGCAATACGTGCTGCGTAGCCGTATCCCAAGGAGAGCCGAAAACACAGTTGCCTTGTCGCGAAGATGGGCACTTCCAGTCCCACATCACGTTTAGGCTTCGCATATTATAGGCATCCTTTGATATGCGAGATGGGAAGCCATCAGCCGCTTTGACGAAGAAGCCAGCGGCCGCAAGAGTCAGGCAGGATATGAAACCCAGCTTAATTGGGTAGGTGACCCGCCAAGGATATAGGCGCAACGGACGTTCGACGAGGAAGAAAGAAGCGATAGAAGCGGCGAGCGTGATACAGAAAATGGCGACCGCCTCCCGGCTATTCGGCTGCTCGTTGTTTGCGTAGATCCGAAACAGCACCCACGCCGGCCAGTGCCATAAGTACAGCGAATACGAGATCAAGCCGATCGGAGAGGCGACGCCAAGCCACTCGCCAGTCGTGGTCAGCGAGGCGCGCGGCCAGATGACCAGCGCGGCGCCGATGCAAGGATATAGAGCGGCGAGGCCAGGGAACGCCTCACTGCGTACAACGAAGAAGCCGAAGCCGATCAGAGCTAGGCCAACTGCGGTTGCAGCCTCTCCAAAGCTGCGAGACAACGGCGGCAGGAAGACGAGCAGAGCGCCGATGGCAAGCTCCCACGCGCGCGGCGCGACAAGGTAGAAGGCCTCCTTCGGATTAGCGTCCATCCAAAAGAGGCTCGCGACGAACCCGGCAATGACAACGCCGCCAATGACGAGGTCAATCCTCCTGCAGGCCTTCGCGATGGCGAATAGAAGCAACGGCCAAAAGAGATAAAACTGCTCTTCGACGCCAAGTGACCACGTGTGGAGCTGCGGCAAAAGCTCGGCGCTTTGGTCAAAGTAGCCAGTGTTGAAGAGGAAATAGAAGTTCGACGCGCCGAACGCTGCAGCGATGCTGCTTGCAGCGAGCGAGACGTAATCTCCCGGCATTAACAGCCATCGGCTCACGATCAGGACAGCGGCCAGCATAACGAGCAGCGCAGGCAGGATGCGCTTCAATCGGCGGTCGTAGAAGCTGAGAATGGAAAATGTGCCGTTCTGTATGCCGGAATAGAGCTGCTGGGTGATCAGAAAACTGCTGATGACGAAGAAGACATCGACGCCGGTAAAACCGCCCGGCAACGGCGCGCCGTAATGAAACGCAATGACGGAAAGCACAGCGATAGCGCGCAGCCCGTCGATATCGGGGCGGTACTGAGTGCGAGCTGAAATGGAAGTTACCGGCGCGTGCATTTCGCTCGGAGCCCTATCACGCTCCGCGCTGCACAAACAACGTCAAGTTTATCTAATTGCGTGCCGTAGGAAGCACGATAGTAGTTTTTTGAAGGTCTGGCTTAATCGTCCAGTAATCGACGTCCTGCGAGCCAGTCACTCTACCCCAGTTAAACGTCAGCGTTTGGCCTGCTGCCAACCGCCAACCGACGCGCTTCCCTTCGATGTAGGAAGGTGCTGGATCTGTATCTATGTTATCCGGTTTTACGTCTTCGATTGTCGTGGCTTCGAAGATCACATCTTCTGTTGCTGTGGCGGAGCGCGTCCACGTTGCATCATATCGACTTCCCAGATAGTGCCAGTAAGGCGTGTAGCCAAGGAGCGCGCCCTCAAAGTTGACGTCGCTCGCCGATTTATTCGCAATGCCGATGTTAAGCTTTGGGCGGCCCTTCAACTTCGGGATATCGAAAGCCAGCGACATGTTGGAGCCTTCGGCCGAATAGTACAATTTGTTGGAGTGCCACCCTTGATAATACCTGTCGTCGGCGAAAAAAAGAATCCGACGCATCGAAGCGGGCACGCCTTTGCCGTCTGAAAGGTTTGCCAACAGTTCATCAATCCCAACAAGATGGCCGTCAGAGCCGATCGCAGCGAAGCCGAAATAAGGATCAACGTAGACGCTTTTGCCATCGAGGTTCACAGACAAAGCGGAATGTGCGCCGCCATATTGCAGCGACATGTTCATTTGCTCGGACTCGATGTCGAAATAGGAGAGGACGGACTTAAGATCCTTGGCGGCTTCATCGCACCAGCCGTCAGTGATTTGATATTTCGTGCCGACCAGAAAAGCTGCGGCGAGTACTAGGCGCTCTTTCTTCCATCGGATGTGAGGGAGTGCCAATGCAGTTGCCACTAACGACACAATCAAGATGGCTGTGGTGGCTGCGGACAGTCTTAATATTCCCGATTTTCTCATTCTTTTTGTTATTCACGCTGCGGTTGCAAGGGCATGTTCTTGCCCGAAATGGAACCTCTCGGCAATAGCCCACCACCCGATTCCCCCGTCCCGTTGCGGGACAGATACACCGCCTCAATCCAACTGGCTGATGACCCAGTTAACGACCAACGCCTCCACAACGAGCGTCAAAACGACGCCAACGCATACGCCGATCCAAAACATTTTGACCATCCAAAAAATGCAAAAGGTCGCTGTCGGGGCAATGCCGGACGATCCTTACGCGCGCATTCGGGCGGTTTCTGGCCCTTACTTCTAACCACATGGAGAATCTGAATGCCTGACCTCGCATCCCTGCGGGCGCGGAATGCTGCGCGCTGTCTTCCTTCAGGGAGGGCGGCATGACCCAGATCTCGACCAAGGGCCAGATAGAGATCATGTCTCACGAGGGGATTTGCCTTGAGCCGTATCTGGATTCGGTTGGGGTCTGGACGATCGGGGTAGGGCAGACCGCGTCGGATGACATTGACCCGCGCACGCACGGTAAACTGACCCTCGATGAGGCGGTCGATCTCTTCAAGCGGAAGGTCAAGCAGTACACCGATGCCGTTGATGCGTTGGGCTTAAAGCTGACCCAATACCAGTACGATGCGCTGACGTCGTTTTGCTACAACGTCGGGCCGGGCAACCTTCAGAAGCTTTGCCGCAATCGCTCCATCGCCCAGATCGGCGAGGCGTTCAGTCTCTACCACATTCCGCCTGAGATCACGGAACGGCGAGACAAAGAGCAGACGCTTTTCAAGACCGGCAAGTATTCGAACACAGACGGCAAGGTTCTTGTCTTCCCGGTCGCGAATAATAAGCCGCAGTACAGCAAGGGCTATCAGGTCGATGTGAGGCCGTATTTCGAGCCCGACGCTGCGCCGGTTGTTGCCGAGACTGCCCCTGCCAAGCCCTCGCCGTCGCCCGCACCCGCCACCGCATCAAGCGGCGGTCTGGTCGCGCTGTTCATCTCCATTCTCTCAATCTTCAAAAGGAAAGCATCATGATTGAATTAGGTCTCGGATTCTCCGCCGGCTTCGCTGCCTGCTGGTTCGGCAAGGATTGGCTAGTGTCCGCCTATCAGACGGTTGCTGGCTTTGTCGCCAAGATCAAAGGGGCGCTGTGATGCTGCCCATTGCCGCTCCGCTGACGCGGATATTGCTCCGCTACGCCGTTGGCGCTTGGGTCGCAAAGGCAGGGCTCTCGATCGATGTAAACGATCCCAACGTGTTTGAGGTTGCGAACTTCGTAGTTGCTGGAGCGATTGGAGCCCTTACTGAGGGCTGGTGGACCTTGGCTCGTCGAAGAGGGTGGAGGCAGTGATGTTTGGCATTGGATCAATCCTCAGCGGTCTTTCGACCGTCGCAAGCGCGGCAATCACTGCCTACAACAAGTCGAAAGACGTTTCGATCACGGCCATTCAATCGGCTGTTGGCATCGCGTCGGCTCAAGTTCAGGCAATGTCGCTCTGGATCGGGCATCCGCTTTCGCCTCCGTCCATCATGGCTTACGGCGTCGCCATCTGGTTCTTCAAGGCGACCGCTTGCGACAAGGTCATTGGCCCTGCGCTTGGCTATCGGTGGACGACCGATCCGATTAGCGGCGAGACAGCGGTGATCGCCGGGCTTGTCGTGTCGGGGATGTTCTTTTCCGGCATCGCCAACATCATCAAACGATAGTCGGCCCGGCTGCTGGGACCAACACAGCAAGCCGAGCCTAACCCTCACCGATGGATTGCACACCGATGAAGGCTGGGAAGATTTCAGCGTGCCAGCACTTTCAATCACGTTAATGGGAAGGCTGGAATGCAGATCGATTGGACTATCTCTCTCGGCAGCATCATTCAGATCGCGTCGATCATAGGCGGCGGCTTGTTGGTGCTCGTCACCATGCGGAGCACAATCACCGTGCTTCAACGCGATGTCGGCTCGATACAGACCGAAATCAAAAAGATGGGCGACATCCTGACCAAGATGGCCGTCACAGAAAACCGGCTCGACAACACCGATACCCGGTTGACGAACGTCGAGCGCGATATCCGAGACCTGCGACGCGGCGAGGGATTCATCCGCGGCGCTGCCGGCATCGATCACGAGTACACCTCATGATCATCGCCAAGCTTCTTATCGCATGGGCCGCGAGCGTCGGAATCCTGCTGGCCCTCTATCTGATGCTCCAGAAGTGGAGATAGCCGCGGCTGGGTCGTGGTGGGGCTGGCCGTCGCTTTCCTTCTTTCAATTGCTTTGTAATCCGCGCCGGACGGAATTCGGCAACAACAGGCCGCTGCGGCGGTCGAAAGGAAGTACCTATGGCTGATACCAAGATCGAATATCGTGTGAAGCGCGTTTCTCGATACGTCATTACCAAGCACTCAGAAGACCTGAGTGGAACAACGGGCAGCACAGTCGAGAAGGGGACCTACGATAACCCTGATGTCGCTTATGAAGTAGCCTACGCCTTGTGCAAGCAGGATCACGAGCGGCTTGGTTATCCGCCAGGAGACGAGCGGGTTGTCTATCCTGAACGTGATGACGAGAATTCGAAGACTAGCGTAGTTCGCGCGCGCAGCGCTGGTTGCGTACCTGGCTTCCCTCTTTCTAACTTCCCGTAGCAGCCGGGTAACGCTGCTCCTCCCTAGACTTGGGCCGCTCAGCTTCGCGCTGGGCGGTCTTCTTTTATTCCATGGCCAAGAAACTTCAGGACCGTTTCCGCGCCGGCACGCAATTCGGCAAGTTGACTTTGGTGGACAAGGACGTATCCCGCCGCACTCAGCGCCTCTGCAACATCGCTGGCGATCACTGGCCCGAGCACAGGGCCATCTTTCGATTGCGCCGGGTCACGGGCTTTAACGTTAGCGATCACTTCTCGGGCGGCTAAGTTCATGGCGTCCCTCCACGCTTGGCCCCTCATGCCAATGCTCAAGAACCTTTTCCAAATCCCGCACATCAAACCATTCCCCACGCACCGGGCACTGCATGAAGTGCTCTAGCTCTGTCTGGGGTTGCCAGCCAGTTGGTTGGCCGGGTGAGGGTTTGTCGTCGGTCATGCCGGGGCCTTGTTTTTCTTGGCGACCTTCGTTTGTTTTTTGGCCGGCTCAATCATTGCGAGCGTAGCTGCGGCTTGAGCCATCTGCATCGAGGTACGCCCCTCTGCGGCGTCGATCAGCGTCCTTGTTATTGATTGAACCAACGGGTCGGACTGCTTAGCCTTCGGAAGTTTCAAAAGGTAGTTGGCGGCATCCCGAAGGGTGACGATCGCCGTGCCGTCCTTCCTGATAATCGGCTTTTCGAGTGGGCGGTCCCAATCTGTGGGCATGGTCGACGAGAAGCCTGTTTTTGCGCACACAAAATGCGTAAACTCCTTATTTCTAACATGTTATTTGCGTCGACGGGATTCCCATATAGGCGCAAATCGCCTATATTCGAGATGCTTGCTGCGGCGTGGAAGGACACGCAACTTCTTCGACGGTTGGTTCTCGTCGGGTCATGGGTGGGTCGCGAACTGCCCGGGATCTAGCTACCAGGAGGCCCGTGAGGGAGGTTCATAGCCGAGCGATTGCAAGCGTTAGGCTATGAGGCGGCCCTGTGGGGAAAATAACGAGTAGCCGGTGTCGAACCCGGCCAGCAAGCTACTTCCCCCAACTCGCCGGATCTCCGCCCGCAACAAAAGCGTGCGCCTGTTCCATCGTCCTTGCAATGAAGGTCTCATAGTCCCGGCTTTTGCAGTGCGAGCAGACAAACGGCAGTGAGGCCACCGTGGTCATGTTCCCACGCACGATTGACGGCATGGACTGACTCGTAAAGACCCCGCCTTGCCGACACTGCTTGCAGCGCACGGCCAAGATCCCGCCCATCATGAACACTGTGTGCAGGCTGTCGGGCATCTTCATGTGGTGAATCATGGCGATCGACGCGCCTGCAACGTCATTTGCTCGGCCCTGATGCAGTCTTCAGCAACCTGCCACCGGAACGCTGGGTTGCGGGCGTACTGACGAATAAACGCCTCGCTACTGCTGGCTCTCTGCTCGACTCCGTTCTCATCCACGCAGGACCATGGGAACCATGGATGCGTGGGGTCGTGAATGACTTTGTAGCGCTCATGGGTCACGCGCCTTGCAGCCTTCTGAGTTGCAGCAGGCTCTCCATCTCGGCAGCTTCGCGGCTCAGTTCGTGAGCTTTCTGCTCGAGCCTATTGGCCTCGTTCAGCATGTCGGTAATTGCCGACCGATCGCGGACTATTCGTTCACCAAGCTCGTCCATCATCCATCCTCTCTCAAGCTCTTGCTGAGCTGTGTGGCGCTAAGGCCGCGTCAATGAATGCCTCGATGTTCCTGCGCGACCACTCTCCGTCGATATAGCTTTTGCTCTCGGTCATGTCGTTTGTTGGCTCCCGCATAGCCGCTATGGCGGCTCGGGCAACCGGCATCAATTCCCAGTAGCTATTGCTGTCTTCGTCGCAGATCATAAGGGACGGGGTCTGATCAAAGGTGGCCCCAGATCGTACTTGCGCAACAATCGCGGCAGCCATTGTTCGCGCCACCCGTTCAATCATCTCACTCATCCCTCAGCTCCTTAGACATCCCTGTGGCGTCGCAGACGCGTTTGAATCCGTCGAGTTCTTGATAGGTAAAGTACCAGTTACGCTCAGGTGGCCGCGTCATCGCATAGACCGGGATGAACTCGCTATCTCCGCGGTCGTCGGTTGAAGGCGGAAGTACTGGCCGGCCAAGACGGGGGAAGGGGCGGGTCATGGCGTTACTCATTGGCGGGCAATCTCAGTCAGGAACTTCTGTGAAAAATCGTATTCGCCGCCCTTATCCAACCGGACCTTGAACCGGTCGCGATCGCGCCAATAGTCATCGATCACCGTGCCGTCACCAAACCATCCGACGGCAACACGCACGCCGATGGCAAAAGGCCGCTTCCTTTCTCTTTCTACCGTCTCTGTCATGCTGTGCTGGACTCCGATTGGTTCAGAGATGGGTTCAGAGAAGATTAGTACAAAGCGCTTTTCCCGACCGCTGAGGGAGCCTTACTGAGTTGAACAATCTCTGGACGTAATACGAACCAGTCGTCGCCCGGCTCGGAGAAATCGGATTCGCCGTGCAGTTCGGGGTCATATTTGACCTTCGACAGGAGGCCGAGACTTTCTGCCTTGTCCTGAACGGAGCCGCCATCTAGGTCGCCTCCGCTCCACGGACCTTCTTGCATCACCCAAACGATAAACTTCGCGGCCTGACTTAGTACGGATGTCGCGCGGATCTCGACCAGCGCATCAAGGAACCCGCGATCATACCCATCGACGTAGCTGTCAGGATCGACCCGCGAACTTTGCTTGGCGTCTCTTTCCGCATCGGCGATACGATCGTCGAGGCACCCGAAGGTACACTCAGTACGCATCTCCCGTGTCCCACTATTCCGGCTTTCTGCGGGCCTTGTCTGAACCATTTTCCCTCTCCTCCATTTCTATGATGATATAAGAACAAATTGAGAACAAGACGCTAGGGGTTGATGCCTAGCGGCGGATTTCGGGCAAGATTTTGATGCGTGGATTTTTGCGGGCGCGAAGAACGCGAACCGAACGAAAGTGTCACGGCGCCGGGCTGTGTGACACTTTTTGAATTTGGGAGGGGTGCTAAGCCACTGATTTCGTGGCGCGAGAGACGGGGCTCGAACCCGCGACCTCCGGCGTGACAGGCCGGCGCTCTAACCAACTGAGCTACTCCCGCACAGATCGGATGTGATCCGCACAGGTGGTGGGACTTAAAGGGCTGAACATTGCAAGTCAAGGACGTTGAGAAACTCCTTGCATGTCCGCCCCTTTTTCCCTGTTGATGCGATTAACGGGCTGTTTACGGGCAAAACAGCGTAGGCAAAGGCGGTCAGAATCAAATAAGCCCTGATACATCGTATTTTCTTGAGCCAGCACCACCGAGGAGGGCCAAATATGGCGAAGAAAGCAGCTACCCCAGCCACCATTACCCTGAAGCACCTTGCCGCCGCGCTCGCTGAAGATCATGAATTGTCGAAGAAGGCCTCCGAGGCGATTCTCACCGACCTCGTGACCCGAATCACCAAGCACCTGAAGAAGGGCGAGCGCATCCGCATCGTCGGCCTCGGCATCCTCCAGGTCCGCAAACGCGCTGCTCGCATGGGCCGCAACCCCGCCACCGGCGAACAGATCCACATCAAGGCCAGCAAGAAGGTCGCCTTCCGCGCCGCCAAGGAGCTGAAGGAAGCGGTCTGATCGTCTCGATCTCAGGCTTTCCTGGTTTTGCGCCATCCTGGCTCTCATGGTCGGGGTGGCGTTTTCCTTTTGCGCATGTCTTCGTCCGCCAGTTCGTGTAATCGCCTATTTCGGGCTTTTCCTCCCATTGCCTCTTTCAGGTTCGACAAACACTCCTGTAAAGCTATTTAAGCGCGGCCGGTGCTTGGGTGCGCTTAATGAGAATCAGCTTCAGGTGAGGGACGACCGTATGTCGACGAACAAAACCAATAGAACCTACAGACTTGCGGTGATCCCTGGAGACGGGATCGGCAAGGAAGTCGTCCCGGAAGGACTGCGCGTGCTGGAAGCGGCGGCGAAGAAGTTCAACTTCAACCTGCAGCTTGATGAATTCGACTTTGCCTCCTGCGATTACTACCAAAAGCACGGCAAGATGATGCCGGACGACTGGAAGACCCAGATCGGCAGCCATGACGCCATCTTCTTCGGCGCCGTCGGCATGCCCTCCGTTCTGCCCGACCACATCTCGCTCTGGGGCTCGCTGATCCAGTTTCGCAGGGAGTTCGACCAGTACGTGAACCTGCGGCCGGTTCGCCTGATGCCCGGCGTCAAGTCGCCGCTGGCGGGGCGTAAGCCCGGCGATATCGATTTCTTCGTGGTTCGTGAGAACACCGAAGGCGAATATTCCTCGATCGGCGGCCGCATGTTCCCTGGCACCGAGCGCGAGGCAGTCATTCAGGAAACCGTGATGTCACGGGTCGGTGTGGACCGGATCCTGAAGTTCGCTTTCGAACTGGCCCAGAGCCGTCCGAAAAAGCACCTGACCTCGGCGACCAAGTCGAACGGTATCTCCATCACGATGCCGTATTGGGACGAACGCGTGGAGGAGATGGCCAAGAACTACCCTGGCGTGAGATGGGACAAGTATCACATCGACATTTTGGCCGCGAACTTCGTGCTGCATCCCGACTGGTTCGATGTCGTGGTCGGCTCGAACCTTTTCGGGGACATCCTGTCGGATCTGGGGCCGGCCTGCACCGGCACGATCGGCATCGCGCCGTCGGGAAGTCTCAATCCGGAACGGAAGTTTCCGTCGCTGTTCGAGCCGGTTCACGGCTCTGCGCCGGACATCGCAGGGAAGGGAATCGCTAACCCTGTGGGGCAAATCTGGTCTGCAGCGATGATGCTGGATCATCTCGGTGAACCGGAGGCCGGCAAGGCCATCGTCGCTGCGATCGAAACGGTGCTCGCGCAGGAGAAATTGCGGACGCGGGATCTCGGCGGTCCGGCCGATACGGTCGGCTGCGGCATGGAGATCGCACGCGCCCTGTCGTAATGTTGTGACGACGCAGTACTGGCTTGATTTTACGGGTTCCGGCACGTGCCGGGACCCGTTCCAATTTGGGGCTCCGGAAGCTGCGGGATCGGTCGGGATGCTATTCGACGGAAGTGGGATAGCGGCTATGCAGGGATGGTGGAGAGCGCAAAAACGTTAGAATAGCTTGGCTTGCCCTCGCTGTTGCGCTGCGCTATGCCCTCAGAACCATTCCAAATTGGCGCGAATCTTCGCAAGCCGATTGGACAGGATCGAGGGTCGCCGATGGGCGGAATCTTACAGAACTATCTTCCACTTGTGGTATTTATCGGGGTAGCGACCGTCATAGGTCTAGCGTTGCTGGTGGCGCCGTTCCTTGTCGCCTACCAACAGCCCGACCCTGAGAAGCTTTCAGCCTACGAATGTGGCTTCAATGCATTCGACGACGCACGCATGAAGTTTGATGTGCGTTTTTATCTGGTCGCCATCCTTTTCATCATCTTCGATCTTGAGGTGGCGTTCCTATTTCCCTGGGCGGTCGCATTCGGAAAGCTCGGCGCGGCCGGCTTCTGGTCGATGATGGTGTTCCTCGCCGTGCTGACCGTTGGATTTGCTTACGAGTGGAAGAAGGGAGCCCTCGAATGGGATTGAGCCCGGTGCTGCAGCCTGCTGTTTCGCAGCCGTCCACAGGAATCATCGATCCGCGTACCGGTCAGCCGATCGGCGCGGACGACAAGTTTTTCCTCGAGGTGAACAACGAGCTGTCCGACAAGGGCTTCTTCGTCACCGCGACCGATGACCTGATCACCTGGGCGCGTACCGGTTCGCTGATGTGGATGACCTTCGGCCTGGCATGCTGCGCGGTCGAAATGATGCAGGTGTCGATGCCGCGCTACGACGTTGAGCGCTTCGGCTTCGCGCCGCGCGCGTCCCCGCGCCAGTCCGACGTCATGATCGTCGCCGGTACGCTGACCAACAAGATGGCGCCTGCGCTTCGCAAGGTCTACGACCAGATGCCGGAGCCGCGTTACGTGATCTCGATGGGGTCGTGCGCCAACGGCGGCGGCTACTATCACTATTCGTACTCGGTGGTGCGCGGCTGCGACCGCATCGTACCCATCGATATCTATGTCCCGGGTTGTCCGCCCACGGCGGAAGCGCTGCTGTACGGCGTCCTGCTGTTGCAGAAGAAGATCCGGCGCACCGGAACGATTGAACGGTAATCCTCATGGATGACGCGAAACTCGACGCTCTCGGCCAAACGATTGTTGCCGCCTTGCCCGGCGCCGCACTCGGTCATGCCGTTGCGTTCAGCCAACTGACCATCAACGTCAAGATCGAGAAGATCGTCGAGATCGTGCGCACTCTGCGCGATGATCAGCGGTTTCGCTTCGTGAACATCACGGACGTCACCGCGGTGGATTATCCGGGCCGCGAAAACCGGTTTGACGTGATCTATCACTTCCTATCGCCGATCCTAAATGTACGGTTGCGGCTGCGCGGAGAGGCGGGCGAGATCACGCAGGTGCCGTCGATCATCAGCGTTTTTCCGGGCGCTGACTGGTTCGAACGCGAGACCTACGATCTCTACGGCGTGATCTTCACCGGCCATCCGGACATGCGCCGTCTATTGACTGACTACGGTTTTGAAGGTCATCCGCTGCGCAAGGACTTCCCGACGACCGGTTTCGTCGAGGTCCGTTACGACGACCAGGAAAAGCGCGTTGTGTACGAGCCGGTCCGGCTCAATCAGGAGTTCCGCAAGTTCGATTTCTTGTCGCCGTGGGAAGGTGCGGATTATCCGCTGCCGGGTGACGAGAAGGCTGACGCGAAACCTGCGCCGAAGGTGGGTGGCTGATGAACGAAGCACCGGGAATGCGCAATTTTACGATCAACTTCGGACCGCAGCATCCGGCGGCACACGGCGTGTTGCGCCTCGTGCTGGAACTGGACGGCGAGGTGGTTGAGCGCGTCGATCCGCACATTGGCCTGCTTCACCGCGGCACCGAAAAGCTGATCGAGCAAAAGACTTATCTGCAGGCGATTCCTTATTTTGACCGGCTCGACTATGTCGCGCCGATGAATCAGGAGCATGCGTTCTGCTTGGCGGCCGAGAAGCTGCTCGGCATCACTGTGCCGCGGCGCGGACAGCTCATCCGCGTGCTGTATTGCGAGATCGGCCGCATCCTGTCGCATCTTCTCAACGTCACCACACAGGCGATGGACGTCGGCGCTCTGACGCCGCCGCTGTGGGGATTTGAAGAGCGCGAAAAGCTGATGGTGTTCTACGAGCGCGCTTCGGGCTCGCGTATGCACGCCGCGTTCTTCCGCGTCGGTGGCGTCCACCAGGATCTGCCGCCGCAACTGATCAACGACATCGAGGCGTGGTGCGATCCGTTCATCCAGGTCGTGGACGATCTGGAAGCGCTGCTGACCGACAACCGTATCTTCAAGCAGCGCAACGTCGATATCGGCGTGGTGACGCTGGAGCAGGCGTGGGAGTGGGGGTTCTCCGGTGTGATGGTTCGCGGCTCGGGCGCTGCCTGGGATCTGCGCAAGGCGCAGCCCTACGAGTGCTACGCCGAGATGGATTTCGACATTCCGATCGGCAAGAACGGCGACTGCTACGACCGCTACTGCATCCGCATGGAAGAGATGCGCCAGTCGGTACGCATCATGAAGCAGTGCATTCAGAAGCTGCGTGAACCTGAAGCGCAGGGACCGGTCTCGTTCCAGGACAACAAGATCGTTCCGCCCAAGCGCGGCGAGATGAAGCGTTCGATGGAAGCGCTGATCCATCACTTCAAGCTTTACACCGAAGGTGTCCGCGTTCCGGCCGGCGAAATTTATGCGGCTGTTGAAGCGCCCAAGGGAGAATTCGGCGTGTTCCTCGTCTCAGACGGCACCAACAAGCCGTACAAGTGCAAGATCCGCGCGCCAGGCTTCGCGCATCTGCAGGCGATGGACTTCATCTGCAAGGGCCACTTGCTGGCTGACGTATCGGCCATTCTCGGCTCGCTCGATATCGTGTTCGGCGAGGTGGACCGCTGATGCCTCAGCCGCCCATCCAGTTCGACCGTGTCACCGGTGCCATGCGCGGGGCAACGCCCTGGGAGCGCAGCATCGGTTTCGCGCTGTTGGCTGGATCGAAGGTTGGCGCCTACATTTCGCATCGCGGCTACAACGCTTGCGCGAACCTGCTGAAGACGTTGCTGCCTGAGCGTGACATCAACATCATGCTCAATCCGGACGCGACGTTTTCGTACCCGTATGGCGATGGTTATTGGAGCAAGCTGCTCAATCGTACGTTCAAGTACGAGGACGAACTCGAACTGCTGCTTCTCGACTCGAAGGATGTCGACTACACGCTGATCGATTGCGGCGCCAACTACGGCTACTGGTCAGTCATGGTGTCGAGCAAGCGCTTCGGGGCGCACCGGTCGATCGCCATTGAGCCGTCATCGAAGAATTTTCCGCGTCTCGCACACAACGCGAAGATCAACGGCGATCGCTTCGAGGTCATCAACGCCGCGATCGGTGCTGAGCGCGGGACGGCGCGGTTGTCTGGCAATCGCCATGAGGCCTTCAGCATCGCAGGTGGTCCTGACGCGAACGGCGAAGAGGTCACGGTGCTCGCGCTCGACAACCTGATCGAGGATGGCAAGATTCCGGCCCAGGGCAAGTATCTCGTCAAGCTCGACGTCGAAGGCGTCGAGATCGATGCGATGAAGGGCGGCAAGCGGATCCTCGAGACCGACTCTGTGGTGGTCTGCGAGGAGCATGGCAACGATCCGACTCACGCCGTGTCGCGCTACATTCTCGAACATACGCCGATGAAGGCGATTATTCATGATCCGGCGACGGATCGCTTCGAGCCTCTGACGCAGCTTTCGACGCTCGACCGTATCAAGGTCGCGTCGCATGTCGGTTACAATGTCTTTGCTACGTCAAGTGCGTTTTGGGAACAGCGCATCTACGGCTTGAATTCTGGCAACACGCGCCGCGCGATGGCGCAATGAAAGATTGAGAGACGTCTCCGATGGCTGTTCGCCGTTTGGCTCCGAAAGAAAAGCAACCTGCCAGCTTCACTTTCACCGAGGAAAACCTTGCGTGGGCGAAGAAGCAGATAGAGAAGTACCCGCCGGGCCGCCAGGCTTCGGCTGTGATTCCGATCTTGTGGCGGGTGCAGGAGCAGCATGAAGGCTGGGTTTCGGAAGCCGCGATCCGTGCAGTCGCTGACTTGCTCGGTATGCCGTACATCCGCGTGCTTGAAATCGCGACCTTCTACACGATGTTCCAGCTTGAGCCGGTCGGCAAGAAAGCTCACGTGCAGGTTTGCGGCACCACGCCGTGCATGTTGCGCGGCGCGGGGGATCTGATCGACGTCTGCAAGAAGCGGATCCACCACGATCCTTTCCACGTCTCCGCTGATGGCAATTTCAGCTGGGAAGAGGTCGAATGCCTCGGCGCGTGCGTCAACGCACCGATGGTCATGATCTGGAAAGACACCTACGAGGATCTGACGCCCGAGACCCTCAACAAAGTGCTCGATGGTTTTGCGTCCGGTAATCCGCCGAAGCCTGGTCCGCAGATCGATCGGCAGTTTGCCGCGCCAGTCGGCGGACCACGTGTACTGAAGGGCGACGCTACGTCGGGCAAGGCTGCAGGCGCCAAGGAGCCTGTGCTGGCTGATTCAGACGCCAAGAAGGCTGGCGCACCCGCCAATGTGCGCGAAGCGCCGAAACCGCCGGGAGGCGCATGATGACGGGAGAACTTCTTCGCTACATCGTGCTGCACGCGGCTTGCGCGGCCGCGTTCATCTTCGTGCTCAACTACTACATTCTCAAGGCAGAGCTTCAGTCAGCGGTGTTCTGGGCCATCGGGTTCGGCGCCATGGCAGCCGGGCTCGCTTACAAGCAATCCAAACGCTGATCGTCAGGACGCGACCAACATGCTCGACGACAAGGACCGCATTTTCCGCAACCTCTACGGCCTCGATGATTGGGGCCTCGAGGGCGCGCGCCGTCGGGGGGCCTGGGATGGCACCAAGGCGATTATCGACAAGGGGCGCGACTGGATCGTCAATGAAATGAAGGCGTCGGGCCTGCGTGGCCGCGGCGGGGCAGGCTTCCCGACCGGCATGAAGTGGTCGTTCATGCCGAAGGACAATTCGGACGGACGCCCGAGCTATCTCGTGGTCAATGCCGACGAGTCGGAGCCGGGCACCTGCAAGGACCGCGAGATTATGCGGCATGATCCGCATCTGCTCGTGGAAGGCTGCCTGATCGCCAGCGCCGCCATGGGCGCGCATGTCTGCTACATTTACGTTCGCGGCGAATTCATCCGGGAGCGCGAGCATCTTCAGGCCGCGGTCGATCAGGCCTACGAAGCAAAGCTGATCGGCAAGGATAACGTCCACGGCTATCCGTTTGATCTCTACATTCACCACGGCGCAGGCGCATACATCTGCGGCGAGGAAACGGCGCTGCTTGAAAGCCTGGAAGGCAAGAAGGGCCAGCCGCGGCTGAAGCCGCCGTTCCCGGCGAACGTCGGTCTGTATGGCTGCCCGACCACCGTGAACAACGTCGAGTCGATTGCGGTTGCGCCGGACATTCTGCGCCGCGGCGCGTCGTGGTTCGCCAGCATCGGCCGCGCCAACAACGTCGGCACCAAGCTTTACGGCATCTCCGGTCACGTCAACACGCCTTGCGTTGTTGAGGAAGCGATGAGCATTCCGTTCAAGGAGCTCATCGAGAAGCACGGCGGTGGTATTCGCGGCGGCTGGGACAATCTTCTCGCGATCATTCCGGGTGGTGCCTCGTGCCCGCTGATCCCGGCGGCGGATTGCGAAGATCTGATCATGGATTTCGACGGCACGCGCGCGGTCAAATCGAGTTTTGGTACCGCCGGCGTCATCGTCATGGACAAGTCCACCGACGTCGTGCGCGCCATCGCGCGGATCAGCTACTTCTTCAAGCATGAGAGCTGCGGCCAGTGCACGCCGTGCCGCGAAGGCACCGGCTGGATGTGGCGCGTTCTCAGCCGCATGGCCGAGGGCCGTGCGCATCGCCGGGAAATCGACATGCTGCTCGAAGTCACCAAGCAGGTGGAAGGCCACACGATCTGCGCGCTCGGTGACGCTGCGGCCTGGCCGGTTCAGGGCCTCGTCCGTGCTTTCCGGCCGGAAATCGAGCGGCGCATCGATGCGTTCTCACGCAATGCGGTTAAGGATGACATGGGCATTCTCGATCCCGCCCATATGGTCGCTGCGGAGTGAATGCGATGACCAAGATTTTGATCGACGGAAAAGAAATCGATGTTCCGGCGGAGTACACGCTACTTCAGGCGTGCGAGGCCGCTGGCGCTGAAATTCCGCGTTTTTGTTATCATGAGCGGCTATCCATCGCGGGCAACTGCCGTATGTGCCTGGTGGAAGTGGCCGGTTCGCCGAAGCCGGTCGCAAGCTGCGCTTGGGCCGTGCGGGACTGTCGTCCGGGACCCAACGGCGAATTGCCGGCGGTGAAGACGCGCTCGCCGATGGTCAAGAAGGCGCGCGAAGGCGTGATGGAGTTCCTGCTCATCAACCACCCGCTGGATTGCCCGATCTGCGATCAGGGCGGCGAGTGCGATTTGCAGGACCAGGCGATGGGCTACGGTGTGGACACCAGCCGGTTCGCTGAAAACAAGCGCGCTGTCGAAGACAAGTATATCGGCGCGCTGGTCAAGACCTCGATGACCCGCTGCATCCAGTGCACCCGCTGTGTGCGCTTCACCACGGAAATCTGTGGCGTGCCGGAGATGGGCCTAACGGGGCGCGGCGAGGACGTGGAGATCACCACGTATCTCGAGAGCGCGTTGACTTCCGAGCTGCAGGGCAACCTCGTCGATATCTGTCCGGTCGGTGCGCTGACATCGAAGCCGTATGCCTTTGCTGCGCGTCCTTGGGAGCTCGGCAAGACCCAGTCCATCGACGTGATGGATGCAGTCGGCTCGGCGATCCGCGTCGATACCCGTGGCCGCGAAGTGATGCGCATCCTGCCGCGCGTCAACGAGGCGGTGAATGAGGAGTGGATTTCGGACAAGACGCGGCATGTGGTGGACGGTCTGCGCACGCAGCGTCTGGATCGGCCTTACATCCGAGAGAATGGCAAGCTGCACGCAGCGAGCTGGAGTGAAGCCTTTGCCGCCATCGTCGCGAAGGTGGCCTCGCTGAACGGCAAGCGGATCGGCGCGATTGCCGGTGATCTCGCCACCGTCGAGGATATGTTCGCTGTGAAGGAACTGCTGGCGAAGTTCGGTTCGACGAACCTTGCCACGCAAAACGGCGCTGCCTTCGATCCGAAGGCGGGCCGCGCCTCCTATATCTTCAACCCGACCATCGTCGGCATCGAGCAGGCTGATGCGCTGCTGATCGTGGGCTCCAACCCGCGCAAGGAAGCGACCATCCTGAACGCGCGTATCCGCAAGCGTTGGCGCAGCGGTCAGCTCAAGATCGCGGTGATCGGCGAGAAAGCCAATCTCACCTACGATTACGACTATCTGGGCGCGGGCACCGACACGCTGAGCGATCTCGCGGCTGGAAAGCATTCGTTCGCCGACGTGCTGAAGAACGCCAAGCACCCGATCGTGCTGGTTGGGGCAGGAGCAACCTCGCGTCACGACGGCGCTGCCGTGCTGTCGCTGGCGGCCAAGCTTGCGTCCGATTTCGGTGTGACTAAGGATGGCTGGAACGGATTCGGTGTGCTTCACAGCGCAGCGTCGCAGGTTGGCGCGCTCGATGTCGGCTTCGTACCGGGCGAGGGCGGCTTGAACCTCGCCGAGATGACCACATTCGGTACGCTGGACGTGCTATTCTCCCTGGGCGCGGATGAGATCAAGGTGCCGGACGGCACGTTCGTGGTCTATATCGGCACTCACGGCGACCGTGGCGCGCACCGCGCGGACGTGATACTGCCGGGCGCAGCCTACACCGAGAAGTCCGGCATTTACGTCAATACGGAAGGCCGGGTGCAGATGGCCAACCGCGCCGGATTCCCGCCGGGCGAGGCCCGCGAGGACTGGGCGGTCATCCGTGCATTGTCCGAGGCGCTTGGCAAGAAGCTGCCGTATGACTCGCTCGGCGCGCTGCGGCAGGCGATGTTCAAGACGGCGCCGCATCTGATGCGGATCGACCAGATCGCGGCGGGCGACGTTGCGGGCGTGAAGGCTCTTGCGGCGCGCGGCGGAACGGTCGAGAAGGCTGCATTCAAGAGCCCGGTCGAGGACTTCTATCTGACCAACCCGATCGCACGGGCATCCGCCATCATGGCGGAATGTTCGCGACTGGCGTCCGGGCAAATTCTGACGGCGGCGGAGTGAGCGTGATCCGATGACCGAATTCTTCGCAAGCACATTCTGGACGGGCTTCCTGTGGCCATTGATCATCATGGTCGCACAAAGCCTGTTGCTGCTCGTCGTGCTGCTGATCGCAATTGCCTACATCCTGCTGGCCGATCGGAAAATCTGGGCGGCGGTACAGATCCGTCGTGGCCCTAACGTGGTCGGCCCATGGGGCCTGCTGCAATCCTTCGCGGACTTGCTGAAGTTCGTGCTCAAGGAGCCGATTATTCCGGCGAGTTCGAACAAGGGTGTGTTCCTGCTCGCGCCGCTGGTGAGCTGCGTGCTCGCACTCGCGGCTTGGGCGGTGATCCCGGTCAACGCCAACTGGGTGATCGCGGATATCAACGTCGGCATCCTCTACATCTTCGCGATCTCTTCGCTGTCGATCTACGGCATCATCATGGCCGGCTGGTCGTCGAACTCGAAGTACCCGTTCCTCGCGGCGCTCCGCTCGGCGGCGCAGATGGTCTCCTACGAAGTCTCCATCGGCTTTGTGATCATCACCGTCTTGCTCTGTGTCGGCTCGCTGAACCTGACGGCGATCGTCGAGGCGCAGCACGCGAGGGGACTGGCGAGCCTGATCGGCCTGCCGTGGCTGACGTTCCTGAACTGGTACTGGTTGCCGCTGCTGCCGATGTTCGTCGTCTTCTACGTCTCGGCACTGGCGGAAACGAACCGTCCGCCGTTCGATCTCGTCGAAGCGGAATCGGAACTCGTCGCGGGCTTCATGGTTGAGTACGGATCGACGCCGTACCTGCTGTTCATGCTCGGCGAATACGTCGCGATCTGCACGATGTGCGCACTGGGCGCGATCCTGTTCATGGGTGGCTGGCTGCCGCCGGTGGATCTGCCGCCATTCAACTGGGTTCCAGGCGTTATCTGGTTCACGCTGAAACTGTTCTTCATGTTCTTCCTGTTTGCGATGGCGAAGGCGATCGTGCCTCGCTACCGCTATGACCAGCTCATGCGGCTGGGTTGGAAGGTTTTTCTCCCACTCTCGCTGGCGATGGTCGTGATTGTCGCTGGCGTACTGCAATTCGCGGGGCTTGCACCGAAATGAGGACGTCATGGGAATAGCAAGCACAGCCAATTCGCTTCTGCTGAAAGAGTTCGTTTCGGCGTTCTTTCTCGCCATGCGCTACTTCTTCAAGCCGAAGCCAACGTTAAACTATCCATTCGAGAAGGGGCCGATCTCGCCGCGCTTCCGTGGAGAGCACGCGCTGCGCCGTTATCCGAACGGCGAAGAGCGCTGCATTGCCTGCAAATTGTGCGAGGCGATCTGTCCGGCGCAGGCCATCACCATCGAAGCGGGGCCGCGCCGCAATGACGGCACGCGCCGCACCGTCCGCTACGACATCGATATGGTGAAGTGCATCTATTGCGGGCTTTGCCAGGAGGCGTGTCCGGTGGATGCGATCGTCGAAGGCCCGAACTTCGAGTTCGCGACCGAGACGCGCGAGGAACTTTACTATGACAAAGCGAAGCTGCTCGCCAATGGCGACCGCTGGGAGCGCGAGATTGCGAAGAATATCGCACTCGATGCGCCATACCGGTGAGGTGAGGGCATGATCGGTCCCGCACTTTTCTTCTATCTCTTCGCCTGCGTGTGCTTGGCATCGGCGGTCATGGTCGTGACCGCGCGCAATCCCGTGCACTCGGTGCTGTTCCTGATCCTCGCGTTCGTCAATGCGGCCGGGCTATTCATGCTGCTCGGGGCAGAATTCCTGGCGATGATCCTGGTGGTCGTCTACGTCGGCGCCGTCGCGGTGCTGTTCCTGTTCGTGATCATGATGCTCGACGTAGACTTTGCTGAGCTGCGGCAGGGCTTCATCGAATTCCTGCCTGTCGGTCTTTTGATCGGCGCGGTGTTCCTGGCGGAGCTGCTGTTGGTCGCGGGCGGCTGGGCGATCAACCCGGCCATTACCAAGGCGATCACGGCGCCCATTCCGGGGAATGTCAGCAACACCGAAGCGCTGGGCCTCGTGCTCTATACGAAGTACCTGCCTTACTTCCAACTGGCCGGTCTTGTCTTGTTGGTCGCGATGATCGGCGCCATCGTGCTGACCCTCCGCCACAAGCCGAATATCAAGCGCCAGAGCATTCCGGTGCAGAACGCACGGACCAAGCAGGCTGCGATGGATGTGCGCAAGGTACCGTCGGGGCAGGGCCTTCAGGACGCAGATGCCGGGGAGTGGGTGCGATGACGATCGGTCTTGGTCACTATCTCGCGGTCGCCGCCATCCTGTTTACGATCGGCATTCTCGGTATCTTTCTGAACCGCAAGAACGTCATCATCATTCTGATGTCGGTCGAGCTCATTCTGCTCGCCGTGAATATCAATCTCGTGGCGTTCTCGGCGTTTCTCAATGACATCGTCGGGCAGGTCTATGCGCTGATCGTGCTGACGGTTGCTGCCGCTGAGGCTGCGATCGGACTTGCTGTGCTTGTGGTGTTCTTCCGCAATCGTGGATCGATCGCGGTCGAGGACATCAATCTGATGAAGGGCTGATGGGGACAATGATTCAGGCTATCGTTTTCCTGCCGCTCATCGGCGCACTGATCGCAGGTGCGATCGCGCTTGTTGGCGCACATGGCCGCAACCCGAGCGGCGACGAGATGGATCATGCCCACGGGCATGACGTACACGCCCATGCCGCGCATGGCGATCACGGTCACGGCCATGATGACCATGGTCACGACGATCACGGTCCGGTCGAGCCGCCAGCCATGGGCTCGAGCGCCGCTGAAATTGTGACCACGACGCTGCTGCTGATCTCGGCAGCACTGTCATGGATGACCTTCGTCGATGTCGGCTTCATGCACCATGATGCACGCATCCAGCTTTTCCAGTGGATCGGCTCGGGTGATCTGATCGTGAACTGGGCGCTGCGGGTCGATACCTTGACCGCCGTGATGCTGGTGGTGGTGACGACGGTGTCGTCGCTCGTGCACCTCTATTCGATCGGCTATATGCACGAAGACCCGAACCGTCCGCGGTTCATGGCCTATCTCTCGCTGTTCACCTTCGCGATGTTGATGCTGGTGACGGCGGACAATTTGGTGCAGCTGTTCTTCGGCTGGGAAGGCGTGGGCCTCGCGAGCTATCTGCTGATCGGGTTCTGGTTCCAGAAGCCTTCGGCCAACGCTGCGGCGATCAAGGCGTTCGTCGTCAACCGCGTCGGCGACTTCGGCTTTGCGCTCGGTATCTTTGCCATCTTCATGCTAGTGGGCTCGACCGACTTCGAGACGATCTTCGGCAACGCGCCGGGGCTCGTCGGCAAGACCATCCATTTCTTCCATTGGGACGTAGATGCCCTGACGCTGACCTGCCTGCTGCTGTTCATGGGCGCGATGGGCAAGTCCGCGCAGTTCCTGCTGCACACCTGGTTGCCGGACGCGATGGAAGGTCCGACCCCGGTGTCGGCCCTCATTCACGCCGCGACGATGGTTACTGCCGGTGTATTCATGGTGGCGCGCCTCTCGCCGCTGTTTGAACTTGCGCCGAACGCGAAGGCCTTCGTGATGTTCATCGGTGCCACCACGGCCTTCTTTGCGGCGACGGTCGGTCTTGTGCAGAACGACATCAAGCGCATCGTTGCTTACTCGACCTGTTCGCAGCTCGGCTACATGTTCGTGGCGATGGGGGCGGGTGCTTACTCGGTCGGTATCTTCCACCTGTTCACCCACGCCTTCTTCAAGGCGCTGCTGTTCTTGGGCTCCGGCTCGGTGATCCATGCGATGCATCACGAGCAGGATATCCGTAAGATGGGCGGCCTGAAGGACCGGATCCCGTACACGTTCGTCGCAATGACCATAGGGACACTCGCGCTGACGGGTTTCCCGCTCTTTGCGGGATATTTCTCCAAGGACGCGATCATCGAGTCGGCGTTCGTCGCGCACAACCCGTTCGCCCTCTACGCGTTCCTCGCGACGGTGATCGCGGCCGGCCTCACCTCGTTCTACTCATGGCGTCTGGTCTTTAAGACTTTCTTTGGCGAGCCGCATGATCGGCATCATTACGAGGCTGCGCATGAGAGCCCGTGGACGATGATGGTGCCGCTTGCCGTGTTGTCGGCCGGCTCGATCCTTGCGGGTTACCCGTTCAAGGACCTATTCGCTGGACATGGCATCGAGGAGTTCTTCCGGGATTCGCTGAAGATGGCTCCACACATCATTGAAGAGATGCATCACATTCCGGAATGGATTGCCTACCTGCCGACCGTGATGATGGCTATCGGCTTCCTCGTCTCCGTGCTGTTCTATATCAGCTGGCCGTATCTGCCAGTCGAGCTCGCGAACCAGCATCAGGGCCTGTATCAGTTCCTGCTGAATAAGTGGTACTTCGACGAGCTGTACGAGACGATCTTCGTTCGGCCAACGAAGTGGCTCGGACGCTTCCTCTGGAAGAAGGGCGATGGCTTTGTCATCGATGGCTTCGGTCCTGACGGCGTATCAGCCCGCGTGCTCGACGTGACGCGAAACGTCGTGCGGCTGCAGACCGGTTATCTCTATCACTATGCCTTTGCCATGCTGATCGGCGTCGCCGGCCTGATCACCTGGTTCATGTTCGGTCTTGGGGGCCAACAATGACGACTTGGCCCATTCTCTCTGTAGTTACGTTCCTGCCGGTTCTCGGCGCTCTGCTGGTCTACCTTCTTGCGAGGGGTAAAGATGAAGCGGCCGCGCGGAATGCGCGCTGGATCGCGCTCTGGACCACGATCGTCACCTTTGCAGTGTCGCTCATTCTGGTGGCGCGGTTCGATTCGTCTCAGACCGGCTTCCAGTTCGCTGAGAAGGCCCCGTGGCTCGCGGGCACGATCAACTACCACATGGGTGTTGACGGCATTTCATTGCCGTTCGTCATCCTGACAACGGCGTTGATGCCGTTCTGCATCCTGGCGAGCTGGAAATCGGTCCAGCTCCGGGTACGCGAATACATGATGGCGTTTCTGCTCCTGGAAACGCTGATGATCGGCACGTTCTCCGCGCTCGATCTCGTGCTGTTCTACCTGTTCTTCGAAGGCGGCCTCATCCCGATGTTCCTGATCATCGGCATCTGGGGCGGCCCGCGCCGGGTCTACGCCAGCTTCAAGTTCTTCCTCTACACGTTCCTTGGCTCGGTGCTGATGCTGCTGGCCATCATGGCGCTGTACTGGAACGCGGGGACGACCGACATTCCGACCCTGATGCAGACGGCCGTGCCGCGCAACCTGCAGACATGGGCGTGGCTGGCGTTCTTCGCATCCTTCGCCGTCAAGATGCCGATGTGGCCAGTGCACACCTGGCTGCCGGACGCACACGTCGAGGCGCCGACGGCGGGTTCGGTCGTGCTGGCGGCGATCCTGCTGAAGATGGGTGGCTACGGCTTCCTGCGCTTCTCGCTGCCGATGTTCCCGCTCGCCTCGCACGACTTCGCGCCGCTGATCTACACGTTGTCGGTGATCGCGATCGTCTACACATCGCTCGTTGCGCTAATGCAGGAAGACATCAAGAAGCTGATCGCGTACTCATCTGTCGCGCACATGGGCTTCGTGACTATGGGCATCTTTGCGGGCACGACGCAGGGTGTTGCAGGAAGCGTTTTCCAGATGGTGTCGCACGGCATCGTGTCCGGCGCGCTCTTCCTCTGCGTCGGCGTTATCTATGATCGGATGCATACGCGCGAGATCAAGGCTTATGGTGGCCTGGTCAATCGCATGCCGCTGTATGCGTTCGTCTTCATGTTGTTCACGATGGCGAACGTTGGCTTGCCCGGTACATCCGGCTTCGTCGGTGAATTCCTGACACTGATCGGCACGTTCAAGGTCAGCATCCCGACCGCCACTGTTGCAACGCTCGGCGTGATCCTCTCGGCGGCTTACGCGTTGTGGCTTTACCGCAAGGTCGTGTTCGGCGTGCTGGACAAGCCATCACTGGCGAGCGTCAAGGACATGACGCTGCGCGAGGTCGTTATCTTCACACCGTTCGTGATCCTCACAGTGCTGCTCGGTGTCTATCCGAAGCCGGTGCTGGATATGTCGGCAGCGTCGGTGCAGCACGTCGTTACCAATTTCAACACAGCAGTTACCGCCGTGAAGGCGGCGGCGCTGGTTCACTAAGCAACGGGCAGGACAGGACGTTATGGCTTTCGACGTTTCAGGCTACTCGCTGCTCCCGGTCATACCGGAACTGGTGCTCGCGATCGGCGCCATGGCGCTGTTGATGCTTGGCGCATTCCGCGGTCAACAGACAACGCCGATGGTGACCGGAATTGCGGTGATCCTTCTCGTTGTTACAGGTGTTCTTGTGTTTTGGCTGCCCGCCGGCAAGCTCACCACGTTCGGCGGCAGCTTCGTTGTCGACGACTTTGCACGCTTCCTGAAGGTCCTTGCGTTGATCGGTTCGGCCGTCACGTTGATCCTGTCGCGCAGCTACCTCGCCGAGCAGGCCAAGATTTTCGAGTATGCGGTGCTGGTGTTGCTCTCCACCGTTGGCATGATGGTGCTGATCTCGGCGGCCGACCTGATCATGCTCTATCTCGGCCTCGAACTGATGAGCCTCGCGTTGTACGTCGTCGCAGCCAGCCATCGCGACAACACCAAGTCCACGGAAGCGGGACTGAAGTATTTCGTGCTCGGCGCATTGTCGTCCGGCATGCTGCTCTACGGCGCGTCGCTGATTTACGGTTTCACCGGCACTGTGAGCTTTGCAGGCATCGCAGCGGAAGCGAAGACTGGCAGCATCGGCATCCTGTTCGGCATCGTGTTCCTGCTCGCCGGCCTCTGCTTCAAGGTTTCGGCGGTGCCGTTCCACATGTGGACGCCTGACGTTTATGAGGGCGCTCCGACCCCTGTGACGGCGTTCTTTGCATCGGCTCCCAAGGTTGCGGCGCTTGCAGTGTTTACGCGTGTCACG
Source organism: Nitrobacteraceae bacterium AZCC 1564 (assembly GCA_036924835.1). NCBI lineage: Bacteria > Pseudomonadati > Pseudomonadota > Alphaproteobacteria > Hyphomicrobiales > Nitrobacteraceae > Nitrobacteraceae bacterium AZCC 1564. The sequence goes on from JBAGRR010000001.1 coordinate 67,347, forward strand.
CTGACCGCCTTCCCAGGCATTGTGCCGGAATGGCGGCAGATCGTCGTCTTCGTCTCCATCGCATCCATGGCGCTCGGATCGTTCGCCGCCATCGGTCAGCGCAATATCAAGCGCCTGATGGCTTATTCGTCGATCGGTCACATGGGCTTCGCGCTGGTTGGTCTGGCCGCCGGCACCGAGCAGGGCGCACAGGGCGTGCTGGTCTATATTACGATCTATGTGGCGATGACGCTTGGCGCGTTCTCCGTCATCCTCGCCATGAAGCGGAACGGTCAGGCTGTGGAGAGCATCAGCGATTTCGCAGGCCTTTCCCGCACCAATCCGCTGCTGGCATTCGCCTTCGCGATGCTGCTGTTTTCGCTGGCCGGCGTGCCGCCGCTCGCGGGCTTCTTCGGCAAGTTCTACGTCTTCCTGGCCGCGATCCAGTCGGGTCTGTTCGCACTCGCCGTGATCGGCGTGCTGACCAGTGTCGTGGGCGCTTTCTACTACCTGTCCATCGTCAAGGTGATGTACTTCGACGAGCCGGCAGGCGCGGTCGAGCCCATGGGTGCCGAATTGGGGACAGTGCTGACAATCGCCGGCGCGTTCAACCTGCTGTTCTTCGTCTATCCGGCGCCGCTGGTCAGCGCAGCGACCGTCGCGGCGAAGTCCCTGTTCTGAGATGGCGTTTGCGCTCGGTCCACGGGCCAGGTCTCAGGGATACCGTCTCACGGCGTTCGACAGTATCGGTTCGACCAATACCGAAGCGCTGGAGCAGGCGCGAAACGGAGAGCGCGGACCACTTTGGTTGGTCACGGACCTGCAGACAGCAGGCCGTGGTCGCCGTCAGCGGGCCTGGATATCACCCCGGGGAAATCTTGCGGCAACCGTCGTCGAAACGATGGACGTACAGCCCGCTGTCGCGGCAACATTGGGTTTTGCCGCAGGGCTCGCGCTTGAAGCGGCGTTGCAGGCAGTGAGCTTGGAATCCGTGATGCGCTCGGGTGGATCAGCAGTCAGTTATCGTTTGAAGTGGCCGAACGATGTCCTGGCGGGTGGGGAGAAGCTGTCTGGCATCTTGCTGGAGGCCGAGACTGTCAGCGGCGGGCTGGCTGTTGCCGTCGGCATGGGCACGAATATCGTCGCCTCTCCGGAAGGGACGCAGTATCCGACAACATCGCTGTCGAAGCTTGGGGTGAATGCCAGTGCCGGCGATCTCTTCATGGCGCTCTCCGACTCATGGGCTGAACTCCGAGGCATTTGGGATAACGGAAAAGGGTTTGCTGAGATTCGCCGCCTTTGGCTGGAGCGTGCCGCGGGCCTTGGCGAGACGGTTTCGATCCAGTCGAACGACACGGTCATCGAAGGCACCTTCGAGACGATTGATGAGGCAGGCTGCATGATCGTGGCGGGTCGCGACGGCAGGCGCAGGCCGATTGCCGCCGGAGACGTTTATTTCGGCTCCACCAAATCGTCGGGGGCTGCCTGATGGCGCGGCCTGACGAACTGATGTTTGCGCCGCTCGGCGGCATCGGCGAGATCGGCATGAACCTGTCGATCTACGGCCTTGGCAATCGTCAGCAGCGAAGCTGGCTCGCGATTGATCTCGGCGTATCGTTCGGCACCGAGGAGCATCTTCCCGGCATCGATGTGATGATGCCGGATATCCGCTTCCTCGTGACCGAGCGGAAAAATCTTATGGGTCTTGTGCTGACGCACGCCCATGAGGATCATTTCGGTGCGATCATCGATCTGTGGCCGCAACTGCAGTGCCCGATTTACGCAACGCAGTTCAGTGCGGCGCTGTTTGAAGCCAAGTGCGCGGCTGAACGCAATCCGCCGAAAATCCCGGTAACGGTTGTTCCGTCCGGCGGCCGGATCGACATTGGTCCATTCAACGTCGAATTCATCCCCGTCGCGCACTCCATTCCGGAGTCCCACGCACTTGCGATCCGCACGCCTGTGGGAACGGTGCTTCACACCGGCGACTGGAAAATCGATCCGACGCCGATCATCGGCAAGCCGACGGACGAGAAGCGCCTGCGCGAACTGGGCGACGAAGGCGTGCTGGCGATGATCGGGGATTCGACCAACGCCGTCCGCGAGGGGCGCTCGCCGTCCGAGCGCGAGGTCGCCAAAAGCATTGAGGAATTGATCAAGGCCGCGCGTGGACGTGTGGCAGTGACCACGTTTGCCTCCAACGTCGCTCGCGTTCGCGCCGTGGCAGAAGCCGCGAAAGCCGCAGACCGTGAGGTCGTGCTGGTGGGACGCGCGATGGAGCGTGTGGTGCAGGTTGCGCGCGAGACTGGCTATCTGGATGGCTTGCCGAATTTCCGCGGCTCCGATCTCTACGGACATTTTCCGCCTGACAAGGTTCTGGCGCTGTGCACCGGAAGCCAGGGCGAGCCTCGCGCGGCATTGGCCCGCATCGCGAACGACGATCACCCGCAGGTGACGCTCAACAAGGGCGACACGGTGATTTTCTCCTCGCGAACCATTCCAGGCAACGAGAAGGCGGTCGGATCGATTATCAACAAACTGATCATGCAGGGCGTGGAGATCATCACGGACCGCACGCACCTTGTGCACGTCTCGGGTCATCCGCGGCAGGATGAGCTCCGCGATATGATCTCATGGGTGCGGCCTCAATTGCTGATCCCGGCCCATGGCGAAGCTCTGCATTTGTCGGAGCACGCCAAGCTCGCGCGTGCCTGCGGCGTGCCGAAAGTGCTGATCTGCAAGAACGGCGATCTGGTTCGGTTGGGACCGGGAGATCCCGCGATTATCGACGAGTTGCCCGCAGGGCGCCTCTACAAGGATGGCAACCTGCTGGAAGACGAGCAGGCCCGCGCTGTTGTCGAGCGACGGCGCATGGCATTCTCCGGTTGTGCTTTCGTCGCGATCGCAATGACGGACAAAGGCGAACTGGCTGACGATCCGGAAGTTGATCTCGCGGGTATTCCGGAAAAGAATGCGGACGGTGAGGATATCGCCGACGAGATTTTCGACCTCGTGGTCTCAACCGTCGAGAATCTGCCGCGTGCGCGGCGCAGAGATCCTGACGCTGTGGCGGAATCCGTACGGCGTGCGGTGCGAGCCGGGATCAATGAGCAATGGGGCAAGAAGCCGCTTTGCTATGTTCACGTATTGATGGTCTGAAGTCGCGCGGAGAACAATCATGCTGGGTCGGCTGAATCATGTTGCGATCGCGGTAAAGGACGCCGAGAAGGCGGCGCGAATTTATGGCACGGCGTTTGGCGCGAACATCTCGGCTGCAGTGCCGCTGCCTGAGCACGGCGTCATCACGGTGTTTGCAACGTTGCCAAACACTAAGATCGAGTTCATCCAGCCGCTCGGGGACAACTCGCCGATTGCGAAATTTCTCGAGCGCAATGCCGACGGCGGCATTCATCACGTCTGCTACGAGGTGCCGGACATCATTGCCGCGCGCGATACGCTGATCGCGGAGGGCGCACGCATCCTTGGCGATGGCAATCCGCGGATCGGCGCGCACGGCAAGCCGGTGCTGTTTCTTCATCCGAAGGATTTTTCCGGCGCGCTCGTCGAAATCGAACAGGCCTGAGCCACGATGGCCTACACGATCTCAACCATGTTCGCGATCTACTTCGTCCTGTGGTGGGTCGTGTTGTTTTTGACATTGCCGTTCGGGGTGCGCAGTCAGCATGAGGAAGGCGAGGGCGCTCCCGGGACTGATCCCGGTGCGCCGGTGATGCCGCGCATGGCGCGCAAGCTGCTCTGGACCACACTCGTCTCGGCGGTGCTTTTCGCTGCGGGCCTGGCGGCGCAGAAAGCCGGTTATCTGACCGTCGATAACCTCAGCAAGCTGATGGGCATTCCGCTTTAATCACCCAACCGCGAATAAAAAAGAGCAGGGCCAAAGCCCTGCTCAAAAATTGTGTCGACCCTATTTCCCCGAATAAGTTGGATCTATCCTTAGTTGACCGGGGCGACGCTGCTTTTGCGCGCCAGGGACTCCTCCCGAGACTTGGACCACCAGATGATGCGGCGAAAAAAACGCACCTGTCTGACGTCAAATTTGTAACTCAGTGATTTTGAGTTGTCACCTTTTTCGGCAATAAATGTCCATTTTTGCGGCATTGCACAATCGTCGAAAATCACGAAAACCCCACATAATCACGGGTTTTCGCGAAATGCATCTGGTATACCAGCGAAAGATTTCTTACCACCTGACTTTCAGGCCGGCATAAACCGCGCGACCAGTGCCCGGCTCGAACAGCGGTGAGGTCGGATTCGCCTGGTTGATGATGCTGGCGCTCGCGATGTACGCCTTGTTCGCGATGTTTCGGGCTTCGAGGAGAGCGAGTATTTTCCGCTATCGTCCAATGGCGGGAGCTTCTCAATTTGTATTACCAGCGCACTCTCATCCCTGCGTAGATCGCTCGCCCGGTCCCTGGTTCGAATAGTGGTGATGAGGCGTCCGCGAGCTTTGTAATGCTGGTGCTGGCGATATATGCGGTGTTCGCGATGTTGCGCGCCTCGACATAGAACGAGTACTTGCCGTCGTCGACACCAGCCTTCAGACCCCAAATGGCGTAAGCCGCCGTGGTGACAGTGTTGAAGTTATCAACGTAGTAGGCCTGCGGCACCCACTCAATGTTCGGACCGATATAGAAGCCATTGGCATGCTTGTAGAGGACTTCGCCACGCAAGAAGTGGCGAGGTGCGCCGGGCAACTGATTGTTGCCGAACGTTGGATCATTATCGAAGCGGAAGTCATTGAAGGTATAAGCGAGATTGACCCACACCTTGTCGCCGTCGGGGACGTTCGTAAAGATGTTCTTGAGCACCGCAACCCCGAGCCCCGCCTCAATGCCTTGATGAACGGTACGATCAGCATTGACGACGTTACACTGGCCGGGATTTCCGTACATGCATTGCAGTTCGTTCTTGATGTTGGCTCGATAGGCCGCGAGCTCCCACGTGAGATCCGGGCGCTGCCCACGCGTGCCAATCTCATAGGTCGTCGCGATCTGTGGTTGGATCAGATAGAACGGAATTGCAGGCGCTGCCGAACTTTCGCCGAAGCTCGGCACCTCGGCACTGCGCGAGATGTTGGCGAAACCCTGCCAGGTCGGATCGATATCCCACAGGAGGCCGACCTTCGGGCTCCAAATGTTGAACTCGGTCGAACCGCTCGATGTTGCGCCGAAGCGGGCAATTCGATCTCGTGTCGCATAAAGGAATTGCGTGCCGCCGATCGCTGCAACATTAGGCAGGAAATAGAACGAATCCTCGATATAGGCGGACGTATTCTTCGATTTGTCGAGGGATGAAGATAGAAGCGCGCCCTTATACCCGCCGACGTTAGCGTACTGTTTGTTGTCGATATCACCATCGAGCACATATACGCCAGCGACGAGACGATTGCGAAAACCGTTTATGATCCGATCATCGGTCGCCTTCGCGAATCCACCATAGTCCTTGTACTGATAATCAAGCCATTGGAAGATCGGGTGCATCAAGTGGCGATCGACAGCGAACGCTCCGAACTCGACAGTGGTTGAATCGAACCGAACTGTTGTCTTGTTCGCGATCCGCCCGGAATCGATGTTGCGCTGCTGATCGTTGATGACGTTCCCCGGCGCTGCTGTCGCCGGAGATGTGAGGGCCGATGCTCTCGTTACAGAGCCCGGAATGCGTTGGCGAATGTCGTTGGCGTTGATGTAGAAACGCGTCTCGAAATCCGGCGAGAACTGGTAGCCGATGTTGCCGCTGGCGCGGGTGCTGTGGCCATAGCTGTGATCGCGAAAACCTTCCGCGGCTTGGTTGGACGCCGTGAAAAATGCGTCCCATGGACCATTGACGCCGCCGACGCTTCCTTGAAAGCGGCGATAGTTAAATGAGCCCATATCGATAGCGGCAGTATTAATGCCGCCTACGTCACGCCCCGTGGGCGTTACGAAGTTGATCGCGCCGCCGAGGGAATTCGCGCCGAACCTGAGCGCGTTCGCCCCCTTCCAGACCTCGACATATTTGTAGGCTGTTGGATCGATTTCCTGAAAATCGCCATAGCCGTCGGACGTATTGATCGGAATTCCATCCATATAGAGCTGAACTCCGCGCAGGTGGAAGTTGCGCGAAAGGCTCGAGCCGCGGATGGACAGGCGGGTGTCGTCGCCCCATTTCGGTTGAGCAAACACGCCGGGGACATATTCGAGGACGTCCTTAATCGTGGCTGCGACAGAACTGTATTTATAGTCCTTGGCCGCGACCACATCGACGCCGCCGGGTGTTTGCTGAATCTGTTGCCGCGCCTGCTCGGCGGTTTCCGATCCAATCGGCGGGGGCGCTGTCGAGGTCATTGCCGGGGCCGGTGTCGAAGGAGAGGTGGCTGGCTGCGCACCAGAGGTTCGGGTGGTGCGGGGCTGCCTCGTTGTCTCGACATCAATGGTTGGCAGGGTCTGAGTGGCGGTCTGTGCGGTCGCGGACATAACCGAGACCAGCAAAAGGACGGACGCGCACGAGAGGCGTTGTGTTGTTGTGTTGTGCAACGCCGAGCGTCGCAACCACGGATACACGGGTAACATGGAAAGGTTCTCACCAGACGAATTGACGAAAAAGCGGGCGCACGAAGGCGCAGGTCGTCAAGCGAGGTGAGGAGGGCCGCGGGGCTGGTGGTCGTCGACCGTGAGCGGGGCGACGAAAGGCTGGGTGGGAGGGGCTTCGTAGAAGATATTGAACGCGATCCGGATCGCGAGCGCCGGAGGTGGCGGCGGCAGATCGGCCATCGCGGCACCGGACACGCACAACGGGCAATGGATGATCGGCTTGGCCGGATTGCCACTGTCGTCAGTGGCTTGACCCGACGAGCTGCCGTTCAGGCAGAGCTCATGGAGCGCGTTCAGCTTGAGCGGGGAGATCGAGGCGAGAAGCGTGCTGGTCAGCATCAGGTTGAAGACGAGCGCGTAGGCTGCGACGAGCGCCGCCAACCGACCAATCTTCTTGATGCGCGACGAAAGGGTCACTGCTTCAACCTCAAACCTGTCCGTTTGTTAACATGACCGCCAAAGGGCGGAAAGCGAGATTTGGCCCTATAACTGCCGCAGCCACCGGCTTTCACTTGTGTTTTCACAGCCGATCCGGTTTGACTACACCCACCCAACTCCACCCCGATTCCGATAGTTTCGAGCCAAAGTCAGAGTACCCCCATGCGACTCACGCGCTTCTTTTTGCCCATCCTCAAGGAGACGCCAAAGGAGGCCGAGATCGTGTCGCATCGCCTGATGCTGCGCGCCGGCATGCTGCGTCAGGAGGCCGCCGGTATTTATGCCTGGCTGCCGCTTGGCTTCCGGGTGCTCAAGAAGATCGAGAAGATCGTCCGCGAGGAGCAGGACCGGGCAGGCGCCATCGAGCTTCTGATGCCGACGCTCCAGCTTGCGGATTTGTGGCGGGAGAGTGGACGCTACGATGCCTATGGGCCGGAAATGCTGCGCATCCAGGACCGGCACAAACGCGAGCTTCTGTACGGGCCGACCAACGAGGAAATGATCACGGAAATCTTCCGTGCTTACGTGAAGTCTTACAGAAGCCTTCCGCTCAATCTCTATCATATTCAATGGAAATTCCGCGACGAGCAGCGTCCGCGCTTCGGCGTGATGCGCGGCCGCGAATTTCTCATGAAGGACGCTTATTCCTTCGATGTGGATGAGGCTGCGGCGCGCTTGTCCTACAACCGGATGTTCGTGGCTTACCTGCGCACATTTGCGCGCATGGGCATCAAGGCCATCCCGATGCGGGCGGAAACCGGGCCGATCGGCGGTGACCTGTCGCATGAGTTCATCGTGCTGGCGGAGACCGGCGAGTCGGCGGTGTTCTGCAACAAGGACGTGCTGGACCTGCCGATCCCTAGCGCGGATGTCGACTACAGCGGCGACCTCACGCCCATTATCAAGCAGTGGACCGAACTCTATGCGGCGACAGAGGATGTCCACGATCCTGCGCGCTATGATCGCGAAGTCCCCGAAGACAAGCGGGTTCAGACCCGCGGCATCGAGGTGGGGCAGATCTTTTACTTCGGCACGAAGTATTCGGACACTATGAAGGCAATGGTCAATGGTCCGGACGGCACCGAACAACCCATCCATGGCGGGTCGTATGGTGTCGGTGTGTCGCGTCTGGTTGGTGCGATCATCGAAGCCTGCCACGACGAGAACGGCATCAAGTGGCCGGAGGAGGTAGCACCATTCCGCGTTGCGATCTTGAACCTGAAGCAGGACGATGCGGCGACGGGCGAGGCTTGTGAGAAGTTCTACAAGGCGCTGACCGCTAAGGGCGTTGATGTTCTCTACGATGACACCGACCAGCGGCCGGGCGGCAAGTTCGCGACCGCCGATTTGATCGGCATTCCATGGCAGGTGTTGATCGGTCCGCGCGGATTGGCTGAAGGTAAAGTTGAGATCAAGCGCCGCAGCGATGGCTCACGCGAGTTCATGAGTCTCGACGACGCAATCAACCGTTTCGTGCACTGATTTATATTTGGTGCTGTCGCAGTTGCTGTAGCACCTGACTAGAATTAGCCCGATTCGTGTGAAAATCCGGACCATGGAACAGACATGAGCGAGCCAGTTCGGACCCGACCCTTTGCGCCCTTCGAGTGGCTGCTGTCGACCCGCTACCTGCGGGCGAGGCGCAAGGAAGGATTTATTTCGGTCATCGCAGGCTTTTCATTTCTCGGCATCATGCTCGGCGTCGCGACGCTGATCATCGTGATGGCGGTGATGAACGGCTTCCGGAAGGAATTGCTCGACAAGATTCTCGGTCTCAACGGTCACCTGCTTGTTCAGCCTCTGGAATCGCCACTGACTGACTGGCGCGACGTTGCCGAGCGGATCAGCGCTGTGGACGGCATTCGGCTGGCTGCGCCGATCGTCGAAGGACAGGCGCTTGCATCATCACCGTTCAATGCCTCCGGCGTTCTGGTGCGTGGCATCCGGTCGGACGACCTGAACAAGCTCACCTCGATTGCGAAGAACATCAAGCAAGGCACTCTCGAAGGCTTCGATGAGGGGCAAGGCGTTGCCATCGGCCGCCGCCTCGCGGATCAGTTGTCGTTGCGTGCCGGTGACAGCATCACGCTGGTTGCGCCGCGGGGCGCGATCACCCCGATGGGCACTACGCCGCGGATCAAACCCTACAAAGTGGCGGCCGTCTTCGAGATCGGCATGTCCGAGTACGACTCGGCATTCGTTTTCATGCCGCTGGCTGAGGCGCAGGCCTACTTCAACCGCGCCAATGACGTGACGTCGATCGAGATTTACACCAACAATCCCGACAAGGTGGACAGCTTCAGGAAGGCCGTCACCGAGGCGGCGCAGCGGCCGATCTTCCTTGTGGACTGGCGCCAACGCAACTCCACCTTCTTCAATGCGCTTCAGGTCGAGCGGAATGTGATGTTCCTGATCCTGACGCTGATTGTTCTGGTGGCCGCGCTCAACATCGTGTCTGGCCTCATCATGCTGGTGAAGGATAAAGGCAGCGACATCGCCATACTTCGGACCATGGGCGCCAGCCAGGGCTCGATCATGCGGGTGTTTCTGATCACGGGCGCCGCAATCGGGGTAGTGGGCACGCTGGTCGGATTTATCCTGGGGCTCGTGATCTGTTTGAACATCGAGTCCATCAGGCAGTTCATTTCCTGGCTCACCAACACGGAGTTGTTCTCCCCCGAGCTTTATTTCCTCTCCAAGCTGCCGGCCGAGGTCGACGTTGGAGAAACCGCTGCGGTCGTGATCATGGCGCTCAGCTTGTCATTCCTGGCAACGCTGTACCCGTCATGGCGGGCGGCTCGGCTCGATCCCATTGAAGCCCTCAGGTACGAGTGAGCACTGGGATGGAGCAAGAGGAGAAGGAAGTTCCGGTTGTTTACCTGCATGACGTCCACAGGCGCTACAAGCAGGGTGAGGGCACGCTGACGATCCTCGACGGCGCCACGTTGGCGCTGTGGGAAGGGCAATCCGTTGCACTCGTTGCGCCGTCAGGCACTGGAAAGTCCACCCTCCTGCACATCGCCGGTCTGCTTGAACATGCCGATGAAGGCGAGGTTTATATTGGCGGTGCTGCCACATCGAGCCTTACCGACGCGCAACGCACGCAGATCCGCCGCACTGACATCGGCTTCGTCTATCAATCGCACCGGCTGTTGCCGGAGTTCTCTGCGCTTGAAAACGTGATGTTGCCGCAGATGATCCGCGGTTTGTCACGCAAGGAAACCGTGAAGCGTTCCCAGGAAATCCTTTCGTATCTGGGGTTGTCCGAGCGCGTGACCCACCGGCCTGCCGAATTGTCCGGTGGCGAGCAGCAGCGCGTAGCGATCGCGCGCGCGGTCGCCAATGCACCGCGTGTTTTGCTGGCCGACGAACCAACCGGAAATCTCGATCCACACACATCGGATCACGTCTTTCAGGCACTGATGCAACTCGTGCGGGCGACGGGGGTGGCGATGCTGATCGCGACCCACAACATGGAGCTGGCCGCGCGAATGGACCGGCGGGTGTCCATCCAGGAGGGCAAGGTCGTCGAGCTCGACTGAGCCAAACGAGTATTGAAAACCTACGCTTCTTCAATAGCTTGGCGCCTCTTAAGAATCTGTTAAGTCAGTTGCTTCGCTGCGCTCCGGGCTTGCTTGACTTCGAGAACAAAAAAAGAACAATGTTCTTATTATGTTCTTAGTGGAGTCGATCCATGTTGAAGACATTCGTTGAAGAAGCTGCAGCGCTGGCCTCGGTTGTGCTGTTCGTCGGGATGATTGCGATCTGGGCGCAGGTCATTCCTCAGCTCTAAATCCCTTGAGGCTGGGGAAAAGGATGATGAGCCCGTTTGTCGGCGTCTTGAACGTGGACACCTGCAGGTCGAGGCACCACCATCGACCCTGATGAGTCGCTCTGTTTCATCGCCGCTGAGGTGAGGGAGCAGGGTTCTTCCAAAGATTGCAGGTTGCCATGTCGAACGTCGCACCACCGAAATTAGCCGGATCGGACGCAGGATTCGTGCATCTGCACGTCCATTCCGCTTATTCGTTGCTGCAGGCGTCGATCACCATCGCGAAGCTGGCTGAATTGGCAAAGGCCGATCATCAACCGGCGCTGGCGCTGACCGATAACGACAACATGTTCGGTTCGCTGGAGTTCTCCGAGAAACTGGCGGGGTCCGGCATCCAGCCGATCACTGGTTGCTCGCTGGCGGTTGATTTCGGTGACCAGGATCCCAATGCCCGTAACGCGTTAGCTCCGGCGCGCATCGTCCTGCTTGCGATGCGCGAGGAGGGTTATCGCAGCCTCATGCGGCTGAACTCCCGGGCGTTTCTTGAAACGCCCACCAACGAGGCTGTGCACATCAAGATTGAATGGCTGGAGGGTGAGAGCGATCACTTGATCGCACTCACTGGCGGCGCGGAAGGGCCGGTGGCTCAGGCCATCATTGCCGATCAGCCGGCCTTGGCAGAGGCACGGTGCGACAGGCTCGTGAAGCTGTTCGGTGATCGCCTGTACATCGAACTGCAACGCCACGGCCTCGATAGCGAGCGCAAAAGCGAAGCCAGCTTGATTGACCTTGCCTATGCCAAGGGGCTGCCACTGGTCGCGACCAACGCGCCGCATTTTGCCAGCACCGACGATTATGAAGCGCACGATGCCTTGCTCTGCATCGCCGGCGGCAGGCTGGTGTCAGATACCGACCGTCACCAACTCACTCCCGATCACCGGTTCAAGTCACGCGCCGAAATGGCAGTGCTGTTTGCGGATCTGCCTGAGGCGCTAGCTTCGACAGTTGAGATCGCGCGGCGCTGCGCGTTCCGTCCGAGAACGCGCAAGCCGATCCTGCCGCGCTTTACGGTCGGAAGCGACAATGCGGCGGATGCGGAAGCGGCGGAAGGCGCCGAGCTGCGCCGTCAGGCCGAGGAGGGATTGAAGCGCAGGCTTACTACGCATGGCCTGTCGCAAGGGGCGACTGAAGAGACCTACAGCAAGCGTCTCGCCTTCGAACTCGATGTTATTACCCGAATGAACTATTCGGGTTACTTCCTGATCGTGTCGGACTTCATCAAGTGGGCCAAGGCGCAGGGCATTCCCGTAGGCCCGGGCCGCGGTTCGGGCGCAGGCTCGCTGGTTGCGTATGCGCTGACCATTACCGATCTTGATCCGATCCGCTTCGCTTTGCTGTTCGAGCGCTTCCTCAATCCAGAACGCGTGTCGATGCCGGACTTCGACATCGACTTCTGTCAGGACCGGCGCGGCGAAGTGATCCGCTATGTGCAGGAGCGCTACGGCCGCGATCAGGTTGGGCAGATCATTACATTCGGTACGCTGCAGGCGCGCGGCGTGTTGCGCGATGTGGGCCGCGTGCTGCAGATGCCGTACGGGCAGGTGGATCGCCTGACGAAACTCGTACCGCAGAATCCGGCTGCGCCGGTGACTCTTGCGGCGGCAATCGAGGGCGAGCCGAAACTCCAGGCATTTCGTGACGAAGATCCGGTGGTCGCGCGCGCATTCGACATTGCGCAGCGTCTCGAAGGTCTGACGCGCCACGCCTCAACTCACGCCGCAGGCATCGTGATCGGCGATCGGCCGCTGAGTGAACTGGTGCCGATGTATCGCGATCCGAAATCGGACATGCCGGTCACGCAGTTCAACATGAAATGGGTTGAGCCTGCCGGACTGGTGAAGTTCGACTTCCTCGGCCTGAAGACGTTGACAGTGCTGGACGTCGCCGTGAAGCTCTTGAAGCAACGTAACGTTCACGTCGATCTCGCGACGCTGCCGCTGGACGACAAAGAGAGCTACGAAATGCTGGCGCGCGGCGAAACGGTCGGCGTGTTCCAGGTGGAAAGTCAGGGCATGCGGCGCGCGCTCATCGACATGCGACCCGACCGTTTCGAGGACATCATCGCACTGGTGGCATTGTATCGCCCAGGTCCGATGGCGAACATCCCGACTTATTGCGCCCGCAAGCATGGCGATGAGGAGCCTGACTATCTCCACCCAATGCTGGAGCCGATTCTGAAGGAAACCTTCGGCGTCATCATCTACCAGGAGCAGGTGATGCAGATCGCGCAGGTGATGGCCGGCTACTCGCTGGGCGACGCCGACCTGCTGCGGCGCGCCATGGGTAAGAAGATCCGTGCGGAGATGGAAAAGCAGCGCGAGATCTTTGTCGCGGGTTCGGTCAAGAACGGCATCGCTAAGGGGCAGGCGGAGACGATCTTCGAATTGCTCGCGAAGTTCGCCGACTACGGCTTCAACAAGAGCCACGCTGCGGCCTACGCGCTGGTGTCGTATCAGACCGCCTACATGAAGGCGCACTATCCGGTGGAGTTCATCGCAGCATCCATGACGCTCGATATGAACAACACCGACAAGCTATCCGAATTCAGGGCCGAGGCGCAGCGCCTCGGCAAGAAGGTCGAACCGCCATCGATCAACCGTTCCGGTTCGACATTCGAGGTCAGCGGCGACACCATTTACTACGCATTAGCTGCGCTCAAAGGCGTTGGCAGTCAGGCCGTGGATATGATCGTGGAAGCGCGGCGCGAGGGCATGTTCACGTCACTTGCGGATTTCGCCTCAAAGGTGAATCCGCGGGCGATCAATAAGCGCGTGCTTGAAAGTCTGGCCGCTGCCGGTGCTTTCGACACTCTTGATCCCAACCGCGGACGTGTCTTCGCAGGTGCCGACGCGATCCTCGCCGCGTGTCAGCGCAGTCATGAAGCGTCCACGTCGGGACAGAACGATATGTTCGGCGGTATGGCGGACGCGCCGAGCATTGTATTGCCGAACATCGAGCCATGGCTGCCCGCGGACCGGCTGAGGCGCGAATACGATGCGATCGGCTTCTTCCTGTCGGGCCATCCGCTCGATGATTACGCAACAGCGCTGAAGCGTCTACGCGTGCAATCGTGGAGTGAATTCTCACGCGCAGTGAAAAGCGGTGCGACAGCCGGCCGTGTTGCGGCCACGGTCGTCTCGCGTATGGAGCGCCGGACCAAGACCGGCAACAAGATGGGCATCATCGGTCTGTCAGATCCAACCGGGCACTTCGAAGCTGTGCTATTCTCTGAAGGGCTTGCACAGTATCGCGATGTGCTGGAGCCAGGCTCTGCGGTGCTGCTGCAGCTCGGAGCTGAACTGCAGGGTGATGACGTCCGCGCGCGCATTCTCCACGCGGAGCCGCTGGACGATGCGGCCGCTAAAACCCAAAAAGGTCTTCGCATTTTCGTGCGCGATGACAAGCCGCTCGACTCGATCGCTAAACGGCTTGAGAGTCACCAGACATCGGCGCCGAGCAGCTCAAACGGAATTCCGACTGTGCGGTCCGCACCGATGCAGCCGGGCGGCGACGGCGAGGTGACGCTGATCATGTTGCTCGACCTGCAGACGGAAGTGGAAATGAAGCTGCCCGGCCGGTTCCGCGTCTCGCCGCAGATTGCGGGAGCCTTGAAGGCTGTCACCGGCGTGGTGGACGTTCAGACGCTTTAGCGGCGTCCTCCCGCGATCATCGAAGGGTGCTGTCGCGAGAGCTTCGGGCTTGCGACATTGCGTCGCGATATGCGGCGCTGATGTGTTCTACCTTGTTATAACTGTGTTTCGTTCAAACTCTGTTCATGCGAGGAGGAATCGACTTCGCTGAGGATTGAATAGGACTCGTCTCATGCGCGGAATTGTCAGACTTTTGGGTGTCGCGACACTTTTGCTCTTTGTTGCCGGTGTTTCGGCATTGCACGCGCAGGAGCAGGAGAAGCGCATCGCACTGGTCATCGGCAATGGCAACTACGCGAATTCACCTCTCTCGACCGCCGCCAATGACGCAGGCCTGATCGCGCAGACACTGCAGGCCGCGGGCTTTGATGTTGTCGGCGCGCGCGACCTCGATGGCGAAACCTTGCGACAGACGTTCCGCGATTTCATCAAGAAAGCGCAATCGTCCGGATCGGGAACCGTGGCTTTCGTCTATGTTGCTGGATACGGCGTGCAGCTGGCGGGCGAAAACTATTTCATGCCCGTCGACGCCAATGCGCAGCGTGACACGGACATTCCGGTCGAGGGGCTGCGCATCGCCGATTACATGCGCCAGCTCTCGGCGTTGCCGCTGAAGACGACAGTGTTTGTCCTCGATGCTGCGCACACCCATCCCTTTGGGAAGGAAGGTCAGCCGTTGGCTGGCGGTCTTGCGCTGATCGAGCCTGAGCCGAAGAGTCTCGTGGCATTCAACGCGACACCCGGAACTGTGGGGCCGAATGAGACCGGATCGTATGGCGCCTATGCGCAGGCTCTGGCGGAAATGATCCGTGCCGGGGGCATCGACTTGCCCGAAGTGTTCAATCGCGTGCGCCTGCGCGTAAATGAGGTGACCAAGGGCGCCCAAGTGCCGTGGGACGCGCAAAAGCTCGAGGGACAATTCCTGTTTTTTGAGCGTGCGTCGGATGCGCCGGTCGTGGCTGCGGATCAGGATGCGGCCCAACGGTCAAAGCCCATTCGAGAGATGGACGCGAGGGATGCATATATAGCAGCGCTCGAACGAGACACGCTGGCCGATTACGAAGCCTTTCTCGCTGCGTTTCCGGACGATCCGATGGCGAAGCGGGTGAGGGCGATCGTTGCTGCGCGTCGCGAGGCCATTACGTGGCGGCGAACGTACAAAGCCGATACGTCGCAAGCTTACTGGTCGTACCTTAAACGCTATCCGCGCGGCCCGCATGCGGCCGATGCGCGCCGCCGGCTCGCCATCCTTGCAGCCGCGACTGAGCCGCCGCCGACCTTCGACGAGTATGCCTATGATGTGCCACCTCCGCCGCCAGACGAACTCGCCTATTTCGACCAGCCAGTGCTGATGTTCGGCGATCCGGTCTACGATTTTGCGCCGCCACCACCGCCTGCAGTGTTTTTCCTGCCGCCGCCGCCAGATGATTTCGTCACCCTGGAGCCGCCGCTTGTGGTGGACAGCGGCATCTTCTACCTGCCTCAACCGGTATTTGTGCCTATCCCGGTCTTCGTCCGTCCGCCGGTTTATGTGCGACCGCCGATCAATCGTTTCCTGTTCAGGAACATCCACAATCGGGAGGTCATCAACACCATCATCAATCGCGGGCCGCCACCCGGGGCGGGCGGCGGGTTCACGCCGGTTCCCCGCGGAAACGTGGCGGCGGCTCTGCAACGGCCTGCATTACAACGACCTGCATTTGCTCCCGGCCTACCGCCGTCGGCAACGCGCAGGGCCAATCTGATCCGCCAGGGTCGAGTGGCGGCTCCGGCCGGGGTCATCCCCGGTCGCGGCCGGCCAGGTGGTCCGGGCCAGCCGGCAGCGATTGGCGCCCGTCCTGGTCAGGCACTTCCTGGGCAGCCGGCTGCTCCCAATGCCGCTGCTCCCAACGTCAATGTGAGGCCTGGTCAGCCCTTGCCTGGCGCTGACAGGCGGCCGCCTGTTCCTGGGGTCGCTGCTCAGCCGCCCGCAGCAGCGGGACGCGAGGGCCAGCGACCCGATCGCGGCGCGCGCGGTCCAAATGCAGGCGCCGCTCCCGGTTCCAGACCCGATGTGCAGCAATTTGACCGGCGCCGGGGCGGGCCGAACGGTCGACCTTCACCACAGCTCCAGGCACAACCTCGGGCCCAGCGCCCGGCTCCGCAGCAGCGTCCTCAAGCCACTCAGCGTCCTCAGATCCAGCGGCCAGCGCAAGCTGCGAGACCACAGATGGCGCCCAGACCGCAGCCGCAAGTCCAGCGGCCAGCGATGGCTCCGCGGCCCCAAATGGCACCTCGTCCTCAAATGGCACCTCGTCCTCAGATGGCGCCGCGTCCGCAGATGGCTGCTCCTCGTCCGCAGATGGCTCCGCGCCCTCAAATGGCGCCGCGTCCGCAGATGGCTGCTCCTCGTCCGCAGATGGCTCCGCGCCCTCAAATGGCGCCGCGGCCGGCAGCTCCCGCACGCCCGGCGGCTCCGGCGGCTCCGGCGGCGCGAAGGCTTCCGGGCCAGTAAAAGGGGCGGGCGCGCCGTGAAAGGGAAGGCTCGAAAGCGGCTGGAATCGCTTGCTTAACAGCGGCCGGCTGGTTATAAGCCGCGCATCTCACACGGAAACATGGCTCTCAAAGGCCGTCCGGTGGCAAGCCGGGCCGCAAGGCAATTCTGCTTTGAAGGCGCGTAATTGCTCACACGTTTCCGGAGGAACCAACCGGAGAATACATCTATGGCGCTACCTGAATTTTCTATGCGTCAGCTTTTGGAAGCTGGCGTTCACTTCGGCCACCAGGCTCACCGATGGAATCCGAAGATGGCGGATTACATCTTCGGTGCCCGCAACAACATCCACATCATCGACCTCGCCCAGACTGTGCCGATGCTTCATCGTGCGCTGCAGGCTGTCAGCGACACCGTTTCGAAGGGCGGTCGTATTCTGTTCGTCGGCACCAAACGCCAGGCCCAGGATGGCGTGGCGGAAGCTGCGAAGCGCTCCGCGCAGTACTTCGTCAACTCGCGCTGGCTCGGCGGCACGCTGACCAACTGGAAGACCGTCTCCGGTTCGATCAAGCGTCTGCGTCAGCTCGACGAGATGCTCAACTCGGGCGAGAGCGCCCAATACACGAAGAAAGAGCGCCTGACGCTGCAGCGCGAGCGCGACAAGCTCGACCGCTCGCTCGGCGGCATCAAGGACATGGGCGGCTTGCCCGACCTGATCTTCGTGATCGACACCAACAAGGAAGACATCGCGATCCAGGAAGCCCAGCGGCTCAACATCCCGGTCGCCGCGGTTGTCGATACCAATTCCGATCCGAAGGGCATCACCTACGTGATCCCGGGCAATGACGATGCTGGTCGCGCGATTTCGCTGTACTGCGATCTGATCGCTCGCGCAGCTATCGACGGCATCTCTCGCGCTCAGGGCGATGCTGGCATCGATATCGGTGCGCTGGCCAACCCGACGCCGGAAGCCGTAGCGTCTGCGAAGTCGGATGGCTTCCAGGGGCTTGCCGGTCCGCGCGGTGTGGCTGACGACCTCAAGAAACTGACCGGCGTGTCCGGCGCGATCGAGAAGAAGCTGAACGATCTCGGCGTCTTCCACTTCTGGCAGATTGCCGAACTCGACCACGATACCGCCCATCAGATCGGCGAAGCAGTCGGTCTGCCGGCACGTGCCGATGGCTGGGTCGCACAGTCCAAGGCGCTCACCGCGGAAGCGGAATAAGCGGTAAAACGATCTCGCGGGCGGGTCACCCGGCCGCGATATTTCCAGAGTAGAAAATCCTGCGCGTCGATCCCGGCATGCCAGCATTTCGCTGTGCCGCACGGCCCGCACAGGCAAAGGACATCCACGATGGCAACGATCACAGCAGCAATGGTCAAGGATCTGCGCGAAAAGACCGGCGTAGGCATGATGGATTGCAAGCAGGCTCTTAACGAGACCAATGGCGATATGGAAGCGGCGATCGACTGGCTGCGCAAGAAGGGGCTTTCGAAGGCCGCCAAGAAGGCAGGCCGCGTTGCTGCGGAAGGTCTGATCGCGGCTGTCGTGTCCGACAACAAGGGCGTCGTCGTCGAGGTGAACTCCGAGACCGACTTCGTTGCCCGCAACGAGCAGTTCCAGGGTCTCGTCAAGATGATAGGTCAGGTCGCCATCAAGGCCGGCGCCGATGTCGAGGCGATCAAGGCTGCCAAGGTCGGCGATATTACCGTCGAGCGCGCCATTCAGGACGCGATCGCAACCATCGGCGAGAACATGACGCTGCGCCGTGCGGCTTCGCTCTCGGTTAGCAATGGCGTGATCGCCAGCTACGTCCACAACGCCGTGATCGATGGTCTCGGCAAGCTCGGCGTGATCGTGGCCCTCGAATCCACTGGCTCGAAGGACGAACTGGCTGCGCTCGGCCGCCAGATCGCGATGCACGTTGCGGCTTCCAACCCGCAGGCACTCGATGCCGCGAGCCTCGATTCGGAAGTGGTGCGCCGCGAGAAGGAAGTTATGGCGGATAAGTACCGTCAGCAGGGTAAGCCGGACGCGATGATCGAAAAGATCGTCGAATCGGGCCTGAAGACCTACTACAAGGAAGTGACCCTGGTGGAGCAGGCATTCATTCACGACAGCTCCAAGAGCGTTGGACAGGCTGTGAAGGAAGCCGAAGGTAAAGTTGGCGCGCCTATCAAGCTTGCTGGATTTGTGCGTTATGCTCTCGGTGAGGGAATCGAGAAGCAGGAATCGGACTTCGCTGCTGAAGTCGCAGCCGCTGCCGGGCAGGGCTGACGACACGGCGCATCGGCCGGAACGCTGCTCTGGAATGCGCTCAACTAGTGCGGTGGGTCTGACGTTCGTATCGGTATTAGCTGCAAGTCCATCATACGAACATCAGATCCAAAACCGCACTAGGTTCATACTTTTGCTAGTGTCCCTTAGGTTCTGACATTCGTAGTCGAGTGAGCGAGACAGGGCGATCGCATTATGGGTGAACCGGCTTACCGACGAGTCGTTATCAAACTCTCCGGCGAATATCTTGCCGGGGAGCAGGCGTTCGGAATTCATCAACCGACGATCGACCGTATCGCTGGCGACCTGATCAAGGCGCGTGAGCTAGGCGTCGAAATCGCTGTTGTGGTCGGCGGCGGCAATATCTTTCGCGGTGTGGAAGTCTCGTCCCGCGGCGTCTCGCGAACCACGGGCGACACCATGGGAATGCTCGCCACGGTGATGAATTGCCTGGCGCTGGAATCCGCGTTGGGCCGTAAGGGCCAGTCCGCGCGCGCACTATCCGCATTTGTCATGCCGCAGGTCTGCGAGTTGTTCACGCGGGGTGTCGCTCACCGATATTTGGCCGAAGGCCGGATCGTCCTGCTCGCGGGCGGTACCGGAAATCCCTATTTTACCACTGATACGACCGCGGTCCTTCGGGCGGCGGAGATCGGCGCCCAGGCGGTGCTGAAGGCCACCAATGTTGATGGCGTCTACAGTGCCGACCCGAAAAAGGACAAGGCCGCGATCCGGTTCGAACGCCTGAGCCATTCGCAGGCTGTCGAAGGTGGTTATAAGGTAATGGATGCGACGGCCTTCGCGCTTGCCCGGGAAACGTCATTGCCTATCATCGTTTTCTCGATTGCAGAGCCTGGGTCGATCGGTGCGATCCTGAGCGGAAAGGGCAAGGGGACGATCGTCGCCGGTTAAGAGATGGCATGATCTCCGAGGCAGTCTCGAAAAAGATCGTGCGCAAACAAGAAGATACACGGCACAGCTCATCCTCGATCAGCGTGTCGGATAAAGAAGGAGCAGCATCGCATGACGGCCGGGAATTATGATCTCAACGATTTGAAGCGTCGCATGGAAGGCGCGGTCAATTCGTTGAAGCACGAGCTGGGCGGATTGCGTACCGGACGTGCTGCAATTTCGATGCTCGAACCGGTGCAGGTGGAAGCCTATGGCAGCCACATGCCACTCAACCAGGTCGCGACGGTGAGCGTGCCTGAGCCGCGGCTATTGTCGGTTCAGGTCTGGGACAAGTCGATGGTCAAGGCCGTCGAGACCGCGATCGTCAATTCCAACCTTGGCCTCAGCCCGGCCACGGAAGGACAGGTGATCCGGTTGCGCATTCCTGAACTCAACGAAGAGCGCCGCAAGGAACTGGTGAAGGTCGCGCACAAATATGCGGAAGCTGCGCGTGTTGCGGTTCGTCACGTTCGCCGTGACGGTCTTGATATCGTCAAGAAGCTCGAAAAGGATCATAAGATCTCCGAAGACGACCAGGAGCGTTTTTCGGGTGATGTCCAAAAGGCGACCGACGCCACCATCGCTGACATCGACAAGCTGCTGGCCACCAAGGAAAAAGAAATTCTCACCGTTTAAGAGCTTCCTCGATGTCCAATGGCGCCATGCCCAAGAGCGATGGACCGGCTAGAGCCGGCGGGCCGCGGCATGTTGCGATCATCATGGATGGCAATGGCCGATGGGCCGCGGCGCGTGGCCTTCCGCGCGCCGAAGGACATCGCCGTGGCGTCGAAGCCTTGCGGAGGGTCGTGCGCGCATCGCACGAACTCGGCATTTCGTACCTGACGATTTTCTCGTTCAGCTCGGAAAACTGGTCGCGGCCTGCGAGCGAGATCGGTGATCTGTTCGGCCTGTTGCGACGTTTCATCCGCAATGATCTTGCAACGTTGCATCGCGACGGTGTGCGCGTGCGGATTATCGGCGAGCGCACAGGCCTCGAGCCTGATATCTGCGCATTGTTGAGTGAAGCCGAGGATCTGACCCGCAACAACGATCGCCTGACGCTTGTTGTCGCGTTTAACTATGGATCGCGGCAGGAGATCGCCAGTGCGGCGCAACGGCTCGCGCGGGAAGTCGCGGAGGGAAAACGTGATCCGTCAACGATCACGGCGGAGGTTTTGGGACAGCATCTCGATGCGCCGGATATTCCAGATCCGGATCTGATTATCCGCACCAGCGGCGAGCAGCGCCTGTCGAACTTCCTGATGTGGCAGGCCGCTTACAGCGAGCTGGTGTTTGTGCCTGTTCATTGGCCCGATTTCGATAAAGCGGCGCTCGAAGGTGCGATTGCCGAATACGCGACTCGCGAACGCCGTTTCGGTGGCTTGGTCGCGAAGACCGGATCGTGAGCGGCGTGACGCCGGACACCTCACCAATGACGCCAAATGTACCCCGGGGCGCGAGCAATTTGTTCATGCGCGTTGTTGCGGCGCTGGTACTGGCGCCGCTCACCATCGCGATTGCCTGGATTGGTGGCTGGTTGTGGCTGCTGCTGGTGATGGCTGCAGCCGCTTTGCTGTACTACGAATGGCTCATGATTGTCGGCGCCTCCCGCAACTGGCCGGTCGTCGGTGTGGGAGTGGCTGCGCTGATGGCGGCAGCTCTGTTGCTCGCGCTTGGGAAGCCCGGTCTGATGCTGACGGTTCTGGCGGTTGGCCTGGTTCTGTCGGGGGGGCTCGCGCAAGAACAGCGCTGGTGGACATCGAGCGGGCTCGCTTACGCCTCCGCAGCGCTTGTCGCAGCCGCGCTGGTGCGTTTCGATCCCAGTATTGGCCTCGTCGCGCTGATGTTCGTTTTTCTCGTGGTTTGGGCGACAGACATTGGCGGTTACTTTGCCGGGCGCGGCATCGGCGGGCCGAAGCTTTGGCCGCGTGTCAGCCCCAAGAAGACCTGGGCCGGAGCAATCGGCGGACTGGTTTTGAGCCTGGTGATCGCCGCGGCTTTCGCGCTTCTCGGCTTTGGCCGGATGTTTCCGTTACTCGTGCTCGGAACGGTGCTGTCGGTGGTATCGCAGCTTGGCGATCTGTTTGAGTCCGCGATCAAGCGTCGGTTCGGCGTCAAGGATTCGAGCCAGATCATTCCCGGTCATGGTGGATTGCTGGATCGGCTTGATGGTTTCGTTGCGGCGATTGTTTTTGCCGCGTTAATTGGCTTTATGCGCGGCGGCCTTGATGGCGTCGGTCGCGGTTTCATGGTTTGGTGATGTGATGAATGCTGTTCCCCTCAACAAGAATCAACACGCGCTCACGAAGGATCGTGTCGTCACGATTCTCGGTGCGACCGGCTCCATTGGTCAGAGCACGGTTGATCTTGTGCGACGTTCGTCGGGCAAGTTTCGCGTCGAAGCGCTAACCGCGCATAGCAACGTCGTGGAGCTGGCCAAGCTTGCACGCGAGCTGAACGTGAAGTTTGCCGCCGTTGCCGATGAAAAATGTTACGGCGATCTGAAGGACGCGCTTTCCGGGTCCGGCATTGAGGCCGGGGCAGGCGAGGAAGCTCTCGTCGAAGCCGCGTTGCGCCCGGCTAATTGGGTGATGGCTGCGATGAGCGGCGCCGCCGGCCTCAAACCCGCGATGGCTGCCGCTGGCCGTGGTGAGGTGGTGGCGCTGGCGAACAAGGAATGCCTTGTTTGCGCCGGCGAAGTTTTTATGCGGCATGCCTCCGCTAACGGTGCGACGGTCCTACCGGTCGATTCCGAGCACAACGCATTGTTTCAGGCGATGGGTGCGGGGCGCCGTGAAGATCTCGTGCGCGTCATCCTGACCGCGTCGGGAGGGCCTTTCCGCTCAGCAACGTTGGCGCAGATCGAGAACGCGACCGTCGAGCAGGCGCTCAAGCATCCGAACTGGAGCATGGGCCGAAAAATCACCATCGATTCGGCGACCATGTTCAACAAGGCGCTCGAAATCATCGAAGCGTTCCATCTGTTCGAGTTGAAGGCTGATCAGATCGATGTCCTGGTGCATCCGCAATCCATCATTCATGGGTTGGTCGAATTCTCCGACCGCTCGGTCGTCGCGCAGATGGGGGCGCCCGACATGCGCACGCCGATCGCGCACTGTCTTGCGTGGCCCGAGCGGATTGATGGTCCGGCCAATAGGCTCGATCTCGCGCAGATCGGTCAGTTGACTTTTGAGGCGCCAGATCCGGTCCGTTTCCCGGCACTGCGTCTGGTGCAGGAAGCATTGGTTGCGGGCGGCGCTGCCCCGACTATCTTAAACGCCGCAAATGAGGTGGCGGTGGCTGCCTTCCTTGACCGGAAAATCGGCTTTGGCGGTATTTCCCGGCTGGTCGAAGCAACCATGAATGCCATGGCACGCCAAGGCGTCACCAAGGCGCCGGCCAGTGCGGACGAGGCACTGAATATTGACTATAATGCGCGAAATGTCGCGGCCACTCTTGCACCTGAATTAGCCTTAAAGGCATCCTAAATTATTGGGGACCGCGTTTTCAGACTGGCCGGTGAGGGATTCAATTGTGGACTTTTTTCTCCATAGTTTCAGTGCGTTGAGCCATGGCCTGATTGGCTACATTGTCCCGTTCTTATTCGTTCTCACCATCGTCGTCTTCTTTCATGAGCTCGGGCACTTTCTCGTCGCGCGTTGGGCCGGCGTCAGGGTGTTAACGTTCTCGCTCGGTTTCGGCCCGGAGCTCTTTGGGTTCAACGATCGCCACGGCACGCGCTGGCGCGTCTCGGCGATTCCGCTCGGCGGCTATGTCAAATTTTTCGGCGACGATTCGGAGGCGAGCACGCCGTCCTCCGAAGCGCTGACCAAGATGACTGATGAGGAGCGCAAGGTCAGCTTCCACGGCAAGAAGGTTGGTCCGCGCGCTGCCATCGTTGCAGCGGGGCCAATTGCGAACTTCCTTTTGGCCATCGTTATTTTCGCGGCGCTGTTCACGTTCTTTGGCAAGCCGAACCAGAGTGCGCGCGTCGACACCATTCAGGAAAACAGCGCGGCAGCGACCGCTGGCTTCAAATCCGGCGACGTCGTGACGGCGATCGATGGCAAGGCCATCGAGAATTTCACCGATATGCAGCGGATCGTGAGTTCCTCCGCTGGAGTCCCGATGACGTTCACGGTCAAACGCGCCAAGGAGGCCGTGACCCTGCACGCAACACCGGAACTGCGTGAAGTGACGGATCACTTTGGTAACACGCATCGGATGGGCGTGCTCGGCATCACCCGGGCGACGTCGCCCGAAGATGCGACAGCTGTTCAGCGTGTCGATCCGGCAACTGCGGTGTGGCTCGGCGTCAAGGAAACCTGGTTCGTTGTGGATCAGACCCTGTCCTATATCGGCAAGGTTCTTGTGGGCCGCGCCAGCACGGACCAGATCGGCGGCCCGGTGCGAATCGCTCAGATCTCTGGACAGGTCGCGACCCTCGGTCTCGTGCCTCTCATCCACCTGGCAGCGGTGCTTTCAGTCTCAATCGGCCTGCTCAACCTGTTTCCAGTGCCGCTCTTGGATGGTGGACACCTTTTGTTCTACGCGGTCGAGGCCCTGAAGGGCAGCCCGATGTCCGATCGATCGCAGGAGTTTGGCTTCAGGGTGGGGCTGGCGCTGATTCTGATGTTGGTAGTCTTTACGTTCTATAATGACGTGCACCAGGTTCCGTGGCTCAAGAATCTGCTTGGATAAACGTGGCCGATCAGCAACGTCTTGTTGGGAAATTGGAATTGCGCTGCGAAAGGGCGTTTGCCCGCTGATTAAAATTAGCTACAAGCGGGCAACAAGTGGGAATCTCCCGGCTGGAATCAGTCGGCAAGGAATGACAAGGGCGCCTGGCGCATGATGTTTGGATTGCGAGTGCTACGGGGTGGCTTGGCCGCCGCCCTCATCATGTGTGCTTTGCCTGTTGCGGCAGTTACGACGGCGTCGTTCGTGTCGTCCTCAGCGTCTGCCCAGACCGTTTCGTCTATTGGCGTCGAGGGGAACCGGCGTATCGAGGCCGATACCATCCGCTCCTATTTTAAGCCTGGCCCTAGCGGCCGCCTCGACAGCGTGCGAATCGACGACGGCCTAAAGGCGCTGATCGAGACTGGGTTGTTCCAGGACGTAAGGATTAACCAGGCTGGTGGCCGGCTGGTGGTTGTGGTCGTCGAAAACCCGGTGATCAACCGGGTGGTCTTCGAAGGCAACAAGAAGGTCAAAGACGAGCAGTTGCAGGCGGAAGTGCAGTCCAAGGCTCGCGGCACTCTGTCCCGCGCCATGGTCCAGTCTGACACCCAGCGCATCTCCGAAATCTATCGCCGCAACGGGCGCTACGACGTTCGTGTCGAGCCGAAAATCATCGATCAACCCAACAACCGCGTCGACTTGGTATTTGAGATTACCGAAGGCCCGAAGACCGGCGTCAAGGTGATCGAATTCGTCGGAAACCAAGCTTATTCGTCCTATCGTTTGAAGGACGTGATCAAGACCCGCGAATCTAACTTCTTGAGCTTTCTCGGGGGCAACGACGTCTACGATCCGGACCGTGTCGAGGCCGATCGTGACATGCTGCGTCGCTTCTATCTGAAGAACGGTTACGCCGACGTCCAGATCGTCGCCGCGTTGACTGAGTATGACCCCGCGCGCAGCGGCTTCATCGTGACCTTCAAGATCGAAGAAGGCCAGCAGTACCGCGTGGGTTCAGTGGAGTTCCAGTCCTCCATTCCTAATCTCGACGGCAGTTCGTTCCGCAGTCTGTCGCGCGTCAGCGTCGGCTCGGTCTACAACGCCGAGGCGGTCGAGAAGTCCGTTGAAGAAATGACGATCGAGGCCTCTCGCCGTGGCTATGCGTTCGCGACGGTGAAGCCGCGCGGCGATCGTAACTTCGAGGCGCATACCGTTTCGATCGTCTTCGCGGTGGAAGAGGGCCCGCGGACTTATATCGAGCGAATCAACGTTCGCGGCAACACGCGAACCCGTGACTACGTCATCCGCCGCGAGTTCGATATTTCGGAAGGTGACGCCTACAATCGCGCGCTGGTTGATCGTGCTGAGCGTCGCCTGAAGAATCTCGACTTCTTCAAGTCGGTGAAGATTGGGACGGAACCGGGATCTTCGAACGATCGCGTTGTGCTCAACGTTGACGTCGAAGAAAAGTCCACCGGCGACTTCTCGGTCTCGGGCGGTTACTCGACTGCTGATGGTCTGTTGGGTGAAGTCAGCGTGTCCGAACGCAACCTGCTTGGCCGCGGCCTGTTTGCAAAGGCGTCGGTTCAGTACGGCCAGCGCACGCAAGGCTATGCATTGTCATTCGTCGAGCCGTATCTGCTGGGTTACCGCGTGGCTCTGGGCCTCGACCTCTATCAGCGCAAACAGCTTGCCTCGAGCTACGTGTCGTATGACAGCGAGACACTGGGCTTCAGCCCGCGCCTCGGCTTCCAGTTGCGCGAAGACCTGAACCTGCAGCTGCGTTATTCGATCTCGCGGCAGAAGATCACGCTGCCGGACTATCTGACGAACTGTCAGAATAATAATCCCGGTCTGAATTATTTCCCCACGCCAGCGTTTATCGCCGGCGGCGGCCCTACGGGATCAATTCCCGGTGCGACTCATAGCGGACCGTTCGATGCGAACCTCGGCGGCAACAACTGCTTCGTGGATGGCGAGGCGTCGCTTGCGGTCCGTAAGGAACTGGCGAGCGGCCAAGCTCTGACCTCTGCAGTCGGCTATTCGCTGGCCTACAACACCCTCGATAATAACAAGGATCCAACCACTGGTATCCTCGCTACCCTCAATCAGGACTTCGCGGGCGTTGGTGGTGACGTGAGCTACCTCAAGACGACCGGTGACATTAAGGCCTACACGCCGATCGTTGCTGATATCGTCGGCTTGCTGCACCTGCAGGGTGGTATCCTGAATCAGACGGGCAAAGACATCCGCATGCTGGATCACTTCCAGATGGGTCCGAACCTGGTTCGTGGCTTTGCTCCGCTGGGTATTGGCCCGCGGGATATCACACCGGGTACCTATAACGACGCCCTTGGCGGCACGAAGTATTGGGGTGCATCGGTTGAGCTGCAGATGCCGTTCTGGTTCCTGCCTAAGGAGATCGGCTTGAAGGGCGCTGTCTTCGCGGATGCCGGTTCGCTGTTCGACTACAAGGGGCCGACCTGCTGGAACGTGACCAACGAATGTCTGACCGTCGGTGCGGATGATGGATTGGTTCGTTCGTCGGTTGGTGTCGGCTTGATCTGGCAGTCGCCGTTCGGACCGCTGCGTTTCGACTACGCCGTCCCGGTCACGAAGAGCAAGAACGACGTGGTTCAGGAATTCCGGTTCGGCGGCGGTACGTCGTTCTAAGCCGGGTTTAGATGGATTTCGCAGCAGAGCGGGTATTGGCTATGGATCGGCCGATACCCGCTTAGTTGTTGTATAACCAAGGTTTTTCTGCCGAGCCGAACCCGGATGATGTGCGGAAAAGCCTTACATCGAGACACAAGTCCTGCTGATTTGACAGGCTCATATCAGCAGGACTTGGCATTTTCCGTCAGCGAGTTGAGGATCACGTCGCGGGAAAGTGGTTTTCCCTCATCGCGGCGGGTGAAATGACGCAGCCCACGTTCTTTAAACGCCCTCAGCCCATAACGCTGGCGGATTTAGCGACGCTGACCGGAGCACAGTTGGCCGACGTCTCGCTCGGCGGGCGTGTGGTCACGGGAACAGCTTCGCTCGACCGGGCGGGGCCAATCCATCTGACATTCTGTGAGCAGAAAAAATACGCCGACCAGCTGGCGCGGACCCAGGCGGGGGCCTGTCTGGTGAACGAGCTGCTGGAACCATCCGTTCCGTCGCATGTGGCGGTTCTGCGGGTTGCTAACCCGTATCGCGCGTTTATCGGGGCGATGCGGCAGCTTTATCCGGACGCGTTACGGCCGGCTTCGTCCTTCGACAACAGCCAGATCTCGCCCTCCGCCGTGGTTCATCCGACGGCTTGGCTCGAAGAGGATGTGGTGGTCGACCCACTGGCCGTCATCGGGCCGGACGTGGAGATCGGTTCGGGGACGGTGATCGGTGCCGGCGCAGTGATCGGGGCGGGGGTCCGGATCGGGCGCGATTGCAGCATTGGAGCATCTTCAACCGTCCTTTGCGCACTGATTGGCAATGAGGTCATCATCCATCCAGGCTGCCGGATCGGTCAGGATGGATTTGGCTATATGCCAGGAGCCAAGGGCCACCTTAAAATCCCGCAGACCGGACGAGTAATCATCCAGAACGCCGTCGAAATCGGCGCCGGTACCACGGTTGACCGAGGTGCCCTGAACGACACGGTGATCGGGGAAGGCAGCAAGATCGACAATCTGGTCCAGATCGGTCACAACGTGATCATTGGGCGGAATTGCATCGTTGTCAGCCAGAGCGGCATCGCGGGCAGTTCTACACTTGGCGACGGCGTCGTTCTTGGAGCGCGCATCGGCGTGAGCGACCATGCGACGATTGGCGACGGCGCGCAGATTGCGGCGCGCAGCAGCGTCGTCGGTGAGGTGCCCGCCGGAGCGAAGTGGGGCGGGTCGCCGGCCAAGCCGATCAAACAGTTCTTTCGCGAATTGTTCGAGGTCGAACGGCTGGGCCGGGAAGGAAGTCAGAAAACGAAATCGAAGCCGTCCGCTGCGGGCGATAAGGGGCAGACATAATGGAAGCGCAGGCGCCAATCACCATCGAAGCGGTCGACATCGCGACGATTCTCAAAACATTGCCGCATCGCTATCCATTTTTGCTGATCGATCGGGTGATCGACGTTCGCAGCGATTTCAGCGGCATCGGCATCAAGAACGTCACAATCAACGAGCCCCAGCTTGCCGGTCACTTTCCTAATCGTCCGATCTATCCGGGCGTCTTGATGATCGAAGGCATGGCGCAAACGGCGGGCGTTATCGGTATGCTGTCTACTGAGACGGATCGGCCGACAGCCGTGTATTTCCTGACCATCGACAAGTGCAAATTCCGCAAGCCCGCGGGGCCTGGCGATGTCATACACTACCACATGAAGCTCATCACGCGCCGCAAGGAGATGTGGTGGTTTCACGGAGAGGCGCGTGTCAACGGCAAGATTGTCGCTGAAGCCGATGTCGGCGCCATGCTGGCGGATTAAAAAGGTCATAGCTGAAAAACGAATAAGTCTTTGGTCATCATGCGTAACAATTCATGACCACATGACGTGTCTTGCATCGCCTAAGTGTAGAGGCGATGTTCGCATGAAAGAGACTGACAAGAGGAGTTGATGAGCAAGATCGATCCAACGGCGCGGATTGAAGACGGTGCAATAATTGGAGACGGCGCTTCGATTGGGCCTTATTGCATCATTGGACCGAATGTAACGATTGGTCCTGGCACGAAGTTGGTGTCGCACGTCAATGTTGCTGGCCACACGACTCTCGGCGCTGAGTGTGTTGTACATCCGTTCGCTTCGCTGGGGACGCCGCCGCAAGATCTGGGCTATCGGGACGAGCCAACCAAGCTTGAGATAGGCGATGGGTGCGTCATACGCGAAAGCGTAACGATGAATGTCGGCACGGTGAAAGGCGGAGGAATTACGCGTGTCGGCAGCCGCGGTTTTTTCATGGCCTACTCCCATGTCGGACACGATTGCATCGTCGGCGACAACGTGATTTTCGCGAACAGTGCAACGCTGGGCGGGCATTGTGAGATTGGCGATTTTGTCTATTTTGGCGGACTATCCGCGGCTCACCAATTTGTTCGTATTGGAAGCCAGGCCATGATCGGCGGCGTTTCCGGCCTTCGCCATGATGTCATTCCTTACGGTCTGGCGAGCGGCCAGTTCGCTCACCTCGAGGGATTAAACGTTGTCGGCATGCGACGCCGAGGGTTTACGCATAAGCGACTTCAGGTCGTGCGCGAATTTTATCAAAAGCTGTTTCATGGCAACGGAATTTTCGCTGAGCGCCTTGAGGCTCTTCGGCCGATGGCAAGTGCTGATCCGGCAATCGCGGAGATCTTGGCTTTCATCGGAGACGGCATCAAACGCCCGCTCTGCATGGCCCACAACAATCCCAACAAACCCACAGAACGCTCCAACCTCAATTCCGTATGACCACGGCTTCCGCGATATCCGCAACTGTTGGCATCGTTGCCGGAAGCGGCGTATTGCCGTTTTCAGTTGCGGAGTTGCTGCAGGCGCGGGGGATCAAGCCGTTTATCTTTGCAATCCGCGGTTTCTGCGATCCTGCTCAGGTTGAGCGCTTTCCTCACCACTGGGTGGCGCTCGGCCAAGTTGGACGGCTGACGCGTCTCATGCGCGCCGAAGGGTGCAGGGACATCGTCTTCATCGGCGGTTTGGTACGTCCTGCTTTGTCGGAAATTCGCCTCGACTTCGGTACGCTGCGCGCGATACCGGCGATCGCATCTGCGCTGCGCGGCGGTGATGATCATCTTTTGTCGGGCGTCAGCCGTATCTTTGAGCGTCACGGCATTCGCGTGGTCGGCATCCAGGATGTCGCGCCTGAACTGCTGATGCCGGAGGGCACCATCACGCGACGAACACCCGACGAGAACGAGACGGCGGATATCGCCAAGGGCCGCGATCTGATGCGCGCTTTAAGTCCGTTCGATGTCGGTCAGGCGGTCGTCGTCATCGACGGTCATATCGTTGCCATTGAGGATATCGAAGGCACTGATGGCTTGCTGGCGCGGGTCGCGCGTCTGCGGGCGGAAGGACGCATACGCGCCAAGCCTGGGCGTGGCGTGTTGGTCAAGATGCCGAAAACCACACAGGATCTGCGCTTCGATCTTCCAACGCTCGGCCCCAAGACCATCGAGGGCGTTATTGCGGCGGGGCTCGCCGGCATTGGAATCGTCGCGGGACGCACCCTTGTCGCTGAGGCACACGTGATGACTGCGAAGGCTGATCAGGCAGGTGTTTTCGTCATCGGGCTGCCTGCGTGATGCCGGAGCGCACAGCCGCACCACGACGTGTATTTCTGATCGCGGCCGAAGAGTCAGGCGATCGACTCGGCGCAGGCTTGATGAAGGCTCTCCGGGCTCGCCTCGGTTCGAATGTCGAGTTCGCTGGCATCGGCGGTCATCGCATGGCCGAGCAGGGGCTAACCTCCCTGTTTCCAACCGAAGAGCTCTCGATCATTGGTCTGGCTGCGATCCCAAAGCGGCTACCACTGATTCTGCGCCTCATCCGCGAGGCGACCGACGGTGTGCTCAATGCACATCCCGATGTGTTGGTGATCATCGACAGTCCCGACTTTACCCATCGCGTGGCACGGCGGGTCCGCGCCCGTGATCCGTCAATCCCGATCGTGGATTACGTGTCGCCCACGGTATGGGTCTGGCGGCCGCACCGGGCCAAGGCCATGCGCGCCTATGTTGATCATCTCTTGGCAGTCCTACCATTCGAGCCCGAAGTCCACCGCAAGCTCCACGGCCCGCCATGCTCCTACGTCGGCCATCCGCTCCTTGAGGACCTTGATGTTCTCCGGCCGGGTGCGGACGAGCTTGCGCACCGTTCGGCATCGCCTCCGCTGCTGCTGGTCCTGCCTGGAAGCCGCCGCAGCGAGATCAAGCGCAACATGGTGGCGTTCGGTGAAACGCTGCGTTTGCTCCGTTCGCAGGATGTCGCATTTGAACCGGTGTTGCCGACTGTGCCGCATCTGCTCGAAAGTGTCCGCGCGGCAGCCGCAGACTGGCCCGTTCAGCCGAAGATCCTCGTCAGCGACAGTGACAAGAAAGCTGCATTCCGTTCGGCCCGCGCAGCTTTGGCGAAGTCCGGCACCGTGACGCTGGAGTTGGCACTCGCCGGCGTGCCGATGGTGACGGCCTATCGTGTGACGCCGGTCGAAGCGTTTATCGCGCGCCGCGTCATCCGGACGTCGTCGATCATTCTCGTAAACCTGATCCTAGACGAGAACGTCATTCCAGAATTTCTGCAGGAAGATTTCACCCCAGAAAATCTCGCCAAAGCCTTGAAGGATGTTTTGGGCGATACGCCTGCGCGCCAACGCCAGATCGACGCGTTCGCTCGTCTGGAAGACATCATGTCCACTGATGGCAAACGTCCCAGCGAGCTCGCGGCGGAAGGGGTGATCGCGTTCTTCCGATCTGCTTGATAGAGCGACTGGATATCCAAAAAGAAAGGCCGGTGCGGTGCACCGGCCTTTTTATTTCGAGATACGGATCGATTACTTGCGCTTGTCCATCTCAATGTAGTCGCGGCGGGTTTCACCCGAGTAAAGCTGGCGCGGACGGCCAATCTTCTGCTGCGGATCCTGGATCATTTCGCTCCACTGGCTGATCCAACCCACTGTGCGCGCAACGGCGAACAGCACCGTGAACATCGAGGTCGGGAAGCCCATCGCCTTCAGCGTGATGCCCGAATAGAAGTCGACGTTCGGGTAGAGCTTGCGCTGGATGAAGTATTCGTCGTGCAGCGCGATCTTCTCAAGCTCCATGGCAACGTGGAGGAGCGGATCGTTCTGGTGACCAGTTTCCGCCAGCACCTTGTGGCACATCTGCTGCATGATCTTCGCGCGCGGATCATAGTTCTTGTACACGCGATGGCCGAAGCCCATGAGGCGGACGTTGCTGTTCTTGTCCTTCACCTTGGCGATGAATTCAGGAATCTTGTCGACCGTGCCGATCTCCGCAAGCATCTGCAGCGCGGCTTCGTTCGCACCGCCGTGAGCAGGGCCCCAGAGGCAGGCAATGCCGGCGGCGATACACGCAAACGGATTGGCTCCGGACGAGCCCGCGATACGCACAGTCGAAGTCGATGCGTTCTGCTCGTGATCGGCGTGAAGGATGAAGATCTTGTCCAGAGCTTCCGCCATCACCGGATTGATCTGGTACTCCTCGCAAGGTACCGCAAAGCACATGTGCAGGAAGTTCGCCGCGAACCCGAGCGAGTTCTTCGGATAAACGAAGGGCTGGCCGACATTGTATTTGAAGGCCATCGCTGCAAGGGTCGGGATCTTTGCGATCATGCGCATGGAGGCAATCATGCGCTGATTGGGATCGTTGATGTCCGTGGAGTCGTGATAGAACGCGGCGAGGGCGCCGACCGATGCCACCATAACGGCCATGGGGTGAGCGTCGCGGCGGAAGCCCTGGAAGAAACGGGCCACCTGCTCGTGCACCATCGTATGACGGGTCACGCGGTTGTCGAAGTCTTCTTTCTGCGCCTTGGTCGGCAGCTCGCCGTACAGCAGCAGATAGCAGGTCTCGAGGAAGTCACCCTTCTCGGCGAGTTGCTCGATGGGATAACCGCGATAGAGCAGAACGCCTTCGTCACCATCAATGTAGGTGATCTTCGACTCGCAGCTTCCGGTCGAGGTGAAGCCAGGGTCGTAAGTGAACATTCCTGTCTGGGCGTAAAGCTTGCCGATGTCGATGACATCCGGCCCCACGGTGCCGCTCAATATCGGGAAATCGACAGTCTTCCCTTCGACCGTCAACGTTGCTTTTTTGGCGTTGGTTTTTGCATCCATCGTGAAGTCCCCGATGAGAGTGTTGGGCAGGGCTGCACCTACGCACCATATGGCGACGCAGGCGCTTTATTCCAGAATTGGCGCCCGAATGGGTAGCTTATTGCCGTGTGCGCTGCAAGATCGCCCGTACCCGACCAAAGTTCGGGCAGCCCTGCGTTATCGTTTATTGCTCCTTAAGCTTGGTCTTGTAGGCGATTCAGGCAAGTCTCCCGGCCGAGAACGCCGAGGACGTCAAAAATGCCCGGAGAAGTGGTGCGTCCGGTTAATGCCACACGCAGCGGCTGGGCGATTGCACCGAGTTTAAGTCCGTTTTGCTCAGCGAATTCGCGCATGGCAGCTTCGGTGGTCGTGGCATTCCACGGATCCACTTTCTCCAGCGCGGCGCGGAGCTTCACAATCAGTTGACGCGTCTCCGGCGTGAGCAACGCCGCAGCCTTTGGCTCGAGCGGCAGCGGGCGATCGGCAAAGATGAACTTCGCGCTGTCGATCAACTCGACCAGCGTCTTGGCGCGCTCCTTGAGATCCGGCATGGCCTGGAGCAACTGAGCGCGGGTTTGGTCATTTAGCTTGGCCTGGATGGCCTCGCCTCCGGGGAGAAACATCAGCACATCCTCGAAGCTTGCCAGGAGAGCCTTGTCGTTGGCGTGCCGGATGTAATGACCGTTCAGGTTCTCCAGCTTTGCAAAATCAAACCGCGCGGCCGAGCGTCCAATCGCAGGGAGGTCGAAGGCCTCGATCATTTCCTGCGTCGAGAAGATTTCCTGATCGCCGTGGCTCCAACCGAGCCGCACGAGATAGTTGCGCAGCGCCTCTGGCAAGTACCCCATCGCGCGGTAGGCATCGACGCCGAGCGCGCCGTGACGCTTGGATAGCTTCGATCCATCGGGACCATGGATCAGCGGGATATGGGACATGACCGGGACATCCCATCCAAGAGCATCGTAAATGTGCTTTTGGCGTGCGGCATTGATGAGGTGGTCATCGCCGCGAATGATATGCGTGACGCCCATGTCGTGATCGTCGACCACGACCGCGAGCATGTAAGTCGGGGTTCCGTCGGAGCGCAGCAGCACCAGATCGTCAAAATTCTCGTTCTGCCAGACCACGCGCCCCTGAACCTGGTCGTCGATCACGGTTTCTCCGGTCTGGGGCGCCTTGAGGCGGATTACCGGTTTGACGCCAGCAGGCGCTTCGGACGCGGCACGGTCGCGCCAGCGTCCGTCATAGCGCATGGCGCGGCCTTCCGCCTTCGCGGCGGCTCGCATCTCCTCTAACTCCTGCGGGCTGGCGTAGCAGTAATAGGCATTGCCCGCGGCGAGGAGCTGTTCGGCGACTTCGCGGTGCCGCGCAGCGCGGGCGAACTGATAGATGGTCTCGCCATCCCAATCGATGCCGAGCCATTTCAGGCCGTCGAGAATGGCTCCGATCGCGGCTTCGGTGGAACGCTCCCGGTCGGTGTCCTCGATCCGGAGCAGCATCTTGCCGCCGCGGCCGCGCGCATAGAGCCAGTTGAACAAGGCCGTTCTGGCACCTCCGATATGCAGGAATCCGGTCGGCGAGGGCGCGAAGCGGGTGACAACGGGTTGGGTCATGGAATGGTCAATCGGCCTTTCAGGAGAACTTTTGCGGGCGTGTATCACAACGGCAGAAATCTGCCACGAGAATGGTGGTCTATACAGAAATGGGCTGCGCTGACCTACGCGGGTGTGATGCCCGGAACCGGCGGTAGAAGGTCTTGGTCCGGCACTTGGCGTGGCCCCCCAGATTTGGCACATAGGCGCTCGTGTGGTGGTTCAGAAGTTCGCTTCATTTTCTCCGCGCACCTTCAAGCGAACTTCTGAACCTAAACCACGCTAATGCCGCGGATTTGAAGTTCTTCAGCTTGAAGCCGCAAGCTCGATGAAGAACTTCAAATCCAAAAGCGGCACTAGAATCATAAAGTTGCTAGTGTCCCTTTGATTCCGAAGGTCGCATCCGAGCCGGCCGCAAGTCTGTGCGAACTTCGGAATCGGGACGCTAGAATCATAGGCTTGCGAGTGTCCTTTCGAATCCGAAGTTCGCGACAGAGGTCGCTGCACGATGAGGCGAACTTCGGATTCAGGACACCCGCTTGAAAGGTAAACAATGACTGACGAAACGGTGCTGGACGAGGGCCGCGATTTCATCCGCGACATTGTCGCTGCGGATCTTGCTTCCGGAAAATATACTGGTGTGGTGACGCGCTTTCCGCCAGAGCCGAACGGCTATCTGCATCTCGGCCACGCTAAATCGATCTTCCTGAACTTCGGCCTCGCCGAGGAGTTCGGCGGACGCTGCCATTTGCGGTTCGACGACACCAATCCGGCCAAGGAAGAGCAGGAATATATCGACGCGATCGAACGCGACGTGCGGTGGCTGGGGTTCGAATGGGGAACGCACCTGTATCACGCGTCCGACTATTTTGAGCAGCTCTACGCCTGGGCGCAGGATCTGATCCGCAACGGCAAGGCCTATGTGGACGACCAGTCTCAGGCTGAAATCCGGTTGACCCGCGGTACGCTGACCGAACCCGGCCAGAACAGTCCATTCCGCGATCGCTCAGTGGACGAAAATCTCGATCTGTTTGCGCGGATGCGCGCCGGTGAGTTTCCGAACGGTTCACGCGTGCTGCGCGCCAAGATCGATATGACGTCGGGCAATATCAACATGCGCGACCCCGTGCTCTATCGCATTCTGCACGCGAGTCATCCGCGGACGGGCCGGGCCTGGAATATCTATCCGAGCTACGATTTCGCCCACGGTCAGTCGGACGCCATCGAGAACATTACGCACTCGATCTGTACGCTGGAATTCGCGGATCACCGGCCGCTTTACGATTGGTTCCTGGATAATCTCCCGGTCCCATCACATCCGCGGCAATACGAGTTCGCGCGGCTCAATGTCACGCATACGTTGCTGTCGAAGCGCGTGTTGACCCAGTTGGTTCGCGATGGACATGTCTCCGGCTGGGATGATCCCCGCATGCCGACGCTGGCAGGCCTGCGGCGACGCGGCGTTCCCGCCGAGGCTTTGCGCGAATTCGTCAAGCGTATTGGTGTGGCCAAGGCCAACAGCACCGTCGATATCGGGATGTTCGATTTCGCCATCCGCGAGACGCTTAACAGGACAGCGCAGCGCCGCATGGCGGTGCTCAAGCCGCTGAAGGTCGTGATCGAGAATTATCCCGAAGGTCAGTCGGAATTGCTCGAGGCCGTCAATCATCCGGACGATCCCTCGCTGGGCGTGCGTCAGATTCCGTTCGGACGCGAACTCTACATCGAGCAAGATGACTTCATGGAAGATCCGCCGAAGAAGTTCTTCCGTCTTGCTCCGGGACGCGAAGTGCGGCTGCGCTACGGCTACTTCATCACCTGCAAAGAGGTGATCAAGGACGCGAATGGCGCTGTAGTCGAGCTGCGTTGTACGTATGATCCAGCTACGCGGGGCGGGAACGCACCTGATGGGCGTAAAGTGAAGGCAACGATTCACTGGGTCAGTGCGGCGGAGGCCATGCCCGCGGAAGTGCGGCTCTACAGCCTCTTGTTTGCAGCTTCGCAGCCGGACGCCTCGAACTTCGCGGAGCAGATCAATCCGGAGTCACTCGAAGTCCTGACCGGATGCATGGTCGAGCCGGCGCTCGCAGCGGACAATGACCCCGCCGCGATGCAGTTCGAACGGCAGGGCTATTTCTGTCGCGATCGCGACTCCACGGCCAGCAAGCTCGTGTTCAATCGCACGGTGGGCTTGCGCGATACCTGGGCGAAGGTCGCCTCCGAAGGCTAGTGTCCCGATTCCGAAGTTCGCACAGGCTTGGGGCTTGCTCGGATGCGAACTTCGGAATCAAAGGGACACTAGGAAGCCTATAATTTCTAGTGCCGCTTTTGGATTTGAAGTTCTTCAGCGAGCTTGCGGTTTCACTCGGAAGAACTTCAAATCCGCGGCACTAGCGGATATTCCGCATCCGTTCACGGTTCGCTCCGCCGGTTCCTCGGGTAGCATTCTGCCCGAGGAATGTGCGGGGGTAGGGTGGCGTGGCGTCCAGGTTGGATCAGGATGAGCGGCGCGCGCAGGGCCGGGTAACCACCTGGCCTGCGCACAATCCGGCGTTGCCCGCCGCGGCCGCTCCTTTCGGTGTCAGTTTCTGGACCAATTTCGCATTGGTTCTGCGCACGTGGCTTCGTGCGGAGGCTGGCCCGGGCCGGTTGTTGCCCTGGGTGCCGGTCGCATTTGGCGCCGGCATCGCGGCCTACTTCGCCGCCGAGCGGGAGCCGGTGGCATCGGTTACCGCTGTTGTCGCGTTAGCGCTCTGTGTGGCTGCGTATGTCGCGCGCAAGCATCGAGCTTTTCCGGTGATAGTGCTCGTCGCAGCGGTCGCCGCCGGCTTTGCTACGGCCACGCTCAGGACAGCGCGCGTCGCGCATGAGGTGCTTGCGGCTCCCGTTTTCTCTGTTGCCATCAAGGGATTTGTCGAAACTCGTGAGGAGCGCGAACGCACGGATCGTTTCATTCTGCGCGTGGAGGAGATGGACGCACCACGCAACCACACCAAACTCGAACGTGTTCGGCTGTCCGTCAAGAAGGGTACGGCACCTGCCGTCGGCAGCTTCGTTGAGCTGAAGGCGCGGCTGTTACCACCACTATCGCCGTTGCGGCCGGGTGCTTACGATTTTGGGCGCGATATGTATTTCCAAGGCATCGGCGCGTCGGGTTTCGTGATGGGAGCGATCAAGACCATCGAGCCACCGCGCGCGGCCGGGATGTACCTTCGATACACAACCGCGATGCAGGACATGCGCGACGCGATCGATAGCCGAATACGCACCGTGCTGAGCGGAGACTCGCGCGCTATTGCAACAGCACTTCTCACCGGACGGCGTGATGCCATTTCGGGGCCGGTGAATGACGCGATGTTCATTTCCGGTCTTGGCCATGTGCTGTCGATTTCCGGCTATCACATGGCAGTCGTTGCCGGAGTCGTGTTCTTCGTCGTGCGTGCGCTGCTCGCACTGTTTCCGCCTCTGACTGTCACATTTCCGATTAAGAAATGGTCCGCGGCTGCGGCACTCGTTGCGGCGGCCTTTTATCTGCTCTTGTCGGGAGCGGAAGTCGCGACACGACGATCCTTCTTCATGACGGCGGTGGTGCTGATCGCAGTCATGGTCGATCGCCGGGCGGTGACATTCCGGACGCTCGCGGTCGCTGCGATGATTGTACTTGCCGTGACGCCCGAGGCGCTCGTTCATCCGAGCTTTCAGATGTCTTTCGCGGCCACGCTCGGGCTTGTCGCTCTTGTTCAGGTCGGCATGCCGAATCTGTTTGCTGCGCCGGACAATTCGCGAGTCGCACGCGCTGCTCTGTGGGGCGCGCGCGAGGTGGTGGTGCTGGCTTTAGCATCACTCATCGCGGGGCTTGCGACGATGCCTTACGCGGCATTCCACTTCCATCGCATCACGCCTTATGGCGTGCTAGCAAATCTCGCGGCTATGCCGATCGTGTCGGCGCTCGTCATGCCCGCTGGATTGTTCGGATTGCTCGCCATGCCATTTGGATTTGATGGCGTGTTCTGGCGAGCGATGGATTTCGGCATCGGCTGGATGATTACAGTGTCGCAGTGGGTTGCGGCACTTCCCGGCGCCATCGGCCGCATGGCGGCATTCGGAACCGGACCGTTGCTCGCCATGAGTGCCGGCATCATCGGCATGGGATTGCTACGCTCGCCGTTGCGCTGGGCCGGAGCAGGGCTTGTGGCGATCGCGACAGTCTGGACGGTTACGGCAACTCAGCCGGACATCCTTGTTTCGAGTGACGGCCATACCGTAGGCGTCCGCGGCAAAGACGGGCAGCTCCGCTTGATGCAAACGCGCAAGGACGCCTTCATCGTGCGTGAATGGCTGACGGCGGATGCTGATGCGCGAGCCGTAGGCGAGGCTTCAACATCGGAGGGCGTATCGTGTGACGAAGCGGGTTGCGTTGTTCAGGCCGGCGACGGAACTTTTGTCGCGCTGAGCCTGTCGTCGGAAGCCTTTGCGGATGACTGCATACGCGCGGCTGTCATCGTGACGACACGGCAGGCGCCATCCGATTGCAAGGCTCTGGTGCTCGATCGGAACACCCTGCAAAGACAAGGAACGCTTGCACTCTACAGAACGCAAAGCGGTTACAGCATGACTGCTGCCAAACCGCGGGGCACAGATCGCCCCTGGTCGCCTGCTGTGCCCGAGGTTGAGCCGGAAGCTCAAACATCGAGGTCAACCGCAGCCCGGCCTGTGCCCGTAGACGCTACTCCGGCAGAGACCGATCTGCGGCCAGACGACTGAGATCATCCAGCTTAGTACTTCCGGTAAAGCCCGATCAGCTTGCCCTGGATGCGCACGCGGTTCGGCGGGAGAATGCGGACCTCGTAAGCCGCATTGGCTGGCTCCAGCGCGATCGAAGCGCCACGGCGCCGAAACCGCTTGAGTGTGGCTTCTTCCTCATCGATGAGCGCCACAACAATGTCACCGGTATCCGCGCTTTCGTTGCGCTGAATGAGCACGGTGTCGCCGTCGAGAATACCTGCTTCCACCATAGAGTCGCCGCGGACCTCCAACGCGTAGTGTTCGCCGGTGCCGAGCATATCGGGTGGGACGCTGATGGTGTGGCTGCGGGTCTGCAGCGCCTCAATGGGCGTACCGGCGGCGATTCGGCCCATGACAGGCACAGCCACCGGAAAGCTCGACTCGTCCTCGCTGGTCGATGGCGTGCTGGTGCGGATCTTGCCAAGATTGCCTTCGATGACGCTGGGTGTGAAGCCGCGTCGCGTGTTGCCGCCGTTGGCGCCAAGTTCAGGGAGCTTGATGACCTCGATGGCGCGGGCGCGATTAGCGAGGCGCCGGATGAAGCCTCGTTCCTCCAGCGCGGTAATCAGACGGTGAATGCCGGACTTGGAACGCAGATCCAGCGCATCCTTCATTTCGTCGAAGGAGGGAGGAACCCCGGCCTCTTTCAGCCGCTCATTGATGAACCGCAAAAGCTCATACTGTTTGCGCGTCAGCATCTGAATGCTCCCCAAATATCCCGTGATCGGAGTGGCTCGTTGTTCTTTCATTTCAAGCGAGTCACTCGAAACAAATCATGAACGAACACTATATGTTCCATATGTGTTCTGCAATCGTTAATTTTAGGTCAACGGAGCAAAGAACCTAATTATCCGCCACAGATGGAACTGAGTCTTCCAAGTGGCCTAAAATGGGACTTTCAAAATCGATTTGAGTCTATTTTTCAAATAGCGGCGAGTCTGATGGCATGAACCTTGGCTTGGAGCGAAAGCCATCCGTCAGCCAAGCCGGCAAGTCGGGGTTGGCTTGAATTTAGCTTTAAACGCTGGGCAGCGGTCAAGCCGGACCGTTACCGTCGTCAGGTCCCCACCTTCAGTTCCGAGACCAACCCGCGCAGCGCAGCGATTGTGCTCAGCGCGACGATCCGCCCCGTGCGCGGATTTTCCGAAGGAATGTTCTCGATCGTCATGCTGAATTGCGCGCTGTCAGAGTCGACGTCAATCCGATGCGTGTTGCGCTTGAGCGACGGGTCGGCCCAGATCTCCAGACGCGTGCGGTCCGGTCCGATGCCGGCGAGGCTGAGCGCCGCCGCCACGTTGACGTTGGCGGGAAATCCGCGCGCGCCATCACGCGCGGAGCCTTCGAACACTTTCAATGGCGCACTCAGATTTCGCACCGAAATGCCCCGCTCGACGAGATAGGGCGCGCCGTCGAGGCCGGCAGGAGGCTTGCGGGTGACCATTGTCACCGAACGGATCTCGCCCTCGGCTGCCGCGCGCACGGCATCGAGACCGATCAATGCGCCGGTCGGTACCAGGATGCGCGCGCCGCTCTCGCGTGCCCGCTCAACGAGATCCCAATTTTCCAACAGCTGCCCAACGCTGAGCGGCATGAACAGACGCGCCCGCGCGATGGTCGCGGCTGCAACCGTCCGAAACAGATCAGGCGGCAGGCCCTCTACAACCACATCGCAATGCTCCGCGAGTTCCTCCAGCGTCGAGATGGGCACGTTGGATTCTAGCTTCAGACTGTGACGTGCCTTTGCGGGATCGCGCACGGATACGGTGGCGAGGGCGAGCCCCGGGATACCAGCTTGGAGACGGCGTGCAACTTCGAGGCCGACCGCGCCGAGACCGGCAAGACCGACCCGCAGGGGTAACTTCCGCGAAACGCTCAACTCAATTCCCTTGGCATCCTGAACCGGCAACTTATAGTCGGGAGCAACCGGCAAAGCCTAGCGCAACAAGAGCCGGCTTACAAAATATCCATAGGGAGAGAGCGATGATGTCCAAGAACCGGAGGTTTCCGGCGGGCGCCTTGCGAGCCCTTGTCATCTCCGCAAGCGCTGCTCTAGTCGTCGCGGCGGGAAGCGCCTTCGCGGCACCTTACCCCGAACGGCCCATCAAGTTGATCGTGCCGTGGGCGGCTGGCGGCGATACCGACAGCATCTACCGGGTTTTCGCCCAGTTGTTGCAGAAGCAACTCGGCCAGCCTGTGATCATCGCCAACGTGAGCGGCGCGTCGGGCACCGTGGGCGAGCGCGAGGCTTCAAAGGCTACGCCGGATGGCTACACGATCTTTGCACCCCACGATTTCGTTCATTCGGTCTATTTCGCCGGATTGACGGACATCAAATACGACAAGGCCTTCGATCCCATCTGCCTGGTGTCGGCGACACCGTCGGTGATCACGGCGAGCGCGAAGACACCATGGAAGACGTTCAAGGAGATGGTAGCGGACGCCAAAGCCCATCCCGGCGCGATTACCGCCGGAGCCTCACTCGGCTCCACCAGTCAATATTCCATTGCGCTGATGGCGAAGGCCGTCGAGATCAAGCTCAAATACGTTCCTTATGACGGCACAGCCGAGCGCATGAACGCGCTGCTCGGTGGCCATATCGACCTTGCGGATTCAAACCTCACGCAGAAGGCCAAGGTCGACGCCGGCCTGCTCAAATTCCTTGCCATCATGAGCGAGAAGCGCAGCCCGGAATTGCCGAACGTGCCGACCCTGAAGGAACTCGGCTATGACGTGGATTATGCGGTCAATCGCGGCCTCATGGTCCCGAAGGATGTACCGGCGGAAATCCAGGCGAAGCTGGAATCGGCTTGCGCGGCGGCGACCAAGGAATCTGAGTTCGCCAAGGCGATGAAGTTGCAGGGCACCGAAGTCCGTTATTTGGCCAGCAAGGACTATGCCGCCTTCCTGAAGAAGGAGGATGCCAAGACCAAAGAGCTCACAAGGGAGCTCGGCCTGTTGAAGCGCGAATAATGCTCACGCGCGATGGCGTGGCGGGGCTTGTCTGCCTCGCCGTTAGTATTTGGCTGTTGCTGCTCACGCGTGGGTTGCCGCCGGCGATCATGGTGCCGATCGGCCCGGCGTTCTATCCGCGCGTAGTGCTGTTGATTCTGGCAGCGTTGAGCCTCGTACTGATCGGGCTTGACGTTGCCACCGCAGCGCAACGCCGCGCCGCAATCGCTACAGCTCCCGAAGCCGTCGAACCTCCGCCCAATTACCGGCTGGTGCTTGCTACCTTTCTTGAGTTCGGGCTCTACATCGTGCTCCTGCCGGAGCTCGGCTTTCGCCTTGCCACGTTCGTATTTGTTCTGGCGCTGCAGATCACGCTGGACTTGCCGCGTTCGTGGAAGCGGTGGAGTCTCGCTGTCATTGTCGCCCTCGCGACGTCGTTCGTATGTTATCTGGTGTTCGAGGACTACCTGTCGGTGATCCTGCCGCGCGGATCCTGGAGCGGGCTGTGAATCATTACGAATTGCTTCTCACCAATCTCGAAACGATTTTGCATCTGAAATATCTGGTGCCGTTGATCTTAGGCACGATTGCCGGTGTCATTGGCGGCGCGTTGCCCGGCGTCACCATAACCATGACCGTGATCATGGTGTTGCCGTTCACCTTCGGGCTCGATCCGCTGCAGGGGCTGGCGGCGATGATCGGCGTGTACACCGGCGGATCGGCAGGCGGCTCGATCACCGCCAGTCTGATCGGAATTCCAGGAACCCCGTCCGCCGTTGCCACCACATTCGACGGCTATCCGATGACGCGGAATGGCCAGCCGGGTCGCGCGGTCTGGGTCGGCGTCTGGTCGGCTTTTCTTGGCGGTGTCCTCGGCGGCCTTTTCCTGATTGAGCTCACCGGCGTCTTCGCTTCGATCGCATTGCAGTTCGGGCCGTGGGAATTCTTCTCGCTTTTCATTTTTGCCCTGTCGATGGTAGCCGGACTGGTCGGCAAGTCGGTCACGAAAGGACTGCTGTCGGGAGCGATCGGCCTCGTCGTCACCGTGATCGGCCCTGATCCCATTCTTGGGACCCAGCGGCTGACGATGGGTTTTGACTTTCTCGAAGGGGGACTCGACTTTCTGCCGGTCCTCATCGGCATTTTCGCTTTCGCGCAGCTGATGCCGGATGTCGAGCGGATCGGACAGGAGAGCACGCAAGAACGCGTGACGCATCGGTTAAGCCTGAAGGTGTCGCAGTTTGCCGCCCTGTGGGAAATCATCAGCCGGCCCTTCCTGCTGGTGTGGTCAACGCTGATCGGCGTGCTCATCGGTATCCTGCCGGCGATCGGCGGCAGCGCCGCCAATATCATGGCCTACGATCAGGCGAAAAAATTCTCTCGCCATCCGGAAAAGTTCGGCACCGGGATTCCCGAGGGCATCATCGCCTCGGAATCATCGAACAATGCCAATGTCGCCGGATCGCTGATGATGATCATGGCGTTCGGCATTCCCGGCGATGCGGTCACTGCCGTGATGATGGGAGCACTGACGATCCACGGCATCCAGCCCGGCCCGTTGTTTATCTCGCAGCATCCCGATGTCGCCTATGGAATATAC
Organism: Nitrobacteraceae bacterium AZCC 1564; assembly: GCA_036924835.1. NCBI lineage: Bacteria > Pseudomonadati > Pseudomonadota > Alphaproteobacteria > Hyphomicrobiales > Nitrobacteraceae > Nitrobacteraceae bacterium AZCC 1564. The sequence continues at coordinate 111,945 of JBAGRR010000001.1, forward strand.
GGCGCCTATATCGTTTCGCTGCCGCTGATGGTGCTGGTAATCTGGATCGGTTCGCGCGCCTGGCTGCGTGTCATCATCATGCCGAAGTCGATCCTGATCCCGATCATCCTTGTGCTCTCGGTCATCGGCGCCTATGCGCTCGGTAACAGCATGAACGATGTTTACGTCCTCGCGCTGTTCTGCGTCATCGGCTACGCCATGGTGAAGGCCCGCATCCCGCTGGCGCCACTGATCCTGGGGGTGGTGCTCGGGGATGCGATCGAGTCGAATCTGATCCGCGCTGTCTCGACCGACCCGGATCCCTGGCAGTTTATCACGCGGCCGATCTCCGGACTTCTGCTCGTTGCCTCGGTCGCCTCTATCGTTTTCGCGTTTTGGCAGCATCGCCGGGAACGCCTCCGGCTGGCCGCTACGCAAGAAGAAGACACCGACTTCTAATTCATTGTCGAGGAGGCTGCCGCGCCGAACTGCCGCTCGCAAACTGCAGCCGTTTGCCTCGCGCCGACGCGCTGTCAGCTTTAGCGTTTTCTTCAGCAAACGCAGACGACTCGGCGCTATTCGAAAAAGAGACTCACTCTTGTTCCAGAAGCAGACTCAAACTCATTTGGAAAAACTCATTTTATAAGGGGTGAACAGACTCAGTTCTATCTGCGGCGCATACCCATTCGCGGAAGAGCTGAATCCGCGAAGCGCAGCACAACGGCCGGCAACGGCGCAATGAGCAGACGAGACGGGGGGACGAGAGGCGGACAGGAAACGTTTGAGTTCATGCGAGTGGGGTATCTGAGTCTCAAGCTGTCGTTCACCGCCTCGTCGCGCGCTCGAGAAACTGCACCAGCGCTTTGCGGTCTGCATCCGAGCCGATGGTTTGTTCGGGCATTTTTGTGCCAGGCGTATAGGCCGCAGGGCCGATTTCGAAAAGCTTCGAGACTGTCTCGGGCGTCCAGACGATATCGAGTTTCTTCAGCGGCTCGGAGAAATTGTAGCCTGGCAAGGTCGCGATCCTCCGCCCGAAAATTCCCGACAGCGTCGGGCCGGCCTTGTTGCCCTGATCTGGGGAAAGCGTGTGGCAGGCGACGCATGCGCGAAAGATTTCCGCGCCACGGTCACCTGCGTAAGCGGCAAGCGTGTCGTTCGGGCTTTCCTGAATGGTCGCTCCGATAGGCTCGCCTGTGAGAGCGTTCCAACGCCGGATCATGTTATCGGCGCCGCCGGTCAGCAGCGTGCTGCTGTCCGGCATGAACGCCACTGACCACACTGGAAGTCCCGGCCCGACCAGCCTGCGGGCAAGCTTGCGCGTCTTGCGATCAATGATTGCGACCGATCCGCGAATATCTGCTGCTGCGAGTAGCGCGCCGTCCTTCGATATGGCCATTGCAATCACTGGATTCGGCGCGGCGGCCACCTCGCTCGCAAGCTTGCCTGTGCGGTCAAGGAAATAGACTTTTCCGTTCGCACCGGCGGTGGCGATCTCGCCGTCATCGGCTACCGCGACGGAATTGAGCGGCACGGGCAGGGTGACGATCGATGGCGAAGCAAGGGTGTCGAGAGGCCAGATACGGAGTGTCAGGTCGTAGCTGACGCTGACGAGTGTCTTTCCGTCAGCGCTGAATGCTATTCCATTGACGTTCTGCGTGTGCCCCTCGAGCACGCGCGCCGTTCCACCGGTGAGAGGCCAGAGGCGTACGGTATGATCCCATGCTGCGGAGGCGAGAACTGATCCATCTGGCGATAACGCAAGCGCAACGATCGGCGCGGTATGGCCTTCGAACACGGTATCGGGCTGTTGCTTGCCGGGAGTCCAAATCGCGATGCGGCCGTCGGCGCCTGCCGTCACGGCGCGGCCGTCCTTGAGGAGGGTTGTTGCGTTGACGGCGTCGGCGTGAAACCGCAGAACCTGTTCGGCAATGTCGCGGCTGAGTGACCAGCGGATCGCGCTGCTGTCGAAACTTCCCGAGAGCAGCGTCTGTCCATCGGTAGAAATCGACAGCGCACGAACGGGGCCGCCGTGGCCCCGTAACTGCGCGTCGGCAGGTGCAGCATTGAGCGCACCAATGAGCACGCCGATCACGAGAGGCAAGCGCAGTCGATAGCTCCTGCTGGTGCGGCCAATGTCTGGCACTGAGGGTTCCCTCGAAGGCCTATCCATCCGCGTAAAGTGTATCGAAACATTGAAATCATGGTCGATAAACCGGGAGAAAATACGATCGTTTGATGCGCTCGTTGATGCAGGGGCCTGATGGTCGGATCGGAATGTGGTCAGGCGAAGTAGCGGATCTTGCCCGCCGGCGAGGTGTCGTAGCCGGAAAGATCTTTCGCGCGTTGTTGGAAGAGGGGCTGCGAAATGAAGTTCACTAGCGCTTGCAGCGCGGGCTTGAAATATGAGCGCTGCCGCATCACGAGATCAAAATTTTCCCAGAGCAGCGGAAGAAAATCGAGATCGGCCGCTTTGGCGGCCGCTCGTGTCGCGATACCGCAATCGGCGCGTCCGGCGCGGATCGCTGTGGCGAGGTCAGGTCCGGTCAGGCACGGCGGATCGATGCGGCGCAGATCCTTCAGCTTCGCGCCATGCTGTTTGAGAAGTTTATCAAGCAGCATTTGTGCGCCGGCGCCTGGTTGCCTGATAGCCACAGTGGCACCTGACTTCAGAACATCAGCGATGCCTGTCAGGTTCTTCGGGTTTCCCGGTTGGAGCAGGAGCCCCTGTTCACGCCGGACGAATCCGACCAGCACAGCATCGTGCAGACCGGCCATCGTGCGCACAGCAGCGACATTGGCATCACCGTCCTGCGTGTCTTCTTCGGCATGAAAATGGATCGCAGCGGCTATCGCCTCCGCGCGCAGGACGCGGCTAACGCCGTTCTCGGTCCCTTCAACAAGCGTTGCAAGGCCGGAGCCGGATTCGCGCAGGCTCCACTCGAGCAGCCCATCCTGACTTCCACCGACGATCAAAGGCGCATCGGCAGGAGCCATACCCGCGGGTCGCATCAATCCTGACAAGACCCAGCGATCAAGCGCTTCACGCGGGAAAAGCCACTTGCCCGTCACCTTGGTGCAGGGGATCGCGCCCTCGGCCACCAGCTCGTAGAGCTTGCGCTCTCCGAGTCGAAGGTACTCCGACGCCTCGTTCGTGGTCAGCAGATCCATCCTGCATTTATATGCATATTTTTGTTTATTTTCAATTGATTGACATTCCTGGAAAATATGCAGGACAAGGCATGTGGAGGAAAAACCATGCTGGATGGAGCAAGTGCCTGGCAACTGATCATGAACGGCGATGCGGTGCTCTTCGCCATTGTGCGATTGTCGCTGGCCATCAGCCTTTCCGCGGTTGCGCTCGCGGCGATTATCGGCTTGCCGCTTGGCGCGTTGCTCGCGCTGCTGCGCTTCCCTGGGCGGAACGCGATCGTGGTGCTCGTGAATGCTTTCATGGGTCTGCCGCCCGTGGTGGTCGGTCTCGCGGTCTATCTGTTGCTGTCGCGCTCCGGACCGCTTGGCGAGCTCGGCGTTCTGTTTACACCAGGCGCGATGGTCATCGCGCAGGCGATCTTGATCGTGCCGATTATCGCCGCCCTGACGCGCCAAACGATTGAGGATCTGTGGATCGAATATCGCGACGAACTGTCGGCGATGGATGTCGGTCCGTTTGGTCGCATAACGACGCTGTTGTGGGATGCGCGCTTTAGCCTGCTCACCGCACTGCTTGCGGGGTTTGGGCGAGCGGCTGCGGAAGTTGGCGCGGTTATGATTGTCGGCGGCAATATAGACGGCTTCACCCGCACCATGACGACAGCGATTGCGCTGGAAACGTCGAAAGGAAATCTGCCCCTTGCGCTCGGCCTGGGCATGATCCTGGTCGCAATCGTTCTTGCGATCAACGCAGCGGCATGGGGCGCGCGGGTCTGGTCCGAACGGCAGGCGGGATGACGATGCGGGCACCGGCAACCGATCTTCCCGTTGTCTTCGATCACGTCACGGTGCGCACCGGCGCTACGACCATCCTCGATCGTCTCGCGCTGACCTTGACGTCTGGTGCACCGACGCTTGTCGTCGGACCGAACGGCGCGGGCAAAAGCACATTGTTGCGCCTATGCATGGGGCTGACGGAGCCGACCGAAGGCCGCGTCACCTGGGGCGGGCGTACAGACGTCAAGCCGACCCGCCGCGCGTTCGTATTCCAGCGGCCGGTGATGCTGCGCCGGACGGCTGCGGCCAACGTCGCCTATGGGCTGACTCACGCGGGTTATCCACGCGATAAGCTGGCGACACGCACGGCTGAGCTGCTCGAGCGCGTGGGCCTGTCAGACTTGGCCATGCGACCCGCGCGCCGGCTGTCCGGTGGCGAACAGCAACGACTGGCACTGGCGCGCGCTTTGGCGCGTGATCCTGAATTGCTTCTGCTCGATGAGCCGACTGCAAGTCTCGATCCCGCAGCGACGCGCGGTGTCGAGGAGATCGTTCGCAGTGCTGCACAATCCGGGATCAAGATCATCATGGCATCGCACGACCTCGGCCAGGTGCGACGGCTTGCCGGTGATGTCGTCTTCATGGTGCGCGGCACGGTGCGCGAACAGACGCCGGCTGAAGATTTCCTGAAGAATCCGTCGACGCCAGAGGCCGCGGCCTTCGTGCGCGGCGACCTCGTTGTTTGAACTGAGAAGGGGGATACGTCATGAAACGCCAGTTCGCTGCTTTGTCCTTCGCGCTCTCCCTGTTCGCGGCGGTGTCCGCAACGCCCGCTTCCGCGCAGGACAAATCCATTGTCGTCGCCTCAACCACATCGACGCAGGACTCCGGCTTGTTCGGTCACATCCTGCCTTTGTTCAAAGCCAAAACCGGGATCGAGGTGAAGGTGATCGCGCAAGGCACGGGCCAAGCGCTGGATACCGCGCGGCGCGGTGATGCGGATGTCGTTTTCGTCCACGCCAAGCCGCAGGAAGAAAAGTTCATCGCTGAAGGGCACGGCGTGAAGCGCTTCGATGTCATGTACAATGACTTCGTCCTCATCGGACCGAAGAGCGATCCCGCGGGCGTTGCTGGATCGAAGGACATTGTCGCCGCTCTGAAAACCATTCAGGCGAAAGCGTTGCCATTCGTCTCGCGTGGCGACAAATCCGGCACCCATGCGGCTGAACTGGCATTGTGGAAGCAGGCGGGCATCGATATCGAGAAGGCGAAGGGCCCATGGTATCGAGAGATCGGTCAGGGCATGGGGGCCGCACTCAACACGGCTGGTGCGATGAATGCCTATGTCCTTTCCGACCGCGGCACCTGGCTCTCCTTCAAGAACCCCGGTGAGCTTGTGATTGCGGTCGAGGGTGACAAGCGATTGTTCAACCAGTATGGCGTCATCCTCGTGAACCCGGAGAAACATCCTTCGGTCAAGAAATACCTCGGCCAGAGCTTTATCAACTGGTTGCTCTCATCCGAGGGCCAAGCCGCGATCGCAGCCTATCAGATCAACGGCAAACAACTGTTCTTTCCGAATGCTGAGAGAAATCTGGACGCGCAATCCAAGCGACAGGCTTATTTTTTTGGCACGCAATCGCCGTCGCGCAGCCGCAATCTACTCGATCACGATGCGCGGCGCGGGTTTGCTCGCGACGCCGGTGGTGATCGACATCCAGAGCTGGCGCGCGATATCGATGTAGTGTTTTGCGTGAACACTTTCTGGGGCGATCGCGACGATCGGGCGTCCGTCGTCCGTCGTTTGGCGGATTGCCATATCGAGCGGAATCTCACCGAGGAAAGGAATGCCGCGCTTCTCTGCTTCAAGCCGCGCACCGCCGTGGCCGAAGATCGGTGTGACACGGTTACAGGCTGGGCAACAAAAACTGGACATGTTTTCGATGAGTCCCAGCAGCGGGACATTGACCTTCCTAAACATCTCGATGCCGCGCCGCGCGTCAGTCAATGCGATGTCCTGCGGCGTCGAGACGATGACCGCACCTGCGAGTGGGGTCTGCTGCGCCATGGTCAGTTGCGCATCGCCGGTACCTGGCGGCAGGTCGACGACGAGAATGTCGAGATCTTTCCAGGCGACCTCGCGCAGCATCTGCCGGATGGCAGCAATGACCATCGGCCCGCGCCAGATCATGGCGATGTCTTCCTCGACCAGAAAGCCGATCGACATCAGTTGGACGCCGAAGCGCTCCATCGGCTCGAGCATGCGTGGACCCACAAGGCGCGGCTTTCCGCGCACGCCGAACATCCTGGGTTGCGAAGGTCCGTAAATGTCGGCGTCAAGAAGACCGACCTTCAATCCCAGCGCGGCAAAGCCGAGGGCGAGATTGCACGAGACCGTCGATTTGCCCACACCGCCCTTGCCGGAGGCTACGGCGATGATGTGTTGGACGCCAGGAACTCCCGCGGGCTTTGTTGTTGCAGGTGCTCCTGAATACGAATGGGGAATGGACAAGCAGATCTCCTGATCGTGCGTGCGCCGACGCGTCCGTTCACTGCGATCCGGACGGATCGTTCTTCTTGGCTTCGCGCGCTCGCAAGTAGTCCTCAGTCGACATCACAGGCGGGCGCTGTGGCGCGCCATGCGGATCAAAACTCTCATTCATCACGGCCTCGACGCGGCAATCAGCACACATCTTGATGACATCCAGCCGTCGCGCGTTCGCGCCCTGGAACATCCAGTGCTTGTCCTCGAGTTTCGACAGCACACGTTCGATCGAGCTTCGGGTTCCGAATGGTGTGCCGCAGACGATGCAATGGAAGGGCTCTTCTTCCTTGAGCACGCGCAGCGGCTCATCCCAGGCCTGGAAATCGAGGCGTGGCTCTAGGGTAATGACATCCTCTGGACATGTGGATTCACAGAGCCCGCACTGAACGCAAAGGCTCTCGGTAAACCGCAACATGGCACGGTCGGGGTTGTCGGAGAGCGCGTGTGTGGGACATGCGGTCACGCAAGCATGGCAGAGCGTGCAGCCTTCGACATTCAAGTGCACACTGCCGAACGGCGCGCCGGGGGCGAGCGGGACAACGTCAACAGGCGAGGGGGATGCACGATGCAACTCGCGGAACGTCGTCTCCAGCACACCGCGTTTCGCGCCGCGCGGAATAAAACTCGCGGGGCTTTCGGTCGCAATGCCTCTGGGCATGGCATCGAGCAGCGCACGGAGCTGATCGGGATCGTCGGTCTCAATCACGCGGACGACGCCTTCGCCGAAACCGAGCGCGGCAACGATCGTGCCTGACATCTCTGCAGCGCGGCCGAGTCCTGCGATCTCATGTCGGGGCCGCGCCCGCGTGAGGAGCGCAACGCCTGCGCCGCCATAGGCAAACACGCCAGCAATGGATTCCGGCCCAACCTGCGTGGTCTCGTTGACGCGCACCGGGAGAACATTTGCCGGCAACCCGTCGCCGAACCGGGCGAGTGCATCAATCAGCGGCTCGCCATGATCGCCGTCATGGAACAACACGACGGCGTTTTCTCCGCCGGCCTTGCGATATGTTTGCAGCAAGGTCCGCAATCGTCGCATCAGCGCGTCGGCGCTTGGCAGCGAATAGGACGCAGCTCCGGTCGGACATACCGATGCGCACGATCCGCAGCCCGCACACACGTTGGGATCGATGGCGACGGCATCGCCGTTTGGTGTGATCGCGCCCGTCGGGCACCGATCGAGGCAGCGTGTGCAGCCGGTGATGTTGGAGCGGGAATGTGCGCAGAGCGATTCCTCAAAATGGATGAAGCGCGGCTTGTCGAAGGTGCCGACGAGGTTTCCTGTATCAGCAATCGCCCTCTCGACGGCGGCGCGGTCGCGGGGATCGGCGCGCACATAGCCGGGCCGCAATTCGTGAGCCGGAAACAGCGGCAGGCCACCACTGAGATCAAGAATGAGATCACACGTGGATGTCGCGCCGTTGTGAGCGGCGCCGAACAATAACTTGCTGCGAGAGGATGGCGAGGGGATCGCGTAGTCGTCGATCGTGAGTTCGAATTTCCCGAGATACCCGCGCGCATTGCGGATCGTGCCCTGCAGGACCGGAAATTCGTTGACTGCACGCGGCGTCACGTCTTTTGGCTTGGTGAGAAGGACTGTGATGTCGAGGCGGTCGGCAAGACGCTTGGCCGCATCCACAGCAACATCGTCGCAGCCATAGATCAGCGCAACGCCGCCGCTCTCGAGCGTCACCAGCGAGATCGGAGGCATCTCTTCCGAAGCCGCTGCGATCAACGCCGCGACCTTCGGCCCTGCCGCTTCGGCATCCTTGGACCAGCCGCCGGTTTCGCGAATATTGACGAAGGTGAGAGGAACTTGCGGAAAATCTTCGGCGACTTCCTTGAACCGCGGAGCTTCCTGCGTGCAGGCCACCGTGATCTCTGCGCCCTCGGCCAATGCGGCTTTGAATTTGTCGAGCTCCAGACCGCAAAGCTGGTTCGCCTGCGTCATGCTTGCCGTACAGCCGCGCCCGATTGCCGCCGCGTCGAGCGGCATGGTCTTTTCGCAACTGCAAATCAGAAGGCGGGACTTTGAACCACTCATGCTTGACGCCCTTGAATTCTTTCCAGGCCGCGCAACTATCTGGCTGTTCACTACATGGTGCCGAATATGTGTTCGGTACAGGCACTTCGGCTACCTTGACCGAGAAAACATAAACTGTCCAACTACAAAGGGCTTAGGGGAAATCGGTCGAATGATGAATTCGCGTGCCAGGTACGCAGAGGATCCGCTCGATCTGCCTCCGGGCTACACGCTCGTGGCACTTCGCGAGCACGGCGACGCGTTTGCTCATGGCTGCGACATTGCCGGCAAAGCCGGTGCCGGAACGCTGGTTTGGGTCCGTCGCTACGATCTGGTCGAGTTTGCCGTCGTGCTTGAGCCGGATGAACCGCTGGCGTCGGCGCGCCGCGCGTTCTTTGCCGGGATGAATGCGATTGGGGATGCCATTGCGGCCCATTGCCCGCCGGAGCGTCAGGTGGATTTCATCTGGCCTGATACGATCCTGTTCGATGGTGGCGTGCTGGGTGGCGCGCGACTTGGCTGGCCAAAGGACTGTGGTGAGAGCGATGTACCGGGGTGGCTGGTGTTTGGTGTCATCCTGCGCGCGGCCGACATGGCGCATGTCGGAGAGGCTGAGGCCGCGGGCGGGGTTGCGCTCCTGAACGAAGGATTTGAGATGGTCGATACGGAAGCGATCATTGGCAGCTTCGCCCGCCATCTCATGACGGCATTCGATCGCTGGAATGAGCGGGGCTTCGATCCAGTGGCGAGCGACTATCTGGAGAGGCTTTCCAAGGAGAACGCCGACGAGCGGCGGCGTATCGATGTGAACGGTGATCTCCTCAAAACGACCGCGACGAATGGATCGCTGGCGCGGAACAGTCTTGTTGAGGGCCTCGCGAAGGTGGCGTGGTATGATCCCGCCTATCGCGCTCCGAAACTGGGATGAGGCGGATCATGAAACTTCCGCGTACCATCAGACTGGATCCGTCGGACGCGTTTGTGTTTGAGCGCGCTGCCGAGCCTGGCGAATGGGCTGTATCGGGCGCGTTCGTATTCTGGGATTGCGATCCTGCCACGCTCGGGCAGAAACAGCGCGTTGCGCTGCGGTCCGGCTTTCTTGGTGTCGACAGTCTCGGGTGGTCCACGCTGGCCGTCGTCACTGAAGCGACGGAGGCCGAAAAGTCTGCGATCGTCGAGCGGCTCGCCGCGCATCTGATCGCGGAGTTCGGCGCGCCGAATATGGAGGTCGCGCGCGCAGCAGCCGAAGAAGAAGTCACCTTCGCGTCCTCGTTGTGCGATCATTCGCCTCAGACGATTTTGGCGGTGCAGCGAACCGTTGACGGTGGCGAAATCCGCGAACGCTTCCGTACGCTCAAGCCGCGCGCGACAGAGCCGGGTGCGGATCGATTGCACAGCCACGCACCCGCCTTTACCTTTCATGAGGTTGAGGGTGACGAGCCAGCCGAGGAGGTTGATCTTCTCGGGCTTCGTGAAACCGGGCGTATCAAGGCGGACGGACCATGAGAGAATTCTGGGTCGCTTCGGGTCACCATTTTACGCGTCGTACCGATCACGGCGGGCTGGTTGCGACGCCAGAATTGATCATGGCCTATCTCGCGCGCCCTGAATTGATGCCGCCCGATGACGCGTGCGATGCCGAGCGCAACCTGCATGCGAGCCTGCTAGCTGACCCGTTTCGGCCAGTGTCAAAAGCCGACATTGCCGCGCTTGCGGACGCCGATGCGCGCGAGAACTGGACTTTCATAATCGCATTTCGCGATCGGATTCTCGCGGCGCCATCGCTTGAGGCGGTGTATGTATCGCTCGCACGCAACGGCGCGAGCGACATGCCGCCGATCTTCCTCTCGCAACTGTGCCATCTGATCCTGCGTAACGCGCTTGACGGCTGCGACGACCCCTATGTGTTGCGCGCCGCGGAACTTTTCTATCGCAGCCAGAGAGCAACGATTCATGAGGGCTTGCTGCTGCTGGCTGATGCCGAGGTCGCCGAGGCGCAGTACAACGCGCAACAGGATCTTCATTCGTCGCCGTTGACCGCGATGCTGCATCCGCAAGCGTTCGGCGAAATGGATGTGATGGATGACGACAATGCCTGGACCTACTGGTCGCAATCGGATGCGCATGGGATGGTCATGAATCTTGGCGGCAATCCCAAGGCACGAGACGGGTTGAGCCGCGTGATCGAACGCTGGATCGCTCACCTCCTGGGCGTCGCCGTAAAGGTTGAATCGATCGCGTCGATCGAGGATCGCGATTGGCGTTGGTTTGTCGGCCTCGACAGCGAGGGCACCAGAATAGGCAACGCTTTGTGGAACGGCGATGCGCTGGGACCAGACGCTGGAGCGCGGATCGTTGCCTTGATGCGGCTGACCTTCGAAGATGCGCACCTTGTCGATGAGCGCGTTGCGGCCAAACCGATCTATCTCATTCTGGCGATGGACGCGGACAAGATGGTGCGTTTGAAGCCACAGAACCTTGTCGTGGGTTTGCCGCTTTCGTCGGCGGCAAGCGTCGCATGATTGGCCAGAAACGGGAGGTCAACCATGACAATGACCGAGGCGTCCCGTGAGGTTGGCGTGGTGCTTCGCCGCCGCGCGATCGACAACCTTGGATCGACCACCATGTGTGGTCGCCGGTGTTAGTTCTCGATGACGTGCCTGCGACTGCGCCGTGGACGGTGCTGACGCAGGAGTCCGATGCGACATTGTACTATGCAGGCTACGCGACGATTGAACTGTTCCGCGCCGATGCAGCGAAGTAGCGCGACAATCTTGCCGATGGTGCTCCCCAGTCGGCGTCAGGCGGTGGAGCGGAGCTTGAGCTGACCAAGGTAACCTTGATCTGGCCCGGGCGGCCGAAAGGAAGAAGATCCAGCGTTGGAACCGATGCGGCTGGAGACTGTTGCCGTTAACGACTGGAGGAGATCAAATGCGCATGGTGCTTGCCGCAGTTTGTGTGTTCTGCTCTACGCATTTGGCGATGGCGCAAGCTCAGCCGCCAAACAAGCCGTCCGATCCGCTCCAGCAAAGCACTGGGACCACACCACCCGAACCGAAAGGGCAGAAGCAGCCCCAGGGCTGGACGGGGCCCTTGGAAACAACCACCGGCGGCGCGCCGCCGGAGAGCCCGCAGGGGCAAAGCCCGCCCGGCATGCAGCCCGCGCCGGAGGGATCTTCGAAAACGGTCGTCGAACCGGATAAAAAGTAGGCGCGCGATCCCGCGTTCGGTTCTGCGGCTATATCTTCGCCGTGGCCTTGCTCATTCTCGGCGGTCACCCTCTATGCTCATCAAGCGGAAACCTGCCGCTATCCGCAACGAGACGCCTAGTGTAAATTCTCATGACATCGCGATTTGGCTGGGAGAACGGCGATGAATCTTTCGTGTTGGCCGGCGTAGTTTCTGTCGTCGTGGCGGTAGTTGGGGCCGTGGCTCTAAACAGCGTGCAAGAGCCGGTCGCATAAGCCCTTTCAACGACGGGCGTGCGGCTTTAGCGAACGTGACCTGAGGGCTGGCTTCTTCCACTACTCCGCCGGCTGGGGTCGCGTCTCGTTTGCACCAGTCCGCGCATTTTCCCGTTCGAGCCAGAGGTTGTGGTGCTCCTTGGCCCAGTTAACATCGACCGTGCCGCTACCCATCGCTTCGAATGCGCCCTCCATCCCGATCGTGCCGATATAGATATGCGCGAGCATCACCGCCACAAAAAGCACCGCCACGACAGCGTGGACGATCTGTGCGAACTGCATCCCCTCGATATCTGACAGATAGAATGGGAACATCAGCACATACCCGGTGGCCGCTACCAAACCTCCGCCGATCACTACGATCCAATAGATTGCCTTCTGGCCGGCGTTAAAACGATAGGCGGGCGGATGATCGTGACCAACGATACCGCCACCGCGCTTGAGCCAATCGACATCCACCTTGTTCGGGATATTGCCTGCGATCCACATCAGAAAGATCAGGATGACCCCGATCGTGAACGGGAAGCTTACATAGTTATGCGCATACTTTGCCCACTGCGACCATTCGGAAAACGCCTCGTAGCCAATCAACGGCAGGAGCAACGGACGGCCGAAGGTGATGTTCAATCCGGAAATCGCCAGAACGATGAAGCAGGTCGCGGTCATCCAATGCACGAATCGCTCGAATGCGGTAAAGCGCACGATCGTCCGACCGGAACGTCCGCTCTCCAGTCGCACCATGCCGCGGGTGAGATAGAAGATGATCAAGGCCGCAAGCATGCCAACAATGGCGATGCCGCCAATCCAGCGGAGCGTGACGTTATGGAATTCTCGCCATTCACGGCCCGCCGGCTGTATGAGGACGCGCGAACGCTGGTCGGGAATACTCACGCGTCCCTGGATCCGATCCAGTTCCTGCAGAAGCTGTTGTTCCTTGACCGATCTCTCAGTCGGGTTGATCTGCTGGGCAATGGACGGTGAAGCTGCGGATACGAGCATCAGTACCGCGGCGAGCCGAATAAATCGTACAAGACGCGCCATAAGTTCCTCCCGATATTGACGCGACGCAAACCGGTCGTTGTCAGAATGCGATCGTCTCGCGATAGGCCGTCTTCCAGCCCCACGCGCCGGAGCCGTAACCGCGCTTCATGACGCGCTCCTTGTAGATCTGGGCAATGATCTCGCCATCGCCTGCAAGCAGCGATTTTGTCGCGCACATCTCGGCGCAGAGCGGCAGCTTGCCCTCGGCGAGCCGGTTCGCACCATACTTCGCATATTCCGCCTCGCTTCCGTCGACCTCGGGGCCGCCGGCGCAATAGGTGCATTTGTCCATCTTGCCGCGCGAGCCGAAATTACCGACTTTCGGATATTGCGGGGCGCCAAACGGGCAGGCGTAGAAGCAATAGCCGCAGCCGATGCACAGGTCCTTGGAGTGCAGCACCACGCCGTCGGCAGTCGTGTAGAAGCAGTTCACGGGGCAGACAGCCGCGCAGGGCGCATCGGTGCAGTGCATGCAGGCCATTGTGACCGAACGTTCGCCTGGCTTGCCGTCATTGATGGTGACGACACGGCGCCGGTTGATACCCCAGGGCACCTCGTGCTCGTTCTTGCAGGCCGTCACGCAGGCGTTGCACTCGATGCAACGGTCGGCGTCGCAGAGAAATTTCATACGTGCCATCGTCGTTGCTCCTTAAGCCGCCGCGATTTGGCAGAGGGTGACTTTGGCCTCCTGCATGCCCGTCGCGGGATCGTATCCGTAAGTCGTGATCGTGTTCGCGCTCTCGCCGAGCACGATCGGATCGGTGCCTTTCGGGTAATTGCCACGAAGATCCTTGCCTGCGAACCAACCGCCGAAGTGGAAGGGCATCCAGGCAACGCCCTTGCCGACACGCTCGGTGACAAGCGCCTTCATCCTTGCCTTGGATTTGTTCTCGGGACCCGTGACCCAGACCCAGCCGCCGTCCCTGATACCGCGCTCGGCGGCATCGGCCGGATTGATCTCGATGAACATGTCCTGCTGCAATTCGGCAAGCCATGGATTCGTACGAGTCTCCTCGCCTCCGCCTTCATATTCAACCAGACGGCCGGACGACAGGATGAGCGGGAATTGCTTGGCAATTCCTGTCTCCACCGCCGCTTTTTGCACGGAGAAGCCAATATTGGGCACGCGGAACTGCTTGGCATCAGGCAGCGTCGGATACTTGGCGACGAGATCAACGCGCGACGTATAGATCGGCTCGCGGTGAACCGGAATCGGGTCTGGCAAGCCGAAGGCATTCATGCGTGCCTTGCCGTTGCCGTAAGGCACACAGCCGTGGGCCAGCGCCACGCGCTGGATGCCGCCGGACAGATCAAGCGACCATGACACCACATCCGGATTGGCAGGGTTGATCCGTGTGATGGTCGCCATTTCCGTCTCGGTAAGGTCCTTGTCCCAACCGAGCTTCTTCAGGCTCGCCAGCGTGAACTCCGGATAGCCGTCTTGGATGGCCGACCCCAGCGAGTATGAGCCGTCAGCGAGCAGGCTGACTTTCCGCGTCGTGCCGTCCGGCAGCTTCTCCTCGCGCTCGAGGCCGAACCGCGGCCGGAACGTACCGCCGCCATCCATCACGTGCAGGTTGGTGTTGTAGAGCAGCGGCGTGCCCGGATGCTTGACCTCCGGTGATCCCCAGCACGGCCAGGGCAGACCGTAGTAGTCGCCGCCGACCTCTGGATCGTCCTTTGGCGCGCGCATCGTCAGCATGTCGAACTTCGCCTGGTTCTTCATGTGCGCCTTGAGGCGTTCGGGCGATTGTCCGCAATAGCCGGTGGACCAGCTGCCACGGTTCATCTCGCGCAGCACATCCTCTGCCTCAGGTAGATTGTTCTCGACTTTGATTTTCTTGAACATCTGGTCGGCGAATCCGAGCTTCTTCGCCATCAGATAGATCACCTCGAGATCGTCCTTCGATTCGAAGATCGGTTTGACGATCTGTTCGCCCCATTGCAGCGAGCGGTTCGAGGCGACGCGCGATCCCTTGCATTCGAACTGCGTGGCGACCGGGAGAATGTAGACGCCATCTTTGCGTCCCGCCTCGACGGCGAGCGAGGCCCAAGTCGTCGGGTGCGGGTCGGCGATGACGAGCAGTTCGAGCGCCTTCAGGCCATTCAGGGATTCGGGAATGCGGGTGATGCTGTTGGAGGCGTGTCCCTGCACGAACATTGCCCGCACCGTGTCTTTCTGCGCGACTTGATCTTTCGGCAGCGTCACCGCTTCGAACCAGCGGGTCAGCGGAATGCCGGGGGTTTCCATGCTCTGCTTGGAGTCGAAGCGGGACTTCAGGAACTCATAGTCGACGTCCCAAACCCGCGACCAGTGCTTCCAGGCGCCCTCGGCGAGGCCGTAGTAGAACGGCAGCGTTACGATATCGAGCCCGACATCGGTCGCGCCCTGCACGTTGTCGTGGCCGCGGAAGATGTTGGCGCCGGCACCGGCCCTGCCGACGTTGCCGGTCATCAGCAGCGCGATACAGCTAGCCCGTACGTTGGCGGTGCCGACTGTCTTCTGGGTCTGGCCCATGGCCCAGATCAGCGTTGCCGGCTTTTCGGTGGCGAACATCTTGGCGACGCGCTTGAGCTGTTCGCCGGGAATGCCGGTGACACGCTCGACTTCTTCCGGATTCCACTTCTCCACTTCCTTCCGCAGATCGTCAAACCCGTAGACGCGCTGCCGGATAAACTCCTTGTCTTCCCAACCGTTCTGTAGGATGTGCCACATCATGCCGTAGAGCACTGGGATGTCGGTGCCCGGCCGCATACGCACATATTCGGTCGCATGGGCGGCGGTTCGCGTCAGGCGCGGGTCGATGACGATGAAGTTGGCGTTTTGCATCTCCTTACCCTCAAGGAGATGCTGCAACGAGACAGGATGCGCTTCGGCCGGATTGCCCCCCAACACGACCTGGGTCTTCGCGTTGCGGATGTCATTGTAGCTGTTGGTCATCGCGCCGTAGCCCCAGGTGTTGGCGACGCCGGTGACGGTCGTTGAATGGCAGATGCGTGCCTGGTGATCGGTGTTGTTGGTTCCCCAGAACGCGCCGAGCTTGCGGAACAGATAGGCGCCTTCATTGGTCATCTTGGCCGAACCCAGCCAATAGACAGAATCGGGGCCCGACTTCTCACGCACGCTCAGAATCTTGTCGCCGATCTCGTTGATTGCGGTGTCCCAGGAGACGCGGGTCCATTGCCCGCCAACCAGCTTCATCGGATAGCGCAGCCGCCGTTCGCTGTGCACGAGTTCGCGAACGGAAGCGCCCTTGGCGCAATGCGAGCCGCGATTGATCGGGGAGTCCCAGCTCGGCTCTTGGCCGATCCAAACCCCGTTCAGGACCTCCGCCGTCACGGTGCATCCGACCGAGCAATGCGTGCAAATGTTCTTGCGGACGGTTGCGCCCGCGGTGAGCGGACCGGCCGTCGCTGCTTTCGCCTTGCGTACGCTGCCGATCGGCATCGTGCTGAGCGCGGCGAGTGCGCCGCCGGCAAGACCGGATCTGCGCAGGAAGGTGCGACGGTCGAAACCGCCTCCCTGACCTGCAAGGGACTCAGCGACGGAGCCCTGCCGCTCGGAACGCTGGTGTGTTCGCTTGATCAACACGGTCAGCCTCCTTCAACTCGGATAACGATTGACGCGGTAAAAGGCCTTCACATGATCGGATAGCCTGTAGCGTGCCTTGCGTTTTTCATCATTGTTTTCGCTGTCGGCCTGCGCGGATTCAACCAGCGGCGTCGCGAGCGTGGCACCGGCGCCGACCGTGCCGATGCCGATTTTGCGCAGGAAGTCGCGGCGTCCGACTGTGGTCTTCTTTTCTTCACTCATCGCATCTCTCCCGGACCAGCGTGCTGGTCAGTTGGCGAATGTGAATGCTTCCATCTCAATCTCGATAAAGGCACGACCGAGCATGCCGACCGCACGATAGAAGGCGGCGTTCTCCGCAAGCTCGATGTCGGCGAACAGTCGCCCAAACCACGGCGCGATGTGTTTTTCGAAGAAGGCGCGCTGTGCGTCGAACGACGCCTCGAAGCGTCCTTCGGCAAAGCCTGCCATGATCTCGCACAGGATGGCTGCGTGATCCTCGGGCTCGGAATTGTTTGCGACACGCTCGATCCCAAGCGCCGCGAGGTCCGCCCGCAGGCGCGACAGCGGCCGCTCGTTGAGAAAGCCCGTCAGGTAATAGGAGGCATAGGGCAGGAGCTCGCCGCGGCCGAGACCGACGAACAGATCAAAATATTCGCGTGCGACCTTCTCGGTGACCGCACCGGCCGCAGCTTCGGCGAGCGCAGCATGCGCGCGTCCAAGCGGCGTCGCATCGCCTTGCAATGCAGCCAACTGATCGAGCAGCTTTCTTGACGGCGGTGCTGACAGCAGTGTCGCGAGCAGCAAATATTCTTGGGCACGCGCCGCATCGACGGGATCAAGCGGCTCCCCGGACGAGGACGGTTCGCTGTAAAGCTCCGGCCGCAATTGGTTGCGCGACACGCCGGTTGCAGTTTCGACTGCAATTACCCGCTGTACAGGCACCTTGTTCCAGTTCGAAACGGAAGGCTGGCTGATGCCGATTTTGCGCGCAAGCTGGGCGACGCCGCCGGCGGCGTCTATGGCACGATCAAGGCCATCATCACGCACGTGGACCTCCTATCGAAAGCCTAAGTGCCCCAGTTCCCAAAAGTCTCGAGTGCCCGATTTTTCTTTTATTATAAGCACTAACCCAAGCGTAGTACCGGTTCCGCGGGTGGTCAATCTCTTCTACATAGCTTGAGACTATAGCCTTTCGTCGCGCATTTTTTGTCGCGGCCCTAAACGCGGCAGCGCGCCGCCATGTGTGCGACGCCGAAGGGGTTCGCTTTCGCTCTTTTCGCTTTCGCTCTTGATGAGTTCCGACGCCGTCGGTTCTGTTGGAGTACGAGCTGCGCCGAGTTGAGGTTTCGGCGAAGCTTCGGCAACCGCCTCAACGCTTAAGGTTTCAATTTGAGTCGATTCCCGCGAAGAATCTGCAGCCTCAATCGAAGTCTCGGGCAGCGCCTCGGCTGCCTTGCGCAGTCCACCGACGATCCGATCCGCCAGTTTGGCCAGCTCTCCCTCGGAGCAGTCCAGTGGCCCAAAGCCCGGCATCGCGGTCGGATCATTGAAGTCCCAGGCATTCTCCGCGAGCCCGACGAAGTCGCGAATGGTGGGGTCGGCGCTCCAGGCGCGGCGAAGGGCCGCACGCGTCAACTCCTGCGGAATCCCTTTGCGCAGGAATGCCGTGATGTCGGTGGCCGATGTGATCTCTTCAATTGATGGCAGACTCGAGAGGTCGAATTCCAGCTCGTCGTCCTTGGCGGCGGGCGGCGGTGCAAATGGCACGTCGTGCTCCACTGCCGCATCCGGCAGCACGGCATTCGCCTTCGCCTCCTGCTTGCGTCGTGCCCAGCGGGCCAGGAATTTGTCCTCACTCATTCGTGTCCGCCTTCATGCTGACGGCGCGCCAGCGCCTCCGGATTGGCCTGCTCCAGCTTGCGCTTGAAGAACTCACGTTCGACATGGTGCTCGGCAACGAAACTTTCAATCGTGCCGCGCAGCGCCTCCGGCATCGGCACCGCCTCGACGAGATTGGCGGCTGCGTCAGTGAACGCCTCGCCCTCTGCGGGATCGGCGGTAGCGGCAGCGATCGAATATGGCCAGGCGCCTTCCGCGGGCGACAACACGGTCCAGATGCTCGGATTGCCAGAGGCAAGATTGTCGCGATAGCGCGCCGTCTCGGACTGATAGAGATCGACCGTAGCGCTGCCGGCATAAAACAAGGTCGTCCCGTCTTCTTCGCGGAGCACTGTCCAGGGTTCTGTCTCTGGCTCATCCGGCAGCACGGTGACGCTGCGCCAGACGAAGTCGGCCCATGGCGAGTCCGTCTTGCGCCGTTCGACAACGATGCCGACGGGAATTCGCAGGAGGGGCAGCGCGGCGGGACTCATGTCACTGTCTCCAGGCGTTTGATCGGCAGCCCCGTCAGCAGATTCTGCGGCTTCATGCGGAGCTTCTGGTCTGAGGTGGTCGCCAGGATGAGATACACCGGGTGGCCCTGCACATTTTCCATGGCGAGGCCTGCGTCCGTGAATGTCAGGCCAAACTGAGATAGCACGCATCCAGCGCTGCCTTCGTCGAGCTGCTCGCCATGCCAGAGGTGCTGAACCGATCTGGCTTTCTCCCTGGATAGTGCCGGAACGACGTACTGGCCGCTTCGGCCGTTGTCACCGTGATAGGTCAGAACTGAGTCGTCTTGAGCAAGGGCGGAGAGCGGTGACAGCGCAAATGCAAATAGTCCCGCCACCAAGGCAGGACGTGCTGTGATCGAAAAAGCGCGTCGGATGTTCATGAGCGTCTAACAGTCCCATGCGGATCCGGTTCCGTCGGCATGGGGAGCCCGTCACACGCGGGCGATGCCCGCGGAATAGTCCGGGATCGCTAAGGCGAACATTAGGGTGACCGGGATGCCCAAAGAACGGCAAGGCCCGCTCAGGCGATCGCTTTTCTCGACGAGTTGCATGCTGATCAGCCGGGGCCGATCAGGTTGCGACCAGGATCACCAACACGAGCTCCGCTTGTTGCGAATGCAACGTAAGCGGGCTCTTGAAACTTGTTGAGCAACACGGAGGCGGCGGCGGCCACGAGGCCCGCAAAAACCAAGGCGACAATAAAAGTCTTCATGGCATTCCTCTGTTAAAGCACCTTGCAGTTCCAATTTATGAGCGTGAGAATTGCACAAAGCAAGTGATCCTTGTCGCGCTCGCGGGCACGAAGATGTGCGCTGCAAGAGATCTCATGGTGAGTAGGGCAGTCGCTTTGAGCAGTCCCGTCTGGCCGGTCGAAATTCGGCTCACGAAAGATAGGCGTTCGCTGAACATCACGTTCGACGATGGCAGCAGCTTCGCTCTGCCGGCGGAGCTGCTTCGCGTGACCAGCCCTTCGGCCGAGGTTCAAGGCCATTCGGACGCCGAACGAAAGACCGTCGGCGGCAAGCGCAACGTCGCCATCCTCTCGGTCGATCCGGTCGGCAATTATGCGGTGCGGATTGGCTTCGACGACATGCACGATACTGGAATCTATACCTGGGCCTTTCTGCATGATCTTGGCGTCAATGCCGCAGCGCGCTTCCAAGAGTATCTCGACGATCTCGCCGCCAAAAACCTGGACCGCGATAAGCCCGGTGTTCGCTAGCTGTGCGATGTCCCGTGGAGACTGCCAGCGCTCCGCTACGAACCTGGAGGCGTGATTTATCGCACAGATACCGAGCTCTGCCTTGCTGCGCGAAGCAGTCGCCAGATAAGAATAGCCAACAATTCCAGTCCAACGAGGGCGGTCATCAACAGCAAGGCTGAGGATGTCGCAACATCGGAGCCTCGTCCTTGCAAGACATAGCCAGCAATCAATAACGGTCCGGTCCAAGTCAAGCTGCCGATCAATATTGCTGTGGTGAATTCCACGACTGCAAGATTGATCACACCTGCTGGAATTGAAAGATAAACGCGGACCACAGGAATGGTTTGTCCGACAACCGTGACCCAGAAGTGGTTGCGGCGATAGGCTTCCGCGATGCGCCGGTAGAGAGTGGGCTTGAGAAAAATATAGTGCCCAAAGCGCGCGACGAAGGATTCGCTTCGTTCTGCTCCCAAAGCGAAGCCAAGACCATACCAACACAGCGAACCAATGGTTGAGCCGATAGCCGCTGAGGCAACGGTCATGGTCAGATCGCCTTGTCCCCATGCGACTGTGATGCCCAGCAGCACAAACACAAGATACGATGGCACAAGCGGGAATATCTTTTCGGCAATCGCTATTCCCACAACGCCAACTGGACCAGCCTCTGCCATCAGCGACACGAATGCATGAGTGTCTATTGTCATTAGAGTTGCGCCAGCTTGCATGGTTTTCGGCGCGTGATGCGGTAGACGGAGGCGGGTGGAACGTTGAGGAAGACACGACCGATACAGGTTGCTTTCAGGCCGAGGCGATTGAGGTGCGACTTGGAAATCGGGCACTGCATGCCGTAGGTGAATTGATAAAAAGCTCCGCCGGCCCTCAAGTTGCTGAAGGTGCCAGTGAGAATGGCCATGACTTTCTTCGGAGACATATTGAGAAGCGGTAGTCCGCTGATAACTGCGCCGAAGGGTTGATCCCTGAACAGATCGTGCGAGATGATCCATGAGGCATCCATCCAGAGCACGCGCGCCCTCGGAAAACGCAGTTGCAGCAATCTCATGAAATCGGAGCCGTATTCGATCAGCGTCAAATCGGACTCTTTCACACCGCGTTCTAGCAATGCTTCGGTGAAAATGCCGGTGCCGGGACCAAGTTCGAGGATCGGTCCTGATGCGGCAGTGATCTCACTTGTGATCAGGTTTGCGAGACTTGGGCTGGACGGAGCAATCGCTCCTACGGTCCGAGGATTCGAAGCCAGCGCGCGGAGGAAGAGAAAGACATCGCGTGTGGTCATGTCAGTGGATCATCCATCCTGTCAGAGCGGAATGCCGAAATCGGCGTGGCGCGATTTGTGACGGATGGAGGTTGTGTGAACATTGCGACCTGCGGTGTGTCGCAAGAATTTCAACGACAATGGCGAGCGGCAGCCCTGCTGACTTTACGCAACGCGTGGCGCAGGCGGGAAGCTCATCCGCACGCGGGCTCCGCCTTCGGGACCATCGAGCATGGCGATCTGGCCATCATGAAGCCGCACGATCTCCTGAACCAGGTTGAGCCCGAGACCCGCCCCTCGATCGAAGCCGTGCAGGCGATAGAAGGGCTCGAAGATGCGTTGACGGTGCTTGAGCGGCACGCCGGGCCCTTGGTCCGTCACCGAGATTGTCGCAGGTTCGTCGACGCATACCGAGATGGCGCCTTTTCGGCCACCATACTGGATTGCATTCTGGATCAGGTTGGTAAGGGCTCGCTCCAGCGAACCTTCGTCTCCTCGCACGCAGGCACGTTCGATGTCAGATTCAAACGATAGCTCGTAGCCGGCGGAAATGGCGAGAGGAGCAAGATCGCCGACGACCTTCCTGCCGATCGATACGAGATCCACGTCCTTGAATTGGTTGGTCACCTGGCCGATGCGCTGGAGATCGAGGAGCTGCTCGGCCAGTGTCGAGAGCCGTGCAACATCCTCAAGAACACGGCTGATCTCGGGACTGGACGGAAGCGATTCCAGCCGGGTTTGAAGAATGGCGATGGGCGTTCGCAATTCGTGCGCAGCATCGACGAGAAAGCGCTTGTGCCGTTGGTAGCCTTCATCAAGACGGCGCAAGGCGTCGTTCATGGCCGAGATAAGAGGAGCGATCTCAGTTGGGACATCCTGCAGCGGTAATCGCGTGCCCCGCTTGTCGATATCGATCGTCGCGGCGTGTGATGCTGCTTGGCCTAGTCCTTCAAGAGATTTGCGAACCACGATCGGCGTCGCAAGCAGTGTGGCAAGCGTCATCAGCAACACGGCTGGCGCAACAGCGGTCAGAAACAAGGTCGATGTCGCGCTCGCGACGCGACGCCACGATACGCTGCCGCCCGGGCCGGTCATGATTTGGATATCGCCGTTCGGCGTGCTGACCCATTTAACTCTTGCTGTCGGGCGCGGCCGATCGCCGATGTTCCAGCCCAGCCGTGCCTGACCGATGCTATCGAGAGCACCGCCGATCTTAGCAAACGGCTCCGGCACCGGTCCTTGGGATACCGTATGGCCCGAGCGATCTCTGACGACAAACCAGAGATCGGGTAATGTCGTGCGTTGCCGAACGAGAGCAGGCGTCTCCTGCATACTGATCCGCCCGTCCGCGCTGCGATGGATGGCATTGCGGATAATCTCGATTGTGTCGTCATCCGGTTCGAGCGAGACCAAATACCCGCCGGCCCAGAGTCCGCCGATCACGAGCAGCACGATGGCCGTCAGCATGCCTGCCTGCAGTGCCACAAGCCGGCGGATCAGGTGCCATCGCAAGGAGCGCGCGTTCGTCGTCGTCATGAGGAGCGCCTGAGCAGATAGCCCACGCCGCGAATGGCATGGATTTCGACGCCTGCATTGGCTTCCGACAGTTTGCGTCGAAGCCGGGAGATGTGGGTGTCCAGTGCATTCGACTGTATTTCATCGTCGAAATTGTACACGGCGTCTTCGAGCGCTGATCTTGGGACCGTGCGCCCCATTCGGCGTAACAGCGTTTCGAGAACCAGAAGCTCGCGGCGGGGCAGATCAAGTAGCTTGCCGTCAACGCTGGCCTCGCGATTGCCGGCGTCAAAGGATAAGTGGCCAAGCGACATCGTTTCCGGTGGCAGGTCGGCAGGCCGGCGGAGAACTGCACGCAGTCGCGCCAGGAGCTCTTCGATGGCAAACGGCTTGCCGAGATAATCGTCTGCGCCTGTATTCAGCCCAGTCACACGATCGGCGAGGTCGCCCCGAGCCGTCAGCACGATGACGGGCGTGTTCGTACCGCGTGCGCGCAGCTTGGGAATGAGTGTCAGTCCGTCGCCGTCAGGCAACTGTCTGTCGAGCAGGATTGCGCTGTAGGCGGCGGTAGAGACGGCTTCGTCCGCATCCGCAAGCGATCCCACGCAGTCAACCAGGATGTCGTAGCCTATGAGGGCAGCAGACAGCGCGGCCGCCATCTCCGGTTCATCCTCCACAAGCAGTAGCCGCACCGTCGCAACCTCACAAATGGCGTGCCGTGGCTTTAAGCCCTCAACATTGCGCCAAGATTGCGCGCCGTCGCAAAGGTCAGCCGGGGAGCCTGAGAATGGTGCAGGGCGAGCCTTTGGCGGCAGGAGCGGCAAATGGAGGCCTGATGATCAACGCGTTGGCCGACGACAGATAGGCGACCAGCGAACTGTCTTGATGGCCTACCGGGACGGCGGTGGACACGCCGACGCTGTCCGTTGTCAGCCGGGCGCGAAGGTAGTCTTGCCGCTTGTCGTTGGCGGGCAGATCGTGACCGAGCGTCGCTGTCTCGAAGTGGTGATCGACTGTCGCGCGGCCAGACAGGGCGCGGATCAGCGGCACCAGAAACAGGTACGCGCAAATGTAGGACGACACAGGATTGCCGGGCAGTCCCAGCACGCGCATTGACCCGAGCCGGCCGTGCATCATCGGCTTGCCTGGACGCAGCGCGATTTGCCAGAAGGCCATGTCAGTGCCCTCCGCATCGAGCGCACGTTTGACGACGTCGTGGTCGCCCACTGAAGCTCCGCCCGTCGTGATCAGAATATCGACGCCCAGATCGCGCGCGCGTCTGATGCCGGCCGTGGTCGACTCGAGCGTGTCGTTCGCGACGCCGAGGTCGATCGCCTCGGCCCCTTCACTGCGAACCAGCGCGCGCAAGGCATATCCGTTCGAATATACGATCTGTCCGGGAGCAGGGGTTTCGCCCGGCATCACCAGTTCGTCGCCGGTGGCGAGGATCGCCACCTTCGGGCGGCGGTGCACCGGGAGCCGCGGATGGTTCATGCTCGCGGCCAGCGATAAATCCCGATCCGTGAGCAATGCGCCGCCTTTCAGCAGCACGTCACCTTCGCGAAAATCGATGCCGGCGGCGCGGATGTTCTTGCCTCTCTCACTGGCTTCGTTGATCGTGACGATATCGTTGTCGCGTGTGGCGTCTTCCTGAATGACCACGGCATCGGCGCCATCGGGAACAACACCGCCCGTGAAGATGCGGGCTGCTTCGCCGGCGGCCAACGCGCCGTTAAGCGGCTGTCCGGCGGCAACCTCGCCTATGATTTTCAAGCGAGCGCCAAGCACGGCGTCCGCGGCGCGCACCGCGTAACCATCCATTGCCGACATCGCGGCGGGCGGTTGCGTGCGCAGGGAAGGGAGGTCGCGCGCCAGAGTGCGATGGTAGGCCTCGTCGAGTGGCACGAGCTCTTCTGGAAGTGCGTCGGCCCCCTTGAGAACGGCTGCATACGCATCGGCGACCGGCATCAGTGCCATTGTGCAATCCTTACGCTCCGGCGCGGTAGTGGCCGGACTTTCCACCCTTTTTTTCGACGAGGTGGATGCCTTCGATCCTAATCCCTCGTTCCACCGCTTTGACCATATCGTAGATCGTAAGGCACGCGACCGAAACAGCGGTCAGCGCTTCCATTTCGACGCCGGTCGGGCCCTTGACCTTCACGGTGGCGCGGACGTGACAGCCCGGCAGTTTCGCGTCGGGCTCGATATCGACGACGACTTTCGACAGCGCGAGCGGATGGCACAACGGAATGAGTTCAGACGTGCGCTTCGCCGCCATGATTCCGGCGACGCGCGCGGTGCCGAGCACGTCACCCTTGGCCGCATTGCCCTTGACGATGAGATCGAGGGTCTCGCGGGTCATGATCACGCGGCCTTCGGCGACCGCAACGCGCTCCGTGTCCGCTTTCGCGGACACGTCGACCATGCGGGCTTCGCCTTTCGCGTCGATATGGGTGAGGCCAGAGCTTTTCTTCGAAGCTTTGTCTGACGTCGTGGCCACGGTTCAACGCGTCCCGGTTGCGCGTTGGACGTTATCGCGGGCGAGCAGGGTTCGCGTCGCCGCGGTGACGTCAGCCTGACGCATCAGGCTTTCACCAACAAGGAAAGTGGACATGCCGACCTTAGCAAGCCGTGACAGGTCATCCGGCGTGAAGATGCCGCTCTCGCCGACCATAACCCGCTCTTTCGGGATCATTGGGGCGAGTTGTTCACTGGTGGCCAGCGTCGTCTCGAATGTGCGGAGATTCCGGTTATTGACGCCGAGCAGTGGCGAACGCAGCTTGAGCGCACGGTCGAGCTCTTCCTTGTTATGGACTTCGAGCAGCACGTCCATGCCGTGGGCAAACGCCGCATCCTCGATATCCTTCGCTGCCGCATCGTCGAGGGCAGCCAGGATGATGAGAATGCAATCCGCGCCGTGCGCGCGGGCCTCGGCCACTTGATAGGTGTCGTACATGAAGTCCTTGCGCAGCACGGGCAGCGACACGGCGGCACGGGCGGCGACCATGAAATCGAGATGTCCCTGGAACGACGGCGTATCCGTCAGGACCGAGAGACAGGCCGCACCACCAGCCTCATAAGCCTTTGCCAGTGCCGGAGGATCGAAATCGGCGCGGATTAAGCCCTTCGAGGGAGAGGCCTTCTTGATCTCCGCAATCAGCGCGTACTCGCCTTGGGCGTGCTTCTTGCGAATGGCGTTGACGAAGCCGCGCGGCGGAGGCGCTGCCTTTGCGCGAGCTTCGACCTCTGCGAGGGGATGGGCACGCTTGGCAGCAGCGATTTCTTCGCGCTTATAGGCTTCGATCTTTGTAAGGATATCGGACAACGGAGTTGCTCCTCAAGCATTCGAGACAGCGACAAGGCGCTTCAGCTTGTCCGCGGCCGCGCCGCTGTCGAGAGACTTTGCACCAATTGCAACGCCTTCCTTGAGGTCTTTCGCCTTTCCGGCGACCACAAGGGCGGCGGCGGCATTGATTAGAGCAACATTGCGGTATGCGCTGGGCTTGCCTTCGAGAACACCGAGAAGTGACTTTGCATTTGCATCCGCATCGCCACCCTTGAGCTCCGCGCTGGTTGCGCGCGGCAGGCCAGCGTCTTCGGGCGTGACTTCAAACGAGCGGATATTGCCCTTCTCCAGCGCCGCCACGAAGGTGGGGCCGGTGAGGGTGATCTCGTCGAGCCCATCGGAGCCGTGGACAACCCAAACGGATTCTGCGCCGAGGTTCTTCAGCACCTGGGCCAGCGGCTGCACCCAGTGCTTCGAAAACACGCCGACCATCTGCCGCTTGACGCCGGCAGGGTTGGAAAGCGGGCCCAGCAGATTGAAAATCGTGCGGGTGGCCAATTCGACCCTGGTCGGGCCGACATTCTTCATCGCAGGATGATGCGTCGGCGCGAACATGAAGCCGATGCCCGCTTCGGCGATGCAGCGCCCAACATCATCGGGTGTGATGTCGATCTTGATGCCAAGGGACGTCAAGACGTCGGCCGCGCCGGATTTCGACGACAGAGCGCGATTGCCGTGTTTCGCGACCGGCACGCCGGTGCCGGCGAGGATGAATGAGGCGCAGGTCGAGACGTTGACCGATCCGGAGCCATCGCCTCCGGTCCCGACGATGTCCACCGCATCGGCAGGTGCCTTTACAGGCAGCATCTTGGCTCGCATGGCCGAAACCGCGCCGGTGATTTCGTCGACCGTCTCACCGCGCACGCGTAATGCCATCAAGAGACCACCCATCTGGGAGGGCGTCGCCTCGCCGGACATCATGCAGTCGAAGGCTGTGGTTGCTTCCTCACGCGATAGAGCGGCGCCGGTCGCGACCTTTCCAATGATGGCTTTGAAGTCGTTCATGTGACTTTCGCTTGAAGCTATTGCGCGGATGCTGCGCCGGTGGCCACGGCGAACGCTTGCTGATTGATCGTCGTGCCAACGTTCGATTCAAGTTTGGTCACAAACTGCGCGATCTGCTCGTCGCTCAGGGCGCGCTCAAGCGTCTCTTTTAGTTTCTTCACGTCGTCCGACGCCATATCAACTGTTGGCGTGATCACATCGGTGACCTTGAACACGATCCAGTCGGTGCCGTTAGCGCCTTCGGTCTGGCCTATGCCATCCTTCGGGGTCCGGAACGCAGCCGCGATCAGGCGCTCGGGTACGCCCTTGATTTCGGCGTCGCGCTTGAAGGCGGTCGCGGTTTCAACCTTCACGCCCAATGCAGCGGCCTCGGCATCGAGTTTACCACCTTTTTCAAGCTTTCCGACCATCTCGGTTGCCTTGGCCTGCAGACGCTTTGAAATCTCTTCGGCGCGCCAGCGTTTCTCGACCTGATCCTTGACTTCTTCGAGTGTGCGATCCCGCGATGGGGTGACGCCCAGCACGTCGAACCAGAGTTCGCCGCCGTTGAATTGCACCGAATCGTTTTCGACGCCGACATTGCTCGCGAAGGCCGGGGAGACGACGTCGATGCCCTGCGGCAGACCAGTGACGGGCTTGCCATCCGGGCCGCGGCCGGAGCGATCGACGGCCTCGATGGTGATGGCTTTCAGTCCCAGCTTTTGTGCGGCTTCCGCGATATTGGCGCCGCCGCCGCGCTCGTCTTCGATCTTGTTGTGGAGATCCTGAATCTGCGCGCGTGCACGCTCCATCGCGATCTCGCGCTTGATGACGTCCGCAAGGCTCTCATAGCTTGGGTTCGCGCCGGACTCGACCTTGGTGACCTTCAGCAGTGCGGTCACAAGCGCTCCCTTCACGGGTTCGCTGACAGTATCGGGTGCAAGCGAGAAGGCGGCATCGGCGATTGCGGGATCGCCAATCGCGGCCTTGGTGACGGTGCCGAGGTCAATGTCCGAAGGCGTCAGCTTGCGTTCCTTCGCAATGTCTTCGAACGATGTCCCTGCTGCGATCTTTTCGCGGGCGGCCTTTGCCTCGTCCATGTTCGGGAATGCGATCTGGTAAACCTGACGGCGCTCCGGAGTGGCGTAGCGCTCGCGCCGCTGCTCGAAGATCTTCCTGGCATCTTCGTCGGAGACAGTGATGGATTTCGCGAGCTCATCAGGTGTCAGAGTAAGCACCGCGAGCTTGCGATACTCCGGCGCGCGGAATAGCGCCTTGCGGTCTTCGAAATAGGCCGCCAACGCTTCAGGCGAGGGCGGATCGATCGTTCCAGCCTGGGCCTCGGTCAGATTGACGTATTGGACGGAGCGCTGTTCGTTCTGGAAGCGGATCAGGGCTTCGAGCTGGGTCTTCGATGGCTCAGCTCCTGTGGCAACCGTGCCGGTGAGCTGCCGGCGCAGGGACACCCGGCGCTGCTCTGCAATATAGCGCTGTTCGTTGTAGCCAAACTGCCGAATCAACTGGTTGAACCGGTCGGGATCGAACTTGCCGTCGAGGCCCTTGAAATTCGGATCCTCGGAAATCGCGCGGACCACATCCGCATCCGATTGTCCCAATCCCATGCGGCGCGCGCCTTCATCGAGGGCTGCTTCAGCGATCACTTGCTGCAGCACTTGGCGGTCGAGGCCGAATGCACGAGCCTGCTCCATGGTGATCGGCCGGCCGAACTGGCGACCAATCTGCTGCAGCTTGTCGGTGAAGAGATTGCGGAATTGCTCCGTGGTGATTTCGGTGCTGCCGATCTTGGCCAGGCTCGATTGTCCGAAGCCCTTGAAGATATCGGCGATACCCCAGATGCCGAAACTGACGATCAGGATGCCGAACAGGACAGACATGATCGTCTTGCCGAGCCAGTTCGATGAGGCTTTGCGCATTCCTCGGAGCATGGGGCCAACTTGCTTGATGTTTCAGGAAAGGAGCGGTTCGCCAACATGGCTGAAGGGCGTTACCGCATTGTTCTGCCAACATATAAAGGGGTGACAGTTCCCTAGCAACCTTGCTGACGGCGACGCTTCAGCGCGGTTAACAGTCGGCAATGTGGAAACTACCCTTGCACTACCCTTGGGAACTAGCGCCAGGGCGCCCCCTCTGATAGGCCGCGAATAGTGCCATCTGATGAGTGAGATCGATCATGACCGACAAGCGCCGCCCGCTGATCGCAGGGAACTGGAAGATGAACGGGCTCAAAGCCTCTCTGAACGAGCTGGTGGCCATCGGTCAGGGCGTGGGCGAGATCTGGCAGAAAGCCGATCTGCTGATCTGCCCGCCCGCGACGCTGGTGTTCAGCGCCGCTGCGGCGGCAATTGGATCGAAAGTTGCGATCGGTGGCCAGGATTGCCATCCCAAAGCGTCAGGCGCGCACACCGGAGATGTTTCCGCCGAGATGCTGGCGGATGCCGGGGCGACGGCCGTCATTGTTGGGCACTCGGAGCGGCGGACGGATCACCATGAAAGCGACGAGCTGGTGCGGCTCAAGGCGGAGGCCGCCTGGCGCGCCGGGCTCGTTGCCATCGTTTGTGTCGGCGAGACGCGGCAGGAACGGGGTGCCGGCCGGACCCTCGATGTGATCGGGACCCAGCTCGCTGGCTCGCTCCCGGATGGCCTGACAGCGGCCAATACCGTCGTTGCCTATGAACCGGTCTGGGCGATCGGCACCGGACTGACCCCGACGACAAAAGATGTCGAGGAAGTTCATGGGCTTATCCGCTCCAAGCTGGAGGAACGCTTTAGCGGCGAGGGTGGCCGGGTCCGCATTCTCTACGGCGGTTCGGTGAAGCCTTCCAACGCGGCTGAATTGATGGCTGTTGCCAATGTCGACGGTGCACTGGTCGGCGGCGCCAGCCTCAAGGCCGCGGACTTCCTTGCGATCGCCGCCGGATGCCCTTAAATCCCTGATAACGCTAGTTCGGGCGAACTTCTGGACCACCACGCGGGACGCGGTTCGTCAGGGGTGACAATCACCCCTGCAATCGTGTACAGACCGCGCAACTTCAACCCCCGCAGGCTTCAGTGCGACCGGTTGCCCGGTGCTGATGGCTTGTGACGGAAGGTCACGATGCAAACCGTCATTATCGTCATCCATCTCATGATTGTTGCCGCCTTGATCGGGGTGGTGCTGCTTCAGCGGTCCGAAGGCGGAGGACTTGGCATTGGCGGCGGTGGCGGCTTCATGTCGAGCCGCGGCACGACCAACCTGCTGACGCGAACAACGGCAATCCTGGCCGCCGGCTTCTTCGTGACGAGCCTTTTCTTGTCATGGTGGGCAAGCTACGAGCGCAAGCCTGTCTCGATCATCAATACCACCAGCCCGGCGCCAATCTCCCAACCAGGAACTCCACCGGCTCCGTCTGGCGGACTTCTGGATTCACTGAAGAAGCCTGAAGCGCCTGCTGCACCGCAGGCTCCGCAGTCGAAATAACACCCATGCGGGATAAAGATTTGCAGATATGCAGCGAATGCTTATCTGCAAATCTCAAGGTGTTCTTCCAACTCATTGACTGACTTCACTTTTTGAAGTCACCCACAGCGTGACGATTTGTCGACGTGCGCGTGGTGTTTGGTTTTGCGAATCGGTCCGGCGGCGGTAAAGGTAAATTCCCATGGCGCGGTACATTTTCATCACCGGCGGCGTGGTCTCCTCGCTCGGCAAAGGTTTGGCATCAGCCGCACTCGGTGCGCTGCTGCAGTCGCGGGGCTACAAGGTCCGTCTTCGCAAGCTCGATCCCTATCTCAACCTCGATCCGGGGACGATGTCGCCGTATCAGCACGGCGAAGTGTTCGTGACCGACGACGGCGCCGAGACCGATCTCGATCTCGGGCACTACGAGCGTTTCACCGGTCACCCTGCGACGAAAGCCGACAACATCACCACCGGTCGGATCTATCAGGACATTCTCACCAAGGAGCGGCGAGGCGATTACCTCGGCGCGACCATCCAGGTCATTCCTCATGTGACAAATGCCATCAAGGATTTCATCCTCAATGGCAATGACGGCTACGATTTCGTGCTGTGCGAGATCGGCGGCACCGTCGGCGACATCGAAGGTCTGCCGTTCTTCGAAGCCATTCGTCAGATCAAGAACGACCTGCCGCGCGGCGATGTGATCTATATCCATCTCACGCTGCTGCCCTACATCCCGAGCGCCGGCGAATTGAAGACCAAGCCGACGCAGCACTCCGTCAAGGAATTGCGTTCGATCGGCATCCAGCCGGACATCTTGCTCTGCCGTACGGACCGCGAGATTCCAAAGGAAGAGCGCCGCAAGCTGGCGCTGTTCTGTAACGTGCGCGAGAGCGCGGTGATCGAGGCACGGGACGTCGACAACATCTATGCGGTACCCGAAGCGTACCACGCTGCCGGCCTCGACGGCGAAGTGCTGGCCGCATTCGGCATCAAGCCGAAGACGCCACCGGCTCTGGACCGCTGGCACGTCATCAACGAACGCATCCGCAATCCCGAAGGCCAAGTGACCATCGCCGTTGTCGGCAAGTACACCGGCATGAAGGACGCCTACAAATCGCTGATCGAAGCGTTGTCGCACGGCGGCATCGCCAACAAGGTGAAGGTCAATCTCGACTGGATCGAGTCGGAGGTCTTCGAAAACGAAGACCCGGCGCCGTTCCTTGAGCACGTCAACGGCATCCTGGTGCCGGGCGGATTTGGCCAGCGCGGTGCCGAAGGCAAGATCAAGGCGGCGCAGTTCGCTCGTGAGCGTGACGTGCCGTATTTCGGAATCTGCTTCGGCATGCAGATGGCGGTGATTGAGGCCGCACGCAATCTTGCAGGCATCACCGATGCCAATTCCACGGAGTTCGGGCCAACCAAGGAGCCATTGGTTGGACTGATGACCGAGTGGTTGCGCGGCAACGAACTCGAAAAGCGCAGCAAGGCCGGCGACCTCGGCGGCACCATGCGGCTCGGGGCCTATCCCGCGGCCCTCAAGAAGGGTAGCCGTGTATCGAAGATCTATGGCGATGCGCTGGAAATCTCAGAGCGCCACCGTCATCGCTATGAAGTCAACACCGCCTACAAGGACCGGCTTGAGCAGCACGGTCTGCGATTCTCCGGTCTGTCGCCGGATGGCGTGCTGCCCGAGATCGTCGAGTACGAGGATCATCCCTGGTTCATCGGGGTGCAGTATCATCCCGAGCTCAAATCACGTCCGTTCGAGCCGCATCCGTTGTTCGCCTCGTTCGTCGAGGCCGCGATGGTGCAAAGCCGTCTGGTCTGAGCGGTCGAATATTTAGTATGCTGCCGGTCGTTGGAACGACGCGATCGGATCGACCATGAATCGCGACAGCAAATCTGAGACGGACACACCGCTGCGGCCGTGGGGTCAGCCTTCGGCTGATCAAGCGCAGCAGGTCGCTCACGAGGGGCTGCCAAGCGCAACCCGTTGGCGCCGTTTGTTCAACCGCAGTTCTCTGGTTTCCTTTCTTTTCGCGATTGCGATCATCGGCCTTTATGGCGGTCGCGCTTATCAGGACCTCTCGACACCGCAGGCCTGGGCCTATTGGAAGGACCTGTATTTTTCCCACTCAATGACCGCCTCAGTCGTGACGGTTGATGGCCTCGGGCAATCAAATCGCGCGTTGGCGGTGAGGGGTGAAATTGGAGCCGCAACTGCCAGCCTGTTTCGCACGCAACTGGATGAGGCCAAGCTCGTCGCGGGTGACACTGTTATCTTTTCGTCGCCGGGCGGCCGGCTCGATCAGGCGCTCATCATGGGCGAGATTATCCGCTCCCGCGGGCTGAGGACGCTGGTCGGCTCGGTGAACTCCGAGGGGCGCCTGAAGCCCGCTTATTGCGCCAGCGCCTGCGTGCTGGCCTATGCGGGCGGAACAGTTCGTGCCCTGGTGCCAGGCTCCCGATTGGGCGTTCACCAGTTCACGGCGGAAGTGCCCAAGGAGGGCGCTCGCGATTGGGATGGTGTCGCATACGCCCAGAAAACGTCGGGAATGATCCTCGAATACATGACCCGAATGGGCGTCTCGCCATCGATCCTGCAGCAGATGTCCGCGAGCAAAGAGATACACTGGCTCAGTGAAAAAGATGCGCTTGCTCTGAACCTTGTGACGAAGCGTTTTGGTTCAGGCTGAGGCGATCCAGTCTCGTTACCGGGGGCATCCAGATGTCTGATCGCCGCTGCGTGCGGCCGGCTTGCCATTGATGAACACGCCTCCGCCGCCGCCAATCACGACGCCGCCGCAGTTCGTCTTGTCGCTCGTGATCGCCGCCGGTTTGCCGTTGATGAAGACGTTCTTCGAGCCTTCGACGATGACGTTCCCACCTGTGGTCGTGTCGCCCTGACGCGCTGCAGGCTTTCCTCCAATCGATACGTTGTCGCTACCCTTCGTGATCACGCCTGGCGTGCCGGGACGTTCCTGGGCAGAGACGGGAAGTGACGTGGCAATCAGGGCGAAAAGCAGACCGGACAGCATTCGCATGGAGGACTCTCCGCGGAGGGCCTGTTGATGCCGACGCTTGATCAGCCCACCGCGCGGCCACTATACCTCGGCCATCGAAACTGGCATACGCCGTATCCGCCATAACAAAAAAGCAGGGGATCGATGAGCAAGATTTACGAAATGCGGGTGTACCGCTGCGTCCCGGGACGTCTTCCAAACCTGCTCAATCGGTTCGAGACGATCACGCTGAACCTCTGGAAGAAGCACGGTATCCGACCGGCGGGCTTTTTTACCACCCTGATCGGCGAATCTAATCAGGAACTGACCTATTTCCTTGAATGGGATTCGCTGGCCGAGCGCGAGCAGAAGTGGAACGCATTCCAGGCCGATCCGGCGTGGATCTCCGCCCGTGCGGAGAGCGAGAAGGACGGTCAGATTGTCGGCAACATCACCAGCCAGCTTCTTCAGCCGACTGCGTTCTCGTTGATGAAGTGAAGGGCGCCTTGGCGCGTTGAACCATGCCTCGCGGTCTTGATCATATTGTCCATGCCGTTCGCGATCTCGATGCAGCGGCGGAGTTCTACCGCCGTGCGGGCTTCAAGGTTGGCGCGCGCAACAAGCACCCCTGGGGTACGCACAATCACGTCGTCCAATTTCCCGGATTCTTTATCGAAATCCTGACAGTCGCTGAACCGGAGAAACTCGTTGGCGAGGGATTGCCGCAGATCTTCGGTGTGGCCAATCGCGATGCGATCGCGCGAGGCGACGGCTTTTCGATGCTTCTGCTGGAAAGCGTAGACTCCGAAGCTGATGTCGCGGATTTCGAACGCGCTGGCATAAGCGCCTCTCCTTCATTGCCGTTTTCGCGAGAGGCGAGGTTGCCGGATGGCAGCACGGCGACAGTTGGGTTCTCTTTGGCTTTCGCGCGCGATGTGCTGTCGCCGCACACCGGGTTTGCCACCTGCCAGCAGCAAAACCCGTCGGCCTTCTGGAAGGCGGACTATCAGCAGCATCCTAACGGCGCGAGCGGCGTGCTGGGTGCTGTGCTGGTCGCGGAAAACCCCACTGACCACCACATTTTCCTCAATGGCTTTACCGGCGTGCGCGAGCTTCACTCAAGCTCGATGGGCGTCAGCGCGCCAACGCCGCGCGGCGATGTCGAAATCATTGAAGCAGTCGCGTTCCGGGATCAATTCGGGATCACGCCGAAGGCGGGTGGCGAGGGGGCATTGCTCAAGGCGCTGCGGTTGTCGGCTCCATCAATCGACGGAGTCGAGCAGCAACTTCGTAAAAGCGGCATTGTATCTCACCACCATATCGGGCGCCTGATCGTGCCTCCGGAGGCTGCCTTTGGCGCAACCCTGATATTCGAGCCTTCAACCAGTACTTGATCCTGCATCGCCAGACCGGCATGGTCATGTGGCATTTGCTGTACGACGTTCATCGGAATCGCG
Organism: Nitrobacteraceae bacterium AZCC 1564; assembly: GCA_036924835.1. Classification (NCBI taxonomy): domain Bacteria; kingdom Pseudomonadati; phylum Pseudomonadota; class Alphaproteobacteria; order Hyphomicrobiales; family Nitrobacteraceae; species Nitrobacteraceae bacterium AZCC 1564. The sequence continues at coordinate 147,135 of JBAGRR010000001.1, forward strand.
GCCTTGTTCGCCGATTGCTTCAGACAAAGGATAAGCATTGAACGCTAAGCTCTCAGCGGCATCGGTGGTGTCCGCAGGTTCAGTGAAATTTGGCAACGCGCTGCCGTTGGCGCTAATCGCTGGACCGTGTCAGCTGGAAAGCCGCGCGCACGCACTTGAAGTCGCTTCAGCCTTGAAAGAGATTGCCGCGCGTCTCAAGGTCGGGCTCGTCTACAAGACGTCGTTCGACAAGGCCAATCGCACCAGCGCGTCGGGCGCGCGCGGGATTGGCCTTGACAAGGCACTTCCCATTTTCGCCGAGATCCGCTCAACGCTTGGGATGCCCGTGCTGACCGATGTGCATGAAGTCGAACAGTGCGCGCGCGTCGCGGAGGTGGTCGATATCCTGCAGATCCCTGCGTTCCTGTGCCGTCAGACCGATCTTCTGCTCGCTGCTGCGGCGACCAGCAAGATCGTGAACGTGAAGAAGGGGCAGTTTCTTGCGCCATGGGACATGGCCAATGTCGTGGGTAAGGTCACCGGCGGCGGCAATCCCAATGTGCTGGTGACCGAGCGCGGGGCCTCGTTCGGCTACAACACGCTGGTGTCGGACATGCGGGCGCTGCCCATCCTGGCGCGCACCACCGGCGCCCCGGTGATTTTCGACGCGACGCATTCGGTGCAGCAGCCTGGCGGCAAGGGAACGTCATCGGGCGGCGAACGAGAGTTCGTGCCGGTGCTGGCGCGGGCGGCTGTGGCGGTTGGTGTTGCGGGTGTGTTTATTGAGACTCACCCCGATCCGGACAAGGCGCCGTCTGACGGACCTAACATGGTGCCGCTCAAGGACTTCGAGGCACTCGTCAAGAACCTGATGGCATTCGACGCCCTCGCAAAGGGCGATAGAAGCTGATGATCCCATCGGGGGCAGCATTCAAGGAGCGATCGGACTCCTGATGCTCCCGATCCTCAATGTGATCGCTGCAACGACATTCGCAGCCGCGCTGTCATCGCGTTCGATGGAGCCGGTTTTGCCGATGGTGGCGAACGATCTCGGCGTGACAATCGCAACGGCTGCAAGTCTCTCGGCTGCTGTCGCTCTGACATTCGCAATCGTACAGCCCATCCTGGGAGCCGCAGCCGATATGTTCGGCAAACCGCGGCTGATGATCGCGTGTCTCGCAACGCTCGGCGCAGCCAATATCATTGGCGCGCTCGCCACGTCCTTCGAGATGCTGTTCCTGTCGCGAATCCTGTGCGGCATCGCCGCTGGCGGGACGTTTCCAATTGCGATGGGGCTGACGAGCGACCTTGTCCCGACGGCACATCGGCAGATTGCGCTAAGCCGGGTGCTTGCCGGCGCGATGACCGGAAATCTGCTCGGCTCTTCAGCCGCGGGGGTGATCGGCGATTTTCTCGGATGGCGCGGTGTTCTGACGGTGCTTGGCCTGCTGGTGATCGTCGCCTCGATTGCCGTCTGGATTGGATTTCGCCGTGGCGGCGTCTCCAGCCCAACACAGGCAGTGGATTTCAGCACGCTCAAGCACGGTTATCGGACGATCCTGAAGAATCCCAACGCGCGCGTCTGTTTCTCAGCGGTGTTCGTCGAGGGACTTTGCGTACTCGGCTTGTTTCCATTCATTGCTGCGTTTCTGTTCGAACTCGGCGAAACGCGTGCTTCGATCCCAGGTGTGGTGATCGCAGCGTTTGCTGTGGGTGGTCTGCTCTACACCATGACTGTGCCACGATTGCTGCCGCGTGTCGGCGTCCTGGGCTTGATGATCGGTGGCTCCGTCGCGGTTGGATTGCAGATTGTGGCCATCGCCTTCGGCCCGCGCTGGGAGGTGCAAGCGCTGTGCTTCCTGATCATGGGCTGGGGCTTCTACTGCCTGCACGGCTCGCTGCAGGTGTTTTCAAGCGATCTTGCGCCGGAAGCGCGTGCATCCGCGCTATCGCTGCACGCGTTCTCCTTCTTCATGGGGCAGGCGGTTGGCCCGATTATCTACGGCTTCGCGCTGTCGCGCGCTGGCAAGCTGCCGACGCTAATCGCGAGCGCGGCAATCATCATGGTGCTCGGGATCGTCGCCGCGCGCTTGCTCAATCGGAAATCGGCGAAGCCGGCGGGCATTTGAGCTGACCGGTTAGCCCCGTCCGCGATATGGGGGAACGCCCTGATCGGGCACCCACACATTCGCCGGCAGTTTTCCGGCCTGCCAGAACACGTCGATCGGCATGCCGCCGCGCGGATAGAAATATCCGCCTATACGCAGCCAGCGCGGCGCGAGCAGCTTCGTCAATCGCTTGCCGATGGAGACTGTGCAGTCCTCATGGAACGAGCCGACATTACGGAAACTGTTGAGGTAGAGCTTGAGCGACTTCGATTCGACCAGCCATTTGTTCGGCACGTAGTCGATCACCAGGATGGCGAAATCCGGCTGGCCGGTGACCGGGCAGATCGAGGTGAATTCCGGCATCGTGAAACGCGCGACGTAGTTTGTGTCCGAATGCGGATTTGGCACGCGGTCCAGTTGTGCGCGATCCGGCGAGCTCGGCGCTTCCACCTGCTGACCAAGTTGCAAAGATGTTTTTGCTGACGCGGCGGGGCGCCTGCGAGGCTTTCGTGACATGGGTTTCTCCGTTGGGGCTTCTGATAACCAATCCAGGGTGGAACGTCACCGGTCTAGTGTCCCGGTTCGAACGTTCGCATCACCTCGCAGCACTCTCGTTTGCTACGAACGTCAAATCCGGCGCGCTAGCGGCCTTTTCCCCTCGCCGGGCTTCCTGTAGAAGCACCCCAATTGTTGACCCGTAGAAGTGAAGGGACCGTCATGACCGCCATCGTTGACATCATCGGCCGCGAAATTCTCGATAGCCGTGGCAATCCGACTGTCGAAGTCGATGTGGTGCTGGAAGATGGCTCGCTCGGACGGGCTGCGGTGCCGTCAGGCGCGTCCACCGGCGCCCATGAGGCCGTCGAACTGCGTGACGGCGACAAGGGCCGCTATCTCGGCAAGGGCGTGCAGAAGGCCGTTGAGGCCGTCAATGGCGAGATCTTCGATGCCGTGGGCGGCATGGAAGCCGAACAGCAGGTTCAGATCGACGAGGTCATGATCGGCCTCGATGGAACCCCGAACAAGAGCCGCCTCGGCGCCAATGCAATTCTCGGCGTCTCGCTCGCGCTCGCGAAGGCGGCGGCTGAATCGCTCGGCATGCCGCTCTATCGCTACGTCGGAGGAACCTCGGCGCGGACCCTGCCGGTGCCAATGATGAACATTATCAATGGCGGCGTACATGCTGATAATCCAATCGATTTTCAGGAAATCATGATCATGCCGGCGGGCGCGAAGAGCTTTTCGGAAGGACTTCGCTGCGGCGCCGAGATTTTCCACACACTGAAGTCGGAGCTGAAGAAAGCCGGTCACAACACCAATGTCGGCGATGAGGGCGGCTTTGCGCCGAACCTGCCGTCGGCTGACGCAGCGCTGGATTTTGTCATGAGCGCGATCGCTAAAGCTGGCTACAAGGCCGGCGACGATGTCATGCTGGCGCTGGATTGTGCTTCTACTGAATTCTTCAAGGACGGCGCTTACGTTTATGAAGGTGAAAGGAAAACCCGTTCACGCTCCGAGCAGGCGAAGTATCTGGCCGACCTCGTCTCGCGTTACCCGATCGTCTCGATCGAGGACGGTATGGCGGAAGACGACATGGACGGCTGGAAGGAGCTGACCGACCTGATCGGCCGCAAGTGCCAGCTCGTCGGTGACGACCTGTTCGTGACCAACGTGAAGCGCCTCGCCGAAGGCATCAAGGCAGGCCGCGGCAACTCAATCCTGATCAAGGTCAACCAGATCGGTACGCTTACCGAAACCCTTGCGGCCGTCGAGATGGCGCACAAGGCGGCCTACACGGCTGTGATGTCGCATCGCTCCGGTGAAACGGAAGACGCCACCATCGCTGACCTCGCAGTGGCGACCAACTGCGGACAGATCAAGACTGGATCGCTCGCGCGCGCGGACCGGACCGCAAAATACAACCAGTTGCTGCGCATCGAGCAGGAGCTCGGCTCACAGGCGGTGTACGCAGGGAAGGCTGCGCTGAAAGCGCTAGTGTCCTAGGTTCTGACATTCGTTTAGTTTGCGGCTAGCTCGTTACGAATGTCAGAACCTAAGGGACACTAGCAAGAATATGAATCCAGTGCGGTTTTGGATCTGACGTTCGTATGATGGACTAGCGGTTAGTGCCGATACGAACGTCAGATCCACCGCACTGGCGTAAAACTTCATTTTGGCGCGGGGCATGTGCTTGCCCCGCCGATGCTTCGCGGCTTGACTGCCCGTAAACGGAATCAATCCGGACGGGAGCGAAGCGAATGAACGGGCCACTCAAGGGCATCAGGGTCATCGAGATCGGGCAGGCGCTGGCCGGCCCATTGGCCGGTGCGATCCTGGCCGACATGGGCGCCGACGTCATCAAGGTCGAGAAGCCCGATGGCGGCGACGATGCGCGCGGGTGGGGACCGCCTTTCATCGAAGAAGCATCGATCATGTTTCATGTCACCAACCGCAACAAGCGGTCGGTGACTCTCGATATGAAAAGCACAGACGGCGTCGCGAAGCTGAAGGACCTCGTGCGCGATGCCGATATCCTGATCCAGAATCTGCGCTCGGGCGTCGTGAGCGATCTCGGCATCGGTCCCGAGGACATGGCCGCGATCAACCCACGCCTGATCTATTGCTCGATCTGGGCGTTCGGTCCGAGCGGTCCGCTCTCGAAAGCGCCTGGCTTCGATCCGTTGCTGCAGGCTTACAGTGGCGTGATGATGCAGACGGGTCGCCACGGTGATCCGCCGACATTCTGTGCGCCTGCCATCAACGACAAGGCCACCGCGCAATGGTGCGTGATCGGGGCGCTCGCCGCGCTTCAGCAGCGGCATGTCACCGGCAAGGGATGTGTGATCGACACCTCGCTGCTCGATAGTGCTGCGTCGTGGGTGGATACGTCGCTGGCGACCTATCACGTCACGCAGGAGCTCTCTCCAAGGAGTGGCACGGCGGCGTCCGCCATCGTGCCTTATCAGGTGTTCGAAACCGCCGACAGCCCGATGGTGATTGCGGCTGGTTACGATCGGCTGTTTCACAAATGCGCGGCGGTCCTGGGCTATCCCGAATGGGCGACCGATCCGCGTTTCGTGCGAGGACGTGACCGGTTTCTCAACCGTGACGTGCTGATCGATCTCATGGCGGCCGTATTGCGCACCAAGCGCCGTGCCGAATGGATCTCGGCATTCGAGGCGGAGGGTGTGCCTTGCAGTCCGGTCAACACGATCGTCGAATTGTCACAAACCGAGCAGTTCAAGGCCGTTGATCTTGTTCGGACACTGCCCGGCAGCGGCCTGCCGGTGATCGGATTGCCGATTTCATTCGATGGCGAACGTCCGCATCCGCATTCCGGTGCACCAAAACTCGGCGAGCACAATGATGAGTTATTGGGTTGATGATGTGATCACGGATCGCAACTCACGAAAATAATACACAAATGCACGATGCTAATGGAATCCATGAATTGAATGCACTTGCATCTTTTCGAGGGCGGGCATAATTGCGGGCGATCATTTATCCGTCCCTGAAAGGATCGTTTCGTGGCCCACACCGTCTCCGTCATCGTCGGCAGCCTTCGCAAAGAATCGTATTCGCTCAAAATCGCCAATGCGCTTACGAAGCTAGCTCCGGCGTCGCTCAAGCTCAACGTGGTGACGCTTCATGGGTTGTCGTTCTTCAACCAGGATCTCGAAGCCAATCCGCCGGCGGATTGGCTGGCGTTCCGGGAAACACTTCAGAAGTCTGACGCTGTTCTGTTCGTGACGCCAGAATACAACCGCTCCATCCCCGGCGTGCTGAAGAACGCGATCGATGTGGGCTCGCGTCCGTACGGCAAGAGCTCGTTCAACGGCCGCCCAGCCGGCATCATCAGCAATTCGCCAGGTCCGCTCGGCGGCGTCTCTGCAGCGATGAGCCTGAAGCAACTCCTTCCGGGCTATACCGGCCCAATCATGCAGCAACCGGAGACGTACCTCACCGCGGTTGGTGATGCGTTCGATGACAAGGGCAACCTGACAAAGGAAGCGCTCGAGAAGGTACTGAAGCAGTACATCGATGCGTTCGCGGTCTGGGTCGAACAGCACAAGAAATAATTCTCGATGATGACAGCCTGGTTAGCATTCGATTAACCGGGCTGTCGCACCATTCGGAATGGTCTCACGCTCCCGACTTAAAGCTATTATGACCGGCCTCGCGTTGTACGCGATTGCTGCCGCACTGATTGCCTATTTCGGCGTCAATGCGTACACGGGCAAGTACGGCCTGAACGCGCAGCAAGAACTCGATCACGAAATTGTGGCGCTCACGGCAGAGCTCGCGCGGCTGAAGGCGGAGCGAACAGCAGCCGAACAGCGAGTGTCATCCCTTCGTTCAGACCGAGTCGATCCGGACATGCTCGATGAGCGTGCGCGCTATCAACTCGATTATGCACACCCGCGTGATCTGGTGCGCATGATTACGCCGAACTGAGTTTCAAATTTCAAAAAACATCGCATTTGGATTTTAAAATTGCGCTCGCTGCATTGCGTCATAAGCGCGAGATTTGGTAGCGCACGCAATGCTTTCATGGCGATGTGAGTTGGAGTAGAGAGGATTGATATCCGCTCTCTCACTCGGACCCATCATGGCATCAGCGAAGAAGACCGCAACGCAGGAAGCTGGCAATGGCTCCCGCCATCCATCAAATTTTGCTTTCACAAAAGAACAAGAGCTTCATGCATTTCGCGAGATGCTGTTGATCCGCCGTTTCGAGGAAAAGGCAGGTCAACTTTACGGCATGGGGGCTATCGGCGGCTTCTGCCATCTCTACATCGGCCAGGAAGCGATCGTGGTCGGCATGCAGCTCGCGCTCAAGGATGGCGATCAAGTCATCACCGGTTACCGTGATCACGGCCACATGCTGGCCACCGGCATGGATCCAAAGGGCGTGATGGCTGAGTTGACGGGACGTGCTGCCGGCTACTCGAAAGGCAAGGGCGGCTCCATGCACATGTTCAGCAAGGAGAAGGCCTTCTACGGCGGTCACGGTATCGTCGGTGCGCAGGTGCCGCTCGGAACCGGTCTGGCTTTCGCCAATCGTTACCGTGGTAATGACAATGTCAGCATTGCCTATTTCGGCGACGGTGCGGCCAACCAGGGGCAGGTTTACGAAAGCTTCAACATGGCGGAGCTTTGGAAGCTCCCCGTCATCTACATTATCGAAAACAACCGATACGCCATGGGCACGTCAGTGACGCGTTCCTCCGCGCAGACCGATTTTTCCAAGCGCGGCGCTTCATTCAACATCCCCGGAGAGCAGGTCGACGGCATGGATGTGCGGGCGGTGAAGGCTGCCGGTGACAAGGCTGTGAAGTGGTGTCGCGAAGGCAACGGTCCCTACATCCTCGAGATGCAGACCTACCGCTATCGCGGTCACTCAATGTCCGATCCCGCGAAGTACCGGACTCGCGAAGAGGTGGACAAGGTTCGTCATGATCAGGACCCGATCGAACAGGTCCGGCTGCGTTTGCTCGACATGAAGGTCAGCGAGCAGGAGCTCAAGGCGATCGACGCCGAGGTGCGTGATATCGTCAACGCATCCGCTGATTTCGCGCAGCACCAGCCGGAGCCCGATGTGTCCGAGCTCTACACCGACATCTACCGCTAAGCGCAGACCTACAGATTAGTCCGGAGTGATCATGCCGATTCAAGTTCTTATGCCTGCGCTTTCGCCAACGATGGAGAAAGGCAACCTTTCGAAATGGCTGAAAAAAGAGGGCGAGGCCATCAAGTCCGGTGACGTCATCGCCGAAATCGAAACCGACAAAGCCACGATGGAAGTCGAGGCGACAGATGAAGGGACGCTCGGCAAAATTCTCGTTGCCGAAGGCACCAACGACGTCGCGGTCAACACGCCGATCGCAACCATCCTGAGCGACGGTGAAAGCGCCTCCGATCTCGATAAGGCACCGGCAACTGCGACAGCCAAGGCGGCTGCCGAGTCACCGAGTGTTCAGCAGGAAGTTCAAGAGTCTCGTGCACCTGTTGGTGAAGGCAAGCCGCAGATCAGTGCGCCACCGGCTGTTGCTGCACCCGCGGCTCCGGTAGAGCCAGATCCCGAAGTGCCCGCCGGCACCGAGATGGTGAAGATGACCGTGCGCGAAGCACTGCGCGACGCCATGGCCGAGGAAATGCGCCGCGATGGCGACGTCTTCATCATGGGTGAGGAAGTCGCTGAGTACCAGGGTGCCTATAAGGTAACCCAAGGGTTGTTGCAGGAGTTCGGCGCCAAGCGCGTGATCGATACGCCAATCACCGAGCACGGTTTCGCTGGCGTTGGCATCGGCGCTGCGATGGCCGGCCTGAAGCCGATCGTGGAGTTCATGACCTTTAACTTCGCCATGCAGGCGATGGACCAGATCATCAACTCGGCAGCCAAGACGCTTTATATGTCCGGTGGCCAGATGGGCTGTTCGATCGTCTTCCGTGGCCCGAATGGTGCTGCCGCTCGTGTCGCGGCCCAGCACAGCCAGGATTATTCATCGTGGTATTCGCAGATCCCTGGCCTGAAGGTGGTGTCGCCTTATTCGCCGGCCGACGCGAAGGGTCTGCTCAAGGCGGCGATCCGCGATCCCAATCCGGTGATCTTCCTTGAAAACGAAATTCTCTATGGTCACTCGGGCGATGTGCCGAAGCTCGATGATTATGTCATTCCGATCGGTAAGGCCCGCATCGTCCGCGCAGGCGGACATGTCACGGTGATCTCCTGGTCGCACGGCATGACCTATGCGCTGCAAGCGGCGGACGAACTCGCCAAGGAAGGCATCGAGGCTGAGGTCATTGATCTTCGCACCTTGCGTCCGATGGACACTGAAACGCTGGTCGAGTCAGTAAAGAAGACCGGCCGTGCTGTGGTGGTCGAGGAGGGCTGGCAACAGTCTGGCGTTGGCGCCGAGATTGCTGCACGGCTGATGGAGCACGCGTTCGACTATCTCGACTCACCGGTGGCGCGGGTGTCCGGCAAGGACGTGCCGATGCCATACGCAGCCAACCTCGAGAAGCTCGCGTTGCCTACAACGGCTGAAGTCGTCGCAGCAGCCAAAGCTGTTACCTATCGCTGAGAGAGCAGGGCCTGGATCATGCCGATCAACATTTTAATGCCCGCGCTTTCGCCCACCATGGAAAAGGGCAACCTGTCCAAGTGGCTCAAGAAGGAAGGCGACAAGGTCAAGTCTGGTGACGTGATTGCCGAGATCGAAACCGACAAGGCGACGATGGAAGTCGAAGCCGTCGACGAAGGAACGATCGCCAAGATCCTCGTGCCGGAAGGCACGCAGGACGTTCCGGTCAACAATGTGATCGCGGTGCTCGCCGCAGACGGCGAGGACGTGAAGGCTGCTGGAGCAGGGGCTGCGTCTGCCGCACCGGCCAAATCAGAACCCGCTAAGTCAGAAGCACCGGCTGCACCCGCACCGAAAGCGGCAGCTCCTACTGCGACGCCAGCGCCAGCGCCAACACCGGCACCAGCCGCCGCTGCTCCTGCGCCCGCGCCATCGGCACCGCCAAAGGCTGCGTCTGCCGCGCCCAGCAATGGTGCGCGCGTCTTCTCGTCTCCGCTCGCCCGCCGCTTGGCGAAAGAAGCGGGCATCGATCTGTCACGGGTGAATGGATCCGGTCCGCACGGTCGCGTGGTTGCTCGCGATATCGAGCAGGCGAAGTCGGGTCAGGGTCTTAAGCCCGCTGCGGCTCCGGCAATTGCACCGGCCGCGGGTCCCTCCGATCAGCAGATCCGTGCGCTGTTCCAGGACGGCGAGTACGAGGTCGTGCCGCACGACGGCATGCGCAAGGTGATCGCGCAGCGTCTGTCGGCGTCGGACCGCGATATCCCGCAATACTATCTGACTGCGGACTGCGATATCGGCAAACTCGTCGCTGCGCGCGAAGAGATCAATGCACTTGCGCCGAAGGACAAGGAAGGCAAGCCGACCTACAAGCTTTCGGTCAATGACTTCGTCATCAAGGCACTCGCGATGGCCTTGCAGCGCGTCCCCGAAGCTAACGTGACATGGACTGACGAGGCGATGCTGCACCACAAGGTGTCAGACATCTCCGTGGCGGTCTCTATCCCAACTGGCCTGATCACGCCGATCATCCGCAACGCTCACAGCAAGTCGGTTTCGCAGATTTCAGCCGACATGAAAGATCTCGCGTCACGGGCCAAGGCCCGCAAGCTGAAGCCGGAAGAGTATCAGGGCGGCTCCTCTGCGGTGTCGAACCTTGGCATGTACGGCATGAAGCAGTTCACCGCCGTGATCAATCCGCCGCAGACCTCCATCCTTGCGGTCGGCATGAGCGAAGAACGGCCGGTGGTTCGCAACGGCAAGATCGAGATCGCCAACATCATGACGGTCACGCTGACGTGCGATCACCGCGCCATGGACGGCGCGCTCGGCGCCCAGCTCCTGAGCGCGTTCAAGCTGCTGATCGAAAATCCTGTGATGATGGTGGTGTAGTCAAGCACTGAGGGCGAGGCCGTGCGGCTCTTTCTCACGGCACTAACTGCTGCAAGCGCGTCCTTTGTCGTCGGATTTGGAGGCATGCTCGCGAGCTCGGCACTTGTCCCTTGCCGCAGCGCCCCCGCCATTTGTTGAAAACGCGCCTTTCGGCGCACGGAGCGTTACATGGCTGATACATCTTTCGACGTCGTAGTCATCGGTTCAGGACCTGGCGGCTATGTCACCGCGATCCGCGCGGCACAGCTCGGCTTCAAGACCGCGATCGTCGAGAAGGCTTATCTCGGTGGCATCTGCAACAACTGGGGTTGTATTCCGACCAAGGCGCTGCTGCGTTCGGCGGAAATCTATCACTACATGAAAAACGCCAAGGACTACGGACTGTCCGCGGACAACGTCTCGTTCGATCCGAAGGCGGTGATCGCGCGGTCACGCAACGTGGTGAAGCGCCTCAACAGCGGCGTCGAATTCTTAATGAAGAAGAACAAGATCACGATCATCTGGGGCGAGGCGACGCTCGAAGCGCCTGGCAAGTTCAGTGTGAAGAAGTCGCAGGCCGAGGCGCCGAAAGGTTCGTTGGGTGAGGGCAGCTATCTGGCCAAGCACATCATCGTCGCGACCGGTGCGCGTCCGCGCGTGTTTCCCGGTCTTGAGCCCGACAAGAAGCTGGTCTGGACCTATTTCGAGGCGATGAACCCGGACAAGATGCCGAAGTCGCTGCTCGTGGTCGGCTCCGGCGCGATCGGCATCGAGTTCGCCTCGTTCTACCGCACCTTGGGTGCGGAGGTGACCGTGGTCGAAGTGCTGCCGCAGATTCTTCCGGTCGAGGACGCGGAGATCGCAGGCTTCGCCCGCAAACAGTTCGAGAAGCAGGGCATCAAGATCCTGACCGGCGCCAAGGTCACCAAGCTCGACAAGAAGGCCGACAGTGTTACCGCGACGATCGACGACGGGAAGGGCGGCACGCAGTCCCTGACCGTAGACCGCGTCATCTCGGCGGTTGGCGTCGTCGGTAATATCGAAGGCTTCGGACTTGAGAAGCTTGGCGTGAAGACCGACCGCGGCACCATCGTCATCGACGGTTACGGCAAGACCAACGTGCCAGGCATCTACGCCATCGGCGACGTTGCAGGCCCTCCGATGCTGGCCCACAAGGCCGAGCACGAAGGCATCATCTGCGTCGAGGCCATCAAGGGCATGCATCCGCATCCGATGGATAAGACCCTGATCCCGGGCTGCACCTATTGCCATCCACAGGTCGCGTCCGTCGGGTTGACGGAAGCCAAGGCTAAGGAAGCCGGCAAGGACGTCCGCGTCGGCCGTTTCCCGTTCGTCGGCAACGGCAAGGCCATCGCGCAGGGCGAGGATCAGGGCATGGCCAAGGTCGTCTTCGACAAGAAGACCGGCCAGCTTCTCGGTGCCCACATGGTCGGCGCCGAGGTGACCGAACTGATCCAGGGTTTCGTCGTAGCAATGAACCTGGAGACAACGGAAGAGGAGCTTTTCCACACCATCTTCCCGCATCCGACCATCTCCGAGACCATGAAGGAAGCGGTGCTCGACGCCTATGGGCGCGTGCTGAACATGTGAGAACGGCCCTTGGTGCGGGCTGCAAATAAGCCCGCATTGTCATCAGCATGCGGCAAATTCATGCGACACCTGTTGATATCTTAACGGCCATTCCGGGGATGATCTGATGAGCGACGCACAGGCATTTCTCAGTCAGCCGGGAGTGGGGTTCTTCACCATGATCCTGATCGGCGCCATTGCCGGTTGGATCGCCGAGCGCGTCACCGAATCCAATCACGGGATCTTCACCAACATTCTGGTCGGTATTGCGGGCTCCTTCGTCGGCGCCAAGCTCGCCGAGATCGCTCAAGTGCCCGTGTTCGGCTTCATGCGCACACTGATTTCAGCTTCGATCGGTGCTATACTGATTTTGTTAGCATGGCGCTCTTTGCGTGGTCGCCGTTAAGGCAAGCCAGTCTTTCCTCCCATGTCTCGGCTTTGTCCTTAAGCCGCCTGTGTCGAAGAGCGACACCTTCCTCGTTGCGCCGCCGCAACGGATGTGGCGAGGTCGCAACACTTGGTGAACATTTAACCGTCGCGGCATGAAGCTCTTGCGTGCGCCGCGATTTGGCCACACGCCTCAATGACATCGTAACTTCGTTAGCTCAGGGCTACTTTGCTCGCGAAGGTACTGGAAATTCCAGCCTTTTGGGAATTTCGGTTTTGGCGGGTGGCTGCAGGCAAAGGTTCACGATGGACGCGAAGACCAACATCAAGGGCAGACTGCCGAGCCGTCATGTGACGGAAGGCCCCTCGCGCGCGCCACATCGGTCGTACCTCTACGCCATGGGCCTGACCACCGAGCAGATTCACCAGCCCTTCGTCGGCGTGGCGTCCTGCTGGAATGAGGCAGCTCCCTGCAACATCTCCCTGATGCGCCAGGCTCAGGCCGCCAAAAAGGGGGTCGCCGCGGCCGGCGGTACGCCGCGCGAGTTTTGCACCATCACCGTGACCGACGGTATCGCCATGGGCCACGACGGTATGCGTTCGTCGCTGCCATCACGTGAGACCATTGCTGACTCGGTCGAACTGACCGTGCGTGGCCATGCCTATGACGCACTGATCGGCCTGGCCGGGTGCGATAAGTCTCTGCCGGGCATGATGATGGCGATGCTGCGTCTCAACGTGCCGTCGATCTTCATCTATGGCGGCTCGATTCTGCCGGGTAACTTCCGGGGCCAGCAGGTCACCGTCCAGGACATGTTCGAGGCGGTCGGCAAGCATTCGGTCGGCCAGATGTCCGACGAAGACCTCGATGAAATCGAGCGAGTGGCGTGTCCTTCAGCAGGCGCCTGCGGTGCCCAATTTACAGCCAACACTATGGCGACGGTGTCCGAAGCGATTGGACTGGCGCTGCCTTATTCAGCCGGTGCACCGGCGCCTTACGAAATCCGTGACTCCTTCTGCGTGGCGGCAGGCGAGAAGATCATGGAGTTGATCGCCTCCAATATCCGTCCGCGCGACATAGTGACACGCAAGTCCTTGGAAAACGCTGCTGCCGTAGTTGCGGCGTCCGGTGGCTCGACTAACGCGGCGTTGCATCTGCCGGCGATGGCGCACGAGTGCGGAATTGAATTCGACCTGTTCGACGTCGCCGAAATCTTCAAAAAGACACCGTATATCGCGGATTTGAAGCCAGGCGGCCGCTATGTCGCCAAAGACATGTTTGAGGCTGGTGGCATTCCGCTGCTGATGAAAACGTTATTGGATCACGGCTACCTGCACGGCGACTGCATGACAGTCACCGGCCGCACGATTGCCGAAAATCTCAAAAACGTGAAATGGAATCCCCACCAGGATGTAGTGCGATCTGCCGATAACCCTATTACGTTAACCGGCGGCGTGGTGGGCATGAAAGGTAATCTCGCGCCAGACGGCGCGATCGTTAAGGTCGCTGGCATGTCCGTCCTTAAGTTCACCGGTCCTGCGCGTTGCTTCGATTGCGAAGAGGATGCGTTTGAGTGCGTGAACAACAAGACCTACAAAGAAGGCGACGTCATCGTGATCCGCTACGAGGGCCCCAAGGGTGGCCCCGGCATGCGGGAGATGCTTCAAACCACTGCCGCCCTCACTGGTCAGGGAATGGGCGGGAAGGTTGCCCTCATTACTGATGGACGTTTCTCCGGAGCAACCCGTGGCTTCTGCGTCGGCCATGTCGGTCCCGAAGCTGCCGTCGGCGGCCCGATCGGCCTCATCCGCGACGGCGATATCATCGAACTTGATGCGATAAATGGCACACTCGACGTCAAATTGACGGATGCGGAGCTTGCCGAACGCAAAAAAGCCTGGAAGCCACGCGAGACGCGGGTTGGATCAGGCGTGCTCTGGAAATATGCCCAACAGGTTGGACCGGCGGTTAAAGGCGCCGTCACCCATCCCGGCGGGTCGGCCGAGAAAACCTGTTATGCGGATATCTGAGCGCATTGCCGTCGTTGTTGCCCTGACGGCCACAGTTTTCGTGGCCGCCCCGGCTGTTGGCTTTGACGGGACGACGGCAGGCAGCCAGGAAGACGCCGCTCTGCCGGTCGTTGCCGCGCCGACCGGCGTTGCGATTGTCAAAAAGCCGGTCCCGCCGGCAAATGTCCCGCAACAGACCTCGTTGACCGCTCTTCAATACGCCGCCGAAGGCGGCCATCCGGTTGCTCAGTGGAAGCTGGGACGCATGTACGCCAACGGCGACGGCGTCGCGCAGGACGATCTTCGCGCCTACGATTACTTCAGCAAGATCGCCAACGCCCATGCCGAGGACAGCCCATCGGCGCCGCAAGCGGCCATTGTGGCCAACGCGTTCGTGGCGCTCGGCAAATACTACGTCTCTGGAATTCCGAACACCCGCGTGAAGGCTGATCCCGAGCGCGCCCGGGAAATGTTCTCCTATGCGGCGTCGTATTTCGGCAACGCCGAGGCTCAGTACAGCCTGGCCCGGATGTATCTCGACGGCGTGGGCATGCCGCAGGATGTCAAATACGGCATTCGCTGGCTCGGTCTTGCTGCCCGGAAAGGCCAGCATCAGGCTCAGGCTCTTCTTGGTCAGATGTTGTTCAATGGCGACAAGTTGCAGCGGCAGGCTGCACGTGGCCTCATGTGGCTGACCCTTGCTCAGGATAGCGCGTCGCCTGATGAGACCTGGATCAAGGAAAGCTACAAGACCGCGCTCGGCAAAGCGTCCGATGACGACCGGGCCATGGCGCTGAAGATGCTTGAGCGCTGGGTTCAGGGCCGACGGGACTAAAGGCGGGGTTTGGCGGAGGCGCCGGCCTTCGAAGCGACCTCCTATTTCAGATCAAGATCGACCCACACGGGCACGTGGTCGGATGCCTTTTCCCATCCCCTGACATACCGGTCGATCCCAACATCCACCAGCCGGTCGGCTGCCTGCGGCGACAGCAGGAGATGGTCGATCCTAATGCCATTGTTCTTCGGCCAGGCGCCGGCTTGGTAATCCCAGAACGTGTATTGGTTCGGTTGGTCCGATACCGCGCGGAAAGCGTCGGTTAGTCCGATATTGAGCAGAGAGCGGAACCGCTCCCGGGTCTGGGGCAGGAATAGTGCATCACCTTGCCACGCCACAGGGTCGTGGACGTCGTCCGGCGTCGGGATCACGTTGAAATCGCCGGCCAACACGAAGGGCTGTTCCGCCTTCAATTGCTCCTTTGAATAATTAAGAAGCCTCTTCATCCAACTGATTTTATAAGAATATTTATCTGTATTTGGCGGATTGCCATTGGGCAAATAGAGGCAAGCGATCCTCAGTGATCCGCTGCTGTGAGACACGACGCCCTCGAGAAAACGGGCGTGGAGGTCTTCAGGATCGCCGGCCAAGCGGGGGGTCGTTTCATCAAACCGATAGCGCGACAGCAGGGCTACCCCGTTGAAGGTTTTCTGGCCGTGGGTCACGACGTTGTATCCGAGGGCCTCGAGCGCTTCGCGCGGAAAGGCTTCGTCCGTGCACTTGATTTCCTGCAGACAGGCGATGTCCGGCGAGGTCTCTTTCAGCCACGTTTGCAGGTGGTCGAGTCGTTGGCGGATCGAGTTAACGTTCCATGTGGCAATACGCATCCGACGGTCTCGCGTGGCTTCGGTTATATTATTTCCCGTCCATCCCGTACCATGGCGGGAGCGGCCGTGATAAGGCGTATAACAATAATGCAGCTAAACAGGCGTCTGAATTGAGGAAATGCCGATCATCCAATTGTGGATGATCTATGCGCGAGTCGAGATGGCAAAAAATTTATATAAAAAACGGGCTTTGTTCATTGCAGGGGTGGTTGCGCTTGCGGCGGTGGCTTACGGCAGCAAAGCCACCTGGATGGGGGGAGGGACGACGGCACAGACACCCCCACGCCCGCGGCCGGTGTCTGTCGAGATCGCGCGTGCGGAGAAAAGGTCGGTCCCGGTTGATGTGAATGCGATCGGTACAGTGACACCGATTTCGAGCGTGGCACTGAAATCGAGGATCGAGACGACCATCGTCGACGTCCATTTCGAAGACGGTGCGCGCGTCAAGGAGGGCGATCTCCTGTTCACGCTCGACTCGCGCCAGATCGACGCCCAGATCGCACAGGCTGAGGGAACGCTCGCTCGCGACAAGTCGCAGCTCGCAGCGGCCGAACGTGATCTCAAGCGTTACACAGAACTGATCGGAAAAGGCGCGACCACTCAGGTCAACGTCGACAACGCCAAGACAGCAGCCGACACTGCCATCGCGACCATTCAGGCTGATCAAGCCAATCTGGATAATTTACGTGTTCAGAAGAGCTACACGCTGATCAAAGCGCCGATCAGCGGGCGCATCAGCGCGGCCTCGGTCAAGGTCGGCAACTTTGTGCGGCCGGCAGATACAACGCCGCTTGCGACCATCAACCAGATGGCTCCCGTCTATGTCACCTTTGCGATCCCCCAGCGCGTCCTGAGCGACCTGCATGAGGCGATGAAGACGAAGCAGTCTTCCGTTCTCGCCACCATCCCAGGCAGTGGGAAATCGCAAACCGGCGCTATTGCGATGGTCGAGAATACGGTCGATCCCACGACCGGAATGGTCACCGTCCGCGGGATCATGGGGAACGAAAGCGAACTGCTCTGGCCGGGGATTCTGGTCAACACCACGCTCACAGTGCGAACCGAAGATGCGGTCACTGTGCCATCGGTTGGGGTGCAGCGCAGCCAAACTGGAAACTTCGTATTCGTCGTCAAAGACGGCAAGGCGCATGTGCAGCCTGTCACGATTAGCCGCACGTTCCAGGGCAATTCCGTGATCGACAGCGGATTGGAGGGCGGTGAGGATGTCGTGGTCGATGGCCAATTGCTGTTGTCCGACGGCACGCCCGTCGAGCCTCGTACGCGCAAGGCCGGAGCCTGACCGATGAATCTGTCGGAACTCTGCATCCGCAGACCGGTGATGACGACGCTGATGACCGCGACAATCATCGCTTTCGGCGTGTTCGGCTTTCGGCTGCTTCCGGTTTCTGCGCTTCCAAAGGTTGATTTCCCGACGATCTCTGTGACGGCGACGCTTCCCGGCGCCAGCGCTTATACGATGGCGGCATCTGTCGCAGGGCCCATCGAGCGGCAGCTATCAACGGTGGCAGGCATCTCGTCGATGTCGTCGAGTTCCTCTCAAGGCACCAGCGTCATCACGATTCAGTTCGACCTCAACCGGAATATCGACGGCGCGGCCTTGGACGTGCAGACGGCGCTGACGATTGCGCAGCGTCGCTTGCCGGTCGAAATGTTGATCCCGCCGAGTTTCCGCAAAGTGAACCCGGCGGACTTCCCGATTTTGTTCATCTCGCTGAGTTCGGAGACACTGCCGCTCTCCACGGTCAATGAGTATGGCGACATCACCGTTGGCCAGACGCTTTCGCAGATCCCGGGCGTTGCTCAGGTTCTGATCTACGGCACACAGAAATTCGCAATCCGTGTGCAGGCCGACCCGGAGGCGGCCGCAGCCCGCGGACTTTCGCTCGAGGACATCCGGGCAGCCGTCTCGCGCGCCAACTCCTCGACACCGGTCGGCACCATCAATGGACCGAAGCAGGACATCGCACTGCAGGCGTCGGGACAGTTGGATAAAGCCGCGGACTATCGGCAGGTCGTGGTGGCGTGGCGCAACGGTTCTCCGGTCAAGCTGGAAGAAGTCGCCAAGGTCTATGACAGTGTCGAAAACGACAAGATCGCGACGTGGTTCAACGGGACGCGTTCGATCGTGCTCGCAATCCAGAAGCAGCCCGACGCCAACACGGTTGCCGTCGTCGATGCCGTGCGGGCCAAGCTGCCGTCCTTGCGTGCGCAGATCCCGCCATCGGTCACCATGGATGTCACCTTGGATCGCTCGGTTTCGATCCGTGAATCCGTGGCTGACGTGGAAGAGACGCTGCTGATTGCTGTTGGTCTCGTCATTGTCGTCATCTTCCTGTTTCTGCGTTCGGCCTCGGCGACCTTCATTCCCGCGCTTGCGGTCCCGATCTCGGTGCTGGGCACCTGCGCCGTCATGTATGCGCTGGATTACTCCATCAACAACATGACGTTGCTTGCGCTCACATTGTCCGTGGGCTTCGTGGTCGACGACGCCATCGTCATGCTCGAGAACATCGTTCGCTACATCGAGCAGGGCATGAAGCCTTACGAGGCCGCACTGAAAGGCGCGCGCGAGATCGGCTTTACCATTCTGTCGATTACGTTCTCACTGATCGCGGTGTTCATTCCCGTGCTGCTCATGGGCGGTATTGTCGGCCGCGTCTTCCGCGAGTTCGCCGTCACCATCTCGGTCGCTATCGTCGTCTCAGGTTTCGTGTCGCTCACGCTGACGCCGATGCTCTGTGCCCGTGTGCTGAAGAGCCATGATCCAAGCCATAAGTCGAATTTCGTGCTGCGCTGGTTCGAGGCCATGTTTGACTCATGGTTGAGGGCTTACGAGTGGGCGCTCGATCGCGTGCTCGCCTTCAAGTTCGTCACCTTGATGGTGACGCTTGCGACGCTGGCAGCCACGATCTGGCTTTACGTCATCGTTCCCAAGGGCTTCTTCCCGCAAGAAGACACCGGCTTCCTCACCGGAACGACGGAGGCTGCGACCGACACTTCCTTCGATGCGATGAGCGCAAGGCAGAAACTGCTGGCGGACTTGCTGCGATCCGACCCTGCGGTGGAATTCGTCAACAGCACTGTGGGATCGGGCGGTCCGAACCCAACGGCGAACTATGGACGGCTGTTCATCGGATTGAAGCCGAAAGACCAGCGTGATCCTGCCCCTGTGGTCATGGCGCGGCTGCGGCAGAAGGCGCTTCAGGTGCCGGGCCTGCAGGCCTTCTTCCAGAGCATCCAGAACCTCAACATTGGCGGGCGCCCGTCGAAGAGCCAGTATCAATACACGCTGCAGAGCGGAGACACCGAGACTCTTTATCGCGTCGCGCCGGAAATGCGTGAGAAGATCGCAAAGATCCCTGGGCTGCAGGACGTCACCACGGACCTTTACATCAAGAACCCGCAGCTCACGGTGGAAATCGATCGTGAGAAGGCAGCGGTCTACGGCGTGACCGCGGAACAAATTCGCAATCAGCTCTTCAATGCTTACGGTGCGCGCCAGGTCGGCACCATCTACATGCCGTCAAACGACTACCAGATCATTCTGGAAGCACAGCCGAAATTTCGCGTCGATCCGACCGATCTCTCGAAGCTCTATGTGAAGACCGCCAACAATCAAACCATTCCGCTTGAGGCGGTCGCGAAGATGGTGCCGTCGGTCGGACCGCTGCAGATCAATCACCAGGGGCAGCAGCCCGCGGTGACAATCTCGTTCAATCTCGCGCCCGGCACCTCGCTCGGTTACGCGGTCGATGAGATCACCAAGATCGAGCAGGACTCAAACCTGCCAGCGACGATCGCCACCGGCTTCTCCGGAACAGCGCAGGTGTTCCAGGATTCGCTGCGCGGGCAGGGTGTCCTGATCCTCGCGGCCGTATTCGCGGCGTTCGTGATCCTCGGCATTCTTTACGAGAGCTTCATTCACCCCATCACCATCATCTCGGGTCTGCCGTCTGCTGGTATCGGCGCGATCCTGACGCTGATGCTGTTCAAGATGGAGCTATCGGTGATCGCGATGATCGGCATCGTGATGCTGGTAGGTATCGTGAAGAAGAACGCGATCATGATGGTGGACTTCGCCATCGAGCGGCGCACCGTCGGGTTGAGTGCGGAACACGCCATTCGCGAAGCGGCGCTGCTGCGCTTCCGCCCCATCATGATGACGACCTTCGCGGCGATTTTCGGCACGCTGCCAATTGCGCTTGGCGCGGGCGCGGGTGCCGAGCTGCGTCAGCCGCTTGGTGTCTCGGTTGTCGGCGGTTTGCTGGTGTCGCAATTGTTGACGCTGTTCATCACGCCGGTGATCTACATCTACCTCGATCGCATCGACCGTCGTCTCAAGAAGCGTCTGGACCCAACGCTGCAAGAAACACCGGAGGTTCAGCCGCCACGCGTCGCCGCGGCCGAGTAGGGCTTCCATGAGGACGATGAACAGAATTCGCTGGTGTCATGCAATCGCTCTCGCGGCGCTACTGTTAAGCGCTGCGCCGGCTGTTGCGGCGGAAGAGCCGATCGAGATTTTCGATGCTCACCTGCACTACAATTGGGAGCCGAAGCCGCTCTACCAGTTGGACGAAGTTCTGGCGCTGTTCAAGAAGAACCGCGTCACCGGCATTCTGGCGACGAGCCGTCCCAACGCCGGAACGCATGCGCTGATGGAGGCAAAGGCCGACGGCCTTTGGGTCGTGCCGTTCATTCGGCCCTACCGGATTCGCGCCGATATCCAGACATGGTTCAACGATCCGACGATCTTCGATCTGGTTCACGATGAGTTCAAGCGCGGTTACTATCGCGGCATCGGTGAATTTCATCTCACGGGAAAGGCGGCCGCCAGCGAGTGGGTGAAGAAGACCGTCGACTTCGCGGTCCAGCATGATCTCTATCTTCACGCCCATGCGGATGATGAAGCCGTCGAGATCCTCATGGGGCACAATCCACGCGCAAAGATCATCTGGGCGCATACCGGATTTGGCCTGGCTTCGGATCGTGTGTCGGAGATGCTTGCCAAATATCCGCAATTGTGGGGCGAGCTGTCGTATCGCAGCGGCATCACGGCTGGAGGCGGCAAGCTGACGCCTGAATGGCGTGCATTATTCGAGCTCTATCCCGATCGGTTTCTGCTTGGCTCGGACACCTGGATCAACGAGCGCTGGGTGAGTTACAGCGACATTATGGCTGGGTACCGCGGATGGCTGTCGCAACTGCCGCCAGCGATCGCAAACCAGATCGCGCACGGTAATGCGCGCCGGTTGTTCGCGGCCAAATAGATCCGTCTGATTTTTAGATCGAGAAACTGGTGCCGCAGCCGCAGGACGCGGTTGCGTTCGGGTTGACCACGCGGAACGACGCCCCGATCAAATCGTCGACGAAGTCCACTTCCGAACCCGCAAGGAAGGGTACAGAGGCTGAGTCGACCAGCACCACCGCATTATCACGCGAAATCACGAGATCGTCGTCAGCTTTGGTGCGTTCGACGTCAAACTTGTACTGGAAACCGGAGCAGCCACCGCCTTCGACGCTGATCCGCAACATCGCTCCGTCACCTTCAGATTTCAGAATGTCGCCGATTCGCCGGGCCGCGCGTTCCGAAATGGTAACGCTGCCGGAAGAGGCCGTATCGGTGGCAAGGGCGGTCATGACAGGTCTCCAAGCAACCCACAAAAAGCAACCCGCGAAGCATATTTGTAAGACTCCGCATGCCATAGTTAAGTGCGCGGGGCAGCAGAATCAAACGCCGAAAGTAGAATAGTTCGCATGTCTGTTGGAATGGCAGCCCCCCAAGAGCCCTATGGCTGCGATCCCAGCCAAAGCCGGGGTCGTCGGTTTAATGAGCCGTCCAGCCTGCGACGGAGCGCTTTCCGCCGCGATTGTGACCGCGTGATTCATTCCACGGCCTTCCGCCGGCTCAAGCACAAAACCCAGGTCTTCGTATTTCACGAGGGCGACCACTATCGCACGCGGCTGACCCACACGCTTGAAGTCGCGCAGATCGCGCGCGCCTTGGCGCGCCAGCTTGGCCTTGACGAGGATTTGACGGAAGCGCTGGCGCTTGCCCATGATCTCGGTCATCCGCCGTTTGGGCATGCGGGCGAACGGGCCCTGGATGAATGCCTGCGGAACTATGGCGGCTTCGATCACAACGCACAGAGCCTGCGTGTGGTGACGCTGCTGGAACGGCGTTATCCCGAATTCGATGGCCTCAATCTCACGTGGGAATCGCTGGAAGGCATCGTCAAACATAACGGGCCGCTGACGGATCGGGGCGGTCATGCGGTTGGCCGCTACAAGGATCACGGCGTTCCTGTCGGCATTTCCGACTACATCGCCCAGCACGACCTTGAACTCTGGAGTTTCGCGTCACTGGAAGCGCAGGTTGCCGCCATTGCCGACGACATAGCCTATGACGCCCACGATATCGACGACGGTCTGCGGGCAGGGCTGTTTACAGTCGATGATCTCGATGCGATGTCGCTAATCGCGGCTATCAACGCCAAGGTCAGATCGCGTTATCCGAACCTCGAAGAGGTCAGGCGTGGCGCGGAACTGGTGCGTGAACTGATCGCCTACCTGATCGAAGATGTCATTCTGGAGACCGAACGACGTTTGGCCATCGTCCAGCCGCGTTCGGTGGATGAGGTGCGCGGTCATGACGGCGTGCTTGTGGGGTTCTCGGCGGAGGCCTCACAGGCCGAAACGGAAATCAAAAGGTTTCTTAAGGTTCGGATGTACCGCCATGATCGCATCATGAACGTGATGCGCGATGCGGAAGCTGTGGTGCGCAACCTTTTTACACGCTATCAGGCTGCGCCTGAGGATCTGCCGCCGGAATGGGCGCCCCACGCCGGCGAGGATACAGCGGCCAGCCGGGCGCGCCGGATTGGCGATTTTATTGCCGGAATGACCGATCGGTATGCGATCGTGGAGCACCAGCGGCTTTTTGACTCGACCCCGGATTTGCGTTAGGCGGCGCCTTGGTGCGGTGGATCTGACGTTCGTATCAGTATTAACCGCACATCCATCATACGAACGTCAGATCCAAAACCGCACCAGGTTCATACTTTTGCTAGTGTCCCTTAGGTTCTGACATTCGTAAACGAGCTAACCGCAAACAAATACGAATGTCAGAACCGGGACACTAGTGGCCCCAAATCTATGCGTAGCAAGGACTTTTCAATGACTTCGCCTGTCCCGTCCCTTCACCTGTTCGCCGGTGTGCTGGCGCGTGTTCACGCTGTCTGCGGCGCGCTGGAGCGTGAGGGCGGCTTGCCGGCCAATATTGACGTGTCGCGCGTGGTGGTCGAACCGACCAAGGACGCGGCGCATGGCGACATGGCGACCAATGCGGCAATGGTGCTGGCGAAGGAAGCCAAGGCGAAACCGCGCGATCTCGCGGAGAAGATCGGGGAGAAGCTGCGCGCCGATCCGTTGATCGATCGCGTCGAGATCGCGGGACCCGGCTTCATCAATCTTACCCTGAAGCCATCTGCATGGTTCGGTGCTCTGCTGGCAGTTCTGGAGCAGGGCAGCGGCTATGGCCGGAGCGGAATCGGTGCGGGCGAGAAGGTCAACGTCGAATATGTCTCGGCCAACCCCACGGGTCCGATGCATGTCGGCCATTGCCGTGGAGCGGTGTTCGGCGATGCGCTGTCAAGCCTGCTGTCGTTCGCCGGCTACGATGTGACCAAAGAATATTACATCAACGACGCCGGCGCGCAGGTGGATGTGCTCGCGCGTTCCGCATTCCTGCGTTACCGCGAAGCGCTCGGCGAGAACATCGGTGAGATTCCCGAGGGACTTTACCCCGGGGATTACCTGAAGCCCGTCGGTGAAGCGCTCGCACGCGAACATGGCGACAAGCTCGTAAAGCAGACCGAGGCGGAGTGGCTTCCGATCGTCCGCGCCAAGGCGATCGCCATGATGATGGAGATGATCAAGGGCGATCTCGCCGCGCTGAACATCAAGCACGACGTCTTCTTCTCGGAGCGATCGCTGATCGAGGGTGGCAAGGACCAGGTCGGCGAGACGATCGCCGGGTTGCGTGCGAAGGGCGACGTTTACGAGGGCCGGCTGCCGCCACCCAAAGGCGCGCCCGTCGAGGATTACGAGGATCGCGAGCAGACGTTGTTTCGTGCAACCGCGTTTGGCGACGACGTTGACCGGCCGCTGAAGAAGTCCGACGGGTCGTACACCTACTTCGCGTCCGACATTGCCTATCACAAGACCAAGTTTGATCGCGGCTTCCTCAACATGGTTGATGTGTGGGGCGCGGACCACGGCGGTTACATCAAGCGCGTGCAGGCGGCGATCAAGGCTGTGACCAGCGATAAAGCGACGCTCGACGTCAAGATTGTTCAGTTGGTCAAGCTGCTGCGGAACGGCGAGCCGGTGAAAATGTCGAAGCGCTCGGGCGACTTCGTCACCCTGCGTGAAGTGGTCGATGAAGTCGGTTCCGACGCCGTGCGGTTCATGATGCTATTCCGCAAGAACGATGCGGTTCTCGATTTCGACCTCGGCAAGGTGATCGAGCAGTCCAAGGACAACGCGGTGTTCTACGTTCAGTATGGGCACGCACGCGGCCATTCGATCTTCAAGAATGCCCGGGAAACGGTTACTGCCTTGCCCGAGGATGAGTCGGCGCGCCTCGCATTTCTGCGCGACGCCGAGGTCGAACGGCTAAACGATCCGGTGGAATTAAATTTAATTCGACAAATTGCGCTCTACCCACGAATAGTTGAAGCGGCGGCCCTGGCCCACGAACCTCATAGAATTGCCTTTTATCTCTACGATTTAGCCAGCGAATTTCATGCGCTTTGGACGAAGGGGCGCGACATGCCTCATTTACGCTTCATTATCCAGAATGATGCAGAAATCACATTCGCGCGACTGGCCTTGGTTCAGGGCGTCGTCTCCGTTCTGGCGTCAGGTCTCGCCGTACTTGGCGTGCATGCTCCGGACGAGATGCGGTAGCAGGGGGATTGTGGCCGGTTACGTATGGGGATGCGTAATGGCGTTGAGTAGCGTTCGCTTCGTCTGAAACGGCGGATGGACAGCTTTCCCGAAGGGGATGCAACATCACGATGGCAGATCGATATCGCGACAGGCTCTTTTCCGCGGACGACAGTTACGCCCGGGAGAGCCGTAGTGCGCCCCAGCAGCCCAGCGCTCCGGATGATCCGCTGGCTGAGCTGGCACGCCTGATCGGACAGGCTGATCCATTCTCGAATTATGGACGCGAACAGCGCTCTGCGCAGCCAAGCGTGCATCAGCACGAGACGCATCAGGCTGAAGACCCAGCCGGTTATGAGGAAGAGCCGCCAAGGCCCTCATGGCTCCAAAATTTCGCTTCGGCTCGTCAGACGCACGAGCAGGCGTATGACCAGCAGGCGTACGGTCATCAGGAGCCGTCGTTTAGCGAGCAACCGCAGTCTTTTGGGCAGGACGAGCAGTACGATCATCGGTACGCGGACCCACGTGGCCACGATCCGTACCATCAGAGCGATGATCATCACGCCGCGGAGCCCCGCTTCGAGATGTCGCCGCGTTTTGACTCGGCTCCGCGCTACGAGCGAAAAAACCTGAGTGTGCCACAAGCTCCCCAAGAGCCCGAGTGGGGACACCAGCCGCTGCCTGACAGCGCGCGGTATGATCACGTGCTGTATGGCCAGCCGGATCACGATCCCGGTCATGGGACGCCGTTCAACGTTCAAGACGACTATGGGGATGGGTACGGCGATCACTCTTACGAGGAAGAGGAACGGCCCCGCGCGCGCCAGGGCGGCACCATGACCGTTGTGGTGGTGCTGCTGCTTGCCGTGGTCGGCACTGCCGGAGCCTTTGCGTATCGGAACCTGGTCGGGTCGCCGCGCAGTGGCGAGCCTCCGATCATCAAGGCCGACGCAGGACCCAACAAGATCATTCCTCCGGGGCAGGGCGACAACGCCAACAAGCAAATCTACGACCGCGTCGGCGACAAGAACGCCGAGCGCGTGGTATCGCGCGAGGAACAGCCCGTCGACGTGAACGCCCGGACATCGCCGCGCGTGGTGTTCCCCCCACTGACCCAGAACAACAATCCGCCGACGGTTGCGAGCGCATCACCTGAGGTCAGACCGACGGGCGCGGGGATCGGCAACGGCACGCTTGGGGGCGAGGAGCCACGCAAGATCCGTACGCTAAGCATCCGTCCGGGTGAGCAGGATGCCGCATCTGCTCCGGCGCCTCGTGCGACCGCGCAGCCTGCGCCACAGCGTGTGTCGGCACCGAGCACGACTGCCTCAACGCCAGCGCCGAATGCGCCGGTTTCACTTGCCCCACAGGCCCAGCCGTCTCAGGCGACTGCGCCCGATAAGCGGGTGGCCTCGCTCGGTCATTCGGCGGGTGCCGTCGGCGCCTATGTGCAGGTGTCGTCGCAGAAGACCGAGGCCGATGCTCAAGCCTCATTCAAGGCCTTGCAGGCGAAGTACTCGGGAATCCTTGGCTCCCGGAGTGCTACGGTTCGCCGCGCGGATCTGGGCTCGAAGGGGGTCTTCTACAGGGCCATGGTTGGGCCGTTCGGGACCACCGAGGAGGCCGCGCAGTTCTGTTCCAGCCTGAAATCGGCTGGCGGACAGTGCGTCGTCCAAAGGAATTAACGGCGGTTTCCTTGACCCTGGCGGCGTACGCGGGCTAATCGCCCGGTATGACCGTGCAAGCCTTCATTACCGGCGTTTCCGGCCCCGTTCTGACCGAGGATGAGCGCGCATTTTTGCGCGCGCACCGGCCGTGGGGCTTCATTCTGTTTAAACGGAATGTTGAAAATCCGGCGCAAGTTGCTGCCCTGGTTCAGGATTTACGGGAAGTCGCCGGACGCTCCGATGCACCGGTTCTGATCGATCAGGAAGGTGGGCGAGTTCAGCGGCTGTCGCAGCCGCACTGGCCGGTCTATCCACCGGGGGCTGTCTTCGGCGCGCTGTATGACCAGGACAAGGGTGTTGGGCTTGAGGCGGCAAGGCTCACCGCAAGGCTCATTGCCGCCGATCTCGACGAGCTTGGGATTAACGTGGACTGTCTGCCGTTGGCGGACGTTCCCGTCGCAGGGGCTAATGCGGTTATCGGGGATCGCGCCTACGGCACGTTTCCGGACAAAGTCGCGGCGATCGCCCGGGCGGTTACGGACGGCTTGGCCGAGGGTGGCATTCTGCCGGTTCTGAAACATATTCCGGGTCATGGGCGGGCCACGGCCGACAGCCATATCGGGCTGCCAACGGTGGATGCGCCTGTGGCGGAACTCACCGCTACGGACTTCGTGGCGTTTAAGCCGTTGGCGGACCTGCCGATGGCGATGACCGCACATGTTGTGTTTAGCGCGCTCGATAGCGCCAAACCCGCGACCACTTCTGCGACAATCATCAGTCAAGTGATTCGCGGAACGATTGGGTTCCAGGGCCTCCTGATGAGTGATGACGTTTCGATGAATGCCTTGCAGGGATCGATCGCTGAACGGACACGCGCCATCGTCGCGGCGGGCTGTGACATGGTCCTGCATTGCAACGGCAAGCTGGACGAGATGCGGCAGGTCGCTGATGAAACACCGGTACTGGGAGGCGAAGCTCTGAAGCGTGCCGAACGCGCGCTCGCATCACGCCGTCCGCCGCGACCGTTCGATCGCAAGAGTGCGCGGATCAGGCTTGATGAATTGATCGGCCGGGCAGGGAGCCTGACGTCATGACAGCGGAAATTCTTTCGTTTGAAACCGGGTTACCGGCGACGGCAGCGGAGCGGGCGGAAGACGAGCCCGCGCTCGTCGTTGACGTCGAGGGGTATGAAGGCCCGCTCGATCTGTTGTTGGCGCTTGCGCGGCAGCAGAAGGTCGATCTCGCCAAGATTTCCATTCTGGCGCTGGCGGACCAGTATCTCGTCTTCATCGAAGCAGCGCGCAAGCTGCGTTTGGAATTGGCCGCCGATTACCTCGTGATGGCCGCCTGGCTGGCTTACCTCAAGTCTCGCCTGCTGCTTCCCGAACCACCCGAAGCGGCGGGGCCAAGCGCCGAAGATATGGCGAATGCGCTTGCCGAACGGCTGCGCCGCCTTGAACAGATCCGTGAAGCGTCCAACCGCCTGATGACACGGCCGCAGCTTCGCCGTGATATCTTCCCGCGCGGCCAACCCGAAGCGATCGCCCAGATCAAGCAGCAGCGCTGGACCGCGACGCTTTACGACTTGCTGACAGCCTACGCGACCCAGCGTCAGCAGCGTGTGCTTGCGACCGTCCACATGAGCAAGCGCACTGTTTGGTCGCTTGCGGAAGCTCGCGCCTCCCTCGAACGGCTGGTCGGAGTGACCGAAGATTGGGCCAGCCTCGACGAATACCTCATGACTTACGTGATGGATCCTTCGCAAAAGGCGACGGTGTTTGCCTCCAGCTTTGCCGCTGCGCTCGAACTGGTGCGTGAAGGCACCCTCGATTTGCATCAGGAAAAACCCCTCGCGCCTTTGTATTTTCGTAAGCCACCGGCGCGTTTGCCCCCCGACGCTCAAGCAGCGCCGGAAGTGTCGGCAGAGTAATTGGAAGAAGGAGACCAGGCCATGCCAAGTCCCGCACGAGTACACCACTTCGCTCCGGTAGAGGATATTCCGATGGAAGAGACGAAGGCCGAGGTCTCGGTCGAAGAAACGTCCATCGTGGAGCGAGACGTCGCCCAGGTCGAACCAGAGGTTGTTGGTGCTGGTGAGGAGGCAACGGCTGAGGAGGTGTCCTCCGCTGACGAAGCTGTGACGGCTGCGGAAGTATCTTCGGCTGAGGAAGTGGTGATGGCTGAGGAGATGGCCTCCGCCGATCAAGCTGTGGCGGATTCTGACTCTGGTGACATTGCTGTCGCTGACGCTGTCGCTCCCGAAGAAACCTCCTCCGTTCATGAAGCGGCCGCTTCCGTCGGGGATGAAGAGGCTACTTCAGTTGGTGAGACCGCTTCAGTTACTGAGACCACTTCAACTGATGAGGTTGCTTCGGTTGAAGCGCCGGCGGTCGCTGAATCTGTGTCGGTTGTCGATGAAGCCCCGGCCGTCGACGCGGCTGCGCGCCCAGAGGAATTGCGCCTGCTCGAAGCCATGCTGTTTGCCTCCACCGAACCGCTCGACGAGCCTTCGCTGGCGAAGCGGATGCCCGAGGGCGTCGACATCAAGGCTGCGCTCGCCCGGTTGCAGGAAGATTATTCGCTGCGGGGCGTGAACCTCGTACGCGTTGCCAACAAATGGACGTTCCGGACCGCCAGCGACCTGTCATGGCTGATGACGCGCGAGAGCGTCGAAACCCGCCGCCTGTCGCGCGCTGCAATCGAGACGCTGGCGATCATCGCCTACCACCAGCCGGTGACCCGCGCGGAAATTGAAGAAATCCGCGGTGTCGTGACCTCGAAGGGAACACTCGACGTTTTGCTGGAAACAGGCTGGATCCGTCCCCGTGGGCGCCGCAAGACGCCGGGGCGGCCGCTGACCTTCGGCACCACCGAGGGGTTCCTCTCGCAATTCAGTCTCGAAGCGCTAGGCGACCTGCCCGGGCTGGAGGAACTGAAGGGATCGGGATTGCTGGATACCCGTCTGCCGACAGGTTTCAGTGTGCCGTCGCCGTCGGACGATCCGGCATTGCGTGAGGACGAAGATCCATTGGAGCCAGGCGATCTGGATCTGGGCCTGGCGCCTGCGGTTGAGCCCGAAAAGGACGGGGAAAGCTGATTTTCGGGGCAGGGCGAGCGGGATTTTGCGATCTCGCTCCGTCATTAACGCTTGCGTGAACGCATTGCTTCAAGCCGTCGCGGGAACGACTTAAGTCCTTGTTTTTGCCAACCCCGGAGCCTACTTTCCGGTCAAGATTGGCCGGCGGAGCCGGCCGCGTAATTGGAGGACGGCCGTAATGGGTTCGATGAGTATTTGGCACTGGATCGTCGTCATTGGCGTCGTCCTGTTGTTGTTCGGTCGCGGCAAGATTTCCGACCTGATGGGTGATGTCGCTCAAGGCATCAAAGCCTTCAAGAAGGGTATGGCCGACGACGAGAAGACCGCTGAGAAGCAAGAACCGGTGAAAACAATCGACAGCGCTCCGCAGTCGGCACAGCGTTCGGACGTCGGTAGCAAGGTCTGATATTACGGTCTGCGGCTACGGTCTGCGCCATCACTGACGGAGGCGGGGCCGGACCTCGCAGGCGGAATTTCCTATGTTCGATATCGGGTGGAGTGAACTGGTTGTTATCGGCGTCGTTGCGCTGATCGCCATCGGCCCGAAGGAGCTGCCCGGCGTTTTGCGCATGGTCGGGCAATGGATCGGCAAGGCGCGTCGCATGGCTGCTGAATTTCAGGGCCAGTTCAACGAAGCGATGCGCGAGGCCGAAATGGCCGACATCAAGAAGCAGTTCGATGATGTCTCCACCGCCGCCAAGGACATGTCGCCGACCAATCTTCTGACGTCCATCAGCAAGGATGTCGAAGACTCCGTGAAGCTCGACCCACCGGCTCCTACAACGCCTGCATCGCCGACGTCCGAGACTTTCGCTGAAGCCGAGGCCCATACATCCCCGGCGGACGTGACGTCTCCAAAAGCGCCGTCTCCAAACGTACCGGACGCCAAAGCGTCATGAGTATCGAAGATATCGAAGCCACCAAGGCCCCGTTGATGGAGCATCTGATCGAGCTGCGGTCGCGGCTGATCAAGGCGTTGCTCGCGTTCGCGGTCGCTTTCGTGATCTGCTTCTTCTTTGCCAAGCAAATCTACAACGTGCTGGTGTGGCCCTTCGTCTGGGTTGCGGGGCCTGAGAACTCCAAGTTCATCTACACGGCGCTGTTGGAATACTTCCTGACGCAATTGAAGCTAGCCATGTTCGGTGCGGGCTTCATCTCGTTCCCTGTCGTCGCGGCGCAGGTCTACATGTTTGTCGCGCCAGGTCTCTACAAACACGAGCGCGGCGCGTTTCTGCCTTACCTGATCGCCACGCCGATCTTTTTCGTCCTCGGCTCGCTGCTCGTCTATTTCGTTGTGCTGCCGATGCTGATCCGTTTCTCGTTGGGCATGCAGCAGGCTGGCGGGGCTGAGACGGCGCAGATCGCGCTGCTGCCTAAGGTCGGCGAATATCTGTCGTTGATGATGTCGCTGATCTTCGCTTTCGGCATCGCTTTCCAGTTGCCGGTGATCCTGACGCTGCTGGGGCGCATCGGCATCCTGACTTCGCAACAGCTTCGTGACAAACGGCGCTATTTCATCGTGATCGCGTTTGTTATCGCTGCCGTGTTGACGCCACCGGACGTCATCAGTCAGGCGTCGCTGGCGATCCCGCTGATGGTCCTTTACGAGGGCTCGATCATAGCCGTTGCCATGGTGGAGAAGAATGCCGCCAGGCGCGCAGCCGGTACCTCCGGCACGCCACCGTCAACGCCTCCGACGCCGCCGGCGACTAACCCGGCGGAATAGCCGTCCGGAAGAACTTCAAATCCACGGCACTAGGGCTGCATTCGGCTATCATTGCAGCCAAGCCTCTCGATTCGTGGTTTCCGGGCTTGACCTAGTGGAGCGGATTTGACATTCGCTATCGGTCAGGCAGCGAGTTCGTTCTGCGAATGTCAAATCCAAAGCTCCACTCGTGTGGCGTCTTGCAATTGCCGGCCTATCTTGCGGCTGGTGTCTTATCGGCAATTGCGAGACAAAAGCCACACGAGCATTTTAATTTTGCTAGTGTCCTTTCGCCTCCGAATAACCGTGCAAACGTGCGGCAAGTTCGTCGGTTATTCGGAGACAGGACACTAGCAGCTTATATTTGGTAGTGGTTCTTGATTCTAACATTTGCAATGGTATCCGCCGAAACAGGATGCAAATGTTAGAATCGAACCACTAGGCATCCGCGACTTATTCTAACCCACGCAGAATGAATGCCGATGGCCCGACAGCTTCGGGTCATGACGGGAAATTGCCATGCACGATATCAAATGGATCCGCGATAATCCTGAGGCCTTTGACAAAGCGCTGAAACGGCGCGGGTTGGAGCCGTTGTCGAAGCCGCTGATCGCGCTGGACGAGAAGCGCCGGACGGCGATCGTCGCGGCCGAACAGGCGCTGGCGCGGCGCAATGCAGCGTCCAAGGAAATCGGCGAGGCCAAGAAGAACAAGGATGAAGCCCGCGCCAATGCGCTGATGGCTGAAGTCGGCGAACTGAAGACAAAGCTGCCGGAGCTCGAGACCGCCGCGAAGCAGTTTGAAGACGATTTGAAGAGAGAGCTCTCAGGTATTCCGAACTTGCCGCTCGACGATGTACCAGATGGCGTCGATGAGCACGGCAACGTCGAGCATCACCACTTCGGCGCGAAGCGGGCCTATGCGTTTAAGCCAAAAGAACATGTTGAGCTTGGCGAAGGTCTCGGCTTCATGGATTTCGAGGCTGCGGCAAGACTTTCAGGTGCTCGTTTCGTTGTGACCAAGAAAGGCCTTGCGCGGCTCGAGCGCGCCATTGGCCAGTTCATGCTCGATCTGCACACTGGCGAACATGGCTACACCGAAGTCAATCCGCCGTTGCTCGTGCGTGACGATGCAATGTTCGGCACCGCCCAACTGCCGAAATTCAAGGATGATCAATTCTCGGTCTATGCGGGACCTGCGCAGGCCGACGCCTCGAGCTACTGGCTTATTCCCACGGCCGAAGTGCCGCTGACCAATCTTGTCCGCGAGTCCATTCTCGACGAAAAAGAATTGCCGATGCGGCTGACTGCACTGACCCCGTGTTTCCGCGCGGAAGCGGGCGCGGCTGGGCGCGATACCCGCGGCATGATCCGCCAGCATCAGTTTACCAAGGTCGAACTGGTGTCCGTCACGGCGCCCGAGCAGAGCAGGGATGAGCACGAACGCATGCTTGCCTGCGCCGAGGAGGTTTTGCGCCGCCTTGAGCTGCACTACCGAGTGATGACGCTGTGCACCGGCGACATGGGATTTGCGTCGCAAAAGACCTACGACATCGAAGTCTGGATGCCGGGGCAGGGCGAAGGCGGCATGTATCGTGAGATTTCCTCCTGCTCGGTCTGTGGCGATTTCCAGGCGCGGCGCATGGATGCACGCTCGCGCGGCCCCGATGGCAAGCCGCGTTTCGTGCATACGCTCAATGGGTCCGGCACTGCGGTCGGACGGGCGCTGATCGCCGTCATGGAAACGTATCAGCAGGATGACGGTTCGATTGCCGTGCCGACGGTGTTGCAGCCCTATATGGGCGGCCTCAAAGTGATTTCGAAGGATCAATAACGCGATGCGAATTCTCTGCACCAACGACGATGGCATTCATGCGCCGGGCCTGAGGACCATCGAGGAGATCGCGCGCAAGATTTCCGACGACGTCTGGGTCGTGGCGCCCGAACTTGATCAGTCGGGGGTGTCGCACTCGCTGTCTTTGAACGATCCGCTGCGCCTGCGCGAGGTTGGTCCGCGCCACTTCGCGGTGCGCGGCACGCCCACCGATTGCGTCATCATGGGATCGCGCCACATCCTCGGCGACAAGGGGCCAGATCTCGTGTTGTCCGGTGTCAACAAGGGCCGCAACGTTGCGGAAGACGTAGTTTACTCCGGCACTATTGCGGGGGCACTCGAGGGCACCATTCTTGGCCTGCCGTCGTTCGCGCTGTCGCAGGAATTCAGCATGGAGACCCGCAATAAGCCATTGTGGGACACCGCGCTGAAATTCGGTCCTGATGTCATCCGCAATGTGATGAAGCTCGGCGTCCCGCGCGACACGGTGATCAACGTCAACTTCCCATCGTGCATGCCGGACGAAGTGAAGGGGCTCCTCGTCACTAAGCAGGGCAAGCGCAATCAGGGATTCCTGCGCGTGGACGGCCGTCGGGACGGACGTGGAAATCCGTATTACTGGATCGGTTTTGAAAAACTCTCGGTCGTCGATGCGCCGGCGGAGGGAACCGATCTTGCGGCGCTCGCCGCTAACTTTGTCTCGGTCACGCCGTTGCGGCTGGACCGCACCGACGTTGTTTTCGCGGAAAAGCTGAAAGACGTTCTGAAGTAGAGCAGATTACGCTGCTATCCCTTTGAGCGCATCCTCGATCACGCGGGCCAGCGTTTCCATCTGAAACGGCTTCTCAAGCGCGGGCCGGTCGCGGAATTTTTCAGGCAATCCTTGCGCGCCGTAGCCTGTCGCAAACACGAACGGTCGGTTGCGCATCTGGACGGCCTCCGCGACGGGGGAGATCACCTTGCCGTTGACATTGACGTCGAGGATCGCGAGATCGAAATCCGTCGCCTGCACAAGCCGGATCGCCTCGTCGATATCGCCGGCTTCGCCGGCAATCGTATAGCCGAGCTCCTCGAGCATGTCGGCGACCATCATGCGGATCATGACTTCGTCTTCGACCAGCAGAATGGACCGGCGAGGTGACCCCGCTGTAGCGGTACTCAACATTTGCCCCCCAATGGCAGCAATTTTAGACCGTAGGATGCTGAACCAACATAATTGTTCAGGGCGTAACTTGCATCGAATGTTTAGGTTCCATCAAATGGAACCTGCTAAAAACCAACGTTGATCCGGCGGCGTTCGCCAAAATTCACATTGAGTCTGGATCATTCGATTCCGGCTGGAAGTTATCTTTGAAATCTCATGATGCAGCCCAACTCATTGCCTAGTGAAAACATGATGTTTCAGCTCAATCTCAGGCGGCGAGGTATTAGCGATCAGGCAGTCCTGAAAGCGATGGAAGACATTCCGCGCGAACTCTTCGTTAGTCCGGCGGATAGGGACTACGCGTATCGGGATACGGCTTTGGGCATTGATTGCGGCCAGACCATCAGTCAGCCCTTCGTGGTGGCCTACATGACTGAGCAGCTTCAGGTGCGCCCCGAGCATCGTGTGCTGGAAATCGGGACCGGTTCTGGATACCAGGCGGCGATTTTGTCCAGATTGAGCCGGGAAGTCGTGACGATTGAGCGATTTCGGACATTGGCCGACCGAGCCCGGCGTGTCCTTGCCAAGCTCGATTGCAGCAATGTTGACGTTGTTCTTGGCGACGGCCTGAACCTGCCGGACACGCTGGGGACGTTCGATCGCATCATGGTGACGGCAGCCATGGAGGAAGTGCCGCAGTCGCTGCTCAACCGTCTCGAGCCGGATGGGATGCTCATTGCTCCGGTTGGGCCGCTTGAGGGCAGTCAGCTGCTCACGCGATTTCAGAGGACCGGAGAAGAATTCCCCTCACAGGAGCTTGTCGCCGTTCGCTTCGTGCCGGTCTTGCCGGGGGTCGCCCGCGAATTGTGATTAGAGCGTGCTTCTAGTCAATTCGTCGTGTCATTCGTTAAGACAATCGCCGCGATTTAAACAGTTATTTACTCCCGATGTGTTTACTCAAATTTGTGCCAGTTGCGTACAAGTGAGTAACCATGTCCCGCTTTGCCGAGTTGATCAGCTCGCGCCGCGTGCCGCATTTCGCGGTCCTGGCGCTCGTTTCAGTGGGGTTCGGAGGCTGCAGCGCAGATACCTCGACGCGCCTTTCCGATAACTCGTTCTCTAATCCTTTTGCTTCGAGGGGGGCGCCGGAGTCTACGGGCTCGGTCCATCAAGGTTACCCTCAGCAGAGTTACCAGCAGCCAAGCTATCAGCAGCAGGGCTATCCGCAGCCGCAGCGTGAGCTGCCGCAGTACGCCCGTCCGCGGTCCGCCCCAGTGATCTCCGCGCCGCTATCTGCGCCTAGCAGTACACCAACATCTGGCGGTGGCCGCGGCATGGCGTCCTATACGCCTCCGTCATCGCCGATCGAACACACCGGCAGCACGCCTGCGCCGCGCTCGGTTGCCGCGACCCCAGAATTCAATCGCGAGGGTGGGACCAAGATCATTGTCGGCACCTCCGATACGCTCGATGTGATTTCGCGCCGCTACAACGTGCCGCAGGCAGAAATCCTTCGCGCGAACGGCTACCGCGGGCCGCGTGTTCTGCAGCCGGGTCAGCAGCTCATCATTCCTCGTCGCGCCGCTCAGGCGCAGCCGCCTACGTTGTCGCCGGCGCCAGGCACAAAAGTGGCAGCGGGCTTGCCGTCGAGCGTGCATGTGGTTGCCCCCGGCGACACGCTGATGAATTTGTCTCGCCGTCATCACATCACCGCCGCGCAACTGGCTGCGGCAAATAACATCCCGGTGACGACGCAGCTCAAGATCGGCGACAAGATCAATATCCCTGGTGGAAAGTCAGGGTCTGTTGCAGCCGCCACTCCGGCACCAGCGCTCGCGTCCGAAACTCCAAAACCGGCCGCTGTGACGCAAGCTCCGGCTCCCGCCGCAAAGCCTGTTGCCGTCGCGTCCGCTGAGCCTGCGCAGAAAGCACGTCTCGCGTCTGAGGGGCACGATATTCCCGAAGCTCAGTCGCCGGCGAAAGCTGCCGAAACAACCAACGCGCTGCCAACATTCCGATGGCCAGTGCGTGGCCGCGTGATCACGACCTACGGCGCAAAGACCAACGGCAAGCAGAACGACGGCATCAATGTTGCTGTTCCGGAAGGCACGCCCATCAAGGCTGCTGAAGATGGCGTCGTTGCCTATTCGGGCAACGAACTGAAGGGATACGGCAACCTGATCCTGGTGCGGCATTCCAACGGTTACGTCACCGCCTATGCCCATGCGAGTGAGCTGATGGTGAAACGCGGCGATACGATCAAACGCGGTCAGGTCATTGCCAAGTCCGGCCAGTCAGGTGAAGTGGGCTCGCCGCAACTTCACTTCGAGATCCGAAAAGGATCTACCGCAGTCGATCCTCTGCAATTCCTCAACGGCGCTTAGAGCGTTTTCGAGCGAAGTGGCTCACCGGTTCGCGTGAAGAAAACGCGTCAAAAGCAAAGTATCTAAAACATATGCGGCTCTGATTAAGTCAGGGCCGCATATGTTTTAGGGCGCCGTTTTGGTTTTCGGGCGTGCAATTTCCAGCATGAAGTCGATGAAAGCGCGAACCTTTGCCGGCGCATGTTGCCGCGAAGGATAAAAGGCGTAGAGCGGATATGTCTCGCCATTCCATCCCGGAAACAGTTCGACGAGTTGTCCGCGCTCGATGAAGCCGCGAACTGCATTCTCCATCACCTGGGCGATGCCGGTCCCCGCAACGCATTCCATCAGCAGTGCGTCGCCATCGCTTAAGGTGAGCCGGCTTGGCGTCTCAACTGTCAGGATTTTGCGCTCTTTGTGGAATTCCCAGTCGAAGGCCTGTCCGGTCGCAGGATCGCGGAAGTGAATGCACGAATGGTGCTTAAGGTCGTTCGGGTGAGCTGGTCGGCCGTGGCGTTTAAGATAGGCAGGCGCGGCGACGGTCAGGATGCGGATATCGAGCAGCTTGCGCGAGACCAGCGAAGGCGCGGCTTGGTCGCCAAAGCTGATCGCAACGTCGATGCCGTCAGCGACGAGATCGCCGGTCTTGTCCTGCGTGATGATCTCAACCGAGAGTTCTGAATAGCGGGCAAGGAATTCGCCGAGCCGCCCTGCAAGCACACCGGTCGTGACGAGAATAGCCACTCGTGCGCGCAGGCGGCCGCGGACCACATTGGCGGCGCCGGATGCGTGGACAGCAGCTTCCTCGATCGCCGCGAGTGATGGTTTGACACGCTCATAAAAGCGGCGGCCTTCTTCGCTCAGGCTGACCACGCGTTTGGTGAGGTTATCCGTGATCTCGTGAGGGCGGCGGACCCGGAGGATTAATCCGGGCCCGAGCTTGTATCACTTCCTGGACATCAGTTGCTGGCGGTGAGCCGGACACCCATCCGGCCCGCCAGTTCCTGCGTAAATTGCCAAGCCACGCGGCCCGATCGTGAGCCGCGCGTCGTGGCCCACTCGAGCGCTTCACGTTCCAGATCGCTCTCCGCGATCTTCACGCCGAAGTGGCGGCAGTAGCCTTTCACCATATCGAGGTACTCGTCCTGGCTGCACTTGTGGAAGCCGAGCCACAGGCCGAAGCGGTCCGACAGCGAGACTTTCTCCTCGACGGCCTCACCAGGATTGATTGAGGTCGAGCGCTCGTTCTCGATCATGTCGCGGGCCAGCAGGTGACGGCGGTTGGACGTCGCGTAGAGAATGACGTTTTCAGGCCGGCCTTCGATGCCGCCTTCCAGCACGGCCTTGAGCGATTTGTAAGACGCATCGTTCCCGTCGAACGACAGGTCATCGCAAAACACGATGAAATGGAAATCCGACTCGCGCAGC
This sequence comes from Nitrobacteraceae bacterium AZCC 1564, assembly GCA_036924835.1. NCBI lineage: Bacteria > Pseudomonadati > Pseudomonadota > Alphaproteobacteria > Hyphomicrobiales > Nitrobacteraceae > Nitrobacteraceae bacterium AZCC 1564. Next base: position 185,531 of record JBAGRR010000001.1, read on the forward strand.
AATGCCATCAGGTTTGGCAGGCTTTCGATGTCCTCGCGATGGATCTCAATCAGCTTCAGCCGGCCGTTCACATCGGGCAGGGCGTTAACGGTTGCGTGAGCAGCCTTCACCAGCGACGACTTCCCCATACCGCGGGCGCCCCACAGCAGGGCATTGTTCGCTGGCAGTCCCGTGGCAAACCGTTCGGTGTTTTCGATCAGGATATCGCGCATCCGGTCGACCCCCTTCAGGAGGCCGAGTTCGACGCGGTTGACCCGGGGAACCGGCGTGAGCCGTCCGTCGGGGTGCCAGATAAAGGCGGCGGCTGCCTTGAGGGAATCTGCTGCGGTCGGTTTGATGGCGGCGGCCGAGAGGCTGGCGGCGATGGCTTCAAGCGCCTTGGCGATCCGCTCGTCGGCGCCGGGTGTGGCGACGGGCGCTGGGCGTTTTGTCGCGGGCTTCGAGGTCTTCTGCTGAGTCGCCTTTTTGGGGCTGGCGAGGCTTGTTTTACGTGACTTTTTCGACATGTTTCCACTTCCTTGCGCCGCACCCTATGCGAGGCTTGCGGACTGCCGCAAGCCGCCCAAATGGAAGGGCTGCCCGCCGTTGCAATTGGGGCAATGGCCGCTATAGTCCGCGCAAATTTGGCCAAAACGGCCTGATGCCAACGGCTTGTTCGCCTTGGCGTGCACCCCACGAGGATCTTTCGATGCTGATTACCCCTGCCTTTGCCCAGGCTGCCGGTGCTGCCGGTGACACCAACAGCATGCTGATGTCGCTGCTGCCGTTCGCGTTGATCTTCGTGATCATGTACTTTCTGATCCTGAGGCCCCAGCAGAAGAAGCTGAAGGACCATCAGGAGTTGGTAAAGAACATCCGGCGGGGAGATACTGTCATCACGAATGGCGGTCTCGTCGGCAAGGTTACCAAGGTCGTGGATGACGACCAGATCGAGGTGGAAATCTCCGACGGCGTCCGCATCCGCCAGATGGCGCCAGATGATTACCGGCGTCCGGACCAAGGGTGAGCCGGCTAAGGATTCGAAGGAAGAATCCGCCGCGAGCTGATGCTTTCGGTTCGCGACTATATGTATCTGATCTGACAGGTCATCTCGATGTTGTATTTCTCGCGGTGGAAGGCGCTGGCGATCATTCTGACCGCCGTGATCGTTTGCCTTTTCGCGGTTCCGAACTTCTTCCCTGAAGCGACCGTCAAGAGCTGGCCGAAATGGGCCCAGCGTCATGTCGTGCTTGGTCTCGACCTGCAGGGTGGTTCTCACCTTTTGTTCGAAGTCGATTCCAATTCAGTGAAGAAGGACAAGCTGGAGCAAGTTCGCGACGAGGCCCGGCGGACATTGCGCGATGCCAAGATCGGCTACACCGGCCTTGCCGTGCGTAACGACACCGTTGAGGTTCGCGTCAAGGACACTGATCTGACGAACGCACTCGCGAAGCTGCGTGAGCTTTCGCAACCGCTGGGCGGCATTCTGGGATCGAGCGGGCAGCGCAGCCTGGAAGTCAGCGATGCCGGAGGCGGGTTGATCCGGCTCACGGTGCCGCCCGCTGCCATCACCGAGCGAATCCGCCAGACGGTCGAGCAGTCCATCCAGATCGTTGAAAAGCGCATCAACGAACTCGGTACCGTCGAGCCGCTGATCCAGCGCCAGGGCGTTGACCGTATTCTGGTGCAGGTGCCCGGATTGCAGGATCCGACACGTGTGATCGAACTCGTCGGCAAAACCGCGAAGATGGAATTCCGGATGGTGGACACGTCGGTGTCGCCTGAGCAGGCCCAAGGGGGCCGGGTGCCGCCGGAGTCCGAAATCCTGATGAGCGCGTCGTCGCCCAAGATTCCTTATGTCATCAAGAAGCAGGTGCTGGTGCCGGGCGCGGATTTGACCGACGCGCAACCGGGCTTCGATCAGCGCACGGGTGAGCCAATCGTCACCTTCCGCTTCAACACGTCGGGCGCACGCAAGTTCGCACAGGCGACGCTTGAGAATGTCGGCCAGCCGTTTGCCATCGTCCTCGACAATGAGGTGATTTCAGCGCCCGTCATTCGCGAACCCATTACCGGCGGCTCCGGACAGATTTCCGGCAACTTCACCGTGCAGGGCGCGAACGATCTCGCGATTCTGCTGCGAGCGGGCGCGCTGCCCGCGCCGCTGACGCCGATCGAGCAACGGACGGTCGGTCCCGGCCTTGGGCAGGACTCAATCGCGGCCGGCGAACTGGCGTCTTACGTCGGCTCGGTGCTGGTCATCGTCTTCATGTTGCTGACCTATCGCTTGTTCGGTTTCTTCGCCAATGTGGCAGTTGCCATCAACGTGGCGATGATCTTCGGCATCCTGTCGATGTTGAATGCAACGCTAACGCTGCCCGGCATCGCCGGCATCGTTCTGACGGTTGGTATTGCGGTGGACTCCAACGTGCTGATCTACGAGCGTATCCGTGAAGAGGTGCGCAACGGCCGCACCGCTATCTCAGCGATTGACGCTGGGTTCAGCCGTGCGTTGGCGACGATCATGGACTCCAACATCACGACGTTTATCGCGGCGGCCGTGTTGTTCTACATCGGCACGGGCCCGGTTCGCGGCTTTGCCGTCACGCTCGGCATTGGCATCATCACCACCGTGTTCACGGCGTTCACTGTTACGCGGCTGATCGTCGCGATGTGGGTGAGCTGGAAGCGGCCAAAGACCGTTCCGATTTGAGGTAGTTGGCTGTGACTCATACGATTATTATCGCGCTTGCCATCTTCATCGTCGTCCTGACGGTGTTGAGCATCTACGGCGTCATTCCAGCCCTTCGTATCGTTCCGGACGACACGAAGTTCGACTTCATGCGCTTTCGCCGGATCAGCTTTCCGATCTCGGCGGCGATGTCGATCCTGGCAATCACGCTGTATTTTACCCACGGCCTGAATTTCGGCATCGATTTCAAGGGCGGCACGCTGCTTGAAATCCAGACCAAGTCGGGCCCTGCGGATATGGCGGCGCTGCGCACCCAATTGGGCACGCTGAACTTCGGTGACGTTCAGCTTCAGCAGTTTGGCGGTCCGAACGACGTTCTGATCCGCATTGCCGAACAGCCGGGCGGTGATCAGGCTCAGCAAGAGGCCGTGCAGAAGGTGCGTCAGCTATTCGGCGATACCGTTGACTATCGCCGCGTCGAAGTCGTCGGTCCTCGCGTGTCGGGCGAGTTGCTCGCCTATGGCACCATCGGCCTGATGCTCGCGATATTCTCGATCCTGATCTACCTCTGGTTCCGCTTCGAATGGCAGTTTGCGTTGGGCGCGATGATCGCCAACGTTCACGACATCGTGCTGACGCTAGGCTTTATGTCGGTGACACAGATCGAGTTCGATCTGACCAGTATCGCGGCGCTGCTGACCATTCTCGGCTACTCGCTCAACGACACCGTCGTCATCTACGACCGTATTCGCGAAATGCTGCGGCGTTATAAGAAGATGCCGATGACCGACCTGCTCAATGCGTCGATCAATTCGACGCTGTCGCGCTCGATCATCACCCACGTCACCGTGACGTTGGCGTTGCTTGCGCTGCTGCTGTTCGGCGGCAAGGCGATCCACAGCTTCACTGCCACGATGATGTTCGGCGTGGTGCTGGTCGGTACTTATACGTCGATCTTCATCGCGGCGCCGATCCTGATCTATCTCGGTGTGGGCACCAATCGGGCTGGTGGCGAAGAAGAAGACAAACCGTCGAAAGATAAATCGTCAAAGAAGTGAATAAGAGGGCGATCCAGCGCAGCGTTCGAGCTTGCGTTGGATCGCACTCCCAACTGAAGGGCGCATGATCTTGTCGCCAGACCGCTCCCATTTTGGCGAATCATCCCAATCAGACGCACCGCACCTTCCTCGATCCGCGCCGATCGATGCTTATGGCAATGGCGGCTTTCGCTTCGCCGATATGTCGCATCGCGGTTCGCTGCTGTGCCTGCCGAACGCCATTTGGGCATGGCCCGTTTCGGCGCCGGAGGAGATCACCGAGGCGTCGCTGTTCCGGGTATTTGAGCACTCCGCAGACATCGACACGCTGTTGATCGGGACCGGGGCAGGTGTCTGGTTGGCGCCATCGAGCTTGCGTGAGGCGCTGCGGCGGGTGAAAGTTGTTCTCGACACGATGCAGACAGGTCCCGCGATCCGCACCTACAATGTCATGATCGGCGAGCGACGCCGCGTCGCGGCTGCATTGATTGCCGTACCATGACGACAACTGCTTCTAGTGACGCTGCGTTTTGCGCCGATCTGGTGCGTACGCGCGATTTTACCAGCTATGCCGCAAGCCTGTTTGTCCCGCCTGCACCACGCCGCGCGTGGCTCGCACTGGCCGCATTCAGTAGTGAAGTCTCTCACGTGCGCGACCATGTCAGTCAGGCGCTGACGGGCGAGATCCGCTTGCAGTGGTGGCGTGATGCTTTGACAGGGCAGGCAGGCAGAACGGAACACAGTGAGGTCACGGGCAATCCGGTGGCCGCAGAGTTGCTGCGGGCGATTACGGAATACAAGCTGCCGGTCGAGACTTTTATTCGATTGATCGATGCGCATGTATTCGATGTCTACGACGATCCCATGCCCGATATCGCTGCGCTTGAGGCGCATTGCCGCGATACGTCCGCTGCGCTCTATGCATTGCGCGCCCGCACCTTGAGCGTGACCGCGCCCGAGGTCTCGCGGATTGCCGATCACGCCGGCATTGCCGAAGGACTGGTCGATGTGATGCTTGCATTGCCCCGGCACAGTGCGCGGCGGCAGCTCTATCTGCCCGCTGATCTCATGAACCTTCATGACGTGGTCGCGGAGGATGTGTTCATGCAGAAATCAGACAAACCGCTGCGAGAGGCTCTGGCTCATCTCCGCCGTGAAGCCCGCAAGCAACTGGACACTGCGTTCGCGCTGATGGGGAACGCACCGGCCGCCTCGCGGCCGGCTTTCCTGCCCTTGGTGATGGTGCAGCGAATCCTGTCAAAGCTAGACGCATCGAGTCCGTTCGATCCACCATCGACGTCCCGCCTGGCAACGCTCTGGACGATCTGGCGCGCGGCAAGCGGGGCGCCGTTCAAGAGCTGATTTGCCACCACACTAGGCGGCGCGGGACACACGCAGCGTATCGGCGATCCAGCTGTCGAGGTCAGCCAAGGCTCGTGCGCTCATCGCCTGTTTCTTCGCGATGGTCTTCTCGTTGCCGCGAAGCCGAGTGCCGTCGGGCTTTTTGGTCGGCGGCGATGCGAGCGGCGGAAGTAGTCCGAAATTGATGTTCATCGGCTGAAACGAGCGCGGTCCGGCGTCGATCGTCTCGATGTGTCCGCCCGTGATGTGACCGAGCAGCGCGCCCAGCGCCGTTGTGGGGGGCGGCGGGGTGATCGCGTCGCCTCGTGCATCGGCTGCAGCGAAGAGTCCCGCAAGCAAACCAATTCCAGCGGATTCGACATAGCCTTCGCATCCAGTCATCTGACCGGCAAACCGCAGGCGCGGTTGCGCATGCAGTCTCAATTGCGGGTCAAGCAGTATCGGGGAGTTGAGGAACGTGTTGCGATGGAGGCCGCCGAGGCGCGCAAACTCGGCGTTCTGCAGACCCGGGATCATGCGGAGCACCTGCGTTTGCGCGCCGTACTTCAGCTTGGTCTGGAATCCGACGATGTTGTAGAGCGTGCCGAGTTTGTTGTCCTGACGCAGTTGGACGATGGCGTAGGGCTTGACCGTGGGATCGCGTGGATTCGTCAATCCAACCGGCTTCATCGGCCCGTGGCGCAGTGTTTCGCGGCCACGCTCAGCCATCACTTCGATCGGCAAACAGCCGTCGAAATAGGGCGTGTTGGCTTCCCATTCCTTGAAGTCCGTCTTCTCGCCGGCGAGCAGCGCATCGACGAATGCGTCGTACTGTTCGCGTGTCATCGGGCAATTGATGTAGTCGGCGCCATTGCCGCCCGGACCGACCTTGTCGTAGCGGGATTGGAACCAAGCGATCGACATATCAATGGAGTCGCGATGCACGATGGGCGCGATCGCATCGAAAAAGGCGAGGGCATTTTCCCCCGAAAGCGCGCGGATAGCTTCCGCCAGCGGTGCAGACGTGAGTGGGCCGGTTGCAACGATAACGTTGTGCCATTCCTCAGGCGGCAGGCCGGCGATTTCCTCACGCCGGATCTCGACCCGCGGATGAGCGATGAGCGCCGCATTGACCGCTGCAGAGAAGCCCTCACGATCAACCGCCAGCGCGCCGCCGGCCGGAACCTGGTTGGCGTCAGCGCTCCGCATGATCAGGGAGTTCAGCTTGCGCAGTTCGGCATGAAGCAGACCGACCGCGTTGTTGGTCGCGTCGTCAGATCGGAACGAGTTTGAACAAACGAGTTCGGCGAGGCTGTCGGTGCGGTGCGCGTCGGTTGTGCGGACTGGCCGCATTTCATGCAGGACAACGTTCACACCGGCATTGGCAATCTGCCAAGCAGCTTCGGAGCCTGCGAGGCCGCCGCCGATAATGTGAATGGGATCCGTGGATGCAGTTTTGCTTTCAGTTGTCATAGCTGACAACTAGAGCCCACCGGGGGCGGGTGCAACGGGCACTGCGGCTCCACCGGAACAATTGAAGACCTATATACGACAACGCCCGCTGGAGGCGGGCGTGATCCGTTAGTTCAGTACGTCAACTTCGGCTGATTAGCCGTTGTAGGCACCAGCAGCAACGCGGCGGATGTCCGAGCGGTCAAGCCCGATGTCAGCCAGTTCGCGATCGCTGAGCTGCGACAGTTCGGCGACATTGCGCTGATATTCGCGAAACGCCTGAATAGCGCGGATAAGCGAGAGCAACATGATAATCTCCTTTGAATTCCCGATTCAGCTCTTGAAAGCAGCTTCATCGCTGAAGTGAATATAGGGGAGTATCTCGCGCCGCAACACAGCAATTGTTGCGATGCAGCTAAGCAATTCATGCATATCTCATTAAGAAATGATTAATCTTTCAGCTAAGAATTAAGCCGTGAATTAAGCTTTGAGGCAGGATTTGAGACAGATTTTGACGACCTATCATAGATTTGGAGGAATAGAGGATTCAGTCGACGGGTCGACCGATCCGACGGAAGAAGCTGAGCTATGCTCTTGCGGGCTCCAACAGTCGAATTGTTCCGCTGAATGTTGATTCTAGAAACTTTTCACCCAAAACTGTGAATGATTGTTCATTTTGACTTTCACGCAGCGTTGCGTCGCTTCTTCGTGAGAATCATGGACGTCGGAGGGGGAGCGTGGCATAGCCGCGCGATGCGGAAACATTCTTCCATGCGGCGTCTATGTCTGGCCCTGCTGCTTTCACATGCGCTGGCCATTCAGGCTCTTATCGTCGCGTGGGGCGGAGCGCAGGCGGCGGTGCCCGAAGCGGGCGCATTTGCACCGATCTGCAAGGGCATCTGGCCTGACGATAAGAAGACGGAAGACAGCGGCCCGAAATCCGGACACGGTTTTCAGCACGACTGTCTTTCTGCGTGCGCGGGTGCTTTCACTGCATTGGAGTCGCAGCCACCGAGCTCATTGCTGATATGCCGCAGCCTATCTCGCTCCGGCGAAATCCTGCGTGACGTTGGATTGCACGTCGCAATCACAACGCAGGTCTTTTCGGCACGAGCTCCTCCTAAGCCGGTCTGAGAAAAACTTCGGACTTCTCAATCAGCTTTCGAGGACATTATGACCATCTATCTCCACAACCCCATGAGGTTGTTTGCAGGCGCTGGATTAGCAGTGCTGGCAATCATCACATCGCAATCGAGCGCATTCGCGCACATCACGCTCGCGACCGCTGAGACGCGAGCCAACACATACTACAAGGCCGTGCTGCAGGTGCCGCACGGCTGCGATGGGCAGGCGACGCAGAGCATCGGCGTTCAGATTCCGGAGGGCGTGATCAGCGTAAAGCCGATGCCCAAACCGAGCTGGACGCTGAACATTACACGCGGCGCCTATGCCAAGACCTATCAAAGCCATGGCAAGCCCGTGACGGAGGGACCGAAGGAAATCGTGTGGTCGGGCGGTTCGCTGTCCGACGACAACTACGATGAGTTCGTGTTCACGAGCTTTATCTCAGGTGATTTCCAGCCTGGGCAGACGATCTATTTTCCGACCGCACAAAAGTGCGCAAGCGGGGAGATCAACTGGTCGGAGGTGCCTGCCGCAGGGCAAAGCCCGCATAGTCTCAAGGCGCCGGCTCCGGCACTGCGGATCGCCGCCGACACGACAACGATGGCGCAGATGGACCATGGCAACATGGACCACATGCATATGAGCGCGCCCGCCGCGACGGGCGGTGATACGTTCAAGGTCGGGGATCTGGTGGTGACATCACCATGGACGCGCGCGACGCCTGGGGGAGCCAAGATCGCAGGCGGCTACCTGAAGATCACCAACAACGGCAAGACATCTGATCGGCTTGTGAAGGCAACGTCGAGCATTTCCGATCGCGTTGAAGTGCACGAAATGTCGATGACCGACGGCGTGATGAAGATGCGTGCTCTTCCTGAGGGCCTGACGATCAAACCGGGAGAGACCGTCGAACTGAAGCCGGGCGGTTTCCACATGATGTTCATGGACATCAAGCAGCCGCTCAAGCAGGGCGATACCTTGAAGGCGACATTGACATTCGAGAAAGCTGGCAGTGTTGACGTCAGCTTCAACGTCACCGCGATCGGCGCGACGTCTGAGCCCGGCCACAAGCATTGATGATGTCTTGAGATACCGATGGTGCGGCGGCTGGGCCGCCGCACCATGAGGCAACTGCTGCGCTGCTTTGCTGTCGCAGTTAGTGTTCTCGGCGTCCCAACGTGAACAAGCTGACTGGGAATTCCGCTGCGTACCGGTGCAGCTTGGGCTTTGGCGGCGGTACGTATGGCGTGGCCGGTGGCTCAACCACCTTGCGGTAAAGATGCCAAGTCGCGTGGCCGAGCACAGGGATGACCACGGTCAGGCCTAAGAAGAACGGGACCGTTCCGATGACCAGCAGTGCGGCGACGATCAAGCCCCAGATCGCCATCTGTACCGGGTTTTTTGCCACGGCGCGCAGCGAGGTCAGGACAGCGTCAGCAGCGCTGGAATGACGATCCAGCATCATTGGGAAGGACACCACGCTGATGCAGAACGCCGCCAGCGCAAACAGAAAGCCTACGCTGCAGCCGATGAAAATCAGACTATGCCCTTTGGATGTGGTCAGCACTTCGCTCAGGAAATTTGGAATGCTGGATGCAGGAGCGTAGCCAAATAGCGAGCTGTAGATGGATTGCGCGGCCGTGAGCCAGACCAGGAACAGGACAAGCAACGCGCCACCGAGCCCGAGCATCGCACCGATCGAAGGCGAAGACAGCACACTGAGCGCGTGGGAGGCGGTCGCATCCTCGCCGTTCTCGCGCCGCCGGCTGAGGTCGTAGAATCCGAGCGCGGCGAAGGGGCCCAGCAAAGCAAAGCCGGCAGCCAGCGGGAATAGCAATGGCAGGATTGAATAACCCAAAGTGGCGCGCGCCAGGACGAGACCCAGCACCGGATAGATCAGGGCCAGCATAACGCCGTGCGAAGGTACGGCCTTGAAGTCTTCCCAGCCGAGCCGTAGCGCGTCCTTGAGATCGGCAACGGAGATTTTGCGAATAACAATCGCCGCAGACGACGATGATGCGGAAGGCGATTGAACAGTGCCTGTAACGGGATTGCTCATGGTGGCTGCCTCTTGATCGCGCAGCGCATTGCAACGCTGCGGTTGCTGTGGTGACACCTGCTCAACAGTATCACGATCCGGTCGGCGACGAATGGAAAACTTCTACATCTAAAATTCCAGACACCGTGAACCGATTGGAACCAACCGCGTTGGTGTGATCGGCCTTTTATTTTGCGGAGCAGCGTGAGAAACGGGCGCGTCATGTTGCAGCTTTTTGACGGAATTGACTCAAATACCCGCTCTGCATCAACGCGGTCTTACATTGGCAAGTCATGGACAGGCGTCTACACTGTTCCACGACCGGCGCGGCGCCGCCGGGATGACTCTAGAAGGCAACATTCAAATCCAAATCAATCCATCGTCGGGTTATCGGGAGTTTGACTATGAGCATTTTCGGAAAAATCATGGGCGCGATCTTTGGCACCAAGGCCGAGGCCGCAGAGCCCGCGGGCGGCGCCGGCGCGGCAGCAAGCACACCGGCATCGTCGGGCGGCGCACCGGGTGCTGGCGCAAGCGTACAGATGGTTGATGTCGCCCCAATTCTCGATAAGGCCGTCGCAGCCAAGGGTGAAAAGCTGGAATGGCGTACGTCGATCGTCGACCTGATGAAAGCGCTCGACATCGACTCGAGCCTGAGCGCGCGTAAGGAACTGGCCAAAGAGCTCCATTACGATGGCGACATGAACGATTCCGCTAAAATGAACATTTGGCTGCACAAGCAGGTGATGACCAAGCTAGCGGCAAACGGCGGCAAGTTGCCGGACGATCTTAAGACCTGAGCTTAGGCGCATTCATCGCGCTGTTTGAAGGCCCGCCTCTGGCGGGCCTTTTTGTTGCGTTGCACAGCCAACATTGGCTGTCGCGTGGGCTATCCAAATCACCGGCAGAGGAATACAGAATGCCAGCGAGGAATATCACCATACCGACGCTGTTTGCCGAAGTGATACCGTCTCAAGAACATCAGAAAACTGTCACCATGGACTTTGCTTAGGGAGGAATATCCAATGACCGATCTCAACCGTAGAACCGTCTTGGCGGGTGGCGCTGCGGCCCTCGCCGGAACGACAGCGCTGACCGAAGCTGCGAACGCGCAGGTTGGCGTCAAGACCATTTTCCCCGTCGGACAGACGACAATTCCCGTAGTGGGAATAAATGAAGCCTTCCCGGTGCGGCGTATCTATTGCATCGGCCGCAACTATGCGGCGCATGCCATCGAGCGTGGCTCGGACCCGACACGTGAACCGCCGTTTTTCTTCCAAAAGCCGACCGATGCCGTTCAGGTTGTCGCCATCGGCACCGTCGCCGACCATCCGTATCCTTCGCTCACCAAGAACTATCACCATGAGGTTGAACTAGTGGCTGCGCTGAAGTCGGGCGGTACGAATATCCCGGTCGATAAGGCGCTGGATTGCGTCTACGGCTATACGCTCGGCCTCGACATGACGCGCCGCGATCTGCAGAACGCCATGGGCAACGAAAAGAAGCCGTGGGAAATCGGAAAAAGCTTCGATCATTCGGCAGTACTCGGCCCGATTCATCCGGCGAGCAAGACTGGACACTTTACCAAGGGCGCGATCTCGCTTTCGGTGAACGGCACGGTGCGACAGAATTCGGATTTGACCAAGATGATCTGGACCGTCGCCGAGCAGATTTCAAAGCTGTCGGAAGCCTTCGAACTGAAAGCCGGCGACCTTATTTACTCGGGCACGCCAGAGAATGTCGGTCCAGTGAACAAGGGCGACGTGCTGTTGTGCAAGCTGGAAGGCTTGCCGGATATGTCGATCAAGATCGTCTGATGATCTCATTGCCGGACTTACGCAAAACAAAGCCCGCCATTGGCGGGCTTTTCTAATAGCAAATTGATTCAGGCTGTGATGTCGGCGTATTCCGGATGTTTCTGGAGGTAATCGACGACGAATCCGCAGCCCGCCACGACCTTGAGGCCATTGGCACGGATTTGCTCCAATGCCCCTTGCACCAATCTTGATGCGATCCCTCGGCCACGGAGCGCGGGTGGCGTTTCAGTGTGAGTGATAATGACTTTCCCGGGGGCAAGCCGATAGTTTGCGAAAGCGATTGAGCCGTTCACGTCCAGTTCGTAACGGCTCAACGCTGCATTGTTGCGGACCGTTGTGGTTTCTTCGCTCATCGCGTGTGCCTTTAGAAGGGGGACAGACAGCCTCAAAGGGGACAAATTTAATTGAGCAGGTCGGCATATTCCGGATGCTTGCCGATGTAGGCCTTTACGAACGGGCATTGCGCCACGACCTTGAGCCCATCGGCGCGGACTTGATCGAGTGCGCCTTTAACAAGTCTCGATCCAATGCCTTTGCCCTCGAGTTCCTTTGGCACTTCCGTGTGGATGAACGTGATGACGTTGCCGGATAGCTTGTAGTACGTGGCGGCAATGTGCCCTTCGACTTCGAGTTGATAGCGTTGTTTGGCTGTATTGTTTTGGACCGCTTCAGTCATTGATCTTTCCAGACATTGAATGATTAGTTCTTGAGTGAGCTCGTCAGCAGGGGCGCGGACTGGCCAGAGATCACCGTTGGTCGTGCCGCGAATATCGTCAATCTTCCAGCACCCGCCGTCGCGCACGACGTCGTAGCGCACCACGGCGTCGGCAGGATTGGCAGCCAGTGTGGTGGTAGTGGTTCAGAAGTTCGCTCCATCTTTCCCGCGAGTCCTTCCAGCGAACCTCGGAACCACCACACTAGAACAAAATCCGCCCCGTGGTCTCTTGTAAAGACCGGCGTGTTTCATACGTCCCTTGCAGGACATAGTTGATGCGGCCGGACGGTCGTTTTCGTCCTCTGCCAGAGAGCCGTTGGCCGCCTCGCTTTTAGGGAGGTTCAAAAATGCCTGGCCATGGCTTTCTTAACACTCATCGAACATGGGAAGACTGGTGCGGCATGGCGTTAGGCATGCTGGTTGTGCTGTCGCCCTGGTTGACCGGCGAGGCCAATCATGGCCTCGGCGCAGAGCCCGAGCCGCGCTACGTCATCCTGGTCACAATGCTCATCGGTATTCTCGTGTTTTGCCTGGCGCAGATGGAGTACATCGCACTTCGGCGATGGCAGGAAGGATGCGAGATGGCGCTAGGCGCCTGCCTAATGGCGCTGCCGTTAATCCTCAGCTACTCCGGCGCTGGCGCGCTTCGGTTGTGGCACACAAGCCTCGGCGGAGCGATCGTCCTGCTGGCGGTTCTCAAGCTCTGGCAGGATTGGGATCTGACGGACCAGGAACTGACCGGGCACGGTCAGTGAGAGCTAAGCTATTCTTGAGGCTTTGATCAAAGCTCCAAGATGAGCATGATTGCATAAAGAAATCCGCCGGCCCGAAATCGGACCGGCGGCTAATTATTCCGCGGCCTCGTCGGCTGGTCGTTTCTTCGGTTTGCCCGCTTTCGCCAGCACGGGTGCAAGGAATTTACCAGTGTAACTACGCTGCGCCTTGACGATGTCCTCGGGCGGTCCCCAGGCGACGATCTCGCCGCCGCCATCGCCACCTTCCGGACCGAGATCGATCACCCAGTCCGCGGTCTTGATGACCTCAAGGTTGTGTTCGATGACCACGACGCTGTTGCCCTGTGACACCAATTCGTGAAGCACCTCGAGCAGCTTGGCGACATCGTGGAAATGCAACCCCGTAGTCGGCTCGTCGAGAATATAGAGCGTGCGGCCAGTCGCGCGCTTGCTCAACTCCTTCGCGAGCTTGACGCGTTGCGCTTCGCCGCCGGACAGCGTCGTCGCTTGCTGACCGACATGAATGTAGCCAAGGCCGACGCGTTGCAGTGTCTTGAAAGTTTCCCGTACGCGGGGAACGGCCTTGAAGAACTCCGCGGCTTCATCAACCGTCATGTCGAGGACGTCGGCAATGCTCTTGCCCTTGAACAACACCTCCAGGGTTTCGCGGTTGTAACGCTTGCCCTTGCAGGTGTCACACGTCACGTAGACGTCTGGCAGGAAGTGCATCTCGATTTTGATAAGGCCATCACCCTGGCAGGCCTCACAGCGGCCGCCCTTGACGTTGAATGAGAAGCGGCCCGGCTCGTAGCCGCGCGCCTTTGATTCCGGTAGGCCAGCAAACCATTCGCGGATCGGCGTGAAGGCGCCAGTGTAGGTGGCCGGGTTCGAGCGCGGGGTCCGGCCGATCGGCGACTGGTCGATGTCGATGATCTTGTCGATATGCTCCAGCCCCTCGATGCGGTCGTGCGGAGCAGGGGCTTCCGATGCGTTGTTGAGCTTGCGCGCAATCGCCTTGTACAGCGTGTCGATCAACAGCGTGGACTTTCCGCCGCCAGAGACGCCGGTCACACAGGTGAACAGCCCGAGCGGGATCTCGGCCGACACGTTCTTGAGATTGTTGCCGCGCGCGTTGACCACCTTGAGGGTGCGCCGATGGTTCGGCGGTCGCCGCTCCTCGATAGGCACGGACAGCTCGCCGGTCAGGTATTTGCCCGTCAGCGACTTGGGGTTCGACTTGATCTGTTGCGGGGTCCCCTGGGCGACAATGCTGCCGCCATGCACGCCCGCACCTGGACCAACGTCCACGACGTGGTCTGCTGTCTCAATAGCGTCCTCGTCATGTTCGACGACGATGACCGTATTGCCGAGATTTCGCAGCCGTCGCAGGGTATCGAGCAGACGGGCATTGTCGCGCTGGTGCAGACCAATCGAGGGTTCGTCGAGAACGTACAACACGCCGGTCAGGCCCGAACCGATCTGCGAGGCCAGCCGAATGCGCTGGCTCTCGCCGCCGGACAGGGTGCCGGACGAACGGGACAGCGTGAGATAGTTCAAGCCGACGTCGAGCAGGAACGACAGTCGCTCGCGGATCTCCTTCAAGATCCGCACTGCGATTTCGTTCTGTTGCTTGTTCAGCGCCTTGGGGACGGTCTCGAACCACTCGCCCGCACGGAGAACGGAGAGTTCTGAGATCTCGCCGATGTGCTTGCCGCCGATCTTGACGCAAAGCGCCTCTGGCTTCAGGCGGTGGCCATGACAGGCGTCGCACGGCACGTCACTGAAATATTTGCCAAGCTCTTCGCGGGCCCATTCACTTTCAGTCTCGCGGAAGCGGCGCTCGATGTTGGTGACGACGCCCTCGAACGGCTTCTTGGTGTCGTACGATCGGACGCCGTCCTCATAGGAGAACTTGATCTCGTCATCGCCTGAGCCGAACAGGATCGCATTCTGTGTTTTCTTCGGCAGGTCCTTCCACTTGGTATCAAGCGTGAACTTGTAGAACTTGCCGAGCGCCTGCAGTGTCTGGATGTAATAGGGGGAGGACGACTTCGCCCAAGGAGCGATCGCTCCCTTGCGAAGCGTCTGTTCCTTGTCCGGAATGACCAGGTCGGCATCGATGTGCTGCTCGACACCCAGGCCGCCGCACTTCGGGCAGGCGCCATAGGGATTGTTGAAAGAGAAGAGCCGAGGCTCGATCTCGGGGATCGTGAAGCCGGAAACCGGGCAGGCGAATTTCTCCGAGAACAGGATGCGCTCGGGCCCACTCTTGTCGTGGATCTTCGCGGTCTTCTTTTCTGGCTTCTTGTCGGTCGCGGCATCGCCTGCAGCAGGAGCGTCGGCGAATTCGACAACAGCAAGGCCTTCAGCCAGTTTCAGAGCTGTCTCGAATGATTCTGCCAGGCGTTGCGCCATATCAGGACGCACGACAATGCGGTCGACCACGACATCGATGTCATGCGGGAATTTCTTGTCCAGGGTTGGCGCATCGGCGAGTTCGTAGAACTTCCCGTCGATCTTGACCCGCTGGAAGCCCTTTTTGAGATAGTCCGCCAGTTCCTTTCTATATTCGCCCTTGCGGCCACGCACGACAGGGGCCAGCAAATAGAGGCGGGTGCCCTCCGGCAGCGCGAGCACCCGATCGACCATTTGCGAGACGATCTGGCTTTCGATCGGCAAGCCTGTTGCCGGCGAGTACGGAATGCCGACGCGCGCCCACAACAGACGCATGTAGTCGTAGATCTCCGTAACCGTGCCGACGGTGGAGCGCGGGTTTTTCGACGTCGTCTTCTGCTCGATGGAGATGGCCGGCGACAGCCCGTCGATTTGATCGACGTCCGGCTTCTGCATCATTTCGAGGAATTGGCGGGCGTAAGCGGACAGCGATTCGACGTAGCGACGCTGCCCCTCTGCGTAGATGGTGTCGAACGCTAGTGACGATTTGCCTGATCCCGATAAACCGGTGAACACCACGAGCTTGTCGCGCGGGATTTCGAGATCGACATTCTTGAGATTGTGCTCGCGGGCACCGCGGATCGTAATCGCACGCAGACTTGACACTGCAGCAGTCGACTTGCGGCTTGCCTTGATCACTTCATCCATGAGGTCGTTTCCGGTGACGCGCCGCGCGCAAACAGAACGTCGTCCCCGGAAACGCGGAGAGACTGTCACCAGTTGCTCGGCCAGATTCTCAATGCTCGGAACATAGGAAGAACGGTTGCAGATTTCCAGCCCCAAGCGCGAGCCATCAACTGTTTGATTCGGTTCCGTCCACGAAGTTTCTGTTGGGTGCTGGCTTAGTTTGGCGCTGTCTTTAGAAGACACAACAAAAAGGCCGGCTCGAAGAGCCGGCCTTTCCGTAACCCTGAGAATCTCAGGTCAGACGAAGATCAATACTTCGCGACGACTGGGCTGGCCCAGTTGAAGTGATAGTTCACGCCAACCTTCACAGTGTGCAGGTCGTCCTTGTAGCTGAGGGCCTGAGGAAGGCCAGCAGCGGTGTAAGCAACGTTGGTGGTGTCGAAGTTGTAGTACTGGTACTCAACCTTCGCCGACCAAGACGGAGCGAACATGTATTCGAAGCCGCCGCCGACGGTCCAACCGGTGTCCTGACGATCGGTCACAGCCGGCAGGAAGCCTGCGGTTGCTTCGAGGCCGTTGTTGTCACGGAACGCAACACCGCCCTTGGCGTAGATCATGCCAGGACCCCAGGTGTAGCCGAGGCGGCCGGTGACCGAAGCGAGCCAGTCAGACTTGTCGCGAAGCACATCGAAGCCGTCCGTGAAGCTGCGCTTGCTGTCCGAGAGACCGCTGATCTGGCCTTCGATACCGATGACCCAGTTCGGAGCGAACTGGTAGTCAGCACCGATCTGACCACCGCCGAGGAACGCGGCGTCGCGGTTGCTGCCGGTCAGGAGCGGGTCAGTGGTGGCGAAGCTGTCGTCACCGCCGAAAGCTGCACCGATGTGACCACCGACGTAGATGCCGGACCAGTTGAAGACAGGCGCCGGAGCGTAAACAGGAGCCTTGGTGTAGGTGCGAGCCGGCAGGTCAGCAGCGACCGCCGATGCGGTACCGAGCGCAACGAGTGCTACGGTGCCGAGCAGAAACTTTTTCATTTCAGTTCTCCAGTTGTGCCTGCTTCATTGGCCTGAAGCAGTTTTTATTGAAAGCGAACGCAGTGGCATTGCGATTCCATGAAGGGAATATACCGGGTTCTTCCAGAAATGCCGTCTCCCAAAAGACACACTCGATCAGGAAGTCATTCCTTCTAAGGCAAGGATTTACTTGGAACTTTTGGACTCTCTGCTCCACGTTTCGATCACTTTTTCGACATATTCTGAGGCGGTTTTATAAAATTGTCAGATATTCAACGAGTTCCCTGGGATGTAACGGCTTGCATGGGAACAAATAGAGCACATAATGTGTTGACGGCGGATCCGACTCGGCCGGATGCGGTGGATAACCGCACGGCAGGCGTCGTCGAGCTGGCAAGAACGTATAGGGTCGAGCCAGAACCGGGCGCGGGCATTTAAGACTGCGGCCCGACAGCATAAGTAGTGGGCGCGTTGGAGCGCCAGAGTGGAGATGATCATGGCGGGAAGCGTCAATAAAGTTATCCTGGTTGGCAACCTTGGCGCCGATCCTGAAATCAAGCGAACGCAGGATGGACGTCCCATCGCCAACCTGAGCGTTGCGACATCGGAAACCTGGCGGGACCGGGCGACCGGCGAGCGCAAAGAGAAGACGGAATGGCACCGGGTCGTGATCTTCAATGAAGGGCTCTGCAAGATTGCGGAGCAATATCTGAAGAAGGGCGCCAAGGTTTATCTGGAGGGCCAGTTGCAGACCCGCAAATGGCAGGACAAGGACGGCAAGGACCGTTATTCAACGGAAGTTGTTCTTCAGAACTTCAATTCGAACCTGACCATGCTCGATGGACGCAGCGGTGGCGGTTCGTTTGCGCCCGATGAAGGCGGCGGTGATTTCGGATCTTCGGGACCGCGTTCAGCGCCCCCACGCCGTGTGGCTGCCGGTGGCCGCAACGACGACATGAACGACGACATCCCGTTCTGATTTTAGGATGAAACGTAAAAACGGGTGCCCCAAGCAGGGGGCACCCGTTTTTATTATGCGAATGACGGCTTGAGGATCGCCTCGAACACGAGGTGATGGTTCTGCCGAAAAGCCTGAGGGACAGTCTCCGACTACGCTGTCTTCGTGAACATTGTCAGGACACCGTTGTCGTCGATGTTGATCGCGACGACCTGTGCTGAACTGACACCTTTGGCTTTCAGCGCCTCAGAAATCGTAGGCGACGCGTCAATCGATGTCCGCAGCGATTGCAGATCCTCCTCGCTGGTGCGCGACACAAGCGCATCGACTTGCGAACGCACTGACGGCGACAAATCCTTTACGTCCACGACCTGGACGCTGCGAATTCTCGGCTGAGATTGTGTTTCAGACTGTGCAGGAGGCTGTTTAGCAGGGGCCTGCGCCAGCGCTGGTACTCCGAGAACAAGCAGTGCACCGGTGGCTACTGTTGTAAGCAATCGCATGATCGATACCTTTCCAGTTCGGGGTACGGAACACGCCTGTTATCGTCGAAAGGTGGTCAGCGCCTGATGTTGATGCGGTCATTCGATGAAACAGATGTGATAACAATGTGCACATCTAGCTCTGGCCGAATGCCGTCCGGGCGCCGTCGATCACGAATTGTACAGCGAGTGCCGCAAGCACCACGCCGAGCAAGCGTGAAAGAACGACATTTCCGGTAATCCCAAGCAGTTTCGCAACGCGTCCCGCAAAGGCAAAAGCGGCCGCGCACAACGCAGCCACAACGGCGATGATGACGATCAGAGCAGTTAAAGTCACAGGATCGCTTCCTGTACGCCCCGCCAGCAGCAATGTGGCAGTGATTGCACCCGGGCCCGCGATCAACGGGGTGGCCACAGGGAATGCTGCGATATCACGGACTTTCTCTTCGATGGCCTGTTCCGCCTCGCGCACCTCACGCGCTGGACGCGTACCAAGCACCATTTCAAAGGCGACCACGAACAGCAAAATGCCCCCGGAAATCCGGAAGGCGGGGAGGCCAATACCGAGGCGATCGAGCAGCCAGTTCCCGACCAGCGCAGTTCCCGCAAGGATGAGGGCTGCAATGACCGATGCGCGCAAACCAACGCCTCTGCGGGCCGCGTCCGGAAGCCCATGGGTCGCGGACAGAAACGCAGGTACGATCCCAACCGGATCGACGACCACGATCAACGTTACGAAGGCAGTCAAAGCATAGTCGAGCACAGCAATCCCTTGGCTCTTTCCGAGCAGCTTTTGGCGAGCCGCCGAACTATATCTCAAGGGGAGGGATCAAGCGCCAAACACATGTTTGATCACCGCCGGAATGCACGTCCGTAGGCGTGTTTTTTGCTCTCGTAACTCGCTGAAAGCGTGGCGTTTTTCGGGGCGTTTTTGAGTGGCGCTGCGATTGGCTTTGGCGCGCGAATTCGCCTATATAACAGCAACAAATTCGCACCCAGGATTCGCATTTTGACTGAGCCTCAAGATCCGCCGTCGGGTCCGCCCGAATCGAACGATATCCGTCCCGTTTCCATCACGGATGAGATGAAACGCTCCTACCTCGATTACGCGATGAGCGTGATCGTGGCGCGTGCGTTGCCGGACGCACGTGACGGCTTGAAGCCAGTTCATCGCCGCATTCTCTATGCGATGTACGAGAATGGCTTTGAGTGGAACAAGCCGTACCGCAAGTCCGCGCGAACCGTCGGCGACGTGATCGGTAAATATCATCCGCACGGCGACCAGTCGGTTTACGACGCGATGGTGCGCATGGCGCAGGACTTCTCCATGCGCGTGCCGCTGATTGACGGGCAGGGCAACTTCGGCTCGGTCGACGGCGATATGGCGGCGGCCATGCGTTATACCGAAGCGCGCCTGGCGAAGGTGGCGCACTCGCTGCTCGACGACATCGACAAGGACACCGTCGACTTCCAGCCGAACTACGATAGTTCCGAGCGCGAGCCGAAGGTTCTTCCCGCGAAGTTCCCGAACCTGCTGGTCAACGGCGCTGGCGGCATCGCGGTCGGCATGGCGACCAACATCCCGCCGCACAATCTTGGTGAAGTGATCGATGCCTGTATCGCGCTGATCAATGATCCAGCACTTAGCATCGATGATCTCATCAATATTGTTCCGGGACCGGATTTTCCGACCGGCGGCATCATCCTTGGCCGTCAAGGCATCCGCGCGGCTTATCATCTTGGCCGCGGATCCATCACCATGCGTGGCAAGGTAACGATCGAGACGATCCGCAAGGATCGCGAAGCGATCGTCGTCTCCGAGATTCCATATCAGGTGAACAAGGCCAGCATGGTCGAGCGCATCGCTGAGCTGGTGCGCGAAAAGAAAATTGAGGGCATCTCGGACCTGCGCGACGAATCCGATCGCGAAGGTTATCGCGTGGTCGTCGAACTGAAGCGCGATGCGGTTCCGGATGTGGTGCTAAATCAGCTCTACAGGTTCACGCCGCTGCAAACGAGCTTCGGCGCTAACATGGTGGCGCTGGATGGCGGACGTCCGCTGGTGATGAACCTGAAGGACCTGCTGAAAGTGTTCGTTGCCTTCCGCGAAAACGTTGTTTCGCGGCGGACCAAGTTCCTATTGAACAAGGCGCGCGACCGCGCTCACATCCTGGTCGGTCTTGCGATTGCTGTTGCAAATATCGACGAAGTCATCCGCGTGATCCGGACTTCGCCTGATCCAACGACCGCGCGCGACACCCTGATGTCGCGCGATTGGCCGGCTCAAGACGTGGCGACGATGATCACGCTGATCGACGATCCGCGACACACGCTTGCGCCTGATGGCACGGCACGGCTGTCGCTGGAACAGGCCAAAGCCATTCTCGATCTGCGCCTGCAGCGCCTTACTGCGCTCGGCCGCGAGGAAATTTCCGACGAACTTGACAAACTCGCTGTCGAGATCGCCGACTATCTTGATATCCTGCGTTCGCGCGCTCGCGTACAGGGAATCGTCAAGGACGAACTCGCCGCCGTAAAGGATGAGTTCGCCACGCCGCGCCGCACCGTGATCATCGATCAGGAAGGCGAGGTCGAGGACGAGGATCTGATCCAGCGCGAGGATATGGTGGTGACCGTGTCTCACGCCGGCTATGTGAAGCGCGTGCCACTCTCCACCTATCGGGCGCAGAAGCGCGGCGGCAAAGGCCGCTCGGGCATGCAGACGCGCGACGAGGACTTCGTCAGCCGCCTGTTCGTCGCTTCGACCCACACCCCGGTGCTGTTCTTCTCGTCACGCGGCCAGGTTTACAAAGAAAAGGTCTGGCGTCTGCCAATGGCGCCGCCGAACTCGCGCGGCAAGGCGCTGATCAACATCCTGCCGCTAGAGCAGGGTGAGCGCATCACCACCATCATGCCGTTGCCGGAGGATGAATCGTCGTGGGGCAACCTCGACGTCATGTTTGCCACCACCGGCGGCAATGTCCGGCGTAACAAGCTGTCCGATTTCGTCGATGTCCGTCGCTCCGGCATCATCGCCATGAAGCTCGACGAGGGTGAGGCCATCGTTGACGTTCAGATCGCCACCGAGAGCGACGACGTTCTGCTGACTGCGGCCGGCGGACAGTGCATCCGCTTCCCGGTCACCGATGTGCGCGTGTTCACCGGCCGTACCTCGATGGGCGTCCGCGGCATTGCATTGAACGAAGGTGATAAGCTGATCTCGCTCACGATCCTGCGGCACATGGACGTCAATGCGGACGAGCGTGCAGCGTATCTGCGTCGTGCGAATGCGGTGCGCCGTGGCGGTGCCGAGGATGAGGCGGCTCCGGATCAGGAGGAAGCATCCGGCGCCATCGAACTTGGCGAGCAGCGCTATGTCGAGATGTCGGCTGCTGAGCAGTTCGTGCTGACCATCAGCGAAAACGGTTACGGTAAGCGCAGTTCGTCCTACGAATACCGCACCACCGGCCGTGGCGGCAAAGGCATCGTCGCGATGTCGGTCAATAACCGCAACGGCAAACTGGTAGCTTCCTTCCCGGTGGAAGACAGCGACCAGATCATGCTGGTCACCGACAAGGGGCAGCTCATCCGCTGTCCGGTCGAGGACATCCGCATCGCGGGCCGTTCGACGCAGGGTGTGATTGTGTTCGACACTGCCGATGACGAGCACGTGGTATCGGTCGAGCACATCACCGAAGAGGAAAACGGAAACGGGAACGGCGGCTAATCCGCCGTTCTGCGGTTGCGGGTATAGCCCTAGGTTCTGGAGACGTTCTCGTCCGCCCACCAAGACTGGGCGTAGAAATGATCTGAACTGGAGACACAGACAACATGGTGGGCGACACAAACATTCGGGCTGGCCAGTGCCATTGCGGTGCGGTGCGGTTCCAGGTGACGCTCAGCGACGGCTTC
Source organism: Nitrobacteraceae bacterium AZCC 1564 (assembly GCA_036924835.1). NCBI lineage: Bacteria > Pseudomonadati > Pseudomonadota > Alphaproteobacteria > Hyphomicrobiales > Nitrobacteraceae > Nitrobacteraceae bacterium AZCC 1564. The sequence continues at coordinate 207,910 of JBAGRR010000001.1, forward strand.
AATTCGATCCGCCGCTGCACTTGCTCTTACTGCCGAATGCGGGGCGCCGTCGTTGTCATGGCGGAAACGGGTGGAATCAAGCTCCTGCGAGGCGAGGATGCGTTAACAAGCTATCGCTTCCATACCGGATCAGCGCAGCACTTCTTCTGTTCTCGCTGCGGAATATACACACACCATCAACGACGATCTGACCAGAATCTATATGCCGTAAACGTGGCTTGCCTGGATGGGGTAAGCCCGTTCGATTTCTCTGAGGTGCCTGTCATGGATGGCATCAATCACACGAACGACACCGGCAGGCCAACGCGTCGAGCAGGCACACTCCGCTTCATCCCAGCCGACTAACTATCGCTGTCAGCCGACGACCGCTCGACAATGCTCTCGCCTAGAGGCTGACCGTCTCCAACCATCTGTTGCAGACTTTGATGCCGTAGAACGGCGGTGCGCGGTCAGCACCGGAAGGCGATGACGGCGACCGCCGAGGCGAACTTTGAATTCGGGACACTAGCGCCGGTCCGTGGTGATCACACGTACAGATTGGATCGTAGTATTACCGCTGCCGCGCAGACAGGCGGCGTCGACGTGCGGCCAGGCCTGATTTGCGCAAGCTGCATCGACCGTCGTGCTCGCTGCGGGCGCGGTTTTGGCAATGGTGGTCTGACCTGCTTCCACCTCAGGGGGCAAAGCCCGGAGAAAATGTGATGCCTGCTGCGATCGCTGCCGCAGCAACGACCACCGAAATCGCTCTTATCATGATTATGCCCCTGTCAGCGCCGCCCTGCTGGCATGCTTGGCAAGGAGACGCGGGAGCGGAGCGAAAGGTTCACAAGTTCTTAAAAATATAACCGCCGGGCTTTGCGGGGCGGACTGGAACTCTGCGCGCTTGCGGGCGTTCGCCGGGCAGGGTAGGACGGAGTATGTCCCGAGTTGCATTCTATCCGGGGTCGTTCGACCCCGTCACCAACGGTCATCTGGATGTGGTGCGGCAGGCCTGCAGCCTGGTGGATCGCCTCGTCGTGGCCATCGGCATCCACCCCGGAAAGGCGCCGCTTTTCTCGACGGAAGAACGGCTTGAGATGGTGATGGAAGTGTTTGCGCCCATCGCCGCCAAGGTTGGCTGCAAGATTGAGTGTGTCACCTTCGGAGACTTGACCGTCACCGCCGCGCAGCGGGTGGGAGCGACCGTTTTGATCCGCGGCCTGCGCGACGGGACCGACTTGGACTACGAAATGCAGATCGCAGGTATGAACCAGACAATGGCCCCCGAAGTTCATACTGTTTTCATCCCTGCCTCCGCGACCGTCCGCCCGATCACCGCCACACTGGTGCGGCAGATCGCCAGCATGGGCGGCGACGTTACCCCCTTTGTGCCCAAGGCCGTCGCGGCGCGCCTCAAGACCAAGTTCGCTGGCTAACCAATCCTCCTTCAATCCGGAGTTTCCATGATCCGCATCCTCGCTGTCTTCGCGGCCCTCGTTCTTGCTGCGCCCGCGTTCTCGCAGGCGCTGCCTGCCGGCCTCGACAAGAACAATGCCATTGTGATCGACACCAACAAGGGGCGCGTCATCATCAAGCTGCGTCCAGACCTTGCTCCGAAGCACGCCGAACGCCTCAAGCAACTCGCGCGCGACGGCTACTACAACAATGTCCCGTTCCATCGCGTGATCGAGGGGTTCATGGCGCAGACCGGCGACGGACAGCGCTTTAACGGGACCGGCGGTTCCAAGTATCCGAACTTACCGGCTGAATTCTCTAATGTGCCATTCAAGCGCGGCATCGTTGGCATGGCCCGCGCCGGCGACCCTAATTCGGCCAATTCGCAGTTCTTTATTATGTTTGCAGATGGCTCGTTCCTGAACGGCAAGTACACCGTGATCGGTGAGGTCGTCTCCGGCATGGATGTCGTCGACAAGATCAAGCGCGGCGAGCCGGTTCAGGATCCTGATAAGATGCTGAAGGTGCAGGTCGCGTCCGATATCAAATAGGACAGCATCGTTCACGAGGTGGGGATGTCGCGAAAGCCAAGTCTAGTTGTTTTCGCGGCATTGCTCGCCATATCAATCCTGGTGCCGGGGACCCCGGCGCGTGCCGAAGAAGCACCAGCCAACACCCTTCACGAGATTTTCGAGAAGCTGAAGCACTGCTGGAAGTCTCCCAGATTGCCGCTGTCGCATGCGGGGATGCAGGTCACGGTGCTCGTCAGTTTCACGCGCAATGGTGAAATCCTTGGTCACCCCCGGATTACCTATGAATCTCCGAATGCGACCGATGACGACCGGCTCCAGTATCGGATCGCCGTGATGAACACACTACAGGCCTGCACGCCGATGCCTTTTACCGACAGTCTCGGCAACGCAGTGGCTGGACGCCCATTCACCGTGCGGTTTGACGACCGCAGACGTAAACCCAAACCGAGAGAGAGACAGGCATGGCTGAGACCACCGAAAATACTTTGATCCTCGAAACCACGCAGGGGCCCGTGACCATCGAAATGCGTCCAGACCTTGCACCCGGCCACGTCGCCCGGATCAAGGAACTGGTGCGTGAAGGCTTCTACGACGGCATCGTCTTCCACCGCGTAATTGAGGGCTTCATGGCCCAGACCGGCTGCCCGCAGGGCACCGGCACCGGCGGTTCAGGCCAGAAGCTCAAGGCCGAGTTTAACGAGGAGCCGCATGTGCGCGGCACCGCGTCGATGGCCCGTGCTGCCAACCCGGATTCCGGCGACAGCCAGTTCTTTATCTGCTTCGACGATGCCCGCTTCCTCGACCGCCAGTACACGGTCTGGGGCAAGGTGACCTCCGGCATGGAGAACGTCGACAAGATCAAGCGCGGCGAGCCGGTCCAGAACCCGGACAAGATCGTCAAGGCTTATATGGCTGCTGACGCCGCTTGATCGGGAGACTAAAGCGCGATGATCTCGCGCTTTAGTTTGTTATTTGAACATGATCTTATCGGAAAACCGCTACACACTTTTCCGGATCATGCTTGTCTCTATTCGATAGCGGATGGCCGGGCATGTCCCGGCCATCGACATTTGGGCCTCCATGCGTACCGATTTGTTCGACTTCGACCTGCCTGAAACCAGCATCGCGCTGCGGCCTGCGAGCCCGCGCGATACCGCGCGCATGCTCGTCGTGCGGCCGGGCCAAGACCTGCAGGACACGACGGTTCGCAATCTCGCGGAGTTTCTCGGTCCCGGCGATCAGCTCGTGGTCAACGATACCAAGGTGATCCCGGCACAGCTCTCCGGCCGCAGGATCGGCAGAGAAACCGAGCCGAAAATCGAGGCGACGCTGGTCAAGCGGCTCGACGGATCGCGCTGGCAGGCGCTGGTGAAGCCGGCGCGGAAACTATCAATCGGCGACGTCGTGCGGTTCGGCAATGAGGGACGTGTCTGCCTGCTGGGCAATCTCGATGCGCAGGTTGAGCATAAGGGAGAGAACGGCGAGATCGTGCTGTCGTTTTCGTTCCACGGTCCGGTGCTGGATCAGGCTATTGCCGACGTCGGCGCACCGCCACTGCCGCCTTATATCGCGTCCCGCCGGACGCCTGACGATCGCGATGCGAGCGATTATCAAACCATGTTCGCCGCGAATGAGGGCGCCGTTGCGGCTCCCACCGCGGGCTTGCATTTCACGCCGGATCTCGAAGCCTCGCTCAAGGCGCGTGGTATCGGCCTCAATCGCGTTACGCTGCATGTCAGTGCCGGCACCTTCCTACCGGTGAAGACAGATGATACCGCCGATCATCGCATGTATGCGGAGTGGGGCACGGTCTCGGCCGAAACCGCGCGCGTACTGAATGAGGCACGCGCCAAAGGCGGACGCATCGTTGCGGTCGGGTCGACCTCGCTGCGGCTGCTGGAGAGCGCTGCCACCGAGGACGGCATTATTCAGCCTTTCACGGATGAGACTGCGATCTTCATCACTCCGGGTTACCGCTTCAAGGCAGTGGACGTGATGATGACGAACTTCCATTTGCCGCGCTCGACGCTGTTCATGCTTGTCTCGGCGTTCAGTGGGCTCGAGACCATGCAGAAGGCCTATGCGCATGCGATTGCGAATGGCTATCGCTTTTATTCCTATGGCGACGCGTGCCTGTTGTTTCGCGCGCCGAGCTGACCGATAACGCCGCGGATGACAGTCGCTAATCATTTCAAACTCTTGGGCCGGGACGGTGAAGCGCGCACCGGCGAGCTGACCACCCCGCATGGCGTCGTGCACACACCGGCCTTCATGCCGGTCGGGACTGCCGGCGCAATGAAAGGCATACACTGGCGGGATATCCGCGAGACCGGCGCGGACATCGTGCTGGGGAACACCTATCACCTGATGCTGCGTCCGGGGGCTGAGCGCATCGCCGCGCTGGGTGGGCTCCAGAAATTCACCACCTGGAATGGCCCGATGCTGACCGACTCCGGCGGCTTCCAGGTGATGTCCTTGGCCAAACTGCGCAAGGTGACCGAGCACGCTGTCACGTTCAGCTCTCACATCGACGGCGCGAAGATTGAGCTTTCGCCCGAGCGCGCAATTGAGGTCCAGCGGCTATTCGGCTCGGACATCGCCATGCAGCTTGATGAATGTGTGCGGTTGCCGGCCGAGCGGGCCGACATCGAGCGCGCTATGCATCTTTCGCTACGCTGGGCAGAGCGCTGCAAGCGCGCCTTCGAGACCGCGCCGGACGGCTACATGCTGTTCGGCATCGGGCAGGGAGGCGACGTTCCCGAGCTGCGGCGCGAAAGCGCCCGTGCGCTGATCGACATGGGTTTCCACGGCTATGCCATTGGCGGACTTGCGGTCGGCGAGCCGCAGGAGGTTATGCTGGCAATGATCGAGGAGGTCGCGCCAATCCTGCCGCAGGATCGTCCACGGTACCTGATGGGCGTGGGGACGCCTGATGACCTGCTGGAGGCGGTGGCACGGGGCATCGACATGTTCGATTGCGTCATGCCGACGCGGAATGGCCGTCACGGTCACGTCTTCACGCGGCATGGCATCATCAACCTGCGCAACGCGCGACACGCCAATGATCCGCGGCCGCTCGATGAGCAAAGCACTTGGCCTGCTACGCGAAGTTATTCGCGTGCCTATTTGCATCATCTCGTGAAATCGGAAGAAACGCTCGGCGCGATGCTGCTGTCCGAGATCAATATCGCTTATTACCAGCATCTCATGCAGGGCAGCCGCGCCGCCATTGCCGCCGGCAAGTTTGACGATTTCCGCGCCTGCACGCGCGAGGGGTGGACCCGAGGGGACATCGCGCCGCTCGCTTAATCTACGGCGCGATTTTACCTTTCCAAGCGGCTCATCCTTTTTGTGAACGGAAGGCTTCAGCAGATTTCAGTTGCTTATGATTCCGGTGAATCTGCGGTTCGCGATCTCAATTGCAGGCGAACGGTTTCGTCGCCGGATGCTTGGTCACGAAACCGCAGCCGCAGGTATCGCAGGTCCATAGATAGCTCACTTCGTTGTCAGCAAGCAGGACCGAAGCTTCTGCAGCAACCATCGTATCCGAGCAAATCACGCAAATGGGCTTGTCGCTCGGACGCAGCGGCACCAGAGACGCATTGGTCGACAGAATTTCAGCGATTGCTGACATCGTGACCCCCCTTGAGTTCGGAGACAGGTGGTACGATACGCGAGAAGTTTGAACATGTGGCAACACAAATACGTTCCTTTTGAGATAGTTCTTGTGATCTTTTTGTTTTGCGTTGCAACGCCTTCACTGCGCCGTGATTGCCTCTTGCATGGAAATACCGACGCATCTTAATGGCGGAAGTCTTTCGTCTCGCGCGGCTTTGCCGCTCGCGCACAACTCCGGAGAACCGCCATGGACACACGCTCAGGCACTGACGCTGCGCACAACGCGGGTCGTGGCCGCGTCTACGACAGCATTGTCGATGCATTCGGCGACACACCAACCGTTCGTCTGCGCAGGCTGCCGGAGCAGCACGGCGTCAAAGCGACAATTCTCGCCAAACTGGAATATTTCAATCCGGCGGCCAGCGTGAAGGATCGCATTGGTGCGGCGATGGTCATCGCCATGGAAAAGGCAGGCGTTATCAATCCGGAGACTGTGCTGATCGAGCCCACGTCGGGCAACACCGGTATCGCGCTTGCGTTCGTCGCCGCGTCACGCGGCTACAGGCTGAAGCTGGTCATGCCGGAATCGATGTCGATCGAACGGCGCAAGATGTTGGCATTCCTCGGCGCCGAGATCATCCTTACGCCCGCCTCGCAGGGCATGAAGGGAGCAATCGCCACCGCTGAGGAATTAATCCGCAATACACCCAATTCGGTGATGCCCCAACAATTCAAGAACCTTGCGAACCCCGACGTGCATCGCCGCACCACTGCTGAGGAAATCTGGAACGATACCAAGGGCAATCTTGATATCTTCGTGGCGGGCGTCGGTACTGGTGGTACCATCACCGGCGTCGGGCAGGTGCTAAAGCCGCGCAAACCGTCCCTGCGCGTTGTCGCCGTCGAACCGGAGGAGAGCGCCGTGCTGTCCGGTGGCCAGCATTCGCCACACAAGATTCAGGGCATCGGCGCCGGCTTTGTGCCGGACATTCTTGACCGTTCGGTGATCGACGAGATCGTGAAGGTCAACAGTGCCACTGCCATCGAAACTTCGCGGGCGCTGGCACGGCTTGAAGGCATTCCCGGCGGCATTTCATCCGGTGCGGCGATTGCGGCCGCGCTCGAACTCGGCAAGCGGCCGGAGAATGCCGGCAAGGTCATTCTCGCCGTCGTGCCGTCGTTCTCGGAACGCTATCTTTCGACGGCTTTGTTTGAAGGAATCTGACCTAAGGAATTTAACTATGGCATCACCCCCACGCCGGCCGCGTACGCTAAGCGACGCAAAGACGGAAGCCGAAGCCGTATTCAAATCACTGACCACCAAGAAGGCAGAGCCTGTGCCCAAAGCGCCGGTCATTCCGGGCGTCAAGGAGCTGGTGTCGCTTCGGATCGATCAGGATGTGCTTGAGCACTTCCAGGAAGGTGGTCCCGGCTGGCAGGACCGCATCAACGCGGCCCTGCGCAAAGCGGCTGGCCTCGCGGACTAGTGTGGCGTCTCGCAATTGCCGATTACTCTTGCGGCTGGTTTCTTATCGGCAATTGCGAGACAAGAGCCACACTAGCATTTTGATTTTGCTAGTGTCCTTTCGAATCCAAAGTTCGCTACAAAGTGTGCCACACAATCAGGCGAACTTTGGATTCGGTACACTAGGATCAAGCCACGCGGTTCGCGCGCGCGGCTTCTTTCTGGGCGTCGAAATCCCGGCGGCGCCGCGCCAGCTCTTCCGGCGACATGCGGTCAACGTTGTTGTAGTCGAGCTTCCATGAAGCATCGCCGCTCCAGCGCAGCGGCGACTGCACCGTGGTCCGCGCGGCGGGTGCGCTTTCCAGCACCTTCAATGCCAGCTCAAATGTGAAAGCCTGCGACGCAATGTCGTGAGGCTTGCCCGCTGAATTGCCCAATGGAAAATCACTGAACAGGAAGCGCGGTGCGCCGGCGTGCTCGACGATGTCCTTGGCGCAGCCCATGACCACCGTCGAGATGCCATTCGCCTCCAGGTGCCGCGCGACCAGTGCGGTCGTCTGGTGGCACACCGGGCAGTTCGGCACGAGCACTGCGGCATCGACACCGTCAGCCTTGCAGCGGGCGAGGATCTCCGGCGCGTCCGTTTCGACGGTTACACGATGGCTGCGGTTGGTGGGGGCGCCAAAGAAGCGCGGTGCGATCGAACCGACGCGGCCTTCGCGGACGAGGCGGTGGAGTTGCGGCAACGGAAACCATGTACCCATGTCGGTCGCAGTCGTGTGCGCGCGGTCGTAGGCGATGTGGGAGATGCGCAGGTCATGCTGCTGCGCGGTGTCGCCGTCATAGACCTGGTAAAATTTGGCGCTGCCGTTGTAGGGCGCCCCTGGTCCCTGATCGCCCTTGGTAGGATCAAAGCGGGCGGCCGTGGTGATGATGGCGACGCGGGATTGCGCGAGCGGCTTCTTGAGCGGCTGGAATGGGGCATCAATGTTATGCGCCCAGCGATAGGGGGTGTCGTAGCCGATGGCGAGGTAATAATTGCGCGTGCGCTGCATGTACGGGATCGGCACGTCGTAGTCCGCTACCTCGGTTTCCATTACTGCTCCGTCCGTCATCGCGTCTCTCCCGGGATTTATCGTTCCAGAGCTAACAGATGCCCTTCACCTCAGCTATATTCAATGGATAATGGCAGGGCTGATCTGCATCGGTGGAGGACGCGGGGTCATGGCACCAAAGAAGCAAAGCGGGGGCGCGACGGGAGGCCGAAGCACGCCGGCCAAGGCTAAAGTTAAGTCTCCGAAACGGAAGCGAATGGCAGATCCCACGCGCGATGCGCCGTTCCGTATCGATGTCGCAAACGATGGCGATCTTGTCTTAATTCGCCACGATCTCTCTGAGGATGAAATCAAGGAGCAGGCGGATCGAGCGAAGACGAAGTGAGGGGGCGCGGCAAAACGCGCATATCATTTCGATATTGTCCTATGTCGAAATAGGGTGTTCGCTCCGGAGAAGGCAGCTTGGCTATTCTTGACTTCATTGTCGACATGGTCGGCTACACGACGTCTCGTGTGCTGCTTCCGATTTTGACTTTTCAGAAAGTGCGGGTTGACGCTCTGGCGAGGGAGCAGCGTGGTTTCAATTGGCTTGGCCTTAAGCGGCTTTCTGATGGTACCTTGCTATGTGACGCAACGTCGGCAGGCTGGATCGGGACGTTTTTCTGGGCGTTTGTGCTTATCGCAATCGTCGCGATGATCTGAACCAGTCGCGCGCCTTCTTCCTCCTTCACGCTTGCCTCTCACCGCGTGCCTTCTCGAACACGACATAATTCGCAGCTAAATCCTGGCGTAGAGCAGGAGTGATCATGTTGAACAAGGCATTGGTGGTGGGAGCGAGCGGGATTGTCGGCAGTGCGACTGGCGCGGTCCTCACCGAGAACAACTGGCAGGTCTGGGGGCTGGCCCGTAAGCCTGTCAAACAGGATGGCGTGACCCCGATTGCCGCCGATCTGCTTGATCCGGCTTCGCTTGAATCAGCCTTGAGCGGGCTCGCTCCCTCTCATGTCTTCATCTCAACGTGGCTGCGGCAGGCGACGGAGGCGGAGAACATTCGCGTCAATGCTGCAATGGTGCGTCATCTCCTCAACGCGGTACGGGGCGGGAAATCCGTCCGCCACGTTGCGCTTGTAACTGGCCTCAAACATTACCTCGGGCCATTCGAGGCCTATGGCAAAGGCCTATTGCCGCAGACGCCATTCCGGGAAGAGCAGGGCCGTCTCGATATCGACAATTTCTACTACGCGCAGGAAGACGAGGTTTTTGCTGCCGCAAAGCGTGACGGCTTCACCTGGAGCATCCATCGCCCGCATACCATTATCGGTGAAGCGGTCGGCAATGCCATGAACATGGGCACCACGCTTGCCGTCTATGCCTCCATCTGCAAGGCGACGGGCCGCCCATTCCTATTTCCGGGCTCGGAGACGCAGTGGAACAGCCTCACCGACATGACCGATGCAAAGCTACTTGCGCGCCATCTGCTCTGGGCCGCAACGACGCCTGCTGCCGCCAACCAGGATTTCAATGTCGTCAACGGCGACATCTTCCGCTGGAAATGGATGTGGAGCCGTATCGCGGGCTGGTTCGGCATCGAGGCGGTGCCATTCGACGGTGAGGTTCGTCCACTCGAGCAGCAAATGGCCGAGGATGGCTCGGTGTGGCGTGACATCGCAGAGCGTCACAAACTCGCCGAACCGAAGATCGAGCGGTTGATCTCGCCGTGGCACACCGACGCCGACCTTGGCCGCCCCATCGAAGTGGTGACGGACATGTCAAAGAGCCGGAAACTGGGATTTACGATCTATCAGCCGACCGACGAGGCGTTCTTCTCGCTGTTCGAGCGACTGCGACGGGAGCGGCTCATTCCATAAGTCACTGGTCCTCGGCACCACATCACTTCGCTATTTTTACGACGTATTCCGGCTACAACTGTAATCGTCTCTTCCCGCGCTGAAACCGGCGCGTAGTTGGGCTCGCGTCTCATCTGGGCGTTCACATACCCAGGAAGAGACGATGACAAAGACTCCGATTGAGAGCCTGCTGCACAACGTGCAGACAAGACCCCAAAGCACGGCGTTTATTTTTCACGAGGAAGCGTGGAGCTATGAACGGATCGCCTCTGAAGCTGCACGACTCGCGCGTGCGCTAGCTGCGCATGGGGTAAGGGCGGGTGACCGCGTCGCGCTGCACATGTTCAACAGGCCTGAGATGATCATTGCCTATTATGCGTGTTTTCAGCTTGGCGCCATCGCCGCTCCACTGCGGACCGCGTTCACAACTGCCGAACTTGCCAGCCTGGTGCAGCGATTGACGCCAACCGTCTATCTCGGCGAACTTGATCTCTATTACAGCGTTGCGGCGATCGATGCTGCGATTTTACCGCGGGACAAACGCTTCGTTGTCGGTGCAGCAAGCGGTAGCGTAGATCCGCAGCCATGGGAGGCGCTTTTCGATGGGCAGAAATCTAGCGAGCTATCCATCGCACCTGATATTCACCGGTCTGCGGTCGTCATCAACACATCTGGGACGACTGGTCAGCCCAAATTTGTCGCGCATTCGGCAGCAACGCTGGGAGAGACCGCGGAACTGATCGCTCGTCATTGGGGCGTGTTGGCCAAAGACGTTATCGTTCTGCCACTCGCGCTGGCGCACATGGCGGGCCTCGCCACCTCCCTCGCTTATATTCATCTCGGCACTCCTTTCATCTTGGTGGAGAGCTTCGACCCCGACGTCGTCCTTGATGCCTTCGAACGTTATGGATGCACCGTCTATATTGGATTTCCGACACACTATGCGCAGATGCTCGCCCGCCAGCGCGTCCTACCGCGAAATCTCTCGTCGCTACGGCTTTGCCTCACCGGCGGGGATGTGTGCCCCGTCGAACTCCAGGAACAGGTGTTTTGGACGTTTAACGCTCCACTCTACAATGTTTGGGCTGCATCGGAAGTTTTAGGATCCCTGACATATGGACTGAAGTCGGGACCGGTTTCGCGCGTTGTGAACGCTGCACAGATCCGGTTGGTCGATGAGATCGGCGCGGAGGTACCTTCCGGCGAGGTCGGAGAACTCCTGATCCGTGGGTCAAATGTTTTTTGCGGTTACTGGAACGACATGCCGTCAACAGAGCAAAGTCTCACGTCCGGTTGGTATCATACTGGTGATCTCATGAGGCGAGACTCCGCTGGTGATCTTTGGTTCGTCTCCCGGAAAAAAGACATCATCATACGCGGAGGAACGAACATTTCGCCGATCGAGGTGGAGGAGGCGCTCGTCGCATCGCATTCCGCCGTCAAGGAAGCGGTCGTCGTAGGCGTGCCGGATGCCGTGCTTGGCCAACGTATTTTTGGCTTTGTTATATTGGCGGACAGCGCCGGGGAGACGGTTGTATCCGAGATCCTCGAGAACGTCGGCGTACGATTGGCGGCTTACAAGATTCCTGAAGATCTCAAGGTCATTGATAAGCTGCCTCTCACGGCGCTGGGTAAAATAGACCGAAAGAAGCTGTCACAAGCAGCTTCCGATCTTCTCGAGGCAGGCCAGCTTCAGATGAGAGATGCATCGTCGTCCTATTCAAAAGGCTGGCAGAACCGCGCTGTCGCTCAAAGTCGATGAGTATTTTCAGGTGGCCCAGACGCGATGACAGGACCGCAAGGAAATAGTGCCTAGCGAAAAAAGCTGCTCGTTGCGCGTGCCGAGGCACCTTCCAGTGTGCATGCACGAAGTTGCGGATGGTTACGGATCGAGAATCCGTAACCATAAACGAAAACGCTATGAAGCAAGGAAAGCCTCGTGCCGCCAGCCTCAACGGTATTCTCCGCGTGCGCGCCGTTTCTCCCGTTTATGTGCTGCTGCAATTACAATCGTAACCGTCTCTGTTCGCATTGAAACCGCGCTGTAGTGCCACCCGTCCAAAGTCGGGAAGTGGTTCATGCACACGGGGAAAAGACGATGAAGCAGACTCCAGTGAAGGCCTTGATGCATCAGGTGCATACTCGGCCTCAAGGTACCGCGTTCATTTTTCACGAAGACGTTTGGACTTATGAACGGCTTGCATCCGAAGCCGCGCGTCTGGCGCGCGCGTTGGCAGCGCGTGGTGTGAGAGCAGGAGATCGCATCGCCTTGCATATGATGAACAGGCCCGAGATGATCGTCGCCTATTACGCTTGCTTCCAGCTCAACGCGACCGCTGCACCATTGCGAACTGCATTCAAGCTCGCCGAGCTTGCGCCCTTGCTGCAGCGCCTGGGTCCGGCGCTCTATCTCGGCGAAATGAACCTCTACCACAACGTTGCATCGATCGATGACGCAATTCTTCCGCAGGATAGGCGTTTCGTTCTCGATGCGGCGCGCGACGGTGTGGATGTTCAGCCCTGGGAGCTTCTGTTCGAGGGGGCTGATAACGAACCATCGTTCACGCCATCCGAATTGCAACACCTCGCAGTCCTGATCAACACATCCGGGACCACCGGCCAGCCCAAATTCGTGATGCATTCAGCGGATACATTGGGAGAGAGCATCGGGTTGTTGGCGGATTCTTTGAACGTATCGCATAAGGACGTGATTATCGCCCCGATGCCTTTGGCGCACATAAGCGGTCTTCTGACCTTTCTCGCCTGGATCGATTACGGCGCCCCCTTCGTTCTGTTCGATAGCCTTGATACCGAAGCCGTGCTCGACGCCATAGAGCGCAATCGTTGTACGGTTTTTGGCAGCTTTCCCTTTCAGTACGCCGCGCTGCTCGAGCTCCAGCGTGCCGAGCCTCGAGACACCTCGTCACTGCGATATTGCCTCACTGGCGCCGACGTATGTCCCATCGAACTTCAGGAGCAAGTGACTTCGACATTCAAGGCTCCCCTTTACAACATATGGGGTGCAACGGAAGTTCTCGGATCACTGACTTACGGGTTGAAACCGGGGCCGGTGGCGCGCATCGTAAAAGATGCGGAGATCCGACTGGTGGACGAGTCCGGCGCAGAAGTGCCACACGGCGAAGTCGGCGAACTGTTGGTTCGCGGGCCACATGTTTTCATGGGCTATTGGAACGATACGCAAGCGACAGAACAAGCCATGGAAGGCGGCTGGTATCATACTGGCGATCTCATGCGGCGGGGCGAGGGTGATGAGATTTGGTTCGTGGCCCGGAAGAAAGATATCATCATTCGCGGCGGCACCAACATTTCACCGATCGAGGTGGAGGAGGCACTCGTCGCCTGTCATCCTGCAGTGAAGGAAGCTGTAGTCGTGGGCGTACCGGACCCCGTGCTCGGCGAACGTATTTTCGGCTTTGTCACCCTCGCTGAGGCTGCTGGAGAAGGGGTTGTTTCCGAAACCCTCAAAAACGTCGCGGCGCGATTGGCTGCTTACAAGGTTCCTGAAGATCTCAAGGTTCTGGAGAAGCTGCCTCTCACGGCACTGGGCAAGATCGATCGCAAGAAATTGGGAGAAACAGCTTCCGATCTTTTCAAGACAGATCAGGCTCGGACGAGAGACGCGCCATCCCGTTCAAAAGGTGCGGCACCGTCTCGCCGTCGCCCGAAGCCGGTAGGTGCTTCCAAGCAGCCAATCGTTATGGCTCCACAGGGCGGAGAGTAGTGGCGCGGGCTTTGGCTTGCTTTAGAGCTGGAAGAATATCTTCCAGCTCTGAGCTAGTGCCCCGAATTCAAAGTTCGCCTCATCGTGCAGCGCGGGCCGTAGCGAACTTCTGAACCACCACACTAACGCGTCAATCGCGGCGTCTGATGCCTCCTCACGTGGCCTTCGGACGCGGCTGGTTCCCTACTGTCCCTCCAATGAGGTGCTTGCGCACCTGACTTCCGGTAGGGATATCTCGCGGGGGCGAAGTCACAAACGCACGCATATTTTTCATTCCCGCCGGGATTATCGTTCGGCGTGATGCCCGCCTGTTCATGGGAAGGCTTACCTCACCATCGCGGAGGGGTTGCTATAGGGGAACGTGCCGCCGCGATCCGCGTCATAATCATGCACCAGGAGCATCGCTAAGCTTGTGTTGCCGCCACAACAACGGGCCATCTGTGCCAGAGTTGAGAGAGGCGGACTTCTAAACACTAACCCCTGAAGCGAGGAGAGATAGATGAGCGACAGCCGGATCAAGGAGCACATGGAAGTGATCGGAGCAGACGGCGTTCACGTCGGCACTGTCGATCGTGTCGAGAAAGACAGGATCAAGCTGACCAAGAGTGATAGCGGCGAGGGAAGTCACAAGGGCCATCATCACTATATCGATCTCGGCCTGGTTGCGGACGTCGAAGGACAACAAGTGCGTTTATCTGCGAATGCAGCCGTCGCGGTCACTTTCGAAGACGAAGCCTCAGGCAAGCCCGTCTAATAACCCACACGCTTGGAGCAAGATCCGGCCGCGCATCGAGGCGGCCGGATCTATCGAGCACCGTGTATTCGCACGCGGAATATACTCGCGGTTGATCGAGCCTAACGCGGATGATCCGGCAGTGACTCTGACCCAAGCTGACAAATGGGCGCGTTGAGCCACAGGGGCCAGCCGCTTACTATTGCGCAAATTTTGAAAGGAGAATTGTTGCTATCCTGCCAGGGAGGACGTCATGCGCGCATTGCTACTCGCATTTACTCTCACTTCCGCCATAACGCTCGGCGCTCATCATCCCGTTGTCGCTCAAGACAATGCCGAGCAGAAATTAGGATCGGTTCATTTCGCGACCTCCTGCAATGACACCGCGCAACGGCGTTTCGATCGCGCCATGCGATACCAGCACTCGTTCTGGTACAGCGCATCGAGTGAGATCTACGGGGAAGTGCTCAAGGCGGATCCGGAATGCGCGATTGCCTATTGGGGAATTGCGCTGGCGCTGCTCAACAATCCGCATATCGCAGTGCCTGCGCCCAATCTTCCGCTTGGACTTGCGGCCATCGAGAAGGCGCAGACGCTCGGCGCCAAAACACAGCGAGAGCGCGACTATATTGATGCTCTCGCGGTGATGTACCGCGATTACGACAAAATCCCGCATCAGGCTCGCGTTCAGGCATATCTGCAGAAGATGGCGGACTTAGCGGGGCGTTATCCGGATGATGACGAAGCCCAGATCTTTTATGCGATTACGCTCAATGTCGCCGCACCAGCCGCCGACAAGACATATGCCAATCAACTGAAGGGCGCCGCGATCCTTGAGCCCATTTTCCAGCGTCAGCCTCAGCATCCAGGCGCAGCGCACTATCTGATCCATTTGTACGATTATCCGGCGGTTGCAGCGAGGGGACTGCCAGCGGCGCTTCGCTACGCAAAGGTCGCGCCGAATGCACCCCACGCGCAGCACATGCCCTCCCATATCTTCACGCGCGTCGGTTACTGGAAGGAGTCGATCGCTGCGAACACAGCTTCTGTAGAAGCGGCAAAAGCCAGTAACGAGGCTGGCGACCAGCTCCATGGTCAAGACTATATGGTCTATGCCTATCTGCAGCTCGGGCAGGACAAAGAAGCACGCGGCATTCTCGACGCAATGGAAGCCACGCAGTTTGGGCCCGATGCTTTTGCGGCCGCTTACGCCCGCGCAGCATCCCCAGCGCGCTATGCAATGGAGCGCGAGGACTGGAAAAGCGCCGCCAATCTCGTAGTCCAGTCGAGCAAGTTTCCGCACGTCATGGCGGTGACCTACTTTGCCCGTGCAATCGGCGCCGCGCGCTCCGGTGACCCCGGTGCAGCGGGCGTCGATGCAGACAAGCTTGCCGCGCTCCATGACAATTTGCAGGATGCGAAGAACGATTACTGGGCCAGTCAGGTCGACGTTCAGGAGCAGGCGGCCCGCGCTTGGATCCTCTATGCTCAAGGCAAATACGAAGACGCCTTAAAGGCCATGAGCTTAGCCGCCGAGGCCGAGGACAAAACCGAGAAGTCGCCCGTCACGCCGGGGCCTCTCATGCCAGCCCGCGAACTTTATGGTGTCATGCTGCTTGATCGTGGCATGGCGAACGAGGCGCTGGCGGCCTTCGAGGCCACGATGTCCAAGGAGCCGAACCGCTACAATGCATATGTTGGCGCGGCTAAGGCTGCTCAGGCCATCGGCGACAACGCTAAAGCAAAGGCAGCGTACGAAAGATTGATATCAACAGCCGGAGCGACGTCTGAAAGGTCTACGCTCGCAGAGGCCAAGGCGTTCGTTGCGAAGAATTAGCCGCTTCTCCAAGGCGGTGCTGTCATGAAGAAAGCCATCGCGATGGCCGCGATCTGCGGCCTGTTGATCGGAGGCGCTGCCGGGGCGTTTGGACACCTGGCGTGGCCGCTGCTGCCAAAGCGTGACCATGCGGGTCCGGCATCGGAACGCCCGATCTGGACCGAAATTGAGTGGCCCTTTGCCGTCGATGAGTGGGGCAAGGGCAAAGCATATCGCTGTGCAGCCGCCCACTGCGGGACGGAGGCGAATCTCTACGTTCGCGCCAAGATTGGCTTTTGCAACTGCACGACTGGCGTATCCGACGATGACGAACTTCATCGCCTGAGTGATTTCAGGCTGATGGGCGGCAAGCCGTTGGCGCTGGGGCCTGGCCGTCCGATTAGCGTCCGTTGGATGAACGGCCGCAGCCGTGCTTACACGATTGGTGATCGTTCGCGCAGGGCCGCGCTTGCGATCGCCTTCAATGATCGTTGTGACGCTGTGGTGGCAACGGTCGTGACAACCATGGATCGGCCGGATGTTGTTGAGCCGAGCGCGATCGTCTTTCTCAACAGCGATGAAATCATTCAGTGGGCGACAGTCACCCTTGGCCTTTAAGCGCTAGCTGTCACGATGGCCTGGCAGAGTGTTGGTCGTCGGGGAATAGGTCAAGCCAGGAAGTCCAGAGTATCTTGCGATAGTTGTCACAGTTCCGAGTGTCACAATCCCGGCGATGAGAAAAGCAATGAATGCCGACGTTGACGGGTCTGTTTTCCTTCCACTGCATTCATGGTAATTCCCTGACTGATGACACGAAAACGCCGCGGTTACAGACGAGGTTCCGCGAACTTTTTGTGACGCCGCATTGGGGGGAGCGAATGCGTAAGAAGCATCTAGAGGTTTACCGCGCGGCATTGAAGATCGCAGGTTCGGGCAAGGCGCAAGATTGGAAGGGAATTCAGGAAAGACTCGTTGATGACGGGTTTCGTCGAGCTCCCGAATTTCTCGACAGCCAGAAGATACGCGCCATACTCGATATGCGCTGCGAAGAAGTTCGCAAGGGCAGAGATTAGTTCGGGCAGAGCCTCTCAGATCAAGCGGCCCTGCCGGATGCAAGGATCGACAACGCCGAATTCCTCAAGCGTTCGATATCTCGTTCGCCGGCGGCGGCAAGGGAGAGAATGTGTTCGGCCATTTCAAGCGCGGATACCGACGGTGAGTTCAGGAAGAGCGGGTGCGTGAGTACTTGATCCAGTGCGCGCCGCAATGTCGCGAGCGTGGCGGCATCATAGGCGACCTTGACGTCCGTCATGTTGATCTCCGTTCTGCATTCCAGATTTCAAACGCAAGCAGAGTCCAGCTCGGGCAAGCAAAAAGGCCGCATAACGCGGCCAAGTTGTGCGAGTACCTATGCTGATGGCTGAACAACCATCACGCCCGGCACATTAAACACGATGTCTGACGAATTTATTACATTTAAATTGATTTAATGTGGTTTAATTTCGGCTTGCTAGAATTTGCGGCTTTGTGCTCGTCCTGAAGCACCTTCTGGTGTGAGCACGGTCGCGTGCCGCTGTAGCGAGGGATAAGCATTCGATTGCTCATCAAGGTGACGAGGCCGTCACGGCCAGTTCCCACGGCCCATAACTTCATGCTAGCCTCGTCCAGGTCTTCGACCAAGTCTTAAGTGCGCCTGCCGGATTAAGGATTCTCCCGATTGCCTTGGGGGCGGAAAGTGGATTCGATCAGGCTACCGACCTGGGTTCGTTTCGCGCTGGTGATTGGCGTCGTCTTAATCGCCGCCGGTGCTGGACTTGTGAGCTATCGTTGGTACACCCGCCCAACGACGCTGAGTATCGCGGTTGGCTCACTCGACGGCGAGGCGGGCAAGGTCATGACGGCGATTGCCGGCCGCCTCGCATCGATGTCCGCGCCGGTCCGCCTCCGCGTCGTTGAAGTGACCAGCGCGCTTGCTGCCGCAGATGCGTTCTCATCCAACAAGGTCGATCTTGCGGTTGTGCGAGGCGATGTCGGAGACCTGTCGCAGGCCCAGGCCATTGCAGTCGTAGCTAACGCAGTTGTCCTGATCGTCGCACCGCCCGGATCCTCTGCGACCTCAATCGAGGGATTGAAGCGCCGAACTGTCGGCGTGGTGGGCGGCGAGATGAATCAGCGCGTCGTCGACGTGCTGAAGGCCGAATACGATCTCGGCAACAAGGTCGCGTTCAAGAACCTGGCTCCATCGGATGCGCGGCGTGCGCTGGAATCGAAAGAGGTCAATGCGGTCCTCATCGTTGTTCCGCTGACCGAGAAATATCTTGCGCTTGTGCGCGGTCTTTTCTCCCAAAGCACAAAAGCCGTTCCGGTCCTGATCCCGATTGAATCCGCAGGTGCGATTGCGGAGACGCAACATGCCTATGAGAGCTTTGATGTCCCCAAAGGCACGCTGCGCGGTGCGCCTCCGGTTCCGGACGATGACCTGACGACACTGCGCACGAAGTTTTATCTGGTAGCCCACAAGAAGCTCGACTCCGACCTGATTGCAAGCTTCACTCAATCGCTGATGAGCGCCAAGCGCGATTTGATGGGCGAGCTTCCGATTCTGGCGCAGGTGGCTGCGGCCGATACGGATCCTGGTGCATATCTTCCAGTGCATCCCGGTGCAGCAGAGTACTACAACGGCACCCAACAGAGTTTCATGGATAAATGGAGCAACACGATCTACCTGACACCGATGGTGTTAGGTGCGCTTGCCTCAATACTTGCCGCGGCGTGGAAGTTCCTCGGCATCGCCAAACCGCAATCGGACGTGCCGGCACTTGATGGGCTATACGCGCTGGGGCGCAGAATTCGCAAGGCTGACAGTGAATCCGAGCTTCAGCGCATCGAGGATGAGATCGACGACATTCTGAGTGCGCAGCGCACGAAAGTTGCCGACAGCGATCCTGATCCGACGGAAGTCGCAACACTAAATGTCACGGCTCATCGATTGCAAAATTTGATCCATGATCGCCGTGCCATCCTCCGGACGCGAGTGGTGCGCAGGGAGATCGCGAGTTAAGCGAAATTTGAAGCGAACGCATCGAAGAAGCTAGCCAACGCTTAGAGTCCATGTGTATCGCGCAATCGACTCAAATCAGAGACCGGCTTTGACCTGCTGGATGGCAATGAGCAGAAACTCACCCATCTTCTGCCGGATCACTTCCTCGGAGATACCCTTGTCGGTGAGGTCGCGAGAGAGTTTCTGAAGAACTTCTCCTGTGCCGGGAGCGGCGACATCAGCGGCAACAATGTCTTTCGCGTAGGAGGACGCGGCATCTCCACTCAGCCCCAGTTGCTCGGCGGCCCACATGCCGAGAAGCCTGTTGCACCTCGCCGTCGACTTGAACAGAAGCTCCTGATCGATCACGAACTTCTGTTCAAAGGCTTGCTCTCGTTCATCGAAGGTGGTCATGGGATGTCCTCACAGGCCGGATGCATGCTCCGGCTCGCGGTGGACCGCAATCACCAGGACCACCGCACCCTCTAAAATTGACGGCGCTTGCGGCGTTTTTCAAGGCAGGACTATGAAATCGGCGCGGATGACGACATCGCGCCGCAAAACGTGATCACCTTGGCTACGGGTGGCGAGAGCTTAAAGAATAAAATCGCTCGCGTGCGGAACCGCAGCATTCACATGAATTTGGAAGTCCTCGGTGCCGTCGCCATCGAGATCGCCGGACAGCCAATTGCCTGAGAAACGCAGTTCACCGGTCGAGTGACTGAATGCAGCAGAGCCGATGAAGGTGAAGGCCTCGACGCACAATCGCTGAAAGAAGTCCACGATGCGGTCTTGATTGCTTCAGTGACTTCGCTGCCAGAAGAGCTGATACAAGGTGATCACAATTTCAAACGCGATCAACAGAACGATAATGACCTCAAGGCGAAGCGAGCGGCGTGTATCAATGAAGTCAGCCAGTGTGTTGGCGGTCTTCGCCACGAGCTCGACTTTCCGATTGAGGGTATCCAGACGTTCTTGAAGCTCGTACTCGTCTTCGAGGCGTGCGTACAATCGTTCCAGGTCCGGACGCTCCCAAAGCACGTCCGGCTTCTCGGCGACGGCGACGCGTCCCGAGACACGATTCTGAACAAGCAAGGAGTTTCCGATCAGTCGGAGGATCGATCTGCGATCACGGCGAGTTCGACCCTGCGATGCCAATTCGTGCGCAAATGGCTCGAGAACCTCGAAGACTTTGGCCACGTCGCGCTCGTCATGAGCCAGCGTCACGCTCTTGGACAGAACGTCCGCAACCAAAAGAAACCGGTCGAGCGACATTCTCGCCAGTTGGATCGGACCGCCGAGTGGGATCTTGTCCTCTTTGTCAGCGGACAGTTCCACCACCGCAAACTCATCTTCAACCGTTGCAAATTTTCCCACGATGCGAGGCGTGAGACGCTCCAGCAAGGCTGCATCTTCCGCAGGAGACAAGCCCATGGTGACAACGACGCCATATCGGAACAGCACCACAACTCCGTCCGGACTCTCCCGAACGGTCAGAGGGGCGGGAGAGAGAACCTCTCCGTCATATCCGGCCGTGTTGATGCGATCCCCGACATGGAATGCGCGGACGACACAGCGCGGCGTCGTAAAGGAGAATGCAGTCTCTTTCATCGCTGGCACGCCTTTTGCGGCGGATGATCGGCATCATCGCAATTGAATGCGAAGAGTGCAATTTCTTAACGTCCGCAATTCGCTCAAGCCGTCTTATACATGTCTAGACAAATAGATAGATTTCGCGGATCAGGGATCTGCGAGCGGATCTATGGTTTACAAGACAATTTATTATTCGCGTCATCAAAGCTTCACCGCTTACCTATTATGGTTGGGCAACTTGTACAGATAAGTTGATCTTGAGGTTAAAGCGGTCGGCATCGGCCCGCAGCATCATCGGAGGCGGATCTTGTTAGATGTTTCACGGCATTCCCCAACGGCCCAGCGTCTCGCTCCAACCTTTATCGGTGAAATTCAAGACTTCCTGATTTCAGAGGAATCGGTTGCGGAGCATCGGGGCGCCCTTCATCAGGCCTATCTCGATCACAAGGTGATCGTGTTGCGAAATCAGAATGTTACGCCCGCCGCATTTGCTGCGTTTGGTGCGATTTTCGGAGAGCCGGATCCGCATCACGTGATCTCGATGCGCCATCCGGAACAACCGGAACTCACAATCCTGTCGAACCAGGATGAGGTTGGCCGGAATCCACAAATGAAGACGTTCGGCTCGGGATGGCACTCTGACTATTCTTACAAGGCTGTTCCGGCTGCTGCCACCATACTGCTTGGCACCGAAGTGCCGAGCGAAGGTGGCGATACACTCTTTGCAGACACCGCCGCGGCTTTTGCCGATTTGCCGGAGGCGCGTAAGGCCGAATTGCGAAAGCTCTGGGTTCGTCATGAATATCGATGGTCGCCCGATCGATCTCATCCCGGTGCACGGTGGAGCGCTCTCACCGAATCCGAGCAGAAGGCCACCCCCGAAGTCAGTCATCCATTGGTGCGCAAACATCCTGAAACCGGAACGGAAGCATTGTTCATCGCGCCGAGTCTCATCTCGGGCCTCAAGGGTATCGAAGGCATGGAAGAGTCAGAGGCTCTTGCGCTGATCGAGGAGCTCGGTGCCCATATTCTAAGTGCGAAATACGTCTATCGGCATGTGTGGAAGCCGTTCGATGTGGTGGTATGGGACAATCGTTGCACCAATCATTGCGGAACGACAGACGAACTGCCGAGCACCGCGGTCCGCAGGATGTTTCGCATCACGACCAAAGGCACAGTGCCTATCCCGGCATGAAGATATCAGTTAGCGCCTTCTCATGAGGATGAATGAAGTCGCGGCCATGCGACTTCTGGCGGATCCATCTTTCGCGAGTTGACCATGTCCAACGAGTCTATCTCAGACGCGATCATCTCGTCGCGAGATGATCGCCGTCGTTTGAAGCTTGATTTTCTCCGCATTGGCGTCGGGATTTGCATCGTTGCGCTTTATTGGAGCAGCCTGAGTCTCGTTGACTTCGACTTGTCACGGCTCATTGAAGGCACGCCCCGCATGGTGTCCTGGGCTGCGCGTGCATGGCCACCGGATATCAAAGGGCTCGATCTACTATTGCTGCGCGCTGCAGAGACGGTTGCGATGGCTCTGGTCGGAACCACCATCGGTGTCATTATCGCTGCTCCGCTGTGCGTTCTGGCATCGCGTAACCTCAACCCATTCACAGGGTTGTATGTCGCGGCGCGCTGGATACAGAACGTACTGCGCGGCATCGATTCCTTCATCTTCGCCATTCTATTTGTCGTGGCGGTTGGACTTGGTCCCTTTGCGGGTGTGCTCGGTGTCAGCGTTCATACGGCCGGCGTGATCGCGAAGCTTTGGTCGGAGGCTATCGAAGGCGTCGACCGGGGGCCGCTGGATGCTGCAGCGCTCACTGGAGCAACGCGTTTGAAGGTTATGTCCTACGCGCTATTGCCCGACATTATGCCGAGCCTGACGTCAGTTGCGCTTTACGCCCTCGAACTCAACATCCGGTCGTCGACGGTTCTAGGTCTCGTCGGAGCCGGAGGGATCGGTCAGGAGCTGAAGAACAGTGTCGATCTTCTGTTCTTCCCCCGCATCCTGACCATCCTCGTGATCATTCTCATCATGGTCACTGTCGTTGATCAACTGAGCGCCATGATCCGGCGGAGGATGATATGACAATGGGCAATCTCACGTCAGTTCGCGAACCCATCCTCAAGATCGAACAGCTTTCGCAGTGCTACGGTGATCGCCGGGTTCTCGACGACTTGAACCTTTCGGTCGGACGGGGAGAATTCGTCGCGCTCATTGGCCCGAGCGGAGCTGGCAAGACGACATTGTTCAAGGTGATCACCGGGCTTGTGTCGCCGGATGCAGGAACGCTGGTCTTTGATGGCACGCGGCGCCTTGACCAGCTGAGAGGTCGTGCCCTTCGCGAAACCCGTCGAGATATCGGCTTTATCTTTCAGCAATTCAACCTGATCAAACGCAAGACCGCGCTCCAAAACGTACTCGCAGGGCGACTGGGGCGTGTCCCGACGTGGCGGGTTCTGCTTCGACGATTTTCGCGGAATGATATCGCGCGTGCCGAGGCCGCGCTCGCTCAAGTCGGGCTTGCTGATTTCCGTCATCAGAGGGTCGACCAATTGAGCGGCGGTCAGCAGCAGCGCGTTGCCATCGCGCGCGCGATCACCCAGGAGTGCCGCTTTATTCTCGCGGATGAGCCTGTTGCCAGCCTCGATCCTGAATCAGCCATCGGGGTGATGGAGACACTTCGGGATGTGGCGAACAATCAAGGGATCGGTGTCTTTTGCAGCCTTCATCAGACCGATCTCGCGTTGACGTATGCAGACCGCGTGATCGGCTTGAGAACAGGGCGGATCGTTGTCGACGCCGCAACGTGCGACGTGACCAGCAGATCTCTCGAAACTATCTACGGCCAATCTCCTCGGCGGCGAACAATACGCTCTGCTGCGCGGCCGGAAAATCTTGAAACCACTTCAGCCTTGTCGCTCTGACAATCATTCCGGAGAGTATCAATGAACACGTTTTCTTCGACGCTCGAATGCGGCACCTCTGTCTCTCGTCGCGCCGCCTGTGGGGGCATTTTGGCAGCCGCGACGCTTCTGCTGTCCGGACAATCCAAAGCCGCATCTCAACAGCCGATCCGGTTTGGTGTCGGGCCTACGTTGCCGACGCCAGATGATTCCCGGCGCGCCTGGGAGCCCTTGTTCAAACAGATCGCAGAAAAACTTGGCCGGCCTTACACGCTCGTGGCAACAACTGATTGGGCGGGCATTTCGGTTGCCCTGGCGAGCGGAAAGATCGATGTGTCGTTCATCGGACCTTGGGGTTACATCCTTGCGAAGCGCCAAGGTAGCGTCACTCCCATGGCTGTGGCTAAGCTCGATGGCCTGACCACGTACCGCGCAATTGTGGTGGCGCGCGAGGGGCTGGCTCACGCCAAGTGGCCGCAAGACGGGAAGGGAATGCGCGTATCCTTTGCGGATATGGGATCCACCTCGGGCTGGCTGATCCCGAGCTATTGGTTCAAGCAACAGGGCATCGATCCAAAAACCTATTTTCAATATCGGGACGGCGCCACACATGCTGCCAATGAAACAGCCGTTGCCAACGGGCAGGTGGATTTTGCCACTGATAACGACCGCAATCGGCAACTGATGATCGATAACGGAACATTAAGGGCGGAGGCATCCAATATCGTCTGGCAATCGGATCCTATTCCCAACAGTCTGATCGCGGCCCGAGGCGATCTGGATCCGCGGACTTTTGATGTTATCAAGCAGATACTGCTTGGCCTGACCGAGGATGAAGCGAAAAAGTTGATGCCAAAGCACTACACAGGTTTTGGCCCTACAAATGACAGCGATTACCGCCTGATTGAGGAGGCGGGCGTCGCATTGGGATTACTCAAGACATCGTAACGCTGGTGTCCCGGTTCTAACATTCGCATCTCTTTGCAGTACTCTCGTTTGCAAACGTCAGAATCAGGGGACACTCTATGAAGCTAGTGCGCTTTTGGATTTGACGTTCGTACTAAGGGCTCGCCGCGATGCTGCTACGAACGTCAAATCCAGCGCACTCGTTCAGCCAGAATGTCGGCGCGTCAGAATAGAACAAAAGAGCTTTAGGGAATGTCCATTGCAACTCATCCGATCAGCCCCGGGAATGGCAGCCGCTGGCAGGATATCAAGGAAAAACTCGAAGCGGCTGTTATCTCCGGAGACATCGTCGTGGATGGCCGATTGCCGAGCGAGAACGTTCTCGCGGGTTCGTTCGGTGTCCATCGTCACACCGTGCGGCGCGCATTAGCGGAACTTGCAGCAGATGGCTTGGTGCGGATCGAGAAGGGGCGTGGCACTTTCATCGAAGAGGAAACGCTTGAGTATCGCATCGGGCGGCGGACCCGATTTAGTGAGAATGCGAAGCGGTCGGGTCTTGAACATCACGCCCAGCTACTGGACTCGGCAGAAGAGAAAGCTAGTTCTGAGATCGCCGATGCTCTTGGTTTGCGACGCGGTCGGTATGTGGTTGTTCTGACGACACTACGCCACGCAAATGGCCGCCCCATGAGCCTGGCGTCACACTATGTGGCGAGAGATCGATTCGCGGGAATGCGAGATGCATTCCTGATGACTGGTTCGATCTCCCTGGCACTCAAGGAGCTTGGAGTGCCTGACTATCTCAGGAAGTCCAGCCGCGTAACAGCACGTCTGCCATCCGACGATGAGGCACATCATTTAAGCCAGCCGCGAACTCAGCCCATTCTCGTGATTGACAGTGTCAATGTGGCGCCGGACGGAACGCCGTTATTGTTCACGGTCGCGAGAATGTCCGCACTCCGCGTACAGCTCATGTTCGAGCTTTCCGATTCCTAAACACCGGCGGCACTCAAATCATAGACTTGCTGGTATCCCTTTGGTTCCGAAATTCGCATCCGAGCAAGCCGTACCCCTGTGCGAACTTCGGATTCGGGACACTAGTGAACGGAGCTGTTCAGTTCGGCCCGATAAATCTCCTCGCCCTGGTCATCTTTCACGCGCACCGAATATCCTTCTTGCGCGAATTCGGGTTCAGCCATCGATAGTTCCGCGGCGAGCCTGTCGGCGAATTCCGTGGCGGCGACTGCATTCTCGAACTCATGATCGGCGCCTTTCGTGACGACATCTGTCCCAATCAAGTCAAAGTGGAAGATCATTGCCTCCTCCATAAATTAAAACCCCGCCAGCCACTGAGTAACTGACGAGGCTTTTGAGCTTTCACTTCAGCTGGATTTCTCCTTCTTTAGTTAATCGCTCATGCAGCCAACGTGTACCTGTGTGATTGGTTGCAAGCCTTTTCGAAAAATCTGACAAAGGGGAGGCCGCAACATCGTTGAGCAATAAGCAGTGGTGTCAGGCACGAGCGTTGTTGAGCATCAACAAGAATCAGCTAGAGGCTCTGCCGCAATTCACATGCTAAGTTAGATTGCGAAATTGCCGAAAAGGCCTCGTGACAGGCATTTCTCGTTCGAAATGTGGCAATCCGTGACAAATCGCGGCCGCATTCGGAACAAACTCGTGGGGTTCGCTTTCCCCCGTTTGAGGAGACCACCCCATGGACAACGGATCCTTCAGGGTGGCCGTGCTCGCGACGGTCAGCGTCGCCGCTTTACTCATCATGTGGCTATCGCAGCCGAAAGAAACGCTGAGCACGCCCATTCTTCATGATGTGAGTGAACAGCCGATTGCGATCGGACGATTCCGATAGTGAGCCTTGCATTTCTGGAAATGTCTCGCGGCCTGGACGCGAGAGCGTAATGCTTTTGAGGTATGTTCAAAACCATGTGCCGCGGGCGTTTTCGGCTAAACCGACTCAGGTCTGCTTGTTAAACTTCCCGTCACAGGGAGGCGAACATGCAGCACGACAAAGAAACCGTTGCCGCCATTCGCGCGGCATTTGATGATATTTGCCGAAGTCTTCCGACTGAACAACAAGCCGTGCGCAGTTATGTGGCGGCGCGAATCCTCAAATCCGCCAGCGAAGGCGAACTAACCTTCGGCGGCCTTAGGCAGGCGGGCAATATTGCGCTTCTTGAGTTGTATGCTGGGGTCGCGAGGATTTGAGTGCGGCCCACTCAGCGAGGTGCGAAACGAACGCCCTGCTAAGGGAGGCGCATGTCTTCACATCAGAGCGCCAAAGTAGTCGTTGACACCCTTCCTGCGGTCGACGCTCGCCCAATCCCATTCGCTGTCCTCGGCATGTTTCGGAGCGCTCTTGAACCGGCCGATGGGGATCATTGTTTGATATCCACCCAATTCGACGTTGTACTTGAGTGATGGCCACGGCAACGGATAATGATCATTGCCGATGCCAAGGAAGCCGCCAAAACTCAAGACAGCGTAAGATACCCGTCCTGTTGTCTTCTCAATCATGACCCGCTCGATGGAGCCGATCTTCTCGCCGTCGGCTCCGTAAACCGCGGTTCCCTCGACCTTATCGCTACCGATCAACGTCGGGGTTTCGCGTGCTTCTTTCACCATCATCGCCTCCAAATGTCTGCCTCAACGGGCTAACTAAAGGTCATGGCCCACGTTCCCTCGATGGACCTGGTGAATTGACGCTGGAACGTCCGGTACTATTTCGCTTCCGTTTTGCCTTTTTGTTTTTGTGGTCGTGGCGAAGGTGTCGATTTGAAAATCACGTCGCCGATGACGTGGGTATCTGTGTCGTCGAATGAGTCAGAAGAAAACAGATCTACGTTCTTCCAGTCACGTCCGAATGGATCATAAGCGTAAGCAAGTTGCCTCGCCTGGTCTTCGGTTTCGGCAGCAACGAGCGCGACTTGCCGATGCGGCATCGACAGATCATTTCCGATCGGGGTGAGACGGATAAGTCGCGTTGTCTCCGCCACCTCATGCGGAACCGTCGGCGTAAGCTCGAGAGTATTTTCGTTCTCGTTCGTGTCGGATTTAACCGGACGCGCGCGAATCTTCGCCATGAAAGACATCAACCCTCCCGTGGCTTGTGGTCCGGTCCCATCGGAGGACGGCGAAGTCCTTCAGGTAAAGGTAACAGATCGCCACGAAGCGGATGAGGCACGGGAGCCAGTGACGGCGTGTCGTAAGGCGGATCGGGTTGAGGCATGCCCAACTCATTCACAGGATCGTACGTACCGCCTCGACTATCCTGAAGATCGGTCCGCGACTGATTTTCCGGTTTTTCGTTTCGATTGATCATAAGCTCTCCAATTCAGTTGACGGGAGAGTGTAGACGTTTCGCTAGGGTCCCGAATCCAAAGTTCGCTGGAAGGACTCGCAGGAACGATCAAGCGAACTTCTGAACCACCACACTTGATCAGCGTTCGCGTGGATTGGTGTTGGGCACGAACGGTACAATCACGCGAACAGGAAGTTGGCTCGCGGCAACGGGAGACTTTGCAGAAACCGAAGGAGCCGGCTCGAACAGCGACATAATGCCGAGAAAGCCTGCGCTGATCAGCATGACCACGGAAAGCAGAATCAAATCGTAGTTCCGTTCCATGTATACCAAACGCGGGGCAGCGACGTTTGGTTCCTCTACTGGAGCGTCAGCTGCTTGGGCAGAACCATGACAATGTCGATAGGGCGCTTCAATATCTGCGACGCGACGGTCGCAATATGCGTCCCATATTTCTCCTCAAGCTCTGTGGCGAGATCTTCATCGAGCGCCAGAACATAGAGAATATCGCCGTCCACCTCTGCGAACTCCACGCCCAGGAACAGACGATCGAACTCGCTTCCGCCCACTATGAGCGCCATGCGAGCCATGATGGCCTGTTCCTGAACGAGAGAGAGATTCATTTCCATCACCGCGTCAACAAGTGTGATGATTGGTAGATAGCGGCGCTAAGCCTCAGAACAAGGGTTTTCGAAAGATTTTCGCGCAGAAGGTGTTCCTCGGGATGAACACGCACAGGGCGAAGCGCGCGGAGATGGAGCGAACTTCTGAACCGCCACACGAGCACCCTGAATGCGAATCCATCGTTGAACGAGACAAAAAAAGAGCCCGGCGCGGTTCATCGCGCCGGGCTCCATGGTGGTGAGCGCACTGCGTCCTGTGGAGGAGGTCAGGCGCGTGCTGCCGGCACCACTGTCCTTGTCTCGACCTTGCCTGCGAGCGAGTAGATCAGCAGGTCAGTGTCGTGGCCGATCTTGTCTCCATCCATCAGCCGAACGATGTCATCGACGCCGCCAACGGGCTTGCCGTTGATAGCGAGGATGAAATCGCCTTCCTTCAAGCCGCCGCGATCGGCAGGTCCTCCCGGTTCGACACGACGAACGCGAACTGACGTCGATTGTATCGTGCCTGCCTGCAGCGCGATCCTGCGCGGCAATTCGATAGTATCGCCTGCGATACCGATGAAGGCACGCCGGACGTGCCCGTAACGCAGGATTTCCGAGATCACGAAGTTCGCCGTGTTGGACGCCACCGCAAACGCGATGCTCTGCGCACCGTGAATGACGGCAGTGTTCACGCCGATCACTTCACCACTTGATGAAATCAGCGGTCCGCCGGAATTGCCCGGATTCAGCGCCGCGTCCGTCTGAATGACGTCGTCCATCAGCCGTCCACTCTGAGCGCGCATGGTGCGGCCGAGCGCCGAAACGATACCTGCCGTCACCGTCCACTCGAAGCCGAGAGGATTGCCGATGGCGATTGCAATGTGACCTCTGCGCAGTCGCTTCGAGTCACCGAGCTTGGCCCATGCGCCGACACTTGAGTTCGCACGGATCAAGGCAATATCGGTATCGACGTCGCGCCCCAGCACACGGCCTTCGGTCACGAAGCCGTCTGGCGTCGTGATGCGAACGCCATGCGCGTCGCCGACGACGTGATTGTTGGTGACGATCAGTCCGTCCGGAGAAACTGCAAAGCCCGAGCCGTGGCCCGCACGCGCACCAAGCTGCTCGATGCGGCTGACAGCGGGGCCGACCAGATCGACCGCGCTGGCAATGGCCTGCGAATAGGCATCCGTCAGTGCGCCGTCGTCAATGACTGGCGCGATAGCCCTGTCAATGTATCCCATGATGTTGACCCTCCAACAGCGGCAGGCAACTCCGCTGCCGGGCCACCCGCCAACAGTGAGAGGACTGAAGCTCTGGCTGGGAGTGGGGCGCTTGGCGCTGTTCCCAAATCAAATGGAGAGACTTTGGCGATTTTCAAGCATTTGCATGGATCGCGCCAACCGAGGGGCAGGCATGCGTTTTTACTTGCGATTAAGCGGCGAGGGTCGCAATTCCAGCTTGTGGTTGTCTCACGTTACGCGTTCTGCTCGCGCAACTCGTTCACTAGCACACGGACATTTTCCGAATAGTCCACCGGTACGCTGACAAGGTGCACGCCGCCTCCCGCGAATGCCGCCTCAAGCACGGGCGCCAGATCGTTGGCACCTTCCACGCGGCTGCCCTTGATGCCGTAGGCATTGGCATAGGTGACGAAGTTGGGATTGTTGAAGGTGAGGCCGAAGTCCGCATAGCCGTCCACTGCCTGCTTCCAGCGGATCATGCCATAGGCGTTGTCTTGCAGGATCAGGACCACAAGGTTGAGCTTCAGGCGTGCCGCCGTTTCCACCTCCTGCGAGTTCATCATGAAGCCGCCGTCGCCGCACACCGCGAGCACGCGCCGCTGCGGATAGAGCAGGGCCGCCATCATGGCGGACGGTAAGCCCGCGCCCATGGTGGCCAGCGCATTATCGAGCAGCAGCGTGTTAGCGACGCGGGTCCGGTAATTGCGGGCGAACCAGATTTTGTACATGCCGTTGTCGAGGCAGACGATACCATCCTCCGGCATCACCTGACGCACGTCGTGCACGATGCGTTGCGGCGTCAGCGGGTAACGGCTTTCCTCGGCACGGTCGCCAATGTGAAAGAGGATTTCTTCGCGCAGCCCCAGCAATGCGCCGGCATTCGGCAGTTTGCCTTCGAGCCGGTCCGCCAGCAACGTCAGGCTGGGCCCAACATCACCCACAAGTTCGGCATTCGGGAAGAACACTTCTTCCACGGTCGCGGGCAGGTAGCCGACGTGCAGCACGCTCGGGCCTTTCGGCCCCATGAAGAAGGGCGGCTTTTCAACCGTATCGTGACCGATGGAGATAATCAGGTCGGCGCGATCGATCGCGCGGTGGACGTAGTCGCGCTCGGAGAGTGCGGCTGTGCCCATGTAAAGCCCCGATCCGCCGGACACCGCTCCCTTGCCCATCTGAGTGTTGAAGAACGGAATCTGCAGCCTTCGTACGAAATCCGACAACGCATCCGCCAAACGCGGACGGCTCGCGGCAGCTCCCAGCATGATGAGCGGCCGTTCGGCCTTGAGAATCAATTCGGCGGCCCGGTTCAGCGCCTCGGGCGGCGCGATGGGAGGATCAATCGGATGGGGCGGGACCGGTGTACCCGCTGCGACGATTTCGCTCGCGATGTCTTCCGGCAGTTC
This sequence comes from Nitrobacteraceae bacterium AZCC 1564, assembly GCA_036924835.1. Lineage (NCBI taxonomy): Bacteria > Pseudomonadati > Pseudomonadota > Alphaproteobacteria > Hyphomicrobiales > Nitrobacteraceae > Nitrobacteraceae bacterium AZCC 1564. The sequence goes on from JBAGRR010000001.1 coordinate 239,173, forward strand.
GAGCAGCACGGGTCCCGGCCGCTCCTGTTGTGCGATGCGGAACGCCTCGCGCACGATGGTCGGGATGCTGCTGGCGGAGACGATCTGCCGCGCCAATTTGGTTAGCGGTGTCATGGTCGAGACCATGTCCACGATCTGGAAACGCGCCTGCCTGCGGCTGAGGATGCCTTTCTGGCCCGTGATCATGATCATAGGCATGGCGCCGAGCAGGGCGTAGGCCGCTCCCGTGGTGAAATTCAGCGCTCCTGGTCCGAGCGTGGCAAGGCAGACCCCAGGCTTGCCGGTGAGCCGCCCGTGCGTCGCCGCCATGAAAGCCGCCGCCTGTTCGTGACGCGTCACCACCAGCTTGATGGTCGAACGCCGCAGCGCTTCGACAAAATCGAGGTTTTCTTCGCCCGGCACGCTGAAGATTTGTTTCACACCCTCGTTTTCCAGTGCGGATACAAGCAGTTCAGCGCCATTCATGACCATACTCCTTAAGCTGATCCAGCCCTCGAAGGCCTCAGTGCTGGACCGACTCTGCGCGTCTATCAGACAGCATAAGACACGCTGCCGACAAGCTGGCTCCTGCCTGACCTCATTCATGGATTTCTAGGGGAGGGCCGTGCGCGCAAAGCTCACATATCGGTCGAAGATGTTCAGGTTAGGGAATGACATGACGTGATTTTGATCGAAGGTAGAACCAATTGCTTGGCTCGTCGCTGTTCCGTCCCGGCGCAATTGGTCGTGCCAGCGAACATCGATATGACGCCCGCCGTTAGCCAAATACGTGGCCGCATCGAGCTGAAGTCTCATAAGCGGGAAAGTGTGTTTGGCCGTTTGAGTAAACTGCAGCCGCCGTCGTAACTTACCGCATCATGATGACAAGCAGACGCGATCGCGGAAGCTAGGGCTTGAATGCTATCCCACGAAGTAGTCCGGACGTGCGCCCCGCATTGATGAAGCGCGTTGATACCGAACTGAGGTAGGAAGTCTGAAAGCTAGCGGGTCACATCTTGCTTGCCAGCGTTGCTTCCATCATCGCCGCCATTGCCGAAGCCATTGTTACCGTTGCCGTTCGACGCCGCGACAGCCGTTGAATTCAACGAGGTGGACAGCAACAGCGTAATGGCGGGTGGAGTGACGACGGCAAACTTGCCACACGAGGCCAGGAATTTGCGGCGGTCCGCATCCCCTTGGTCGGGGGTGTTGTGATTCTCTGACATCGCACTCTCCATATCCGCAGCACGCTTGAGACAAGCAGCAACGGTAACAGCATACGCTCTCTCCCGCGATAACCCGAAGGAGTTACCTCGCGGCATGATTAAGCCTTAAGTCGTAGAAGGGGAGATCGATGCCCCTACAACCCATCGCAACGGTTCCCCGCTTTTTCTCTGAGCATACGCGAGAGAAAACTTACGCATCATGCTGATGCTTCGATCGCTGCTCTAACAATGGTGCAGCACTTTCCGTCAAATTCGCTCGTCAATTCATGGACATCCGAAATGTCCAATGTGCTGGGCGCAAATTATAGGCATGCACATTCATTGCGCTTGAACGTTGGGCCTTCTGATTTAGCCTCAACTCGTCAACTAGATGGGAAGTTTGTTAATCGAGCGATTAACGTCATTACTCCTTCCGATCTAACGACTTCTCCTGACTGCCAATGGCGGCGGCTGGATTGGATGAACGCAAGGCGCGGTGATCGGCACCGTGACCGGCGATGGAGGCTGCATGCTCGGAATTGACGACGCCGGGACCTCTTCCATCACGTATCGCGAGATCAAACGCCGGATCGTCGATCTGTATTATGAGGTTGGCGAAAGGCTCTCTGAAACGCGTCTCGCGGAAGATCTCGGCGTTGGCCGCTCGCCTGTGCGTACCGCGTTGCTGCGCCTGAAGTCCGAAGGATGGATTGATATCTCGCCGCAAAGCGGCACCTACATCAAAGCACTTACGCCGCACGAAATCCGGGAAGTCGCGGATTTGCGGGCACTTCTCGAAATGCGTGCGGCCAGCGTTGCCGCGATGCGGATTTCTGACGATGTCCTGCGCGAGTTGCGTGCAGAGTTCATCGAGCGTGAACGTGACGTCAACAATGGCGAGGCAGATGCGTTCATCGCGATGGACAATCGTCTGCATGCTGCAATCTACGACGTCACCGACAATTCGCTAATCCGCAACATCCTGCTCGATCTGCGCGACAAGGTGCAATGGATCCGGCGCGTGTGTGCCGTGTCCAACGAACGCGTGCAAGACGGATACAAAGAGCTGGAACGTATCCTCGCAGCACTTGAGCAACGTGATGAGGGGCAGGCCGCATCAGCCATGCGCGATCACGTCAAAAGTGCAGCAGCGTTCTGCGAGCAGCTCGAAGTCCAAAAGCTGCGACGTCAGCCGCGCGCCCGTTTCATTGTCGATCAGCTTCGATCGAGCATCGCACCGTTTGAGAACGAGACGCCACCCGCGGGTGCTTTTGGGAAGGACATCTGAACCATGCTGGCAACCGCAAACGCTACTCCTTTCGTGGTCGAGAAACCGCAGGCTTCGGCCGTGGTGACGCTAAGAGACGTCACCAAGATCTACGACACCGCCGCCGGCGGCACTGTCCATGCGCTCAGCAAGATCAATCTTGACATCCGTGCGGGCGAATTCGTGTCCGTGCTCGGCGCATCTGGATGCGGCAAGACCACGCTGCTTCGGATCATCGGCGGTCTTGAAGATGGCTATGGCGGTGAATTGAAGTTGCGCGGACGCTCTGGTGGAGGCTCGCATCAGGATGTCGGCATCGTGTTCCAGGATGCCAATCTCTTGCCCTGGCGCAGCATTCTTCAAAACGTCCTACTGCCGGCGCAGGTGCTTGAACTCGATAAGGATGCATCGCTGGCGCGAGCGCGCGAGTTACTTGAACTCGTCGGCCTGAAGGGATTCGAGGACAAGTATCCGTTCGAGCTGTCCGGCGGCATGCGGCAGCGCGTCTCGATCGCCAGATCTTTGATCCACGACCCATCGATTTTGCTGATGGATGAACCATTCGGGGCACTGGATGCGCTGACCCGCGAGATCATGAACGAAGAGGTTCTCAAAATCTGGGATCGGACCAAGAAGACGGTATTCATGATTACCCATTCGATCACAGAAGCCGTGTTCATGAGTGACCGCGTGGTGGTGATGTCGCCGCGCCCAGGACGCGTCATTGCCGAAGTGGATATTCCGTTGCCGCGTCCCCGCAAGCTCGAAATGCTGAGCGAGGAGCGGTTCGGCACGCTCACCAAAGATCTTCGGCGTCTCCTGGACATTCGCACGGTTTAACGCTCGGGATCGTGAGGTAGTTACAATGGCCATTGATGCATCCGCCGCCGCTGAAATCCCGGCGTCCCGCAAGCGACACCGATTGCGATGGAAGGCATTTTTCAGCTCGGATACGCTGGTATCGTTCCTCGGTTTCGTTCTGCTCGCATGTGTGTGGGAGCTCGCCGTCTATCTCTTCAAGATCCCTGACTTCATCCTGCCGGCGCCATCGGCGATTGCGCTGTCGCTGTATCGCGGCCTCGCGTCCGGCGTCTTTGTTTATAACTTCCTCGTCACCGCGTTCCAGACGCTGGTCGGGTTCGTCATTGCGGCTGTCATCGGCACTGCGATCGGAGCCGCCGTCGCGCAATTCAGCATCATCGAGCGTGTGGTTTATCCGTGGCTGGTCGCACTGCAGACGCTACCGAAGATCGCGCTGGCCCCGTTGATCATCATCTGGGCGGGGTACGGCATCTCTTCGAAGATCATCATCGTGGCACTGGCCGCAATCTTCCCTGTACTGGTGAACACCATCATGGGCCTGAAGTCCTGTGATCAGGGCAAGCTCGATCTCATGCGTTCGCTTGGCGCTGGGCGATGGGAGACTTTCCGGACGGTACGCTTGCCCAATGCGTTGCCCTTCATCTTCGCTGGGCTGAACGTCGCCATCGTGCTCGCGATCCTGGGCTCGATCGTCGGTGAGTTTGTCGGCTCCAAAGCAGGCTTGGGCAATCTGATCCTGGAAGCGAACTTCCAATTCGATGTGGCGCGCATTTTCGCCGTGCTGGTGATCCTCGGCGTATTCGGCGTCTTTCTCAGTCATCTCATGCGCATGGCGCAGCGCCACTTCCTGTTCTGGAACAAGGCACTGACCTGACACCTAGCGAAATTGCCGGACAATGAAAGGTAAGGACTACAATGCGTAGGATCTGTCTATCCCTGTGTTCACTGACGATGCTTTTCAGTCTCGGCCAACAGGCCGATGCCCAAGAGAAAGTGGTCTATGCGGTCACCACGTCCAACATCTCCGTGGGCCATGCCGCGCAATCGTCAATTCCCCTGGCGCAAGGATATTGGAAAGCCGAAGGTCTCGACGTTGAGGTGGTGGGCTTGTCCGGAGCCACCGCCGGCATTCAACAAGTCGCGAGCGGGCAGGTAGACTTCGCCACTGTCGGCCCCGATGCATTGCTTGTCGCACGTGGAAAGGGACTGAAGGTCAAAGCCGTCTACACCTATGCGCGCAAGTCGATCTATCGGATCGTGGTGCCGGAAGACGACCCCATCAAGACGCTGGCAGACTTCAAAGGCAAGACCCTTGGTGCGCCGGACATGTCCGCAGGCTCAGTGCCTTTTGCCCGTGCCGCATTGTCGGCCGCAGGTGTTGATCCGCAAAGCGGCGTGAAGTGGCTCTCGGTCGGCATTGGCGGACAAGCTGCCAATGCGTTTCGCCAGAAAGCCATTGACGGATGGGCCGCGTGGGACACCGTCATCGCGTCGCTGGAGAACAACGGCTTCAAGTTTCGCTATATCGATCCGCCATGGATCGATGAAATCCTCGGCAACGTGATGATAGCCCGCGAAGAGACCATCGAGAAGCGGCCTGATCTCGTTGTGAAGGTCGCGCGCGCGATCGCCAAGTCGTCTATCTTCGGCCTCACAAATCCGGACGCAGCGCTCCGTAATCACTGGAAAATGTATCCGGAAACCAAGCCGCAAGTTGTGAACGAAGAAACGTTTCGTCAGGCGCGTCGCATTTTCGATTCCCGCTTCGATCTCACCAAACTCGAGCCGGGCGTGAAGTGGGGTGAGAATATGCCAACGCAGTGGAAGCGTTTGGCCGGCATCAGCATCGAAGAGGGGTTGGTGCCGAAGGGCTTCGATGTGAGCGCATGCTACACCAATCAGTTCATTCCGCAGATCAACGATTTTGACCAGAAGGCTATCGAGGCCGCGGCAAAATCCTCCAGTTGGTGATGGCAAAGGGGTGCGCGCGATCTCGCGCACCCATCAACTTCCAAGGAAAGCATCGGCTTGGCTCGGCGTACAGGGAGAAAGAGATGACACGACGTACAGATCAAATGCGACTGGGAGCTTTTTTTCATCCCACGGGCAACCATGTTGCAGCCTGGCTGGACAAGGGTGCGCAGATCGACGCCGGCACCAATTTTAAGCACTATGTTCAACTGGCGCAGACCGCCGAGAAGGCAAAGTTCGACCTGATCTTCCTCGCGGACGCCATCGCCACGCGCGACGGAAATCTTCAGGCATTGCGCCGCTGGCCACAATACATGGCATATTTCGATCCCGTCACCTTGTTGGCGGGAATTGCGGCCGTCACACGCAATATCGGGCTTGTTGCCACTGCCACCACCAGCTTCAACGAACCCTATCATGTCGCGCGCAAATACGCCTCGCTCGATCACATCAGCGGCGGGCGATCAGGCTGGAACGTCGTCACCTCGTCAAATGCATCCGAAGCGTTCAACTTCGGCCGCGACTCTCACTATGGTCACTCTGAACGTTACGAACGTGCCGATGAATTCGTGAAGGTGGTGAAGGGTCTTTGGGACAGTTGGGATGATGACGCTTTCGTAAGGGACCGCACATCCTCGCTCTATTTCGATCCGGATAAGCTGCATTTCCTCAATCACAAGGACAAGCATTTCTCTGTCCGTGGCCCGCTGAATGTCGCGCGGCCACCGCAAGGTTATCCTGTCATATTTCAGGCAAGTGCCTCCGACACCGGCAAGGAGCTGGCCGCGCAGATCGCCGAGGTGATCTTTACGCCTCTCCACGACTTGGAGCATGCGCAGAAATTTTATCGAGAGCTGAAAGATCACGCTGCGAAGTATGGGCGTAGCGACGATGATCTCGTAGTGATGCCGGGTCTCAATGTTGTGGTGGCAGAAAGCGAAGCCGATGCGGATGAGAAGATCCGGTATCTGCAGAGCTTGATCCATCCGGACGTCGGTAAGGAACTGCTTTCGACCGCGCTCGGCGGCATTGATCTCAGCGATTGCGATGTCGACGAACCGCTTCCTGACCGCATCATTTCTCAGGAAGAGCGAAAGAACAATTCGCGCGTGTCCTACATGTTCAAAGGCAAGCCGACGCTTCGCCAAATGTACGAAAACTTCGGAACAGGACGCGGCCAGCGCACGATCAAGGGGACGCCGACCGCGATCGTCGATCAAATGGAAAAATGGTTTCTGAGCCGCGCTGTAGACGGTTATTTGATTCAGCCGCCCATTCTTCCTGCCTCCCTTGATGAATTCGTCGAGAAAGTTATCCCCGAACTGCAGAACAGGGGACTCTTCCGCACCGAATACACTGGTGCGACATTGCGCGAAAATCTCGGCCTGCGGCGGCCGCCAAGCCAATACGCGCTCGGCGCAGAAGGTGTGCCACACGCCGCCGTCGTCGGAGACAGAGATCTCGCCAGGGAAATGCAATGAGTGCTGTGACGGCTTTCGATGGCGATCCGACTGCAGAGCCCGAGGCGTTTCGCCGGTGTCTTGGGCAGTTTGCGACTGGCGTGACAGTCGTAACTGCGAACACCCGCGGGGGGCTCGTCGGGCTTACGGTCAACTCATTCGCGTCGGTGTCACTCAACCCGCCGTTGATCCTTTGGTCGATCAACGTGGCATCCGGCAGCTATGCCAAGTTCAGTACAGCCGACAGCTTCATCATCAATGTGCTGGCCGAAGATCAGATCGCGCTGTCGCAACATTTCGGCCGTTCGGGCGTCGACAAGTTCAACGGTATCGCGTGGTCAAAAGGCCTCAACGGCGCACCGATACTGGACGGCGTTGCCGCCTTCTTCGAGTGCAGCCGCGAATCCGAACACCGGGGCGGAGATCATCTCATTCTCGTCGGCCGGGTTCAGCGCGCCGTGCAGTTTGACCGCAACACGCTCCTATTTGCACAAGGGCGCTATCGCATCGCTGCTGATCACCCAGGCGAGAAGGAAATCGTTCGCGCTGCTTGCTGAGAAGATACTATGATACGCGGCTTGGACGAAGTGCTCCGGTTCGCTCAAGCACGGGATAGGCCGCAGCGGCAATGATGTGGGAGTTGATCTGCTTAATATCCCGTAGCAGATCGAGATGGATTGAGCTCGCCTGCGCGGCCTGAAGATCATTTGTCCTTAGCCGATCGAAATGCGAGGCAGTCGCCTTCGCCTCTGCATCTCGAAAAGCCGCTTTCTCCTCGACAAGCATGCGCGCTGTCCGTTGGTCTTCGGTCACGAACAGCGATGCCGCAGTCTTGAGGTTGGTGGAGAGGCGGACGATCATTTCGTTAAGAGCCTTCTTTTCATCCTCGGAGAACACCAGGCCGCGTTTCAATCTCTTGGATGCGTGAGGCAGGAAATTCTGATCCACGACATCGCCGGCCTGCTCGATGTTCATCGTGAAAGTCAGGATTTCATTCAGGCGCCGTTGATCGGAGTCGTTAAGTCCATCTGGATCAATCGAGGTGAGATAGGCCTTGATTGCGGTATTGAGCTTGTCCAGCACGTCTTCGCGCCGTCTGGTTTCGACGAGCAGTCTGCGGTCTTCCTTCGTCAATCCGGCATTGACGCCCTGGAGCATCTCGTCCAGGACATCCGCAAGCCGCAGAGCTTCGCGTGAAGCGGCACCGAGCGCGACGATGGGCGTCTCCTTCGCCGCAGGATCAAGATAAAGCGGCCGAGCCGGATCGGCGGGGTCGACACGGTCCGGCAGCCAGAAACGCAGCAGCCGCGCATAGGGTGTCAGCAGCGGCAGCGAGACCGCGGCAACGATAAGATTGAACAGAGTGTGAAAGTCAGCGACAGCGCGCGCGCTGGTTGGCTCGACCGACGCCATGAATTGGCTGATCGGTCCGAGAAAACCGATTGCAGCGGTAATACCAAGCAAACGTCCGATAAGATTGCCAAAAGGCAGGCGTTTGGCGGCGGGATCATTCGTATGCGGCCCCTCGATCAAGGGATTGATCGCAGTTCCGAGATTGGCACCAAGGACGAGGGCGAATGCAGAATCAAGCGGTACGACGCCTTTGGTTGCTAACGAGGTGATAAGCAGCACGATAGCGACGCTGGAATGAGCTGCCCATGTAAGGATAGCCGCAAAACAGACGTCCAGAATCCAGGACGCTGAAACCGCAGTAAACACCACGCCGAGCACGGGAGAGTTCTCGTGGCTCGTCATAAGATCTAGAAGTTGGCGCAACGCCAACAGCATCAGGCCGAGACCAATGAAGACACGACCAAGATCGTGCGCCCGCGTGCGCGAGTCCCTGCGAAACATCAGCATGCCGATAAGGATCAGTGCCGGTGAGATCAGGACAACGTCGAACGACAGAACCTGAACGATGAGGGTGGTGCCCACATTGGCGCCAAGCATCACTGCCAATGCCGGAACAAGATCGACCAGACCGCTGGCCGCGAAGCTCGCCGTCATCAGTCCGGTGGCGGTGCTGCTTTGAAGGATGGCGGTGACGCCGATCCCGGCGAGGAAAGCCCGAACGCGGTTCTTCAGGGCGCGGCCAAGGGAGGCACGAAGCGATGAGCCGAAGGCGCGCTGGATTCCGGTTTGCACCATGTGCGTGCCCCACAGCAGCAACGCGATGGAGCCCGCGAGGTCGATCAAGGCAACGACTGCCGTCATGATCGAATCCTTTCGCTCTCAGGCGGCTATCACCCGGCCTTCAGCGGCGACGTGAATGTTGCCGGAATATTGCTCGGCAACCGGCTGAAAATCGGCTGGTAGCGGTCTGTCAGTAAAGAAGTGATGGCAATCGTTCAGATGTCCGGCCCGCACGGTGGCGTTGCGGCCGAACTTGCTGGCATCTGCGACGAGCAGGGCGGTCCGGCAGTTGCCAACAATGGCCTGACGGGCCTGCACCTCGCCGGAATAGAAGTCCAGCAATGTGCCATCTTCATCGATGCCGCCGACACCGAAGATTCCGAAATCCGCTTTGAATCGGGAAAAGAAATTCACCGCGGTATCGCCGATAATATCCCGGTCGAAAGGACGCAACGTTCCGCCAGCGATGGTGATTTCCACATCAGGGTTGCGTGCGAATGCCGCTGCAACATTGAGGTTATTGGTAATCACACGAAGGTCCCTGCGGCTCGCAAGTGCCTGCGCAACGTATTCGGGCGTTGTTCCTAAGCCGATCATGAGCGAAGCACCGCCTTCAGGAATGAACTCGGAGACGGCAGCTGCGATCCGCCGCTTGGCTTCGGGGTTCAGGCCCTGACGGCTGCCATAGGCAATGTTTTGGTCCTGTACTGGAAGACTCACGCCGCCATGGACGCGGCGCAGCAAACCCTGATCGCAGAGCTGGTTCACCATCCGCCGAACGGTCTGCGGCGTAACCTCGAACTGCCCGGCGAGATGATCGATGGAGGCGAAACTCTCTTCGCGCACGATCTCCAATATTCGGGCTTGCCGCTTGGTTATGATTTTCAGCATCGGGCCCCGCTGTCACAAAACCTTATCATTCGAACTCTAAATGTGCATTTTATATTTCATTCGATCAAGTGTTATGTTCATATGAACATCTGGAGGGAAACCAAACGCGGCGAAAACAACAGCAAACGCCTGCCGATGCTGGACGACCGGGCGTGGAGCGTTCCGCGTCTGTGGCGTCGTTCGGCATTCGTTGGCCGCAAACCATGTCAACCGGGAATGACTTTACGAATTAAAGTGCTGCCGCGGGACTTTGCGCGCGCTGGCCGCATACGAGTTCATTGAACAGGTCCAAGCCATGTCTGCGATTACGCTTGATCATGTATCGAAGAGTTGGGGCGCCATGCGCGCCGTCAATGATGTGAGCCTCACAGCAGACGAGGGATCGTTGCTTGTTCTGCTCGGCCCATCAGGCTGCGGCAAGTCGACGACATTGCGGCTGATCGCAGGGCTCGATCAGGCTGATTCCGGCACGATCACCATTGGCGGCACCGATGTGACGCATCTTTCGCCCGCACAGCGGAAGATCGCCATGGTGTTTCAATCATACGCGCTGTTTCCACATTTGAGTGTCGCGGAGAACATCGTGTTCGGTCTACGCGTGCGGCGCGTGTCGCGCGCTGACCGTGATGCCCGGCTGAAGCGTGTTGCGGATATTGTCGGGCTCTCTCATTTGCTCGATCGAAAGCCTTCGCAACTCTCCGGCGGTCAGCGTCAGCGTGTTGCGCTTGGGCGCGCCATCATTGCTGAAGCGCGTGTGTGCTTGATGGACGAGCCGCTGTCCAATCTCGACGCGAAACTGCGTCACGAAATGCGCACTGAAATTCGCGCGATCCAGCAGCGTCTCGGCATGACGATGATCTACGTCACGCACGATCAGACCGAAGCGATGACCATGGCGGATCGTGTCGTGCTGATGCGCGACGGCCGTATCGAGCAGAACGGTACACCCGAAGAACTCTACAATCGGCCAGCGACAGCTTACACCGCAAGCTTCATTGGCACGCCGCCGATGAACCTTGTCACGCGTGGCGAAGTGTTACTCGGCGTAAGGCCCGAACATCTTCGCATAGTGTCGCAAGGTGGTCATCCAGCGCGCGTAAAGGCTGTCGAACATCTCGGTGCTGACAGCATCATTCTCTGCGACATGGAAGGCCAGCCCGTGTCCGTTCGTCAGGACGGATTCAGCAAGTGCTCTTCAGGCGAAGATGTCCAACTCGCTTGGGACGCTGGCTCTGAACATCAGTTCGACAAGACTTCAGGTCGCCGGCTTGAGACGGCTGTCAGTGAGATGAAACGTGCCGTGTCCGGATGACACGGGACGAGGCGTTTGATTTTGGAGGAGAGAGGAATGAAAATCTTTAAACGCACTGCGGTGATGGCTGCGGCCTTCGCTGCCTTGATGTTGAACGGGCGGCCAGCCGCTGCTGTTGACCTCACGATGTACTATCCCGTGGCCGTTGGTGGCCCCGTGACGAAGATCATCGACGACATGGTAGCGCGCTTTGAAAAGGAAAACGCGGACATCAAGGTGACCGCGGTCTATGCCGGTAACTACACCGACACCATGACAAAGGCGATGACGGCGATGAAGGGCGGCCAGCCGCCACAACTCTCCGTGCTGTTGTCCACGGACGTCTTCACGCTGATGGATGAAAATGCCATCGTGCCGATGGATGATCTCGTCGCCGACAAGTCATGGTTCAAGGAATTCTATCCAGCGTTCATGGCGAATGGACAGATCGGCGGCAAGACCTGGAGCATTCCGTTCCAGCGCTCGACCATCGTGCTGTACTGGAACAAGGACGCGTTCAAGGACGCAGGCCTCGATCCGGAAAAGGCGCCTGCGACCTGGGACGAAATGGCCGAGATGGGCAAGAAGCTCATCAAGAAGGATGCGTCCGGCAACGTTACCCGCTGGGGTGTTGAAATCCCGACGACTGGCTACGGTTATTGGATGCTTGGGGCGCTCGCCATCGAGAATGGCCAAAAGCTGATGAACGAGCAGGGCACCGAGGTTTACCTCACCGCGCCGAAGACGGTGGCTTCGCTCGACTACTGGGTCGATCTTTCGCGCAAATACAACGTCATGCCAACGGGCAGCATCGACTGGGCCACGCTGCGCACCGACTTCCTCGAGGGCAAGACCGCGATGATGTGGCACACCACGGGCAATCTCACCGCGGTGAAAGACGGCGCCAAATTCAATTTCGGCGTTGCCATGCTGCCGGCCAAGGAGCGTCGCGGTTCGCCGACCGGCGGTGGCAGCTTCTACATCTTCAAGAGTGCATCGCCTGAGCAGCAGAAAGCCGCGGTGAAGTTCATCCAGTGGATGACCGCGCCCGAGCGTGCAGCGGAGTGGAGCATCAAGACGGGCTATGTCGCGGTGTCGCCTGCGGCTTACAAAACGCCTGTGATGGCAGAATATGCCAAGGGCTTCCCTCAGGCGACGGTCGCACGCGACCAGCTTGAACATGCGGTGCCTGAACTCTCGGTTCACGAGAACGGCCGCATCTATAAGTTCGTCAATGACGCTGTGCAGGCTGCGGTGACTGGATCGCAGAAGCCGCAGGAAGCCTTGGCTGCCGCGCAGCAACAAGCTGACCGTGTTCTGAAGGCATACAAATAAGAGTAAGAGTGCCGGATGGCGGTTCGCCGCCATCCGGCTCATGCACGCGATGACCGATCAAGTCGCCACATTCACAGACGTCAAACGCCCGCCGCGGTCGCACGCGTGGTGGAACGCCGTGAATGCATGGCTGCTTCTGTTGCCGGCCGCTGTTCTACTCGTGGCCTTTACGCATTATCCGATCCTCGCGACTATCCGGCACACCTTCTTCCTCACGCGCCGTAACGGCACGGAAGTGTTCGTCGGTCTCGACAGCTATCGGTCGATGATGTCGGACCCGATCTTCTGGAAGGCGCTAATCAATAATTTCTGGTTTGCTCTCGGCACCATTCCAACATCCATCGCGCTCGCCTTGCTGATGGCCTTGTGGGTGAACCGCAATATGCGCGGACGCGCATTTCTGCGGCTAGCATTCTTTACACCCACGGTGTTGCCGATGATCGCCGTGGCGAACATCTGGCTGTTCTTTTACACGCCGGACTATGGCCTGCTGGATCAGTTGCGCGGATTGTTTGGGCTCGGCGGCTGGAACTGGCTCGGCTCCCCATCCACCGTGATGGGATGCCTGATTGTGATGGTGATCTGGAAAGAAGCCGGCTTCTTCATGATCTTTTATCTCGCGGCGCTTCAGCAGATGTCGCCTGACCTTGAAGAAGCCGCAGCGGTCGAGGGGGCTAGTCGCTGGTACACATTCCGGCGCATCACCTTTCCACTGCTGATGCCGACCACGTTGTTCGTGGCGATCAACGCCGTGATCAACTCATTCAAGCTGGTCGATCATCTAGTGATCATGACCAAGGGCGGGCCAAACAACGCCAGCACGCTTCTTCTGTATTACATCTATGAAGTTGCTTTCACGTTCCAGGACTCGGCTTATGCAGCGACGCTGACTGTCGTTTTGATTGTTCTCCTGAGCGCCTTGGCGCTGATCAAGTTCGCCTACCTCGACCGCAGGGTGCATTATCAATGAACGGCCGCACGCATCCGCTTGAAGTCATCGCAGCCTGGACGCTCGCGCTGCTCTGGCTTGTGCCGCTGGCTTATTCGTTCTGGAGCGCGCTGCATCCGGCGGCTTATGCCACCTCGTTCAGTCTGTCCGCGCCGTGGACGCTTGAGAACTTCGTGCGTGCCTGGCACCAGGCGCCGTTCGGCCGCTATTATCTCAACACGATCGTTCTGGTCGTTCTCATCCTGATTGGGCAGCTCATCCTGTCGACGCTCGCTGCTTACGCCTTCGCGCGCTTCAAGTTCAAAGGCAGTGGCATTGCGTTTGCGTTAGTGCTCCTGCAGCTGATGATCATGCCCGACGTTCTGATCGTCGAGAACTACCGCATGATCGGCAAGCTCGGCTTGCTGGATACGATCCCGGCGATTGCTTTGCCGTATCTGGCAAGCGCCTTCGGCATCTTCCTGTTACGTCAAACGTTCAAGAGCGTCCCGAACGAATTGGTGGAAGCTGCACGCGTCGAAGGGGCAGGGCCGCTGCAGATCCTCTGGCGGGTCTACGTGCCACTGGCGCGGCCGACCTACATTGCCTTTGGCCTCGTATCTGTCAGCTATCACTGGAATAACTTCCTCTGGCCGCTCATTGTCACGAACTCGGTGGAAAGCCGGCCGTTAACGGTCGGGCTTGCGGTGTTCGGCGCGCCGGAGACCGGCGTCGATTGGTCTGTTATTACGGCAGCGACCGTGATGACTATGGCGCCGTTGCTGATCGCGTTCCTGCTATTCCAGCGACAATTTGTTCAGTCTTTCATGCGCGCGGGCATCCGGTAATGCGGCTCATCACGTGGAACATCCAGCACGGCAAGGGCTGCGACGGCAAGACTGACCTGGCACGCATCGTGAGCGAAGCCAAGGCGATGGGTGATGCCGACGTCTACTGCTTTCAGGAAGTCTCAAACAACTTCATGAAGCTCGACGATGGTGCGGGCCAGGACTCCATTTTGGCTGCGCTGCTTCCAAGCCATACGCCAATTTTCAGACCAGCCATCGAGACGATCGACAGGACAGGGCAGAGTCACGAATTCGGCAACATGACGTTGTCGCGCCTGCCAATCGTGCAGATCGCCAATCATTTGCTGCCTTGGCCGGAAGCCAGCGCGACGCGCAGCATGCGGCGGCAGGCACTGGATGTGACCATTCAAACCGCTTTCGGTCCCTTGCGGGTCGTGAATACACATCTCGAATTTCATTCGGTCGCGCAGCGTGAAGCACAGATTCAGCGCCTGCTCGATTTACAGGAAGAAGCGTCGACCGGCTCCATGAAGGCGAAAGCCGTGCACGAGGAGCCCTACACGAGCCAGACATTGGCTGGGTCGGGCCTGCTCTGTGGCGACTTTAACCTGGACGTCTCCGATCCGCAGCATGCGCTCATCCATCAGTCCGAACGATCTGGGCTAAATTATCGGGATGCTTGGATGGTTCGCCATCCGGAGGGGCGGCGGGCGCCGACCTGCGGGATCTACGACCGCGCGCAGTGGCCGGATGGAGCCGACTGTCGCGACTTTATCTTTGTGACGGAAGACTTGCGCGAGCGCATTGTCCGCATCGAGGTCAACGAGACGACCGACGCATCGGATCATCAGCCCGTGCTCATCGAATTGATTGATTAAGAAACGAAGTTACGGACATTTTTGATATTGCTAGATAATCCGGCGTCCTCGTGTTGCGCTTTCGCAACAGCGCTTTAGCAATAGTGAATACTGCCACGTAGCCCAAGCATTGACGTCGGCGAGTCCAAGCCAAGCCCCCACACGTATCGCTACGGTCGATCGAAACTTCGGAATCATCGACGACTGTTGGAACGATTATGAGACTGGCTGGACTGAACGGTTTGGGGATTGGTGCGCGCGGCCCTTCTTCGCGCTATCGCGCGGCGCTTCTGGTCACAACGGCTTTGCTGTCTGTTGCCGTGCCCTCGGGAATGGCGTCGGCGCAGCAGATCATTGACGGTGGAGTGACGGTCGATGTTCCTGCGACGCAGTCATCGCCGTGGAATATCGGCGGCAGTTTGACCGTTGGCGACACCGGCGCCGGCACGTTGAACATCATCAATGGCGGCGTGGTTACCAGCATTAGCGGGTCGATTGGTCAGGGATCTGGTTCGAACGGCAAGGTCGTGATCGATGGCAGCGGCTCGCTCTGGAGCATCACAAACCAATTGGACCTGGGAGGTTTGAACGGCATTGGCGGCATCACCGTTTCAAACGGCGGAGCTCTCGCGAGCGGAAATAGCATCATTGGCAACGGTGCCGGTTCATCTGCGGCGGTCTTTGTAACCGACGCCGGTACACTCTGGAGTACGGCGGACATTCTTGTTGGACAGCAGGGCAACGGTACGCTGAGCATCGCCAATGGTGGCCAGGTCATCAGCACCGGCGCCGGAATCGGATTCATGGGGGGATCGACGGGGACGGCCAACGTCAGCGGAGCAGGTTCGCTCTGGAGCGTGGCGGGTGGCTTCATCGTTGGCGGCGCTGGCAGTGGAACATTGTACATCGACAATGGCGGACAGGTTTCGAGCGGGCAGTCGTTCGTCGGTAATGACGTGGGTGGTGTCGGAAATGTGTCGGTCGATGGGGCAGGGTCGGCGTGGAACACGGACGCCCTCGCCATAGGCTATGGCGACAACAGCACCGGCAAACTCAAGATTACCAACAACGCTGCTGTCAACAGCCTCCAGGGCGTTGTCGGTGGAGGCGCTGGATCTATTGGATCCGTTGACATCGACGGCTTGGGTTCGGCGTGGACGATTACAAATGACCTCACCGTAGGTTATTTCGGCAACGGCACAATCAAGATCACCAACGGCGGGCAGCTCACCAGCGGCCTCTCGACAATTGGCCGGGAGGGACTCGGCAGCGTGACGGTGGATGGAGCGGCCTCGACCTGGACTGCAACTGCGATATCAGTTGCGGCGGTTACCGGCGGCACGGGTCATTTGACCGTCACGAATGGCGGTGTGGTCACCAGCCTAATATCCGATATGGCTACCCAAGTTGGATCGGTTGCCACCGCCGATGTGAGCGGAGCTGGATCAACCTGGAATGCGGGAGGCATCATCGTGGGCGTTGACGGAGACGCTACGCTGAACGTCTCCAACGGCGGCAAGCTGATCAGTGACGTTACGGCAGTTGGTGCAGGTACCGGCAGTGCCAAGATAACAATTGCGGGGACAGGATCGAGCTGGGCGATCGCGAGCGATTTGATTACGGGACAAGGACAGATCACTGTCAGCGCAGGCGCGACCATGAGCACGGCCGGCACTTCCGTGATCGGAGTCATCGCAGGTCGTGAGAGTCAGATTCTCATCACAGGAGCGGGTTCAAGCTGGACGACGGGTGGCGATATCTATCTTGGTGGTCTTGGTGGCAATACCGTGAATAACGGATCTGGATCACTCATCGTCACCAACGGCGGTGCGGTTGATGTCAAAGGCGGCGCGGGGACGGTCTTCGTGGGTACAGGCAACGGTCTTGGAAGTACCCTGATTGTCGACGGCACATTGAACGGTCAGGTGTCTGTGAACACGGACGGGCGTCTCGGCGGCAGCGGCACCATCGGAAACACCACGGTGAATGGCACGATCGCGCCCGGTAACTCGATCGGCACCCTAAACATTGCGGGCAATCTGACGATGCAATCGGGATCGACATACGAGGTTGAAACCAATGCGACCGGGCAGGCGGACAAGATTGTTGCCACGGGCACAACGACCATCAACGGCGGCACGGTAAAGGTGCTCGCGGGACTCGGCAATTATGCGCCGTCAACCACCTATACCATCATCAATGCAGCCGGCGGCGTCAGCGGCGTCTTCGACACCGTAACGTCGAACTTCGCCTTCCTCGCTCCGACGCTGACCTATGATCCGAACAACGTCTATTTGACGCTGATTAAGAACGCCTCTTTCGCCAGCGTCGGCGTCACGCCGAACCAGATTGCAACGGGCGGCGGTCTTGATATTTTGGGCGGCGGCGCGGTGTACAACGCGGTGCTCACTCTCACGGAGCCGGAGGCGCGCGCGGCGCTCGATGCATTGTCCGGCGAGATCCATGCCTCGGCCAAGAGCATCCTGATCGACGATAGCCGCTTCCCGCGTGAAGCAGCGATCAACCGGCTTCGTGCGGCGTTCGGCAGCGTGGGTGCATCATCGTCTCCGGTCATGGCCTATGCAGCGGATGGACCCGTCAGCGCTGCCGCTGACACCGATCGTTTCGCGGTGTGGGGGCAAGGCTTTGGCGCGTGGGGGCAGTGGAAGGGTGACGGCAACGCCGCGCAGCTCAATCGCACGACTGGTGGCTTCATCATTGGCGCCGATGGCAACGTGTCGGATGCGTGGCGCGTCGGCGGCTTCGCCGGCTACAGCACCACGAGCTTCGACGTGCAAGAGCGCCGTTCGTCGGGAGGAAGCGACAACTATCACGTTGGCCTCTACGGCGGCACACAGTGGAATGCGCTCAATTTCCGCTCCGGCGTTGCCTATACGTGGCACGATCTCACCACCAGCCGCAGCATTGCGTTCACGGGTTTTACTGATGCGGCAAAGGCCAAATATAACGCAGGCACCGCGCAGGCATTCGGCGAACTCGGCTATGGATTCAATGCCGGTCCGGTTGCTCTGGAGACCTTCGCCAATCTCGCTTACGTTAATCTGCGCACCGACGCTTTCACCGAGAACGGCGGAGCTGCAGCACTGACAACCCCCAGTTCAGTCATCGACACGACCTTCACGACACTGGGCTTGCGCGCGTCCAACAGCTTCATACTCGGCACGATGGTCGCAACGGCGAAGGGCTCGCTCGGTTGGCGTCATGCGTTTGGCGACACCGTACCGGTTGCGACCTTGGCGTTCGCGGGAGAAAATCCGTTCAACATCGCGGGCGTGCCGATCGCACAGGATGCGGCCGTGATCGACGCCGGGCTCGACTTCCATCTCTCGTCCAGCGCCGTGCTTGGCCTGTCCTATGGCGGTCAGTTCGGCGCGCACGTCACCGACCAGACCATCCGCGCCAACTTCAGCGCGAAGTTCTGACTGGAACGCTGAGTTCTGCATCATACTCGGACAGGCAAGAGCGCGATGCATAAAGCCCTCGCGGTGCTCGGCTTGGCAGGTTTGGTTGGGGCCACCATTGCTTCGGTGGCATGGGCTGAGCCTCCAAGACCGGAACGTGGGCTGCAGCCGATCATAGTCGCTCAGGCGGCGCAACCTGCGCTTCCCGGCGGAGCCTCCTCATTAAGCGAGACCTACAAGGACTGGCAGGTATCGTGCGCGCAACAGGGCACGGTTCGACGTTGCGTGATGGCGCAACAGCAGATCAATTCGCAGAACCGCCAGCGCGTGCTGGCGATCGAGATCACTGCCGTCGCGAACACCAAGGCCGAGGGGACACTAGTGCTTCCGTTCGGCCTCATGCTCGATGCGGGAGTGAAACTGCAGGTCGATGACGGCGCAAGCGGGCCGACGATCCGGTATCGGACATGTCTTACCGCGGGTTGCCTCGTTCCCGTGACTTTCGACTCCGCAATGTTGGCCAGCCTTCGCAAGGCCGCGGCACTCAAGGTCCTGGCGACCGCGGATGGCGGTGCGGCCGCACCATTTTCGGTCTCGCTGCAGGGCTTCGGTCCCGCGCTTGATCGCATCGGCGCGCTGACAAGATGATGCGCTCGCGCTCGGCATGGCCGTGACCTTTGATGTAGAGCATTAGGCTGGCATTCGAATAAATCGCCGGAGCTTGGCGTACACCGTTCCTCGACAACGGGAATACCGTGAAAACGTACAACGCGTTCGTTGCGGCGTGAGCGCTGCACATTAGGTTCGTCGCTGAGATTTGCATCTCGCAACGAAAGAAGGGCGCACATGAACGACACACAAGCGGACGCAGCGAGCGCGACAGCCGCGTCTGAACCGCTCACCGGCCGCGCTGCTGAATGGGCTGCCGCCGGATTCAAGGAAATGCCGGAGACGGAGACGTCGCAGGATAATGACGAGACCGGCAGCGACGTTGCTTCGCTTCGTGAAGCGGGCAGACGGATCGCACAACCATCCCACGAGCCGGTAACGCGTGCTTATCTGGACGCCGAGGGGAAGCCGGCGGCCCCCAACGAGGCGATTACGCTGGAGCGAGCCGCGCGCGACTACACCAATGCCGTCAAGGCGGACAATCTGATCAGTGAGGCCCGTACGTCGGACGTGGTTGCGGCGGAGGTGGACGCCGCACGTTATGTGGCCCTCTCGGCGAATGCGAATAACGCACAGGTTTACGGGATTGATCTTCCTGAGTTGACCGAGCGCGTCGAGAGCGCTTTGGCGCAGCAAGGTGAGATGTCACCCGGCGCAAGTCAGGTTGATGCCCAAGATACTGATAAGGCCCGCGAGACGCCGGCCGACGGCGAACTCGATCCGGAGCTTGAAAAAGCGTTGCGGCATCCGCAGGTGCGCCAAGCCATCGAACAGCAGTTGGGAGAGGCCGAACACACGCGGCGATCCTATGCGGACGCTATCGGCGCGACGATGGATGTCGCCAAGGTTGCTTTCTTCAACCAGTTTCCGGAGTTGGCTGGTCTCACCGAGGCCCAGATCCCGATGGCGCTGCAATATCTGTCGCAGACAGCGCCGGAGAAATTTGCGCGCATCCGTAGCACGCTGACTCAGCTCGAGCAGCTTGGCGCCGCGCAACAACATGAGAAACAACTCCAGGCGATGCAGGCACGCGAAAGCTTCAAGGCGTATGCCAAAGCCGAAGACGCGCGCTTCGATGCGTTGGTTGCGGGGCAGTCGAAGCAAAGTTTGCGAGAAGCCGCCGCCGAAATTGTTGCTGCCGCGGCCGAATATGGCATCGATAGGGGGCAATTGATGCATCTGTTCGAAAGCGAGCCGATCATGCGCAATGCGGCCTTTCAGAAGATGATGCACGACGCGGCGAAATATCGTCTCGCGCAGAAGGCCGTGCCGAAAGCTGTGCCGAAAACCGTTCCGCACGTGCAGAAGCCCGGCGTCTCACGGCCTGCCGAGCCGCGCGGCAGCGAGGATGTACGAGCACTTGCGGCGAAGTTCGCGAGCAATCCGAGCGTGAAGAACGCTGCGGCACTTTACGCCGCCAAGCAACGCATGAATGAGAGGTAAGACATCATGACGGATGAGCGCGATTATCTGGAGCGTACCGACTCCATTTGGCAGAAGGCCAACGGCGAAACAGCAAGTCTCGATGAACTTGCCAATGCTTTTGCACTTTATGCGCCTGAGAAACGCATCGCGGCGCTCGACCAGTTCGATGCCGAATTGTCAGGCGAACAATCGGGCAGCTTGCGGCGGCATCACGAACTTCATTCGCTGCGCCGGAAAATGGGCAGCATTCACAGCGCACTGATGAAAGCGAACCGATGAGCAATCCGAGCAATCCCGTTGTGAAGGCGCTTGCCAGCGCCCAGCAAGAGACCTGGAATCAGAACGAGGCGGCGATCGAGCGCACCATCTTGGAATTTCTGCATCCGGTGTTTCCTCCCGCACAGGCGGACGAGGAGGGCGTGAAGCCCGTGATCAGCGCATTCGCGGCTTGGTGCGAGATGATGAATGTTCGCTCTTGCCCCGCGCGACCAGCAGTGTTGGCCGGGTTCATTGTCGACTTGTCCGCAAGCATGCCTGCCGCCGACTTAGTACAAGCCGCAGCGGATATCGCGGATTGGCACCTCCTGTTTGGTCTCGCCAACCCGGCCGCGACGCCGATCGTGCTCGCGGCATTGGATGAAATAGCAACAGTCGAGCCGCCTCGTTCGTGGCCAAAGGAGCAGAAGCATCGCTTCCGCGCGCTGCCGCACGATCTGCAGGTCTACATCGCGAAACGGGAGAAGGAGCGGGACCTTGCGCTGCGCCGAGCGCAAAACACAGCCGCGGGAAGTAAACGAAAGCGCACTGATGTTCCTGCGCATGAGGCAACGGATATCACAGCCAGCACAGCGTCAACGGAGACAGTATGAAACAGTCGTTGCAGAACCGTATCAACGCCATCCGCGCCGAGATCGATGCGCTCATCGACAAGAAGGTTGCCGAAGCCGCTAAAGCATCGCCGGGTATCCCGGCAGGCGTGCTGCGCAATCTCATCACCAACCGCGCACCGGAGTGTCAGTGCCGGCAATATGCGGTGCTGCAGGAACGGGAGGTGATTTGAGAAGCAGCGCCACCGCTGGGCCTATGGCGGCTAGCTCAAGGATTTCCTTCTCAAACCAGTGGGGACAAGTTTGCAACCGCAAAGCGAGCAATTGAGGCCGCCGAAATTTGCGGATGATCGGGGATGTCCGGCAAAACCTAGAAAAATGTCCTAATTCGTAGCCACTTAGCGGGATTGCCATTGTTGCAAAAAGATCACGCGAGTTCCCAACGTACACCGGATGGAACTTCAACCCTTGAGTGCGGCGCCAGGAAATGGTTCCTCGGTTCCATCAACTTGGAATTACGGAATCAGGGACGACCATGAAACTGAAGCTTATCGCCTTAGCACTGCTGGCCACCACCTCAATCGCGTCTGCAGCGGATCTCGGCGCCCGCACCTACACCAAGGCACCTGCGCTGGCACCAGCCCCGGTCAGCAACTGGTCTGGCTTCTATGTCGGTGTCATGGGTGGCTATGCCTGGTCGGATCAGGTGAGCGTCGGCGGCCTCACGACCTCGAGCAGCGATCTCAAGGGCGGCTTCGGCGGCGGTACCATTGGCTATAACTGGCAGGTCGGCCCGTCGTGGCTGTTCGGTATCGAAGTCGATGCCGCTGGCGCGGACATCAAGTACTCCGAAACCGATCCTGGCCTTGGTGTGACCGCTCGCGACAAAATCAACGCGCTTGGCAGCGTAACAGGCCGCCTCGGCTATGCGGTCAACAACGCTCTGCTTTACGTGAAGGGCGGCTACGCTTGGGCGAACAACGAACTGTCGCTCACCGACGGCGTGACGACCTTCTCAGACACCAAGCTGCATTCGGGTTACACGATTGGCGGCGGTCTCGAATACATGTTCGCACCGTCATGGTCAGCGAAGGTTGAGTACATGTATGCCGATTTTGGTCACCAGGATTACTTCTCGGCCATCGTGCCTAACGCAGAACTCGGTGCCACGGTCCACACCGTTAAGGGTGGTATCAACTATCACTTCAATTGGGGCGGCCCGCTCGTCGCCAAGTACTGATCTGACTTTTCTGTACTGTCAGACTCCAGTTTAACTTAAGGCCCCGGTTCGTCCGGGGCTTTTTTATCGGACCGTTTGCGGAGCACGCTTCGATCTCACTGGCCTCTTCGCGCTTGGGCAACGCGAAAGCTGCAGCGCACAATAATTACATGACCGCGAGTTGACGGAATCGTAACGCTGTGGATGTTTGCTTGCGCTGAGGAGCGCAGATGCTGTCTTTGAAGACCTACTTTGAGAAGCACTTTGAGAACGTCCGGTTGGTCCGGATGAGCGATGGCAGCTATCGGCTGATTCGCGACCTCGGCCTGGTCAAAGGCGGGAAGGGACTTCGCTGTCACGAGCCCTTGCTCACCTTCAAGCTGCATATCAAGCCGGTGAAAATCCACGTGCCGCTATCGGAGCTTGTCAACGAATTCTGGGCGCAGATCAAATCCCAGCCTGCGGTCGCGCGCTGAATGACCTCCAACTGATGATATTTCTTCGCGGAAAGTTCCCTCTGCGCCCTTTGACAATGCGTCAGGAGCGCTTACGTTCTTGAGCATCGTCAACAACGAAAGGAGGTGGTCCAGTGTCTAATACCAAGCGCTGTCACCTCGCTGAGGCCGCCCGCTAAGCTGTCGAGGCTTCGGACAGGGCGGTCTTTCCGCCAGGTTCAGCGAGATTAAGGGAAGGGCGCGTTTGGGCTTTCCAGACGCGCCCTTTTCTTTACAGTCCGGGCGACGGTTCAGAAGTTCGCCCGATATTTCCTGCGATCCTTCCAGCCCGAAGTTCGCGCAGACGTGCGGCTTGCTCGGATGCGAAATTCGGAATCAGAGGGGCACTAGCTTGGGAGGCGTGATGCGGCGGTATGTGATTTTCATCTTGCTGGGGCCGTTCATCGGCGGATTTCTTCTGCTGATCGCATCTTCAATCTCGTCCGGCTTCTGGCAGCCGCCCATCACCGAAGAACTGGGCAAGCTGCTCAAGGTCTTCTTTCTGGCATTGCCGTACTCTTATCTGTTCGGCTTCATACCGGCGGCTATGACCGGGGCCGTCGATGACATCCTCTTTCACATCAAATCGATTGGGCCGAACCTGCGGCTCTTGCTGACCGGCGCGTTTGCGTTCGTGGCGACGCTCGTTCTCTACGGTACGATGGAAGGCGAAAGTGGCCTGCTGCACAGCATTCTTTATGGGCTTGTCGGGTTTGTGCCGGCAACATTGTCGTCCTGGCTCTCGCGTTCGAAATCCCAAGGGACGCCGCTGGCAACGAGTTAGCCGCTTGTTGAAAGCTCACTTCGCTACGCTCTTTTACCATTCATCGACCCTAATCTTGCCTCAAGGGCCGACCGGAGTGGAGGTTTGGAACAGCAGGCGGGTGGGGGCGTTGCTTGCCGATGCAAAAACAGCAAGCTGATCGAATTGTCGCTTCAGTCAGACCAAAGCGCGGCCGTAAGGAAGGCTATGCGGGACGGGTGGTTGTTGCGGCGATGGTTGTTGTTCTCGCCGTTCTTGGAATCGCCTTTTACTTTGTCCTGCCGGAGGAGGCGCCGCTCTCAAAGGAGATGCAGGCCTGTGCCGCCAAACTCTATACGCCCTACAATCCCAAGAACCTTGAGCAGTGCATGGCCGTCTGCCAGGCGTGCAGCAACGGCGTCAAAACAACATGCGCCACGTCGTGCACATTGAGGGGCGCTCGCTGAGCAGCAACGCTCTGATAAGCGCACGTGTCCCCAAATTCTTAGCAGTGGCCGCTTCGGGGATTTTCCAACCCATCCGCGAAAGGTGTTGGCTTCGAGGGCGGGGCCTCAGATGGCTTCGGCCGGGTATTCGAGGCGGGCAGTTTCGGGGTCGCTCATCGCAAGACTCCATCCATGATGCAAAGCAACATTGAAGGAGTGGATTCCTTCCGACAACCGGACTCACGCATGCGCAAGCATCCACTGAGGGAAATCGTGTAGGCCCTTGTTTTGTCGAAACTTTACATGGTGAGCGCGGAGGGACTCGAACCCTCGACCCCATGATTAAAAGTCACGTGCTCTACCGCCTGAGCTACGCGCTCACATGTTGGCGTGTGTGTAGGGGCCACGTCCGCCCGGGTCAAGTCTATGCTTCAGTTAGCGGATTTTGTACCCAGGACAAGAGCCCGGCTGATGCCGGGCCCATTCTTCCTACAGCCGGCCATCAACGATGGTGCCGGCCACCACCTCCGTGTCCACCGCGGTGGCCGCCAGGACGGCCTGGGCGCACTGCCGGGCGACCGGGGCGCCCAATATGAGGACGTGCCGCCCTGTGATTCCAGCCATGCCATCCGGCTCCGCCACCCCAACCTAAGCCGCGCCGCATGGCATAGCCGCACCAGTAGAAGCCCGGACCATGCCAGCCATTGTTATACCAGCAGTAGTTTCGGCCACCGAAGATGAACTGCGTCTGTTCGACAGAGGACGGGACCGCCAGACGATCAGCCGGCAGTGCGTTCGCTGATCCGGTTGAAAGACTGCAAACCGCCGCAAGCGCCGCGGCGGTCGAATAGATCCAATTTCGCATTCACATATCCTTTCGAGCCGACTCAATCTCGGACGGCGCGCAGACGCTATCGCACGCGTCATGATTGCAGAATGGACAAAGGGGATTGACTGACGAGCGCCGTCTGCAGTCTCTCGCTACAAAGAAAACACAATTAGCGATGCCTGGATGAGTCGCCGCGCCGTCAAGGTCGCGAAGACAATTGAAACGGACGCAATGATGCGTTTTGTGTACCTGCCTGTCCTTACCGGCGCCGTTCTCCTTGCGCCTGTGGCGCAACCTAATGCGGATGAGAGCAAGGACGGCACGATCGAAGTCGTGACTGCAGCGTTGGGAGAGGTGCTGGCGTTGGGCGATCTGTGCGGCTGGGATTTCGCAGCCAAGGTCGACAAGCTGTATCAGAACGGCAAAAAGACACTTAATCTGACGGCTGCACAGGAAAAAGCCATTCGCACCGAAGTTGCGGCTGCTCGCAACGCCACGTTCGGACACCTGTCCGCAGATGGACAGGCGCGAGTTCGTGCCGATGTCTGCAAGGACGAGCAGCGTGCGCGACTCGAGGGAATCCTAGATGGGATATCTTTCGACTGAGTAGATATCTTTCGGCTGATGTTAGTCGCGCCTTCGTGCACTAAGTAACTCAAAACATCACAAGCTCGGCAATGTCGGCAAAAAATTCCTGAGCGATAGGAACTGCAAAACCATCGACGCGTTCAACGCGAACACACAGATAGAAAGTCCGTATCCAGTGCGGATGCGGATCGGCTATCTCGACAAGAGGAGCAATCTCATGTGTGACTACAGCCTGCATGCAACTGCGTCCCGTCCCGCCAAGGTTGGCGACATCCTCGTCTCGACGAGCTTCCCGGGCACTTCGACCCATGGATTCGCCGCTGTTGGCGAACCGGGCGTCGCAGTATGTCTGCTACCGGGAACCGAGCTCGCCTTCGAGCAGGAGGTCAAATACAACCGCAACTGGATCATGACGAAGAGCGCCGGCACCCAGGTGGCGCGCTTCTGCCAGATTGCACCGGAGAGCGAGCACCAGCACCATGATGCGCTGATGTTCCCCGACGGAACGACGGTCTTGGTGACCTTGCTGTCCGAGGGGCAGCGTGCACGGGTCCTGCAGCTGCCTGTGACGGCTCAGGAACGCGAAGCCGCATCGAAGGTGTCAGCGACTTCGTCAGAACCGCGCAGGGAGATCGTCCTCTAGAAAAGAACTAGGGGCCGACTGACAGTACCATACGAAATGTGACGTGAGCCCGCCGGAGGAACCGGCGGGCGGGTAGGAGGCTACGCGACCAAGTCAGTGCTTGAGTAAGTCAGTGCTTGAGGGGTGAGCTGCTTTAAAATAGCAAAAATAGCGCGCCGAGCACCGCCGAGCGGTGCGCGGGTTCTTTGATCCTTGATTATCGATTGATTTCCTGTCGAACTTCCGATGGCGGCTTCGAGCCGACGGAGGCAGGGATCGCCTCGCGGCGCAGTCCGATCAGTTCTGCAGCACGGATGCCTGAACTGTGCCAGAACTCAAAGCCGTTTACACGCGAGTTCTCGAGGATCGCGATTGCGACTGCCGAAAGGAACGGCAGGCTTTGGAGCACCAGGACGAATGCGAAAATATTGATCTCGCGGACTTCCTTCGTGTTGAAGGCGACGAGCACGATCGCGCCGATAATCAACAGCACGCCAATTACAGCTTCCCAGAATGCCTGAAACTCGACCGACATTCGCGAGAGGCCGCCCTTCGAGGTGCGGGCAAAGGGGAGATGATCAGTGATCAGGCCATTGGCGACAGCGCGCGAGACCGTCCACTGCACCGACATGGCCGCAATCATGGCGCCAAGCATCTGGCCGACCTTCACCTGGACGCGCAGGCGGTAAAGCGCAAGAAAATGAGTCAATGACACCAAGAATGCCGCGATGATCGGCAACGTCAGAATCTTGTCCGGAATTGCGATATCGGCGAACGAAACAACCGGCACCCAGATCAGGTTGAGGATCGCCACCAGCACGCCAAGACTTTCGGCACCGAGCCAGTTGAGCCAGCCAAGGGAGAATTCGCGTATTTGATCGGGCGACAGCCGGCTTGCGCCCGGCAGGAACCGGCGCCAGTGCTTCTTGACGATCTGGAAGCCGCCATAGGCCCAGCGGTGGCGCTGCTTCTTGAATGCTTCGTAGGTATCCGGCAGCAAACCGAAACCATAACGCTTGTTGGTGTAGTGCGTGAGCCAGCCGTGCTCGATGATGGCAAGGCCAAGATCAGTGTCCTCGCAGATCGTGTCACCGGCCCAACCGCCTGCCATATCCATCGCCGCGCGGCGAATGAGACACATGGTGCCATGGACGATGATCGAGTTGGTCTCGTTCCGCTGCACCATGCCGATGTCAAAGAAACCTGCATATTCGCCATTCATGGCATAGTGCATCAGCGAGCGGTCACCGTCCCGGTGATCCTGCGGCGCCTGCACCAGACCTACGCGCGGGTCCGCGAACGCCGGAACGAGGTCCTTGAGCCAGTCTGGCGTCACCGCGTAATCGGCGTCGATCACGCCGATGATTTCAGCGTCCGGAGCCGTGCGAGCCATCGCGATCTTCAGCGCGCCCGCCTTGAAGCCCTGAACCTTCTCGGCATTGATGAAGATGAAGCGCTCGCCGAGTGCGCGGCAATGATCCTGGATCGGTTGCCAGAATGTTGGGTCCGGTGTGTTGTTGATGATCACGACGCATTCGAAGTTCGGATAGTCGAGCCGGGCGACCGCATCGAGAGTCTGCTTGAGCATTTCCGGGGGCTCAAAATAGGCCGGAATGTGAATGGAGACTTTCGGGTAGAATCCGTCTGCAGGCGCGGGCACACCCGATGAGATCAGGCGAGCCGGTGGGCGGCCGAAGGCGATGGTGGCGATCTCTTCGATGCGGGCCATGGCGATGAGCACCAGCGGGACCAGCAGGATCAGGCCGAGGGTGAGGGCGAAGGCGGAGCCAAAGACAAAGTAGTGCGTATTCCAATAGGCGAAGACGGTGGCGACCCACGCACCAACGCCGTTAGCGGCAGTGGCCAGCACGATCGATTGCATGACCGTCGGATTGGGAAGCCGGAAGATCGGAAACGACATCAGGAAGCCCACCAGCACCGCAATGGTGGCGATCTTCCAGTAGTCCTGATCGACGATCGGGCCGGTCCACGAGAATTTCGGCTCGCGTGAGGCATCAAGAATGCCCCAATAAGGTCCTACGCCACCTTCAAAAAACTTCCAGGGCTGATCGATGGCTTCGACGATGTTGTATTCCATGCCGACGGCTTCCGCCCGGGCAACGAAGTTCCGCAGGACGGAAGCCTGTTCGAAGGGGCCGGGGACCGCGTTCTTCAGATTGTAGCCTGCGCTCGGCCAGCCGAACTCTGCGATCATGATCCGCTTGCCGGGAAAGATCTCCCGCAGCAGGCCGTAGATGTACATGGCCTGATCAACCGCCTGCTTGTCGGTGAAGTTTTCCCAATACGGCAGAACGTGCGCGGCGATGAAATCAACCGTTGACGCCAGCGTCGGTCGCCCCTCCTTGGCAGCCTCCGGCAAGTCGTCGCGCCAAATGTTCCAGATTTCACCCGTTGTTACAGGGACATTGACCTGTCTTTTGACGCGCTGGATCAGCTCGATCAGGTCGGCGGCCTTCTGCTCGCCGCGGTAGATCGTCTCGTTGCCGACGACGATGCCGATCACGTTGCTGTTGTGCTTGGCCAGATCGACAGCAGCCGCGATCTCACGCTCATTGCGGTCGGCATTCTTGTCGATCCAGGCACCTAGCATGACCTTGAGGCCGAATTCGGCGGCAATGGGCGGCACAAGTTCGACACCACCCGTCGACGAATACAGGCGGATCGCCTTGGTCATCGTGGAGAGTTTCTTCAGGTCGGCGCGAATCTTCTCGACCCGTGGGATGTTGTCCACGTCCGGATGCGCGGATCCCTCGAACGGCGCATAGGACACGCTCGGCAGTATTCCGTTGAAATCTGGGGCTTTCTGTTCGTCTCGGAATACGGCCCAGAGGGCAGCATGGAGGACGGAGACACAAAAGAGGGCAGCTACGACGGCACGCATCGTGAAAACCATACGGGGCCAACGTGGCAGGATCACGAACCTGTCCCCTAGGTTCGTCCAAAGAAGTGGCGAGGGCTAGCGTCCCGATTCCGAAGTTCGCATTGCTCCACTGCGGCTTCGTTTGCGAACTTCGGAATCGAAGGACGCTAGCAAGCTATTGATCTAGTGTGGCTTTGGTTCAGAAGTCCGCATTCCGAACTCGCCGCACGAATGATGCGGACTTCTGAACCGCCACACTAGCTTATATAGCCATCACGATTTAACAACTCGTATGGCGACATGGCGTTTTCAGGGCGCTAAGCGTCATTCAAACCAGAATAATTCCGGTTCGTTCCACGCGTCTTCTGTCTCGCGCGTTATTTCGCAGGAGCGGCTGGTGGCGATGGTGCGGCGGGCGTAGCCGGTGCCGCCGCGGGCGGTGTTGCAGGTGCAGGTGCCGCCGGAGCGGATGCTGCGGTTTGCGGCTGTGCGCTTGGGTTGATCCAGCAGGCATGAACACGCCCGTTCAGCGTTTCGGGCACCTTCGGATCGATCGATGCACCGAATCGGGTCAGACAGCGGAATGCAGCCTGGACGTGGCCACCGGGGCAGCCGAACCGGTCATAGAGATCGAGATGCCGGAAAGCGGTATCGAGGTCATCAAGCCACATCAAACGCACGACACGGCGGCCAAGCCAGACGCATTCCGGATTTCCAGCAGGACCGTTGATGGCCTGCGCAGCTTCCGCGAATTCATCGGTCTTGCGCTGGCTGTCCTTGGCAACATCAGCAGCCGAAGGCTGCTTTGGCGCCTGGTCCTGCGCGCGCGAATCTCCGCTCTGCGCGATGGCGCCTCCAAGCCCCAGGAGAAGGGCAAGGCTTGACGCGGCGACGCCTTGAAGGAGTGCAGAACGAAACCCGTTAAGAACGCGACGCATGAAGTCCCCAATCGATTGCGTGCCGCCTGGCGGCCTGTCCGCTGTAAATTGTCACTTGAAGCCTCTTTAGGGAAGCCTCTGGGAAAGGCAGGTAACCCGCAGTCCGATACTGCCAGATGCCTTCCCAATGCGGCGGAAGATTGCTCTCCGACGCATCTGTTCCCATGACGGACATTTGCATTTTTGTCCAGTAAAGCGGAAACTTAAACTTACTTGGTTAAAGCGATGCGACGAAGACCGGTGGCTAGTGTGGTGGTTCAGAAGTTCGCTCGTTTTTTATCTGCGGGTCCTTCCAGCGAACTTCTGAACCCGAACCACACTAGAATCATAGATTTACTAGCGTCCTTTCGAATCCAAAGTCCGCTACGGAGCGTGCGGCACGATGAAGCGGACTTTGGATTCGGGACACTAGACGCAATCGGGCTCTTGGCAGAACGGCGATGACCGGTTAATCGACGGGACTTCCTGGAGGACGGAACCAATTTCTTCCCTTCGCGCGCCGCTGGCCCTTCTCAGTATAGCCTTAGGTATCATTGCCGCAGTGTGGTGGTGGCTAGCCACACCGGTCGTATTGGCGCGCGCGCCGATCGACCCATCTGCAAAGCTGGAATGTGTGTCTTATGCGCCGTTCCGCGATGATCAGAATCCGCTGCAGCCGGGGCTGGTGATTTCACCAGCGCAGATGGAACAGGACCTCGCACAGCTAGCCAAGGTCACAGACTGTGTGCGTACCTATTCAGTGGGCAACGGCCTCGACAAGGTCCCGGAACTCGCTCGTAAGGCCGGCCTAAAGGTGATGCTGGGGATCTGGATCGGCACCGACCGCATCGCCAATCGGGCGCAGATGGAAACCGGTATCGCGCTTGCCAAGGAGTATCCCGACGCCATCAAGGCCGTCATCGTCGGCAACGAGGTGTTGCTGCGCGGCGAAATGACCTCCGCCGACCTCGTCGCCAATATTCGCTACGTGAAGTCGAAGGTGGGCGATGTCGCGGTCACCTATGCTGATGTGTGGGAATTTTGGCTCAAAAACCGCGACGTCTACGATGCGGTAGATTTCGTCACGATTCATATTCTGCCGTACTGGGAAGATTTCCCGATTCGTGCCCGTTACGCCGCCGGCCACGTCGATTCGATTCGAAAGCGGATGGCGGTGGCGTTTCCGAACAAGGAAATCCTGATCGGCGAAACCGGCTGGCCGAGCGCCGGCCGCATGCGGGAAGGGGCTTTGCCATCGCGGGCCAATCAGGCGCGGATCGTGTCTGAAATTCTCGAACTCGCGCGGAGGGAGAAATTCCGGGTCAACCTCATCGAGGCCTATGACCAGCCGTGGAAGCGCATGTGGGAAGGCACCGTCGGTGGCCATTGGGGCCTGTTTGCCGCTAGCGGGGAAAGAGCTCTGAAATATCCGGCCGGTGTGCCGATTTCGAATTTCCCAGATGCCAAGCTCTATGCGATCGCGGGGATGGTCTTTGCCGCGCTTGTCTTCGGTGTCGCACTGTTGACCCTGCGGCATCGTCCCTGGTCGCCGCGATTGAGCTCGTGGATCGTGGTGGGAATTTCCGCGGCGACAGGCGGCTCGCTTCTGGGTCTTGCGTT
Source organism: Nitrobacteraceae bacterium AZCC 1564 (assembly GCA_036924835.1). Lineage (NCBI taxonomy): Bacteria > Pseudomonadati > Pseudomonadota > Alphaproteobacteria > Hyphomicrobiales > Nitrobacteraceae > Nitrobacteraceae bacterium AZCC 1564. The sequence goes on from JBAGRR010000001.1 coordinate 270,822, forward strand.
TGAAAAGATGGTCGTGGAAAGCCTCGGCTTCGGCGGCTGGCTTCGTGGCGGATTGTTGTTCGCGATGGGCGTTCTGTCGCCGCTGATTGTTGCGAACACGGTGATGTATGGGCGCGGCCTGCCGACTTTCCTGGAGATCCTGGGGCCGCGTGACTACCGCACCACCTCGCGCATGCAGACCATTCTCGGCATTGCGCTGCTGATCACGACGGTTCTGGCGACGGAGACGGCGCTGGGCTTGGTGTTCGATCCGCGCTATCGGGATTTTCAGTTTGCGGCGTTGACGATGGCGATCGTGCCGTTCCTGTTGCTGACAGCGCTTAACCGTCCATTGGGCGGAACGCGTCCAATCGCGGAATCCGTATTCGCGGGGACGCTGGCACTCTCGGCAGTATATATCGGGTTCAATGAAGGTCCGGCGAACTGGCAGTCGCTCTGGACTTGCGGTTTGTATCTGCTGCTTGCGCTTACGCTGTCTCGGGCGCGGGTCGGGCAAACCCCAAAATAAGCAGCCCGATCGCAACGCCTGCCAAACCGATATTGTAGAGCACGATACCGAAGCATGCGGCGATCAATGCGCCTGTAAGAGTAACAATCGACGGCCGGATCAGGTGCAGGATCGCGATAATGAGCGCGGCACTGCCAAACACATAGTGTTTGAACAGATACGTCATCAGAAGCCGTGTCTTGCAGAGCATGGTCTGCAGACCGGCATCGCACTCCAGCCTCACTTGCGTGAATTCAATGGCCATATAGCGTAGGTAAATGGCGTAGCCGATCGTGAGAAATCCCACGATTAAAATCCATTGCACCTGGTACGGAGTCAGTCTGAACGGCTCTTTTTTCATGAGCCGAATATGGTTCGGATTGCACGATGACACAACCCGGTTCTTTGAAAGTGATTACTGCTGCCTGGCGCCGAAAATCGAGCTCAGCGACCAGCGTGGCGGTGCCGGTGGAGGTGCCGGAGGAGCAGCCGGTTGCGGAGGCGGTGCGACGGTCCGAACATGACTGCGCCGCCGGTAATTCGAAGCCTCACGCTTTTTCGAAGGCTCAGGTTTCGCCGCTTCAGGCTTCGCGGCATCAGTTTTGGCCATTTCGGTTTTAGCGGCTTCTGGTTTGGCCGCGGCATCGATCTTGGCAGTGCCGCTTCGGTAAGCGCTCATCGCCAGGCGCTGCCCATCGTAAACGGAGGGTTCACAGGCGCGTTTGCTTTTTTCCGTCAAAATCGCGCAGAGCTTCGCGGCGGCAGCCGCGTCGGTCAGTGGACCCGCGACGAGCCGAAGCTGCATGCCATAGCCAGTCGAGCGCTCTTTGACGACAATAAGGGGCTGCATCTGTGCGAACAGGTCTCTATGCGGACCACGGAGACCACGCCACAGCGCACGCAAGCCCTCCACGGAGTTCGCGCCGCCGAGATCGACACCGAACTTTGTTCGTTCCACCGGCATTTCGGTTGCGCTATCACTGTCGGGCATATCCGCGCTTGCGACACTGCCGGTCACCGCGGGGGCTTGGTCCGCAGCAGTTGCCTGATCCGCAGGCTTGTCCGCAGATTTGGCTTCACTTTTGGCCTCTGGCTTTGTTTCCGCTTCAGGCTTCTGTTCGTTCTTATGTTCGCTCTTTGCGGGAGGAGGCGGTGTTGGCGAAGGAACCGTCGCGACGGAGGCGATCTTGGGCGAAGCGACCGGTGCAGCCGCTGACGGCGTTTCCTTTTCCTTCTTGACCTCCGCTGCGCGTTGTTTCGTATCGGCTGACTTCTGATCCGTCGGCTTTGTGTCAAACGCAGGTTGCGCGGTTGCCGTTGAAGCTTCAGCGGGGGGAGGCGTGACCGACGCCGAGGCTACCCGCTCTGGCGCTGGCTGCGGAGAAGTAGGTGAAGGCGACGATGCGGGAGTTGCTTGCGGAGCTGCAGCCGCAACAACGGGCGGGGTGCTAAGCTTTGCAATCGATCCGTTGACCGCGTCCAGTGCCTGCTCGAGTACGGTTACGCGGTTGTAGAGACGATCGCGATCCTTGTTCAGTGTATCCATCGCCGCAGAGAGCTGACGCGTCTGGTTCTGGCTGTCTTTTGCGATCCGCTGCAGTTGTTGTTGGGCCTGCTGTGTCAGGTCGGTGCTCGCTTGGTCGCGACGCGCTGAGGCAGGAGACTGCACGGCGATGATCGCGATCACGAGCGCGACAATCGAGCCAATGCCCCATGCACCAAGCCGCATCATCATGCGGCTGTCGAGCTCATCTTCCTTGGCGATGAAACGCTTCAAGCTGGCGAGATGCTTGATGCCGGCGATCACTTGAAGTGAGATAGTGTCCAGAAAGGACAAGAGACGCTCCAGAAAACCGCTGCCAACCTTACGCGCCACGTTACCAGCGGGGTGCTTGGGATTCTTGGTCATAACGTTTGTGCAGTCCTGCCTTCGGAACAGACGAATCAACAATCAAACCTTAACAGGAACTTCGCCCGGATGCGCTGGTCGAAGGCGTTGGAAGATACTTTTGTCTCTCCCGCTACACGAGCGTCCCGATTCCGAAGTTCGTACAAACTTGCGGCTTGCCCGGATGCGAACTTCGGAATCAAAGGGACGCTCGCAGAATCAATGCGGTAGTGTGGCTTTGTCTCGCAATTGCCGATAAGGGCCAGCCGCAAGGACGTCGGCAATTGCGAGACGCCACACTACTGGCTAAGACGATTCCGAGGGAAATGGATTACAACACGGGGAATCATCAGATGACCGGCACAACAACCCTGACCGTCGTGCTTGCGGCCGGTGAGGGAACACGGATGCGCTCAAGCTTGCCAAAGGTCCTGCATCCCGTGGCAGGCTTGTCACTGGTCGGTCACGTGCTCACTGCTGCTCCGAACGGGAAGGATGACGCGGTTGCCGTTGTCGTCGGACCGGATCATCAGGCCGTGGTGGACGAAATCAAACGGGTGCGGCCCGGGGCGTCGATCTTCACGCAGAAGGAACGGCTCGGCACGGCACACGCCGTCCTCGCGGCACGCGAGGCAATCGCGAAAGGCGCGGACGATCTGCTCATCGCATTCGGCGACACGCCGCTGATTGGAACTGCCACATTCGAACGCCTGCGAGCAGCACTGAAGGATGGCGCTGCCCTCGCGGTGCTCGGATTTCGTGCAGCCGATCCGACCGGCTACGGACGCTTGCTTGTAGAAGGTGATCAACTGGTTGCAATCCGGGAACAAGCGGACGCCAGTGAAACAGAGCGAGCGATTACGCTGTGCAATGCCGGCGTCATGGCATTTGCCGGCAAAACTGCATTGAAGATTCTCGATCAGATCGGCAACAACAACAGCAAGGGCGAATACTATCTCACGGATGCGGTGACCATCGTGCGCGAACTCGGCTTGCGCGCGACTGTGATCGAAACAGACGAAGATGAGGTGCGCGGGATCAATACCAAGTCCCAACTCGCCGAAGCCGAGCAGGTGATGCAGCACAGACTCCGTGAGGCGGCGCTCGATGCCGGCGTGACGCTGATCGCTCCGGGCACCGTTTATCTGGCGGCCGACACGGTGTTTGGCCGCGACGTTACGATCGAGCCGTTCGTGGTGATTGGTCCGGGTGTGAGCATTGCCGATGGCGCAGTCATTCACGCTTTCTCCAACATCGTTGGAGCGAGCATCGGCAAGAAAGCCTCAGTCGGCCCTTATGCGCGGCTGCGTCCAGGGACAGTTCTGGGCGAGGGCGTGAGGATCGGCAACTTCGTCGAGACGAAAGCGGCGGCAATCGATGCGGGCGCAAAGGCCAATCACCTGACTTACATCGGGGACTCGCACATCGGCGAAAATGCCAACATCGGCGCCGGTACGATCACCTGTAACTACGACGGCTTCGACAAGCATCGAACGGTGGTTGGCCCCGGAGCTTTCGTCGGGACGAACTCATCGCTGGTGGCGCCGGTGAAGATCGGGGCGGGCGCATATATCGGCTCGGGCTCGGTGGTGACCCGCGACGTTCCGGATAACGCCCTGGCGCTGGAGCGCAGCCAGCAGACGGTGCGCGAAGGATGGGCCAAACGCTTCCGGGACATGAAGCTGCTGAACAGAAAACCCAAGCACTGACGGGGCCATAGCCTTCGTACTTCAGGACTTAACAGTTTACCCTGTCTCAATTCGCAACAATTATTGAGTCCGGAATGTGGTAATCCCCGGTAAGAGGAAGTCCATGTTTCGGGCAATTTGGAGATATCAAACCGCATGTGCGGCATTGTAGGTATTTTGGGGCGAGGTCCGGTCGCGAACCAATTGGTCGATTCCCTCAAACGGCTTGAATATCGCGGTTACGACTCGGCGGGCGTGGCGACGTTGGAAGGCGCACAGCTCGATCGCCGCCGCGCCAAGGGCAAGTTGAAAAATCTGGAAGCCGTGCTGGAGTCCTCGCCGCTGGCCGGGCATATCGGTATCGGCCACACGCGATGGGCCACCCACGGCAAGCCGACGGAGAACAATGCGCATCCGCATGCGACTGACAATGTCGCCGTCGTGCACAACGGCATCATCGAGAATTTCCGTGAATTGCGCGAGCGGCTCGAGAAAGACGGCGCGAAATTTTCGAGTGAGACCGACACCGAAGTCGTGGCGCATCTCGTCAATTCTTATCTGATGAAGGGGCTGTCGCCGGTCGACGCCGTCAAAGCGACACTCCCTCAGTTGCACGGCGCTTTCGCACTCGCCTTTATTTTCAGGAATGAAGACAACCTGATGATTGGCGCCCGCAAGGGATCGCCGCTTGCGGTGGGGTACGGCGAAGGCGAAATGTATCTCGGCTCCGACGCCATCGCGCTCGGTCCCTTTACTGATATCATCAGCTATCTCGAAGATGGCGACTGGGTCGTGCTGTCCCGCGCGGGTGCCACCATTTATGACGACACGAATGCCGCTGTTGAGCGCGACGTCGTCAGGCACAACACCGCGACCTCGCTGGTCGACAAGGCCAACTACCGTCACTTCATGGCGAAGGAAATTCACGAGCAGCCGGAAGTCGTCGGCCACACGATGGCGCACTATGTCGACCTGGCAGCAGAACGGGTGGCAATCCCCGGCAAACTGCCGTTCGATTTCACCAACATCCAGCGTGTGTCGATCACGGCGTGCGGCACCGCGAGCTACGCAGGCTTTGTCGCCAAATACTGGTTCGAGCGCTTTGCCCGTTTGCCGGTCGAACTCGATGTGGCATCTGAGTTTCGTTACCGCGAAGCGCCGCTGCGCAAGGGCGACCTTGCAGTGTTTATTTCGCAATCAGGTGAAACCGCCGATACGCTCGCCGCGCTGCGCTATGCGAAGTCTCAAGGACTCCATACGGTCTCCATCGTGAATGTCCCAACTTCGACGATCGCCCGTGAGAGCGAAACCGCGTTGCCGACGCTGGCGGGTCCAGAAATCGGAGTTGCCTCAACCAAAGCCTTCACGTGTCAGCTGATGGCCTTGGCGGCATTTGCGATTGCCGCTGGAAAGGCGCGAGGCGAACTGTCCGACGAGGACGAAGCCAAGCTCGTCCATGCGCTCATCGAGGTGCCACGCCTGATGACCGAGGCTTTGGCACTCGAGGCCCAGATCGAGAAGTTGGCGCGTGACATCGCCAAGAGCCAGGACGTGCTCTATCTCGGCCGCGGGACGAGCTATCCGCTGGCGCTGGAAGGCGCGCTGAAGCTGAAGGAGATTTCCTACATCCACGCCGAGGGATATGCGGCGGGTGAGTTGAAGCACGGTCCCATCGCCCTGATCGACGAGAAGATGCCGGTGGTCGTCATCGCACCATTTGATCGGGTGTTCGACAAAACGGTTTCGAACATGCAGGAGGTTGCCGCCCGCGGCGGAAGGATCATCCTCATGACGGACGCAAAGGGGGCTGAGGACGCGACCGTTGAGTCTCTCGTCACTATCGTCCTGCCGGACATGCCTGCGACCGTGACGCCGCTCGTATACGCAATTCCAGTCCAGTTGCTGGCCTATCACACGGCCGTTGTGATGGGCACGGATGTCGACCAACCGCGGAACCTGGCAAAGTCGGTGACCGTGGAGTAGACAAACGGTCGCAGATGAAGGGATTGGAGTACCTGAAAACCTGATAAAGTGGTGTCGCAACGATTTGCGATCTTGTCCGGATGCTAGTGGTCCGATTCTAACATTCGCATCCAGTTTTCAGCAGGCACCTACTGCGAATGTTAGAATCAAAGGACCACTAGCAAATATAAGTTTTCTAGTGGAGTTTTGGATTTGACATTCGCTTAACGAACTCGTGGCCGGGTGGGTAGCGAATGTCAAATCCACTCCACCGACTAAGGATGGTTCGGTTCAACGATGGATAATCCCACACCCACGATGGTTCCTGGCGATTTGCCGCCTGGGCATTCGCCGGATGCGCCGCGTGGTTTCGTCGCACGGCTGCGGAACTACTTTCTCACTGGTCTGATCGTCGCCGGTCCTGTCGCCATCACATTTTACCTGACGTGGTGGTTCGTGACATGGGTGGACGGCATCGTCCGTCCGTTCGTCCCGGACGCATATCGTCCTGAAACCTATTTGCCATTCGGGCTGCCGGGTTCGGGGCTGATCGTTGCCGTCTTTGCACTGACCTTTCTCGGGTTCCTCACGGCAAACCTGATCGGCCGGTCATTAGTCGAGCTTGGCGAAGCGATCCTTGGGCGGATGCCGGTGGTTCGCGCGATCTATCGCGGACTTAAGCAGGTTTTCGAAACCTTATTCTCAGGCAACGGATCGAGTTTCCGACGCGTCGGGCTGGTGGAGTTTCCATCCCCCGGGATGTGGTCGATCGTGCTGATTTCTCAGCCGCCGAATGCAGAAGTTGCGACCAGACTTCCGGGCAAAGAAGAGTTCATCTCCGTCTTCCTGCCGTGTGCGCCGAACCCGACAACCGGCTTCTTCTTCTATGTGCCCAAGAGCAAGATCATCGAAGTCGAGATGAATGCGGAAGAGGCCGCCACACTGATCATGTCGGCCGGCGTGGTGCAGCCCAACGGCGACGCGCAGAAGAAGGTCAACGCGCTGGCGGATATGGCCAACGCTGCACGGATCGCCACGGCATCACAAACGCCGCCCACGCCCGCCAAGGTCGAATAGTTATCCGGCACCGATCAGCGGCAGAGCTTCATCGCGCTCATAGAGGTAGAGCAGGCAGCGAAGCGCCTCGCCACGCTCGCCGGTCAGCTTCGGATTGGTCTGCATGATGCGCAGCGCTTCATCGCGCGCCTGCGTGATGAGTTGTGCATGAACTTCGGGCCGCGCGATCCGGTAGCCGGGAAGGCCGCTCTGACGCGTGCCGAGCACTTCGCCTTCGCCACGCAAGCGAAGGTCCTCTTCAGCAATGCGAAAGCCGTCCGTGGTCTCGCGGATGACCTTCAACCGGGCCGCAGACATCTCCCCCAACGGCTCGTGATAAAGCAGGATGCATGTCGAAGCCTCCGAGCCGCGCCCAATGCGCCCGCGTAGCTGATGCAATTGCGCGAGGCCGAAACGCTCGGCGTTTTCGATCACCATGATGGTCGCGGCAGGAACATCCACGCCGACCTCGACCACGGTTGTTGCCACCAGAACCTGGATCTCGGCCGCGGCGAACTGCGCCATCACACGATCTTTCTCGGCTCCCTTCATCTGGCCGTGAACCAGACCGACACGGTCGCCGAAGCGCTTCTGCAAGATCTCAAACCGCCTTGTTGCATTGGTCAGGTGTTCAATGCCTTCCGCGTCGGACTCCTCCACCAGCGGACAGATCCAGTACACCAGCTTGCCGCTGTCGATGGCGCGGCCGACCCCATCGACGATCTCCTTGAGCCGGCTGTCCGGTACCGCACGGGTGTCGATCGGCTGGCGGCCGGCGGGTTTCTCTCGCAATTCGGAGATGTCCATGTCGCCGAAATAGGTCAACACAAGTGTGCGCGGAATCGGAGTGGCGCTCAGCACCAGAACGTCGACGGCTTCGCCCTTCTCGGTCAGCGCAAGGCGCTCGCGCACGCCAAAGCGATGCTGCTCGTCAACGATCGCCAGCGCGAGCGATTTGAAAATCACGTCGTCCTGGATCAGCGCATGGGTGCCGACCAATAGATCGATGTCGCCCTCGGCGAGACGCGCCAATATCTCTCGCCGTTCCTTGCCTTTCTCGCGGCCTGTGAGAATTGCGACACGAATGCCCGCATGCTCGGCCAGCGGCGCAATCGTCTTAATGTGCTGGCGCGCGAGAATTTCCGTGGGCGCCATCAATGCGGATTGTTTCCCGGCTTCCGCAACCGCCGCGGCGGCAAGCAGCGCCACGACGGTCTTTCCCGAACCGACATCGCCTTGCAAAAGGCGCAGCATACGCAACGGCTGACCAAGATCATGAGTGATGGCGCGGACAGCCTCCTGCTGGGAGTTCGTCAAGGCATAGGGCAGCGCGTCGATGACCTTTCTGCGCAGATGTCCGTCACCCGCGTGGCGCGTGCCGGCGGGACGGCGAAGCTGCGCCCGCACAAGGGCCAATGCCAACTGACCGGCGAGCAGTTCATCGAAAGCAAGCCGCGACCAGAAGGGATTTTGCGGCTGGATGTCGGTGAGCTCGACCGGCTCATGAACGCGGTGGAGCGCGTCCGCAAAAGAAGGAAATCCGCAGCGGCGCAAGACCTCCGGACTGATCCACTCTGGAAGGTTCGGCAATTTTTGCAGCGCCTGCACCATGGCGCGGCGGATCGAACCGACCGCCAATCCTTCCGTCAACGGATAGACCGTGTCGATGCCAGGAAGCTTCGCGAAACCTTCCTCATCCACGACACGGTCGGGATGGACGATCTGCAGCGTGCCGTCGAACAACTGCGCCGCACCCGAGACGTAACGCTTCTCGCCAACAGGCAGTAATTTTTCGATGTATTCACGCTTGCCGCGAAAATAAGTCAGGACGACATCGCCGGTCTCGTCGCTGGCGTAGACGAGATGCGGGGCGCGAGAACGGCCCGGTGGTGCGGGTCGATGGCGATCGACCGTCACCTCGAGCGTCACCACGGTTCCTGGAACCGCATCACGGATGTGGGGTCGCGTGCGCCGATCGATCACGCTTGTAGGCAGATGCAACAGCAGGTCGACAAGCCGCGGGGTTTCACCGCGATCCAGCAGGTAGCGCAATAGCTTGTCCTGCTTTGGGCCAACGCCTGACAGGCTCGTCACGGGTGCGAACAACGAATTGAGCAGTGCAGGGCGCATCGCGGTGACTCGGTGGCGGGGCAAACGCTCGCTCTTGCATAACTCGAATGCAGCGCGAGAGAAATGCTGACATCTCCGATTACGACCGTTATATCAAGCTCGCCCGGCATGTCCGGGCTTTTGGCGTTGGAGAAAGTTTGGCTATGACCGGATCGGTACGATCGAGCGAAGGGCTTGATCATCGGCGCAAGCGTTTGCTGTTTCGTTGCTGGCACCGGGGCACGCGCGAGATGGACATCATTCTCGGCCGCTTTGCCGATGCGAATATCGTCAGCCTCTCCGATAGCGAGGTTGCCGACCTCGAACGCCTCATCGAATTGCCCGACCCCGATCTCTATGCCGCGCTGAGTGGCGGCCAGCCGCTCGCCGATGAATACGCGAATGGCGTCTTTGTGCGCATCAAGGCGTTTTCCGCCGCAGGGCAGCAGGCATGAAAGCGCCGGCTCGCTCCCCAGCGCAATTACTTCGCCCCGGACACGCGCTGACGCTGTCCAACGTGGCCGAAGGGGCAGAGGGCTTGATCGTTTCCGATCTCGCCCGTGCCGTTGCGGCGAAGGCAAACGCACCGGCCGTAAGTCTTGCGGTGGTCTGCCGTGACGGGCCGCGGATGGCGCAGCTTACGCGCGCGCTGGAATTCTTCGCCCCTGATCTTGCGGTGATGCAGTTTCCGGCATGGGACTGTCAGCCCTATGACCGCGTCTCGCCTCACGGCGGAATTCTGGCACAGCGCCTGACGACGCTGGCGCGGCTGTCACGACTGAAGGGCAGCGAGAAGCCGCTCATCGTCCTGACCACGGTCAACGCCATTGTTCAGCGCGTACCGGCCCGTGAGGCCGTGGCCGCTCAGGCACTGTCAGTCGCGCCAGGACACCGCGTGCCGATGGATTCCATCGCGGCCTGGTTGGAGCATAACGGCTATAATCGCGTCTCAACCGTGCGTGAGCCCGGCGAATATGCGGTGCGCGGCGGTATTCTCGATCTCTTTCCCGCAGGCCTTGAGCAGCCGGTCCGGTTCGACTTCTTTGGCGACACCCTGGAATCCATCAGGACTTTTGACGCGGAGTCGCAGCGCACGCTGCTCGATATGCGCGGCCTCGATCTCGTCCCCGTATCCGAATTCCAGCTTGTCACTGAAACAATCCGCCGCTTCCGCATGGGCTACGTCGCGCAATTCGGTGCGCCGGAGCGTGACGATCCCCTCTATGAGGCTGTCACCGAAGGGCGACGACATCCAGGCATGGAGCACTGGCTGCCACTATTCCAGGAGCGGATGGACACGCTGTTCGAGTATCTCGATGAGGCGCCTCTCGTGCTGGAATCGCAGGTCGAAGACGCGGCGCGCGAGCGGTTCACGCAGATCAACGACTACTACGAAGCTCGCCGTGAAGCGTTGGGGACCCCCGGCGGCGGAGCGGTCTACAAGCCGTTGCCGCCGGACAGGCTGTATCTCACCGAGGACGAATGGAAGAACAAACTCCAGGACAGCGCGCTGGCGCGCCTGACACCGTTCGCGCTTCCTCCCGATGATGCGGGCGTCGTCGACGTCGATGCACGACAGGGCCGCAATTTTGCGCCCGAGCGAGCCGATACGACAGTCAACGTCTTCGAGAGCGTGGTGGCCCACGTCAACGGGCTGCAGGCAGCGCGCAAGAAGGTTGTGATCGCGCTGTGGAGCGAAGGCTCGCGCGATCGCATGTCGAGCATGCTCAACGATCACAAGCTGCTTAACACGACCAACGTCAACACCTGGCGCATGGTGCAAGCGACACCGCGTAACGAGACGATGCTCGCGGTGGTCGGCCTCGAATCCGGCTTTGAGACAGAGAATGTTGCGTTCATCACCGAACAGGACATTCTTGGCGATCGTTTGGTCCGCCCGCGCAAAGCGAGCCGCAAACTTGAGAATTTCATTTCGGAGGTCACGAGCCTCGCAACGGGCGATATCGTCGTCCACGTCGAACACGGGATCGGACGGTTCGTCGGCCTGCAGACGCTGGAAGTCGGCGGAGCACCGCACGACTGTCTCGAGTTGCACTACGCGAGCGAGACTAAGCTGTTTCTTCCGGTCGAGAACATCGAGCTGCTGTCGCGCTACGGTTCCGACCAGACGAACGTCGAGCTCGACCGTCTGGGCGGGGGTGGCTGGCAGGCGCGCAAGGCCAAGCTCAAGAACCGCATTCGTGAGATCGCTGGCGAACTAATCAAGATTGCTGCTGAACGCCAGATTCATATCGCCCCGAAGTTTCCGGTCCATCAGGGCACCTACGACGAATTCTGCGCGCGGTTTCCTTACGAGGAAACAGAAGATCAGCTTGGCGCGATTAACGCCGCGCTGCACGACCTCGATGCCGGCCGTCCGATGGATCGCTTGATCTGCGGTGACGTTGGCTTTGGCAAGACCGAGGTGGCGCTACGTGCTGCCTTTGCAGTCGCGCTCGACGGCAAGCAGGTGGCGGTGGTTGTGCCGACAACGCTGCTAGCACGCCAGCATTCGAAGAATTTTACCGAACGTTTTCGCGGCTTCCCGGTCAACGTCGCACAGGCTTCGCGGCTCGTGCCCACCAAAGAACTCACGCAGGTCAAGAAAGGGATCGCAGACGGCAGTGTCGATATCGTCGTCGGCACCCACGCGTTGCTCGGCAAGAGCATCAAGTTCAAGGACCTCGGTCTGGTGATTGTCGACGAAGAGCAGCACTTCGGCGTGGCTCACAAGGAGCGGCTGAAGCAGTTGCGTTCGGAAATCCACGTGCTGACCTTGAGCGCGACGCCGATCCCGCGCACGCTGCAACTGGCACTCACTGGCGTTCGCGAATTGTCGATCATCGCCTCGCCGCCGGTGGATCGCCTCGCGGTGCGAACCTTCGTCGCGCCATTCGACCCATTGATGATCCGCGAAGCGCTGCTGCGCGAACGTTATCGCGGTGGGCAAGCGTTCTACGTGTGTCCGCGCATCGAATATCTCGCAGAGGCCAAGGACTTCCTCGACAAGCACGTGCCCGAGATGAAGGTTGCGGTGGCGCACGGACAGATGCCGCCGTCGGTGATCGAAGACATCATCTCCGCATTCTATGACGGCAAGTACGACATCCTGCTCTCCACGACGATCGTGGAGTCGGGATTGGATATTCCGGCCGCGAACACGCTCATCGTGCATCGGGCGGACATGTTCGGCCTTGCCCAGCTCTATCAGTTGCGCGGCCGTGTCGGACGCTCGAAGCTGCGCGCGTATGCGTTGTTCACACTGCCTGCGCAGCAGAAGATCACCGCACAGGCAGAACGCCGCCTGAAGGTTCTGCAGTCGCTAGAAAACCTTGGTGCAGGTTTTCAACTGGCATCGCATGACCTGGATATTCGTGGTTCAGGCAATCTGCTCGGCGAAGAACAGTCTGGTCACATCAAGGAAGTCGGTTTCGAGCTTTACCAGTCGATGCTGGAGGAGGCGATCCTCAGCCTCAAGGCGGGCATTTCCGAACCGGTTGCTGATCGCTGGTCGCCGCAGATTACGCTCGGCATGCCTGTGCTCATTCCGGAGGACTATGTCGCGGATCTGTCGATCAGGTTGTCGCTCTATCGCCGCCTTGCTGATCTCGACACCGACGACGAAATCGAAAACTTCGGCGCCGAGTTGCGCGACCGTTTCGGTCCGCTGCCGGACGAAGTCCGCTACCTCTTCAAGGTCGCTGCAATCAAATCATATTGCCGGCGCGCCAATATCGAGAAGGTCGATGCAGGTCCGAAGGGAGCCGTCATCAGTTTCCGCGACGACAGCTTCGCGCATCCAGACAAGCTGGTTTACTTCATTCGTCAGCACGGTCAGGCCGCGAAGGTCCGTCCGGATATGAAAGTGGTATTCCTGCAAGAATGGAAAACGCCGGATGAGCGGATCGAAGGCACCACCACCATCCTGCGTGATCTCGCCAATCTGGCTGAGGGGCGCAAGGCTGCCTGATCTAGTGGTCGCGGCAAGTAGGGTAGCGAACGTCAAATCCGCTCCACTAGCGGGGTCGCGATCAGGAAACGGCGGCGCGGCGGCGGCCTTCCTCGTGGATTCGTGCAAGGATCGTCGACGCAGTGTCGTAGGGCAACAGTGTTGTCAGCGTGACCTGCGGGTCGAGCCGTTGGTCACGATTGGGGCTATACATTGTGTGTTTCAACACGCTGCCGAGGCGCCGCGCGATCGTTTGTGCGTTACGTAGGTTCGTTTCCGGGAATACGACAAGGATTGCGTCGTTGCCATCGAGCGTTGCGAAATCCATCCGGCGCATCAGACGGCTCAGGATCCGCGCAGCGTCGAGCCGCGCACGTTCAGGTGCAGGTCCCGCGATAAACGAGATGCGCGCCACTGAAAGGCCAGCGCCTCGCGTCTGAGTGTCCGTGACGGCGCCAGCGAAATCCCGATCGAAAGCTTCCTTGGTGAGGAGGCCGGTTCGCGGATCGAGGAGACCACCAGCGTCAATTGACTTAAGGGCTCGGTCGATCCGCGCCTCGAACGCGTGCTGGCGGATTAGCGGGACAGCGCTGGCGGCAACAGTGCGGGGCTCACCAATCGTGATCTCGAGGTTGGGCAGATCGTAGTTTGCAATTAAACCTGCTGCACCGGAAACGACGACCGGCAAGTTGCGGAAGCGCGTATCCTCGGAAAGAACCGTGAGGAAAGCATCCACGACCCGTGCCGAGAAACCTTCCCCGATGATAATACCGTCCAGCTCGCGAGCATTCAGATGTTTGGCAGCAGCTTCGATGCTAAGCGCGCCAACCACGCCCATCTGTTCGCCTAGTGCGACCGATAATGCTGGATAGGACGATCCGCGGCCGATCAGCAGAACCGTCGCGTCCTCGATCGGATCGTTGTCGGGCAAGCGAGTGCGCGCGGCAGCCTTGTCGGTCATACGGCGCAACATCGTCGCGTGAAGGGTTCTCACGCGTAGCGCTGCGTTGAGCCGACTGACCAAGCGCTCGGGATTACGGCCGGACTGGGTGAACGCGATCACGTTCGATGGAAGCGCTGTCGCGGGATCAATCGCGATCATCGGAACATAGGGCTGCGCCCGATCGAGCTGTTGTGCCACGCGCCGCAGAGCGACGTCGTCGGACATGTCTTTGACGAGGACGGCAGCGGGTTTCAGTCGCGTAATGGCATCAATGGCATCGGGCCAAGCCACATCGACAAGAGGAAACGACTTGATCTGGTTGATCGCGCTCGCAAGCGCTCCATCCTCTGATTCTGAGACAACGACAATCGGCCCTTGCTGCGACATGGTCTCGCCAAACTTCGAAAATGCAGGAACAGGCAGCGTACTTCCACCGTCCGCAGACATTAGGTACCGGCTGTTAATGAGGGGTCAACACCGCCGATGAATTCAAGGCTAGTGTCCCGCCTCTCGAATAACCGACTACCTGCAGCGCGCTCACACGGTTATTTGGAGGCGAAAGAACACTAGCAAATCTATGATTCTAGTGTGGTTTAGGTTCAGAAGTTCGCTTGAAAGAGGTGCGGAGAAAATGAAGCGAACTTCTGAACCGCCATACTAGGTCGTCCGGTCGCGAAATGCCTCCACCATAAGTGGGTTGAGGCCAAGTTCGCTAAGCGCCTCGCGCGCCCGCCTATTGTCACTCGCGCGGCCTGCTAGACGATAACCGTTGAGTTGGTCAGGTAGCGCCGTAAGCATCGCGCCCGGTGTGAGTCGCCTGGCCCATTCATCAAGATCCTGCGACAGAAAACGATATCCGCCGACACCAACGATCCCTGTGGGTGGGGCGGTGATGCCGATGGTTCCTCGCGCTTTATCGAGACGCACGGCATAGCCGGTATCGACGTAATCTGGCGGTGGTGCTTCCGAGAGCATGTTTTCGGACGAAAATGGGGGCCGATACGCAGCGACGGGAACCATCGATCCGCGCAGGGCCAGCGTGCCCTTCATCGTCATCACGAATTCGCCGACGGTGTTGCGCGACCCGCCATATGGTCCGGGGGCGATCGGAGCAGGTGAGCCGTCCGAAAGCCGTCGCGCACCATACAATCCAATCTCGCCGAAGATGTAGATGTCAGTGAGCGTCGCATCCGCGCCCTGCCAATTCTCGCTGGACGCGATGCGATCCGGCGTGCGCCAGAGGCCGATAACGCGCCGCATCGCGGACGGGCGCGACAACGCGCTGCCATCTGCCAGACGCAACGCCAGCAATGCTGGCACGATCAGCGTGTCGCTGCCGTCTTCCTCAATCTGCCTTTCAAGAAGTTGTAGATCTGAAGGATGATGGAACGTAAGCGATCCCGCGCTCAGCAACCATGTCACGAGCGAAGCGGCGAGCCCTCCGAACGAAGATGGTATGATGGCTGACAGCAGCTTCGCGCCCTGAGGCACTTCGCTTTCGAGGTAGATCGCAAGCCCCCCCGATATTAGCTGAACGTGGTTGCGTGGTATCGCTCGGAAACCGTCAGCGATCATATCGAACGATACAATAACGGGCTTTCGGGCATCGAGCGGGTAAAACGACGCGAAATCGGCCGGACCGTCTGTCACGATCTCCAGCGGGAACATGCCTTCGGGAAGATCTCGCCCGAAGCCAAAGACGTTGCGGATGGAAAATGCCTCGGCGGCGGCGTTCAGCGCGAGCTCGGCGTGATCGACAAGCTCGATCCGATCGATGCCTACGATGGCCCGCGCGCCGATGCGGTTAAGAGCGGTCGTAAGGTCCGATTGCCGCCAGAGCTGCGGCAAGAGGGCCACGATCATGCCGGCCCGAATGGCGCCGAGCACGGTAATCGCGAATTCGACCGTGTTCGGGAGCTGGACGGCGACAACCGAGCCATGCGGCAAGCCAGCTTCGATGAAACTCGTGGCAATGGAGGAGATCGCGTGGTCAGCCTGCGCGAATGTCAGGCGCATCGGAGGTCGCCCGGTTACGCGATGCTTGTTCGGCGGATCAATCAGCGCCATCGCATCCGGCTGACGCTCAGCGGTGCGGCGAAACAAGTCATCCAGCGTCGGCGAATTAGGCTGTGTCTGATAGGCCAAGGAATCTTGCAAGTCGTCACTCATGGTCATTGCGCCTTGGGGGCCGGCTTGTACCACCACGTTTCCGGCAGATATCCGGTCAACGCAGCCACTGATGGCCGTTCTATCCGATTCCATCGGGCGATCCATTGCTGCTGGGCGCTGTAGACCGGAATTGCGTAGAAACCCGACATCAGCACCCGATCAAGCGCACGGACCGCCGGAACGAAGTCCGCCTGTTCGCGGGCTTCCAGGATCGCGGTGATCATGGCGTCGATGGCGGGGTCCTTCGCGCCCATGTAGTTGCGAGTGCCCTGATTGTCTGCGGCAGAACTGCCGAAATAGAACGCCTGCTCGTTGCCGGGCGAGAGTGATTGATCCAGGCGATACGGGATCATGTCGAAGTCGAAACTGAGCCGTCGCTGATCGAATTGAACCCCATCTACGGCGCGGATAGTCACATTGATGCCGGCGCGTTTCAGGTCACGGGAATAGGCCAGCGCGATGCGCTCCTGATCGCGGGTCGTGACGAGAATTTCAAAGGTCAAAGGTGAGCGGTCCTCGCGGCGACGCAGCAGAGTTCCGTCGAGCTCGTATCCGGCTTTGGATAGCAGAGCCAACGCGGCGCGTAGCGTCGTACGGTCGCGCCCGGAGCCATCTGTCACAGGCAGACGGAAGGTCCCGTCAAGAACGTCCGGCCTGACGCTGGCGGAGTAGGGGGCAAGAAGCGACTTTTCCTGCGCATCCGCCGGGCGGCTATAAGCAGAGAGCACTGAGCCTGCGAAGAAGCCGGCGGAACGACCATAAAGGCCGAAGAAATAATTTCGGTTGATCCACTGGAAGTCGAACAGGAGCGTCAACGCCTCGCGAACCCGGACATCCGCGAAGACTGGGCGGCGAGTGTTGAATGCCAAAAACTCTGAGGGTTGAGGCGTTCCAGGCTTGATGACGTCGCGCACAACATCGCCTTTGCGCGTAGCCGCGAAGTCATAGCCTTCGTGCCAGCGAAGCGGCTCAGTTTCGGCCCGGAAATCGTAAAGGCCTCGCTTGAAGGCTTCAAAAGCGCCATTCGCCTCGCGGTAAAAATCCAGCCGGACTTCGTCGAAACTCCAAAGTCCTCGATTCACGGGAAGGTTACGGCCCCAATAGTCCGGATTCCGACTCAGCGTTACACTAACACCAGGGCGCACATTGGTAACCTTGTAAGGCCCCGATCCGACAGGGGCGGCCAGCGATGTCTCCTCGAACGTCGCGACATCGATCGCGTGTTCGGGAAAAACCGGCATCAGGCCCATAATCAACGGCAATTCCCGGTCGTTCGCGTTGCCGAAGTCGAAGCGAACCGTGCGCTCATCAAGGGCTTCCGCCTTCTCAACCTTGGCATAGTACAGCCGGTGGTTGGGACGGCCTTTGTCACGCATCAGCCGCCAGGAAAACAGCACGTCACTGGCAAGGACCGGCTTGCCGTCAGAGAATCGCGCGAGAGGGTTCAGACGAAACGTGACGTAACTGCGTTCGGCATCTGTCTCAACGCTTTGCGCAATCAGGCCGTACAGGCTGAAGGGCTCGTCATTGCTGCGCGCCATCAGGCTTTCGACGACGTATCCTCGGATTTGCTGAACCGCTAGCCCTTTGACAATAAAGGGATTGAGGCTGTCGAATGCTCCAAGCAGGCCATACACGATCCTGCCGCCCTTGGGGGCGTTTGGATTCGCGTAGGGCATATGGTGAAAATCCGCAGACAGGGCGGGTGCACCGTGCATCGCAATGCCGTGGACTGGCCGGCCTGTTTGCGGTGGGAGCGCCTGGGCGAGCGTTTCCGCCTTCGCAGTTGCGGCGAAGCTCAGTGCAATGATTGCCGAGACCCAGCGTTGCCAAGCCAGGCCGCCCTTTCGTAAAGGCCGGCCTTGGCGGCCACGGCGTAAGCTCCCTGACGGGCTGTTTGATTCGGCAGATCGCACGTCGAAACCTAACACGAATGTGTGCTGTACCGGGGATTGAGATTGTTAAATAGTCTTGTTGCCATTGATCTTTTCGCCCGCCGTTGTATTGAAGGCGGGCAATTTGGGGACGGCTACGGGACCCGTCACGTAACCGCCTCAATTGCCTCAGAGACAGCCGCCGATCAGTCGCGCCCTGTGTGGTGGGCGCTAAGGTCCAGAAAGGGTTTTCCACAATGAATTTCCGTATCTTGGCCGCGCAAACCTCGCCGCGCGGTCGGGTGTTCGCCGCCGTAGCAGCAGGCGCCCTTTTTGCCGCGGCGACCATTTCCGGCGCCCAGGCCCAGAATCCACCACCGAAAGCACCAGCTCCAAAAGCCGCGCCAAAGGCTGCTCCAAAGGCTGCTCCAGCGGCACCTGCCGCC
The DNA here is from genome assembly GCA_036924835.1 of Nitrobacteraceae bacterium AZCC 1564. Taxonomy (NCBI): domain Bacteria; kingdom Pseudomonadati; phylum Pseudomonadota; class Alphaproteobacteria; order Hyphomicrobiales; family Nitrobacteraceae; species Nitrobacteraceae bacterium AZCC 1564. The sequence goes on from JBAGRR010000001.1 coordinate 289,393, forward strand.
GGCGGACAGGCACAGACCGCCCAACCTGCGCAGCAGCCCCCGCAGGAACAGGTCCAGTTGATCTATCAGCCCTGGACCAAGTTCTGCATGAAGGGCCAGGACGCCAACGCCAAGCAGGTTTGTTTCACTGGTAAGGACGGCCGTATCGAATCGGGCCAGCCGGTCGTTGCAGCCGTCATCATCGAGCCGGAAGGTGAACCGAAGAAGCTGCTTCGCGTGACCTTGCCGCTCGGCATGCAGCTCGTGCACGGCACCCGCATCATCATCGACCAGAACCCGCCGCAGCAGAGCCCATACGTCATCTGTTTCGCCAACGGCTGTATGTCGGACTACGAAGTCACGCCCGAGATGATCAACAACCTGAAGAAGGGCCAGAACCTGATCGTTCAGGCGATCAACGCCAACGGTGCGCCGCTGACGCTGGCTCTTCCGCTCGCGGAGTTTGCGAAGGCTTACGATGGTCCGCCGACGGATCCGAAGGTGTTCGAAGAGAGCCAGAAGAAGCTGCAGGAAGAGCTGCAGAAGCGTGCTGCCGAAGCACGGCAGAAGCTCGAGAATGCCGCGCCAGCCGCGAAGCAATAACGACTTCAATCACGTGAATGCAAAAGGCGCGCAGCAATGCGCGCCTTTTTTGCTAGTGTCCCGAAACCAAAATTCGCCTGATCGTGCAGCGCACTCCGTAGCGAACTTCTGAACCACCACACGAGCTGTTGTTAAACAACAGCGTGGAATTCAGGCTGATGAGAGCGGGTTAGTTCAGCGACGGATTTCGCGGCCGGTAGCCGCCGGACTTGTCCTTGATGAAAATCTCAGCGACCTGGGAGTGACGGATCGGCTCTCCAGAGTCATCCGGAAGCAGGTTTTGTTCTGAGACGTAAGCGACGTATTCCGATTCAGAGTTCTCGGCGAGGAGATGATAGAACGGCTGATCCTTGTGCGGCCGCATCTCTTCCGGGATGGACAGCCACCATTCCTCGGTGTTGTTGAATTCCGGATCAATATCGTAAATCACGCCGCGGAATGAAAAAATCCGGTGGCGGACAATCTGACCGATCTGAAATTTTGCGGTACGCGCTTTAATCATGACTCGTCGAATAGACCATGATTGTGGCCGATGCTAGAGGCAAACCCATGAATCGGGCAGTTAAGCGCCCGGTTACCATTTGTCCACCGGCCTTCCGGACTAATCCCAAAGCATATCCCGATGATCGATATCTTGAATCTTGCACTGCCGTATTTCGGATTGATCTTCATCGGTTACACCTGCGGCAAATACAAACGCCTGCCGGAGGCGGGTTTGGCCTGGATGAACTTTTTCCTGCTCTACGTATCCCTGCCAGCGTTATTCTTTAGAATACTCGCAAAGACCCCGTTCGAGGAGCTTAACAATCCTCCATTTGTGATCGCGACAACGCTGGCGACAGCGAGCGCTTTCACTCTGTCAATGCTCGGCGCCAGGCTGATCGGGCGACTGTCCCTGCGCGAGTCCGCAATGGCTGGGCTGGGGGGAGGGTACGGGAACATCGGCTATATGGGGCCCGGCCTTGCGCTCTCGATGCTCGGTACACAGGCTGCTGTTCCTGTTGCGCTGGTCTTCTGCTTCGACACGATCTTCCTGTTTTCAATCGTTCCGCTGTTGATGGTGCTGACTGACGGCCAAAAGAGACCGTTGCTGCCGACGATCGGCCTAATCGCCAAGCACATCCTCTTCCATCCTTTGATCGTCGCTTCATATTGCGGCGCACTCGTTGCTGCGCTCCACATTCACCCACCGGCAGCGATCGACGGCATGTTGCAGTTCCTGCAGAGTTCTGCCGCGCCGGTCGCTCTCTTCGCGTTGGGTGTTACGGTTGCGCTCCGTCCGTTCTACCGTGTCCCATGGGAAGTTCCGGGCATCGTGCTGGTGAAGCTCATCCTTCACCCACTTATCGTATCCGGCCTTCTAATTCTGCTTGGACCTTTTCCTCCGCAATGGGCTGCGGCGGCACTGTTGCTTGCATCGCTGCCGCCAGCGTTGAACGTTTTCGTGATCGCACGTCAGTACGATACCTGGATCGAGCAGGCGTCAGCAGCTGTTCTGGTCGGAACATTCGTGTCGGTGGTAACACTGACGACGGTGATGTGGCTGATCAAAACCGGCGCGGTCACGTTTCCTTGATGGCTCGCAGATGCGGAGAGTCTGCAGTCCCGCAAGGTAGTCTGTCAGCGCGAACGCCAGGACGGTTCGAGACCCTCGCGCATTGCAAGCTTGCGGAGCGGACCAACCGTCGCCAGCAAATGCATGCCGGCAGCACGTAACGATTGCAGCGGCAGGAAATCATTCAGAAGGGTTCGGTTGGCCATGTCGACCATGAAGGTCCGGCTAAAGACGTCAGCCCGTCGCGCGCGCTCATAGCGTTTGAGTGTGCTAGCGGCACCGGGATCTTCGCCATGAGCGAGGGACTTGCGAACGGCATCGCTGAGATCTGCGGCATCGCGCAATCCCATGTTTAATCCCTGCGCGCCAATTGGCGGCAGAACATGCGCGGCCTCTCCAACCAATGCGATGCGTTTCGCCGCCAGTCGCTCGGGCTGCTCGATTGCCAGCGGGAAGACATGGCGTCCGTGTGCGACGCTCATGCGGCCTAAAATGGAGTGAGACTGACGCTCGACAGCTTCGCTGAGCGCTTCTTCGCTCAGCGCTTTCAGGCGCCCCGCCTCAGTTGGGCTAAGCACCCAGACCACGCTTGAATGGTCTCCGGGGAGCGGCACAAACACGCAGGGCCCGGACTCCGTATGGAATTCCGTTGATATGTTGTGGTGCGGACGCGTGTGCGCGACGTTCAACGTCAGTGCGGACTGATTGAGTTCACGTCGTCGCACGCCGATACCGGCGGCTTCCCGGCAAAGCGAATGGCGACCGTCCGCGCCGACGACGAGAGCCGCCGAAAAGGTGCTTTCCTTGGTTCGCACTTCGACGCCGGTTTCCAGCGCAGAGACAGTCTCCGCATCATCGTCGATGCGGGTCAGGCTAGAGAGTTCTGCAGCGCGCTCTTCCATCGCCGCGAGGAGCACGCGATTTTCGATATTATAGCCGAACGTATCCAGGCCGATCTCATCGGACGAAAACTTGACTTCTGGCGCGCGGATCAGGCGACGCGTATCGTCGACCAGACGCATCACGCGCAACGCGGCCGCCTTATCCTGACAACGTCGCCAGACGTCCAAGGACTGGAGAAAGTCTACCGATCCGCCGAGCAAGGCGGTGGTGCGGTTGTCAGCGTAGGGGGATCGTCGTGCAACCAGGGCAGTCCTGACGCCTGCGCAGGCCAATGCAATCGCGGTCGCCAAGCCTGCCGGGCCACCGCCGACAACAACGGCCTGATAGTCATGCGGGACGGAAGAAGAAGCACTCATAGGCTCTCTATGATCCGATTTTACTGATGTCACAATCGATATTAGACATCGATTTTAGACAACGTCTTTACTAGTGTGGTGGTTCAGAAGTTCGCTTCATTTTCTCTGCGCGTCCTTCAAGCGAACTTCTGAACCTAAACCACACTAAAATCATAAGTTACTAGTGTCCTTTCGAAACCGAAGTCCGCTACGGGATGAGGCGAATTTCGATTTCGGGACACTAGCATTTCGGTTCAAATCGGGACACCGTTTCGCAGGCGCTTCGAGTCGCAGGTCATGGGTGCAAATTGGACGGATTCCTGACAAGGACGGCCACAGATGGATGATAAGCCCGGTCCACAAATCGAGCCAAAATTGCCGGTGACAACGCGCCTGTGCGCCTTTGGCGTTCATATTTTTACGGCTCTTGGAGGCGCCATCGCACTGATTGCGATGCTCGAGGCGGTGAGGGAGCATTGGGCCGCCATGTTCGCCTGGCTCGGCGTCGCGCTCATCATCGACGGCCTCGATGGACCATTGGCCCGCCGCTTCAAGGTGGAGGAAACTCTGCCGAACTGGTCCGGTGATACGCTCGATCTGGTCGTCGATTTCCTGACCTACGTTTTCGTTCCGGCCTATGCCATTACCGCGAGCGGATTACTTGTCCCGCTGGCGACGCCGTTGCTCGGTGCCGCTATTGTCATTTCGGGCGCGCTCTATTTTGCCGACCGCCGTATGAAGACCGGTGACAATCACTTTCGCGGCTTTCCCGCATTGTGGAATGCCGCAGCGTTTTATCTGTTTCTGCTCAAGCCACCGGCCGTTGTTGGCAGCATCCTGCTTGCGGTGTTGGTTATCCTGACATTTGTGCCGTTCAACGTCCTGCATCCGGTGCGCACGGCCCGATTTCGCAAACTGAATTTAGTGCTGATCGCGCTGTGGGCTATATTGGCGATCATGACAGTCGCCGCAAACTTCGTGGTGCCGTGGTGGCTGACCGCAGCGCTTTGTGCCATCGGAGTCTACATCCTCTTCATCGATACCGTCATTCGAATGACCGGGTGGAATCGCCCATGATGGACTTGCTGACGAGCCCCGAAGCCTGGGCCGCACTGCTGACACTGACGGCCCTCGAAATCGTTCTCGGCATCGACAACGTGATCTTCCTGTCGGTGATTGTGTCGCGGATTCCGCCTGTTCAGGCGAAGCGCGCACGGCAGATCGGCCTGGCGCTCGCACTCATCTTCCGGGTCGCACTGCTCAGTGCGCTCGTCTGGTTGATCGGCCTGACAGAGCCTGTCTTCACCATCAGCACAGTCGCACTCTCGTGGCGCGATATCATCCTGGTCGCCGGTGGTCTCTTCCTCATCGCCAAAGCAACCCATGAAATTCATGCCGAGGTCGAAGCGAAAGATATCGAAGCCGATGATAAACCGAGGGCCAGCGCATTCTTCTGGGTGATCGTTCAGATCATTGTCATCGACCTGGTGTTTTCCCTGGATTCGATTATCACCGCGATCGGCATGGCACAGGATCTCGAGATCATGATCGCTGCCGTTATCATCGCAGTCGCTGTCATGTATATTTCGTCAGGGCCGGTCGCTGCTTTCGTAGCCGAACACCCCACCACGAAGATGCTGGCGCTGGCGTTCCTCGTGCTGATTGGCGTTGCGCTTGTGGCAGACGGCTTCAAGTTTCATATTCCGCGGGCGTTCATCTACGTCGCCATTGCGTTCTCCGCGGCGGTGGAAGCCTTCAACATTATGGCCAAGCGCAACCGCAAGAAGCGGGCGCGTGCCGCGAAGCAAAACGGATAGATCGCTCTGTCGCGTTGACAATTTTGCGGCTATAGCCTTCTTAATTCGATGAAATTGACTTCGCCAAAGAGACTAAGGGAGTGAGAAGATGACCAAGGCGGTGCGCGTGCATCAGGTCGGCGGACCGGAAGTGCTGACCTATGAGGATGTGGACGTCCACGAGCCGGGCGCCGGAGAAGTCCGGATCCGCCAGCACGCAATCGGACTGAACTTCATCGATACCTACTACCGCACCGGCCTTTACAAGGCGCCGGCGTTGCCGTTCATCGCCGGAAACGAGGGATCGGGCGAGGTGGTGTCAGTCGGTTCCGGCGTGACCAATTTCCATCCCGGCGATCGTGTCGCGTACTACGCCAATCTCGGCGCCTATGCGACCGAGCGGAATATCTCGGCGGACAAGCTGGTCAAGCTCCCGGATCATATTTCCCACGAGCAGGCCGCCGTGCTGATGCTCAAGGGCCTCACCGTATTCTACCTGCTGCATAAGACTTTCAAGGTCGAACCGGGACATCGCGTACTCATTCACGCGGCAGCAGGCGGAATTGGTCTGTTGGCGTGCCAGTGGGCGAAGGCGCTCGGCGCGCACGTGATCGGTACCGTCGGTACGGAAGAAAAGGCCAAGCTCGCACTGGCGAACGGCTGCGATCACGTCATTCTCTACAAGACCGAGAATTTCGTCGACCGTGTGAAGCAGATCAGCCGCAATGAACTTTGCGATGTTGTCTACGACGGCGTCGGCAAGGATACGTTCCCCGGCTCGCTGTCGTGTCTGAAGCCGCGCGGGTTGTTCGTGTCATTCGGCAACGCGTCCGGCCCGGTGCCGCCATTCCCGCTAGCCGAACTGAACAACCACGGCTCGCTCTTTGCGACGCGTCCAAAACTGAACGATTATGTCGGTACGCGCCGCGAATTGATCGAGGGCGCCGATGCGCTGTTTGCCGCGGTGCTGAGCGGCACATTGCATGTGCCGATCAACCACGCCTATGCGCTGAAGGATGCGCAGAAGGCCCATCGCGATCTGGAAAGTCGCGCGACCACGGGCGCTGCGATTTTGAAGCCCTGAGGCGATCAGACCGGTTGGACCCGCGCGTTGAGAAGCGCGCGGGTTTAGAAGCCTGCCACGCTGCCGTGGAGATCGTACTGATCCGCGCTTTCGATCTTCACGGTGACGATGTCGCCGACCTTCAACGGCCGACGGCTTGAGATATAGACACTGCCATCGATCTGCGGTGCATCGGCCTTCGACCGTCCCTTGGCGACGGTGGGGCCGACTTCATCGATGATGACCTGCTGGCGGCTTCCGACCTTGCGCTTGAGGCGCTGCGCGGAAATCTTCTGCTGACGTGCCATCAGCGCGTTCCAGCGAGCGGTCTTGATGTCTTCCGGGACCGGATTTTCGATAGCGTTCGAAGCTGCGCCCGCGACGGGTTCGTATTTGAAGCAGCCGACGCGATCGATCTGCGCTTCATCCAACCAGTCGAGCAGATACTGGAAATCGGAATCCGTCTCACCGGGGAAGCCGACGATGAAGGTCGAGCGCAGTGTCAACTCAGGGCATTGCTCACGCCATGCCTTGATGCGGGCCAGCGTCTTGTCCTGCGCGGCCGGACGGCGCATTTGCTTCAGCACTTCGGGGCTCGCGTGCTGGAACGGGATGTCGAGATAGGGCAGGACCTTGCCCTCAGTCATCAGACCAATGACCTCGTCGACATGCGGGTAGGGGTAAACGTATTGAAGGCGAACCCATGCACCGAGCTCGCCGAGCTCGCGTGACAAGTCGAGAAACTTCGCACGGACTTCGCGGTCCTTCCACGGGCTCGTGGCGTACTTCAAATCGATCCCGTAGGCAGAGGTATCCTGCGAGACGACCAGCAGTTCCTTGACGCCTGCAGCGACCAGCTTTTCCGCCTCGCGCAACACGTCATTGGCCGGACGCGATACCAGATCGCCGCGCAGCTTCGGAATGATGCAGAAGGTGCAGCGGTTGTTGCAGCCCTCGGAGATTTTCAGATACGCATAGTGCCGCGGTGTCAGCTTGATGCCTTGCGGCGGCACGAGATCGATGTGCGGATTGTGCCGCGGCGGCAATGCGCGGTGCACGGCGTCGAGCACGCTTTCGTATTGCTGAGGGCCGGTGATCGAAAGCACGTTAGGATAGGCCTTTTCGATCTGCTCGGGTTCCGCGCCCATACAGCCGGTGACGATGACCTTGCCGTTTTCGGCCATGGCCTCGCCAATGGCGCCGAGGGACTCCTGCTTGGCGCTATCGAGAAAGCCGCAAGTGTTAACGATGACGAGGTCAGCCCCATCGTGTTTTCGCGCGAGTTCATAGCCCTCGGCCCGCAGCCGCGTGATGATGCGCTCGGAATCCACCAGCGCCTTGGGGCACCCGAGGGACACGAAACTGACTTTTGGGGCGACGCCCTGATCCATTGCTGTCTACCAATTTTGGGGAACGCTGGAGCTATCCCCAATCCCTCAAAATTACAAGGGTTCAAGCCGTAGAGAGGGGTATGACGGGGAGGTTCCCGAGCAGCGCGAGGTCGTTACGATCGAACATCACCGAAGCGATGAAGGATGTGCAAACGTCGGTTTGACACCCGCAAGAGGCACAGAGCGGGCATTCTACCAGCCAACGCCACTAAGCGATATGCAAAGCGGTTTGCATCCAATTTCCACACAGCCGAGCTCTTCGGAATTGCTGGGCCGAACTCAGGTGCGGAATGCTGATCGTTTAATTAGGTGCTGTGTTAACGCCCCAAGTGCCGTCGGGAGCAGAGGTTAAAAACACAGATTTTTTGCCGGGGCTTGTAAACTTGATCGTTTTATTATCAGTCCACGCGACGAACTTAGCTTTCGCAGGCAGTCGTGTCTTGCTCGCTTTAGACGTCCAAACTGTAAGTTGCTTATCGCCTCGAACGTCAAAAATCGCAAAGCTGGAATCCATCCCGTCGTCGTTGTATTCCACCGCGAGGACCCAATTTCCGTCCGGAGAAAATTGAGGAGATGCATAACCGAAATCCAGCTCGCGACCTGTTTTTCCGTCGATAGCTTTGAAATGACCGGCATCCGGACCATAGTCACAAACGACGAAAACATGCGTTGACGGATAGAAGTCCGCAAGTCCGTATCCGAAGCCGCCCCCTTCAAGCGCACCGACACCATTCTTATTATCGAATATTTTCCGGCTCCCATTGTCCATGCGAAGAACGAGGGTCCCACCTCGCATAGCCGCGCGCGGTCCGGCCAACGCGACACAGTTTTTATTGAACTCCTCGGTCGAATCTCGTGAGAAGGATTCACCGCAGGTTTTGGCCCTCGACGCAGGCGAAAATGCATCTATTGATTCAGAAGGTTGTTCGGCGCCAGATGGCGAAGGCGCAGCGACCAGAATTGTGAAGCTTGCAAATAGAAGAATTGAAATTCGCATCTGGCACACTTTGGATAAAGGCTCACCGCGACGTTGCACACGCTGTAACGATCGGCGAAATGGTTTCGATGAGAAATTTTGCGCCGGCAGGGTTGTGATCGGCAGGTAAGTTCTTTTTGGCGCTCTCGATCATCGCAAGTGCCATAGCCCGATTTCCCGCATTTTCCCGACGGGCTCCGTCCACGGCGATTGTCGCGCATACCAAAGGGTCAAGCACGTTCTTCGGAGCTTCCGGATGCTTGGCGAGTTCGCACACGAGCTTGAAAGTCACATCAAGGGGCTCACGCTTGGCCGCCTTCGCAGTAAAAAGGCCAATCGCTATGAGCTTTCGAAGAGCAGCCAGATCGCCGGCGCGCGTGGCTTGTTCGTATTTACGGACCATCCCATCAATGACGGTGTTGACCGACACGCTTGGGTCGCTCTTCCGGGCAGCTGAGAGCTCATCCAACACAAGACCAGTGTACGTATGATAGGCCGCGTCGCGCGCCTTCTCGAAAGGTTCGCAGATTGCCGCCGCTGTAGAGCATGAGGTTGCAACCAGAAGGCCGAATATTCGGACAGTCCACATCAAATCGCTCAGCACCTACGATCCTCCGTCCCTCAATGACGTCGACGCCCAAGCTTCAAAGAGCAATCGAGCAGACTCAAATCATCAATCTGCAAACACACGCACTGATTGCATAAAGCATATCCAGTCGTTACGGGATATGTCGAAGTTGTCTTTTCGGATGGAAATTTCTTCGAGCTGGCCGGTTCGGATCATGCACACGGGTTTGGCCCCGCATCCGAAAAGCGGTATCTCGCCTTGACGAGCACATGACCAACCAATCGGGGGCATGCCGGATCTATCCCCAACCCCACTTAATACGTGCTTCAAGCCGAATGGCAGCGCGTGCTAGGGTTGTTCTGCCGGAATGCGAGTGGTGAATGGCCGCGGATTCGTCGTTCAAGATCGTTATCGTCGACGAAAGCCCCATCAGGGCCGCGATCCTCAAGGAAGGATTGCAGGAGGCGGGGTTCACCAGCGTCGAGCATATCAGCGAGATGCATAGCCTGCTGGCACGGATTTATGCGCTCGATCCCGATGTCATCCTGATCGATCTGGAAAACCCCAGCCGAGACGTCCTGGAACAAATGTTCCAGGTCAGCCGCGCCGTGCGGCGGCCCATTGCCATGTTCGTCGACCAGAGCGACGCGACCTCCATCCAGGAGGCTGTCGAGGCGGGGGTGTCCGCCTATATCGTCGACGGGCTGAAAAAAGAACGCATCAAGCCAATCCTCGATCTTTGCATTTCGAGGTTTAACGCCTTCGCGAAACTCCAGGATGAACTGGATCGAACCAGGTCAGCCCTCGAGGAGCGGAAGATCCTCGACCGGGCGAAGGGCATCCTCATGAAGATGAAGGGCCTCACCGAAGACGAGGCGTACGTCCTGATGCGCTCGACCGCCATGCGCGAGAAAAAGAAGATCGGCGAGATCGCTCAATCCATCATCACCGCGGCGGAGTTGCTGAAATGACCGATAAACCGCTCACGATCGGATTCATCCCGCTAGTTGACGCAGCGGCGCTGATTGTCGCGGTGGATAAGGGATTTACCGTCGCCGAAGGCCTCGACGTGACGCTGGTTCGCGAAGTGTCATGGTCGAATGTGCGCGACAAACTCAACATCGGCCTGTTCGACGCAGCACATTTGCTCGCTCCCGTTGCCATCGCATCAAGTCTCGGGCTGGCGCAGGTCAAAGTGCCTATCATCGCGCCTTTCAATCTTGGACTGAACGGCAACGCCATTACGGTGTCTCCGGCATTGCATGCGGCCATCATGGCTGAAGCGGAAGGCGATGCCGTCAATCCGCTCGTGACAGCTAAAGCGCTGGCACGCGTGGTTACCCTCCGTCGAAAAACGGGCGCCGAGCCTTTGACGTTCGGGATGACCTTTCCATTTTCAACGCACAACTATCAGCTCCGCTTCTGGCTCGCGGCCGGTGGTATCGATCCGGATGAGGACGTGCGGCTTGTGGTGTTGCCGCCGCCCTACATGGTGGACAGCCTGGCCAATGGGCACGTCGACGCCTTCTGCGTGGGAGCGCCGTGGAATTCGATCGCCGTTGATTTCGGCGTCGGACACATCCTTCATTTTGTGTCGGATATTCTGGCTCGTGCGGCGGAGAAGGTCTTGGCGGTCCGCGAGCGGTGGGCGCAGGAAAATCCGCTGGTCCTTGCCAAACTCACGCGGGCTCTTGGGCGGGCGGCCGATTTCGTCGAGCAGTTGGAGAACCGGGCCGAGGTCGCGCGCATTCTCGCAAAGCCCGAACGGATCGGCGTGGACGCGGAAGTCGTGCAGCGAACCCTGGATGGCCGTTTGAAGGTGTCGCCGGACGGTACGTTCCGGGAGAGCGACCGGTACTTACTGGTGGGCCGGGAAGGGGCAGGCCGCCCGGATCCGGTCCAGGCAGCCTGGCTTTACGCGCAGATGGTTCGTTGGGGGCAGGCAGCCTACTCGTCTGACGCGCTGGCGGCGGCCAAGAAGGTCTTCCGGCCCGACCTCTACGACGCCGCCCTCGGAAGCCCGGCTGGCGTCTTAAGCAACATCCATGACGGCTTAGGCGCGTTCACCGGCGCGAACTTCAATGCCAGTGACATCGCCTCTTACCTGTCATCGCTCGCCATCAAGCGGCGTCCAGTCTGAGCTTCCCCTATCTGCTCAATTATTGCGCAACGCTAAATTATTAGGCGATTGCCTGCGCGCGAGGCCATCCCGCAGGCAGCGGGACTTTCGCTCGTTTCTTATAACCCATTGCATTTCCTCGATTTAGTGCGCCGCACAAGAGTGGCACGGTCCTTGAATAGATAGTCCACGAGCCGAGACTAAGGCCTACCGGTCCATCGAGGGACCACGCAGCAAAGCCGCTGTCCTGAGGAGTTCGCACCCATGCGCGCCTCGGGGGCGGCTTTTGCTTTCGGACAACGGATTCGGTGCGGCCTAGCGCGGTGATCGCAACAGGACACGGTCGAAAGGACGGCAGATACGATGACCAGGACCACCAAGCATGGAAGTAAAGGCCGCGTCATGAGCCGGCGCGCATTGCTGAAAGCCGGCGCCGGCACCGCGGCGCTGCTCGCCGCGGCCCGGCTGAACTTTCCAGCAGGAGCCTTCGCGCAGGGATCAGGCCCTGAAGTGACAAAAGCGATCTTCGGTTACATCGCGCTGATGGACGCGTCACCGCTGGTGATCGCGAAGGAGAAAGGGCTCTTCGCCAAGCACGGTGTGCCTGATGTGGAAGTCAGCAAGCAGGCCTCCTGGGGCGCGACCCGCGACAATCTCGTACTCGGTGGTGAGAAGAACGGAATTGACGGCGCTCACATCCTAACGCCGATGCCGTACCTGATTTCGGCGGGCAAGGTCACGCAGAACAACGTTCCGACGCCGATGTACATTCTCGCGCGCCTCAATCTCGATGCGCAGGCGATCTCGGTTTCCAATGAATACAAGGCGCTGAAGGTCACCGCCGATGCTTCGGCACTGAAGGAAGCTTTCGCGAAGAAGAAAGCTGAGGGCAAGGAAGTGAAGGTCGCGATGACCTTCCCTGGCGGTACACACGACCTTTGGATTCGCTATTGGCTGGCTGCCGGCGGCATCGACCCCGACAAGGATGTCTCGACCATTGTTGTTCCGCCGCCGCAGATGGTGGCGAACATGAAGGTCGGTAACATGGATGCATTCTGTGTTGGCGAACCTTGGGGCGAACAGCTTGTCAATCAGGGCATCGGATTCTCGGCATGCTCGACCGGCGAGATCTGGTCGAAGCATCCAGAGAAGGCACTCGGCATTCGCGCCGAGTATGCCGACAAATATTCCAAAGCCACCCAGGCCATCCTGATGGCCGTGATGGAAGCCCAGCGGTGGTGCGACAAGCCGGAAAACCGCAAGGAGATGTCCGAGATCGTCGGCCGTCGGCAGTGGTTCAACGTTCCTGTCGCGGACATCATCGGCCGTGCCAATGGCGACATCAATTACGGCAACGGTCGCTTCGAGAAGGGCACGCCGCAGTTCATGAAATTCTGGCAGGACCACGCGTCCTATCCGTTCAAGAGCCACGACGCTTGGTTCATCACGGAAGATATGCGCTGGGGCAAATTCGAGCCGACCACTGACGTGAAGGCGCTGGTCGATAAGGTGAACCGCGAGGATCTCTGGAAGACGGCAGCGAAAACACTCGGTGTTGCTGAGGCTGACATTCCAACGAGCTCGTCGCGCGGCAAGGAGACATTCTTAGACGGCAAGGTGTTCGATCCCGAAAATCCCGCCGCGTATCTGAAGAGCCTGTCCATCAAGCGTATCGAAGCCTGACCACGTAGGGCCGCCCACGCGGGCGGCCTCGCATCCCAGCTCCACGAGGCAATTTATGAACGCGCCGCTCGTTAAAACTACCGGTCCGCTGGCAGCTTCTGCTCCTGCTGCAACAGCCGAGATTGTCGCCTTGCCAAAACCACCTCGCAGCTTTGTGGCAAATACACTGTTGCCGAACCTGCGAGCTCTCGCAGTGCGCATTATCCCGCCGCTCGTCATGCTCGTGCTGATTTTCGGCGTCTGGCAGATCCTCTGCATGAAGCCGGGTGCAACGCTGCCATCGCCGTCGCGGATCTGGGCAGATTCCAAAGATCTCATCGTCGATCCGTTCTTCGTCACCGGCCCACAAGACATCGGCCTTGGCTGGCGTGTCCTAACATCGCTCCAGCGGGTTGCGGTCGGCTTCGGTCTCGCGAGCGTGGTGGGCATCTTGGTCGGAGCGATCATCGGTCAATCGATCTGGGCGATGCGCGGTCTTGATCCGATCTTCCAGGTGATGCGGACCGTGCCGCCGCTGGCCTGGCTGCCGATTTCGCTGGCTGCGTTTCGTGACAGCAATCCATCTGCGATCTTCGTGATCTTCATCACATCGATCTGGCCGATCATCATCAACACCGCGGTCGGTATCCGCAACATTCCGCAGGATTACCGCAACGTCGCGGCGGTGGTCCAGCTCAATCCGCTGGAGTTCTTCTGGAAGATCATGATCCCATCCGCAGCGCCATACATCTTTACGGGTCTACGCATCGGCATCGGCCTCGCATGGCTCGCGATCGTCGCAGCCGAAATGCTCACCGGCGGAGTGGGTATCGGCTTCTTCATCTGGGATGCGTGGAATTCATCCCGGCTGCCCGACATCTTCGTCGCGCTCGCCTACATCGGCGGCGTCGGCTTCATCCTCGACCGCATCGTTGCCTTCGTCGGAAACATCGCCACGCGCGGTGCGCAGGCGAACTAACGGGAGAACCGCAATGACTTACCTCAAGCTCGATCACATCGACAAAGTCTTCACCCGCGGTTCAGCCACGAGCGAAGTATTGAAGGATATCAACCTGACAGTAGAGCAGGGTGATTATGTCTCCATCATTGGCCATTCCGGGTGCGGGAAGTCCACGCTGTTGAACATCATTGCCGGCCTGACCAACGCCACCCAGGGTGGCGTGTTGCTGGAAGGCCGCGAGGTGAATGCACCTGGCCCTGACCGCGCGGTGGTGTTCCAAAATCATTCGCTGCTGCCATGGCTGTCGACCTACGACAACGTACGTCTCGGCGTCGATAAAGTCTTCGGTTCAGCCAAAACCCGTGCGGAACGACACGACTGGGTGATGCACAATCTGGACCTCGTTCAGATGGGCCATGCCAAGGACAAGCGCCCTTCCGAAATCTCCGGCGGCATGAAACAGCGCGTCGGCATTGCGCGTGCTCTGGCGATGGAGCCGAAAGTCTTGCTTCTCGATGAGCCGTTCGGCGCACTCGACGCGCTGACGCGCGCTCATTTGCAGGACTCAGTCATGGCCCTGCATCAGAAACTCAACAACACGGTGATCATGATCACGCACGACGTCGACGAGGCTGTGCTGCTGTCGGATCGCATCGTGATGATGACCAATGGTCCCAGCGCGCGGATCGGCGAAGTGCTTGAGGTACCGTTGCCTCATCCACGCAAGCGGCTCGAGCTGGCGACGAACCCGATCTACCTCAAATGCCGGCAGCGCGTGCTCGAATTCCTCTACGAACGCCATCGTTTTGTGGAAGCTGCCTAAGGACACCATTCATGAGCGAACCACTCGTAATTATTGGCAACGGGATGGCAGCGGCTCGCTTTGTCGAAGAAATGTCGAAGCGATCGCTCGGACGATACGCGATCGCGGTGATCGGAGACGAGCCGCGGCTCGCCTATAACCGGGTTCTTCTGTCATCCGTGCTCGCAGGTGAGGCGACCTCGCAGGAGATCGAGCTGAAGTCCGCGGCCTGGTGGCGAGATCGTGGCGTGACCGTCACCTACGGCTGCGCAGCCACAAGCATCGATCCATCGCAGCGAGCGGTCACACTCGCCAATGGCGTCAACGTCACATACTCCAAGCTGGTCCTTGCGACAGGCTCCATGCCGCTGCGCCTCAACGTTCCAGGCGCAGATCTGCGTGGAGTACACACGTTTCGCGACAGCCGAGACGTGGAATGCCTTTTGACGCTCGCCGATGAAAAGAAGCGCGTCGTCGTGATCGGCGGTGGGCTGCTGGGCCTCGAGGCAGCGTATGGTCTCGCCAAGGCCGGCGCGGACGTCACGCTGGTCCATTTGATGGATCGGCTGATGGAGCGGCAACTTGATGGCGCTGCCGCAGCGCTCCTCAAGCGGCTTGTCGAAGAGAAGGGGATCGAGATCGTCCTCAGCGCCAATACGCGGCGGATCATCGGAGATGATCATGTTCAAGGAATCGAACTCGCCGACGGGCGGGTCATCAATGCGGACGCTGTGATCTTTGCAGCCGGTATTCGTCCCAACATTCAGCTTGCGAAAGATGCCGGCATTGAAGTCAACCGCGGCGTTCTCGTCGATGACCGGATGCGGACAGGGCACGAGGACATTTACGCCCTTGGCGAATGCGCCGAGCATCGGGGTGTCTGCTATGGCTTGGTTGAACCGGCCTACGAACAGGCGCGCGTTCTTGCCGATCATTTGGCCGACCGGCCCGCGCAATACACTGGAAGCGTGACAGCAACAAACCTCAAGGTGTCAGGCGTGAACGTGTTCTCTGCTGGAGACTTTCTGGCAGAGGGCGACTGCGAAACGATTTTATTCAGCGATGTGCAACGAGGCACATACAAAAAGCTGGTGGTGGCTGACAGCCGCCTGAAGGGCGCTGTCCTGGTTGGCGATACCCAGGATGCGCTTTGGTACCTCGAACTGATCCGGACAACGGCGTCCATCGAAGCAGTGCGTGGCGACATGATGTTCGGCCGCGCCCTCGCACAACCGAAGGCAGCATAACGATGTCTGGTGACTTTTCTCCCGATCAAAAGCGATATCTCGAAGGATTTGTCTCTGGCCTCAGTGCGTCGCGGCTTTCGCGAAGCCAGGCACCGGCGAAATCAGAGCCGGTCGGGCCTGACGCGATTCATCTGAAGGCTCAGGACCGGACGGTCGCTGCCGGCGGCAAGCTCAATGATCAGGAAAAGATCAAACGCGACGAGCATCCGTTCGATGCCTATCCGCGGCTGGTGGCGCAGGCACGTAACAACGAAGCGCCAAAGCCGGCCGACAATTTCCGCTGGCGCTATTACGGAATCTTCTACGTCGCGCCGACCCAGTCATCCTACATGTGCCGCCTGCGCATTCCCAACGGCATTCTCAAGCATTGGCAGTTCGCGGGCGTTGCCGATGTCGCCGAGCAGTTCGGCGGACCCTACGCCCACATCACCACGCGGGCGAATCTGCAGCTCCGCGAAATCGAGCCGAAGAATGCCGTCAATGTGATTGAAGCAATCCAGGATCTTGGCCTGTGCTCACGCGGGTCGGGCGCAGATAATATCCGCAACGTGACCGGCACCCCGACAGCCGGGATCGATCCGCAGGAGCTGCTCGATACACGGCCACATGCGCGCGAGTGGCACTATCACATCCTCAATGACCGGACGCTTTACGGGTTGCCGCGCAAATTCAATGTCGCATTCGACGGAGCAGGGCGGATCGCAGTCCTTGAGGATACCAACGACATCGCATTCCAGGCTGTCGAGGTGCTAGAAGGACACAGCGTTGAGCCCGGCATCTACTATCGTCTGGCGCTGGGCGGCATCACGGGACATCGCGACTTTGCTCGCGACACTGGCGTTATTCTGAGGCCCGAAGAGGCGACGCCTGTAGCCGATGCCATCATCCGCGTCTTTATCGAACACGGCGACAGAACCAACCGCAACAAGGCGCGACTGAAGTATGTGCTCGACGCGTGGGGCTTCGAGAAATTCCTCGCGGCTGTTGAAGACAAGCTTGGCCGCAAGCTGGTGCGCGTATCTGCCGAAGCGATCGCGCCGCGGCCTGCCTATGATCGCCTTGCTCATATCGGTGTCCATCCACAAAAGCAGATGGGTCTGAACTGGATCGGCGTTGCGCTGAATCTTGGGCGCCTTTCGCCGGAACAGATCCGGGGACTGGCCAAACTTGCCGCGGATTTCGGCGACGGCGATATCCGCCTCACGGTCTGGCAAAACCTACTGCTGTCCGGAATCTCGGACCCGAATGTGCCGACCGTGGTGGCTGCTATCGAGGCGCTGGGGCTCTCCACAACGGCATCCGCCATCCGTGCCGGACTGATCTCGTGCACTGGCGCGACCGGATGCCGCTTCGCTGCTGCCCACACCAAAGAGAATGCTGACGAAATCGCAACGTGGTGCGAGGCGCGCGTGCAGCTCGAAACACCGGTCAATATTCATCTGACCGGATGTCATCACTCCTGCGCACAGCATTACATCGGCGATATCGGTTTGATTGGCGCTCGGGTGCCGGTGAATGACGACGGCGACACGGTCGACGGCTATCACATCCTCGTCGGTGGGGGATATGGCATGGACGGTGCGATTGCACGTGAGCTCTATCAGAACGTCAAAGCCGATGAAGCGCCGCAAGTCGTCGAGCAGATCTTGAAGACATTCGTCGCCAATCGATCATCGGAGCAAGAGACGTTTGTGGAGTTTGCGCGTCGCTACGAGATCGATGCCCTGAAACGGCTGATGACGAATGAGGAGCTGGCCGCATGACCCAGATGTCGCCACCACCTGTTTTCGAGATGATCCCGGAAACCGCGCCGTTTTCGCCTGAGCAGCGCTCATGGCTGAACGGCTTCTTTGCAGGTCTCGTCTCGCTCGACAATGCCGTCACGCCACTGTCGTCCGAACAGGGCGCTGCAGTCATGAAGGCTACCGGTGACGGGGATGATGGCGAAGCGCCCTGGCACGATCAGACCATGCCCATGGACGAACGCATGAAGCTGGCTGAAGGCCGTCCACTGCGCCGCCGGATGATGGCGGCCATGGCGCAGCAGGACTGCGGCCAGTGCGGCTATAACTGTCATGACTATTCCGAAGCCATCGCGAGCAGGGCGGAAGCGCGCCTCAACCTTTGCGTTCCCGGCGGCAAGGAAACCGCACGGATGCTGAAGAGCCTTTATGAAGAGCTCGACAAAGCGCCTGCTGCGGCGCCGGCCGCGTCTCAGCAACCTGCACCAGCGACGGCCGCGGCTGCATCGGCTTCGCCTCCGGGACGCTCGCGTGACAATCCTGTGGAGGCTGTGTTCCTGTCCCGCAGGCGCCTCAATAAGCCAGGCTCTGAAAAAGATACTTGGCATCTGGAGTTCGACCTGTCTGGATCGGACCTCGACTATGTGGTGGGCGACTCCTTCGGGATTTTCCCGGTCAATGATCCCGCATTGGCCGATGCCGTGCTAGCTCGTCTCAAGGCCGATCCCGGTCACATGGTCGGCGAGAGGTCGTTGCGCGACATTCTCATCAACGATGTGTCCCTCGCGCCCGCGCCGGACTCCCTTTTTCAGCTGATCTCCTACATCACCGGCGGTGAACGGCGGCAGAAGGCGAAGGCGCTCGCATCGGGTGACGATCCGGATGGCGATGCAGCCACGCTAGATGTGCTCGCAGCGCTTGAGAAGTTTCCGGATGTCAGATTCGATCTTGAAGCATTTATCGAAGCGCTCGAGCCTTTGCAGCCGAGGCTCTACTCGATTTCCTCCTCGTTCAATGCAACGCCGGGAAAGATTTCGCTGTCGGTTGATGCCGTCCGATACACCATCAAGAACCGCAAGCGCACGGGCGTCGCTTCGACCTTCCTCGCCGATCGCGCCAAGCCCGGCGATGTGCTGAAGGTCTACGTTCAGAAAGCTCATGCGTTCGGTCTGCCGCAGGATTCCAACGTACCGATCATCATGGTTGGCCCTGGTACGGGAGTAGCACCATTCCGGGCCTTCCTGCACGATCGTCAAGCGACCAAAGCAAAGGGCCGCAACTGGTTGTTCTTCGGCCACCAACGCAGCGATTTCGATTTCTTCTATTCGGAAGAACTGAATGCGATGAAATCGTCAGGATTGCTGACGCGCCTCTCGCTGGCGTGGTCCCGTGACGGGGCTGAGAAATTCTACGTGCAAGACCGCATGCGCGAGGTTGGCCGCGAATTGTGGGCGTGGCTCGCGGATGGCGCCCACGTTTACGTTTGCGGTGACGCAAAGCGAATGGCCAAGGATGTCGAACGGGCGCTGGTGGACATCGTGGCTCAGTTCGGCGCGCGTTCGACTGACGAAGCGGTCAGCTTTGTCGCAGACCTCAAGAAAAAGGGCCGTTATCAGCAGGATGTCTACTGATGGCAGGCAACGCGCGCACCTCTGGCAAGAAATTTCGTTTGTGCGGGAACCGGGCAGGAGGCGTTTTCTCTCTCCCGTACTGCCTGGAGGCAAGAATATCGTCTTTTATCGCGCGGTCTTGTAACCCGCTCCATCATACCTTCATTCATGGGTACGATGATGCAGCGGAGTTCCATGATGCGAGGCTTCCAGTCACGCGCCAGCGTTCAAGCGGAGGCGCGCCGAGCTTCGGACGATCCCGAAGATCGCTTCCATATCTTTGCGGTGTATGGCGCGTTCGCAGTGATTGCGGCGATCGTGTTCGGCACGCTGTCCTACCATCCCTTCTAGTCATTGACACTTACGTCATGCGGGGCACCGCATGACGACCCTCGATCCAGCCCTCAAGACGACACGAACGACATGCCCTTATTGCGGCGTCGGATGTGGTGTGCTTGCGACGCCGAATGGAGAGGGTGCGGCAGCAATTGCTGGCGATCCTGATCATCCGGCAAATTTCGGCCGTCTTTGTTCCAAGGGCTCCGCCCTTGGCGAAACCCTCGGGCTTGAGGGCCGCCTGCTGCATCCGATGATCAGGGTATCCGATGGCAAGCTTGAGCGCGTGGCATGGACTGACGCGCTCGATCACGTGGCGCATCGGCTGCAGCATATCATTGCCAAGCACGGACCGGATTCGGTTGCGTTCTATCTGTCAGGACAGCTCCTGACTGAGGACTATTACGTTGCCAACAAGCTGATGAAGGGATTCATCGGCACAGCCAATGTCGATACGAATTCGCGGCTTTGCATGGCCTCGTCCGTTGCGGGCCATCGCCGCGCGTTCGGCGCGGACATCGTTCCAGGATGCTACGAGGACCTGGATCAGGCCGATCTCCTTGTGCTTGTCGGATCCAACGCCGCCTGGTGTCATCCGATCCTGTATCAACGCATGATCGCCAACAAGCAGACACGCGGTGCCCGGATTGTCGTGATCGATCCGCGACAAACGGAAACGTCAGGCGATGCCGACCTTTTCCTAGGCCTAAAGCCCGGAACGGATGCTGCGCTGTTCTGCGGATTGCTGGTTTACCTCGCTGACCACGGCGGACTCGATGACGCCTACATCACGCAGCACACGGCAGGTTTTGCGGAAGCTCTTGAACGTGCCCGAAGCATTGCAGGAAGCGTTACCGCAACAGCTTTAGCAACGGGGCTTTCTGAGGCAGATGTCGCAACGTTCTTCGACCTGTTTCTGTGCACGCCGCGCACGGTCACGCTGTACTCACAGGGCGTCAATCAATCAGCCCAAGGCACCGACAAGGTCAACGCGATCATCAACTGCCATTTCGCGACCGGCCGGATTGGCAATGCAGGTATGGGGCCGTTCTCATTGACTGGCCAACCCAACGCCATGGGTGGGCGGGAGGTTGGGGGCCTCGCCAACCAGCTCGCGGCGCATATGGGTTTCACGCCACGCGACATCGATCGGGTGCGGCGTTTCTGGCACGCGCCGCACGTCGCCACCCATGAAGGCCTCAAGGCTGTTCAGATGTTTCAGGCGATCAGCCGCGGCGACATCAAAGCGCTGTGGGTGATGGGGACCAATCCTGCAGTGTCTCTACCTAACGCGGATGCTGTCCGCACCGCGATGAAGAAGCTCGATCTCCTGGTGATTTCAGAGAACGTCCTGTCCAATGACAGCGTCAACTCCGGTGCGCATGTTTTGCTGCCGGCTCTGGCCTGGGGGGAAAAGTCAGGCACGGTCACCAATTCCGAACGCAGGATTTCACGGCAACGCGCGTTTCTACCTGCGCCGGGAGAGGCCAAGCCCGATTGGTGGATTGTCAGCGAGATCGCGAAGCGGCTGGGCCATGGGCAGGCCTTTGCCTACACATCCGCAGCCGATATTTTTCGCGAACATGCAAGTCTTTCAGAATTTGAAAACAGCGGAAGCCGCGATTTCGACATTGGTGCGCACGCTAATGTCAGTGATACTGATTTCGATGCGATGGCGCCGTTCATGTGGCCCGCACGTCGAGGAGAAGGTTCAGCGCAAACGCGCTTCTTCTCTGATGGCGGCTTCTTTTCATTTGACCGCAAAGGCCATTTCATCGCGCCCGAAATGCCTATGTTACGCGGCGCGACCTCAGCAGCTTATCCGCTGCGATTGAATACCGGCCGCATCCGCGATCAATGGCACACCATGACCCGAACAGGCAGCAGCCCTCGTTTGGGACAACATCTGCCCGAACCGTTCGTTGAGATTCACCCGAAGGATGCAGCGCAGACAGGTGTTGTCAACGGTGGGTTTGCGCGTGTCGTGACCGGACTTGGTCAATGCGTGCTGAAAGCCGTGGTCACCGAGCGACAGCAGCGCGGCATGTTGTTCGCTCCCATTCACTGGAGCGATGAAACGGCGTCCTTCGCGCGGGTTGGGTCGCTGGTCGCGCCGGTCACGGACCCATTCTCGGGGCAACCGGAAAACAAGGCGACACCTGCGGCGATCGAACCGGTGCTTTTTGCGCAACGAGGCTTCGTGCTGTCGCGCAAACCACTCTCATTTCCTGACCATGTCTGGTGGGCGCGTGTCGCGGTCCCGGCAGGCGTCGCCTATCTGCTGGCAGCAAATGGTTCGGTGGAGGACTGGCGATCATGGTTCGATACCTACGGAAGCAATGGAGAGGTTGCCGAATATGCGGATCCGGGGCGGGGCGTTTATCGCTCCGCACGATTTAATCATGGTGCGCTGAGTACCTGCCTCTTCATCGGTCCAACTGGCGATACAGTGGATTGGGAGGCGATCAAACCGCTGCTCACTGAGGGGACGCTCAGCGACGAACAACGACGTCTCCTCCTATCGGGAAAGTCTGCGGATGGCGTCGGTGGTGCTGGCCCCATTGTCTGTGCCTGCTTTGGCGTTGGACGGACAACGATCTGCAACGCCATCGCTTCCGGCCAGGCGACGGTTGCCGGTCTCGGCGCTCAATTGGGGGCAGGGACAAATTGTGGATCCTGTGTCCCGGAGCTCAAACGATTGATTGCGCAATATGGCCCTGAACTGTCATTGCCACGGGAGCCTACTGCGGCGGCGAGCTAAACGGCAGGCATCCGGGTTGTAAGTAGTTCTCAGACAAGCGCTCAGCAGCCAGCCAATGTTGTGCTCGGCACTCGTCGCCGCGAATGCTGCAAAGCGAAAAGCCGAACAGATCGCTAGTGTCCCGAATCCAAAGTTCGCCTCATCGTGCAGCACGCTCCGTAGCGAACTTTGGATTCGAGAGGACACTAGCAAGCTTATGATTTGAGTGCCGCTTTTGGATTTGAAGTTCTTCATCGCGCTTGCGGCTTCACCCGGAAGAACTTCAGAAGTTCGCTGGAAGGACTCGCGGGAAAAATGGAGCGAACTTCTGAACCACCACACTAGAGCGCCTTGACGCGCTGCTTTGCTTTGGCAAGAAGGGACCGATCATTTCCTGGAGTTTACGATATGCCGCTGACGCCCCAAGCCATCGAGACCCTAAAGCAGATTTCGACGGCCACCATTACAACAGTTCTCCTCAAAAAAGGCCTTCGCAACATCTGGATGCGCGGCACGCGACCGCTGCGGCCCGGGCAAGAACGGCTTGTCGGCCCTGCCTTTACGTTGCGTTTTGTCCCCGCCCGCGAGGATCTGGCGACGCCGGAGTCCTGGTCAAAGCCAATCTCGACCCGTACCGCGATCGAAGCGATGCCGGCCGGTTGTATTGCGGTGGTTGATGCCATGGGCATCACCGATGCTGGCATCTTCGGCGATATTCTTTGCGCCCGCATGGCGAAGCGCGGTGTCGTCGCTCTGGTGACCGATGGCGTCGTCCGCGACGTAGAGGGCGTCTTGGGAACGGAGCTGCCGGTGTGGTGCGACGGAGCTGCCGCGCCGCCGTCAGTGGCTGGCCTGACGTTCGTCAATTGGGGCGAGCCGATCGGCTGCGGCGGCGTCGCTGTATTCCCCGACGACGTGGTTGTTGCCGACAAGGACGGCGCGGTCCTGATCCCTCAGGCATTCCTTGATCACGTGCTCGCAGAAGGGCCAGAACAGGAAGCTGCCGAGGCCTGGATCGTCAATGAGGTCAACAATGGCGCTGAGCTGCCGGGCCTCTATCCAATGAATGCAGAAACCAAAGCGCGTTACGCGGCCTCAAAGGGCAAAAAATAAACTGCCGCTAGTGTCCCGAATCCAAAGTTCGCCTCATGATGAAGCGCGCTCTGTAGCGAACTTTGGATTCGAAAGGACACTAGCAGCCTATGATTCTAGTGTGGTTTAGGTTCAGAAGTTCGCTTGAAGGACTCGCGGGAAAAGTGGAGCGAACTTCTGAACCACCACACTAGCGGGCTCAGAACTGGGCCCGCCGCCATCCTACGACAGCGGCTTCAACACGACTTCCCGATTCACTATTGCGCCATTCGCCGTTCACCCAGCGGCAAGGGAATGGAAGCTGATACGTGCCACTTCTATCCTCACATAATAGCTGTACGGACTCATTCGGCGGCGGCTCACCGTGTCCGTTGAATTCCGCGAGCCGTTGCATTCGTGTCGCCATGGGCAATCCTCCCGGGCACAAAACGCGCAGTCCTGAAGCGCGTTCCTGATCTCACTAGCGTGGTGGTTCAGAGGTTCGCGCGATTTTCCTGCGAGTCCTTCAAGCGAACTTCTGAACCTAAAACCATGCTAGAATCATAAATTAACCAGTGACCTTTCGAATCCAAAGTCCGCTACAGAGCGCGCTGCACGGATGAGGCGGACTTTGGATTCGGAACACTAGTGTTTGGAGAGGTTTGCGTTTTTCGTATGGCGTCGCTTGGCAAGCGAAGAACGGAACTCACAACACAATTTGTTTTTCCGCTATTGCACCAGAGTTTCTGAGATCGAGAAAAGTATTGATTTACGTCTGATGGCCGAATGTTGGCGCACACGGAAAGGAGGAGACCGATGCAGCCAATCATTCTCGTGTTAGTTGGTGTGGCCGGCGTTTTCCTGCTCGCTGGTGTTACAAAAAACCAGGGTTGGTATCTTTCTGACCAGCTCTGTCAGCAGGGTGCAATTCTCTGTGATAATCCAGGCCTTATATTTATTTGTGTTTGTGTAATCGCGTTGATTGTGTCGATCCGAGCGGTCGTCAAAACCTGAGCGTGCAACATCTCAGGAGTCGTCCGCCTCCGTTACAGCGGAGGCAGGCGCAATTGTTGATCTACTGACATCTGCATCGGGGTGGGCAGGCTTCATTTCCAAGCCAGTCGCCCCGAGCATAGCAACTGCAATTTCCGGTTGCTGAACGCGTTTGATACCTTCCGCATCGATCGCGAAGACGGGTTTATGTTTACTGATTTCAGTATCTTCGACCATCACGAAGAAGCGATTGTCGAGAAGGTGCCAATGGCTATCGACGCGAGCAGCGACCACTGCATGGTCCTCATCAGTTGCATTCTCGCGCATGATGATGAGACGAAGATCTTCGCGAGGGACGCCCGCTTCGTGCAGTGCGACAAGTTTTGCGATGGCATAGTCCTCGCAATCACCGGCGCCGGCCGCCAGCGTTGCCAGAGGTGAGGTCCAATGATCGTCGACGCCGTATTGGGCACGATCGCTGATCGGCCGCACGGCCAGATTGATTGCACGATTGATTTCGCCCAACCGCGCCAATCCGTCACGCGATTCAGCGGCTTTGACGATTTTGAGAAACATGAGCGCGGCAGGGGAAATACAATTCTGAACGTCAGCGCGGCAATCCGCGATGATGCTCATGTCGCCGCGGATCGCACGCTCGGCATCGCGCCACTTTGCAACGAGAGGGCCTTCGGGGAGTGCAACAGTCAGGAGATTGAACGGTTCGCTCTGCCTCTTGCCCGCACCAACAATGGATTGGTCTGCACCGAGACCGCGCTCCGCACCGGCGACAGCTTGATCTGCCCCGATAGAAGCTACGACAGCAAACGCAACAGCGCAGGCGCGCGAGCGCAGGGAAAACACCAAAGCCGACATGTGACGCCCCGTGTCCAGACATCGGCCTGCAGTTGTCTGCTTGCTCGTGACCGGATCATTTCGTCACACGGTTTTAGGCGGGAGTTTTTTCAGGCCGTTTAACGGGGAGGGACTCTTGCCGATTTGCTTCAAATAGCGCGAAAGATGATCGACCATTTTCGCTAAACTTTTAGGTACGGCTAATATGGCGCGGAAGCCGACAGGATGCCCCGGACCTTAAGTAAAAATCGCCCCTCAAAGGGCACCAACTGTCAATTTCTAAGTATATCCAGGTATTAGCTTACTCAAAGTCACCTACCATTCCCCAATTCTAGCCTCGAATGGCCGCCATTTTCCTATGCCTTAGGCTGCCTTGGCGGAAAAGCTGATAGCGAAAACGCAGGATCAACGCCGATTCGACGCAGGGTTAACAGTTATAGTAGGGCCCATTTACGCAGAGAACAGCACCCACCGCCGTGGAATACTGCAATTCACTATTAAAGTCCTGTCGTGCAATGCTATAAACGGTTCATCCTATAAATTTTCAAAGTATTAACTTTTTGAACTGGGCGGGCGCCGTGAATTTTTCAGGAAACTTTGATGCGAAGCTCTCGCACAGTGTGCCGGCATCGTTTGATGGTGAGAAATTCAATTTCGATTCTAAGCCGGGCTTTGTGCTCAATCACGATGCATCCAGTGCTGTTGTCATTCCCGATGCGCATCTTCTGTTCTCCGGCGACTATAAGCGAATCGGCAATGACCTGATCATCTCAACCTCCGATCAGAAATTCGTCGTTGGAAACTACTTCAAGGGGGACACCCGTCCTTCGCTCGCAACGAAAGACGGCGCGACGTTGTCCGGCCACATCGTGGATGCGCTGACCGGGCACGTGATGTACGCGCAGGCGGCGGCTCCGGCAGGCGCTGCAGTGTGTGGGCACGTTCTCAAACTCACCGGCAGCGCCACCGTGATCCGTAACGGCGTATCGGTCGAGCTTCACATCGGCGATGCCATCCAGAAGGGCGACGTCGTTCAAACTGGATCGGACTCGTCCATCGGCATGACGCTTGTCGATGGCAGCGCGTTCGGCATGACGTCGAATGCACGCATGGTGATCAACGAGATGATCTACGATCCGAACGGATCGTCGAATTCTTCGCTGATCAGCCTCGTTCAAGGCACAATCACATTCGTCGCCGGGCAAACCGCCAAGAATGGCAACATGCGCGTCGATACACCTGTCGCAACGATGGGTATTCGCGGCACCGCGGTTCTGGTCGAAATTTCAGCCAACGATGGCCCGACCAAATTCTCTGTTCTGGTTGAGCCAGATGGACACACCGGCTCGTACAATCTCTACGACAAAACCACCGGGCAGCTCCTCGGGACGGTATCGCAGGCCGGGCAGGTGACGTTTGTCACCTCCACCGGGCTTGGCCTGCCGGCGACCGCCACCGAGCAACCCAAGACCCTGCAAGACCAACAGACTGAGAAGGCCCTCATTCAACAGGTCTTCCAGCTTTACTTCCCGAACTACAATCCGGACGATTCAAAACCGAATTCAACCAAACCGGGGCCGCGGACTGATATCGGCGTCCCAGACAATTCGGCCCCCAAATATGCCTTCGATCCGACAACGGGACGGCCGACGCTGACGGTGCCTACGCTGGTCACCAACCCGGAAACGGGCAAGACAACCGTCGTCAATATCACCTTCGCGAATACCCCTCCGATCTTCAGGGTGTCCGACGCAACGGACGTCCAGGCGACCCCGACGGATAACCTGGGCCCTCACAGCTTCAAGCTCGGCGACCACGTCAGGATCATCGACCCCGATATCGGCGTCGCGGTGTTCTACGATGAGGCCGTGCCGTACGTCACGAACACCGGCCAGATCACGCAGACCACTGGGCCAGAGTCGATCTCAACGAATACCGCGTATTTGCTCGATCCGAGCCTGATAACGCTCAATCGCGCCACGGGCGTCGTGACCTATAATCCGGAGGCGTTTAGATTCCTCGGTGAAGGCGAGACGGCGGTCTATAAGTTCAAATTCACCAGTGCGTCTGGGCCGGATTCTGCCCCCCAGCAACTTATATTCACGGTAACCGGTCATAACGACGCGCCGGTATTTGCGGTCAACGACACGCCGCTGGCGTTCAGCGAAACCGCGCATCAAACGGGGCAATCGACGTCACACCTGATTGTCCCGATTCAGTTGAACTTCACGGACGAAGATTACAGCGACGTCGCCAGCAGCTTTACGCTGTCCGCCAGTGTCAGCACGAAAATCACGGGCACACATTCGACGACGCCGGATCTATCCAAGCTTCCCGACAGCAACACGCTTAAATCATACCTGAAGATCGTTGCAGACGGCATCGATACAAATCTCGGCGTATCGCGGACATTGCTGTCTGACGCTGGGCAAATCACCGCGAAGTTTACCGCACCAGACAAAGTCTTCGATTTCCTCGCCGAAGGTGAGCAGATCCAACTCGTCTATACGATCGTTGTGACCGATGCGCATGGCGCGTCCGATACTCAAACCGTGACCATCACGGTGACCGGAACAAACGATGTGCCCGTGATTGCGGCAGGTGATGTCGCTCAGGTGACCACGATCCACGAAATGCCGGATCAGACCGGAATTCCGACCGCCGACACATCTCCCGGCGGCTCGATCCACTTCAGCGACGTGGATTTGACGGACCGTCCGACTGCGTCAATTGCTGCCCAAACAGCTACTTATACGTCGGCCGACGGTCAGACGACGTTGACACCCACGCCCGACCAATTGGCAGCCATCAAGGCCGGCTTTACGATCACGCCAGGCACCAACGACAACAACGGCGTCATCGACTGGGACTATAGCATCAACGATGACCAGCTCGATTTTCTGTCTCAAGACGAGGTTATCTCTCTCGTCACCATCATCGAAGTAACAGATCATCATGGTGGCACCGCCACGGCAACAGTCACGGTGAACATTCATAAGGGCGCCAACGATAAGCCGGTTGTATCGCCCGTGAGCGATGTGCCACTCGTTGAGCAATCCGACCAGTCACTGCTTCAGCAAACGATCGTTGCGCAATTCAGTGATGCCGACCTGACTGAGACCGGTCATACTGCGTCCGTCCAGAAGGTTGTTGTGACGGGTGTTACCCCTCCGGGAACGCAATACGGCGCGCTGACAAGCGGGACGCTCTATGATCTTCTGAGCCCAGGCACGGTCACCAAGCTGTCTGGGAAATCGGTCGGAACGGCAGAATTCAACTTCAATGCAAACTCGAACGTGTTTGACTATCTCGCTGTCGGCGAGGTTGTCACGCTGGTTTATACGATTGCAGTGACAGACGCCGCCAACGCGTCGGATACGCAGACGATCACGATTACAGTGACCGGAACGAACGATACCCCGGTGATCGCGAGCGCCGACCTTGCCGGCGCGGTAACTGAGCAGTGTTATCCGACCGGATCCTTAACGGACAGCGGCACGATCGCATTTCACGACGTCGATCTGTCCGATACTCATGTCATCGATCCGACTGTTACCGCGTCCACCGGCGCGTTGGGACTCCTGACAGCCGAAGTTATGACAGATACAAGCGGCGGCACCGGTGGAGAGATTGCATGGCAATACATCGTCAACAGCTCTGCGGTTGAGTATCTTGCCGCCGGGGAAAGCAAGCTTGAGACATTCACGATCACGCTGGACGATGGTCACGGCGGCACGGTGTCTCAAACCATTGAAGTTACGATTACCGGAACCAATGATGCGCCCGTCGTTGAGACAATCGCGGCGACGAGCCTAACCGAGCCTACCGACCAGTCGGATTTAACTTCGCCGATCACGGTAGCTTTCGCAGACGCCGACCTCGCAGACACCGGGCATACGGCAACCATTACCGACGTTTCGGCCTCAGGCCATCAGACAGGCCTTTCGCTCTGCCACACAGCGCTCATTGGATTAGTGACCATCGATGCTGTCACCAAAGCGAGCGGCTCGACAGCAGGAGAAGTGGACCTCCACTTCTCAGCTCCATCCTCGGCGTTCGATTATCTCGCTCCCAATGAGTGCGTGACACTGACCTACACGATCTCTGTCGATGATGGTCACTCCGGCGGCACAGGCACTCAGACCTTCACAGTCACCATTACAGGCACAAACGATGCGCCGGTTTTGGCGGCATCGACGCCGCAATTGACTACGATCAGTGAAGATCAGGTCCACAACTGCGGCCAAACCGTTGCCTCCTTCCTGGGCAACAGCATCTCCGATGCCGACCACAATGCTCAGACCGGAATTGCGGTCACCGGCGCAGCGAGCTCGCACGGGCATTGGGAATTTTCGATCGATGGTGGCGCGCACTGGGACGGCTTTGGAACCTATTCCACGTCGTCGGCGCTGCTGTTGGCGGGATCCGATCTCATTCGCTTCGTGCCGGACGGACAGGACGGTGGAACGGATACATTCAGCTATGTGGCCTGGGATGGCACGACCGGCACCCATGGAGAGCATGCCGACGCATCTGTGGGTGGCGGGGATTCTGCATTTTCAACTGGCGGCGACACAGCGACGATAACGGTGGCTCCAGTCAACGATGCGCCGGTCATTGACGTCGACAACGTTCATATCGCCACTGGAGGTGGTGTAGCGACAATTTCCGGCTTGTCGGTCTCGGATGCCGACGATAGCGACGGCGTCTTCACTGTGATGACCACAGCGGAGAACGGTACGGTTTCGCCGTCCGGCGGGACAGGCGTCTCACTGCCTGACCTGAATTCAGCGCTGCAGAACGGCGTCACCTATACGCCTGATTTTTCGACGGTCGGACACGTCGAGCTGACAGTGACCGATGCCCACGGCTTGAGCGACACCGTCAATTTTATTTTCGAACAACAAAGCTCCAGCGGGGTCGTTTTAGTTGGGGGAGCCGGTACCGACGTGATGATTGGCGGAGCCGGTAACGATCAATTCGTGTTCGGCTCCGGCTCCGGGCATGACGTCATCACGAATTTCACGCCGGGTCAGGACACAATTGTGCTCGAAGGTCTGAACAGCGTATCGAGTGAGGACAGCAACTGGTTTGAGACTTGGTCGAGCGCTGCAATCGCGCAGCACGGTGCGGACACGCTCATTCACCTTGATGGAACAGACACCGTTTTGCTGAAGAACGTGAGTGCGGCGAACCTCCATGCCAATGATTTCGTCATTCCTCCCACCGTCTGAAAAGAGGCACTTGACGTTAACTATTCTGATAGTCTCGGCCATCGAAGGGTAAGAGTGGTGGCATAGTGGATGTCGGTAGCTCCGATTTCCAAGCCACAGCGTTACGTAAGCAGAGCGCCGACGGCATGGTCTCAGGTATTCGTTGATGAAAGCTGCGCAACCCTCGATTCCAGGCCATACGCCGCGCTCGGAGCTTGGCGGGGCGCTTCGCGCGTGCCGCGCGGCCTTTATCGGTGTGGGCGTGATGAGCCTGGTCATCAACGTCCTTTATCTCACCGGCTCCTTCTTCATGCTCGAAGTCTACGATCGCGTGTTGCCGAGCCGAAGCATTCCGACACTGGTAGGCCTGCTCATTCTGGCCGGCGGTCTCTACGTCGTTCAAGGCGTACTTGATCTTATTCGCAGCCGCATTCTTATCCGCATCGGATCGACGCTGGATGAAATGGTGAGCCAGCGCGTTTACGACGTTGTGGTGCGTTTGCCGTTGATCGCCGGCAATCGTGGCGAAGGCCTTCAGCCGTTGCGGGATTTGGACAACATTCGCTCTTTCCTGTCGGGAATGGGGCCGGGAGCGCTGTTCGACCTGCCGTGGCTGCCGCTTTATCTGGCCATCTGCTTTGCCTTTCACCCCTTGATCGGCATCACCGCGCTCGTTGGCGCCGTGCTCTTGGTCACTCTGACGGTGTTGACCGAATATCTCAGTCACGAGCCGATGAAGCGGACCTCAGGTCTAGCTATGCGGCGGCAGGAATTGGCCCTTGGAAGCCGGCGAAACGCTGAGGTGCTAGTTGCCATGGGAATGGCCGGACGGCTCGGAAAGCATTGGGATGAGTCCAACCGTAGCTACCTTGCCAACAATCAACGGGCGAGTGATGTTGCGGGCGGCCTGGGCTCCATCGCCAAGGTGATGCGGATGACGTTGCAATCCGCCGTGCTCGGCGTCGGCGCCTATCTTGTGATCAATCAGCAGGCGACTGCGGGCATCATCATCGCCGGCTCCATTCTCAGCGCCCGCGCATTGGCCCCCGTGGACCTCGCCATCGCGCACTGGAAAGGTTTCGTCGCAGCGCGGCAGAGCTGGCGCCGGCTGAATGGTCTGCTGGGCAAGATACCCGAACAATCAGCCCCGACATTGCTCGAGCCACCATGTGCCAAACTCTCGGTCGAGGGGCTGACCATTACGCCTCCCGGCGATCAACGGGTCGTTGTCCAGGACGTCACATTCACAGTCGAAGCCGGGCAGGGTGTTGGAGTCATCGGTCCCAGCGGATCGGGAAAATCGTCTCTGGTGCGCGCACTGGTGGGCGTATGGCATCCCGCCCGCGGAAAGGTACGTCTGGATGGCGCCGCGCTCGACCAATGGTCCTCGGAAGTCCTTGGCCGCCATATCGGTTATCTGCCGCAGGACGTCGAGCTCTTTGCGGGCAGCATCGCCCAGAACATCTCGCGCTTCGAAGACAATCCCGATTCCGAGACGATTATCGCAGCGGCGAGAGAAGCCGGTGTGCATGATCTCATCATTAGCATGAAAGACGGCTACGATACCCAGATTGGCGATCAGGGCAGCGTGCTTTCGGCAGGGCAGGCCCAACGCGTGGCACTTGCCCGCGCGCTGTACCGCAACCCGTTTCTCCTTGTGCTCGATGAGCCCAACTCAAATCTCGACAGCGACGGCGACATTGCCCTGAACCGCGCGATTGCATCCGTGCGTGCGCGGGGTGGGGTCGTGGTCGTCGTTGCACATCGCCCTGTTGGTATCGAGAGTGTCGACCTCGTGCTGGTGCTCAAGGAAGGCCGGACACAGGCCTTCGGGCCGAAGGAGGCCATTCTCGGCCAGGTTCTGCAGCGGCCAGTTGCTGCGCCGCCTCCAATCAAGATCGTCTCTGAAGCGGGAGGATCAAAGTCATGACACGATCCAGTTTGGCGACGACGGAAAGCAAGGTTCGCGGCTTTTGGGGAATGTTATTTGCGCCATTGGAGCGGACCTCGATCTTCAAAAGCCTCGATCA
The DNA here is from genome assembly GCA_036924835.1 of Nitrobacteraceae bacterium AZCC 1564. NCBI lineage: Bacteria > Pseudomonadati > Pseudomonadota > Alphaproteobacteria > Hyphomicrobiales > Nitrobacteraceae > Nitrobacteraceae bacterium AZCC 1564. Next base: position 321,940 of record JBAGRR010000001.1, read on the forward strand.
ACCGGGTTCGCGCAGATCCATCCGTCTGCACCTCCTCGCTGGTCTCACGATTGTGGCACTGCTGACCTTCGGGCTTGGAGGGTGGGCTTCGACCGCACAGATCTCAGGTGCCCTGATCGCGCCAGGGTCGATCGTCGTCGATTCCAACGTCAAGAAGGTGCAGCATCCGACCGGTGGTGTGGTCGGTGAGGTCCGCGCGCGCGACGGTGATCGTGTCAAAGCCGGCGACATTGTCGTCCGCCTTGACGACACCATCACGAGATCAAGCCTTGCGATCGTGACGAAGGGATTGAACGGTCTCTGGGCCCGCAGCGCGCGACTTCTCGCCGAACAGGACGGTGCGGAACGGATCACGTTTCCTCCGCAGCTGATGGAGTCCTTCGGTGATCCGGAGGTTCAGAACCTGATCGGAAACGAAATCAAGTTGTTTCAGGTTCGGTCGTCGAGCAGGGTTGGCCAAAAAGCTCAGCTAAAGGAGCGCGTAAGCCAGCTCAAGGAGGAGATCAGCGGACTTGAGGCGCAGGAAAACGCCAAATCCCGCGAGATTGATCTGATTCAAAAAGAGCTCGTCGGCGTCCGTGATTTGTATTCCAAAAATCTCGTCCAGCTTTCGCGCCTGACCGTTCTTGAGCGCGATGCCGCGCGACTGGATGGTGATCGCGCGCAGTTCATCGCGCAGAAAGCTCAGGCGAAAGGCAAAATCACAGAAACGGAATTGCAGATCATCCAGATCGACAAGGATCTCTCCAGCGAGGTGTCCAAGGAGATGCGGGAGATCAACGACAAGATCGGTGAATTCGTCGAACGAAAGGTCGCTGCAGAAGATCAGTTGCGGCGCGTCGACATTCGCGCGCCACAGGATGGCATGGTGCTGCAATCGACCGTTCACACGGTGGGGGGCGTGATTACCGCCGGTGACACGATCATGCTGATCGTGCCGGAGTCGGACAATCTTTCGGTCGAAGCCAAGGTCAATCCGCAGGATATCGACCAACTGAAGATCGGGCAGAAGACTTTGCTGCGGCTATCTGCCTTCAATCAGCGCACCACTCCTGAGTTGAACGGAACGGTCAGCCGCATTTCCCCCGATACAACGACCGATCAGCGCACAGGGCAGAGCTATTACACCATCAGAGTGTCCATGCCGGCCGAAGAAGTTGCACGGCTGGGAGACGTAAAGCTTATTCCGGGAATGCCGGTGGAAGCGTTCGTGCAGACCGGCGAGCGCACCATGATATCCTATCTGGCGAAGCCGCTGAGCGATCAGCTCATGCGCGCTTTCCGCGAGAAGTGACAGGGACTGGTCACGGGCTGACATGGTTCAATCGCAATGAAGCGGCTTCAGCGATACGCGCAGCAATTCGGCTATGCACGGTTTCTGAGTATTCTCCTCCTGTTCGTCCTTTTGGGCGTTCGCGTGGCTGATCCGCTGCCGCTGGAAGAGCTGCGTGTTCGCGTCTTTGACATGTACCAGATCCTCCAACCGCGTGTGACCACACAGCGTCCGGTTGTCATTGTCGATATCGACGAGAAAAGCCTCAGCAAGCTCGGGCAATGGCCATGGCCGCGGACGCGCGTTGCTGATCTGGTGAAGCAACTGACGAACCTCGGTGCTGCTGCCATCGCGTTCGATATCGTGTTTGCCGAACCGGACCGCCTGTCGCCTGCACTTGCAGCGGATACCTTCGCCAATCTGGACGAAGAGACGCGCACGAAACTACGCACATTGCCGAGCAACGATCAGATCCTTGCCGAGGTGCTGCGAACGTCGCCAGTTGTCCTCGGTGAGTCCGGACTTCCGAGGCCAACGCCTCAGGCCGAACTCAAACTTCCTGCAACGGGCCTTGCATGGAAAGGCAATGATCCTCGTTCATACGTGCTGGACTTCCCGGGTCTGCTGCGAAACATCCCAGTGCTTGAAGAAGCAGCTCCAGGGCGAGGCTTATTCACGATCCGGCCTGCGCTCGACAACATTGTCCGCCGCGTTCCAATGGTGATGTTGGTCCAAGGCGAGCTGATGTCCTCCCTGACGTTCGAGATGCTGCGCATCATCACGAAAGCCGACACCATCCTCATCAAGTCTGACGAAGCTGGCGTCAAAAGCATTTCAGTACCGGGGTTCGAAATCCCAACAGATCGAAATGGACAGCTCTGGGTTCACTTCAACCGCCACGATCCCAAGCGCTTTGTTTCCGCTGTGGACGTTCTGGAAGGACGGGTCGGTCCGGACGCGATTTCCCGTAAGCTGATCCTGATCGGCACATCCGCGGTGGGATTGCAGGATGTGAAAACGACACCGCTCGACCCCGCGATTCCAGGGGTTGAAGTCCATGCTCAGGTGCTTGAGAGCGCGTTAACACGATCCGTGTTGTCTCAGCCAAACGATGCAGTTGGCTATGAAGTCCTAGCTGCCGTTCTCTTTGGCATCGCAATCATCTGGCTCGCTCCCGTGTTGAGTGCTTTCACGCTGATCGCCTTCGGTGCGGTCATCGTCAGCATCATGGTCGCCACCTCCTGGTATTTTTATACCCAACACCGGATTCTGATCGATTTCACGTTTCCGTTGCTGTCGAGTACGGCAATTTATCTCGTTCTGGTGTTTGGAAGTTACTTCCGAGAGCAGGCGCAACGCCGCCGCATCCGTTCAGCGTTCGGCCAGTATTTGTCACCGGCACTTGTGGAGCAGCTGGCCCAATCGCCAGAAAAGCTAGTGCTGGGCGGCGAAGAGCGAGACATGACCATCATGTTCAGCGACGTGCGCGGCTTCACCAGTATTTCAGAGTCGTTCAAGCATGATCCTCAGGGACTGACGTCGTTGATGAATCGCTTTCTGACGCCACTCACCAACGCCATTCTCGATCGTAAAGGAACCATCGATAAGTACATGGGGGACGCCATTATGGCGTTCTGGAACGCTCCACTGAGTGACAAAGAACATCAGATCAATGCCTGCGAAGCTGCCCTCGACATGATCGAGCGCATTGAAGCACTGAATGTCGAACGCGAGCAGGAAGCCAAGGCGACCGGAAAGCCGTTCATTCCCATGCACGTCGGCATCGGCCTAAATACAGGCACGTGCGTTGTTGGTAACATGGGGTCCGACCTGCGGTTCGACTATTCGGTGCTCGGTGACGCCGTCAACTTGGCATCGCGTTTGGAAGGGCAGTCCAAATCTTATGGCGTTCCAATCATAGCGGGATCGAAGACCGCTTTGGTTGCCAAGGATAAATTTGCCATCCTTGAGCTCGACTTCATCACGGTGAAGGGCAAGAAAGAACCGGAGGTGATCTATGCTATCGCGGGGCGCGAGGACGTAGCGAAATCTCCTGGCTTCCAGCGGCTGCGAAATCTCACCATTGAAATGTTATCGTGCTACCGCAGCCGTAATTGGGATGGAGCGCTCGCGGCTATTGCAAAAGGCCGGACTGCCGATGAAACGAACAGTCTAAAAGCTTTATTTGACCTCTATTCCGACCGGATTGCGGTGTTCCGGGAAGCCCCTCCGCCCGACGATTGGGATGGCGTATTTGCACTGACCACAAAGTAGGCAGGGCCCCGTCGCCGCTATTGCCAGAAACGGCTATACGCAAGGCGTTTTTTAGTGAATGACAGATCGCATCATGCTGGTGAACATGACGGACACGTGCAATTCTCATGACGGGTTCTTTTGAGTTGTTTCGATGCCGATGACAATGTCCGTACATTTTTGGGGAGTTCGCGGGAGTATCCCGTGCCCCGGCCCAAATACCTTGCGTTATGGCGGGAATACGTCATGCGTCGAGATCCAATGCGGTGACCATCATCTCGTTTTCGATGCTGGTTCAGGCTTGCGGATGCTCGGCAACGCGATGGATCGGGAGGACAGAATAGCCGACATCGATCTGTTTCTGAGCCATTGCCACATCGACCATCTGATTGGTCTGCCGTTTTTCGTTCCGGTCTTCGAGAAGGGCAGCCACCTTCGCCTTTGGGCCGGCAATCTGAAACCGGCTGGCGGAGTCAAGCAGACGGTGCGAAAGCTGATGAGCTATCCGCTGTTTCCGATCGAGATCGAAATGGCGCAAGGAAAAATCGAATACACGGATTTTGAACCCGGCGAGAGCTTGAAACCTCGGCCGGGAATCGTGGTGCACACGGCGCCACTCAAACATCCCGGCGGCGCGACTGGATATCGCATCGAATACGGCGGACGAGCCGTCGCCTACATCACGGACACCGAGCTCAGCGACGATTCAATTGATCCTGGCGTGCTTGCGCTCGCCAAGGATGCTGCGCTTCTGATCGTGGACGCAACCTACACAAACGCTGAATTGCCAGACCATGTGGGATGGGGACACGCGAGTTGGCAACAGACGGTGAAGTTGGCAGACACAGCCGGCGTCGAGAAGCTCTGCCTTTTTCACCATGATCCGGAGCACGATGACGCTGAAATGGATCGAATTGCTGCAGCCGCCGATCAAGCACGTCCAGGGACCATCGTTGCGAAAGAAGGCCTGTCAATCGAGCTTTGAGCGCGCCTTCGTGCCGGCAAGTGTGGTGGTTCAGAAGTTCGCTCCATTTTTCCTACGAGTCCTTCCAGCGAACTTTGGATGCGGGACACTAGCTAGCTGTCATCCAGCTTGTTCAAATCGCGCACCGACTGCATCAACGGCTCAAAGTTCTCACGGGCATCGAGGGCCTCGAACAGCTGACCGGTGTCAGCCAGCAAGGCGCGGGAGCGAGCGATGGCCAAGTCAATATCGTCGTGAGGCGTTGGGGAAAGGCGACCGTGCCCCGGCAGGAGCAGTTTCGCGTCAAGGCCTCGTAGCTTCTCAAGCGATCCGATGTAATCGCTGATACTGCCTGATCCGAAGATTCCGCCCATAACGCCGCCAGCCATCAGGGCGTCGGCAGCAAAGAGCAATCCGCGACTTTGATCGAACAAACTGATACATGCCGATGTATGACCCGGCGTATACAGAACTTTCAGTTGAAAATTGCCAAGGTCAATGACGTTGCCTTCTTCCAACCAGATGTCGATGTGAATTGCCTCATTAGGCTCGTTGAACATCTTTCGCAGCATTGCAAAGTCATCACGGAGTGCAATCTTGTTGGCCGCAAGGCGATGAGTTGCGATGATCGTTCGACCCGTAAAAAGATGTGCCGCACCGATGTGATCCAGATGTTCGTGGGTCAGAATGACCATGTCGAGGTCTTCGGGCTTGTAGGCGAGGTGGGCGAGGCCTTTCTCGATATAGGGATAGGTTGAAGCGAGACCCACGTCGATCAGTACTGTTCGCGACAAGCCTTTGATGAAATAGGCGTTGGCCGATCGACTCTTGAAGCGGAATTGATAGACATCCTCCGCTGCCTTGGTCAGGGAAAAGAGATCTTCATTCAGAACGGTCTCGAATTCGACTCTCTGATGACTGTTCATTTCCAAATTACTCAAGAACGACCGGCTTAAAATTGGCGTTGTTCGAGGCGCGCAGGCGCTTGCTGAGAGCATCCATAATCATCAATGCAAAGGCTGGCTGCTGACTGACCAGGTAGACAAAACGGGCGTGATTGATCCGCATCACCCGCGTGTGGTCGGCGGCCGCAACCGCAGTGGCGGAGCGGGGAGAGGCATCGATAACAGCCATCTCGCCAAAAAACTCGCCCTTCCCGAGGGTGGCGATCACGTTCGACTGATTGCCGTTCGCTTTGACGATGTTCACGCTGCCGGCGAGCACGACAAACAGCTCGCGTCCGACTGAGCCCTCCTCGAAAATCACCTGCGAGGTTGCGTACTCATTGATGCATTTTTCAATGGCCATGGAACTCGTCCGGGCTTTATTTGGATCGTAAAGCACCCGGCCAAATTCCGCTAATGTTTCGCATGCTGCGGCGGCTAACTGCCCTACAACACATCAGGGCCAAGACATCCGTCCCAACCGCTCTGATCTGGTAGCGGAGTAGGTTCAATAGCAGCCGGTCTAACCGCGGGAGGGCTACGGTTTCTGAAAGGGCAGGGAATGGCGTCCTCAGTAGCCCAAGGCGCTCCCATCTTTGGTGGGCCCTTGGCAAAACGCATTACCAAGGACGGCGCGCCTTTGACCTCAAGGAAACCCCGGATCGCCGGGATCGCTCGTTGTCCGATGATTCCGGCGGAGGGTATGCATCCGAATTATGACAGTCCCAGCGACCCAGAATGAAATACCTCTGTTGACCTGGGCCCTATTTACTATGCACCGAGCGAAAGACGGCGCCGTCAGCCGGCGACTATAGCCCTTCAGGTAAGGGACCATCACCTTTAAGTCGCCCCTGATGCCAGGGACCGTTGTTCAGGAACGCGCAGACCGGCATAATACGGCTATTCGATTTTCCCTTATCTATCATTAGGTTGATTCCCATGGATGTATCAGGTCTCGTCTCCGGTGCGGGTGGCTTTATTGCATCCGCATTCGTCGTCGCCGGATATACGATGCGAACAATGATCCCGCTTCGCATCTTTGGGATTATCACCAACGTCTTTCTGATCGCGTACTCACTCCCGCATCACCACTACGCTATCATGGCGCTGCATCTCATTTTGCTGCCACTGAATATTTATCGGCTGCGGGAAATGCTGTTGCTGGTCCGCGAGGTCAAGAAGTCGGTCAACAGCGATCTGTCGATGGCTTGGCTCAAGCCATTCATGACCGAGCGGAAATGCAGAACGGGAGAGGTCCTGTTCTACAAACACGAAAAAGCGGAAGAGATGTACTACATCGTCAACGGCCGTTTCCGTCTGGTGGAGTCAGGGATTGAGCTGCCGAACGGAGCCATCGTCGGCGAACTCGGCATGCTCTCGCCGTCGAATAAAAGAACGCAGACCCTTGAATGCATCGAGGGTGGCCTCGTGTTGAGCGTAACTTATCAGAAGGTCGAGGAGCTTTACGTCCAGAACCCTGAATTCGGGTTCTACTTTCTTCGGCTGGTCAGTGCACGATTGTTTCAGAACGTGGGAAGGCTTGAAGCTCAACTTGCAGAGAGCAGCGCACAGGCAACGTCGTGAAGGTCAGGGTCAAAGTTCCGCCGTCTCCGTTTAGGCTTCTGAAAGAGCGCTATTTCGGAGAGGAAACGAGAAATCCGTGGGCGGCCCGCAATGCGCTCACAGCCTTATCTGCTCGGCTGCCGGCGGATGTCGTCCCAATCGTGTCCCAGGCCGTCCACTCCCTGATTGACTATCAGGATCCGGACTATGCGTTGCTCTACCTCGAACGTGTCGAACGCTATATCGGACCAAGAGGCCCGCTTCTGCCGACGCTCGGAGAGCTTTCGAATCTTTTATCGCAGCGAATGCAGTTTGAAGATCCGATACGAATCGCACAACTGAAACTAGCCGAGGTGGGTGGTGCGGTAGCGAAGCCGGATCGTAATTCATCCATTCGGATTGAGAGGTTTCGCTGGGACGAAATTATTCAAATGCTCCCGTCGGTCGCGGCAGCGAAAGCACTGAGTGTCTTTGCGCGCCTGCGGTTGGCGCGCCTGTCGCAGAGGACCGTGACGTTGCGTTTTCGCGCGACCGGCTATTTCTCTCTCCTGCGGCTGCGTTGGCTTGCCGCTCTGCGCATCACCAGGCCATTTTCACAGAGATTCAAGGCTGAAAGGACGTCGGTAGAGCGCTGGCTCCATATGATTGATCGCAGCTTGGTGAAGCAGCCGTCCGCCGCAGCTGAGGTTGTCAGAACCGCGATGCTGATCAGGGGACATGGTGATCAATACCACCAGAGCCTGTCCAAATGGAACGTCATAATCGACAGCCTTGTAAAGCCCACCTGTGACGGCACGCTACCACTGCAAACCTTGTCAGATGCCGTGAGGGACGCAAGAGAGGCCGGCATGGAAGAGACGGGAAACAGCCGCCTTTTGCATGTCATCGAGCACATCAGGGCGGAGGCGAGGAGAGGGAGCGGTGCAGGCACTTAAGGCCCTTGAAATGCGCGCCGACTTTCATCTCCTGATGTGATGGCAGTCAGATGGCTTATCGCCTTTAATTGCTCTAGAGTTTCCGGTCTGTTGGGACAGAGTCGTGCCGCTGTAGGTGTGGTGGAGATCGTTAAAATGATGCGAATTTTTGGGTTTATTTCTGCTTTGACGGTTATTTTTCTGGGAGCCCCTGCCGGCGCGAATGCGGCCGACGACATCAAGCTCAGCAGCAATCAGCGCATTGCTTGCGGACGCGGCCTCACTGCTGGCAAGCTGCAAAACATCAACTGCAAATCCTACGCCTACATCTTCAATTCCCGCACTTCGGAATTCTACCGTTGCCAGGTCAACGTTGCAGTGACGCGTGACAACAAAGAGGTTTTGAAGGTCGATACTGACGGCGGATGCACACTGAAAGCGCGGATATTCCCTGAGGATTCATCCTACGCATTCGATGCGACGGAAACGGAGCCGCCGAACACCAATGCGTTCTTCGGTTCAGGAGGGACAGCCATCTGGGTGAGCGATACGACCACCTTGAAGGCGAAGGGGTGCATGATCATCAATGTCGGAATAGCGCCGGACGTGTTGAAGTGTGTCGACATGACATTTAGAAAATAAAAACTCGCCTCGGGGATCACGGACGGGGAGCGGTGATAGCCTCAATTTGATTTTAGTATGAGCACGAAGGCCAACACTGTCAGTCCGAGCACAACCGCGATGCCAATCGCCCATATCGTGACTCGAACACTGCTGGCCAATTCGCGAGACGCCTCGTTTCTAGTGTCCCGAATCCAAAGTCCGCCTCATCGTGCAGCGCGCTCCGTAGCGGACTTTGGATTCGAGGGGACACTAGTAAATCTATGATTCCAGTGTGGTTCAGGTTCAGAAGTTCGCTGGAAGGGCTCGCAGAAAAAAACGGGCGAACTTCTGAACCACCACACTGCCAATCTTCAGGTCCCGCGCCTTGTTGTTGCGCTCCTGATCAGTCACAGTTTCTCCTGATCTTGACTGCGCTAATCCATCTGTCAGCGACCCAGATCGCCCACACCAGCAACGTCCCCAAAACGACGATCAATCCACAAAGGATAAATGAAAGATCGGCTGCAGTTAAAGACGGGTTCATCGGAAACCCTCCTTGGAGGCCGCCCCCCGCTTGCTATTCAAAAGATAATCATCCCGCTGAATATTGGCAGAGGCGGGTGGAAAATTCGGAATAATCGCCCGTTCTCCGGGTTTTGATCGAACAATTGCAAGTGTTTCTTGAGTAGCCGGCGGGTCTATAGTCTCATGACACAGCTCCCTTGAATCGAGGTTATCATGCGCAATTTAACTTTGGCTTTTCTGACGCTGACGGGACTGCTGGTCTTCAATCAAGAGAAAGCACAGGCGGCGGAATATCCGTATTGCAACCACCATGTCATAGGCTGGGGTGGTATGCTCGAAGATTGCTATTATTCAACCATGGAGCAGTGCCGCGCGGCCGCAAGCGGCTTGAACGGATGGTGCGAGCCCAATTGGCGGCTTCAGTTTAGAAATCCAGATCCAGAACCGGCGAAGCGCGTTCGCGTTCGCCGCCAGAGCTGACAGCCGCAGCTCGCGACTGTCTCTGGGTCAAAGCGGGGCAGTCAGCTTGTGTCACTAGCTTTTAGAGGAGTGCCGCGGCCCGTAGCGACCGCGAGCGCACCTATTTATCCTCTGTCCATCCGAGAAGTTGTCTGACCAGCAGCGGACCAGCGACTAGCAGCAGAAGAACGATAGCTATGATATCGAGCGCAGTGCTTTCCATCGCGCGACCGTGGATTTGTCTCAGGTACGGGTGAGAAATTCGACGCCGACGATACTCCCTTTGCGCCCAACCACTCGGCGCTGGGTCATCTTCCTGACGTCCTTCGAAAAAGCGAGATCTAGTGTCCCGAATCCAAAGTTCGCCTCATCGTGCAACTTACTCGTGGTCAAACCGGAATCTGAGAGGTGAATAAGAGCTCCGCCAGACGACAGGTCGAGGACGGTGCAGTTGCGCTTTGCAAAGCCCCCATCGAGCATCATCCACGCGTCATGCTTGGTCCTGTGACGAGCTTTCCGGTTTTCTCGCTTGAAAACAGCCATGAGGTGCCTCCATTTCTCATGCACTTCGATAGCCGGCAGAACTTTCGGAAAATTTGAGTCAAAGCTCCGGATAAGGGTGCTCGCTGCAATAAATCATTAACCAACAGATATCGCGACAAACGGCGCGCGCGACGTGATGATTTCCCGTGCCGAGCCGAACGACAGACTCGACTATTTTCCAGCACCTTCATGGCCGACGCGCGCTCATAGACTTGTAGTCTTCCGGAATCGGGCGTCGCTCGTACAGGCTTCTGACTCCCGCCGGATCGACTTGCGGCGAAGGTCATATCGTGAGGGTACTGCGGGACCGTTTCGGCTCCGTTGATCGTTTTGTTGACCCTGAAGCTCAAGTGGGCAAGCGCCGAGAGGAACCGCAGGTAGCGTTTGACCCAGTCCTTCGAGGAAGCCAGCGGTGGACGAAAGGGCTTCCCGAATGGCCCGCCAAGGCTAGTCCGCTGGGAATTTTCCCCGCGTTCAGTTGGATCAATCGGCCATACGTGGCAATGTCCCGCCCGCATCCGCGAATAGGGCATGGAAGTGAACACAGTAACAATCGAGCCTGGAAGCGACTATTCGAAGTCGTTTCAAAAGCTGCGGCCGCTCATCCTCAACCGCACTGGCGTTCGTTACGTTGACTTTATCAAGACCCTGAAGCCGCGATACAGCCGGCTTTTCCTGGATATCGGATTTGGCTATGCCGCCCTGATCACCACCTGCGTCTTGGTGGTGGCTTTCACGCCGGCCGGGATTATTCCTGGCTTGATGGCGGCTACCTTGGGCGCGCTTTCCATCGGCTTTTGGATTGCGTATCTGCAACTCTTCATACATGAAGGCGCCCACTTCAATTTTAACGCTAATCGGGGCCGCAGTGACCTACTTTGCAACCTGCTGATCGCCTGGATGATCGGGACATCCGTCCAGAAATATCGGATCGTCCACTTCCAGCATCATCGCGCCCTGGGCAGTGTCGATGATAGCGAAATTACCTATTTTTTCCCGCTGAACTTGCTGTTTATCGTGAAGGGCTTACTGGGTATCCGCGTCCTCGAGGTCCTCGCATCCCGGAATAAATTGCAGGCCAAGAAGGAAGCCGTCCGAGACGACAGCGGGAAATACGTCGGGCTGGCCGGGCTTGCCGCCCATGTTGTCATATTGGCCGTGACATACGTTTTCGGCTCTATCTGGCTGACGCTGGCATGGGTTGCCGGCGTAGGGGCAATCTTCCCGTTCTTCGGCGCGCTCCGGCAACTGCTGGAACACCGCGATGAACGCGCTGCTGCGGGAACGAACTACTTCGAGAAGGATCATGGTGCCTATACCCGCATTTTCGGGAATGACGTGTTCTCGTCCATCTTCGGCGGCGCCGGCTTCAACCGGCATCTGTTGCACCATTGGGAGCCGTCATTGTCGTACACCAACCTTGCCGAGCTCGAAGCGTACCTTCTCGATACTGACATTGCCCGGTTGATCGATATGCGGCGGTCCAGCTACTTCAAGACCTTTGCCAGCTTGTTCCGGTTCAAATAATGGACACCATGACCGCAACGCCTCATTGCCGGATCTGCGCACGGCCGCAGACGACGTACTACGCTACCGCGCAGGACGTCGAATATTTTACGACGAAGGACGAATTCACGTTCTATCGGTGCGAGGATTGCGATGTTCTATTTCTGCATCCGATGCCGGTTGACAGACTGAGCGAAATCTATCCGCCCAACTACTATTCATTCCACGTCGACAGCGGCCGATCAATCGCGCAGCGCATCAAGCAATTCCTGGACGATCGGGCCTTCGCCGCTTTGACCCGCGATATCAAAGGAACGAGCCTTGCTGCGCTCGACGTCGGCGGCGGTAGCGGTTGGCTTCTTAATGACTTGAAGCGCGCCGATCCGCGCGTTGATAGAACGGCGGTCGTCGACATCGACACGCGCGCCGAAGGGATCGCCCGAGCCAATGGACATTCGTACCACCTGACCACATTCGAACGCTTCGATACGAACGAGCGCTTCGATGTGATCCTTATGCTGAACTTGATCGAGCATGTCCCGGACCCGGTCGCCGTGCTGCGAAAGGCAAAGGAATTGTTGCGACCCGGTGGCCGCATCTGGATCAAGACACCGAACTTCGACGCGCTCGACGCAAGGATCTTCAAAAATCGATCGTGGGGCGGCTTTCATACACCGCGTCATTTCGTATTGTTCACTCGAGACAGTCTCGTCCGCCATTGCGAGGCAGCCGGCTTCACGGTTGTGCATAGCTCATACACGCAAGGGGCACCGTTCTGGACGGTGAGTGCGATCAACGAATTGCGGAAACTTGGCCTCTGCACTGTGACGTCATCGCAGCCATCGATCGAGAATCCATTGACGCCTCTGTTTCATATCGCCTTCGCAGCGTTCGATTTCCTGCGGATGCCATTCTCGAAGACATCGCAAGTCAACATTCACCTAACAGTGCCATCTCGTAACGGCGACTAAGGCGGGAGCTTCGTTAAACCTGCGTTGACAGCAGCTCGCCACCCAAGGGACAGGACCGGCTTTACGCAAGTCGCCAATCGTCGATGAGGCCCTTCTTGACCAGATAGATGCGAGCTTAAAAAAGAACCTCCAAGCGCCGCCTAAGAATGACTGAAGAGGGCCACCATTTTCCTGAACAGCTACACAGCACATCGACACCCAGACAAACCCCGGCTATGTCGTTCTCAAGTTTATACAAGCGGCACGCCAAACTACCCGATAGTTCCGTTGGTAATTGCACATAAGAGGGGTGGGAGGTAGTTTGCGGCATTAAATGGAGAGTGCTGTGATATTTATCAGGGGCGGCGAAGTTTCCCGTTTATTACGAGGGAAGGCTTCAGTAGTTATTCTTCTACTTTCGTTATTTTTGGTCACAGCTCCACAATACTATCGATCGCTTGTTGCGGGTAGTGGACTTCCCATAACCTGGCTGTATGCACCTAAATGGCTAGAAAGCGCCGACTGTGCGCGGACGACCGGAGTTATTCTTGTTTTATGTAGGGACGGGAAACTCGTTCCGATAGCAGATGAGACTTCAGGTGACGATCCAGGTCACGCTTTGGCGCTCGAACTCTACTCATTAATCACCCAAAAACCGGTCCTGCCTGGCGACATCTCCATCCTCAATTCGACGATCAACTACATCGGTCTCATCGCATTATCACTACTTCTGTTTTCCTTGCGTCTGCCGTTCGCCGCCTTTCTTGTTCTGACAATCGGACCCGCACTATCTGATCAGTTTCACCGACTCACTCCCCATCCAGCGCAGTTCGGAGCAGCCTGTTTGGCGGCAATCTTACCGCTCGCCATTCTCGGATTTGCCAAGACAAAATCGGATCGCCGATTGGTGTGCTTCTGGTTAGCCACCGGCTTTTTATGCCTCGCGACGGCAGCACTATTTAGGCAGGCAATTGGACTGATGGGGGCCGTGGCCGGATGCCTCGCCGTGGCCTTTGCGTTCGTTATCCAATCGCGAGGTGAACGGAAGGCGCTACAGTGCTTCGTAATGATCGTAGGAATTTTAACGATCACTCAGGTTCCGACTATTCTCATGCGCGTTAGAGATGCTGTCTATCACGTCCCTGCGACGCGAATGATGGAACAGCATGGAGTTTGGCACAACTTATACATTGGGCTTGGTGTGGTCGAAAACCCATTCGGCATTGAGTGGCTTGACGCCAACGGAGAGCAGAACGCTAAGAAGATTAATCCTTCGGTCGAGTTCGCGACGATGGAATATTTCAGGACGCTTCGTACAGAATATTTCCGCATTGTCCGACAACACCCATACGAAGTCGCGAAGATATACGCCAAGAAGCTTGCCCTTACGGCAAACACCGCACTTCGATTTCGAATGATAGGTGTCAAAACCTCACTCATATGCATATTCATACTCGCAACGCTCGCTTATTGGCGCGCCCAAGCTATTTGGCGTCCGCAAGACTCCGTTTTTGCTGTATCATCTCTGTTTGTATGTTTCTTCATCGCCCAGGCCGTGCTGTTCCATCCCAGCGATCAATACCTTTTTCCAATCCAAATATTCTTCCTTATGTGTGCGGGGGCGCTCATTGAAATACTGGTCCTTCAGAGGAATCAGAAACGGTCCGTAAAACTTTGATACTGACCGCCACGGCGCTGACCATTGGGCCGCGACCATTCGGCTGCGTCACGCGCTTTGCGCGCTTGAGAGATACGTCTCTTTGCAGGATCGAAGGCCGAGCCATCCCTCTTTGTCGGCAAACCAATAGCGGCAAAACCAGCCTTTAAAGCTCGCGGCCCTCACCGTCGGGATATTTTCCCGGCGCCGTTTAGCGTCGACAGCTAGAGAGAATAATTCTGTGTCAGGCATCACATCGTCCGCCGAACCCACGGCGAAGGCTAGGGCTCATCGGACCTGACACCCCTCAACGGCCACAACAGACATTGGGAAAAGTGGACATACAGGTTTTGGCGGAAGGGGTGGGATTCGAACCCACGGTACCCTTGCGAGCACGCCGGTTTTCAAGACCGGTTCCTTAAACCACTCGGACACCCTTCCAAACCATTGAATTGTATAGCTAAACCCGGGGATAGGGGCCGAAGGCCGTGCGGTGCCATCACGTTAGCCAACATTCAGACGCGCTTCTTTATTGCAGCATATAGAGCTTCGTCAACGCGCCAAACGTCCGGGCCGAATGGAATTTTAGCCGACGAGAATGCGATCCCCAAGAGACTGGCGTACTCACACGCGGTCAGCCCGGCCGGGCGGTGTGGGTAGGGGGATGTCGCCCAACCGGGCCTCGCCGCTATGACCTCGAAAGCGGCACAGGACAAACTCTGCATGAGTTGTCCGTTCCATTACTCAATGGGATTAAGGGATTTGGTGAGCTGCATGGTTTAATAGGTGAGCGTGAGGGCTGCCAGCTATAATAGAAGTCGCCGCGCGGCCTACCTTCATTCATTCGCACGCTGCTTGGCTTTTTGCTCAAGCATCCGAAGCGCGGCCGCAGCTTCATTAGCAGCCGCTTGAAGATCGCTCGCCGATACGATCTTGAGTCCGGCGATATCCAATGCCTCCAAAATGGATTTCGCCGCTTCCAAGCCCATAACCGGGCCTTCCTCCTCCATGACGGGCTCAATGGCCGGGAGATGAGCAATGATGACCTTGGCTGTCTCGTTCATCGACATGCCTCGCATTATCAATTGGTGTGTGCGCACCAAGCGCCGCAATGAAAATGTAAAGAATCCAAAAGTAACAACCAGTCGCGTAGAGGGAGACTCTCATTCCTAACTTAGAAGCAAAAGAGTGCCACCCAGCGCCATAAGCGCAAGTCCAATCCAATTTTCCTTCGCGTAAAGACCGGCGCCGGGTTTAGGAGGCTCCAGGGTGGGTTCTGGCGCCGCCATAGGAGTGCGTCTGACGTCACTTAAACGCCCCCGCCAAATCGGCAGGGCCACCAAAAAGAGAAGTCCTCCGAATACCAACAGCGCGCCGAGTAAGGTGAGTACCATCGGTCCTCCTGCGCGACGAACAACGGCATTCAAGTGCGAGGAGATCGAAAAGTTCCATATCGGCTTTGCGACTATTTTTTCTTACTGATGCGAAATCATCGGACGTCCCGCAACCGGAACGCGTGCGACCAAAATGCATCCGCTCTCCGATTCCGTGATGTAGAGATTTTTGTTGTCGGGACCGCCGAAGGCCACGTTAGTCGTAAGCAATCCTTGGCACGAGCGAACGCGATAGAGCGGTTCGCCGAGATGGCTGAATATCCACACGGATCCCATTCCTGCGTGGGCAACGACAAGGTTATCCTCACTGTCCATTGCAAGGCCATCCGGCCCAGCAAGACCTCCAGAAAGCTGAACGAAGATACCGACCTTCGATGCCGTGCCATCCGGCATCAGAGGCACACGCCAGACAGAGTTGCCGCGCGTGGCAGCGACAAACAGAATGTGCTCCGCGCCATTGAGCACCAGCCCATTCGGACTCGGTACATTACCAACCAGCAGATCGAGCGTTCCGTCCGTGCGCAGTCGATAGACACGACCGGTAGGATCGTGCATGCCGGTCTGGCCTTGATCGGTGAAATAGATGTCGCCGTTTCGCGCGAACACTAGGTCATTTACGCCCTTAAAGCTCTCCGACCAGCGTCGTCCCAGAACGCTCGACACGTGGCCGCTGCGCGGATCCAGCGTCATCAGGCCGCGCCGATAGTCGGTGATGAAAATCCGACCATCGCGCGCGATCTTCAGTCCGTTCGGTTCTCCGTCATACTCCGCAATCAGTTCGAACTCTCCCGAAGGCGCGATCCGAAAGATCCGGCCATAGGGAATATCGACAATGTACAGATTGCCATCGCGATCGAACGAGGGACCTTCGATAAAAGAATCGACTGGCATACCGCGCCGATTGACCATGGCCCAAGCGTTATCAGCGTCTTTGCGCCGATATTTATCCGGCAGCCGGGCAAAGACTTCAGTTTCGACGATTTGAGGGGGAGGGAACATTGTCGGGCCTTACGGTACTGCTGCCGCCTGCGACGGCAGCCACATTGCAAGCTCAGGAAACAAAACAAGCAGCCCAAGCAAAGCAAACATGATCAGATGAAACGGTATGGTGCCCGTGACTACGTCGCTCAGCTTTCCGCTCCAGATACTCTGAATGACGAACAGGTTGATGCCGATCGGTGGCGAGATTTGTCCCATTTCGATGAAGAGAACCAGAATGACGCCGAACCAGATGGGGTCGATCCCGTACTGCAACAGCACCGGATACAACAACGGGACCGTAACGACGATCATGCCCAGGCTTTCGACCAAACACCCCAGAATTGTGTAGAGAACAAACAGCGCAAGGAAGAACTCGAGCTTCGAGAGCTTCAGGCCAACGAGAAACTGCGTAATTTGCTCGCCGACACCCGCGTAACTGATCGCATAGGAGAACAGGAACGCAGCATAGACGATGAACAGGATGTTTCCGCAAACTCTGGTTGTGGTCTGCAAAGCGCGCCAAAGGATACCCGCGCTAAATTCCCCCCAGAACACCGCGATGATCATCGCCAGCAGACAGCCCACAGCGGCCGCCTCCGTCGGAGTTACAAGCCCCGAATAAATACTCCCCATCGTTCCACCAATGAGGACAATGAAGGGAACGACGTCGAGCAGCGCATTCATGAGCTCCTTCATCGACCGTGCGCCCCGTTCGACGGGCGCGACTTCCGGTTTCATCCAGGCATGAAGCGCGATGTAGATCATGAACATCGCGGCCAGCAGCACGCCCGGTATAATCCCGGCCATGAAAAGCTTCGCCACCGATGTCTCGGTGAAGGTGCCATAAACGATCATGGCGATGCTCGGCGGAAGCAAAATCCCTAGCGTACCGCCAGCAGCAAGAGATCCCGCAGATAAACGGGGACTGTAATTTCTCCTTTGCAATTCCGGCAAAGCCACGCGTCCGATTGACGCCGCTGTTACAACGCTTGAGCCGCTGATTGCAGCAAAAACGGCACAGCCTGCGATGTTGGTCTGCAGCAATCCACCTGGAATCCAGGATACCAGTCTGGACAATCCGTGATAGACGCGCAGGCTTAGCTTACTTTTCTGCAATATCTCCGCCATCAGAATGAACAGTGGAATCGCGCTCAGCGTGAAGCTGTTCATACTGCCCCAACTCACCAAGCCGATGCCCTTGAGGCCCGGCAGGCCCGCGTGAAGCAGCAAATACAGAACTGACGGCACGGTAATCGCGAACGGAATGGTCATCCCAGCGCACAGCAGGCCGAGGAAGATCGCCAAAACCAGAACAAGTTCGACGCCCGGACTCACGATGGAGCGCTCCCGCGAATATGTCGCGCCTTGGCATAGATCGTCCTGATCAACGCGAAACACAGCAGCGCCATACCGATGGACATCACGCTTTGAGGAATCCAGAGAGACGTCTGCAGCGGCGTCGGCGCCACGTCTTCAGACCGCCACGAATTGAGCGCAACACGTGCCAACTGCCAGGTCACAAGGAGGGATGCACCCAGCGAAATGATATCGAAGACGATTTGGCTGATCAGTTGAACCAACCGTTTCAAGCGAGATTGGATGAGCTCGACTCTATGAAATGCGCCACGCGCCTCCGCCACCGACATACTGAGAAATGTCAACGCAACGAGGAGGTAGCCGCCGATCTCATCGGTGATCTGCAGCGACGTCGCGAAGATATTGCGCGCGATCGCTTCGGCTCCGATCAGCACAATCATTGTGATCAGAAACAGAGCACACAATATTTCTGAACCGTGCTCGATCGGACTAGGACCAGCGTTCACAGTTTCGATGAGGTGGATACCGCCGTCAGGCGCTACCTGCTCACCATCAGGAGTTCTGATCATGATGCTTACCGACCGAGTGCGGCGCGCACGTCTTTAAGGGCAGCAACGGCATCCGACCCTTTGGATTTCGCCCAGTCTTGCCAGTACGCGGAGATCGCTTTCGTTCCGGCGTCGATGTCCTTCGGATCTTCCTCGGTAATGGTCATGCCGCCCTCGGCAAACTTCTTCGTCAGGACCTCTTCTTCATCTTTCATCGCTTGAGTAATGAGCGGCATGTTATCGCTGACGATCTTGCGGACCTTGGCCTGGACGTCGGGTGTGAGTTTTTCGAATCGGTCCTTATTCACGATGATCACGGAGTTAAAATAGTTTACACCTACCCTGTAGTTAAATTTCAGAAGATCCTTCCAGACATTTCCACCGCCGGTATTGGCAGTCAGAACGCCGTCAACAACACCTCGGTCGAGTGCGGATGGTACTTCGGGAGCCCCCAGCGTCACGGGTATGCCGCCGAGGCGCTTGATGAATTCGCCTTGCTCAGGTGACGTCACGCGGATCTTTTGCCCTTTGATATCCGTAAGAGCGGCCAGCTTCTTGCTCGAGAAGGCGACCTGAAACGGATAGAGATATTGCCCAAGAACGAGCACGCCTTTCTTAGCAAACGCCTTCTCAAGATAAGGCGTCATGATCGCAGCAGCCTTTTGATACTCTTCCGGTGTGCGGATCAGCATAGGCAAGCGCAACACGCCACCAATGGGGACGTTTCCAAGAAAATAACCGTCGTCACCCATCTGCACGACATCGTCA
This sequence comes from Nitrobacteraceae bacterium AZCC 1564, assembly GCA_036924835.1. Classification (NCBI taxonomy): domain Bacteria; kingdom Pseudomonadati; phylum Pseudomonadota; class Alphaproteobacteria; order Hyphomicrobiales; family Nitrobacteraceae; species Nitrobacteraceae bacterium AZCC 1564. Next base: position 341,102 of record JBAGRR010000001.1, read on the forward strand.
CTGACTGCTTGTGTAATGGTTGTCGTATTGATCGGGAGCGAGCCACCGAGGTGAAGACGGACTGTCAATTGGCCGCCGGTTTCCTTCTCAATCTGATCAGCGACGGTATTCAGTCCTTTGACGGCGGCAACCGTCGACACGGCATTATAAACGTAGAGGTCCCACTTTTCGGTGGCCGCTGCTGAACGAAACGGTGTGACGCAAAACGCGAATGCAGCAATCGCCAGCGCAGCGCAGGGTAGCGCACGCTCCGTTAAGGCCATGATTTTCTCCCAGATCGTTGTCTGTTTTTTTTGAATATCTTTGATGGCCGCTTGCGCAGCAAGGGAGGATTCGAATTTTGGCAATCGCATATGTGATAAATGCTCGGATGAGGTCGAAGCATATTGATCACTGACCGATCGCAGCATTGAACTGCAGAACGGTATTCGATGGCGCTGGCATGCCAACGTCGAGCCACGTTTTTGCAAATGCGCAGCCGATATAAGTAAGAAGAAAGTGAATGGTGATGGATACAACACCGGCGGACGGGCCACTGGGCGGAATTCGCGTGCTTGATTTGACGAATGTGATCATGGGCCCATTCGCAACGCACATTCTCGCGGACCTTGGCGCTGATGTCATCAAAATCGAAAGTGCTGAGGGTGATTCATTCCGCAGCTATCGCCCAAATCGCAACGAAGGGATGGCCGGTGGTTTCCTTCATCTCAACCGTAATAAGCGCAGCATCGTTCTTGATCTCAAGTACCCTGCTGATCTTGCTGCATTGCAGAAGCTCGTCACCACAGCGGACGTCTTCGTCCACTCATTGCGTCCAAAGGCGATCGAAAAACTTGGCTTGAACTACGACGCCGTGCGCGCAATCAAACCGGATATCATCTATTGCGGCGCTTACGGCTTCGGAGAGAAGGGACCATATCGCGACAAAGCCGCATACGACGATATCATTCAGGCTGGTTCAGGCTTGGCAGCGCTTCATATGGCAGCGCGCCAGGAACCAGCTTTCATGCCAACGGTGCTTTGCGACAAACTATCGGGCCAGGCTATTGCATATTCCATCATGGCCGCACTCTTTCACCGAGAACGCGGTGGTGGAGGGCAAGCCATCGAAGTCCCCATGTTTGAGACCACGGCTGAGTTCGCTTACATCGAACATCTGTTGGGCTTTACGTTCGAGCCGCCGCTCGGTCCGCCGGGCTACAGGCGTGTCGTCAGCCCACGGCGCAAGCCATTCCGCACCGGTGACGGCTATATGTGCATCCTGCCGTATTCAGATCGCAACTGGCGCGACTTCTTCGATTTTGTCGGACGTCCAGAGTTCAAGGATGATCCGCGTTTTTATCCGTTGACGGAACGGGTTGCTCATCTCGAAGAACTTTATGAATTGATTGAGGAAGAGGCATCGAAGCGCTCCAACGCCGAGTGGATCGCGTTTTGCGATCGTGTCAGCATTCCGTGCATGCCGGTACTCAGCCTGGACGAATTGCCCGATGACGCGCATATGAAAGCGGTTGGTATGTTCACGCGAGAAGAGCATCCGTCCGAAGGTCGTTACAAGGCAATCCGCGCGCCGGTGTCATTTAGTTCCGCGCCATTTCGAATCCGTCGTCATGCGCCGCGGCTCGGCGAGCACACCGTGGAAGTGCTCAGCGAAGTCGGCGTCGATCTGGGTAAACGCTGAGTTCGGCAGAACCGATCCAGCTAAGGGAAAGCAGCAACACATGTCTGAAAGTGTCATCTACCAGCAGGATGGGCGCGTCGTCACGTTGACGCTCAATGAGCCAGAGACGCGTAATGCGCTGTCGCCCGCAATCGTTGATGCCCTGGTTGCGCACTGCCACCGCATTAACTCGGATATGTCGGTAAGTTGCGTCATCCTGACCGGCGCAGGTGAAAGCTTTTCTTCCGGCGGCAACGTCAAGGAGATGCGCGACCGCACAGGATTGTTCGGTGGCATTCCCGCGGAGATCCGGCGCGGATATCACCACGGGATTCAGAAAATCCCCATGGCGATGTACGACCTCGAAGTGCCGGTGATCGCAGCCGTTAATGGCTTCGCGGTTGGTGCAGGGTGCGATCTTTCCTTGATGTGCGATATCCGCATCGCCGCCGAGGACGCCCAGTTCGCCGAAAGCTTCATGCGCGTCGGCCTTGTCTCCGGCGATGGCGGGGCGTGGTTCCTGCCACGTGTCGTGGGCCTTTCCCGGGCTTACGAGATGACGTTCACGGGCAACTTCATCAAGGCCGATCAGGCATTGGCCTGGGGATTAGCCTCGCAGGTGGTCGCAAAAGAAGATTTATTGCCCACCGCACAGAAGCTGGCCAAGCAAATCGCGGCGCATCCGCCGCACTCGCTGCGCATGTGTAAGAAGCTCGTCCGTGACTCGGGAGCCATACCACTTCCCGTGCACCTGGAAATGGCGGCAAGTATGCAAGCTCTGGTGCAGCATACCGAGGACCAGCATGAGGCGGTCAAGGCGTTTCTCGAGAAGCGCAAGCCGGAATTCAAGGGAGCCTGATCCTTGGCGCTTGTCCAAGGTCGTGCCTGAAATCAGAAGATGCCTGCGCGATGCGCGGATCATGCGGCAGTCGCATCTTCGCTCACTGATATGATTTTTCGGAGGTTCGCGTGCGCGCGTTTCGTTTTGAATCACTGGTGCTGCCGCCTGAAGCTGATGCCATGCGGCGCAAGGTGCGCGCGTTTCTCGAGAACGAACGGGCGCAGCGGTATGCGGCGCACCGATCATCGTGGTCTACGTTTGATCCGGAGTTCAGCCGCCGCGCCGCCGCGGCTGGATTTGTCGGAATGACTTGGCCCAAACAATACGGTGGCGGTGAACATTCCAACCTTGAACGATTTGTCGTGACGGAAGAAATGCTCGCAGCGGGGGCACCGAGCGGGGCGCACTGGATCGCCGACCGTCAATCCGGACCGCAGATACTCAAACACGGCAGCGAGCGCGCCCGCGGCCTGATCCTTCCTCGGATCGCAGCAGGCGAATGCTATTTCGGCATCGGCATGAGCGAGCCGGATTCCGGATCGGATCTTGCCGCTGTTCGAACCAAGGCCGACAGGGTCGAAGGGGGCTGGCTCATCAACGGCGCCAAGATTTGGACGTCGAATGCACACCGCGTCCACTACCTGATCGTATTGGCGCGAAGCGAACCACCGAGCGAGAACCGTCACGCGGGCCTGTCTCAATTCATCGTGGATACGTCGTCGGAGGGCATTGAAATCAGACCGATCCACAATCTTTCGGGCGGGCACGAGTTTAACGAGGTGTTTTTCCGCAACTGTTTTGTGCCGGACGACATGATGATCGGAAAGCCGGGTGAGGGCTGGGCACGCGTGACAGGCGAATTGGCCTTCGAACGGGCCGGCCCCGATCGCTTCATGTCGGATATTCGCCTGCTGGTCGAGCTGATCAACCAGATTGGTGCAGAGCCGACCGAACGACAGGCGATTGAGATCGGCCGTCTGGTTTCGCATTTTGCCGCGTTGAGGCGGATGTCATCATCTATCGCGGGGTTGCTTGAGCGCGGTGAAAGCCCGGCGACCGAAGCTGCGCTGGTCAAGGACGTCGGGACGGCATTTGAAAGAGAACTGCCGGAAATCGTCCGCAAGTTGTTGCCGGTCGAAGCCAGCCTCGACGATCCGGACGAGTATTCGCAGGCTCTGGCGCATGTGCTGCTACACGCACCGTCTTTCACCCTTCGCGGCGGAACGCCGGAAATCTTGCGCGGAATGATCGCACGCGGCCTCGGTCTGCGCTGATAGGAATGACACCAATGGACGACATGTCAGCCATAGTGTTTGAGCAAGCCGATCGCCTATTCAAACAACACATCAGCAAGGACGTTCTCTCGGCTGCAGAAGGCGGCACTTGGCCCAGCGCATTATGGGAAGCCGTTGCGGATGCCGGACTGCCATTGGCGCTTGTGCCGGAGGGAGCAGGCGGTGTTGGACTGCAAGCGGCAGACGTCGCGCAGCTCATTCGGCGAACGGCCTACTATTCCGTACCGCTGCCGCTCGCCGAGACGATGATCGCTAATCGCCTTTGGACGGATGGCGGTGGTGACGTGCTGTCGGGCTCCGTGACACTCGCACCGGTCAACCCGAGGGATCATCTGATCATCGAGCAGAGCAGGGACGGAGTCGTTCTGCGCGGTACGGTGCATCACGTGCCCTGGGGTGGGCAGACCGATACTGTACTGGTCTTCGCACGTGACGGAGACGGGAAGGGATTTCTGGCGCTGGTGCAGAGCCATCAGGTTCTCGTCAATGGCAGACGGCGAAACGTGGCTTACGAACCGCGCGCTGAACTGCAGTTCGATCTTGCTTTGCCGCCGGGGAATGTGCGTCCGGCCCCGAAGTATCTCCAAGCCAATGGCTTGATGGCGTTCGGCGCTGCGATCCGAGCTCAACAGATGATCGGCGGTATGGAGCGCTGCCTTGACCATGCGCTGACATACGCCAACGAGCGGGTGCAGTTTGGACGTCCGATCGGGAAGTTTCAGGCCATCCAACACATGCTCGCAGTGGCTGCCGGGCATTTCGCGGCCGCCTGTGCGGCTGTTGACGCACTCTCAGAATCAGAACGGCTGGCTGACGATGAGTTCACTGTCGCCATTGCCAAGGCGCGCTGTGGCGAAGCCGCGGGCCAAGTTGCTGCGGCCTGTCATCAAGCCCATGGTGCCATGGGCTTCACCCAGGAACATCCGCTGCATTTCGCCAGCAGGCGCCTCTGGGCCTGGCGAGATGAGTGGGGCGCCGAAACGTACTGGCAGGAAAAGATCGGGCGATTGATCTGCGCAAAAGGCGGTGAGGGGTTCTGGCCGTTCCTTGCGGATCCTCGTCCTTTGACGGGATAACAGATCTCAGGACTTGAGGTAGCGCTCCATCGCATCATTCAGGATGGCAACGATATCGCGCTCACGGCGGGCGATATCGTCGAGAGGTCCCGACACCGCAACGGTTAGGGCCCGGTCATGCCCATCAATAGCGTCAGGCAACGGAACGGCAATCGACCCGGCGCCTGGTGTGACCAATCCAGTTGAGAAGAAATATCCTAAGCGTTTGGCTTGCTGGACATTCTCCAACACGCGATTGATGTCGACGTGTGGCTGGCCGTGTGCAGCCTCGGAATTAGTACGTGAGCAAAGAGCCCGGATTTCTTTTTCGCCGCACCGGATCAGGAGTGCATATCCGGTGGCCGACCACACGGCCAAGCGGCGGGATCCCTGCGGGACATGAAACCGCATCGCAGAACGCGCCTGTAACACATGGATGTATTGGGAAAAAATCCCACTTCGCGCCGCGATAATGACCGTGTCACCGGTCTGCTGAGAAATATCCTCGAGCATTCGCGTCAGGCTGCCATTCCGGACCGGGCCTTTATCAAGCCAGGTCCCCAGCAGCGTCACACGAGGTGAGGGTAGGAAGCTGCGGCGCTCGGGCAGGTAGTCCATAAAGCCAAGATCGACCAATGACCGCAGAAGAATCGATGTCGAGGACTGTGGAAGTGAGAGGCGCTCCGCAATCTCCGCGACGCGGGCGTCGCGTTGGATGTCGTCGAACATTTCCAGTATCTGCAAAACTCGCCCAGCGGACTTCACTGCGCCATGTCCGGTGGGGCCGTAGCTGGTCGCCTCGGTTACCTTTGTATCCCCACCTTTCGTATCCTCATCTTCACGACTTTCCGTTCGCATTCCACTTGCCTTGTCAGACTCCCGGCTAAACTTCAGATGCGGCTCGCTTTTTGGGCAATCTAATCCACGCGCACATCGAATAGCTAGTCATGGGGCCGGGCCTCAGATATCCCCAAAAGCAACTCTTGGTTTACCACGTCGGCTGACGCGCCATTTCCCAAACCCGCGTGATAGGTTAGTTCTTACCATAGGAAGAAGTGATCTCTTAGCCATAGCCTCGTGGTAGGCGATCGGGCTTTGGGATGTTATTGGTGTTTTATGGGGAATAGCGCCAACGGGTCGGGCAAAGGTGTCGCGCGTGCCGTGACAGCAGGCGTCGTATGCTTGCTCGTCGCGAACTGCGCCTCCTCGAACAAATTCGCCAGCCGCGTCGATCCGAAATACGGCGTCTCATCCAGTCCCAGAGTGGTGGACTTTGGCGAACCTGTCCCCAAGGGGGGCGGAACGTATCGCGTCGGAAAACCTTACGTCGTCGCTGGCCGAACCTACGTGCCTGAAGAGAACGTCCACTACCGAGCCGAGGGTTTAGCATCCTGGTACGGTGACGATTTCCACGGACGCCTGACGGCCAATGGCGAGGTGTTCGATATGACCTCGCTGACCGCGGCGCATCCGACCATGCCGCTGCCGAGTTACGCGCGGGTCACCAATCTCGCCAACGGAAAGTCCGTGATCGTTCGGGTCAATGACCGCGGTCCGTACCATGGCAATCGCATCATCGACGTCTCGAATACGGCTGCCCGGCTGCTTGAATTCCGCAACAACGGCGTCGGCCGAGTGCGTGTGGAATATGTCGGGCGCGCGCCACTTGAGGGATCCGACGACCGTCAACTCATGGCGACACTTCGGACCGGTGAGCCGGCACCATCACCATCCAACGTCCGGATCGCATCGGCCCGTCCGTTCATTCCTGAAGCCGTATCGACCACGCGTGGCGTGGCCGCAGGTGATGTCCCGCTTCCGCAGGGGCGGCCTTACAGCCTTGGGCACACGGCCGAAGACATGACTGCCTCCAATCGCATGTCGGAGGTCTCTGCGTCACGCGTCCGGGATCGGCGCTACAGCCAAGCCGTCGCCTCAGCCAGCAGCGAAGACGCAGCCGAGCCAGCCCCGTCGGTAAGACCGGTTGCGGCTTATGCGCCGACGTCGCGTGACGGAAGCGCCGGCCTCATGTCCGCTCGGGGCCTGTACTGACCCACGAAGGGCGCCGATACGCTTCGCGCGCTTAATCGGAGACTTCCTTTAAAAACTCGAGCAGAGCAGCATTCACCTCGGCTGGGCGCTCCTGCTGGATCCAGTGACCAGCTCCCTCGATAACGAGTTTGCGTTTCAGGTTCGGCAGCACACGCTCCATCTCGGTCACGCGCTTCCCCCCGATAATGCCCGTCACCACGGCATCCTTGGCGCCCGCAATAAAGATCGAAGGCTGCTCAATCTTCGCTCCCTGCCAGGGAGCCGTCAGGTCCCAGTTCCGATCGAGATTGCGGTACCAATTCAGTCCGCCGCGAAAGCCCGATCGCTTGTAGTTTTCCACGACATGGGCCTGATCTTCCGGCGCGAGCCACTTCGGTAACTTGCGTTCGATCGACGGATCGCCGAGGAAGCCGAAACCTTCCTTCAGGAAGAGGGTGGTATCCACGCCGTACGCAATGGCGCGCATGGTGTAGTCGATATCGCGCTCGAATTCCTTTTCCGCGACGCCTGGTGTCTGGAAATACTGCCAATAGAAGTTGGTAATGCCGTTCTTGGCGAGCATCTCCATCGGACGCTCACGCCCTCGGAATGGGGGTGGAACACTGAGCCCACCCACTGCTTTAAAAATATCGGGCCTGAACAGAGCCGCGTGCCACGCCACTGGAGCGCCCCAGTCGTGGCCGATGATGATAGCCTTGGCTTCACCGAGGGCCGCCACCAGCGCGACCATGTCGCCGACCAGGTGGAAAATCGAGTAAGCCTCGGCGTCCTGCGGTGCGGATGTGCGCCCAAACCCGCGCATGTCGGGGGCGACGACGCGGAAACCTGCTGCGGCAAGAGCAGGGAGCTGATGCCGCCATGAGTAGGACAATTCCGGCCAGCCATGGCAAAGCAGAACCAGCGGACCGGCGCCCTGTTCGGTGACGAACATGTCGATACCGTTGGCCGAAATCATCCTCGATGTGGACATCTAATCTCCGTCGCCAAGGGACCGGACCGGAACGCCTCGAACAGGCCGGCAGGACCCGCGGAATACCGGAAAACACCGCGTTGTTTGCCATTATGTCAACTGTTACAACGCCGTCCTTAGGAATCGACGCATGGCAGCCATTTCGTTCCTCTCCCGGATCTCCAGCCGCCCCTTAGGGCGCCCTCCACGCGTTTGGCGCTTGGTTGCGGTTGGTCTGCTGATGGGCGCGGTCATATTTGGTGGTGCCGTCAAGGCAGCCAACAACAGCGTTCAGGGCGCCAAGAAGGAAGAAGGCGGCTTTGATAGCGGCGCGCCGACCGCCATTCTGATCGAGGCGAAATCCGGCAGCATCCTGTTCGAAAAGAATGCGGACGAGTTGCGCGCACCGTCCAGCATGATGAAGCTGATGACCACGGAGGTAGTCTTCGATGCCCTGACCAAGGGCGAGATCAAGCTCGACGATGAATACAAGATCAGTGAGAACGCGTGGCGCAAGGGCGGAGCCCCCTCCGGCGGCTCGACGATGTTCGCGGCCATCAATAGCCGCGTGAAGGTCGATGACCTGCTGCACGGGGCAGTCATCCAGAGCGGCAATGACTCCTGCATCGCGCTGGCCGAAGGCATTTCTGGCAACGAGCGGGATTTCGTGGACCGGATGACCAAGCGCGCGCGCGAGCTCGGGCTGACCCAATCCACTTTCGGCAATGTCAACGGCCTACCGGATCCCGCAAACAAGATGACCGTCCGCGAGCTTGGCATGCTGGCTCGCCATATCATCCTGACCTATCCGGAGTACTACAAGCTCTTCGGCGAGCGGGAATTCACTTGGAACAAGATCCGGCAGCTAAACCGCAATCCGCTTCTGAATTCGCTCGAAGGCGCGGACGGTCTGAAAACGGGCTACACCAAGGAAGGCGGTTACGGCATGGTCGGCTCGGCCGTGCAGAACGGCATCCGGCTGATTGTCGTCGTCAATGGCCTTGAAGATTCCGATGATCGGGCCAGCGAAGCAAAGCGATTGCTGGAATGGGGTTTCCGCAGTTTCGAGATCCGGACGCTGTTCGCGAAGGACCAGACGGTCGGCTATGCCAAGGTGTTCGGGGGAGATAGCGGCTCCGTCAAGCTGACGGCGTCTGAGCCTGTGAAAGTCATGGTTCAGCGAAACGGCAATGACAAACTGCTCGGACGCATTGTCTACAACGGCCCTGTTAAGGCACCGATCCAGGCTGGTCAGCACATTGGTACATTGAAAGTATGGCGCGGCAGCAACCTCGCGCTCGAGATGCCGCTTTTTGCGGGTGCCCCCGTCGAGCGTGGCTCGACCACACGCCGTGCGCTCGATGGAGTAAGCGAACTAGTCATCGGACTGTTTCGGGCCGGCGTCGAGAAGCTTTGATCATGGCCAATCTCGCGAAAGGGTTGAGAGCAACGCGCGGCCGATTCATCACGTTTGAAGGCGGCGAGGGCGCCGGCAAGTCGACGCAAATCAAGCTGCTGGCCGAGCGTCTCAATGCCGGAAAAATACCTACGATCACCACACGGGAGCCTGGCGGATCGCCCGGTGCAGAAATCATCCGTCACCTACTGCTCTCTGGTCTCGGTAAGGCGCTGGGACCAGAAGCAGAGTCCCTGCTGTTTGCAGCCGCACGTGACGATCACGTCGCAACAGTTATCAAACCAGCGCTGGAGCAGGGGAAGTGGGTGTTGTGTGATCGCTTCACCGACTCGACACGCGTCTATCAAGGCGAACTCGGCCATGTCGATCCGAAGCTCATTCGCGCGATGGAGCGGGTCACGATTGGAAACCTGAAACCCGATCTGACATTCATCCTAGATGTTCCCGTCGCAGTCGGCCTCAGAAGGGCCATCGAACGGCGCGGGACAGCGGCGGCCGACCGGTTCGAGGGCGAGGGCATTGAGTTTCACGAGAAGCTGCGCAAAGCCTATTTGGAGATTGCAGCAAACGAACCGCAGCGCTGCATCTTGATCGATGCAAACGCCGATACCGCGACCGTCGCGTCCCGCGTCTGGACCGCATTACGGGACCATCTTTTTTCTGCGGCAATCGCAGGTCAAAATAGCAAGACATGAGTTCGAAGACTGCCGAAAAAGAAATATCCGTCCTTGCTCCTCGCGAGACAAACGTCCTGTTCGGTCATCACGAGGCGGAAGCGACGCTGCTCAACGCATATCGCAGTGGGCGAATTCCGCATGCGTGGCTGATCGGCGGGGCGCAGGGGATCGGCAAAGCGACGCTGGCCTATCGGATGGCGAAGTTCGTGCTCGCGCATCCCGACCCTTCGGCCCAGCTCGTACAGAGCGTTGAGACACTTGCAGTCGATCCAGATCATCCGGTGGTGCGCCAAGTCGTAGCCGGCAGCCATGGCAGCCTTTTGACGCTGGAGCGAACCGCAAACGAGAAGGGCGCGCTGCGGAGCGTCATCACAGTCGATGAATCCCGCGAAACCATCGGATTCTTTGGCTCCACTGCGGCCGTCGAAGGCTGGCGCATCTGTGTGGTCGACACCGTCGACGAACTGAACGCCAACGCATCAAACGCGCTTTTGAAAATCCTCGAAGAGCCGCCGGCGCGCGCGCTGTTCCTCTTGATCAGTCATGCCCCAGCCCGCGTTCTTGCAACGATACAATCGCGTTGCCGCAAGCTGCCACTGCGGCCGCTGACCACAGATGAGGTCGTCGCGGGTGCGTCCGAGGCCGCTGGCCTGAACGCAAATGACCCCGCGTTACGTGATGCCGCAGGGGAATCCGACGGCAGCGTAGCGCGGGCTCTCACGTTGCTCGGTGGTGATGCGCTCGGTCTCCAACAGCGGACCCTCGAACTCTTGAACGCCTTGCCGCGCGTCGATCCGCGCGCGCTTCATGCGTTGGGAGATGCATTGGGGCTCAACGACCGCGTTGGCCTCAGGGCGTTCGTCGATACGGTCGACCGCTGGCTGACGGGACATCTGCAAGCGCCAGACGCCGGTACAAACCTGCCGCGCCTTGCACGGCTTGCCGAGGTATGGGAAAAGATCAACGGTGCTGCGCGCGAGACCGAAGCTTTCAATCTTGAGCGAAAACCTTTGGTTTTCTCTATATTTAGCATGCTCTCCGACGCCACGCGCTAGCCGCCAAAAGGCGGCTTTCAGCGAAAAATGGCACAATCGACGTTCACGGAAAGGCCTTCGCAACCCTTGCGATTGCAAAAGTAACATATGGCACGTCCGACCTTCTACATCACGACAGCGATCGCTTATCCGAATGGAGCCCCGCACATTGGGCACGCCTATGAGGCGATCGCGACCGATGCCCTGGCGCGATTTCAGCGCCTCGACGGCAAGGATGTGTTTTTCCTGACGGGAACAGACGAGCACGGCCTGAAGATGGTTCAGACCGCGCAAAAAGAGAATATGACACCGGCCGACCTTGCGATGCGCAATGCGGCCCGATTCAAGGAAATGGATCAGCGGCTGAACATTTCGTTCGACCGCTTCATCCGGACGTCAGAGCAGCAGCATCACCAGTCGAGCCAGGAAATCTGGCGCCGCATGGCTGCCAATGGCGACATCTATTCCGATACCTATGCCGGCTGGTACTCGGTCCGCGACGAAGCCTATTACGCGGAGGACGAAACCACCGTCGGCGAGGACAAGGTGCGGCGAGGGCCGCAGGGCACACCAGTCGAGTGGGTCGAGGAGAAGAGCTACTTCTTCAAGCTCTCGGCCTATCAGGACAAGTTGCTCGCGCTCTATGAGAACCAGCCCGACTTCATCGGGCCGGATGTCCGCAAGAATGAAGTCGTGAGCTTCGTCAAAAGCGGGCTGAAGGATCTCTCGGTTTCGCGCACGACCTTTAATTGGGGCATCAAAGTGCCCGGCGACGAAGAGCACGTGATGTATGTGTGGGTCGATGCGCTGACCAACTACATCACCGGCGTCGGATTCCCTGATGAATCCGACAAGAACTGGCGGTATTGGCCGGCTGACGTCCATATCATCGGCAAGGACATTATCCGCTTCCACGCGGTGTATTGGCCCGCGTTCCTGATGTCGGCAGGCATTCCGGTCCAGAAGCGCGTTTATGCGCACGGCTTCCTGTTCAACCGCGGCGAGAAAATGTCGAAGTCCGTCGGTAACGTTGTCGATCCGTTCAATCTGGCGGATCAGTACGGCGTCGATCAGCTTCGTTACTTCCTGCTGCGCGAAGTGCCATTCGGTCAGGACGGCAACTACAATCACGAAGCCATCGTTGCGCGCACCAATGCGGATCTCGCCAACGATCTGGGCAATCTAGCGCAGCGCTCGCTGTCCATGATCGGCAAGCAATATGGCGGCGTGCTGCCGGAGCCCGGCGCGTTCAGCGACAACGACAAGGCGATCCTTGCCATGGCCGATGGCATGCTTGCGCCTGCGCGCGAGGCCATGAGCACGCAGCAGATCCATCAGGCATTGAATGCCGTCTGGGCTGTGGTTGCGGAGGCCAACCGCTACTTTGCGGGAGAAGCGCCCTGGGCGCTCGCCAAGACTGATCCAGCACGGCAGAAGACGGTGCTCTATGTCACGGCCGAGGTCGTCCGCCAGATCGCCATCATGGCCCAGCCTGCAATCCCCGAAGCTGCAGGCAAACTGCTCGACATTCTCGGGATCGGGCAGGACGAACGGGATTTTGCCGCGCTCGCAACCCGCATCAAGGCAGGCACCCAACTGCCTCCACCGGCACCCGTTTTTCCCCGCTATGTGGAGCCCACAGAGGACAAGGGCAAAGCCTGATGCTTGTCGATAGCCACTGCCATCTCGATTTCCCCGACTTCGCTGATGACCTGGATGGGATCGTCGCACGAGCCGAGGCCGCAGGCGTCGGGCGAATTGTGACGATCTCGACCCGCGTTCGACGCATCGACACGCTGCTGGCGCTCGCGCAGCGATATCCCAATATTTACTGCTCGGTGGGAACACATCCGCATCAAGCAGATGAGGAAGACGGCATCACGGCCGATGAGCTCATCGCCCTGACCAAGCATCCCAAGGTCGTGGCGCTCGGTGAGGCGGGGCTCGACAACTTCTACAAGGACGGCTCGCCGGAAGCGCAGGAGCGGGGCTTCCGAGCCCACATCGCGGCGGCTCGGGCTACCGGCCTGCCATTGGTGATCCACACGCGCGAGGCCGATGAGGCTTGCGGTCGCATCCTGGATGAGGAGATGGCCAAAGGATCGTTCAAGGCCGTCCTGCACTGCTACACCGGCGGCCGGGATCTCGCGATGAAAGCCATCGCCCACGGACTGTCGATTTCGTTCACCGGCATTCTGACGTTCAAGAACTCCCAGGCGATCCGCGATATCGCCGCCGAACTACCGGCTGATCGCATCATGGTCGAGACGGACGCGCCTTACCTTGCACCGGGCAAATATCGCGGCAAGCGGAACGAACCATCGTTCGTGGTGGAAACCGCGCGCGTGCTGGCTGAAACACGCGGTGTTTCGCTTGAAGAAATTTCACAACAAACAACGGAGAACTTCTTCCGTTTGTTCAACAAAGTGCCGTGCCCGGACGCAAAGGCTGCATGACACTTACGCTCACCATTCTGGGCTCCGGATCTTCAGCCGGCGTGCCGCGTCCGGCGCTCGGGTGGGGCGCCTGTGACCCGAACAACCCCAAGAATCGCCGCCGCCGCTGCTCTCTGCTGGCGGAGAAAGCGAGTGCGGAGGGCGTCACCAGGGTCCTGATCGACACATCTCCCGATCTGCGCGAGCAGTTGATCGATGCCAATGTGGATCATCTCGAGGCCGTCTTCCTGACGCACGAGCATGCCGACCAGACCCACGGCATCGATGATCTGCGCTCGGTGGTGCTCCATCAGCGCAGCCGCATTCCCGTCTTCCTGAGCGCATCAACCGCGAAGGACATCCTGGTCCGCTTTTCATATTGCTTCCAACAGGCGCCAGGAAGCGACTATCCAGCGATCCTCAGCAATCATTGGATCGAGGCGGGCGAAACCAAAAAAATCGACGGGAAGGGCGGTACCCTCGCCTTTACCGCATTCCTGGTTCAACACGGCAACATCCCGGCACTTGGCTATCGCATTGGCGACGCCGCTTACACGCCGGATGCCAACGATATCCCTGAGCAAAGCTGGCCAACGCTGGAGAACCTCGATCTCTGGATCATCGACGCCTTGCGCTACACCGACCATCCGAGCCACTTCAGCGTCAAAGATGCGCTGTCATGGATCGAGAAGTTCAAGCCGCGCCGTGCGGTGCTGACAAACCTGCATTCTGACCTGGACTACGACGAGCTCCGCGGAAAGCTGCCGTCGCACATCGTACCGGGATACGACGGCATGCGGCTGACGCTCGATACCTGACGCATATCGATTCCAATTGAACCAAACCGAATCTTCAGATCCTTGCTTTGACGCGTTTTCTTCACGCGAACTAGTGTCCCGAATCCAAAGTCAGCCTCATCGTGCAGCGCGATCCGTAGCGGACTTTGGATTCGAGAGGACACTAGTAAAGATTCTAGTGTGATTCAGGTTCAGAAGTTCGCTGGAAGGACTCGCAGGAAAAATCGGGCGAACTTCTGAACCACCACACTAGGAGCCACTTCGCTCGAAAACGCTATGCGATCAGGCTGAAATCGCTTTCGCGGAATCAAGCTGCGCCCGCAGCTCGAACTTCTGGATCTTGCCGGTCGAGGTTTTGGGAATAGGGCCGAACACAACGGCTTTCGGTGACTTGAATCCCGGCAGCCTCGCTTTGCAATAGGTCAGGATTTCCGCCTCCGTTGCTTCAGCGCCTGGCTTGAGCTCAATGAACGCGCAGGGCACCTCGCCCCATTTGGCGTCCGGCTTCGCCACTACGGCCGCGAATAGCACCGCCGGATGTTTGTACAGCACATCCTCGACCTCCACGGACGAGATGTTCTCGCCGCCGGAGATGATGATGTCTTTCGAACGATCCTTGATGATGACGTAGCCGTCGTGATCAAGCACGCCAAGGTCGCCGGTGTGAAACCAACCGCCGGCAAACGCTTCCTGCGTCGCCTTGTCGTTCTTCAGATAACCCTTCATGACGATATTGCCGCGGAACATGACTTCGCCGATGGTTTCTCCATCGCGAGGCACCTCCTGCATGGTCTCGGGATCGAGCACCGTCACGGCTTCCTGAAGCGGATAGGACACGCCCTGCCGGCGCTTGAGCTGCGCACGTTCTTCGGCGGGAAGATCATCCCAGCCGGGCTGCTCAGCGCAGACGGAGGCGGGGCCATAGACCTCGGTCAATCCGTACACATGGGTGATCTTAATGCCGATACCTTCCGCGCCCTCCAGGACCGCAACGGGCGGCGCCGCACCCGCGATAAGCCCGATAACATGTTTAGAAGCTCGGCCCTTTGGCGCATCCGGCGCGTTGATCAGCGTGTTGTAGACGATCGGCGCACCGCACATGTGGGTCACGCCATGGTCTGCGATGAGCTGGAAAATCTTGGTCGGATCGACCTTCCGCAGACAGACATTCACGCCGGCCGTTGCAGCCACCGTCCATGGAAAACACCAGCCGTTGCAGTGAAACATCGGCAGAGTCCAAAGATAGATCGGATGCGTGCCGAGATTGCCTGCAAGGATGTTGCTGACCGCGTTGAGATACGCGCCGCGATGATGCGTTACGACGCCCTTGGGATTGCCCGTGGTGCCGGACGTATAGCCGAGCGCGATGGCATCCCATTCGTCCTGCGGCGGCAGCCAAGCGAAATCGGGGTCGCCAGATGCCACGGCCGCTTCATACTCGAGTTCGCCGATCCGGCGCCCGCTGCTGAATGCAGCATCGTCGACATCGATGACCAGCGGCTTTGGACCCGTCATCAGGTTCAGGGCCTCGGAAATCACGCCGGCGAATTCGGGATCAACCAGGATGACCTTGGCGCCGCCGTGATCGAGCTGAAAGGCGATCGAGGCCGCATCCAGACGGATGTTGAGCGCGTTGAGCACGGCGCCGGCCATCGGCACGGCGAAATGGGCTTCGTTCATCGCCGGGATGTTCGGCAGCATCGCCGCCACCGTATCGCCGCGGCCAATCCCGCGGCTTGCCAGAAACGAAGCAAAGCGTTTGCAGCGCTCGAACGTCTGGGCCCAAGTGAAGACCCGGCCTTCATAGACGGCGCTGGTGAGCTGGGGATAGACCGTGGCGCTGCGGACCAGAAAGCTCAATGGGGACAGCGGCACATAGTTGGCCGGGGTCTTGTCCAGCCCAATGCTGTAGTGCCCTTGATCGATGCTCATTGGCGTTCCTCGAAATGTTTAAGAGCCGCAGCCTATGGTTCGTATCGACGTTCTACAGTCGGTGCGCACACGGTCAATTGCGCGCGGTGGAGACGATCACTGTGGTGCCGATCGAGCCGGATTTCTAGATCATTTTATCGGTTATTTCCGGGATGCCTCTGATATCGCTATGATAATTTATATTCCATAATATACCTTATGCGAATTTCGCCCCTGGGCGTTCGCGCCCCGATTAGTGTAAAACCGCACGTCTAAAAACGAGTCTATTAAGGGCAAATCGGAGTCCATCTTCTACGCAAAGATGCACCCGGTTCGAGAGCGCCGCGGTCAAGGTGGCATGATGGCCATGAGCTCTGAGGTGCCACGTTCCGCCAGAACATCAAGAAGCTCGGCATCCCCCACGAGCCATACAAGGCCGCTCAATTCTCTCGGGAAGCTGAGTCTAATCAACTGCCCTAGGGCCGTATCCTTGGAGGTTGGCCAGTGCGAAATATGCTTCCCAGAAGCGGTGAAGAAAGTCCTCGAGAGAGGTGAAGCCAACTTCGCGCGACTGCAAAGCGAGGCCCTCGGATCAGGCGCAGGGCCTCCCGAACGCCGCCATCACCTCGGCCAACATCCGGCCCTCCTCCCCCGCATAACGCGGCGAGAAATGAAACGGCTCGACGCGGCGCACGTTGGCGTCCCGCGCAATCTGTCCTGCCGCAGTGGTCGTCAGATGCGCGCGTTGTCTCGCCAACGCGGCATCTCCGCCTGCAAAAGCTGCCTCGATAAACAGGATGTCTGCATCCTGAACGAGAGCGACGATTGCGGCACGGTTGGCGGCCGTGTCGGCGACATCGGTGATATAGCCAATCTTCTGGCCGGCAGTGACAGTCAAGAGATCGCGCAGACTACCAAGCCGAACGGGTCGATTGTCCCGCGTCGGCGATCCATCGATTTGGATCAAATGATCGTCCGAACGGCCTTCGACAATGGCTTTCTTGAGTGCCCGCAACCACGGGCCGACAGGTAGCCCGCGCGCGGCTAATCGGTTCTTCCAAACGTTGACATGTGCTGCCTCCTGTAGCGCAAAGCCGAGGCAAGGCGTGCGATGCTCCAGGATGGCGGCCGATACATGATAAGCCGGCTCCTTGTACAGTACGCCGTCAAATGTGGCGTTCGAGACCATTTGCTCCGCGACAAAAGCCCGTTTCAGCCGAAACTGCATGGTAGAGACGGAATGCGGCGTCGCGAGCTCGCTCACACGGAAAACGAGATCGGAGGGATAGCTGTCAACCAAGTTCCAATGATAGCCGTGGAGTTTGTGATAGACGCGCTCGGCAAATCCGGACGGGCCGTAGAGGTGCACGGATTTCTCGCGCCCGACCAGCAAACGGAGCAGATGATCGAATCCAACGAAATGATCGATATGCGCATGCGAGACGAAGATTTGGTCGACCCGTTGTATCTTCCGCGGCGACAGCGAGGCGATGTCCCCGAGATCGAACAGCAGACCGTGCCTTTCGAACAAGGTCTCCACATAGACTGTAGGGTCGCCGTAGCGGCCGTTGACCAGGCTGGGATGGAAAAGCGGCCGCATGGCGAACTCTCCCGAGCGGTGATCGTCCGTAGGCGCCCCAAATCATCGCTGGGCGCACCACGGCTCGAACCTGGGACCCGCTGATCAAGAAGCGCATGAATGGCGGTAGCCAGCTCCTGTTTGGGAGAAGAAGCATTGCGCCAAGACCAGACGTCCCTCGCACCGATTTGCGGCGCTCGCGCACCCACCGATGACGAATTGCAGCTGGCGGATGGAAGTCCCATTTTGATCTTATAGTCACGCAGCTGCCCATCGTACGGCAAGAGTTTGGAGGTAGACGTCACGGTGGGTGGTTTGCGTATCGGACCGGAGATTACGCCATGTCCATTGCTCCCACACTCCAGAAATACCTAGCCGCTGAAAACATCCAATACGAGGAGATCCCGCACGAACTCAGCATGACGTCCACTCGCACGGCTGAGGCATGCCATATCTCGGGCGATCGCCTTGCCAAGGGCATCGTGTTGCGGCGCGACGGTGGATATCTGCTGGCCATCGTGCCCGCATCGCATCACCTCCGCCTGTCGGAACTAAGGACAAGGCTCGGTGACAATGTCGAAATGGCAGATGAAACCGAGATCAATCAGCTGTTCCGCGACTGCGCACACGGTGCGGTTCCTGCCGTCGGCAAATGCTACGGGATGGATATCATCGTCGACGATAGCATCGAGGCACAGCCAGAGATCTACATGGAGGCTGGCGATCACGAGACGCTGCTTCATTTGAGTCGCGCGCAGTTTGTGCGCCTGACATCCGACGCCCTGCACGGGCGCTTTAGCGCGCACGACTAAGGATTTGTCGGTCGTATATCTGCCGCTCGGCATACTGATCGGACAATTCGCGCCGGGGGTCGGCCTTGCGCCGTCGATGCATTGGCCGGCTCCGGTCTTGGCCATCGATGCCGACGCGCGGATCGAGGCCTTGTACCGGTCGAGTACCTCATCGCAAGGGCCCGCCCCATGCCTGGTGGACAAGCTGGTTGGGGACTTCGTCCTTTCGATCGAAGCCTCGACACAATTTCACCCCGAGTTCATGGGATTGAAATGGGAGCCTCAGTTGGCGCCGAGAAATGGCGGACAGAGGCCCGCGCAGGCGTTGTCATCCGCATGAGGAGCAGCCCCAAATGAAAGCCATGTCAGCTCTCGCAGTGTTGGCACTTTCACTGGCCCCGACCTTCAGCGCGCAGGCATCCAGCTTCGGCCTTTGGTGTGAGCGGACGGTGAAACAGCGGTTGCTGATACCTTCGGCCTATCACCGGATCAAGCTCATCGAATCGACGCAGCCGACCATGTTCGACGGCGAATTTGTCCAGGCCGGCGGCCCCGAGTTCTTGGGCAGTCTCGTGCGATATCCTCCCCAACGCCTTTACGCGTTCGTAGAGTACGAAATTCGCAACAGGTTCGGCGCTCCGACGCGGTCTGTCGCCAAGTGCGTCTATGGTCGAAATTGAAGCTGGAAAACGCGACACTCTTTTGCGCGCTTCGACAACGACAAGCACGTTACCAAACCGCTCAACTCTCTTGGGAAAACTAAGTCTAGTGAGCTGCCCTAGCGCTGCGGGTTCTAAGTTTCAGCCTGGCAGCCTGCATCGAGCTTGTTATCACCATGTCGACCATTGAAGGCCATCCCGAAACCGTTGCACACGCCCGAGCGACCGTCCAACAGACTCCTTCAGTCGACCGAAATATCTTCGATGGCTCATCTAAGGTCATCCGCGATCTTCGGTCAGAGAACTATCGACATTTCCAAATACTGCAGAAACCTTTTGTCAATTGCATTTAGCTAAGCCAGCAAAGGCCGCAGAGTTCAAGGCTTTGCAGTCATGACCTGCATTGTAGAGTGACGAAAACAAATCAGGGGCAATGACGAATGCCATTCGCGAAGCGGCAGGGCTGCGAGCTTTACTGGGAAAAACAAGGTGAGGGCCCTCCTCTTATCCTTGGCGCTGGTCTGGGTGGCGTGGGAGCCTATTGGGCTCCGAATCTGCCGGCTCTTACGAAGCACTTTACGGTCTATCGCTTTGATCAGCGGGGCACCGGTCAATCCACCCGGACATCCGTCGACTCCATCGAACAAATGTCCGCGGACCTTGTGGCCGTCATGGACGACGCCGGCCTCGATCGGGCGATGTATCTCGGCCACTCTACGGGCGCTGCGATCGGCGTCGCTGCGGCCTTGGATTACCCCGAACGCATTTCCGCATTGATGATCTATGCAAGTACGACTTGCGGCGACGACTATCGCCGCAAGATCCTTGGCCTTCGTACAAAGATATTTGAAGGCTTGGGTCTGGCAGAATACGCCAAGTACAGCACGCTCCTCCTTTATCCACCGTACTGGATCAATGCCCATCCTGATGAGGTCGCAAAGATCGAGGCGGCCACCACAACGCAGCTTGCCAACCCCCAGATCCAAGAGAGCCGGTTTGAAGCGATCCTGAACTTCGATCGCCGCGCCGAACTTTCTCGTATCAAAATCCCGACGATGGTGCTGTGTGCCGACGACGACATTCTGACTCCGAAATACTTCTCCGAGGAATATGCCCGCCTCATTCCCGGAGCTCAGCACCGCTGGGAGCCGCGCGGCGGCCATGCACTGTCTCGCACGGAGCCCGAGATATTCGACAAGATCGCGATCGAATTTTTTAAAGGGAAAGAGTCATGAGGATTGTTCGTCTTGCGATAGCGTTGACGTTGTTGCTGTCATGTAGTGCCCGTGCCGACGATTGGCCGACGCACAATCTGCGTATTGTTGTTCCCTTCCCTGCAGGTGGCAGCGCGGACACCCAAGCCCGTGTCATCGCCGACGAGCTGCAAAAAAAGCTTGGAAAGCCAGTGATCGTGGAAAACAAGCCGGGCGCCGGCGGCAACATCGGAGCCGTTGAAGCCGCTCGCTCCGCCCCCGACGGACATACGCTGTTCATGGCCACCACCGGAACCCACGCGGCAAACATCAATCTCTATGAAAAGCTACCCTACGATCCGGTGAAGGATTTCCAGCCACTGACTTTGGTGACGATCTATCCGCAGGTCATCACCCCGAGCGAACGCTTCAAAAACCTCGACCTGCCGAGCCTCATCACGGCGCTCAAGAAGGAGGGAGACAAGCTGAACTTCGGGTCGTCGGGTGTCGGCTCGCCAACCCATCTCGGTGGTGAATTGTTCAATCGAGAAACAGGAACGCATCTGATGCATGTTCCTTATCGGGGCCAAGGTCCCGCAATTACGGACATGGTCGGCGGACGGCTCGACATGATGTTCCCTTCAATCCCGGACGCTCTTTCGATGCTACAGTCCGGACAATTGAAGGCGATTGCGATCATGGCTGAGACGCGATCGAAGGTGCTTCCCGATGTCCCGACAACGAAGGAGCTCGGTTATCCGGCGCTGCAGAGCGCAATTTGGGGCGCTCTCTACACCACGGCTGGCACGCCGAAGCCGGTGGTCGACCGCCTTGCCAAGGAGACTGCCGCGATCGTGAATTCCCCGGCATTCAAGGACAAATTCGAAGCCATGGGCTTCGAGGTGAAGGCATCCACACCTGAAGAACTCGCAGCATTCGGCGCCGCGGAGACCAAGCGCTGGGGCGAACTGATTAAGTCCGCAAACATCAAAGTCGAATAACAAACGAGAGAGACCAATATGCCGATTAAAATTATCACGCCGCCGAACCCGCCACCGCCACTCGCGCCTTACAGCTCTGGTACGAAAGCCGCCGGCTTCATCTATACGTCCGGCATGCTGGCCATCGGACCCAATGGCGAAACGGTGGGCGTCGGCGACGTACGCCAGCAGACACGTGCTGTGATTGAATCCATTAAGGCGACCATCGAGGCCGGCGGAGGCTCGCTGAAGAATGTGATGTTCAACCAGATCTTCCTGAAAGACATGTCGGACTATGCGGCGATGAACGAGGTCTATAAGCAGTACTTCAACGATCATCTGCCGGCGCGCTACTGCATCCAGGCGCCCCTGGTACGCCCCGAGTTTCTCGTGGAGATCGCGTCAACAGCGTACGTTGGAACGTAACCATTGAAGCTGCGGTGAACCCGCGCCATTTTTGCGCTTTTGCTTCATCAAAGGCGTCCAAATGGCACCTCCTACCCATCAGCGCAGATCACAGCAGCTTTCGGTACCAGTCCGATTTCGACCGACGACCCGGGGCATGTTTGATGCTCCGGAGTCATCGAATGATTGCTCGTCTGACAGACGTGCTACTCTCTATCGCAACAGCATCATCGCGACAGTTCGAGCGGAATCAGATCAACGCGCAGGATTGCCTCAGGCCTCGTTCCGGACCTCGATGGACTTCCCCGCCCGCGTCGGACAGATATCTCCCCCTCAAGCCTCGCCACGCTCCATTGTCAGTTCGGCCTTGAGGCTATCCACATCACGGAAGATCGATGCGACGGCCAGCACGCGCCCGTTGAGCTTGTATTCAAGCAAGCAGTCTTTCGCCGCGATATCACCGTGGACCACGATCTCATCCCAGCGCTCGGCATGCCCGACGTAGTTGACTGGTACGTCATAGTGCTGGCTCCAGAAGAACGGGACAGCATCAAAGACCTCCTTGGCCCCGAGCATGTTGCGCGCCGCGGCTTGACCTTGTCGCTCAGCAACGACCCAGTGCTCGATCCGAATGTTTTCTCCAGAATGAGGATCAGGCCAGCGCGCGATGTCGCCGGCGGCATAGATGCCCGGGACACTGGTTTCAAGATAGCGATCGACCACGATACCGCGATCCAGCTTGAGGCCCGCGCGCTCGGCGAGCTCAAGACGAGGCTGCACGCCGATGCCCACGACGATAAGATCGGCTTGCAGATCGTTCCCGCTTTTGAGCTTAACCTGGCCTTCCTCGATTGCGACGATACCGTCGTCGAGATGGAAAATAACGCCATGCTCCTCATGCAGGCGCCGGATAAACTGCCCCATGTCCGGTCCCAGGACGCGCTCCATCGGGATCTTGTCAGGAGCGACAACATGAACCTTGATATCGCGCGCTCGCAACGCAGCCGCCGTCTCAAGCCCGATGAAGCTTGCACCGATCACCACTGCCCGGCCCACACCTTTCGCCGCCGTGATGATGGCGCGGCTGTCGGCCAGCGTGCGCAGTATGTGCACATGCGGCAAATTTGCTCCCGGGATGGTCAGACGGCGGGGCTCGGCACCGGTTGCGAGCAGCAGGCGATCGTACGAGACCGCCTCTCCGCTCTTCAGTGTGACTTGGCGTGCGGCGGTATCAATCGCGGTCACTTCGGTTTCGAGACGCAGATCGATCCCAGCATCGCGGTAGTAATCGTCCGGCCGCAGCGGCATCCAATCCTCAGGGGCACTGCCGGCGAGATAATCCTTCGACAGATTGGGACGGTCTATGGGTGCGGCGGCTTCCTGTGACAGCATCACGATATCGCCGCCGTAGTTCTCGCGTCGTAACACCTCGGCGGCCGCGAACCCTGCCGCCCCTCCGCCTACGATTACGATCTTGTCCGGCGCGTTTTTCGAGGCGGACGCGGGACCGGGAGTGACAACAATCTTTTCGCGCACGAAAATCACGTCTCCACGCTCCTCGACCTTCCAGCAATCTACAGGATTGAATGCCGGCGCGCGTAGCGCTTCTCCGCTGCGCAAGTCGAAACAGGCGTGGTGCCAAGGGCAGCGGATGCTGTTGCCCACAACAAGGCCATCAGCGAGCGGACCGTGATAATGCGTGCAATGCGCGCCGACTGCGAAAACGCCACTCTCACCACGCACCAGAAGCACCTGCTCCTCGCCGACATGGCCGAGTAACTTCCCCTCTTCCAGTTCTGTTAGTTTGACGCCCTTGCTGAGATCGGGACCTTCTGGTGCGGTTTGTTCATTCATCATCATCTCCCGTTGCGGTCGCGATCTGATCCGAAACAGATTATACCGCCAAACTGATGAACTCCTGACGCGTGTCCGGATTATCGCGAAAGCAACCCAACATCCGGCTCGTGACCAAGTCGGTGTCCGGCTTGTGAACACCGCGCGTGGTCATACAGTGATGCCTTGCCTTGACGATGACCCCGACGCCTTGCGGCTTCAAGACCTCATTGATCGTATTCGCGATCTGGGCAGTCATCTTTTCCTGAATTTGTAACCGCTTGGCATAGATCTCGACCACTCGCGCAAGCTTACTGATGCCCACGACCCGGCCATTTGGAATATAGGCGACCCAAGCCTGGCCGATGATCGGGGCCATATGATGCTCGCAATGGCTTTCGAAACGAATGCCGCGCAGACTGATCATCTCATCATATCCTTCGATCTCCTCGAAGGTCTTCTTCAAAACTACAACTGGATCCATCGTGTAACCCACGAAGAATTCCTCGAACGCGCGCGCGACACGGCGCGGCGTCTCTGCGAGCCCGTCCCGATCCGGGTCATCGCCAGTCCAGCGAACGAGCGTCCGCACCGCTGCCTCAACTTCGGCCCGATCGGGCTTGGAATTGATTGTCGTACGCCGATCGCCAAGCATCTGCACGTTTGAAGCCGTTGTTGAGGGCATGAATGAAATCTCCTGTTGCCGGTCACTCCGCTTTAGATGGCACCGGGCAAAAAAGGTTCCCGAGAAATTTGAGCAATTCGCCTCCCGACAACGGCCGAAGATCACGTTGACGTTCGATCTGCCGCCGAAAATCTCAAGAGCTTGATCCAGACGACCATGCTGGAGCTTGAAGTCTGCGTGGATTCGTAAGGCGGAACCGAAAAGGACATCGCTTCGGCGAGACATGAAAGGACATCGCTTCGGCGAGACATGACTGTGGGATGCGATAACGACACGCACCTTCACAACGCAGATTCTGAGCCTAGTCTCGGCTCTGTCGCTACCAGTTCCAGGACGACCGTGGATGCGACTGTCGAGTAGGCATCAATCACAAATTCTGAAGCTCACCCTCAGCACTTGGCAGGATGTCTCCAATGAGATTCAAGGCTAGCGAGATCGCTGACGCGATGGTACGGCCTGCTTCGCAGGCAGGATGCCATTAAGTGCCAACGCGACATGTTGGCGGATAAAGGCTTCAGAGAGAGGCTGATGCCCAACGAGGAGCCGGTAGTATAGCGGCGCATAAAGCAGATCGAGAACAACGTCTGGGTCCGCTTTGCGAATGAGCTTCTTGGCGATGGCGCGTTTCACGAGTTCAATGCCCTGCTGGCGGCGCGCTAAGACGTAACCCTCCCGAAAAGCTTGCGCGATCTCCGGGTCCGATTGCCCCTCCGCGATGAGAGCGCAGATCATACTGCCGATGGCTCCATGAAACTCCATTGCCATTGTATTGAGCCGGTCAAAGATGCTTTTTGCCTCAAGCTCTTCCGGATATGGCAGGGCGTATCGCGCCTCGCGCAGGAAAGCTGACATGATAACCGACGCCCGGTTGGGCCACCATTTGTAGATCGTTGCCTTGCTGACCTTTGCCCGCGTCGCAATGGCTTCGACGGTAGTTGCCTGAAGCCCTTCCCGAAGAAGCAGATCATAGGTGGCATCGAGGACGGCTTTTTCAGCCTCGGAACTGCGCTTACGGCCGCGTGGCAGCTTTGTCTGTTCGGCTGGTTTCTCGATTGACGTCATAGGTCTCGCCATTTAGAAACTAAACGTTTAGTTTAGAAAATAGATGCTGGGTGGCAACGGCCGGGGTGGCGGGTGTCGTGCGGCAACGGCGGGCAGTCCCGCTCCTGGGACTGCCTGAATAACAAAGCCATGAAACTGCATGCGCGCAGCAAAGACGCGCGGCAGCTTCATAAAACATTGGCGGAAACATAAGCTCGAGGAAGCGACCATGGTCTCAGATTCAATCGGCAGTGATACGATCAAGCGTGTCTATATGCGTATCATGCCATTCCTTATTCTTTGCTACATCGTAGCTTTTCTTGATCGCGTGAATGTCGGCTTTGCCGCGCTGCATATGAACACCGATCTCGGATTTACACCTTACGTCTACGGTTTCGGCGCCGGCATCTTCTCTCTTGGCTATTTCGTCTTCGAGGTGCCGAGTAACCTCGCGTTACACAAAGTAGGCGCGCGAATTTGGATTCCCCGCATCATGATCACGTGGGGCATCATATCCGCAGGGTTTGCTTTTGTTTACAACGAAAACTCCTTTTACGTCATGCGGTTCTTGCTGGGAGCGGCTGAAGCCGGGTTCTTCCCGGGCATCGTCTACTATCTCAGCAAATGGTTCCCTTCGCGTTTGCTCGGCGGCGCAACTGCCATCTTCATCCTCGGACTGCCGGTCTCGGTTCTCATTGGCGCGCCTATTTCCACAGCGCTGCTTGAAACGATGGGTGGCATAGCTGGACTCAAGAACTGGCAATGGATGTTCGTGATCGAAGGCGTCCTCGCCGTCGTTGTCGGCATCGTTGCCTATTTTGTCCTGACCAAAGGTCCCGAGGATGCGCGTTGGCTCACGAAGGAACAGCGTGAGTGGCTCGTTCGAACCCTCGCCGCCGAACAGGCTGCGAAGGAGCAAGTCAAGAGCTACGGCGTGGTGGAGACGCTGATCAGCGGCAAGGTCCTGCTGCTTGCATTCGCGATCTTCTGCAATATCGGCGCCCTTTTCGGTGTGACCTTATGGATGCCGCAGATCATTAAGGGCTTTGGCGGCCTCTCGAACACCCAAGCGGGGCTTTTGACGGCAGTCCCCTACTTCTGTGCTGGCTTCGCCATGGTCCTCAACGGATGGCATTCCGATAAGACGGGAGAACGCCGCTTCCATATCCTCATCCCAGCCTGTATCGGCGGGCTTGGCCTTGTGATGGCCGGCTTCTCGCAATCGCCGCTCGCAGGCATGATTGCGATTTGTATTGGTGCCTCCGGCATATTGGCGTCGAACATCCTGTTCTGGCCACTGCCTGGTACGTTCCTCACAGGTGCCGCTGCCGCGGCGGGTATCGGTCTTGTCAATTCAGTTGGCAACCTTGGCGGGTTCGTCGGGCCATACATCAACGGCTGGGCCAAGGAATACTTCGGGGACTACAGCGCCAGCATGTGTGTGCTCGGCGGAATGGTTGCGCTGTATGGCGTCATCATCTGTGCCTTCCTGACATTCGCAGCGCGGCCGGCGACCGGCGTCCAGACGTCGTTCGCGCCGCTCCAGCCGGCAAAAGCAGACTAAATCCGATGTCATGCGACGCTTGTGCGAGATAACTGTGAGCCAATCTCGCCAAGCGCCGTTCGCCCGATCCGAGGACTTCCAAATCCTTTGGTTCTGGCACAACTAAGCTCGAGGACGACAATGAATAAGATCGCGCGCACGGGTTCAACCAAGCCGGGGAGCGAGCGCATCGCGACCGTTATTTCGATCCTCAGCCAGCGTTTCGGCGACCAATTGTCATGTAACCCCATCATTCGGGAGCAACACGCCAACTCCACCTCCTGGCATCCGATCGAAACGCCAGACGCTGTCTTCTTCGCCCGATCTACGGAGGACGTCGCCGAGGTCGTCAAGCTCTGTGCTTCGCATGCCGTGCCAATCATTCCATACGGCACCGGAACCTCACTCGAAGCTGGCGTCAATGCGCCATTCGGCGGGGTCACCCTCGACCTCAGTCAGATGAATGCGATCCTCGCAGTCAATGAAGACGATATGGATTGCGTGGTCCAAGCCGGCGTGACGAGGAAACAACTCAACACGCACCTTCGGTCGACGGGATTGCATTTTCCAATCGATCCCGGAGCGGACGCCTCAATCGGTGGCATGGCCTCCACCCGGGCATCGGGGACCAGTGCCGTGCGCTACGGCACCATGAAGGACAACATTCTTGCTCTCACCGTGGTGATGCCGGACGGCACCATCTGCAAGACTGGAACGCGCGCACGGAAGTCTTCGGCGGGCTACGATATGACCCGCCTGTTTATTGGCGCCGAGGGTACGCTTGGTGTCATCACTGAACTCACGGTGAAACTCCACGGCATTCCGCCAGAGATCGCGGTCGCTGTTTGCGCTTTTCCGGATCTTGCGTCGGCCTGCAACACGGTGATCGCCAGCATTCGATACGGTCTCACGCTAGGACGCATCGAACTGCTTGATGCTGTGCAGATCCGAGCCTGCAACGCCTATTCCAAGCTTACCATGCAGGAAAAGCCGACCCTCTTTGTTGAATTCGGCGGCTCGGAGAGCGCGGTTGCCGAGCAGGTCAAATTATTTCGGGAACTTGCCGATGAATTCGGCTGTAACTCCTTCGAGAACGCATCATCCCCTGAAGAGCGATCACGTCTTTGGACTGCTCGGCACGATGTCTATTGGGCCTGTCTCCAACTGCGGCCCGGTTCAAAATTCATCGCAACCGATGTGTGCGTTCCTATCTCACGGCTTGCGGATTGTATGCTCGAGACTCACGCTGACATCGAGAGAACCGGCTTGGTTGCGCCAATTGTCGGGCACGTCGGCGACGGTAACTTTCATGTCTCGGTGATGGCCAATACCGAGAATGCCGATGAGATGACGAAGACCAAAGCATTCATCGATCGCCTCAACCGCCGCGCTATCGCTATGGACGGGACGTGCACAGGCGAGCACGGCATCGGCGAAGGTAAGCGCGAATTCCTCAAGGAAGAGCTCGGGGCGACCGTCACTTACATGCGCCAACTCAAAGCGACGCTGGATCCGCACAACATCATGAATCCGGGGAAGATCTTCGACCTCTGATCGTAGATATCCGACCACAAATCGACGCCACGACATCAAGGACTTCCATGCACTTTGCTATCCTTTGTCATGACAAGCCATACAGCACCGCACTACGTGCGAGCATACGCCCGTCCCATCTGGAATACTTGAAGCCCCATCTGGACAAAATTGTCTTCGCAGGTCCACTGCTGGCCGATGATGGTGAAACCTCCATAGGCGGACTCGTGGTGATCGATTGTCCGGATCTTTCGACCGCCAAGGACTTCGCTCATCACGATCCCTATGCGCTTGGGGGCTTGTTTCAGTCCGTAGAAGTACGGCCCTGGCGCAAGGTCTTCCCCGCGGACACTTGAAACTGCAGCCCCCACCATCTCGTACGGAACGCCCCGATGTCACTTCCCAAACACAACCGAAACTTTATGTCTGAGCGGCGCCAAGCCGGTTCAGCAATCGTCGTGACCGGTGCGGCTGGCGGCATCGGTGGCGGTATTGCGAGACGCTTGCTCGCGGATGGTTGGCGCGTCATTGCGACCGACCTGAACGCCAAGAACCTCGCAGAGCTGCAGTCGCAAGACGATAGCGGCCGACTGGTCACCATGTCGCTGGATGTCGCCACACCAGACGAAGTCCGGGATGTCGCGGCTTCACTCAAAAAAGATCAAATAGCCATTGCCGGCCTCGTCAACGCGGCAGGCCTGCTGCAGGACATCAAATCGTTCATGGCAATGGACGAAGCCGCTCAGCGGCGGATCTGGGACGTAAACTACTTCGGTACTGTCACATGTACACAGGTGTTCGCTGCGTCCATGACCTCGGAAGGTGGCGGGTCGATCGTCAATATCACGTCGATCAATGAACTCCGCCCTCTCCCCCTGCATGCCTATGCGCCGACAAAAGTGGCTCTCGGTTCGCTAACGACCCTGACCGCAGGTGAGTTCGGCCCCGCCGGCATTCGCGTCAATTCGATTGCACCTGGCTTCACACTGACGCCGATCATGCGTGAAAAGATCGAAACAGGGAAACGAGACGTCGGCGCCATCGAGCGTGCCACCGCCATGAGGCGGCTGGTCGAAATCGATGAAATCGCTGGCGTCGCCAGCTTCCTGATGTCTGACGATGCCAGCGCCATCACTGGTGCGTCTATCCCGGTTGATGCAGGCTGGCTTGCGACTTCCCACTGGATGAATTTCGGAGAGCTTTTGAGCTCGTGACCGCCGACTCAACGGATGCACCATCGCGACGATCGATCGATCGTCGCGATGCATGGCTCTAGTCTAGAAGATGCTGTATCCACCGTCGATGACGATGCAGTCGCCGGTGTGATAGGCTGATGCTTGGCTCATCAGGTAAACTGCGATGCCACCGAAGTCCTTTGGTTGGCCAAAGCGACGCACAGGAATGCGCGGGACTGCCGCTGCCATGAATTTGTCGTTGGCTTGCAGACCTTCCGTCATCTCGGTGTCGATCCACCCGGGCAGGATGGCATTGGCGGTCACACCATAGCGCGCATGTTCAACCGCTAGCGCCTGTATCAGCGAGTTAATTGCCGACTTCGAAGCCGCGTAATGCTCGTTCCGCGCCGTGCCAAACAGCGAAGCCATGCTTGATGTCGCCACCAGCCGCCCGAATGCATCACCCTCCGAGGCGCGCGCCACCATGTGGCGTACGATGGGCTGGAAGGCATGAAACACGCCATCGAGATTGATTGAAAACATCCGCCGCCAGTCTTCTTCGGTCCGCTCGGCAAACGGCGTGCGTCCGCCGCCACCGATGCCAGCGTTCGCAAAACAGCCATCGATCCGTCCGAAGTGATTCAGCGTCGCCTCCGCCGCGCGTTCGGTTTGATCACGCACCGCGACATCGCAAACGATCGACTGCACTTTGTCGCTCAAGGCGCGAAGCCGTGCTTCAGCAGCCGCGTTCTTCTCTGCATTGCGGCCCCAGATCGAGACGGCACAGCCCTGCTCCGCCAAGGCTTCTGCAATACCCAGCCCGATGCCGCCATTACCTCCAGTGACGATCGCCACGCGACCGCTCAAATCAAACATGTTGGCCATTGCGCCCCCTCTTCAATCAACCGCTCTCCGACAAGAGAGCGGCCTCATCCATCTTCGGATCAGACCATTCCGATAACATCAATTTCAGAACAGGACACCGCGATTTCATCGGCGACAGGGTCGGCCATCCCAATTGCGTGTGGCAGTAAAGCGCGCCGGGAGCGTCTCAAGGTCCGTTCGAGCATGTATCAAACCAATCGGCAACATGCCTGAAAGTTGTTCCCGGTTCCGTTCGCTCCTCGATATTGCCTTGATTAACGGACGGGCGTGAATCGCCATGATATCGCTATACCGCATTCGGGTGAGTCGCCTCAGCGCGTGCCGTATGGTTGAATGCGGTATTGCAAAACGAAATGATTTACGCGCATATCTTTTTAGTGACGATAGTAGAGCGCTATCCTTTGGCCAGACTCCAAGCCCGCCGTGAGGCGGGCTTCTTATTGGGAGTCCTATATCGTGTTTCCAGCAGAACCGTGTGGTCAGTAAAGCTTTAGCTCCGGCGGAATGTTCGCAAGACCGAGGAGCGCGGGAGATTCCTCCAACACCAGACGCGTCGGAACACTGGACAAGAAGTGCTGGAAGCGACCTTTGCTTTCGAATCTCTCCCGAAAGGCAGATGAAGCAAATGCCTCACGGAAACGCAGCAAAATCCCGCCTGCGATATACACGCCTCCGGTCGCGCCGATCGTGAGGGCCAGATCCCCGGCAACAGTGCCAAGGAACGCGCAGAAGTGCTCAAACGCTCTGACGCAGGTTCCATCGGTTTTCTTGATTGCGTGATTGGTCACGTCAGCCGGAGAAAATTCGCGCGGCGGGTGGCCCTCGATGGAGCATAACGCCTGATACAAATTGACCAGCCCGCTTCCCGACAAGACCCGCTCCGCAGATACATGCGACCAACGTGTCCGCAGGAACGCTGCGATCTGATCCTCCAGAACCGTTGAGGTCGGTAGCGTGACATGGCCGCCCTCACCCGGCACAACGGTCCATCCACCTGCATGAGGGATCAGCGAACATACGCCCAGTCCCGTGCCCGGCCCGAGGATTCCGATTGGTCCTTGGGCATTGGGACATTCTGGGCCGACTGGGAACACGCCTTCTTGCGGCAGATGCGGCACCGCCATCGCCGTTGCGGCAAAATCGTTGAAAACCCGAAGAGATGTCAGGCCTAAGTTCCGCTGAAGCTCTTTGACGGAAAACGACCACCCGTGATTGGTCAGCGCGATCTTGTCGCCAAACACGGGAGCCGCCACAGCAATCGCGGCTTCGTTAGGCGTCATCGTCGGAGATAACCTTCCCAGATAAGCCGCCAGTGCGTCCTGAAGCGACGGATACTGGCTGACCTCCACGTGGGAGATTTCGGAGTATGTTCCCTTCTCCGCCACGGCAAACCGGGCGTTGGTCCCCCCGACATCAGCGATAACACGCGAACCGCTCAAGCCACTGTCCTACTCATCAGTTGATAACGGCATCGACCATTGTCTGCTACCGCGATCACACAGGCACGACAAGCGCCGCTCGGGAATTAATCCAGCAGCTCGAGAATAATTCCTTCCGCACCTCGTAACGTCAGTTCTCCATCCACCGCTTCGGATAGCCGATCCATGAAGGTCGACAGCAAAATCTGTCCTTTGTTTGTCAATGTGATCGAGCCCGGCTCCACACTGAAATTCAAAACGATGAGCGAGCGTTGACTGGCGTATTCGCGCTCAAAGGCCAGCAAGCTATCCGTCACAACCCTGGGGGTATAGGCGCCAACAGCGAGCTCAGAGCGAGCTACCCGCAGCGTTATCAGGGCTCGATACAGGCTGAGCATCGATGCGCCGTCGAGACATTCGACGGCAACATTCTCGCTGAATGCGTTCGGGCTCAACGGCAGCCACGGCTCAGCACTGCTGAAGCCGCTATGCAGTGAGGCATCCCATTGCATAGGCGTTCGGCAGCCGTCGCGTCCGACACCAATCCCTGGCAGGTTCCTTTCAAAAGGGTCCCTCACCCGGTCCGGTGGAATATCGACCTGCTCCATGCCGATTTCGTCGCCGTAATAGAGCGTCGGCGTACCGCGAAGTGTTAAGAGCAACATTGCCGCAACGCGCGCCTGATTACGCCCAACACGACTGGCAACCCGCTTGCGATCGTGATTTCCCAAAACCCAATTCGGCCAGCCGCCCGGCGGCAAAGCTGCTTCGTAAGTCTCCACGAGCTGCGCAATCGCACCCGCGTCCCAAGGGGTGGAGATCAGCGCAAAATTGAACGGCAAATGCGCGCCAGAAAGGCCGTGGCCATAATAAGCAACGAGCTTTTCCGGAGGCAGATAAATCTCGCCGATCAGCACACGATCATCGAACTCCTCCATCACCTTGCGCATCTCGGCGATCACGTCATGGACTTCAGGGCGATCCGTTGAATAAAGCGGCAGCACGCGCGTGTAGGGTTGATCGCCGTCGACAAAATCCGGATTGGGTGGGTTGTCCCTCAGTAGATCATCCTTGATGAGATGCCACATCACGTCGACGCGAAATCCGTCCACACCACGCCGAAGCCAAAAGCGCATCACTTCGTAAATGGCCTCGCGAACATCCGGATTGCGCCAGTTCAGGTCAGGCTGAGCCTTGAGGAAAGCGTGGTAGTAGTACTGTTCGGTGTGGGGATCGAACTCCCAGGAACTGCCGCCAAATTCTGAGATCCAGTTTGTCGGTGGCTCGCCGTTCGCTTGGCCGTCATGCCAGATGTACCAGTCGCGCTTCGCATTGGTTCTCGAACTGCGGCTCTCGACAAACCAGGGGTGCTGATCGGACGTGTGGTTGGGGACGAGATCAAGAATGATCTTCAACCCGAAACCGTGCGCAGCAGCCACAAGAGCATCGAAATCTCCAAGCGTTCCAAACAAGGAGTCGATATCGGTGTAATCGGAAATATCGTACCCGAAATCCTCCATCGGAGACGGAAAGATCGGTGAAAGCCAGACGGCATTAACCCCGAGGTCACGCAGATAACTTAGACGATCAATGATGCCGCGCAGATCGCCGACGCCATCGCCGTTCGAGTCCTGAAATGAACGCGGATAGACCTGATAAAGAATACCGGACTTCCACCACGGAATATCGCGCATGTTTCGGGACCAGTTCGGACTTTAAATCGATTTGCCTCAGAGCGTTTCGAGCGAATTGGCCGCCGGTTCACGTGAAGAAAAGAATTGAGAGTTCGGCTCTGATTCAATCAAAACCGAATAGGCTCTAATCCCATGGAAGTCGTTGGCACGCCAGCTTGCGTTTCATTCATATTGAGTGATTTTTCAGTTGAAAGCCCGCACACGCGTGGTCAACTGACACAAAACCCTCACACACCCGGATGTCAAAAACGATGAGTCTCCAGAGGTCACGATGGCAACAGCGTGGACCGCGTGTGACCCGCATGGGCTCGCAAACGGGACGAGGTCTTGTCGTGGCCGTTGTGCTTGTCGGCTCGCTTGGCATCTATGCTGTTGAGCGTTGGATGCGCCCTCCAGACGCGCCGGTCATCGGCAATGCCTTCGTGGTCGATGGCGACACGCTCAGCATATCCGGCACGCGTATTCGCTTGATCGATATCGACGCTCCCGAACTTGATCAGACCTGCATCGACGTGCAAGGGCACGACTGGCTTTGCGGGCGTCAAGCATCCGCCCAGTTGCGAAGCCATGTCCGTGGGCGGGATCTGACCTGTCAGCCGAAGTCCAAGGATCAATACGGGCGCGTTCTTGCCGCCTGCTCTTTGCCCGATGGGTCCGACGTCAATGCCTGGATGGTGCAACAAGGCTGGGCCGTGACATCAGGCTACGCCGACGTCTACATTCGACAGCAGGCCGACGCGAAAAGCGCAAGGCGCGGCATATGGAGCGGATCATTTATTCCGCCACGCGACTGGCGGCGCGAGCATCCACGGGTCTCAGTTGGTGATCATTTCGATCACCATTGATAGCTCAACCGACTCTGGCAATGCACGGCTGTTCGCGCAAATGCCGCTCGGTCGAAGCAGGATATTTCAGCAACATCGCCGCCGGCCGGATCGGCCGGGCCACGAGGTTTCCTTTGCAGTTCGGGCACGTGCCGCCCAACACGTTGTTTGCGCAATCCGTACAGAACGTACATTCGAACGTACAGATCATGGCTTCTTGACTGTCGGGAGGTAGATCCTTGTCGCAGCACTCGCAGTTTGGCTTGAGTTTCATCATACTGGGGCCCTCCTCCACGTTTGTTCAAGCGACGCCAAGGCGCTTATCGCGCTCACGCAGCCAGCGAATGGCTGGCAACGTCAACAGTACCATGATCGCCTTCCCAACAATCTGCCCAGTCAAGAACTCGAGGGCCCCGAACGCAAGCCACAGGAACAACAGCGAGTCCGCGACCAATCCAACAAAGCTACTGGCTGCAACCGCCAGAACAAGCCCGCGCCGCTGCAGCGGTGTATAGACGGCGAAGTCCGCTAATTCCGACACCATGAACGCAACGGTCGAAGCCACAACCAGCGAAGCTGGAGCCAACGCGGCCGACAGCACGGTTCCCGCGCCAATCGCAGCAAGCCCGTAACGCACACCGAGACGGCGTTGCACCAGGTCGCGCAGCACCAGCGCAAGCCCAGCCATGAGCACACCACTGGGCGCCATGATCCCGCCGGGCGCGACTGGAATGAGGCACGGGCCATTTGGCGGGCACACCGTGCCAACATGAAGGATCAACCAGTTGGCAGTGGGAATACAGGCGATATAGGCAGCTAGAAAACCAACCCCTTCGACCTGCAAACGCTGGGTGGTCGTCATTGCCTCTCGCCAGCATCTATAGCGGCGTAAGCGGCCCAACCCTTCGCACGCAAACTGCAGGCCGGACATTCTCCGCAACCATATCCCCAGGCGTGGCGCGCGCCGCGTTCACCCAGATAGCAGGTGTGGGAATGTTCGATGATCAGGTCCACCAATCCCTTGCCGCCTAATTCTTCCGCCAGCGCCCAGGTTTCAGCCTTGTCGCGCCACATCAACGGTGTGTGCAGTTCGAATGGTCGCGCCATACCGAGATTGAGTGCGACATTGAGAGCCTTGATCGTTTCATCGCGGCAATCAGGATAGCCGGAGAAATCCGTCTCACACATGCCGCCAACGACGTGCGTAATGCCACGCCGATAAGCCAGCGCTGCGGCAAACGTCAAAAACACCAGGTTGCGGCCGGGAACGAAGGTGTTTGGAAGACCGCCCTCGCCCATCTCAATAGCCACATCACGCGTCAGCGCCGTGTCCGAAATCTCGCCGAGTGTTGGAATATCCAGGGTGTGACTTGTGCCGAGTCTCCGTGCCCATTCGGGTCGCAGCGCCATCATTCCGTTGATCAGCTTGTCTCGGCTCTCCAGCTCGACAACATGGCGCTGACCGTAGGAAAAACCGACGGTTTCAACCCTCTCAAATCGCGCCAGTGCCCAAGCCAGACATGTCGCGGAATCCTGGCCACCGGAGAAAAGAACCAATGCTGCATTGGACGTATTGTCAGTCATGTCAGTGATCTAGCACTCGAAGTCCCGCACGCCTATAGCGTGAATAGCAGAGCTCTACATTTGGGCTGTGCGGCCAGCCTTCGATGAGCCATAAGGCAGGACGCGCACAAGCCCCACGGTGATCCATGAATTCCTCCCCGAATATCTCAAAACTGCTGGACATTATGGCGGCCCTGCGCACGCCGGGCTCTGGATGCCCATGGGATCTCGAGCAAACATTTGCGACCATTGCGCCTTACACCATCGAGGAGGCCTATGAGGTCGCGGACGCCATCGCGCGCGACGACCTTGATGACCTCAAGGAAGAACTCGGCGATTTCCTGTTTCAGGTGGTCTTCCACGCCCGAATGGCCGAGGAACAGGGCGCATTCACTTTTGACGATGTGGCGGACGCAATCTGCACGAAATTGATCCGGCGCCACCCGCACGTGTTCGGCGACAAAGCCGGCCAGTTGACACCTGCTGAAGTCAAGGACGCCTGGGAGCGCATCAAGGCCGAGGAAAAGGCCGAACGAAATCCGAAAGCAGCAAGCGAGCAATCGGGCCTTCTATCCACCGTCAAGGCGGGACAACCGGCATTGCTCCGTGCCCTGGAGCTACAGCGCAAAGCGTCCACCGTCGGATTTGACTGGAATGATCCGCGCGCCGTGCTCGCCAAGATCCGCGAGGAAGCGGACGAGATCGAGGCCGCGCTCGACAGCAAGGATCAAGCGCACATCGTTTCAGAGACTGGCGACCTTCTCTTTGCAGTCGTCAATTTGGCACGGCACGCGAACGCTGACCCTGAACTCGCTCTGCGCGGCGCCAACGTCAAGTTCGAGCGCCGCTTTGCCTATATCGAACGCGCTCTGGCGGCACGCGGGCGTTCTTTGGAGGAAGCGTCCCTGGTTGAGATGGATGCCCTCTGGAACGAGGCCAAACACCACGAGGCGAAATAGCTCGAACAAAAAAGCGGCGGATTGCTCCGCCGCTTTTGAGATCGCCAGCACAGACGGGTTCAAACGCCCGTTTGCGTGATGAACTTGGTGTTGAAATAACCTTCCATCGCCTCGGTGCCACCTTCCGAACCGTAGCCGGAATCCTTGACGCCACCGAACGGCACCTCAGGCAGCGCCAGACCGACGCTATTGATCGCCACCATGCCGCTTTCAATAGCCGCACCGATCGCGGTCGCGGTCTTGGTTGAGCTGGTGAACGCGTACGACGCAAGACCGAACGGCAAGCGGTTGGCTTCTTCCGCCGCATCGTCGAATTTAGAGAAAGGCGAAATCATCGCGAGCGGCCCGAACGGCTCCTCGCTCATCGCTCGCGCGTTCTTCGGCACGTCCGTGACAACCGTCGGCTCAAAGAAGTACCCCTTGTTACCGATGCGCTTGCCGCCGGCCTGAAGCTTGGCGCCCTTTCCGACTGCGTCCTGCACCATCTCTTCAATGGCTGCGACACGACGCGGATTGGCCAGCGATCCCATGCGGGAATCCGGATCAAGGCCATTGCCAACCTTGATCTTCTTGGTGTTCTCGACGAACTGCGCCACGAACTTGTCGTAGACGCCTTCCTGCACCATGAAGCGCGTCGGAGAAACGCACACTTGGCCGCCGTTGCGATATTTTGCTCCGGACAAAATCTTCGCCGCAGCGTCGACGTCGGCATCATTGAAAACGATGACCGGAGCATGACCGCCCAGCTCCATGGTTGCACGCTTCATGTGCAGACCAGCCAGGGCCGACAACTGCTTTCCGACGCTGGTGGATCCCGTGAATGAGATCTTGCGGATCACAGGGTGCGGAATGAGGTATTCGGAGATTTCCGAAGGCACGCCGTAGACGAGATTCACCACGCCTGCGGGCACGCCAGCATCGATGAACGCGCGGATCAGCTCGGCAGGAGCTGCCGGCGTTTCCTCCGGCGCCTTCACAATGATCGAGCAACCGGCTGCAACCGCAGCAGAAAGCTTACGTACCACTTGGTTGATCGGGAAATTCCACGGCGTGAACGCTGCCACAGGCCCGACTGGTTCCTTGATGGCAAGTTGATAGACGCCCGGCGCGCGAGCCGGAATGACGCGGCCATAGGCGCGCTTTCCTTCCTCAGCGAACCAATCGATGATGTCGGCGCCGGCCATGGTTTCACCCTTCGCCTCGACCAGCGTCTTGCCCTGCTCCATGGTCAGCAAGGTCGCGATGGTGTCGGCGCGCTCGCGCAGAATGTCTGCCGCCTTGTGCATGACCTTGGCGCGCTCGAACGGAGCAACGGCACGCCAGACCTTGAAGCCTTTTGCAGCCGCCGCCAACGCTTCATCGAGATCCGCTTTGTCCGCATGAGCGACCGTGCCGATCTTTTCTTCAGTCGCGGGGTTGAGCACAGAAATGGTTTTACCTGAGCTGCTTCCGCGCCATTTTCCGTCGATGTGAAGCTGTACGTCCTGATAGCTCATGCCGGTCTCCTCGGGCTACGCCATTTTTGATTCATCGGATGAATAGTCTTCGCCGAAAAAGGGTCAAGCCCTTCCTGTCATTGGATGCACGTCTCAGTGGCGGGGCAGCATTGCTACTAGATCATTGCGGATCAAGCGTGGCGCCGAATTTCGTGATCGCAATATCGCGTTTTGTCTCATCGACGCGAACGGTCATATTGAAACGCCCCTCATCAAGCTGCTTTTCCAAGACCTCGGTATTGCGATGCAGCCAGCTGATGCCGGCGCCATCGGCGGCATCAATGGACAGGCTCAAGGTAACTTTTGTTTCGGCAAGCCGATGCTCGATCGCGGCCAGCAGTGCATCGATCCCCTCACCTGTTTGCGCTGAGACAAGGAAACAGGGGCGCTCCTGCGGCCGCCGGGCCGCTATATTCGCAAGTTTATCACGCTCATCTGGACTGAAGCGATCGATCTTGTTCCAGACCTCGAGGACGCGCGAGCCGCTGTCAGGATCGATATTTAGTTGCCGCAGGACGCTCTCGACATCGCGCTCCTGGGCTTCCGCATCTTCGTGCGAGATGTCGCGCACATGAAGGATGACATCGGCTTCGATGACCTCTTCGAGGGTCGCCCGGAATGCCGCGACGAGCATGGTCGGCAGATCGGATATGAAGCCGACCGTGTCCGACAACATGGCCTTTCCGCCGTGAGGCAAGGTCAGCGCCCGCAGCGTCGGATCAAGCGTTGCGAACAGCATGTCAGCGGCCTGGACGTCCGCTCGTGTGAGCCGGTTAAACAGCGTCGATTTGCCAGCATTGGTATAGCCGACGAGCGCCACCACCCGGTACGGTACCCGTTGGCGTCCGGCTCTGTGCAACCTTCGGGTCGCCTGCACTTTTCGAAGCTCATTTTCGATGCGCGTGATCCTCTCACCGATCATTCGACGGTCAGCTTCGATCTGCGTCTCACCGGGACCGCCAAGAAAACCGAAGCCGCCGCGCTGGCGTTCGAGATGGGTCCATGAACGGACGAGACGGCTGCGCTGATAGTTCAGATGGGCGAGCTCAACCTGTAGCGATCCTTCCCGGGTCTTCGCCCGGCGACCAAAGATCTCCAGAATGAGGCCTGTCCTGTCGAGAACCTTTGCATTCCATTCTTTTTCAAGGTTGCGCTGCTGGATGGGAGACAGCGCACAATCCATGATAACCAGATCAGCCTCATGAGCCTGGATGAGGCCGATCATCTCCTCGACCTTGCCCTTGCCGAGATAGGTTGCGGGGCGAATTTCGCTTAAAGGTGCGATGACCGCATCCGTCACGGTCAGATCAATTGCACGCGCCAATCCCACAGCTTCTTCGAGCCGTGCATCGAGATCGCGTACGCCATAGTTTATAGCCGGCGCATCCGGGTCTCCCCGTCGCACGCGCTTATACGGGCCGATGACCAGCACCCGCCCTGTCTTGTCGCCCCGCGCCGATCCAGGTCGGTCGACGCCCCCGTCGAAATTCCGGGGTTCCAAATCAGTTCAATCTCAAGCTGACGCGTCCTCGCCGCCTTCGAACAACTGGATCGGAGCGCCAGGCATGATGGTCGAAATCGCATGCTTATAGACCAGCTGCGAATGGCCATCGCGCCGAAGCAGAAGACAGAAATTGTCGAACCAGGTGACAATTCCCTGCAATTTTACTCCGTTGACCAGAAAGATCGTCAGTGGCGTTTTGGTTTTACGAACGTGATTGAGAAAGGTGTCTTGTAAGTTTTGTGCGCGGTCTGCCGCCATTTTTTTATCCCGCAGTCTTGTTGCTTGTTTTTATTTTGGCCAGGCCTGCCCTCTGCGGGGCTTGGTCTGGTGCCTGCGTCCCTGAGATCCCCCTCCGGGTGCTGCATCGCAATTAAAGGGCAGCACCGGTGGTTAGGCAAGGCCAGTTCGGCCGTTCCGGGGCATTCCGCACCCAAAAACTCAAGAAAATGATGAAAATCGGTGAAACTCTTCCCTTAACCGTTTCGAAACCGCCCCGGGGGTGCCGTTTCCGATGTTTCGGCCATCGATCCGGACCACGGGCATGACGATCTGACTGGAGGCCGTCACGAAAGCCTCGGCGGCCTCATAGGCCTCTTGCGGAGTAAAGGGACGTTCCTCGAACTTGATCTGGAGGGCCGCCAAGGCATCCGTGAGAACGGATCGGGTAATCCCAGCAAGGATCCCCTGCTCCGCCGAGCGGGTCACAACCCTGCCGTCCTTGGTGACGATCCAGGCATTGCTGGAGGAGCCCTCGGTCACCATTCCTTGCTCGTCCACGAACCAGGCCTCGTAGGCCCCATTCTCGCGGGCCTGCTGCTTGGCAAGCACATTGGGCAACAACGAGACGGACTTGATATCCACCCGCGGCCAGCGGTTCTCAGGAACGGTAATCACACCGATGCCCTGAGCTGCCGTTTCCTGGTTCTTGGTGAAGCTTAAGTTACGCGCAGTCACTACCACGGCCGGCTTTACCGGCTTGGTCGGAAACGCGTGATCACGCCTGGCAACACCGCGGGTGACCTGCAGATAGACAATCCCATAGCTAACGCGGTTGCGCCGGATCACCTCGTGGACGATGATTTGAAGCGCCGCCAAAGGCATGGGCATCGCGATCCTTAGCTCGCTTAAGGAGCGCTGCAGACGCTTCATATGTTTCGGGAAATCCACGATCTGCCCGTGGCGAACCTCGCAGACTTCATAAACACCATCGGCGAACTGATAACCGCGGTCTTCAATATTGACGTTGGCATCCCGCATATCGCGGTACTGGCCATTCACATAGGCAATGCGCGACATTCGATTAACCTACACCCAGAGCCTTGAGCTTGCGGTGCAGGGCCGACCGCTCCATGCCGACGAATTCGGCCGTACGTGAAATATTGCCGGAGAAACGGCTGATCTGCGCTATGAGGTAATCGCGCTCAAATACTTCGCGCGCTTCACGCAACGGCAATCCCATGATGTGCTCGCCATTGTTTCCCGTGGGCATCGCGGGAATCATAGAACCGACGTCCTGCGGCAACATGTCTGCGCTGATCACGGCATCGGTATCGCCGCCCGCCAGGATCATCACGCGTTCAACGTTATTGCGCAGCTGACGGATATTGCCTGGCCACACGTGCGACTGGAGCACGGCCATCGCATCTTCGCCGATGCGCCGCTTCGGCAATCCGGTTGCTGCAGAAATCTGCCCCATGAAGTATTCGACAAGGTCGGGAATATCCTCCCGCCGCTCCGATAACGGCGGCACCCTGATAGGGACGACGGATAACCGATGATAGAGATCCTCGCGGAATCGGCCTTCCGCGATCTCCGCCTCCAGGTTGCGCGCTGTCGAAGAAATAATGCGAACGTCAACACTGACCTTGGCCGTGCCACCTACGCGCTGGAACGTTTGATCCACCAAGACGCGCAAAATCCGGTTTTGGGTCTCGCGCGGCATGTCGGCGATCTCATCGATAAACAGTGTGCCGCCGTGGGCTTCCTCAAGTGCGCCGGGCTTGCGACCCGTCTCGCCATCAATCAGTTCGACACCGAACAATTCGACTTCCATCCGCTCGGGCGTAATCGCTGCTGCGTTGATCACGACAAACGGCCCCTGTGCACGGCTCGACAACGCGTGGAGTGTGCGCGCGGCAAGTTCTTTACCGCCGCCCGATGGTCCGACGATCATGATACGGCTGTTCGCTTTAGCCGCCCGATCAATCGTCTGACGTAACTGGTTCATGCTCGGCGATCGTCCGATCATTGTTCCAGACGATGGTGCGTGCTGCTTGAGTTCACGAACCTCTCGCTTCAGCCGCGAATTTTCCAGCGCGCGAGTTGCAACGAGAATCAACCGATCGGCCTTGAACGGCTTTTCGATAAAGTCGTAGGCGCCACGCTTGATCGCCGCCACAGCGGTTTCAATGTTGCCGTGGCCTGAAATCATGACCACGGGCACTTCCGGATGCTCGCGCTTAATCTGCTCAAGCATTTGCAGACCGTCGAGCCGGCTCCCTTGAATCCAGATGTCGAGAAAGATCAGATTGGGACGCCGAGCAGCAATTTCAGCAAAAGCAGTATCGCTGTCCCGCGCAGTCCTGGTCTTGAAACCTTCATCATCGAGGATGCCTGCAACAAGCTCTCGGATGTCAGCTTCGTCGTCGACGATCAAAATATCGTTCGCCATGAATTATGTCCGCTCTGTCAAACGCCGGCTACGGCTTCTGTCTTCGTCGTCTCAGTTTCGATTTCGGTTTCCGTGCTCTTCGCCCGGCCCGATATGGAAAATCGCAATCGCATCCAGGCGCCACGCGCTCCGGGGCGCAAAGCTGACGCGTCGCCAAGTTCGATACGGCCGCCGTGATCCTCAAGTACGCGACCAACGATCGCGAGGCCAAGACCGGTGCCCTTCTCGCGCGTCGTCACATATGGCTCAAGCAATCGCGCACGGTTTTCTTTGGGCAGACCGATCCCGTTGTCCACAACGTCGATAACGATGTCGTCATTTTCGCGCGCCGCGATGACATCAATTCGACCGCGCTCGATTTCGCCGGGTGGAACGGCAGCGATTGCTTCGGTCGCGTTCTTGATGATGTTCGTTAGCCCCTGCGAGATCAACCGCCGGTCGAACTTCGCATGCAGCGGATCCTGTTTGATG
Organism: Nitrobacteraceae bacterium AZCC 1564; assembly: GCA_036924835.1. Classification (NCBI taxonomy): domain Bacteria; kingdom Pseudomonadati; phylum Pseudomonadota; class Alphaproteobacteria; order Hyphomicrobiales; family Nitrobacteraceae; species Nitrobacteraceae bacterium AZCC 1564. Next base: position 384,127 of record JBAGRR010000001.1, read on the forward strand.
TCGACTTCAATATCGATATCCGGATGACCGACACGCATGAGGAAGACGACCTGCCGCACTGTGTCCGCGACGTCTTCGCCTTCGATCACCGGCTTGGGCATACGCGCAAACCTGGAGAATTCATCCACCATGCTTCGAATATCATCGACCTGGCGGATGATCGTGTCCGTACACTGATCAAAAATGTTGCGATCGTCCGTGATGACCTTGCCAAATTTCCGCCGGATGCGCTCGGCTGACAACTGGATTGGCGTCAACGGATTCTTGATCTCGTGAGCGATACGACGCGCAACGTCCGCCCAGGCGGACGTGCGTTGCGCGGTGACAAGCTCGGTGATGTCGTCGAGGGTGATAACGTATCCTTCGTTCGACTGTCCGGTCTGTTCAGAAGTGACCCGAACCGAAAGATTTCGCTCCGTATTGTCGCGGCTGATTTCGATCTGCCCCTGAACGAGGCGCTGCGCACTGCTGCGCGCGGCCTCCATCAATTTGTTTAGCTCAGGCACCACTTCAGACAGCGGCTTCCCGAGCACCTCTGTCTCCGGACGGCCTATCAATTTCTCTGCCGACCGATTGAGGACGGAGATGCGGTCTGCGCCATCCACGCCGATGATGCCGGCGCTGGCGGAGGACAAAACCGCTTCAATAAACCGGCGGCGGCTGTCGATGACATCGCTCGCGCTGACGAGATCGTCACGCTGCGTTCGCAATTCGTGGGTCATCTTGTTGAACGTTTCGCCGAGCTGCGCCAGATCGCCTTCCGATCGGATGACCGGCACCTGAACGTGAAGATCGCCGGTCGACACGAGGTCTGCGGCTTTCATGAGCCGACGGATCGGCGCCACCAGCCAATTCGCAAAATTCAGGCCGATCAGCACTGCCGACATCAGCAGAGTCAGCGCGATGACGGTAAACATCTGTGCGAACGCCAGTTGGATCCCCAGCCTGTGCGTTTCGCCTTCGGCATAGTCTTTTACGCCGGCCTCCGTCTGCCTAAGCCGCGCGACAACGGCGGGATCGAGAAGCCGAGCAACGTAGAGGAAGGTATCTGTTGACCCGTGTAAACGAAGGACGGCCGCCACGAAATTTTGCTCAATGATGACGGCTACATAAGGCTCATCTTCCTTGACCGTGCGGAGCAGCTCCGCCTGCGGCTTGGAGAAGTCCCGCTGGCTCCCCGTGGTCGCGGCCACAAGGGTTTGTCCGTTCTTGTCGAGGATCATCGCGCCGGGCAAATTCCGGGAAACAGCACTCTGCGTCAGGATTTGGCGAAACGTCTCGCGATCCAGGTCGAACAACGCGCCCGCACGCGAAATATCGCTGGCCACTCCAATAATGTCGCCCCGGATAAGCTGTCCGTGCTCGACGACATAAGCATTGGCGACAACCAGTGAGTTCTCGATGACGGCGCGCGTTCGAACGGAAAACAGTCTGTCCAAACCACGATCAAGCGTAATGTTCGCCGCAACTGATACGAGAACCGCAGGTAAAACGGCGATCACGGCAAACAGACTGACCACCCGGACATGGAGCCTTGCCGCCGCGTGCCCCTGCCGGCGCGCCTGGATAATTTGCCAGACTTCCCGAACAACGATCGCCGCCAACAGTAGGATGGTGGCGCCGTTAATGAGGAGAAACGTGACGACCACCCTCGAGGTAGGCACAAGCGGTGTGAGGCCGGTCAGCACCACGAAGGTCAGGAACGTCGAAAAAAGCGCTAAACCGACCGCTAGCGGAACCAAAAAACGGCGAAGCCGCCAGCCGCGCGCGTCGGCGAACGACGGGTCAAGAGATCGGGCCGACGTTTCTGCTGTAGTCATGCCAGGTTAAGGTCAGGCCAATTTTCACGGGATCGCGGCGCAACTCCCCTGCGCCGACTGATGCATTCATATCACAATGTTGCTCGATTGCGACATTTCCTTGGCGCACCTCCCGGTTGGAGTGCACCTTCGAGCGGCTCTAAGGTCCACTTGGTTGAAGGTCGCGGCGGACGAGTGTGGTGGTTCAGAAGTTCGCCCGATTTTTCAAGCCCCAAGCTCGATGAAGAACTTCAAATCCAAAAGCGGCACTCAAATCATAGGCTTGCTCGTGTCCCTTTGATTCCGAATTTCACATCCGAACAGGCCGCAAACCTGTGCGAACTTCGGAATGGGACACGAGTGTCCTCTCGAATTCAAACTTCGCTACGGAGCAAGCCGCAAGTCTTGTGCGAACTTCGGAATCGGGACACTAGCCGCCGCTGCGATACACCTGAATGTCGAGGTCCCGGATCTTCTTGCGCAAGGTGTTGCGGTTGAGGCCAAGCATATCCGCCGCCCGGATCTGATTCCCCCGATTGGCTGCCAGAGCCGCCGTCAAAAGCGGAACCTCGATTTCTTTAAGGATGCGATGGTAGAGGCCGGGGGGCGGCATCCCATTGGGAAATCCGGCGAAATGCGAGGCCAGGTACATTTCGACCGCGCCTCCAAGGTTATCGATGGTCTGAGGCATCGTGCCGCCTGAAACGGCGGTGGGCGTCGCCAGCTCGCCCTCGATCACCGACCCTGTAATGACGTCCTGCGGATAGAGCGCGGCGAGGCGCCGGGCCAGGTTTTCGAGTTCGCGGACATTGCCCGGCCAGCGGTGCTGCTTCAGGCGCTCCAGGGCCTGTGCATCGAGCTTCTTCGGCGGCAAACCGTCCTTTTCGGCAAGCGCGAAGAAATGCCGGACCAGATCCGGTAGATCCTCAATCCGTTCGCGCAAAGGTGGAAGCCGCAGCGGCACCACATTGAGTCGGAAGAAAAGGTCCTCTCGAAACAGGCCCTGCTGGATCAGTATTCGCAGATCTTTGTTGCTCGCAGCGACGATCCGGACGTCCGTCTTAATCGGCGTGCGGCCGCCGACTGTCGTATACTCGCCCTGCTGAAGCACGCGCAGCAATCGGGTCTGCGCTTCCATGGGCATGTCGCCAATTTCATCGAGAAACAGCGTGCCACCCTCGGCCTGCTCGAACCGGCCGGTCGCCCGTGCATTCGCGCCGGTAAAGGCTCCACGCTCGTGACCAAACAATTCTGATTCGATCAGGTCGCGTGGAATGGCGGCCATATTGACCGCGACGAACGGGCCTGCCCGGCGCTTGCCGTAGTCGTGCAGCGCTCTCGCCACCAGCTCCTTACCCGTGCCGGATTCGCCGGAAATCATCACCGTGAGGTCCGTCTGCATTAGGCGCGCGAGAACGCGATAGATTTCCTGCATGGCGGGCGAGCGACCAACCAGCGGAATTGAGTCAAATTCGCCTTCATCCTTGGTGGCAACCGGGCGCTCTTTCGGCTCTGAAAGCGCGCGACCAACAATCGCGATTAACTCTTTAAGATCGAAAGGCTTTGGCAAGTATTCGTAAGCCCCGCGCTCCGACGCTCGGATCGCGGTCATGAACGTATTCTGCGCGCTCATGACGATGACCGGAAGGTTGGGGCGCATCTTCTTGATGCGCGGGAGCAGGTCGAAGGCATTCTCGTCCGGCATCACCACATCGGTGATCACGAGATCCCCCTCGCCTTGGCTGACCCAGCGCCAGAGTGTGGCCGCGTTGCCTGTCAGGCGCACCTCATAGCCGGCGCGTGACAACGCCTGATTAAGGACCGTGCGAATGGCGGTGTCGTCATCTGCGACCAGTATGCTACCTGCGGGCATCTTCTATTCCTCATCATCCTGTAGTGAGGCGAGCGATGGCGTTCCCGGGCGCACACCGCTCTGGCTTGGATTCTTCGTGGCACTGAACATCGGCAGCAGGACGCGGAAGATGGTTTTCCTCGGCTGCGATTCGCACTCGATAATCCCGCCATGATCGCCGACAATCTTGGCAACGAGCGCAAGCCCGAGGCCGCTACCCGTCGGCTTGGTCGTCACGAAGGGATCGAAAAGGTTGGCGAGCATATCTTCCGGCACGCCCGGCCCATTGTCCTTGACGCAAAACTCTAGCGGCAGAGAGACGCGGGTCTTCTTTCCCGGTACGGACAGACGCACGCCCGGCCTGAAGGCGGTGGTGAGCTGGATTTCGCCCTCGGTACCCATGTCAACAAGGGCTTCAGCGGCGTTCTTCACCAGGTTGAGGAAGACCTGAATGAGTTGATCCTGATTGGCCAGCACTGGCGGCAACGATGGATCATAGTCCTCGACAAATTTGATATTCCGCGCGAATCCTGATTGGGCCAGCCGTTTCACATGGTCAAACACTGAGTGAATGTTGACCGGCCCACGCGCCACGGGGCGCTCGTCGCCGAAGACCTCCATCCGGTCAACCAGGGTCACGATGCGATCGGCCTCATCACAGATCAGCCGTGTTAGCGTTCGATCTTCCGGCGATGCGGACTGCTCGAGCAGCTGCGCAGCGCCCCGAATTCCGGAAAGCGGATTCTTGATTTCATGAGCCAGCATCGCCGCCAAGGCGATCACCGAACGCGCGGCGCTGCGATGAGTCAGTTGGCGATCCATTTTATCGGCGATGGTGCGCTCCTGCAGCATCACAACGATGTGTCCCGGCTTCTCCGAGAGTGGCGCGACGTGAAGATCGACCTGACGATCTCCCCCGATGCGTGGCGTCCCTAGATCCACTTTGTACTCATTGACGGCCGAGCCTGTGTGCCGGACTTGTTCAATGAGCGCCAGCAGCGGACTACCGAACGGAACAAGATCGCGCAGCATTTGACGCTGCATGTGCTGGATCGATGTCTCGAAGAACGCTTCAGCCGCGATATTTGCATCAAGGATCTTACCATCCGGCCCGATCATCATTACCGGATTGGGCAACGCATTCAGGACCGCCTCGCTGTTCGGCGCCACCAGTATGTGCTTCTCAGCAACGTTGCTCATGCGGCCCTGCTCCAGGCAAACTCGCTGAAGGCATCTTGAAGCGACCGTCGAACCTCAGCCGGATCTGTCGCGGTCAGAATGAGTTGCCGCCAACGCTTGAGAGTTTCGGTGGAAGCCGAAGCCCCTCTCGCAGCAACATCCAATGCCCAGCCCAAATGCTTGCGCGCATGGCGAAGCCCGATGCGCGCCCCGTAGTGATTTAAAATATCGTCATAGAGCGTGGACACGTAACCAAGCTGATCGGCGAGCCCCGGAGCCGCTTCGGAAGCACCGCCATCAAGCCGCCGCGCGATCTGGCCAGGCAACCAGGGCTGGCCCTGCGCACCTCGGCCGATCATCACAGCGTCGGCGCCGGATTCAGCGAGGGCTACAGATGCGTCTTCGAACGAGGTGATATCGCCGTTGACCACAAGAGGAATGCTCACCGCATTCTTGACCAGCCGCACCGCACCCCAGTCCGCACTGCCCTTGTAGAACTGGCAACGTGTCCGGCCATGGACCGTGATCATCTGCACCCCGGCGGACTCGGCAAGCCGCGCGAGATCCGGCGCGTTGAGAGACTTCTCATCCCACCCAAGACGCATCTTCAGCGTCACGGGTACACGAACGGCGGACACTGTAGCCTCAATCAATCGCAAGGCGTGATCGAGGTCGCGCATCAATGCCGAGCCTGACTGACCGCCGGTGACGTGCCGGGCAGGACAACCCATATTGATATCAATGATGTTCGCGCCCGCGGCTTCAGCAATCCGCGCACCTTCGCTCATCCAGCGGGTTTCGCAGCCGGCGAGCTGGACGACATGCGGACCAACGCCGGCTGCCTCACAGCGCAAAACGGACATGGGACGGCCCTGGGCGAGATCGTCGCTTGCCGTCATCTCAGACACCACCAATCCTGCGCCCAACTCCGCGGCAAGGCGGCGAAATGGGGCATCCGTGATGCCGGACATGGGAGCTAGCAGCACGCGGTTGCCGACCTGAATGTCGCCAATGGTCAGGGTCTGACTTGCTTGAACAGAGCCGATCACCGCGTTCCCATGCTTTGGTGGTCGCCGCCTCGTTGCAGAAACCACATAGCTCAATTATTAAGCACTAATGTCGATTGCCTACAGATTAGCCAAATTTCCTCAGCGCGCAAGTGCGGCGCAACAAAATATGCAGATTTCTTCACACCCATACGGAATCATGCTGTTTTTCCATTCAGTATGGTAAGTGCAGCGCCCAAGGCTGCACCTCATGGTCAGCCGCCCTCTCTGACGGTTGCCTATTCCACCATGTCAACAAAACGGACTGCCGCTATCATTGTCGCTGCCGGACGCGGTCTGCGCGCCGGAACGGGCGGCCCTAAACAGTATCGCTCAATAGGTGGCAAAACCGTCCTTTCGAGGGCGATGGAGCCCTTTTGCACACACCCGGGCGTCTTCACGGTCCAGCCGGTCCGTAACCCCGATGATGCGGAGATGTTCGATCAGGCCGTTTGCCATCTGAAGTATCAGATGCCCGTCAACGGCGGCGCGACGCGCCAGGCATCAGTCCGGGCCGGGTTAGAGGCGCTCGCCGAGCATGCCCCCGACATCGTGCTCATCCACGACGCTGCCCGTGCCTTTGTTACGGATCAGGTTATTTCACGCGCCATCGACGCCGCTTTAATCACTGGCGCAGCGATTCCCGTTGTCCCGGTTACCGACACCGTAAAATTACTCGACGCGTCAGGCGCGATCGAAGCGACCCCCGATCGTTCACGCCTACGAATCGCGCAGACGCCGCAGGCCTTTCGTTTTGACGTCATTCTCGAAGCACATCGCCGTGCAGCGCGCGAAGGTCGAGATGATTTCACTGATGATGCTGCAATTGCTGAATGGGCGGGATTGACCGTTGCAACGTTTGAAGGCGATGCTGCCAATATGAAACTGACGACTCCTGAAGACTTCGCGCGTGAAGAAGCGCGCCTTGGCGCCATGCTGGGCGACATTCGCATGGGCACTGGTTATGACGTCCACGCTTTCGGGGACGGCGATCATTTGATGCTGTGTGGCGTCCGCGTCCCCTTCAACCGAGGTTTCCTTGCGCATTCCGACGGTGACGTCGGCCTGCACGCCATCGTCGACGCCATTCTCGGCGCGCTGGCCGACGGAGACATCGGCTCCCACTTCCCGCCGAGCGATCCGAAATGGAAAGGCGCCGCGTCCGATCAATTTCTGAAATACGCCGTCGACCTCGTCGCCAATCGTGGCGGCCGCATCGCCAATCTCGAAGTCACGATGATTTGCGAAGCCCCGAAAATCGGCCCGCTCCGTGAAGTCATGCGAGCTCGCATCGCCGAGATCACCGGCCTGCCTCAATCCCGCGTGGCAGTGAAAGCGACGACCAGTGAGCGGCTCGGATTTACCGGCCGTCAGGAAGGAATAGCCGCGACAGCTGCCGCGACAATCCGGCTGCCTTGGGACACGACTGGCGGGAGCAACTGAGCATGAGCGGCAGCGCCACCCGTGCCCTCTCCCGCTCGCTGCTGGATTTATGCCGGATGCGCAAGCTGACGATTGCGACGGCGGAATCCTGCACTGGGGGTCTGGTGGCCGCGGCGCTGACCGAAATTCCGGGCTCATCGGACGTCGTTGACCGCGGCTTCATCACATATTCCAACGAAGCCAAGCATGCGATGCTGGGCGTTGAAACCTCGACCCTCGAGACATTTGGAGCGGTCAGCAAGGAAACCGCGATTGCCATGGCATTTGGCGCCTTGGAAAATGGCGACGTCGACCTCGCCGTTTCAATCACTGGAATCGCAGGGCCTGGCGGTGCCACGCCAGGCAAGCCCGTTGGCCTCGTGCACATTGCTGTGGCCGCCCGTGACGGGCGTATCAATCATCGTGAATATCGCTTTGGCGCAGTCGGGCGCAGTAACGTCCGCCAACAGTCCGCCATCGAAGCGCTCAAGATGTTGATGGAGATGGCGCGTGGGCCGCAGCCGCCGATCAAGCGCCCGCGGGCGGCCGCCCATAGACTGCGTCCGCGCGTTTCTCGAACGCCGCGGCGAACCGCTGGAAAGCGGCGTCGAACATCGCGCCCATCAGCACCGCGAGCATCCGACTCTTGAATTCGTAGGAAATGAAGAAGCCGACATCACAGGCATCTTCGGACTTCGCTTCAAACGTCCAGCGATTTTCAAGCTTACTGAAAGGCCCGCGGAGATATTCGACGAGGATCTTCAGATTGGAACGATCGAGCGTTACCCGGCTGGTGAACGTTTCGCGAATGAGCTGAAACGACACGGTCATATCAGCAACGATCACCTCGCTGCCGTTGGGCCCTGGGGTTCGTTGGCGAACCTTCAGCGACTTACACATCGGCACGAATTCGGGATAGCGTTCGATATCGGCCACAAGATCGAACATCTTGTCCGCGCTGTGGCGAACCCGGCGCTTGTTGGAAAACTGAGGCATCGTCGCGTGCTAGGGGCCGGCTGCGGCTCGCGCAGCCTGCAATTTCGCGAAATCCTCTCCGGCGTGGTGTGAGGATCGCGTCAGCGGACTCGCCGAAACCATCAGAAAGCCTTTGGTGTAGGCAACTTTCTCGTAACCGTTGAATTCATCAGGCGGAACGTAGCGCATCACGGCGTGATGCTTCAGGCTCGGCTGCAGATACTGGCCGATAGTGAGAAAATCGACATCCGCCGACCGCAGATCGTCCATCACTTGCAGAACCTCGTGACGCTCCTCGCCCAAGCCGACCATGATGCCAGACTTGGTGAAAATCGTCGGATCGATTTCCTTCACCCGCTGCAATAGCCGGACCGAATGGAAGTAGCGCGCGCCAGGCCGCACCGTGAGGTAACGCGACGGCACGGTTTCAAGGTTGTGGTTGAAGACGTCAGGTTTGGCGGCCACGACCTTTTCCAGTGCACCGTCCTTGCGAAGGAAGTCCGGCGTCAGGATTTCAATGGTCGTCGTCGGACAGCCGGCGCGAATGGCGCGAATGGTCTTTGCGAAATGATCGGCACCGCCATCGGGAAGATCGTCCCGGTCTACAGACGTAATGACGACATGAGCGAGACCCAGCTTGGAGACCGCAAGCGCCACATGCTCAGGCTCCGCCCCATCAAGGGCACCGGGCATTCCCGTCTTGACGTTGCAGAACGCGCAAGCCCGAGTACACGTATCACCCATGATCATGAAAGTAGCGTGCTTTTTGTCCCAGCACTCGCCGATGTTCGGGCAACCGGCTTCCTCACAGACCGTGACCAGCCCATTCTCTTTGACGATATTACGCGTGTTCGCGTAGCCACGCGTATTGGGCGCACGCACGCGGATCCAGTCAGGCTTGGCCGGTGACTTTGCATCAGGCCGATTGACTTTTTCCGGGTGGCGCGGCCGCACCTGATTGGGTGAAACCGTATCAATAAGAACGACCATGAAGGCCCCGTAAATCCGATGCTTTTACCTAAGCCTGCCGATCCCGTGGTGCAAGTCATCCGCACCATGCTAGATCTATCATATGCTAAAGCCGGGTTGCATGGCTTCGGCCGCCCATTCTGTGCCCACACATCCGCTGCCTCATCCCATGGTTGACAGACCGCATCCCGCCCCCATCGGACGTCAATTGACGCGCCAGTTCTTCGCGCGCAGCGTTCACAAAGTTGCACCTGACTTGATCGGCGCCACATTGCTCGTCAACGGCATCGGTGGATTGATCGTCGAGGTCGAGGCCTACCATCACACCGAGCCAGCCGCCCACTCGTTTAACGGGCCGACCCCGCGAAATATGGTGATGTTCGGCCCTCCAGGCTTTCTCTACGTCTACCGCTCCTACGGCATCCATTGGTGTATGAACTTCGTCTGTGAGGAAGAAGGCTCAGCCAGTGCGGTCCTTATTCGCGCCTTGGAACCTACTCACGGCATCGCAGCTATGCGGCGGAGGCGCGGCCTGGACGATGAACGCTCACTGTGCTCCGGCCCAGGCAAGCTTTGCGAAGCAATGGCCGTGAGCGACAAGCACAATGGACGCGCCCTGGATGCCCCGCCGATCGCTGTCCACGCGCGAACAGAAAAGAAGGAAGTCATGAGCGGGGTCCGGATCGGCATCACGAAAGCCGCGGACTTGCCCTGGCGATACGGATTGAAGGGCTCGAGATTTCTCAGCAAGCCCTTCCCCGCGAGTGTCTCAAATCCGAAGTTCGCCTCATAATGCACTAGTGCGCACTCTTGAGCCGCTCAAGCGCTTCAAGAATTTTCGTCTTCCGCGCCTCGGCCTCTTCACGCTTCTCACGCTGCTCATCAATCACCTCTTCCGGCGCACGCGCGACGAAATCCGCATTGCCGAGCTTGGCGTCGATACGCTTGATGTCGGCCTCTGCCTTGGCAAGCTCCTTATCAAGTCGTGCCTTCTCGGCGGCGAGATCGATAACGCCCTTGAGCGGGATTGCAGCAACTTCGCCGCGCACGAGCAGCTGAACCGCCCCGTCCGGAGCACGATCTGCGAACGCGATCTCTGACACGCGCGCAAGACGCTTGATCACATCGCTCCAGCGCTCTGCACGCGACTTGATGTCGTCCGACGCACCGACAAGGATGAGTGGCGACAACGTTGCCGGCGGAATGTTCATTTCGGCGCGCACCGAACGAATGGCCGTCACGAGATCAACCAACCAGCCGATTTCAGCTTCCGCTGCAGGGTCGCTGAATGGCTCAACGATCACAGGATCTGGGAACGCAAGCGGCACAGCAAGCGGATCGCCAGGCAGCGCAGTTGCGGAGATCGGCATCATGGAAAGATCGACAGCCTTCCGGATCGGCCAATCGGTCAGCACCAGCAATTCATCGCGCTTTGCTGTTACAGCCCACAATTCCTCCGTGATGAACGGCATGAACGGATGAAGCAGCTTCAGGATTTCGTCGCGCGCCCAGGCAACGCTCGCCTGGGTTTCCGACTTAGCTAGGCTATCCGGTCCGGTCAGAACCGGCTTTGCAAGTTCGAGATACCAGTCACAGTAGATATTCCAGACGAAACGATAGATCGTTCCGGCTGCATCATTAAATCTATACGCCTCGATCGCCTCGGTGACCTCCTGCGTGGCGCGGGCCGTTTCATGGGCGATCCAGCGGTTGAGGGTCTCCTTCGTCTTGGATGCATCGAAGCCCTCGACCAACGCACAACCGTTCATCTCTGCAAAACGCGACGCGTTCCAGAGCTTGGTTGCGAAATTTCGATAGCCCTCGACACGCTGCGTCGAAAGCTTGATGTCGCGGCCCTGGGCGGCCATGGCCGCGAGCGTAAAGCGCAAGGCATCGGCGCCGTAGTCATCGATCAGATGCAGCGGATCGATGACGTTGCCTTTCGACTTCGACATCTTGGCGCCCTTCTCGTCTCGAACGAGCGCGTGGATATAAACCGTCGGAAATGGGACATCCTTCATGAAATGAAGGCCCATCATCATCATGCGGGCAACCCAGAAGAAGATGATGTCGAACCCGGTGACAAGCACATTGGTGGGGTAATAACGCTCGACGTCCTTGGTTTCGTCGGGCCAGCCGAGCGTCGAGAACGGCCATAGAGCCGAAGAAAACCACGTGTCGAGAACATCTTCGTCGCGGCTGATAAATCCTTCGCGTTTGGCCTGATCGCTGGCCATCTCGCGGCCCTGCTCGTCCGTAATGACTCCCTGCTCGACGTAATAGCCGAGAGCTTTCCCGACGGCTTCGTCTTCCGTTTCCGCCACGAAGACCTTGCCATCTGGACCGTACCAAGCCGGAATCTGGTGACCCCACCAAAGCTGGCGCGAGATGCACCAAGGCTGGATGTTTTCCATCCACTCGAAGTAGGTCTTTTCCCAATTCTTTGGCACAAACGATGTATCGCCGTTGCGGACGGCTGCGATCGCCGGCTCCGCAAGGGTCTTGGCGTCGACATACCACTGATCGGTCAGATAGGGCTCGATCACGACTCCGGAACGGTCGCCGTGCGGCACCATGTGCGTATTCGGTTCGATCTTGTCGAGGAAGCCAAGTTCTTCCAGCTTCGCAACGATCCGCTTGCGCGCAGCAAACCTCTCGACGCCATGGAGCTCTTCGGCGAACATCAATGCGCCTTCGGGCAACCCGCGCAGATAGTCCTCGTTGCCTGACAAAGTCAGCCGCGCTTCCTGATCGAGCACGCTGATTGAAGGCAGATTGTGCCTGCGGCCGACTTCAAAGTCATTGAAGTCATGCGCAGGCGTGATCTTCACCGCGCCCGATCCCTTTTCCGGATCGGAGTACTCGTCGGCAACGATGGGGATGAGCCGTCCCACCAGTGGAAGTACAACGTTCTTGCCGACGAGGTGCTTGTAGCGCTCATCCTCTGGATTCACGGCAACAGCAGTATCACCCAGCATCGTCTCCGGGCGCGTTGTCGCCACCACGATATAAGTCGAGGGATCTTCAACGCTGTAAGCTGCACCTTCGATCGGATAGCGCAGATGCCACAGGTTGCCTTTGACCTCGACCTGCTGGACCTCGAGATCCGAGATCGCCGTCAGCAGCTTAGGATCCCAGTTGACCAGCCGCTTGTCCTTGTAGATCAGTCCTTGGCTGTAAAGCTCGACGAACACCTTAGCGACGGCGCGCGAAAGCCCCTCGTCCATCGTGAAACGTTCACGTGACCAGTCACAGGATGCACCTAAGCGCTTCAATTGATTGACAATAACGCCGCCGGACTCAGCCTTCCACTTCCAGACTCGCTCAAGAAACTTGGCGCGGCCCATCTCGCGGCGACCGGGCTCCTGCCGCTCCATCAGTTGCCGCTCGACGACCATCTGCGTTGCGATGCCCGCGTGATCGGTACCCGGCTGCCACAGGACATCCCGGCCACGCATCCGCTCGAAACGGCACAGGATGTCCTGCAGCGTGTTATTGAGGGCGTGCCCCATGTGCAGCGAACCGGTGACATTGGGCGGCGGGATCACAATCGTGAATGGTTCGGCGTCGAGCCGTTCCGGCCGCCCAGCCTTAAATGCACCGGCGTCTTCCCACGCACGGGCTATACGGTTCTCGATGTCGGCTGGTTGATAGTTTTTTTCGATCATTACGCTGCAATCAATGGGAAAAGGCACGCGCTAGAAAACCCCCAGCGCGCGCCAAGTCAACACTAACAAGTCAACACTTCAAAATGGAGGTTTTTCGGCAAGACCAGCCGCAATCAGCGGCCGCGCGATACCCGCTCGATTTCCGCCTTGACAATGCGCTCGACCAAGTTGGGCAAGTTATCGTCCAGCCATGATTTGAGCATCGGACGCATCATCTCCTTCACGAGATCCTCAAGGGTCCGGGCATTGTTGCTAAGTACCGTCGAGGTCAGGGAACTAAAGGCTGACTCCACGGCGGAGGCTGTCGAACCGGATATGATGTCCAGCTGCGCACGGCTCGGCGCAGGCGCTGATTCAAAAGCCGGCGGCTCAATGGCGGGCGAACGATGAGTAGCAACCTGAGCCACTGAGGCCTCCGCAAATTCCAGATCGTTTTCGGGTTCGATTTTATTGAAAGGCGTAGGGGGAAGTTCCCGGACCGCCATTTGTTCCGTCAACTCGAAGACCTCTTCGACATCCGGCGCGGCTGGCTTTGCGGGAGCCGCCTTCGCCGCGGGCGCCGGCGCGTCGAAGCTTGCCATCATCGCATCGATATCGGCCTGGCTATTCTTTGCCGCAGCGGGCGATGGCGTCACAGGAGCGCGCGCCGCAGCCGGCGGTCGCGGAGGAGCGATTTTTGATGGAGGAATTCCTGACATGACCTGCGGCCTCGTGGTTTGAGCCGGACGTGACGCAGACTCGGGTTTCGGAACTTCTGCCTTTGCCGGAGGCGGAGCAGGCGCCGTGCTCGCAGCAGGCTTCGCCTCGTCGTCAGAAATGATGCGCCTGATCGACGCCAGAATCTCCTCCATCGAGGGCTCTTGCGCCTTTGCCGGTTGCGTCATCTCCCCACTCCACCCTCATTCGGCCGCCACAAAAAAGACGAACGTGCGCACTTCATCACGAATCGCTTTTCGATCCCTGTGAAGGGTATGTCACCGAAACAAACGATTGCAAGCAACGGACTGTGAACGCAGCCGTTTGAACACAGCACTTATTTGCGTGTGATGGTTAAACGCCTATGGAGCGTTTTCGAGCGAAGTGGATCTGAACGTTCGCATCCCGTCAGCAAGCACTGTTGCGAACGTTCACATCAAAGGACCACTAGCAAATCTATAATTTGAGTGGAGCTTTAGAATTTGACGTTCGCATTACAACCTCGCGGCAAGCAGGCTGCGAACGTCAAATCCGCTCCACTCATTCGCTTGAAGAAAACGCGTCAAAACGAAAATTGAGAACTTCGGTTCTGATTCAATCAGAACCGAACATCTCTAGCGGCCATCGGGTGTGCGAACGCCGAACCAGCTATCACGAACCTGATGATAGTGAACGCTCGGATCGTAAACCGTGGTCGCAAGTTTCATGACCGACGGCGACAGACGCCCGATTGCATTCAGAACATTGTAGGACGCTACAACACGGTCGTGTTGCGCCGTCACCAGATTGACTCGTGCGTTGACGAGCGCTTGCTGTGCGTTGAGGACGTCCAGCGTTGTACGCTGCCCAACTCGGGCCTCTTCACGCACGCCATTCAGCGCGATCTCCGATGCAGTCACTTGGGCCTGCGCCGACGAAACCTGCGCCTTGCCAGCCACAAGCTGCCCCCATGCCTGAGCGACTGTCGCACGGGTCTGATCGCGAACCTGTTCGAGGTTGAGGCGTTGCTGAGCCAGCGATTCTTTTGACTGACGGATCAGCGCATATTCGGCGCCGCCCTGATAAACCGGAACGCTAAGCTGGGCGACCGCCGAGGCACCGAACGATCGATAGATCTGCAGAGTGTTTTCGTACGACTGCTGAACACTGCCCTGAAGCGTGACCGTAGGGAACAGCGCACCTTCGTTGACCTTGACCTGCAGATGGGCGACGTCGATGCCGTACATCGCAGCGGTCACGTTGGGATTTTCCACCAGACTCAAATTGATGGATGCAGCCAGTGTCGACGGCAGGAAACGATCTACCGGAGAGCCCGGTGCAAGGTTCGTTGGCTCACTGCCGATAATCCGGCGGAAATTGGCGCGCGTTGTCGTCAGATTGGACTCCGCCGTCAACAGCTGGGTCCGTCCGGCGGCAAGCTGGGCTTCCGATTGAGCGACGTCAGTACGCGTCACTTCGCCGACATTGAAGCGATCGCGCGTTTGCTTCAGCGTCTGCTCAAGCACGCGAACGTTGCTGCGCTGAACTTCGACGATGGCCGAATCTCGCAGGTAATCCATGTAAATGGTTGCGGCAGACAACAAGACGGTCTGCTCAAGGACGCGCAGCCCTTCGCGCGCGGCCGAGACCTGACTTTCCGCTGCACGGGTACGATTAGCCGTTTGCCCACCGTTAAACAGTGTTTGAGTCACCGTCGCGCCAACCGAGCGCGGAGCATTGACGCCGGCGGCACCAGATTGGCTCAGGAAGCCTCCGGATTGGATGTTCTGCTGCGTATCGGTGAATTGCGTACCCGCGCTAGCGGTGATGGCGACTTTCGGGCGGTAACCAGAAAGAGCCTGCGGAACGTTTTCGTCGGTTGATCGGACCGATGCGCGCTGCGCATTCAACTGAGGGTTGGTTTGGTAGGCGCGGACCAATGCCGCTTCGAGTGTGTCAGCCGAAACCGGGCTTGTGGCGAGACCGCTCAACAGAGCGACAGCAGCCACCCCCGCACTCAACTTCAGCCGATATTTAATTAACATACATCCGTTCCCCAACCGGCCATGCTCGCCATGGCAGGCGCGCAAAAACCGGGCAATCGATTCGGGTTAACAACCCGTTCCCTAGACGCAGTCTATTCGCCGCAGCGCCGCGAAGGAACACCTTAAGACCAATCCCACAGGAAACTTATGGAGTTGGGGCTTTGAGGTCACACTTGAATTCGGCCGAAGGTCCCCTATCGGCGACGTGAAGCTAGAAGGTGAAGGCCGGCACCCGCTGCATTCCCGGCAAAACCGGAGCGAAAGCGTCGAAGAGGATGCGGCTGCCAAAATCCCCGGCCGATCTTGTGACAAGATTTGCTCGTGGGGGTTGTGTAGCCGCAAAGACACCCACGAGTCGACCGGCAGGCCTCAATTGCTCATAAAGCGCAGAGGGTTCAATTTCCGTGGCCCCGTTCAGGATGATCACATCATAAGGCCCATGCGCCACATCGCCGGCTGCCGGTTCCGCCTTCCCGATTGTGACATTCGTGATGCCGAGCTTAGACAACGTGGCCTTTGCCGTGCTTGCCAGCAAATCATCCGGTTCCGTGGCGAACACTTCGCCGGCAAGCTGGGCAACGATGGCGGCCGAGTAGCCTGTGGCGCAACCGACCACCAGCACGCGGTCGCTTTCTGAAATCGATGCAGCCTGGATCATCTTTGCCAGCACGGCCGGCTTAATCAGGTATCGTTTCGCGGTGCCCGCCCCTCCCACCTCGATATCGAGGTCGAGGTAAGCGATCGGCCGCTGCGCGGATGGAACGAACTCCTCGCGCGGCACCGCCAGCATCGCGTCCAGGATGCGCAAATCCGTGACATCGCTCGGGCGGACCTGACCATCGACCATCTTTTGCCGAGCGGTCGAAAATTCTGACATATCGTTACCTCTGGAATGGGTTGGCGCGCCTTCGGCGGAACCGAAACGGCGGCATATTTGCTGCAACGACGCGTGCGACGCAAGACTGCAGGTGAAAGTCCGCGCTGGAAGAAAATCACCTGACATGACAAGCTCGGGCTATGGCCGGTTTCACTTCTGCGCCGAAAGCAAACGGAGATAGCGAATCACCAGCCCTCCGCAGGCTGATGGATCAGTTTGACGATCTGCCGCGTGAAGTCCGCGAGGCTTTGGCCATGGCGATCTCCCCGAGTGATCAGATGATTGAAGTCTTGTGTACGATGCATCAGAACGGCTTTCCGCTATCCGATCTGCTCAGGGTGATTTCGGCGAGCAACGCAAACAGCAGCCGTTAGGATAGGCTTATCGCCATGCGTTATTCTGAAGAAGCATGACGCAAACGATCACCGCCAGCGTCACCGCGGCTGCGATCAGCATGGATCGGCCGCTCAACCCGCGACCAATCCACCACAGCAAAGCCGCGCACATCAGGACCGGCACAACAATATCGAGCGACACGGGGGCACCCTCGTCACCGGTGTGGTGATTCAGAAGTTCGCGGATTTTTTCCTGCGAGTCCTCCCAGCGAACTTCTGAACCTGAACACCAGAATCATGGATTTACGCTACGGAACGCGCTGCACGATGAAGCGAACTTTGGCGGCCTAGTCTTTCCGGTTCATCCACTTCCGTTCGATCCAGCCAAGGGCCTTTGCAAGCGGCTGTTGGAGAAACGGAACGTCTTGGGCAACCAGCATAAGACCGAGGGGCAGCATCCAAAGGCCGAGAATCGGTAGGAAACTGAGGATTCCTCCCAGAATCAGGAGCGCAGAAAGCGGAATCCGGACCAAGCGCGAGGACGGCTGGCGCAACCAGCGCACGAAACGCGCTGCTCTATCAGGAAGCCGCTCTGCGATCCATTCAAAATGACGGTCGAGCTCGGCCCTGGCCTCTGCGCTCACCTCAGGCTGCCCTTTTCTCGAAGCTTCAAAGGTCATTCGGCCGGTTCCAACATCCTTATGCCAAGGTGTCAGATTCGCCGTCTAAGCGCAGCTATGGGCAAGACCATTCCAGCGCAAGGCGCAGGGTCAAATAGGCTGTCTAACTTGTTGAAATTATTTGGCTCCCCGGGCTGGATTCGAACCAGCGACCATTCGATTAACAGTCGAATGCTCTACCGCTGAGCTACCGAGGAATACTGCCGAAGCAGCGATGGGGCCGCATATAACAAAGGCCCTTAGACTTGCAAAGCATAATTCCGTCAAAACCAACGGATGACTCAGAGATTATTTTTTGGAGGCCACGACCAGAATTGAACTGGTGTAAACGGTTTTGCAGACCGCTGCGTAACCACTCCGCCACGTGGCCTCACTGGCGCGAGTTCTTAGCGACGTTCAAACACTTACGCAACCGGTCTTGCCCATCTCATTCTGACGTGCGGCCCGAACGAGGTCGTGGCTACATGACCGCATGCCTTCACCTCGGTGAGCAACCGTGAAACGCTAGTGGCTAGCGAGATGGTTCACGATCAGCAGCCGCTTGCGAATGCCTTGGCTGGATTGGGCGTAAGTGGATGAACCGGAAAGACTGACCCCGCGAGATAGCGGCGCGCACGCATCCCGCACCAAGAGGCGAAAATTAGTTGACTAAGTCAACAATCAGTGCTCTGCCGACAACAGAGCGCAGAAATCTTCGTCGGAAGTCAGCCGTGCGAGGCCGATCCGTTTGCTCACAGAAAACGCCTCGACTAGCCTCGTCCGTGCTTCGCTAAACAAGCAGGGACTATGTCGATGCGCGTGCCCTTCGCTATCCCGCTTTTGATTTCGGTGAAAGGAACGACGAATCTCGTGTTGAGCTCGGCGGGCCGTATTGATCGCACTCGAATGCTCGCGCGAACCAGTGTTTTGATACCGCGCGCAGGCAGGCGCCGTTGTATCGCCCGGACATCCCGCTCAGCCGTCAAAGTCATTTTCCTCAAGCGTGTGTCACCCTGAATGTTTGCAGAAATGGTTGCCTGAAGGGGCAAACCTGTTGGGAGCTTGATATGCAGATCAATCGATTCCCTTCCATTGCAGTATTCGCGGCCACCGCTGTTGCCGCGGTCACCATCCAGCAAGCACACGCAGAGTCCGCCAGCAGCAGCGAAGCGGAGATCGCACAGTTGAAGCAGCAATTGCGCATGCTCGAGCAGAAGCTCGACAAGCTGCAGAAGCAGACGACGGCGAACGCGGCTGCTGCGGCAAAGGCCAAGTCTGAAGCAAAGGCTGAAGCGAAAGCCGAAGCGAAGGCGGAAGCAAGAGCCGCGGTCGCCGATGCCCATGCGGCTATCCCGACCAAGGGTCCGGCGGTGCCGTCCGGCGCGGTGGTGTCCATGCCGAACAACCGCCCAACCATCTGCACCGCCGACGGGCAGAACTGCGTCGGCATCACGGGCCGACTGCACTGGGACGTCGGCGGTTACGCTTTTAATCCCAACACGCCGGATACCGTGCCGCAGCGGCTCGATAGCGGCCAGAACGTCCGCCGCGCCCGCATCGGCGTCGCCGGCAAATTCCTGAGCGACTGGAATTTTGCCCTGATCTACGACTTCGGCGGCACGTCCGACGGCTTCGGCGGCACCGCGCCCGGATCTCTTCCGGGCGGCGGCGTTTCGGGCGTTGAGAACGCCTATATAAGCTATACCGGCCTCAAACCTTTCGGCGGCAACATGGCGGTCGAAGGCGGCATCATGGACATCCCATGGACGCTGGATGAGGCCACGAGCTCGAACGACATCATGTTCATGGAGCGCTCGTCAGCCCAGGTGATCGCGACCAGCATCGCCGCAGGCGATTTCCGTTCCACCTTCGGCACGCGTTGGTGGAATGATGTGTTCTGGGCAGGCGGCTACATCACTGGTCCGACCACAGGCCAGATTCACTCCGCGTCGAGCATCAACCCTCCCGGTTCGACCGAACAGTTTGGTGCTGTGGCTCGCGTCGCAGGTCAGCTCGTCAGCGGCCCGAATTACTCGCTGCATCTTGGCGCCAACGCCGAATGGCTGATCACGCCGCCGCGTAACCTTGTGAGCAATGCGCAGACCCTGACGCTGAGCGATCGTCCGGAATTGCGCATCGATCCGACCACGCTGGTCTCGACGGGTGCGATCGCCAATGCCTCCAGCGCGCAGGTCTACGGTGTGGAAGCTGCAGCGAGCTACGGGCCACTGTTCTTCCAAGGTGAGTATTACTGGTACAACGTGGATCGCGATGCTTCGACCGGGTTGCCGCCAATCGGTGCGCCGAGCGTGCAATTCCAGGGCGGCTACGCGCAGGCGAGCTGGGTTCTGACCGGCGAAACCCGCACTTACAATGCTTCGGCTGGTGCGTACAACGGTGTCAAGCCGGCGAATCCGTTCTCGCTGTACGGCGGAGGCTGGGGTGCCTGGGAAATCGCCGGCCGCTTCTCGACTATCGATCTCAATGATCGGATCGGGACTGCAACCGGCGTGGCTGGCGGCCGGCAGAACGTCTTCACCGCGGGCCTCAACTGGTACGTCAGCAACAATATCCGGTTCATGCTGAACTATCTGCATGGCGATGTCGCCAAGCAGTTGTCGCCGACGTCGACGGTGGACACCGGCTCGACGTTCGACGCGGTGGCCATGCGTACCCAGTTCGCGTTCTGAGGACTTAAAGCGCTTGCCGTGTGGCGTTGTTGTCACGCGGGCGGCATCGCGCGACGGACAAGTCGCGCAACATGATTCACGACTTTCTGAGCAGCTTCAGACGATTTAGCTTTTCGACAATGCAGACTTACCGCGCTTCTTTGAAGCGCGGCGATAGTCGCGCTTTGGTCGCGGCTTAGGTGCCAGTTCGGGCATGACGGCCTGGACCTCTCGAAAGCGCGTGAGCAGCCGCTCAAAACTCGCGGTCAACGCAGCCTCGATCTCTGGACGCTTTTCCAATCGACTCAGAACCATTCCGGCGGCCTCTATGGTGGATAGCCCATCACGTCTCGGCTCCTTGCGGAGCTTGCCGTAGAGAGATGGGCTCGCGGGGCCAAGGATGATGCGCCGGCATTTCAGCATCCACGCATTGCGCCACCACAGCGCCTTGGCCTGGCTCCACGTGCCATCGAGCAGGATCACGCCATCGATATCGTTGAGGATCGCGCGCTGCCCCTCCTCGACCGCTCCCTTGCGATCAATTGCAACCACTTCGCTGTCCGTTGGGAGATCGGCGACCTTGGCAGAACCCAAATAAAGAATTGCCCAACGCTGAGGATCAACGGAACGGCCCAGCACCTTCGACAGGCTCGGCCACGACAATCCGATCTTCAGCGCCGAATTCTGGAAGTGCAACGCCGTCAGCCGCGCAGTTCCGAGCGCTCTGTCCTGCTCCTGCGGATGCTGCAGGATCAGCAGCTCGATGCGATTATCGATGGGAGCGACATCACTACAGACGCACAGCGGCTCAGGCTTTCCGCAATGCGGACAATCCGAAATTTCTGTCGGCAGCGAGGTGCCGATTTCAGGTTTGGAGTGCGGGGACATTCAAGGCGTATACGCTGACCAGCCGGCTCTGTCCATGCAGCCCATCCGTCCGCCTAATCGAGCCGCCTCTATTCAGCAGGCGCAGGGCCTGGCAGAGGCGCTGGCGTCTCTCGACCACGAAGCCGATCGATCAGCAGATAGATCACCGGCGTGGTGTAGAGCGTCAGGATTTGAGACACGATCAAACCGCCGATGATTGTAATACCCAGCGGCCTGCGCAGTTCCGTTCCCGGCCCCACGGCCACCACCAGCGGAACAGCCGCGAGCAGCGCCGCCATTGTGGTCATCAATATCGGGCGAAAGCGCGCAATGCTTGCCTCGAAGATCGCGTCCTCGGACGATAAACCGCGTTGTCGCTCGCCTTCGAGGGCAAAATCCACGATCATGATGCCGTTCTTCTTGACGATGCCGATCAGCAGAATAATGCCGATAAAGGCGATGACTGTCAGCGGCGTGTTCGTGATTTGCAGGGCCAGCAGCGCGCCAAGTCCGGCCGACGGCAAGGTGGAAATGATCGTCAACGGATGCGCGAGACTCTCGTACAGCACGCCGAGCACGATATAGACTGCAATCAATGCGCCAAGGATCAACAGCGGCTGACGGCTCGCCGTTTTTTGGCTGTCTGCGGCGTTACCCGCAAACTCACCACGGATCCCTTCCGGCATATGCAGTTCTTCGACGGCACGAAGAATATTGTCGGTCGCCGTCTGCAGCGGCACATCGGAGGGAACGTTGAAGGAAATGGTTGTCGACGGAAACGAGCCTTGATGGAAAACAGACAGCGGCGACAGGCCCCGCTCCATGTGAACCATTCTGGACAACGGCACCTGCGTATTGTTCGCGCCTGCGACGTATATCTTGTCCAACGCTGACGGATCGCCCTGCCATCGCGGATTCACCTCCAACACGACCTGATATTGATTGCGCTGAGTGTAAATGATCGAAATCTGCCGCTGCGAAAATGCGTTGTTGAGTGCGTTGTCGATATCCTGAACCCGTACGCCTAGACTCGCCGCTGCGGCTCGATCAATCTTCAGGTTGAGTTGAAGCCCACCTGCCTGCCGATCACTGGAAATATCCGTGATGCCTTCAACGCTTTCCAGTTTCTTGGCAACGATCGGCGCCCACTTGTTGAGCAGGTCCAAGTCGGGACTGATCAAGGTGTACTGGTAGTCGGAATCGCTTTGCCGCCCGCCTGCCCGCAAATCCTGGGCTGCGAACATAAACAAACGAATCCCCGGCACCGCCCCCAGCTTTCTCCGAAGCCGGTCGATCACCTGCTGGGTCGTCAATCCATCGCGCTGATCGATCGGTTTGAGACTGATGAACATACGCCCGGTATTGGAGCCGCCACCCATCCCGCTGCTACCGCCGAGGCTCGAACCGACCCCGTCGACAGCAGGATCGCCTATCACGATATCAGCGATCTGCTGCTGCAATCCGAGCATGGCCTGGAACGAAACATCCGGCGATGCGCGCGTCGCACCGATCACCAGTCCACTGTCGTCCTGCGGGAAGTATCCCTTGGGTGTCTTGACGTAGAGGGTAATCGTCAACGCGATCGTCGCCAAGAACACCAGCATCGTCAGGATCGGATATCCCAACACCACGCGAAGCGTCCGTTCGTAAAACCGGACAAAACGGGACAGTCCACCTTCGACAAACCGATCGAAGCGCGTTGCATCGGGCGAGGTCGCGCTTTTGATGTAGTGAGCGCAAATCATCGGTGTCACGGTGAGTGACACGACCATCGACACCAAGATGGCGAGCGCAAGCGTCAGCGAAAATTCCCTGAAAAGACGCCCGACCACACCTTCCATGAAAATCAGCGGCGTGAAGGCTGCAATCAGCGACAGGCTGATCGAGAACACCGTAAAACCGATCTGCTTTGCGCCGAGAAGCGCCGCCTGATATGGCCTCATCCCCTCTTCGAGGTTGCGGTACATATTCTCGATCATGACGATCGCATCGTCGACGACGAAACCGACCGAGATTGCCAACGCCATCAACGAAAGGTTGTTGACGGAAAATCCCACCAGCCACATGCCGGCGCAGGTGCCCGCAAGCGCAAGAGGCACAGAAATGCCCGCCGCAATGGTCGGCGTCATGCGTCGCAAGAATACGAAAACGACGGCCATGACCAGCAACGCCGTTGCTCCGAGCGTCCATTCCATATCTTCAACGCTGGCGCGGATCGTCCCCGTGCGATCCGACAGAATCGAAATGTCGACTCCACCAGGCATCCATTGCTTCAGTTCGGGCAACAGTGCTTTGACGCGATCGACCGTCTCGATGACGTTCGCATCTTGTTGCTTAGTCACCGTAATCAGAACCGCGGGTTGCTTGTTGAACCAAGCGATCGACCGGCTATTTCGGGTTGCATCGGTGACAGTCGCGACGTCCGACAGTTTGACGAAATTGCCGCTCGAGGACTTGATAACGATATCGCGGAACTGAGCTGCGGTCCGCATCTGTGGGTTGGTCGCGAGGGTCTCCCCTAACCTCAAGCCGTTAAAGCTGCCGACCGGACCGATCGCATTGGCATTGACGATCGCGGTGCGGACATCATCGCTGGCAATACCGGCCGTCGCTAGCGCACCTGGATTGAGCTGAATGCGGACTGCGGGTTGATCAGCGCCGCTGACTGTCGCTTCGCCGACGCCTGGGACCTGCGAGATGCGCTGCGCCACCACGGTGTCCGCGATATCGTAGATGGCGCTCGATAGCATCGTCTTCGACGTGAGCGCGATAATCAGCACCGGCGCTGCGGCTGGGTTGGCCTTGCGGAACTGGGGAAGCGTCGGAAGATCAGTCGGCAAGTCAGCCAGCGAGGCATTGATCGCGGCCTGAACATCACGCGCCGCGCGGTCGATGTCGCGGCCAATCGCAAACTGAAGCGAGATGCTCGTCGAACTCAGGGAACTGGTGGACGTGATCTGATCAATGCCCGCGATTTCGCCCAGCCGACGTTCGAGTGGAGCGGCCACGGTTGATGCCATGATGCTGGGATCGGCGCCCGGCCGCGTGGCGCTGACACGAATGACCGGGAAATCGACTGACGGAATGCTTGCGACCGGCAGGAAGTGATACGCCACCGCTCCCACCAAAAAGAGCCCGATGGCCAGCAACGTCGTGCCGACGGGCCTTCTGATGAATGGTTCCGACAGCGACACTATTGAACGCCCTCGGTTGCTCCCGCGATCGGAGGCGATGGTGAGCCTGAATCCGGCGGAACGGCCGCCTCAATGCGGCGATTGATCCGATCGAGCGCAAGGTAAATGACCGGCGTGGTGTAAAGCGTGAGAATCTGCGAGACGATGAGGCCACCGATGATCGAAACGCCTAAGGGGAAACGCAGCTCTGCACCCGTCCCGCTTTCGATGGCAAGCGGCAATGCGCCGAAGAGCGCGGCCAATGTCGTCATCATGATCGGGCGGAAGCGCAGCAGGCAGGCCTGAACAATCGCATCGTATGCGGACATGCCCTGATGTCGCTCCGCTTCCAGCGCAAAGTCGATCATCATGATCGCGTTCTTCTTGACGATACCCATCAGCAGAATGATGCCGATCAATCCGATGACGGAGAGATCCTGTCCGCACAGCATCAGCGCCAGAATCGCGCCCACGCCGGCTGACGGCAAAGTCGAGAGAATGGTGATGGGATGAATGTAGCTTTCGTAGAGAACGCCAAGCACAATGTAGATGGTCACCACAGCCGCGAGGATCAGCCACGGCTGGCCTGCTAATGATTTCGCGAATTCCGCGGCGTCGCCCGAATAGATCCCGACGATGCTGGTCGGCATGCCGATATTGGTTTCAATCTCGGCGATCCGTGTGACCGCATTGCCCAGCGCTTGCCCCGGAGCCAGATTGAACGACAGCGAGACGGCGGGAAACTGCGATTGATGGGTGATTGACAATGGGGCCGTGGTGCGCGCGATGCTCGCGACGGCGTCAATTGGCACCTGTGCGCCGGCTACGCCCGGCACGTAGAGCTTGGACAGGATCGACGGATCGCGCTGATATTCCGGCAACGCCTCAAGCACCACCCGATATTGGTTGGCCTGACCGAAGATCGTAGAAATCTGCCGCTGCGCAAATGCATCGTTCAAAGTGTCATTCACGGCCTGAACCGACACACCGAGCTGTCCGGCTCGCTGACGGTCAACCGTCACCATCGCACGAAGGCCCCCCTCCTGCGCCTCTGACGACACATCGCGGAACATTGGATCGCGGCGCATGTCCTGAACGAGCTTCGCCGACCACTCTGTCACCTCCGGCCCGCTCGCAGCCGTCAACGTGTACTGATATTGGGAGCGGCTGGCGCGCGTGCTGATCTGGATATCCTGCACGGCCTGGAAATAAACCGTCATT
This sequence comes from Nitrobacteraceae bacterium AZCC 1564, assembly GCA_036924835.1. Classification (NCBI taxonomy): domain Bacteria; kingdom Pseudomonadati; phylum Pseudomonadota; class Alphaproteobacteria; order Hyphomicrobiales; family Nitrobacteraceae; species Nitrobacteraceae bacterium AZCC 1564. Next base: position 409,558 of record JBAGRR010000001.1, read on the forward strand.
CCCGGGACACCGGCAACCTTATCCTTCAGACGGCGTACCACATCGGCGATATCCGTCTTTCGCTCGCCTCGCGGCTTAAGGGTGAGGACGAGGCGCCCGACATTCGGTGTCGGGTTCACGGATCCCGCGCCAATAACGGATACGACGCCTACGATGTCGGGATCGGCCTTGATGATATCAGCGAGCTGCGTCTGCCGTGCCTGCATATCCGAGAATGAAACTTCCGGACCTGCTTCGGTGACGGCGGTGATCGAGGCGGTATCCTGCAGCGGCAGGAACCCCTTGGGAGCGATTGCGTAGAGCGCCAGCGTCGCGGCCAGCGTGAGAAATGTGACAACCAGGGTGGCGCGCTGATGCTGCAGAACCCACAGCAGTGTCCGGTGATAGAACTCGACCATTTGATCGATCAACCGGCTGATCAGACCGAGACCAGGAACTGCGAATTCCTCATGGTGACGCTTCAGAAGCCGGGAACACATCATCGGGGTCAGCGTCAAAGAGACAACCGCCGACGTCACGACGGCGATGGTCAACGTCAGCGCGAATTCCCTGAACATGCGTCCGACAAGGCCGGACATGAATAGTAGTGGAATGAACACCGCGATCAGCGAAACTGTCAGCGAAATCACGGTAAACCCGATCTCGCTTGCACCGCGCAGCGACGCTTCCATCACGCTTTCGCCATTCTCCATATGGCGCACGATGTTTTCGATCATCACGATGGCGTCGTCGACGACGAAGCCGGTGCCGATGGTGAGCGCCATCAGCGACAGGTTATCGAGGCTGAAACCTGCAAAATACATCACGCCAAAACTCGTGATCAGCGAGAGCGGCAGCGCCACCCCCGCGATCAACGTCGCCCGCAACGATCGCAGGAAAATCAAGACCACGAGCGTGACAAGGGCCACGCTGAGGATCAGCGTAAACTGCACGTCGTGTACTGATGCGCGAATGGTGACGGTCCGGTCGCTGACAACCGTCAAATCAACGCCCGCGGGCACAGCCTTCTGAAGCTTGGGAATTTCCTGGCGAATCTGGCGCACAACCTCGATGACGTTGGCGCCGGGCTGCCGCTGGATTTCGATAATGACAGCCGATCGGCCTTGGTACCATGCGCCGGTTTTGTTGTTTTCCAACCCATCAATGATTTGCGCGACATCGCCGATCGTCACGGGCGAGTTGTTCCGATAGGCGATCACGATCGGCTTGTAAGCCTCCGCGGTCGCAATCTGGTCGTTCGCCGCTATGGTGTACGCCTGCTGGGCACCGTCCAGCGAGCCCTTCGGACCGGAGACATTCGCGCCCGCGATGGCATTGCGCAGGTCCTCCATCGAAATGCCGTAAGCGGCAAGACGTGCCAAATCGGCCTGGACGCGCACCGCGGGCTTCAGACCGCCGAGCACCGACACGCGACCCACGCCGCTGATCTGCGCCAACCGCTGCGCCATCATGGTGTCGGCAAGATCACTCATGGAGCGAAGCGACACTGTGTCCGATGTCATGGCGATGGTCAGCACCGGCGCATCTGCTGGATTGACCTTCGCATAAGTCGGCGGATATGGCAGATTTTTAGGCAAGACGCCGGCCGCGGCGTTAATGGCCGCCTGCACGTCCTGCGTTGCACCGTCGATATCGCGATTGAGGTCGAATTGCAGCGAGATCTGGCTGACCCCGTACGAACTTGTCGATGTCATCGACACCAGCGAAGGGATCTGTCCGAGTTGCCTTTCGAGCGGCGCTGTAACGAGCGACGCCGCGACGTCGGGGCTTGCGCCTGGTAACTGTGTCGTGACCTGCACGGTCGGAAAATCAACCTGAGGCAGCGCCGAAACCGGCAGGGCCCAGTAACCGAGTGCGCCACCGATCAGCAGTGCAACGCCAAGCAGGGACGTCGCAATGGGCCGGCGAATGAATGGTTCCGAAACGCTCATCGATGCGCGCTCACAGGTTCGACATCATACATCCGGCTCATTGCGGCGCTTTCGCGCCGCCACCCGACTGTTGCCCCCCTTGCGCCCCTTTGTCCTGCCCCTTGTGGCGACGTTCGCCCTTCTCACCGCCGCCTCCGCTCTTGCGGCCCTTTTGCTTTTGCGGCGCGAGGTCAGGGGTTGGCGTCTGATAGTTCTGGCTGATCGTAACCTTGGCGCCTTCAGAGAGATTGGCGAAACCTGTGGTCACGACTCGATCTTCTACGGTGACGCCGGACGCGATCACTGCCTCTGTTTCGTTTTGCAAGGTGACCGAGACCGTATGTGCGGTCACGGTGTCATCCGCCCCAATGACATACACGAACGTTCCCGCTGGTCCGCGCTGAACCGCAGCGGTCGGCACCACGATCGCCTTCTCCAGCGTTTGCACTTTCAGCCGTACATTCACGAATTGCCCCGGCCAAAGCTGATAGTTGGCGTTCGGGAATTCGGCCTTGATCTTGACCGTACCGGTTGTCTGATCGACCTGATTATCGATACCTGTGACAGTGCCTGTGTCCACGACCGTCTTGCCGTCGTTGCCGAATACGTCAACGAGCAAGGGCCCTTTGGCTGCGGCGGCATTGACGCGAACGATCTGCTGCTGCGGCAAACTGAACTGAACCGCAATCGGCTGCATTTGCGTGATCACGACAATGCCTGTCGCGTCGGAAGCATGGACGATGTTGCCCTGGTCGACCTGACGCAGTCCGGCACGCCCCGAGAGAGGGGCAACGACCTTAGTGTAACCTAATGTCGCACGCGCATTGTCGATCGCGGCTTGGTCCGATTTCACCAGCGCTTCAAGTTGAGCGACCGTTGCACGCTGGGTATCAGCCTGCTGCGCTGAACCAGCCCTGGATGCGGCAAGTTGCTCATAGCGCGTGAGATCAATTTTCGCATTGGCAAGCTGGGCTTCGTCCTGCGCTTTTTTGGCAACGGCCTGATCGTACTGCGCCTTGTAGATCACGGGATCGATTTCGGCGAGCACGTCGCCAGCCTTGACGTCCTGCCCTTCCTTGAAATTGACCGACAGCAACTTGCCATCGACCTGCGCGCGAACCGTGACGTTGTTCAATGCACGCACGGTCCCCACGCCGTCGATATAGACCGGCACATCCTCAATATGCGGGGTCGCCGCAAGGACCGGGATCGCCAGATCCGGCCGGACATGGGCAGCATTCTGGTTGGGCCGGAGATAGGTCCAGCCGATGTAACCAAGACCGCCGATGATCAAAAGCGTGATGAAGATTGAAACCGTTCGCCTGCGCGCCCCGGACGCGACACGCGCGACACCATCGCCTACTTTGGCTTTTCCCTTCAGCTCGGGTTTAAAGAGCATCGACCGGCTCCGTCTTTGGCGACCAACCGCCACCTAATGCCTGGTAGAGGCTGACCACGGCCTGAAGCCGGGCGAGTTGCGCCTGTGTCAGCGAATCTTCCGCCTGGAATAGCGTCAATTGAGTATTTAGCACAGTCACGATGTCCGCCGTGCCCGCCCGAAGTTGCCGTTCGGACAGCTCAAAGGCCCGCCGGGACGATGTCACAACAATCCGCTGAAGCCTCAGACGCTCATTAGCCTGCTTGAGCGTCGCAAGAGCAGTATCGACATCGGCAAACGCGGATATCACGGTTTTGCGATAAGTTTGCAACAATTCGTCCTGCACGGCCTTCTGCAATTCGAAATTGGCCTGGATACGACCCGCGTCGAATATCGGTTGGGTCAGACCGGCAGCCACGTTGAAGAACGCGGATTGCGGCGTGAACAGGGCGGCGAGCGCGGCGCTCTGATAGCCGCCCTGCCCGGTCAACTGAATGCTCGGAAAGAATTGGGCCCTGGCGCTGCCGACATTGGCAGTGGCCGAGGCCAGCTGATTTTCCTGACGACGAATGTCTGGCCGCTGAGTGAGGAGCTCGGAAGGTAATCCGGGCGTCACGCGCGGAATAGCCATCTGTGCAAGCGAGCCTCCCGTGAGCTTCAGCCGTTCCGGAGGCCTCGCAACAAGAGTTGCCAGGACATTCGTGTTCTGGGCCAGCGCCTGGCGCAGCGGCGGCACCAAGGCTTTCTGGTTGGCCAGCAAGCTCTCTTGCTGAGCGAGATCGAGATCGGAGCCGGTGCCGGCATCCACCCTCGCCTTGATGGCGTCATAGATGCGCTGCGCGCTGGCGATATTGCTGGTCGCTGTCTTGATCCGGTCTTGTGCCGCGACAACCTGGAAATAGGCGTTCGCCACGCTCGCCAACGTCGTCATCGCGACCACATCGCGATCGAAACGGTTGGCGTTGGCGGTTTCCTCGGCCGCCAGTAGCGCGTCGCGATTCTTGCTCCAAAAGTCGATCTCATAACTCGCGCTGAGCGAGGCTGTGTGGTTGGTCACCTCGCCGCGGCCTGTAATGGGCGTGGCGCTGGTGATTGTACCCGTCGTGCTCGAAGAGCGGGAGCGCGAGCCAGAGAACGTCCCGGATACGGTCGGCAAAAGCGCAGCGCCAATTTGCTGGGCTTGCGCATCCGCCTGCCGGATGCGCGCGGTGGCAGCGGCGATATCCAAGTTGACGGTCTGCGCCTCCTCCATGAGGATGGTGAGCTCCCTGGAGCGGAAGCCTCGCCACCAGTCGAGCGCCGGCGGCCTGCTTTCAGCGGCACCGTTCGCGGCTTTGTACGCGCCCGGAATATCCAGGGCGGGATCAGGCAGATCGGATGTCGTGATGCATCCGCTCGAAGTGGCTGCAACCGCAAATGCCGCGAGGAGCGCCAGCAGTCGCCTTGAAGACAACGCTGGACACGTGAACTGATAAAAGAACACCGACACTGCTATGCACACTTTCCGAAGCGCTGAAGCGCCTTTTTAACGGGCCGATCCAGCCACGGACAGAGACGTTCCATCATGTTCCCCAGAACATGCGCGCGTGTGCTCCGGCAGCATCATCCCACCATGTCGCTTCTAGACGGAATCCGCAGCTTTTTGCGGATTTTGGGGCCTCAAAATCCGGATTATTACAAAGATTTCATGAGGCGGCTTAGACTTCCACCGAATCGCTGAACCTGAGCTCAGTGGTCGATCGGCACGGATGGCGATTTACAACTCCGAATTTGCTTGGCGCCTTGCGTGCCGCCGCGAATTCGCGATTGCAGAAGCTTATCTCAGGCGCGAATGCCGCACGCCAACGTCCAGCGTCCCCACTCTTTGCGTCCGTCGCGACGTGATCCAGACCATGCTTGGCAACACGCCGATCGCGCGGCTCGCACGATCCTTCCGCTACTGATCGTAACAACACCGATGCCTATTACGATGTCGGCACTTCGTTCGACTTGGCCTAGCGTGATCCAAGCATGGCTTGTCCGTCGGCGCCAATCGAGGACAGCACAAGCGATCTTACCTCGGACAACAAATACAAACGCCCCGCCGAGGCTATCAATCTAAAGTCCCGCCCCATGCCCAGATTTCCGCGAGGCTTGGCCGAACCTGATGTCGCTCGGATTCGACGACCGGTTCCGGCGCATGTGGCCGTATTACCTTGCCTATTGCGAGCCGGATTCCTGTCGGGAAACATCGACCTTCGCCAGGTCGTGTTCGCGAAATCCGGATGGCTGCCGCGCGCGCGGTTGCTTGTGATCCGGGCTTCGGTCCTTTAGGGTCGATCCCGGTGAAGAAACAACCGGTGTTTTTCGCGATATGAAGTTCAACAACGACGTCATCCAGGCGATCGGCAACACGCCGCTGATCAAGCTCAAGCAAGCCTCCGAACTGACCGGCTGCACCATTCTGGGCAAGGCCGAATTCATGAATCCCGGCCAGTCCGTGAAAGACCGCGCGGGCAAATGGATGATTCTGGAAGCCGAGAAGCGCGGCGATCTGAAGCCCGGCGGCCTCGTCGTGGAATCGACCGCCGGCAATACCGGCATCGGGCTTGCGGTGGTGGCGAGCGCGCGCGGCTATCGCACGCTGATCGTCATTCCCAACACCCAGAGCCAGGAAAAGAAGGACATGCTGCGGCTCTGCGGCGCCGAGCTCGTCGAAGTCCCCGCGCTGCCCTTCTCCAATCCCAATAACTATCAGCATGTCGGCAGGCGGCTCGCCGATCAACTGCGCAAGAGCGAGCCGAATGGCGTGCTGTTCGCCGATCAGTGGAACAATCTCGACAACGTCAAGGCGCACTTCGAATCGACTGGCCCGGAAATCTGGGAGCAGACCGGCGGCAAGGTCGACGGTTTTATCTGCTCGGTCGGCACCGGCGGCACCCTCGCGGGCGCCAGCTCGTTCCTGAAGTCGAAGAACAAAAACATCGTCATCGGCTGTGCCGATCCGCGCGGCGCGGCAATGTACGAGCTGTTCAAGAACGGCGCCGCCAAGTCGACGCCGGGCGACTCCATCACCGAAGGCATCGGGCTCGGCCGCGTAACGCCCGTGATCGAGGAAGCCAAAGTCGACGACGCGTTCCTCATTCCGGATGAGGAAGCGGTACCGGTGATCTACGAACTATTGGAGCATGAGGGCCTTTGCCTGGGTGGCTCCACCGGCATCAATATCGCGGGTGCGATCCGTCTGGCAAGACAGCTCGGCCCCGGCAAGACCATCGTCACGATCCTCGCCGACTCCGGCAATCGCTATCAGTCGAAGCTGTTCAATCCGGAGTTCATGCGCTCGAAGAACCTTCCCGTGCCGACGTGGCTGGAGAAGCGCACGAAGATCGACGTGCCGTTCGAGAAGGTCTAGCGTGGTAGTTCGGAAGTTCGCTCTATCTTTTCTGCGCGTCCTTCCAGCGAACTTCTGAACCTAAACCACGCTAGAATCATAAATTTACTAGTCTCCTCTCGTATCCAAAGTTCGCTACAGAGCACGCTGCACCATGAGGCGAACTTTGGATTCGGGACACTAGGGCGCGAAGTAGCTCCCTGCCCGCGTAAAGAAAACGCATCAAACAAGACTTGAGAGTTGCGGTTCTGATTCAATCAGAACCGAAGCTCTTATCAGCGCAAAATCTGGCTGAGGAACAGCTTGGTCCGCGCGTGCTGCGGATTGGAGAAGAATTTCTCCGGCGTGTTCGCCTCGATGATTTGCCCCGCGTCCATGAACACGACGCGGTCGGCAACCTCACGAGCGAACCCCATTTCATGGGTCACCACCAGCATGGTCATGCCCTCTTTCGCCAAATCGACCATGGTGTCGAGCACTTCCTTGACCATCTCGGGATCGAGCGCCGATGTTGGCTCGTCGAACAACATGACTTTCGGATTCATGGTCAACGCCCGCGCGATCGCCACACGCTGCTGCTGACCACCTGAAATCTGTCCGGGATACTTGTCGGCCTTATCGGGAATACGGACCCGCTCAAGGTATTTCATGGCGGAAGCCTCAGCTTCCTTCTTCGGAATGTTGCGCACCCAGATCGGAGCCAGCGTGCAGTTCTCCAGCACCGTCAGATGCGGAAACAAGTTGAAGCTCTGGAACACCATCCCGACTTCGCGCCGGACATCGTCAACCCGGCGAAGATTTGGCCCAAGCTCAATGCCATCAACGACAATCCGGCCTTCCTGAAACTCCTCCAGCGCGTTGATGCATCGGATCAAGGTCGATTTGCCCGACCCCGACGGGCCGCAAACCACAATACGCTCCCCGCGCCCGACGGTCAGATCGATGTCGCGCAGCACGTGGAATTCGCCGAACCACTTGTTGAGGCCCGAGATGCTGACAATGGGATCGGCACTCATGGTTTCATCTCAGACATTCTTGTGAGCATTCAGTCGCCGCTCTACGAACAGTGAGTAGCGTGACATTCCAAAACAGAACACGAAGTAGATTATCCCAGTAAAGGCGAAACCGGTGAACAACGTCGTCGGCGTTGCCCAGTTCGGATCGGCAAAGGACGCACGAAGCTGTCCGAGCAGATCGAAAATCGCAACGATCAGGACAAGAGTCGTATCCTTGAACAAGGCGATGAAGCTGTTCACCAGTCCCGGAATGACGTGCCGCAAGGCTTGCGGCATGACAATCAATCCCGTGGTCTTCCAGTAGGACAGCCCGAGCGCACTTGCCGCTTCCGCCTGCCCGCGTGGAATGGCCTGCAAGCCTCCGCGGATGACTTCAGCATTGTACGCCCCGGCAAACAACGCAATGCCGATCAGCACGCGCACCAATCCATCGACCGTAAAATTTCCCGGCAGAAACAGCGGCAGCATATAGGTCGCGAAGAATAGCACCGTGATCAACGGAACGCCGCGCCAGAATTCTATGAATGTAATCGAGAACAATTTGATCAGCGGGATGGTCGAACGTCGCCCAAGCGCCAGCACAATTCCAACCGGCATCGAGGCAACGATCCCCGTCAGGGAGACCACAAGCGTCACCAGCAGTCCGCCCCATTGCCGCGTATCGACAATCGGCAGGCCACCATGATCAAGATCCATCAGCTTGATGACCACGGCGATGCCCGCGAAAATCACAGCGCTCCGCAACAGCGCACGCCAGCCATTGCGAAATCCGCCGGTCAGCAGAAAGGCAAGCAGCGAAACAATCACAGCCGTCAATGTGAGATCGACCCACACGGTCGCGGCAAAGCGCTGCGTATAATCCCGCATCCACTCGAGTGGCAGGATCAGCCAGCCAAGCGCCTGTCCAAATAGCGCGACCGCTCTTCCCAAAAGCGCGACCAGCGAGCCCAGTGAGCTCCCCGTCATTCCCTCGCCGATCCCCACAAGGCGGCTGCCGGCATCCTGAAAACTCGAGGCCAGCCCTGAGCCCAGGTCGGCGCACCAATTCACCACGAAGCCGCGAATTCCGCCGCCGCGCAGCAGAAAAAAGGCGACAATCGGATACGCGAGAAAGAACAGACCAGAGTTCAGCGCCTTGGCAGGCACGCGAGGAATCAGCAGCGGCGCAAGCAAAAGGGCGCCGAGAAGGAAGGTCAGGTTGACCCGCCAGCGCTCGGCTTGAGGATAAAACCCGTAGATGAACTGATCGAACTTGGCCTGGACAAACGGCCAGCAAGCGCCAACGACGTGCCCGGCATTGGCGTCAAGACATGCCGATCGGTCGTTGCCATGCCATACGGCGTCGACAAGCAAGAACTTCACCGTTGGTGTGACGATCAACGCGAGCAGTGCGACGCTCGCGACAGTCAGCACGATGTTCAGCGGTGAATTGAGCAGGCGTTGACGAACAAACCCGACAACGCCGATTGTCATGGTCGGCGCTTTGCGCGGCTCGACAAGCGTCTGCCGAACGAAGGTGGCTGCGAGCTGGTCGGTCATGCCGCAAGGCTCCGATTCACATGCCAGCCATAAAGTCCCATGATGGCGCTCGTAGCCAACGACACCAGCAGATACACCCCCATTGTCAGTGCAATAATTTCAACGGCTTGCCCTGTCTGGCTCAATGTTGTTCCAGCAAAGACAGAGAACAGATCGGGGTAGCCGATCGCCACCGCCAGAGACGAGTTCTTGGTAAGGTTCAAATACTGATTTGTCAGCGGCGGCAAAATCACACGCAGCGCCTGCGGGATGATGACGAGGCGCAACGTCGCACCGCGAGACAAGCCAAGCGAGGCCCCTGCCTCCATCTGGCCTTTGGGCACGGACTGAATACCAGCACGAATGATCTCGGCGATGAACGCGGCTGTATACGTTGAGAGCGCAACCACTAAGGCCGCGAACTCCGGCAGGATCCGCATTCCCCCCGCAAAATTAAAGCCTCGCAACGTGGGCATATCGAACTTCACTGGCGCACCAAAAAGAAGTGCAGCGAGCGCCGGCAACCCGATCAGCATGAGTACGACAAAGGGCCAAATCACCAGCTTCTGGCCGGTTTTGAACAACTGCCGACGCGCGTAGATGCGCATGGCCAGCGCTGCAAGCACTCCGATCGCGATCGCAAAAACGAAAACAGTGAAGGCCTGCTGCGGAACCGGATCTGGAACGACAAGGCCGCGGTTGCTCAGGAAGATGCTGCCAAACAACGAGATGCTTTGTCGTGGGTTCGGCAGCGTCGCCAGGACCGCCAGATACCAGAACAGAATCTGAAACAGCAGCGGCAGATTGCGGATGAGTTCGACGTATCCACCCGAAATCCGGGACAGCAGCCAATTCGGCGATAACCGCCCAAGTGCAACGAGCAGTCCGATGATCGTCGCCGCGATGATGCCTATGGCTGAGACCAGCAACGTGTTGAGCAGACCAACAAGAAAGACACGACTGTAGGTGTCGCTCTCGGAATACGGAATCAGCGCCTGACTGACGCTGAAACCAGCGGTATTCGATAGGAAGCCAAAGCCCGATGCAATGCGCTGTGCCTGCAGGTTGGCGCGCGCATTTTCGACGATTTCGTATCCGACCCAGACAATGACCGCGATAAACAGGAGCTGGACAAGCGCGCCGCGCCATCCGGCGCGCCCGCCCAGAACGTTGCGAAGCCGCGCCGCTAAACGGAACGGCGGCTTGCGCGCTTCACCCGTCATTGCGGTCTCTGATGTAGCTGTCAACGGATGGGCGGTGCGTACTGGATACCGCCCTGATTCCAGAGCTTGTTAAGCCCTCGGGCGATCCCAAGCTTCGATCCCGCGCCAACATTGCGATCGAATGATTCGCCGTAATTCCCGACGGCCTTGATGATTCGCACCACCCAGTCCTTCGTCAAACCGAGCTGCTCGCCGAGGCTGCCGTCCGTGCCGAACATACGCTTCAGTTCAGGCTTGCTCGACTTTGCCATTTCGTCGACGTTCTTTTGCGTGACGGCCAGTTCCTCAGCATTGATCATCGCAAACAACGTCCATTTGACGATGTCGAACCATTGGTCGTCACCCTGCCGTACCACAGGCCCTAACGGCTCCTTCGAAATGATATCGGGCAGAACGACGTGATCGTTGGGCGCAGCCAATTTGAGGCGCTCGGCATAGAGCTGCGAAACGTCGGACGTGAATACATCGCAACGCCCTGACTCGTACGCCTTAATCGTCTCGTCCGCGGTACCGAACGCGATCATCTCGTACTTCATATTGTTGGATTTGAAGTAGTCCGCGATGTTCTGTTCGTTCGTGGTGCCAGTCTGAACACAGATCGATGCGCTGTTGAGTTCCAGTGCCGAATTGACCTTGAGTGACTTCCGAACAAGGAAGCCCTGCCCATCGTAGTAAGTGACCCCGGTGTAATTCAATCCCAGGGATGTATCTCGTGACAACGTCCATGTTGAATTGCGTGAAAGAACATCGATTTCACCGGACTGCAGCGCTGTAAACCTGTCCTTGGCGGATAGAGGAACGAACTTCACCTTGCTAGGATCGTTGAAAATCGCCGCTGCAATGGCGCGACAGATGTCCACATCGAGGCCGATCCAATTCCCCTTGTCATCAGGAGCCGAGAAGCCCGGCAGGCCCTGACTGACCCCACACGAGAGCGTCCCTCTTTCCTTGATGGTCTGCAGAAGCGGCTTCTCTTTGGGCTTGTCCGGCGACTGAGCATAGGCGCCAGAAAGTGTTGCAGTCGCCACGAGACCGAGAATGAAGCCAAACGATACCCGTTTCATCGAACTGCCTTTCACTGATGCGCCGCGCCAAAGTCGATAAGCGTCACGCGAGAGGTCAGCGATCCACTGAGGCGCACGAATGGTGCTAAATATCTGGCATATATAACAGAACGCCCGGCCCGGCGGGTCAAGGGCTTGACGTCTGCTATCGGGGCCAGCTTACTAGTGTGGCGTCTCGCAATTGCCGACCACTCTAGCTGCTTGTTTCTTATCGGCAATTGCGAGACTAAGCCACACTAGAATCATAGGTTTGCCAGTGTCCTTTCGTCTCCGAATAACCGCGCGAGCGCGCCGCAAACGGGGTCGGTTATTCGGAGACGGGACACTAGTGTCCCGAATCCAAAGTCCGCCTCATTATGCCGCGCGCTCCGTAGCGGACTTTGGATTCGAGAGGACACTAGTAAACCTATGATTCTAGTGTGGTTCAGGTTCAGAAGTTCGCTGGAAGGACTCGCAGGAAAAATCGAGCGAACTTCTGAACCACCACACTAGGCTTATCCACCTGAATGCAGCATCGTGCTGTCAGTTTTGACGACTGTGACACTTCTGCAGCCTCCTTCGACAATGAATGCCCCATGAAGTCCCCTAAAGACGCCCCCTCCTCTTCGAAGCCACTCGACCCGCGAACTGAGCTCGTGACATCCGGCCGCGACACAGTGGCCCAAAAGGGATTCGTTAATCCCCCGATCGTGCGAGGGTCGACCGTGCTCTACCCCACGGCGGAGGATCTGCACGCTCACCGTGGCGAGTTCCAGTATGGCCGCCATGGGACACCAACGACCAAGGCGCTCCAGGAAGCCCTGATGGCCCTGGAAGGTCCACAGTGCGCGGGGGTCGGTTTAACGCCGTCTGGCGTTGCAGCTATTTCGACCGCCTTGCTTGCCGTGCTCAAGGCTGGAGATCACCTGTTAGTGATCGACAGCGTCTATCGCCCGACACGAAACTTTTGCGACGGCCTCCTGGAGCGGTTGGGCATCGAGACGACCTACTTCGACCCATTAATCGGCGCAGGTATCGAGGCTCTCTTCAAGCCAAATACCAAGGCAGTCCTGGTCGAGGCTCCCGGCTCGCAATCTTTCGAAATGCCGGACATCCCTGCCATTGCGGCGGTTGCACACCGCAGAAACGCGCTTGTCATTGACGACAACACCTGGGCGACGCCGTTCTTCCATCGCTCGCTCGATCAAGGCGTGGATATCAGTTTTCAGGCGGCTACGAAGTATATCGGCGGTCATTCGGATATCATGTTCGGTACGATTTCAGCCAACGCACAGGCCTGGCCGGAGATCTCCGAAGCGATCCGGCTACTCGGGGTCTGCGCAGGCCCCGATGATGTCTTCCTCGCGCTCCGCGGACTGCGGACACTCGCAGTGCGGCTCGCCCATCATCAGCAATCAGGACTCGAGGTCGCGCGCTGGCTTGCTTCACGTCCCGAAGTGTTACGCGTATTGCATCCGGCACTCGAAATCGATCCGGGCCACGCGATATGGAAGCGCGATTTTACAGGCGCCTCGGGCCTGTTCAGCGTCGTGTTGAAGCCCGCCCCCCAGCAGGCTGTCGATGCATTGCTCGACACCGTCAAATTGTTTGGCATGGGGTACTCGTGGGGCGGCTACGAAAGCCTCGTAATTCCGTTCGACTGTACGGCGTACCGCACGGCAACAAAGTGGAATCCCGGCGGCCCGACATTGCGCTTTCACATCGGTCTTGAGCATGTCGAAGATTTGAAAGCCGATCTTGAATCGGGCTTCGCAGCCTTTAACGCCGTCGTGGAAAAATGATCTTATCAGGCGCTGCTCTTGCTGGAGCGCCTGTCTTTCAAGATCAGCATGATATTTCGAAGGTAGATGATGGTCGCCAAGCCCTGACCGAGAATGATGACAGGCTCGCGTTTAGCGATGCCGTAAATGAGCGTCATTGCCCCGCCGCCCATCGAGAAGAACCAGAACGCCATCGGCACCACGCTCTTGCCGGCGCGCTCACTGGAAATCCACTGCACCAAGAAGCGCGCGGTGAACAGCAACTGAGCGACGAGGCCGAAGGCGAGCCAGAAGTCAAACTTGGCAACGAAGACATCGTACAAATAGTCGCCAAGTTCCTGTCCGAACTGAATGATCATCAGTTCACCTCTGTTGCCACTGGCGTGGTTCTTTTGCGACGGATGAGCCACCAGACCCCGCCGAGATCCATGATTCCGATCCAAAGACGATCGAAGAAGCCGTAATTCGATACGCCCGAGTGCCGCGGGCGGTCGATGACATCCACATAGGCAACATCAAATCCTTCACGACGAACAAGTGCCGGCAAGAAACGATGCAAGCCGTCAAAGTAAGGCAACGCGAGGAACACCTCTCGCCGAAATGCCTTCAGGCCGCAACCCGTGTCACGGGTCCCGTCACGCAAGATCGCATTGCGTACGCCGTTTGCCACGCGCGACTGAAGCTTCTTGAATCCGGTATCTTTGCGGCCCACACGCTGCCCAGCGGCAAGGCCAATGCGCTCGCCACCCTTTTCAATGGCAGCAAGCAACTCAGGCAGAAAAGCCGGGTTGTTTTGTCCGTCACCATCGAGTGTTGCGACAATTCGGCCCCGCGCCGCACGCACACCGGTCCGGACTGCAGCGGATTGCCCCGACGATGCCGCATGGCGAATGTGGCGCAGATTTTTCCGGACCTGCATTTCAGCAGAAAGGCGTTCCGCGGTTGCGTCAGTCGATCCGTCGTTGACGTAGATGATCTCGTAAACCCAGCGGCCATCGAGCGCTTTCGCAATTTCTGCGATTAGCGGCGCGATATTGTCCTGTTCGTTCCGGACCGGAACCACAATCGATACGACAGGGGCCGGCTCGCCGGAGGCTGGTAGATGATCGCTCATGTCCTGATGGATCCAAGGCCCTGAGAAGTCGCGAAAGGCGGAGTCGGGCGACCGCTTCTTATGGTGCCACGGCGTCCCGGGCAACCCTTTTCAGCCCCTGCCAGGACGGGCCAGCCAGCGGGATGATGGTGCCGTTCCGGTCGATCGTGAAACCGAGCCGGCGGGCCGCGAACCAATAACGGACAAACATTGCGCCAATAACACCAGTCAGGGCGCCCGCGACGACATCGCTTGGATGGTGTGCCAGCAGAATGACACGACTGCAGCAGATAAGCACCGCGAATGTCCACATAAGGGCCCCCGCTTTCCGCCAAATCGATGAGACCGCGAAAGCAAGGGCAAATGCCGTCACGGCGTGACCGGACGGCAGGCTCGCGAAAGCCTCACTCTCGGTGAAATGCTTGAAGTAAAAGGCATTGGCCTCGCCGCCGACAAACGGACGGCCGCGGCCGACGACGTATTTCAGGACTTCGCTGGCGAGCACGGCGACGAGCACCGCGAAAAATATGTACTGAACCCGCAGGCCAAACCCGATCAGGATTGCCCGCGATACCCCGTTCAACCGCGGGAGAATGAATACGATGAGCGTCAGCCAGGCGGCCAGCGCCCAAAGCACGTAGGTCGATTTCGCAAAATCAGTGAATATCCGCACCGGCCAAAGGCTAGGCGTGCCGCGTGGCGGCATCAGCTTGATGGTCGCCACATCGATTGCGAACATCAGCATTCCGATAACGAGCGCGGCACAGGTGCACAACAACACCCAGCGCAAGGCCAAAGCACGGCGCGCTTCCGCACAGCGTGAATGTGATGGCGCACCGGCCAATCGCGCGATCGACTGCCACACAAACCAGCCGACCTGCGCGAAATAATTCGCGGGCTGCGATGCACCCGATCCAAGCGGCATCTTATTGTGTACCCTCGGAACGGAAAACCGCCACAGAGATCGCCCGGCCCTGCGAGATGTTGTAGCCGTCGATCCGCGTGGCGACGTTGTAGCGCAGTCCGATGGCCTCAGCGCGCTGCGCAAAGGCGCGTTCTTCACGCCACTCAACCAGTGCGAAGCGGCAACTGCCTTGCAGAAGGAAATCGGCTGCACCGGAGCCGTTAGTCAAAAGAGTCGAAGTCCCCACCATGAACACGAGACTTGGTTCCTGGAATCCGGCGGCAGCGGCCGCAGGGCCGACGCATTGAACGCTGCGAAGCGCGCGCGCAATCTGCACACTCGGAAACATCGGCGTCAGCGACGGAAGCACGATGCCGTACACGCAGGCAGCCAGAAACCACGACGCCCCAACTGCATTCAAAACCGAATGCTCCGCGCGATGATCGTCATACAGCCACCAAGCAAACAGCCCAAAGATCAAGGCACCTGCAGCAAATGGCCATGCGAGAAATTCAGGTTGCCGCAAAAGGACCATCGCGCCGACGATCGAAGCGACCGTCATAATCAGCGGCAAAGCGAACCACCACGCTGTCCCACGCACAATCCACGGCGTGCGTGACAACACACGCCGCTCGAGCGCGCCGACGATCAGGATCGCAATGGCGGGATAAAGCGGCAGCACGTAATGCGGCAGCTTGGTGATAACGAGTTCGAAGATGATCCACGAGGGCACCAGCCACGCAAGCAGGAACTGCGCACCCGGCTCCCGACGGGCGCGCCAAATTGCTGGCGCAGCAATGCCCGCCAGCGCGGAGCCAGGCCAGAACGTCACCCAAAAAAGCACGAAGTACAATCCAGGCGGCGCGCCGTGAGATTCCTGAGGGCTCGCGACCTTGCTCAGCATGTCCCCCCCGAGCGAGTCAGCGAAGAAAGTGTCACCGGCCTTCAGAAAGATCGCCACGAACCACGGCAACACCAGCACAAGCATCCACATCAGCCCCCAAAGCGGGCGCAGGCGCCAGAGCCATGCGGCGGATCGATCAAGCACAGCAAGCGTACCGATCGTCAGCGCAACAAACATGAGGATGAGTGGCCCTTTGAGCAGGATTCCGCCTGCCAAAGCCGTCCAGAATATCGCTGGCAGCGTCCATGGTGGGCGCGGCGAGTCATCCCCGCGTTGCCATGCCAGATAAACGTGAGCCAACGCGCCCATGACCGCGGTCGTGGTGAGCAACAGCATGGCATCGGTCTTGGCCAGACGCGCTTCGACCCCAAGCAGGATCGAACTACACATCATCAGACCTGCCAACAAGGCGCCACGCCGTGTCACGAAGGCCAGAGCCGCCCAGTATGTCAGCAAAACTGCGCCGATGGCTCCGATCAGGGACGGAACGCGATAGAGCCAGATACGAACCTGTGCACGAGGCAAGCCAAGCTTCGAAGCGGTTTCGACGGTCGCGGCCTGTAGCCAGTAAATGCCGACAGGCTTCTTGTAACGGACCTCATCCTGGAAGCGGATATCGACGAAGTCGCCGTTCTCGACCATCTGCTTCGTCGCCTGCGCAAAACGCGCCTCGTCGCGGTCGATTGGCGGAATGTTGAAAAAGCCCGGCAGGAAAAACAGCAAGCCGCACAGCACCAATAAGGCAACGGCGCGCGCATGGCTGCCGACGGCGAAATCCACGACCCGCACAAGACCACTACCGGGATTCTTCTGTTTCACCGGTTCGCGTGGTGCGCCAAATCTGGGTCTTGGGAGTGCTTCAGCCATTGGTTCCGCATACGCTGAAACCGTTAGCCCGACAACAGCTTACGCAGGCGCTATTGAATTCTCACGACAACTGTGTCCGCGGCGCCAGTCGCGTCCATTACGGTGAGCCGGACAAAGCCTGGTCCCGGGGGATCGACCAGCTTTTGGCGGCGGCTGTCGACGCCGCCGACTGCGACCCCGTTAACCATCATGGTCATGGGCGGAACTCCGCCTGCCACCTTCACGGGTAGCGGCGAGCCTTTCACCTCGCCTCCACCGTAGGTATCGACGCGGGATCCGTTCAGGGGGAACTGGATGCGAAGCGTCTGTTCGCTACCTGTCCGTACGAGATCTCCTGCCGGGCGAAACCGCCGCAACGGCAGCGGTAACTTCGCGGTGCTCGCCATCAGAGTGCCTTTGGGCGCCTTTGCAAGGGGCGCGGGAAGCTTCCCCATTCGGGCGAAAGCGTCAAACAGGATCGGAGCAGCAGCCTTGCGCCCCAGCAGTCCGGGAACCGGCGCACCGTCCGGCCGGCCGACCCACACGCCTATTGTCATGTGGCCGTCGAAGCCCACCGACCAGGCATCGCGATAGCCGTAGCTCGTGCCGGTCTTGAAAGCGATCCGGTTCCGGGGGCCATTTTCCGGTGGCGGGGTTCCCATCAGGACACTGCCGACCAGCCACGCTGCCGACGGATCCATCAGGCGCTGGGTGTCAGCCTCCCGCGTATCCTCGGGGCGGATAATTTCTCGAAGGGGAACACTGCTGCCGAGCCGAGCCAGTCCTGCGTACAGGCGGACCAGATCGCTCAGCGTGACGCCAACGCCGCCCAATCCCATGGCGAGCCCCGGCGTTTCATCCTTCGGCAGGATCAGGTTTCCGCCAGCCTGTCTGATGCGGGCGGTCAGGCGGCTCGCCCCGACCCGATCCAGCAGCGCAATCGCGGGAACATTGAGAGACATTTGCAGGGCATGGCGCACCGTCACCGTGCCCTGGAATGTCATGTCGAAGTTCTCCGGCGCGTAGTTGCCGTACCGGGTCGGGCGATCTTCGATCAGGCTTTCGGGATGTACGAAACCGTCCTCGAAGGCGAGGCCGTAGATAAACGGCTTCAAGGTCGACCCCGGCGAGCGCACCGCGCGGGTCATATCCACCTGCCCTGCGCGGCGGACGTCGAAATAATCCGACGAGCCAACGTGGGCGAGCACGTCACCGCTCTCATTGTCGACTACAAGGATGCCCACTGACACATCGGGGCCCAATGCCGTCGCGCGATCGCGCGCCAATGCCTCCAAGGACTTCTGAATGTTGGAGTCCAGTGTCAGCTTGATCAGCGGCGCATCCTTTGAAGTTGAAAGTGACTGATCGGTGGCATGCGGCGCTAGAAACGGCATCGGCTTGCGCAGCCTCGGCACTGGTTCGAGCTTTGCGCGGGCTGCGTCTTCCACCGAGACCTGCCCCTCGGATACCATTCGCCCGATGACACGATCGCGCGCAGCACGGGCCGCTTCGGGATGGCGATCGAGACGTCGCGTTTCAGGCGATTGCGGTAACGCAACCAACAACGCCGCTTCAGCCAGCGACAAACGTTTTGGCTCTTTTCCAAAATACGCGAACGAAGCCGCGCGCACTCCTTCGAGGTTGCCGCCGAAGGGTGCGAGCGTGAGATAGAGATTCAAAATCTGGTCTTTGCTCAGTTGCCGCTCGATCTGAAGCGCCCGCACGGCCTGTCGCAATTTTGCCCCGACCGACCTCTCCTGTCGCGGCTCCATCAATCGTGCCAGTTGCATCGTAATGGTCGAGCCGCCAGAGACGATATGGCCACGCGTTGCGAGTTGGACGGCAGCTCGCATCAACGCGAGAGGATCGACGCCAAGATGCGACCAGAAGCGTTTGTCCTCATAGGCCAACAGAAGTTTGAGATACCCCGGATCGACGTCCGTCTTCGCGTGAGCAGGCAGACGCCACCGTCCATCGGCCATGGCAAACGCCCGAAGCAATTTCCCGTTGCGATCCACGACCGTCGTGGAAACGTGATGCGCCTGTGCAAACGGCAACGGGGGTAACGACGCAATCCATACACCAACGCCCGCAACTGCAACGAGACAAAGCACACCTATCGCGACGGCCGTCGCCTTGAACCATCGCCAGCGGCGATGGTTCGTGGTTTCAGGCGCCTCGGTCACAGGTGCTGTCATTTTGCTGCGCGAACCTCAACGGTACCGGTTCCCGTGCGGCCGTAACGCGACGGATTGTACATATCCTCAACATAGGCCTGCGGCAGCACATACTTACCGGGCGAAACCGCGCGAACAACGTAAGCCACGGTAAATACCGCCTTGTCATTGCTGTGCCGTTCGAAAGATGCGCTGAAGCGATCATCACGGAACTCGGAATTCGTCGGTTGCGCTCCGTCCTCGATCCAGTTCAGCGTACCGCTATCACCGGACGACACCAGCTTTGGATTGTCGATCTCGAAACCGGCTGGCAGATAATCTACCACCATGATCTGACCGTATTGTGGACTTGCTTCAGTGACCTTGAGCACCACGGCAAAGCGATCGTTCTGTTTCGCCCTGGATGGATCGGCGGGCTTGCCATCGAGCGTGAAGTAGTTGCGCTCGAGCTTGAATCCATTCGAAGCGGCGGGCTCTGGTGTGATCGGGGCACCTGTCACCGAGACCACTGCCTGCACGGTCGCATCGCCGTTGTTGGTCAACGTGATCGTCTTTCCAGCAAGGTCCGTGCTGCGGTAGTTGCGATACAGGGCCGTCGTCACCTGCTGGCCGTCGATCGAAAGCGACAAGGCGTTCGCTTCCTTGGCCAGAGCACGAGATGCCAGCACAAGCCACGCGTTCTCCTGCGTCGATGTGAAGGGCGTCAGGCCACGCGCTGCCTCGACCCGCTGAACAGCGAGATTCAGCGTCGCACGAGGCGCACTGCCCTCGCCTGCAAGTGAAACCAGCGCTGCCGCATCGCGCAGCGAAGAGCCATAATCGGTCCGTCCGAATTGCAGAACGGGCTTCGGATTGAGGCTCTCAACAGCCGCGGCGTACACGCGCTCGGCCCGCGACCGGTCACCGACCAGTGCAAGTGCGGCTGCAAGCTGCGCCTTCGCGATCGGCGTCGCGATGTCCTTCAGCTTGGTATCTGCAAGATACCGCAGATCGCCGATGGGCGCCGTGCCGTTCTTTGCCAGCACATAGAGACCGTAGGCGAGATTGCGGCCACCATCCTTCTCCGGCTCCTCGGCGTTGACCACCGAGTTACGGATGCGGTCAAGCGCTGTCTTGAACAGCACATCAGGGACCACAAACCCCTTCTCGCGGGCCCGCGTGAGAAAGTCGGTTACGTACGCATCGAGCCAGGCATCATCACCACCGGCCGACCACAGTCCGAATGATCCGTTGGAGCCCTGCCGTGCCAGCAACCGGTCGATGGCATCCTTGATGCGCTGATCGACAGCAGTGTCCATGGCCAGATGCGCCTCCACCGCAAGGTCGTTGACATACAGCAGCGGCATCGCACGGCTGGTGATCTGTTCGGAGCATCCGAACGGATAGCGATCCAGTGCCTTCAGGATCGTCGCAGCATCGAGTGCTGTCGACAGTCCGACGGAAAGCTGCACGCCGCCGGTGCCCTGCACCAGATCATTGAACACGTCCGAGGTCAGGGTCAGGCTTTCGCCTTTCGCCAGACTCCGCACCGAACGGCGCGCCAGGATCTGGGTCGCAGGCTTCACATCAAGCGTGTAGTGGCGCGCGAGTGTGAGCCCCTCGGGTCCCTTGATGTTAACGTCCAGCTTCGCCTGCCCGGCTCCGCCAGCATCAAGAGCAAGAGCCGCGGAGCTGCGTTGCTTCGCTGCAAGCCGCACCGTCGTTGCTGGATTCCCAGTCAGCTTGACGGGTCCGGTAGCCTTAACGCTGATGACGTAGTCACCTGCCGCGCCTTCGACGTTATCAAGGTCGAAATTCATGGTGCCGTGGTCACCGTTGAGCAGGAAACGCGGCAACGTCGCAGTCAGCACCACCGGATCGCGCACGGTGACATCAGTATTGGCACGACCGACCTTGGTGGCCGTCCAGGCGACGGCCATCAGCCGTGCTGTACCGGCAAACTCAGGGATGTCGAATGTCACCTCTGCCTTACCGTCGGCGCCGACCGTCACGATGCCGGAATAGAGCGCGAGCGGCTTCTGCGTCGGAGGGCTGCCCTGCAGCTCGGCGCTGGCAGAGTCACCGCCCGTCCGGATCTGACCACGCGCGCCCTGCATGCCGTCGATAAGCTGCCCATAGAGGTCGCGGATCTCGGCGGTCATGCTGCGCTGGCCGAGAAAATACTCGTCGGGCTCTGGCGGCTTGTAGTTCGTCAGATTGAGGATGCCGACATCGACCGCGGCAACGACGATTTTTGCATCCTCGCCTGGGTTGAGGCCATCAATCTTCACAGGAACCTTTAACGTCGTGTTCGGGCGAACAAGCGCCGGCGGCGCGAGACTGACCTTGAGCGTCCGCTCAGACCGGTCGATCCCAAACCATTCCAGACCAATGGCCCGTCCCGGCATGCGCTGGGCTGCTGCGTCGAGCGGCCGGCGCAGCGTGGCAACCACGTAAGCACCTGTGCCCCAATCTTTGCCGATTGGAATGTTGACCTTGCTGGTCCCTTCCTTGACGTCCACACTTTGCGTGGTGAGCAAACGATCGCCGAGGACATTGATGGTCAGCTTACCCGCGGTACGCGCGTTGACCGAAACGACCATGGTGTCGCCGGATTGATAATCCGGCTTGTCGATCGACATTTCCAGCATATCCGGAGTATCGGCACTGCTTTCAAAATACCAACCCACGTTAAACTGAACTGATGTCAGCGGGCCGTCGGCGTCAGTCGATTTGACGTCGAGCCGGTATCGTCCCGGTTCGGGCGAGACCTGAATACGAGCCGGTTTGTCGGCGGCAACGTCCACACCGCCGTCGGCTACCCGTTTGGTGGATTTGACCGGCTCATAATCCCAGGAAGATCCCTGCCGATACCATTGATAGCGAGACTCAATTTTCAGCAGCTCATAGCGCAGATTGCTACGCGCCAGCGTCTTGCCTTCGGGGGAAGCAAAGACCACGTCGAATTTGGCCGGATCGCCTTCCGCGACGCTCTTGCCGTCGAACAGAGGTTTCACGCCGATCATGTTGTCGTTCGGGGCGATAGGCAGCGTGATCTTCCGCTCGACTGCGCGTCCACCGGTCTCCACCATGCGGATAAATATCTGAGCCTCTTGCGGGCGGGTCGAAGATGGCGCCTTCGCGAGGCTCACCTTGAAGGTTGCCTTGCCGTTGGCGTCAGCCTCCGGAAGATCTTCAAGCGGTGTCCGCTCATTGCTCGACGTTCCCTCATCGGCAACGCCAAACTGATAGCCATAAAAGCCGGGACGGCCGGATGCCGGCGCGACAAGCATGTCGCCTTCAAGGGAAAGCCCAGACGCCGGAGCGCCGTAGAGGAATCGTCCATCGACCTCAAGTTCCGCAGGAACTTCAGGGCTTATCTTTTCTGCCTTGGAAGAGAGCGTGAATTCGATACGGTCAGCAACATAGTCCTCCACCATAAAGGTGGTCTCGCCGATGGACGAAGCTTTGGGATCAGTGAACGCCCGCACCCGCCACGTCCCGGTGGGGACGGCTGAATTCAGCGGCAGCGTCAGACTATGTCCGCCTGCGCCCTGGTCGGGAACGACCGCGCGACGGAATTCGACACCGTCGGGACGCTCGACCACCAACGTTAGGGGTGTACCGCTCGCAGCGTTACCCTTGCCATCCCGCAGCAGCGCGGTGAGATAAACCGTCTCGCCTGAACGGTAGACACCGCGCTCGGCATAGACAAAGGCGTCGAGACCGACCGGGACAGTGCGCCCTGAAACACCACGATCGGACAGATCGAAAGCGTTCGATTTGAGGCTGAGGAATGCGTAGTCGCCCTTGGCGCCGCTGACCGACAACAGCGCCGGCGAAAGACCGCCCTCGCCGCGCGCCAGCCCGGCTTCGAACAGAACATGGCCCGCGGCATCGGTCTTCTTCGTCGCCAGAATCTCGTTGTTACGGGCGACTAGCCGCACCTCGGCGCCAGACGTCGGCTCCGTGGTTGCGAGCGAGTTGATGAAGACGTGCACGCCATCGTTCCCCGAATAGGCCGTCAGGCCAAGATCGGACACGATGAACCACTGCGTCGCCAGAGAACCGGAGTCCTCATCGTTCGACGCGCCTGGGCCCTTTGCGGCAGCCGTCATGACGTAAACGCCCGGCTGCATTTCGCCGACAGCCTGATCGACCGGGAAGGCAGTGACGACGTCGGCATTCAAGGTCGGTGCGGTTGCGACTTCGCCTGTCCAGACTTTGACGCCTTTCTCATTGCCGAGCTCTGATAATTCATAGGTCGATAGCGCGCGCTGGAAATCACTGCCCAGCACAGAATTGATCAGATTGCGGTCGCCGATCCGGAAGATATTCACGGACACCGCTGGTGTATTGACGCTCACCAATGGAATGCCGCGCTGACCCGTACGCGGCAGCACATACGCGCGGCTTGTGAAGCGCACGAACGGTTTGCGGTCGCGCACATAGATGTTGAACTCAGCGGATTTCGGCAGAGATTCCCGGACAGTCGACGGCAGCCCCGCGCGCAGATTGATGGTGTAGCGCTCGCCATGCTTGAGACCTTCGACGCAGAGCTGCTTGTCTTCCGATGTCAAAGCGGGCTTGTCAGTGCCGGCAAGGGAGACGAACGGGCCATAGTCAGTGCGTTTGGCGAGATCTTCAGAGAACTGGAAACAGGCCCGCGGCGAAGCAGAGTCCGAGTCCACAGAGTAATCCATCAAACGGAAACCGTGATCGTCGCGCAGCTTCTCGTACTGGCCTCGCACGTCGGCGGTCTCTCGCTGATCGAGCGACAGGCGCAGGGCGTCGAGAGCTGGCCGCCACAGCTTGCGTTCCGACAGGACGTTCCCCAACACCGCGAGAGCGCTGGCCTCATCGTTGGCGTTGGATGCGCGCAGGTAAGCGATATACGCCGCCGTGGAGGCCCGCTCCTGGAGGAAGGTGCGCTCCCTCGTATCCGACGGGCGGAGCTGAACGATCGTACGCGCGAGCCGGAGCCAGTTGCTGCCATCCTCCGGCGCAATGGCGACGGTCTGTCCAGCGAGCTGCAACGCGCCGCGCAAATCGTTGCGCTTGACGGCCGCATCGGTATCGGATTTGAGCGCTGCAGCGCTCTTGTTGATAATCCCCGCCTCGGTTTTGATCTGAGTCTCGAGCCGGACGGCTGCGTCTGCCAGGTCGTCGCGCTTGAAAGCTTTGTCGGCAGCCTGCGCCGAAACAAGACCGAGCACCAACGCGGCGCAAACCGTGAAGGCGCGAACCAGACCAGTCATGTGAAAACTCCCTGCCGGCGAACTGGAGTCGCCCTAAAATAAAGACAAAGCGCGAATCGTGACGGACTCATGGCCCTCATGGTACCGAACATACTGATTTTGGACGACGTCCCGATGAGGCCCAACGGGTCCTCCAGAACCTGATCTTACGCTCAAAAGCTGACTTACGCTGATCGCCTAAACGGTCTTTCCGGTTGGTCTGCCGGCTTCCGGAATGGTTCAAAGAAATTAAAGTCGGAGTGGCATTTTTTATCGTCGCAGGAAGCCGCGGAGGCGCAATTCGAAGGCTCCGGTTCTTCGATTTGTTGCCCGTTGAGGGACCTGGAATAGCTATCTACTTGAAAAAATTGGCGATCCCAGCAGGACTCGAACCTGCAACCCGCGGAGTAGAAATCCGCTACTCTATCCAGTTGAGCTATGGGACCGCGTAGAGCTCTCCGAAATCACATAACATCGTTTTATGTCGTTCACTACCGTCCGAGAACCAATAATGAACGGCTATTTTCAAGCCGCCGCTTAGACTTGTGCGTCTTTGCATTCTTTACTCAGCGAGTGAGCCGCCCGCCTGCAACACGCAGCCGCTCATTCCTTGAACCATCCGCGGAAAGCAATCGACCACATCGCATGAGCATTTCCTCGCCCGTCTTGCGCGACATTGCTCTGGCGTCCTGCATGGCTTGCACACTGTTCTGGATCTATACGTTCTACCGGATTTCGAAGTTGCCGCCTGATGACGGCCCGCCTTTCGAGTGGGTCGCAGAATTGCCACTGACCGCGATCTTTGTCTTTGGTTGGCCGCGCCTATTGGGCAATCGAAGCTAGCTGCATTCGCGGTGTTCTGGCCCCAGTTGAGCGCAGAATTCGCGCATTAAAAAAAGCCGCCGGGCCACGGCCGACGGCTATTTAAGATCGATTGCGATCAATCCGAGGCGACGTTACTCGACCCGCAAGTTCTCGGCGGACTCTCTGCCCCTGCTCTGTACGATTTCGTAGCTGATCTTGGCCCCCTCGCGAAGATCAGACAGACCGGCCTTTTCCACTGCCGAGATGTGAACGAAAACGTCCTTGCCGCCAGTTTCCGGAGCGATAAAGCCATACCCCTTTGTCGCGTTGAACCACTTCACAGTTCCTATTGCCACCTGAATGCCTCCCCAACATTGGTCAATTGGCCGAAATATTGGCCGAGTCGCAGGCTGGTGACCGATTCAGTCCGAATTGCGACGCTTCCAAATTGATGCCTTGAACTTTCGAAGGGCGCTTCGAGGACATCCTGAACCGTCGGAAAAAATCCGTCGTGACCGGCTGATGGGATCACGACGGATGGGGAGTAGCATTCCACGATCAAGTATATCGCGGCCCTCGTCGGCGGCTGTGAACAAAAGGTCGCATCGTCCCTCTCAAAACGTCGCAGCCTGCAAGGGTTACCGGCGGCACGAAAGGCTGACTGAGCGTGCGGCCGGCCACAAAAAACGTGATCCGCAAAGACTTGCGACCACTCATCGTTTCGCTATTTTCGTTCAGCCGCCGGTTTGATCCCCATCATCGGGCGGATAAGGTTTGGCCGGGCCGGCCAACGATGCCCGGCCGAGCTGATCCACTCCAGCGGCGGCAATGTCCGTTGGAATTCGACGCACGACTTGTCGCACGGCCTCATCGCCATTCCCGTAACCTCAACATTTCGGCAGGTCTATCCAGATCCGGGAATTTCGGCATCCGTTCTGATCGTATCGTCCCAGGGGAAAAAATCATCCGATCGACCCTTGCGGAGACAACCGTGCTTACGAGTGCCGCCGTGGTGATCAGGAAATATTTGCACACGATGGACGCGCCCTTCGAAATCGATCGATTACAAATTGGAAAAGAAGATCGAACACGATAAGAACGTGCCGCCAGACTGAGGCTGAACCGGCCAATCCGTCCTTTGCATTCTGCTGGATGAGCGCCTTCGCCAAAATCTGCGATTGAACCTCCAACGACCAAACGATCTACAGGAAGACCTCACCTCTATGGGATTCAAAGAACCTAGTTTCCTCGACCGGCAGACTGCCGCTCGGAACGCAAGAAAGGACATTCTCGAGAAATTTAAAGCACAACCAGGTCCGGACGATCCCGCGGCTTTGAAGCGCGCTGCTGAACGACAGGAAGTCGCTGCCCGACGTGAGGAGGCCCGGAAGGCTCGCGAAGCGGCCAAGGCCGAACAAAAGGCTCGGGAAGCGGCGCAAGCAGCACAGGCTGCTGCCGAGGCCTTGCGGCTCCAGGCCGAAAAGGAAGCTGCAGAAGCCGAACTCAAGGCTCAACAGAAAGCTGCGCGTGACGCACGATACGCCGCGCGCAAGGCCAGAAAAAAATAGCCTTTGCAGTTTCCGGTAGAGAAAGCGACCGGGCAGGAAGCACGATGCTTCCGCACCTGTTTAGCCACGAAGCAGACCGATCATCCGAACGGTCTGCTTCGTGCACAAGCAAGATGATTATTTTTTCATCTCGTCCTTTTTCATCATCCCGTCGTGCTTCATTCCATCTTTTTTCATGGCATCCTTCTTCATGCCATCCTTTGTCATGCCGTCTTCTTTCTTCATGCCATCCTTTGACATCTTGTCCTGCGCGAATGCAGCCGGAGCGAAGGCAAGGCCGAGGGAGATAGCCGCCGCGGAGAGGCCCAGCGCGATACGGGTGGTGCGTGCCATGAGATTTCATCCTCAAAAAGTTGGTACGACGGATGTCGCCTAAGCATCTTCGTTCGATATTCTGCTCCGTTACGCGGACATGAAGAATTTTTGAGCCAACCTGCGGAATGCTTGTATTTGCCGGGATTTTTCTCCCGGCTACCCCTCAGCCACGATCCCGCAACGCACAAAAAAGATGCCCAGCCAAAATTGCCTAACGGCAATAGGCAAAGATCGTATCACGACCTATACCAAGGACTAAAATCACCGGTCATGCAGGCCAGTCATGTTCCTGTTACAACCGGGCCTCGAAACGCGGCCAACGCGGATTCAAAAACCAAGAAGCTAATTAAAGGGAGAGACATTCCATGCTCACGCGCCGTCATGTTCTTGCATCAGCGCTTGCCGCGCCGGCTATCTTGCGTTTGAGTGCTGCGCAGGCCGCAACGACGCTTAAAATCTCCCACCAGTTTCCGGGGGGCACGATCGACAAGGGCGATTTCCGCGACAGGCTTACGCGGATGTTCGCAGCCGAAGTGAACAAGCGCAGCGGCGGGGACATCGTCGCCGAAGTTTATCCCGGCTCGTCCCTGATCAAGACCAACGCCCAGTTTTCGGCCATGCGCAAGGGCGCGCTCGATATGAGCCTCTATCCCCTTCCTTATGCCGGCGGCGAATTACCCGAAACGAATATCGGCCTGATGCCGGGTCTGGTTCCGACTTATGACATTGGCCTGAGCTGGAAAACGAAGCCCGTCGGCAAGGCCCTCACCGACTTCCTCGCGGACAAGGGCATCATGATGATTTCCTGGGTTTGGCAGGCAGGCGGTGTCGCCAGCCGTACGCGTCCACTGGTTGCGCCTGAGGACGCAAAGGGCATGAAGGTGCGCGGCGGTTCACGCGAAATGGACATGGTTCTCCAGACGGCTGGCGCCGCCGTGCTGTCGGTGCCATCCAATGAAATCTACGCGGCGATGCAGACCGGTGCATGCGATGCCGGCATCACCTCTTCAACCAGCCTGATCTCATTCCGGCTCGAGGAAGTTGCGAAGCACCTCACCTCCGGCGCAGGTCAATCCTACTGGTTCATGCTCGAGCCGCTGATGATGTCGAAGGCCATCTTCGACAAACTCCCAAAAAATCATCAGGACATCATCCTCGCCGTTGGTGCTGAACTTGAAGCCTTTGGCAAGAAAGGCGCTCAGGACGACGACGTCGAAGTCGCCAAGGTCTATGAGAAGGCTGGCGCGAAGGTCAGCGAGCTGGATGCCGCAACGGTTGGCAAGTGGCGAGATATCGCCCGCGATACGGCCTGGAAGGACTATTCCAAAAAAACGGCCAATTGCGCCAATCTCATGAAGCTGGCGACCGACGCAGCCGCATGACGCACGGTCTGGTCGATGATCGGCGCGCGCCGGTCGAGCCCGCCTCAAGCAATCCGCTTGTGGCGGGCGTAGTCCGTGCGCTTGCCATCTGCAACCGCATCATTCTCATCATTGCGTCCCTGGCGCTTGTCCTCGCATGTCTGATCCTCAGCTACAGCGTCGTGTCGCGAACGCTCTTTCATGCAGCCACCTACTGGCAGGATGAAGCCGCGGTGTTCCTGCTTGTCGGAGCAACCTTCATGACCTCGGCGTTCGTGCAAAGCCAACGCGGCCACATCGGCATTGAGGCCTTCGTGCATCTGCTGTCTCCCCGAATGAACCGGATCCGGCTGACGCTGGTGGATATCGCGAGCCTCGCCTTCTGTGCTTTCTTCACTTGGAAGTCATGGACCTTGACTCATGAGGCGTACGTCGATGGTCAGGTTTCGAATTCGATCTGGAGCCCACCGCTGGCAATTCCCTATGCGCTCATGGCCGCCGGCATGACGCTGCTATGCGTGCAGATCGCTCTGCAAGTTGTTCTGTCGTTCGGCAAGGCCCACCGATCATGACCGTTTTTGGAATTGGGATCAGCTACGGTCTCGCCACCCTGCTGGTGATGTTTTCCGGCATGCCGATTGCGTTCGCGCTCGGCGCCGTCGCCGTAGTGTTCATGGCGATCTACATGCCATCCGCTTCCCTCGATACCGTGACCCAAAACGTCTACGAGGAGATGGCCTCGATTACGCTGCTGTCGATCCCGCTGTTCATCCTGAAAGGCGCCGCGATCGGAAAATCCCGCGCCGGACAGGACCTTTACTCCGCGCTGCACGCGTGGTTGCACAAGGTTCCCGGCGGGCTGGGTGTCGCGAACGTCTTTGCCTGCGCATTGTTCGCAGCCATGGCCGGGTCTTCCCCTGCGACCTGTTCGGCGATCGGGTCCGCCGGCATTCCCGAGATGCGCAAGCGTGGCTATTCGGGCGGATTTGCTGCCGGCATCATCGCGGCTGGAGGCACGCTTGGCATCCTGCTGCCCCCTTCAATCACCATGATCCTTTTCGCCGTTGCTGCTGAGAAGTCACTCGGGCGGCTATTTTTGGCAGGCATCGGCCCGGGTCTGCTGTTGGTCAGCCTGTTCGGCGGCTATGCGGTGTTCCGTTTCCGGAAGGAATATGCCGCCGCCAAGGAAGCCTACGAAAAAACCGGCAAGACGGACGCCATTCTTGTCCATGATGATTTCACCATGGCAGAACGCTTCAACGCTCTGCCGCGCGTGCTGCCTTTCGTTATCCTGCTCACCGGCGTCATGATCGCCTTGTACGGCGGCTATGCGACTCCTTCGGAGACCGCTGGACTTGGCGGCTTGCTTGCGCTGCTCTTGATTGCATTCATCTACGGTGTGTGGAAACCAAGCGACCTGTCGCCGATCCTTACGTCGACAATCAAAGAATCGACCATGCTGATGCTGATCATCGGCATGTCGCTCCTTTATTCCTATGTGATGAGCTATCTCACCATCTCACAATCGGCCGCCAGCGCTATTGTGGCGATGCATTTGCCAAAGTGGGAATTGCTCGCCGCAATCCTCGGCATGACGATTGTGCTGGGCTTTTTTCTGCCGCCGGTGTCCATCATCCTGATGACTGCGCCGATCATTCTCCCGCCGCTTCGTGCTGCAGGCTTCGACATCATCTGGTTTGGCATCGTACTGACCATCGTGATGGAAATGGGATTGATCCATCCACCGGTCGGACTGAATATCTTTGTCATCCGCAATGTCGCCCCCGACATTCCGCTCAGTGAGGTGATCTGGGGCACGCTACCATTCGTGCTGCTGATGGCCTTCGCCGTCCTGCTGCTATGCTTCTTCCCTCAAATCTCAACATGGCTGCCGGATATGATCATGGGACCTGACGGCAGCCGATAGCTGCCGTCGCCCAACTCAATGCGAGCGCCGGCTAGCGTTAAGAGCGGACGCGACGCGGCTGACCGGCGGCTTGCCGATCAGCTGGCTGATTTCGTTGGTGGCAGCGACGAGCTTCTGCATGTCCACGCCCGTGGCAATGCCCATGCCCTCAAGCATGTAAACGACATCCTCGGTCGCCACATTGCCGGTGGCGCCCGGCGCGTAAGGACAGCCGCCAAGACCGCCAGCCGCGGAATCGATCACGCGGGCCCCTTCCTCGAGCCCGGCGTAGAGATTGGCCAGAGCCTGGCCATAGGTGTCGTGGAAGTGCATCCCGAGGTTGCCAATCGGGACTTCACCGGACACAACCCGCAACAACTGGCGCGCCTTCATCGGCGTTCCAACCCCGATGGTGTCACCCAGCGAGACTTCGTAGCAGCCGAGATCCCAAAGCTTTCGTGACACTGAAGCGACGGCGGAAGGTTTCACTTCACCGTCATAGGGGCAACCGAGCACGCAGGAGACATACCCGCGCACCTTGATGCCGTCGGCCTTGGCACGTTGGACAACAGGCGTGAACCGCTCAATGGATTCCGCCACCGAGCAGTTGATGTTCGCTCGGGAAAATCCCTCGGATGCCGAGGCAAACACCGCGATGACTTTGGCGCCCGCAGCCTTCGCTGCCTCGTAGCCCTTTTCATTGGGCACGAGGACGTGGAACTCATGGCCGGGATGATGATCGACCGCGCGCAAAACCTGATCGGAATTGACCATCTGCGGGATGGCCTTCGGAGACACGAAGCTGCCTACTTCAACCGTCGTGAGACCAGCGCTCACCAGATTTTCCACAAACGCGATGCGCGCCTCGACGGTAATCGGCGTCTTTTCATTCTGGAGCCCGTCGCGCGGACCGACTTCCACAATACGAACCTGATCACTCATAACAACTATTCCTTTGCAGGTTCGATTTCGGCG
Organism: Nitrobacteraceae bacterium AZCC 1564; assembly: GCA_036924835.1. NCBI lineage: Bacteria > Pseudomonadati > Pseudomonadota > Alphaproteobacteria > Hyphomicrobiales > Nitrobacteraceae > Nitrobacteraceae bacterium AZCC 1564. The sequence goes on from JBAGRR010000001.1 coordinate 440,869, forward strand.
AGCTCAACGCCTTCCTGAACGATGTCGCCGACCTTGCATTTCAACTGCTTGACTGTCCCGGCGAACGGCGCGCGCAGCGTCTGCTCCATTTTCATAACCTCAAGAGTGAGGATGGCCGCGCCCTTTTCGACGTGCACCCCTTCCTCAACAAGCAGCGCGACGACCGTTCCTGGCAATGGCGCCACAACGCGATCCGCTCCCGCCTGTTCGTCGTCCTCCATGCCGAAAGGATCGACCCAGTGCACCTCGAAACGACCATTCCGCGTCCGGACATAAACCTCGCGCTGATCGAGCACCCCAGTGACATGATGCTTGATGCCATCAAGAGAGAGATCTACGCCGCCTCGGCCGGAAGCTGACCAGCCGAACGCGATGTCACGTCCATCGATAGCCAGTGTCGAAGGACCATTGCCGTAACGCAACGTAACCTCACGTTCATGAGCGTGGCGAAACAAGAACCGCCTGCGACGCGTGCCAACCGCCGTCCAGCCGCCTGACTGCCATGGCGAATAGGCGTCCTCGACGGCATTTGCCTCGCTCTGCAAGATGGTGGCTACCGCTGCGCCGAGTTCGAGGTCCGACAACTCGGCCTGCTCTGGCGTCAAATCCGCCAAATGGCGTTCGATGAAACCGGTATCGATTGCATTCGAGCGAACGTCCGGATGCATCACGAGCGCGGACAGGAACGGGATATTCGTGGTCACGCCCCGGACGTCGGTTTCCTCCAATCCACGGGCAAGACGCGAGATCGCGAGATCCCGCGTCGGCGCCCATGCGATCACCTTGGCCAGCATGGCGTCGTAGTTGGGCGAGACGGCCTTGCCTTCATCGTAACCGGCATCGATGCGCAAGCCATCGGCCTCGGCTGGGGTCCGCCATGTCCTGATGCGGCCGACCGAGGGCATGAAGTTCTTGTTGGGGTTCTCGGCGTAAACTCGCGCCTCGATCGCGTGACCGTTTAGTCTGATCTGCTCCTGAGCCAGGGGCAGCTTCTCACCGAAGGCAACACGCAACTGCCACTCGACGAGATCGACACCCGTGATCAGCTCCGTCACCGGATGCTCGACCTGAAGGCGCGTGTTCATTTCAATGAAAAACACGTCGCGCCCGTTCGAGACGAATTCAATGGTCCCGGCCCCGACATAGTTCACGGCGGCCGCAGCCTTGCGCGCGGCTGCGCATACAGCCTCGCGTTGCGCTTCATCAAGTGTTGGCGACGGTGCCTCTTCGATCACCTTCTGGTGCCGCCGCTGCAACGTGCATTCTCGCTCGAACAACGATAGGATATTGCCGTGGCTGTCGCCGATGATCTGCACCTCGATATGGCGCGGATTCTCAACGAATTTCTCGATCAGCATGCGATCGTCGCCAAATGCTGCGAGCGCCTCGCGCTTGGCGCTCACGATGGCGCCCGCAAGTTCGCCTGCATCCCGAACGACGCGCATGCCGCGCCCGCCCCCGCCGGCTGACGCCTTGACCAGCACCGGAAAACCGATCTTCCCGGCGGCGGTTGCCAACGTCGCTTCGTCTTGCGCCTCGCCATGATAGCCCGGCACCAGCGGGACGCCGGCCTTCTCCATCAGCGCCTTCGAACCGGACTTCGAGCCCATTGCCTCCATCATCTCGGCGGTGGGGCCAACAAACACCAGTCCTGCCAGCGCGCAGCGGCGGGCAAATTCGGCGTTTTCCGACAGAAAGCCATAGCCGGGGTGGATAGCCTCGGCCCCGGTTTTCTCCGCGGCCTCGATGATGCGATCAATGTTCAGATAGCTGTCGCGCGCACGCGCGGGCCCTAACAAAACAGCATCATCGGCCAACGCAACGTGTACCGCGTCAGCGTCCGCCTCCGAATATACAGCAACCGTACGCAGGCCCATGGCGCGTGCTGTCCTGATGACCCGGCATGCGATCTCGCCGCGATTGGCGATCAGCAGCGTCCCAAACCGTCGATACAACGGCATGGCTAACCCAGCACCGGCACCCTTGTTCAAACGTGTCTCCATGACCGTCTCAATTCCAGGAAGCTTTGCGCTTTTCGAGGAACGCCGAAAGTCCCTCGCGCGCTTCGGGACGGGCGCGCACATCAGCGATCAGCGCCGCGGTTTCGGACATCAGAGCCTCGTCGATTGGTCGGCCAGCAATATCGCCCGCCAGCTTCTTGGCAATCGCACGAGCACCCGGCGCCGCGGATTTCAACTGCTTAAGTAGTTTGGTGATCCGCTCGTCCAGTTCATCGGGAGCGACTACTTCATGCAGCAAGCCGATCCGCTTGGCCTCCTGGGCATCGAAGACCTCGGCCGTCTGAAAATAGCGCCTCGCCGTACGTTCGCCGATCGCGCGCAGCACATATGGGCTGATCATACCCGGGACGATGCCGAGTCTGACCTCGGACAGGCAGAACGTGGCTTCCGAAGACCCGATGGTGATATCGCAAGCGGCAACCACTCCGACGCCACCGCCATAGATGGGCCCCTGGACCCGACCGATCGTCGTCTGCGGCATCCGATCTAGTGCGGCAAGCATGCGCACCAAGGGCATCGCATCAGCGATGTTTTCCTCGCGACTATAGGAAGCTGCCTTTCGCATCCAGTTGATGTCAGCCCCGGCGCACAGGCTTTTGCCTTCGCCCGATAGCACAACGGTTGCGATCGACGCATCGGTCGCGAGGGTCTCGAACGTGACGCGAAGCGCTTCGATCAGCTCTTCATTGAGTGCGTTGTTGAGTTTGGGGCGATTAAGGGTGACGCGTGCCACACCTTGATCGCGTTCGATACGGACAAGATCGGTCATCGTTGCAGCCTGCATTACATTCTGAACACACCGAACTTCGTCGGCTCGGACGGCGCGTTGGCCGCTGCGGATAATCCAAGGCCCAGCACAAGGCGCGTGTCGGCGGGATCAATCACGCCATCGTCCCACAGCCGCGCCGTGGCATAGTATGGATGCCCTTGGGTCTCGTACTGCTCGCGAATGGGCGCGCGGAATTGCTCTTCTTCCTGCACCGACCACGAGCCGCCCTTGGCCTCGATGTTGTCGCGGCGCAACTGGCTGAGCACCATGGAGGCCTGCTCGCCGCCCATCACCGAGATACGCGCGTTCGGCCACATCCACAAAAAGCGCGGACTGTAGGCACGGCCGCACATGCCGTAATTGCCGGCGCCATAAGAGCCGCCGATGACCACGGTGAACTTTGGCACCGATGCTGTCGCAACGGCCGTCACGAGCTTCGCTCCGTCGCGGGCGATGCCGCCGGCCTCATATTTCTTGCCGACCATGAAGCCGGTGATGTTCTGCAGGAACAGCAGCGGGATATTTCGCTGGCAGCACAACTCGATGAAGTGCGCACCCTTCAGTGAACTTTCGCTGAACAGAATGCCGTTGTTGGCGATAATCCCGACCGGATACCCCCAGATGTGCGCAAAGCCGCATACCAGCGTTTGACCGTAGAGCTTTTTGAATTCCTCGAATTCGGAGCCATCAACGATGCGCGCGATGATCTCGCGAACGTCGAACGGCTTGCGGGCATCGGACGGCACGACACCGTAGATCTCCTCACGCTCGAACAGCGGCTCGCGCGGCTTCCTCAGTCCAACCGCCGAGGACGATGCAGGATTGAGGTTGCCGACAATGCGCCTAGCGATGCCGATGGCATGGCTGTCGTTTTGAGCATAGTGATCGGTGACGCCGGAATGGCGGCTATGAACATCAGCGCCGCCGAGCTCTTCCGCGCTGACAACCTCGCCGGTTGCAGCCTTCACCAGCGGCGGACCGCCTAAGAAGATCGTGCCCTGATTACGTACAATGATGCTCTCATCGGACATGGCCGGGACATACGCACCACCGGCCGTGCACGAGCCCATGACAATCGCGATCTGCGGAATGCCCTGAGCCGACATCTGCGCCTGGTTGTAGAAGATACGGCCGAAATGCCTCTCGTCTGGGAAGATCTCGTCCTGCTGCGGCAGGAAAGCTCCGCCAGAGTCCACCATGTAAATGCATGGCAGGTTGTTCTGGCGCGCCACATCCTGCGCGCGCAGATGCTTCTTCACCGTCATGGGATAGTACGTGCCGCCGGTGATCGTGGCATCGTTGGCGACGATGACGCACTCGCGGCCTGACACACGACCGATGCCGGTCACGATGCTCGCCGAGTGCACTTCACCGCCATAGAGACCGTAGGCCGCGAGCGGCGATAGTTCGAGAAATGCCGTTCCCGGATCAATCAACAGGTCGACGCGCTCGCGCGCCAGCATCTTGCCGCGGGCCGTGTGCTTGGCCCTCGCCGCCTCGCCACCACCGCCTGCCACTTGTAGTAGTTTGTTGCGTAAGTCCGCGACCAATGCTCGCATCGCATCAGCGTTTCGGACAAAATCAGATGACTTCGGATCGACACCGGAACGAAGAACCATGACCTCCCGCCGCTTGCCTTTTTAAGCTCTTTATACGCCGCGACCTCGTTTCGGGACGGCCAGGCCGCAGGGTGTCATTGCAGGGCCACCCAGCGCAACACCAACTTTTATTGAACTAAAGACACACACGGCAACTTCCATCCGCGGCGGAAGGCACTGGCGCTGAGGCAAGCTGCGCCCATCGGCTTCAGAACTGGGCTTCAGAATTGTTTGCTTTCCCGGCAACCCCGGTTAGCGGGGCGGGATTAGTGGGTCCAGGGCTCTGGCCGGCGGAATGCGAAATTGTCCGCATAGGCCTTCACCCGGAGGCCCATCTCATTGGGCTCCAGCACCTGGTACGCGATGCCTTCCCGCTCGCAGTACGCGATCGCTTCTTCCTTGGTGTGGAAGCGGAGCGTGACCTGCTGCTTCATATCGCCCGAACTGGTCCAGCCCATGAGCGGCTCGATAACACGAGGCTGCTCGGGTTCATAGTCGAGCTGCCAAGCCTTGGTCTTCGCGGCGCCGGACTGCATAGCATTTTTGGCCGGCTTGAAGATTCGCGCTGTCATGGAGTTACCAGTCCCTGAGCCGAGAGTTCTGATGTAGGTAAATAGATAAAGTTGGTCCGATTCAAGCCGCAATCAAGTTCCTGCGCGGGCTCTCGAACCAGACTTACCAGCTTCAGAATCTGGTATAATCTGTTCGAAACGCTGTGACAATCGCGGCCCAGCCGGGGCTGGATTGAAGATTGCGGCGAGGTCGATCGAATTGCGAGACGGCTTCCAGCCATGGACATTCAGGCAACTCTTCCCGAGAAAGGCCGCGATCTCCGGCTCGATTTCTTTCGAGGCATCGCGAACTGGTGGATCTTCCTCGACCACATCCCAAACAACGTGATCAATTGGGCTACCCCGCGAAACTATGGGTTTAGCGACGCCGCTGACCTCTTCGTCTTTATCTCAGGCTATACGGCATCTTTCGTCTATGCCCGTTTGATGCTCGATCGTGGGTTTGTCGTCGGCTCAACGCGGCTATGGAAACGCGTTTGGCAACTTTACGTTGCCCATGTTCTTCTCTTCGTCATCTATATCGCGGCGATAGGCTGGGTCGCCCTACGCTATAACGATCCTGACATCATCAACGAATTCAACGTCGCCGGTCTGGTCGACAATCCGATTCAAACGCTGACACAGGGCCTCGTGCTGCGCTTCAAGCCCGTCAACCTGGACGTGCTTCCACTCTACATCATACTGATGGGCTTCTTCCCGCCGGTGCTCTGGCTGATGCTGCGTAAGCCCGATCTCACCATGTTGGCCTCGCTGGCCCTTTACTTTGCTGCGCGCCAGTTCGGATGGAATTTCTCCGCGTATCCGACCGGAAGCTGGTATTTTAACCCGTATACGTGGCAATTGCTGTTCGTCTTCGGGGCCTGGTTCGCGCTTGGCGGCGCTCGCGAGTCGCAGTCGATTATCAAGTCGAAATGGCTGCTGATAGCGGGCACCCTCTATCTTCTGTTCGCCCTCGTAATGACGATGGCAGGCCGCTTTGAAGCATTCGGCGAAATGTTCCCGAAATGGCTTTATGATGCCTTCAATCCCAACGACAAGACGTTCCTTGCGCCCTATCGCGTGCTCCACTTCGTCATCATCGCGTTCTTCGTCACCCGCTTCGTACACAAGGACTGGAAGGGATTGGAATGGAGGATCTTCGATCCAGTGATCAAATGCGGTCAGCAATCCCTCCAGGTCTTTTGCGTCGGCGTGTTCCTGTCATTCGTGGCCCACTTCATCCTGCTTCTGAGTTGGGGGTCGTTCTGGGCCCAACTGGGCGTGAGCCTCGGTGGCATCGCCATCCTGACGGCGGTCGCCTATTACGGGAACTGGTCGAAAAAGCAGGACAAGCCGAGCGCTAAGCCTATGCCGCCGAAGAGCCAGGCCGCTCAGCCATCCGCTGCCGCTGGGTCATAGGAGCCATTGACGGCGGAACGCGTTATTAACATCGGCCATCGTCGGCACCCGATTGCACGCTTTAGAAGGCCTTATTCGCCTTGCTGCGGCGACACGAAGCGTGTATCGACTGTCATCTCTCGGGGTATAGCGTAGCCTGGTAGCGCGGCAGTTTTGGGTACTGCAGGTCGGAGGTTCGAATCCTCCTGCCCCGACCAAATTCACAAGAAAAATCAATACCTTGAATGCGAGCGCTCGCGCGCTCTTTCAGCGAACGTCCGTATTGGGGCCGCAGAAGCCAAATTGAGATGGCGCTCCTAAACGGAATCGAACCGCGCTCGCCGAACCAATTTGCCTATTTCGTGCCAAACAGCGGATGGCCGACACGGTCGCCAGGGGCGATCCCATACTTTTTGGCGGTTCCGCCGGCCACCTCAATCACACCTTTGACCAAGCCGCCCGACGGAATGATTTTCTCGGACTGTGGCGTGGTGTTTTCGGCGATCCGCAGGATGCGGCCATCGCTCCGGACGAAGATCATGTCGAGGGGAATGAAGGTGTTCTTCATCCACATCGAAACCTGCTGCTCTGGAGAGAAATCGAACAGCATGCCCCGGCCCTCGGGCAGCTCCTTGCGATACATGAGCCCAGTCGCCCGCTCCTGCTCGGTCTTCGCAACCTCCACGGTAAAGACCTGAACTCCGGACTTGGTCACAATTTCGAGCGGCTGAAGTTCGGCCGCGCGAGCGCCAGTAGCCGCCAATATCACGGCGGCACAGCACACGATGAGCATCGCGATGCGCTGGCGGAGGGCGCCAGACGAAGCTATCGATGTGGGGAAGTTCAAACGCAATGCCATGCTCAACCGTCCGGTATGCTCGAAGTTCGGCATCCTATAGCCCGCCGGTCGTGGCAAAGGCCAGACAGCGAACCATACCGGACGTTCAGATCACGGGAATTTGGTCACCCCCTGACGCAGATCGATCTGCGTCAGAAAGAGGGCGCTGCGGCGAGCCTAGTGTCCCGAATCCAAAGTTCGCCTTATCGTGCGGCGCGCTCCCTAGCGAACTTTGGCTTCGAGAGGACGCTATTAAATTTATGATTCTCGTGCCGCTTTGGGGATTTGAAGTTCTTCATTGAGCTTGCGGCTTCACTCGGAAGAACTTCAAATCCGCGGCACTAGTGCGACGACAGGCCTGGCGCACCATTCTCAGGCTGAATCTCGGCAGCCATCATACCCTTGGAGCCTGGCCCGAAACGAACAAGCACATACTGGCCCGGACGCAGCTCGGTCATTCCATAACGGCGCAGCGTTTCCATGTGCACGAAGATGTCGGGCGTGCCTTCTCCGCAGGTCAGGAAGCCGAAGCCCCGTAGCCGATTGAACCATTTGACCTGCGCACGTTCGAGGCCGCTCGTCGGAGTGACAGTGACGTGAGTTCGCGCCGGCAACATCTGAGCAGGATGGATCGCGGTGGACTCATCCATCGAGACGATACGGAAAGCTTGATAGCCCTTCTGCCGCTGCGTGCACTCGCACACAATGCGAGCGCCCTCATAAGCGGTTTGATAGCCGTCACGCCGAAGCACGGTGACATGTAGCAGGACGTCCGGCCAACCATTGTCCGGAACGATAAATCCATAGCCCTTCGAGGCGTCGAACCATTTGATGACGCCTGAAATCTCGACCAGATTGACCGCGGTACCATCCGCGGCAAACGTATCTGTGCCTAAATTCCGCTCTATTGGTGCGGATCTATCGTTCAAAGCGAATCCGCTTGAACCTGCTATCCTCTTGGACTCAAATCCGTCCGACCCCATGACCCCGGACCCCAACCAATCTGCGGTCAATCACTTCCGTGATGACTTACGATCCGCGTTGCCCATCGTGAGGCTTCAAGACGACACAACGCGAATCTCTTAACGCAACGATAACACTCTGAGGCGAGCCTGAAAGACAAAAAACAATTCTAAAGCGAACTATGAACAGCTTGCACAGTTGCGAATCAATTTCCCACAAACGGCGCTAGCGTTTCGCCGATGTCATGACGGATCACGAGATCAGCAATTTCGTCCTGTTCTGTCGGTGCATCGTTGATGATCACAAGCTTCGCACCGCTATTACGCGCCAGCATTGGAAAACCGGCCGCCGGCCAGACAACGAGTGACGATCCGATAGCCAGAAAAAGATCGCAGTGTTGCGCCAGTTCCGTTGCGCGCTGCATCTCGTCGTCCGGCATCGCCTGGCCGAACGAGATCGTGGCCGTCTTCACCGGATCCCCACAGGCCGTGCATGAAGGCGCCTCGCCGACTTCATCAAAGCGCGTTTTTACCCAGGCAATCTCGTATCGCTGCTGACAGCCAATACAGCGTGCATAAGTGGTATTGCCGTGCAGCTCGACAACATGGTCAGGCGCAAATCCTGAAGCCTGATGGAGATTGTCGATATTCTGCGTCACGATCGCAGGGATCTTTCCCGCCTTGTAGAGCGATGCCAAGGCGCGGTGTCCTCGTCCCGGCTTCGCGGCCGCGAAACAGGCCTCCATCGCAAAACGCCGACGCCAGGACTCATCGCGAGCCTCCTGACTTTCGAGAAATTCATCGAACGGAATGGGACGATTGCGAGTCCACAGTCCACCCGGAGACCTGAAATCCGGAATGCCGCACTCGGTTGAAATGCCGGCCCCGGTAAAGGGCACGATCGTCTTTGCTTCAGCGATCATATCGCCAAGCATTTCAATCCCACTGCGAAGATCGGATGCAAGCATTGACAGACCTCCCACTTCCGACCGCGCATAACACTCTCAGGCAGGCACTGATCTTCCCATCATTGAAGCAGATGCCCAAAAATGTCCGAGGTCAAATCGATGCTCAGCAAAAAGGGGGCTCGAAGCCCCCAAATAAACAATGCCGTACGTTAACAGGCAAGCGGCTGAAAGCAATTACGCGGCCTTCACGGCCTGCGGTTGGGGCGTCAAGGCGTCCTTCACATCCTTAAGGTCCTTCGCCTCTTTCTTCGGAGCGGGCGTCTTGACCATCTTGCCGTATGCAGAAAGCCTTTCCATTTCAGCGACAAGCTCGCGCTGACGCGCCGCGACTTTCTCGGCAAGCTTTTCAGTCGCCTGGTCGCGCAGCTGCGCCAAGTCTTCAATCGACATCGAGTCCAGATCTACTTTTTGCATGGTCGTCTCCATTGGTTGCAACGGACGTACCAAGAACATTTTGGACCCGCTAGGCGCAGGATTCTCTTATCCACTGAGACAATTCCAGTTGAACGCAAACGTGGCGCTGGAACCGTCTACGGCAGATCACGTTGTCAGGCATGCCGTACGCGCTGTTCTCGAACGATGAAAAGATAAGCAAAGCCTTTCCGACCGAGCATGAGGTTTGGATACACGCCGACGAAGCCGGGCTGGTGATCGACGTGCAATCTGACGGCAATAAGGAACAGTCGAAGCGCGTCCTTGATCAGGATTATGAGATCAAACCTTGCGAAGCTGACGCGCCTTCAGAGACTGCCCCTACCCCTCGCACAAGGGAAAGCGTCAGCAGCCGGTAAATCTCGGATCGGGCCCGTCGTGCAGCTCTCGCAGATAAGCTAGACCGCATATCGCGAGGCGATGGGCATCTGTTTCACCGGCAGAAAACAGCATCTCGATATAGTTCGTCAAACTCGCTCTCGATTGTTCAAGCCCCTCGCAGTTGATGCTGCGTATCATCCCGAACGTATCCATCACGCGATCGACGACTTCTTCCACTGGTTGCCTCCAACCTCCACTGAACGTCAGAGATGACAATTGCAACGCAGCATGGCGGTTCCTAGGCAAACAGGGATTTATTGTGCACGAATATTGAGCGCGTTGTTCGAAGCACGACGATTACAGGGCGTGCTCTTGACATTCCTACTTGCTCAAGTTGGGATTTTTCGAAGTGCCGCAGCTATCGACAGACAGAATGCCAGCAATGTCACGCCTGCATTGACGGCATGAGACAATTCCCACCGTCGTCGTAGAGCCTCCCAATTGTCAGGCATGACGGTCCAGTTCACGGTCTCTACGTTTACCGGGTACGTGAAGAAATAGAAGATCACGAGGTTTGCCAGAAGCAGGATCGCAGCCATGAGCGCAAAGAGGTTGCTCTCTACATATGCAAGCGCGAAATTGGCCAGCAGCGAAATCGGCAGCAGAAGACCCGCCATCCACCAGCCGATGTAGATCTTCTGAACGACGAAATACTCCACCTTCGGCAGGGGCATCTTGTTGGCGATTTCATAAACATGCGCACCAGGCGCGATCAACGCCAAACCCGTGAGCAGGACTGCGAAAAACCGGAGCATGACTCTGAACGATGAAATGAGCTCCGCGTTCCGCACGTAAACGTGTGCCACGCTTCGTAATTTGCTGCTATTTATTGCCCCGTCATGCGGGAGCCGCCCGGAATTCTGCAAACATTCTCAAAAGGATAAGAAACATGCGTTATCTCCACACCATGCTGCGGGTTCGTAATCTCGATGTTGCCCTGAAATTTTATCACGATGCGCTGGGCCTGAAGGAAGTCCGCCGAACCGAAAGTGAAAAGGGACGCTACACCCTGGTGTTTCTGTGCGCGGCGGAAGACGAAGCCTTGTTGAAACAGGTTAAGGGACGCGGCGCGCCTCTGGTCGAATTGACCTACAACTGGGATGAAGAGACCTACGGAGAGGATCGCTATTTTGGTCACCTCGCCTACGAGGTCGATGATATCTACGCGACCTGCGATCGCCTGATGAAGCTTGGCATCACCATCAACCGCCCGCCTCGCGATGGCCAGATGGCGTTTATTCGTTCACCCGACCTGCACTCGATCGAGCTGCTGCAGAAAGGCGACGCGCTGCCTCCGCAGGAGCCATGGTCGTCGATGCCGAACACCGGCCACTGGTGAGCATTCGCCTGCATCACCGCGTGATGAGCATCGAATAAAGCCGCAGACAAAGAGCCCCGCAGATGCGGGGCTTTTTACTTATCCGATCCGTAAGCGGTTTGAAGTCTATAGCCTCCTGCAATCAGCCGCGGCCTCGATAAGCTTCACCAACTTATTGCCGGCGGCTTTCAGGATGCACATCTCGATCTGCTTTCCTGCCGGCACCGGCTTCGCACAGTTGATCTGCGGATTATCGTTATGGACAGGCGTCGAGAACTTGCAGCTTGCCATGCACGAGGCTTCGTAGTTCAGCGGATTGGTCAACGAAACGCTCGCCGAGACTTCTCCAGGCAAGATCGTGCAAACAACAGGGACCGGCTCGGCGTGTACACCTAGAGCCATAGTTAGCGTCGATATCGCGGCGAGAATGAAAACCCTGCTGAACATGTTCGTATCGAGCCTGACCGGAGAACACTGCAGACTATCAATGCCCCGACCTCACGACGAGTGATTTCGCATCCGGACCGCCCTCACCCATCAAGCGATTGCAAATTTCCGCGATCTCTGTTGCAACTAGGTTGGACGCTGGACGAGCCCCCGTGAACAACATCATCAATGCATTTTTATTGGTCTATGCCGCGCTCTTTCCGATCGTGAATCCGGTTGGCAGCGCGCCGCTGTTCTTGCGCATGACGCGTGAGCGAAGCGACGCCGACCGCGCGGCTCTCGCCTATGGCGTGGCGCGATATAGTTTCTTTTTGCTGCTTGGCTCCTTGTTCATTGGCTCGCACGTCCTGGAGTTTTTTGGCATCACGCTGCCTGTGGTGCGGATCGCGGGTGGTCTCGTGGTGGCAGCATTCGGATGGCAGTTGCTTCACACACCGCAAGACACTGCGGAGGAGCGGGAAAAGAGAAATTCGCAATCCAGCCCGCAGATTGACGCGTTCTATCCGCTCACCATGCCGCTAACGGTTGGCCCTGGCTCAATCTCGGTCGCCGTCACGCTGGGCAGTCAGCGGCCTGCCGGCGCTGCGACCGATCTCACCCAATTGGCAATCCTGGGCGGTGCAGCTATCGCGGGTCTTGCCGCGATCGCGCTGACGATTTTCATCTGCTATCGCTTTGCCGATCGCGTCGTCGCGCTGCTAGGCGCACGCGGGACGGACGTCGTCATGCGGCTGTCGGCGTTCATCCTTTTTTGCATCGGCATCCAAATCATCTGGAATGGCTGTAGTGCACTGCTCGCGCGACTGGCCTGATGGTTCCGGATCCCTGCTATTTTCGGCGCAAAATCAAATGGTTGGAACGTTTAAGGACGAGTTCCATTTCACGGCAATCGTGCATTGAACCAAACAGCCGTTTTCGCTAGCAGTTAAAGCCTGCGGACCCTGACGACGGACCGCACATGCCAAGGTCCGCCTTTCATGCACTGCCTGAAATTGGGTTCGAGAATTGGTCTGACGTTCAGAGCGCCGCTTGCCGCGCTTATGCTTGGTGGCATGGCATCAGTAGCGTTGAACGTCGCGGCATATGCTGAACAGCCAATCATGCTGGCCAGCGCTAACAAGCCGGCATCCGATGACATCAACGCGGTTTTCAAGAACCAGCCCTGCGTTCTGACGAAAGCGCTGACACAGTTCGACGCGCCGATCGTCCGGACCGCCAAGCGGCTCAACGAACACGAGCCCGTCACGATTGTTGCGGTGGGATCATCGTCCACGGGCGGAGCTGGCGCGAGCTCACCCGCATTCGCTTATCCAAGCAGGCTCGAACGCGAACTCCACCTGAAATATCCAGACTCGGCGATCACGGTGATCAACCGTGGCGTCAATGGCGAGGATGCCGCAGACATGATAGCGCGGCTGAATGAGGTTCTCGCCCCGAAGCCTGATCTGGTGATTTGGCAGCTCGGTACCAACACCGTTCTTCGCGACGGCAGCATCCCTGCGACAAGCGACGTCCTGCAGTCGGGCATTACCCGCATCAAGGCAACAGGTGCAGACATCTTGCTCATCGACCCGCAGTTTGCCCCCAGCGTCAACGCGAAGCCTGCGGTCCACGATATGGTTGGAATGATCGGCCTTGTGGGCAAGCAAACCCACGTGCCGGTGTTCAGGCGTTACGTGGCCATGCGGCATTGGCACGATGACCAGGCTCTTCCATTCGACCGGTTCATTATCGCGGACGGCCTGCATATGAACGACTGGGGCTATTCCTGCCTCGCCCGCCTGCTGGCCGATAATATCGCGACCGCCGTGGCCCGGTCCCGGACCGTGGCGGGCTTCAAAACCCAGCAGTAACGGGCGTTTAAGCGCAACCCACAGTTCACGCATGTTAAGGCTTCAGAGCGCTTGCCGCTGCCGCGAAAGGTCTTTATAGGTTGCGGCGCGTCGGCCAAATCAGTTCGCTGACTCGGACCAACGAAGTTCCAAGATCGATCCAAGCCATTGATTTTGGTATGCTAATTTACCGATCCAGGTGAAAAGGCAGAGGTTTTGCGCACCAGGCGCGGGCCGGCTGTAGCTTTTCGCTCCCTTCGTCTATCGGTTAGGACGCCACCCTTTCACGGTGGAGAGAGCGGTTCGATTCCGCTAGGGAGCGCCACATCACTTTTCTTCAAAGATTTCAGTTGCTTAGATGCATATTTGTGCAGTGAGATCGGCCGTCTTTGTCTGATCCGCGCCCGGTTCTGTCTGTGATCAATTTCACCCCGTGGCCGCCGGCCTCCCGCTGCTTCTCCGCGCGGCCTTGTCCGCGGCTTCGGAGCGCCTGCGTCACTGAATAGAAGGGTACGGCACAGCCTTCGTTACAGGCGTAGCCAAAATGCCGTTGACGTGAAATGCACCGGAAACACGGCGAACGCTTCATGCCTGATCATGATGATTGGAGGATGGATGGCCGATCAGTCGCGTTTTCGACGAGCGTTATTCATCACTTCGCGCTGCGCGTCGAGGACGTCGAGGCGGGCAAGAAATGGCTCACGACCACGCTTGGCCTTCGTGTGGAGCGCGAATTTCAAATTGCGGGTAATGATTTCGTCTTCCTTTCGCCCGGAGGCGCCAAGGCCCCGGTCATCGAGCTCATCGGCGGCCCGGTGGAAAGCGAGCGTCAACTTCCCGAAAATATCCCCGACATGATGAAGCTAGCCGGATGGCACCACATTTGCCTGCAGGTCGTAATGTCGAACGATGCATATCGGAGCTGCGGCGCCGCGGAGTCAGAATCCTCCTCGACACGACCGATGGTCTGCCCGAGATCGGCGTGGAAAAGGTTGCTTTCATCGCCGATCCATCGGGCAACCTCTACGAGTTGCTTCAACTCGCCGATGGATAGAAGCCGACAGCCTCTCATCGACCGACAAGTGCGGAGTGTCTCATGATCCTCTACTACGCCCCTGGTGGCTGTAGCCTGGCTGATCACATCGCGCTGATCGAGACGGGCCTTCCCTACAAGCTCGTCAGAGTCCATCGCGGCAAGCGAACCGCGGACGGACGCGACTTCTGGACGATCAACCCAAAAGGGTACCTGCCCGCGTTAGAACTTGATGACGGGAATGTCCTGACCGAGAACCTCGCCATTCTTGTCTATATTGCCCATGAGGCAGGCGCGCTACTCCCCGAGGACGGCCTCGGCCGTTGGCGCGCGCTTGAAGCCACTTCCTTCATGACCACCGAATTCCACACCAACTTCAGGCCATTCTTCCACCATGACGCGACCCAGGCGGAAAGGGACAAGGCACGACAGTTGCTGGTCAGGCATTTTGCCACGATCGCCAAGCAGCTTGGCGATAGGCCCTTCTTGGTGGGCGATCGAATGACGATCGCGGACCCATATCTCGTCGTGATGCTGATGTGGGCGAGCAACAACAAGATCGAAGTGCCGGAGCGGCTCAGCGACTATCTCGCGCGGATGAAAACGATTCCTTCGGTCGCTAGAGCGCTTGCAGATGAGGGGCCATCTGAAACTGAACGCTTGGCGAGCGGCAGTACCAGTGTTTAGAGCGCAATTCCTTCCATTCCGAACCATCCTCCCGCTTGATCCTTATTTGCAGACTAAGGCACAGTCTCACGACGCGTATTGTCTCGTCCGCAACACAGGAGACTCCTATGGCCCGCCGGCTGATCGATATTTCCGTCCCCCTGCAAAACGATGTGCCGGCTGATCCCCCAGGCAACCACCCGAACATTCAGTACATCGATCATCAGCAGGGATTGGCGCCTATCCTGCAGTTCTTCAAAGGGCTAAAGAAAGAAGACCTTCCCGACGGCCAAGGCTGGGCCGTCGAACAGGTCAACCTCTCCACCCACAACGGCACTCATCTCGACGCCCCTTATCACTTTCATCCCACGATGAATCGCGGTGAGCGTTCCTGGACCATCGACGAGGTGCCTCTGGAATGGTGCTTTCAGCCCGGCGTCAAACTCGATTTCCGTCACCTGCCCGATGGCTATGTCGCCACCGCAGCGGACGTTGAAAACGAATTGAAGCGCATTGGACATACGCTGAAGCCGCTGGAGATCGTTGTCGTCAACACCAGCGCTGGCGCGAAGTATGGCCGCCAAGACTACGTCGCATCCGGGTGCGGCATGGGTTACGAAGCGACGATGTATCTGCTCGAGCGCGGCGTGAGGCTCACGGGGACCGACGGCTGGAGCTGGGACGCACCATTCATTCATACCGCAAAGAAGTATGCCGAGACTGGAGACGCGAGCCTGATCTGGGAAGGCCATAAGGCGGGCCGCCACATCGGCTATTGCCATCTCGAAAAGCTGCATAACCTGGAGCAGCTGCCCTCGACGAGCTTCATGGTGTCGTGCTTCCCCGTCAAAATCGAGCGGGCGTCGGCCGGCTGGACACGGGCGGTCGCGATCCTGGATGACTGATCAACCGGGGCATGGTCTTACGTCTGAAGCGTTGCCGGATTAAGCTTCATCACCGTTGCCACTAGTGGAGTGGATTTGACATTCGCTACCCACCCGGTCGCGAGCTCGTCAAGCGAACGTCAAATCCAAAACTCCACTAGAAACTTATACTTTCTAGTGGTCCTTTGATTCTAACATTCGCAGGAGGTGCCCGCCGAAACGGGATGCGAATGTTAG
Organism: Nitrobacteraceae bacterium AZCC 1564; assembly: GCA_036924835.1. Taxonomy (NCBI): domain Bacteria; kingdom Pseudomonadati; phylum Pseudomonadota; class Alphaproteobacteria; order Hyphomicrobiales; family Nitrobacteraceae; species Nitrobacteraceae bacterium AZCC 1564. The sequence goes on from JBAGRR010000001.1 coordinate 457,204, forward strand.
AATCGGACCACTAGCTTCGGCCAAATGGAGAACGTCGATGACCATGCCCGAGGATCTCGCCCGTCTTCAGTCGCAGATGCAGGAGACAGTGAAGTCCCACTGGAAGGCCTTCCTGATCGAGGGAATTGTCCTTGTCATCCTCGGTCTTGCGGCGATCGCCATTCCTCCGCTCGCAAGCATCGCGGTCGCTATTTTCCTTGGATGGATGTTTCTGATCAGTGGCGCCGTCGGGCTGTATCTGACCCTCTCCGCGCGCGAGATGCCGGGCTTCTGGTGGTCGCTATTCTCAGCCGTGCTGGCGGTCGCCGCCGGTCTCATTCTGGTGGTTCAGCCGATAGCTGGAACGCTGACGCTGACCATCGTGGTCGGGGCATATTTCCTGGCGGAAGGTGTCGCCACCATCATGTATGCGCTCGAACACAGAAGCAGCTTGTCCGGCCGATGGGGCTGGCTTCTGGCAGCCGGCATTCTGGATATCCTGGTCGCTGCCGTCATCGTCGCCGGCCTCCCCGGATCAGCCGCATGGGCGATCGGGCTGCTGGTGGGCATCAACCTCGTTTTTGGCGGCACATCGCTGATCGGAATGGCCCTGGCCGTGCGAGACAGCTGAGACATCAACCTAATGGTCCGATTCTAACGTTCGCATCCCGTCCCGGCGGGCACACTGGCGAACGTTAGAAAAATTCTGGTGGAGCTTTGGATTTGACGTTCGCATCACGCATTCGCGGCAAGCAGGGTCGCGAACGTCAAATCCGGTCCACTAGTAGGTACGAATACGATCTGCCTATGCTTTAGCAGCCTCGGCAGATGCTCTTGATCTTTCGATCGAGCTCTTTGTCCTGAGCGGATTCCGTGTAGTTGCCTTCACTACCGGAAGGGACGTCGCTGGCGCGCGGCTGGCGATGACCGACTGGCGCTTCAGGGATTTTGCCCGTTTTAGACAACGACGACGGTGAATTGGCCGAACTTCCTGCTCCCGTGGTCATGCCCGGGGTGGTGTTCTGGGCAAGAGCAACCGAGATGCCGAACACCGAGAAGACAACCATGAGCGGGATGGAATTTCGCATGTCACATCTCCAGACGAAATGATTCTGACTGACTTCCCTCCAGTCTAACGAGAACGATCCGGAGTTTCCATCGTTCCGCAGTTCCGCCTGCACAATCCTGTGCCTTCCGCAGGTCCGCCATCGAACTCAGCAACGAGATACCGGCAGCCGCTAGTGGAGCGGATTTGACGTTCGCACCCTGCTTGCCGCAAATTCGTGATGCGAACGTCAAATCCAAAGCTCCACTAGAATCTTATATTTGCTAGTGGTCTTTGGATTTTTAACGTTCGCAAAAGTGGCCGCCGAGACGGGATGCGAACGTTAAAATCGGACCACTAGCGCGACAAAAAAGCGGAACATGACTGCGTTTTCCAGAGCTCGGTTGCCTTCGCCCTCGGGCGGCTCGGGATTAGTCATCGCCAAGACCTAAGATGATGGCGGATAAAGGTGCACATCGCCGCAGTAGTCGATGACTCTGTAATAATCGCTCTGCTCCACCTGATCAGCCGACAGGTATTGCGGGCCAATCGGCGCCTTGCCGTAGCCGCCTGGAATATCGAGGACGTAATCTGGCTGACACAGACCTGACACACGGCCACGCAAGGCGCGCATCAATTCCTGCCCCGCCTTCAACGTTGTGCGAAGATGGGCAGTGCCTGGCGCAAGATCGCCATGATGCAGATAATACGGCTTGATCCGACATTCCACGAAACCGCGCATCAATGCTTCGAGTGTTCCAGCGTCATCGTTGACCCCCTTTAACAGCACGGACTGGCTGACCATCGGGATGCCCGCGTCAATCATGCGCGCGCAGGCTGCTCTGGCCTCAGCGGTCAGCTCGCGCGGATGGTTGGCGTGTAGGGCCACCCACGTGGTTGCCTTATCTGTTCTGAGCGAAGCAACAAGGTCGTCGGTGATCCTGCCGGGATCGGCGACGGGCACACGTGTGTGAAGACGAATGATCTTGACGTGATCAATCTCCGCGAGATCCGTCATGATCTCACTGAGCCGCCGTGCGGACAGCATCAGCGGATCGCCGCCCGTCAGAATGACTTCCCAGATCTCCGGGTGTGTGCGGATGTAGTCCAGTGCTGCCGCATAGGAGTCAGTTGAAAGCGCGCTCTCCCTACCCGGTCCCACCATTTCGCGGCGAAAGCAAAACCGGCAATAGACCGCGCAAACATGTACCACTTTGAACAGCACCCGATCGGGATAGCGGTGGACGATTCCACCCACCGGCGAATGGGCATGATCCCCAATTGGGTCGGCATTCTCCTGGCTCTGGATCACCAGTTCCTCGGCCGAAGGCACGTACTGGCGTGCGATCGGATCGTGAGGATCCGATCGATCGATGAGAGCTGCGACATCCGGCGTCACCGCCACCGCATAGCGCGCGGCAACTTTCTCCAGTGCGGGCAACTTCTCCACGGTTGTTAGACCATGCGCTGCAAGCTCAGCCGGAGTGCGAAGAGTATTGGAAGATCGCATGGTCAGGCGCCACCGTGCTGCGGTGTCCACACCACCTGATCGACGCGTGTGGCTCCGCTAGCCAACATCACGAGACGATCAAAGCCCAGGGCGACACCGGACGCCGGTGGCATATGCGCCACGGCGGCAAGGAAATCTTCGTCGAGGGGATAGCGCTCGCCATAGCGCCGCTCTTTCTCGTTCATGGCTTCGTTGAATCGAGCACGCTGCTCCACAGCATCCGTTAACTCGCCGAAACCGTTCGCAAGCTCGACCCCGCAGGCATAGAGTTCAAAGCGTTCAGCCACGCGCGGGTCAGACGGCTTGGTGCGTGCAAGCGCCGCTTCCGGTGCGGGATATTCATAGAGAACTGTCAAACGACCCTGCCCTAAATTCGGTTCGATATGCTCGACCAGAACCTTGCTGAAGATATCCGACCACGTGTCGTCGCTGGTGATGCGAACGCGATCCTTTGCGGCGGCTGCCAATAAATCACGATCCGATCGTCCGTTCAGAACGGTCGCGAGTAGATCGATCGATGCAAAACGCACAAAGGCGTCAGCGACTGTCAACATTTCCGGTTCCAGAAATGGGTCCGCGGCTCGGCCACGGTATGAAAACATCTCAATCCCAGTCGTCCGAGCGGCATGTGCGACGACCGTGATGCAATCCGCGATCACCGCATCATAGCTATCCTTGGCGCGATACCATTCGAGCATCGTGAATTCCGTCAGATGAAGCGGCCCGCGTTCACGGTCCCGGAACACACGAGCGAACTCCACGATTTTCGTCTCACCTGCCGCCAACAGCTTTTTGCATGCGAACTCCGGGGACGTGCGGAGGTATCGTCGCGTCTTCTCGCCCGAGGCAGAGGTCAGATCGGTCCCTGGTGCATGCAAATGAGTCTCGTTGCCGGGGGATGCCTGCAGAATTCCCGTCTCGACCTCGACGAATCCCTGCTCCTCAAACCAAGTCCTAATTTCCCGGGTTACGGCCCCGCGAGCCCGCAAAAACGGCTTTCGGTCGGCATGGCGGTCTGCTAACCACCAGGGCGACGGAGTTTGCCCCTCATTCATGGGCGAACGGCCCGATTTTGCCGCAAAATGCTGGCTTCTCCGCTGCAAATGAGTATGTTGCGGCCCGAAACCGCCTTGGCGGGCGCCGAGATCCTGGACCTGCATCGGGTCCCATTCTGAACATTAGGAAACGTATCCGTGAAAGTCATCGCTAGTTCGATTCGCAAGGGCAACATCATTGATCAGGACGGAAAGCTATATGTTGTCCTGTCGGCGGAGAACATCCATCCCGGCAAGGGAACTCCGGTCAGCCAGATCGAAATGCGCCGGATTAGCGACGGCGTAAAGATCTCTGAACGCTACAAGACCACGGACCAGGTCGAACGGGCATTCGTTGAGGACCGCGACTTCAACTATCTCTACGAAGATGGCGATGGTTTCCATTTCATGAACAACGAGACCTACGACCAGATCCTGGTCTCCAAGGACGTCGTCGGCTCGCAAGCGCCCTACCTGCAGGAGAACATGACCGTCAAGCTGTCGATCCATGAGGGCACAGCAGTCGCGATCATCCTGCCACAGCGCACGACCCTGGAGGTCGTTGAAACGGAACCGGTCACGAAGGGACAGACAGCGTCCTCCTCGTACAAGCCAGCGATGCTGTCGAACGGCGTGCGTACCATGGTTCCTCCGCACATTGGAGCCGGCACCCGCATTGTCGTCATGACCGAAGACGGATCCTACGTCGAGCGCGCCAAGGACTAACCCGCCGGACCGACGGGGATACCGTGGCGCTGGCGGCTGCAAGGACACAACGCGCGACAGCATCGATGACACGTCGGTGCTGTCTTTCTTTGATGATCTTTGCGCTGCTCTCAGTGCTCTGCACTGCGAAGGCGAATGAGTTCAGAACTCCAGCGATTTCCTTTGCCCGTCCGGACTGGCAGGCGGCCGCTCAACAACTCCAAAATGAAATCAGCTCAGAGCCACGGGCCGCCGAGCATTTCAACTTCACGGCCGCAAGACGGTCACGCCTGTTCCGGCCACAGCGCTTCACATCGATCGCGCAGCTCAATTCCATCACCTCACCGTTCTTCCCCGGTGTCGGCCTCAGCTCAGTGCCGGTGCTGTTGCCATTCGACACCGCGCAATATCTGACTGACAGAGACAGCGGCGCCACCAATCTCTTCCTTTCGCGCTACCAGGCGGGTTTTCGGCCTGTAAGAGTGTTCGATGCCGGATCGGCCGGTTATGATGCGGTATTCGCATTGAACCAAGGCGTCGGCGACGACATGCCGCCTCGCATTTTCGTCAAGCCGATCGAAGTTCAGATCACCGGTTCTCTGCTGACTTACGACATCAATGATCCTCTCTTGGGCAAAGGCGAACCGGTCAAATCGCTGGCGTCCCAATTCCCGGATCTCCGAAGGCTCATCCGCGAAGGCTATGTCCGCTACGCATTCACACGTTTTGGCGTCCCGTACGTCGTCTCAATCGCGTGCCACGATGGCGCCGCGCGCAGTCGGCGTCTGTCTTGCCGAGAAGCATCGCCGGTTGCGGAACGATTCCTGAGAGCTCTGCGCGTTGCCGGCGGAAGCCCTCACCGCCCGCGCGCCGATATTCCGTCTGAAGCTGCTGAGCGCCCGATCGAATTCTCGCCCGACTTCACCTATCACCCGCCGGGCGAAATCATCGCCAACAGTGGCTATCGCGAACAAAGCGGCCGTGCCGATTTCACCGTCTACTCGCAAATCCGTTTTCCGCTAGAGAAAGCACCTGCATTCGCGAACTCTCAATCATTCCTGAACTGGGGCGACTGCTACCAGACCGGGCGTGTAAATTGGTCGGCCAGAAAGGGAGACCACTATCACTGCAAACGCAACGACAAGCCGCTCGTGTTCGATGAGTCCGCCACGGAGAACTACAGCTATCCCTGGCAGGATAACTTCTGCGAAACGCGCGACTTCGAAGTCGGCCAATGTGCCAATGGCATGGGGCACCAGGGACAGGACATCCGTCCGTCGTCCTGCCAGTTGCGCAATGATGGCCGATCGCTGCTTGCCCGACATTTTCTCAATCGTCGCGGTTCGCGATGGAACCCTAATCCGCGCTCCCGGCGAGCAGACCGTATATCTGCTGGTCAACGACGACAACGAACATATCCGCTTCCGCTACGTTCACATGAACCCGGCTCGCATGGATGAAGACGGCGTGTTGCACGGACGGCGTGTCAGTGAAGGCGAGAAGATCGGACTGGTCTCGAACTTTCAGGATCGCGTCGGCGGCACTACGAGCCATCTGCATTTTGATGTTCAGGTGTTCACGCGGGATGGATGGATCTGGGTCAATCCCTACACCACGCTGATCTCGGCGTACGAGCGGCTGATTGGCGGCCGCGGACGCGAGTATATCTCGCCACCGCCGACGGCACCGGCCATAGCCCACGCGACGCTGCCGGATGAGCGTCCATCTACGCCAGCAACCGACGGCCCGGATAGAGTTCCCGTGGCGGATTGACCTTTGCTCTCACCCGCGTGGTGACGCTAAACTAATACTATGGTCTTCAAAGATTCTCCCGACGCAGAATCCCTGACGCGGCGCGCGTTGCTGCGCTCGGCACTCAGTGCCGGCGCGGTTATCGCGACACCGCTCGGCGCGCTCGCCGCTCCACCCGGTTTCGACAAATGGCGCGAAGCCTTTCGCGCCAAAGCGTTGGCCCGGGGCATTTCCGAAGGCACTTACATTCGGGTCATGAGCCGCATCGAGCCGGACATGAGCGTATTTGCGAAAATGCGCAAGCAGCCGGAATTCAATGAAGAGCTCTGGCAATACATCAACCGCCGTGTCTCTGACTGGCGGATTACAGCAGGCAAGGCAGCGCTTCAAAAGCACAGCTCGCTCTTCGCGCGCATCGAGAAGGATTTCGGCGTCGAGCGCGGCACGCTGCTGGCCCTTTGGGGTGTGGAAACCGCTTATGGCGATCCGCTGGTGCAGCAGAACCATATGCGCCCCGTGTTTCCCTCCCTTGCGGCCCTCGCCTGGAACGAGCCGCGCCGGCGTGCCTACTGGGAAACCGAGCTCATCAATGCATTGCGCATCGTCGACAAGGGATGGAGCACGCCAGACGAGATGCGTGGATCATGGGCCGGCGCCATGGGCCACACGCAATGGATGCCCGAGGTCTGGCTCAACGTCGGCTTCGACTACGATCATGATGGCCGGGTGTCACCGTTCGGTAAACCCGACGATGCGCTGGGCTCAAGCGCACGCTTCCTTGTCAATCGCGGTAAATATCGCCGCGGCGAACACTGGGGCTACGAAGTACGCGGCGTAACCTCCGCAAAAGGCGGCAATCAAAGCTATGCGCAATGGGCTGCGGCTGGCGTGACCCGCGCAGACGGCCAACCGTTCCCAAGGCCGAACGACAAGGCGCAATTATGGATCCCGGTGCCGGGCGGCCCATCGTTCCTGCTGGGGCCGAATTTCTATGCCGTGAAGAGCTACAATCCGTCGATGAATTATGCGCTTGCCATCGTACACCTAGGCGATCGGATTCTTGGCGGCGGCCCGTTCATACAGCCCTTCCCGGGCTCCGAGCGCGCCCTCACGCTTGCCGAAGTGCAGGAAGTCCAGACACGGTTGACCAAGGCCGGCTTCGATACAGGCGGGACCGACGGCCGTGTCGGCAACGATACGATGCAGGCGGTTCGGGATTTCCAGACGAAAGCGGGTCTGTTACCCGCTGACGGCTATGCCGGATTGAAGGTCTTGGCGCGGCTGCGTCAGGGCGGATGAGCTATTTAACGGATAAGCGCAGGCCCCGGATCCGGCACCGCGACATCGGTCACGCGCAACTGCACGCGCTCCGCCCCCTGCCAACGATCCACGGCGAGCGAGCCTGCGACATGCAACGGCTGCCCGCGATGCTCAAGCAAAGCGTTGCCCAGCTTCTGTCCCACCGCGCGAAACGCGATACCATTCACCATCGCGCCATCACCCGATTTCAGGCGCACGCGCAAATGAGCCTGTCCGACTTCGTCCACGAAAGCCAATTGATGCGACGGCAACGCGATGATCGGCTCTGGATTGCCGCTGCCGAAGGGCCCAGCTCGATTCAACGTTCCAACGAAGTCCGTCGTCACCGCTCGCGCGCTGACCGCGCCATCGATAAACAGCTCATTGACGTGGCGAGCCTCGGCCACTGACTTCGCCAGCTTTGCTTCGATGAAGGCACGAAACTCCGCAAGCCGCTCTTTCTTCAAAGTAATGCCAGCGGCCATGGCGTGGCCACCACCCTTCAAGAGGATACCCTCGTGAACGGCGTCGCGTACGGCTTTACCGAGATCAACGCCTGAAATTGAGCGGCCTGATCCCGTTCCAAGACCGCCGGGTTCGATCGCGATTGCAAAGGCCGGCCGAGAGAACTTTTCCTTTAGCCGCGAAGCCACAAGGCCGACAACACCGGGATGCCATCCCTCGGATGCTGTGACGATCACCGCGCCCTTATCATCCAGACCGAGCGAAGCCAGCGCTTCGGCTTCCGCCTGCGCTTCCGCCATCTGTTCAATGACGCGTCGTTCAGTATTCAGCCGATCAAGCTCCGCGGCAATCCGTGCCGCCTCTGATACGTCGCCTTCGAGCAACAGGCGCACGCCGAGATCGGCCTGCCCGATACGGCCACCGGCATTGATGCGGGGACCGAGCATGAATCCGAGATGCCAGGCCTCCGGTGGCCCGCTAAGCCGGGCAACATCCATCAGCGCGGTGTGTCCGACGTGATCGCGGCGGCGAAGCGCAATCAATCCCTTGGCCACGAATGCGCGGTTGAGACCAGTCAACACGGCAACATCCGCAACCGTGCCAAGGGCAACGTGATGAAGCGCGTCAAGCAAACTCGGCTCCGGACGCTCGCTGGTCCAGAACCCGCGTGAGCGCAACTCGCGGTTCACCGCGACCAGCGTCACAAACACAAGTCCCACAGCGGCCAGATGCCCGAGCCCGGACAGATCGTCGGGCCGGTTTGGATTGACCAGTGCATCGACCACGGGAAGATCTTCGCCGCATTGATGGTGGTCGATGACCACCACACTCATCCCAAGGCGCTTGGCTTCAGCCAACGGCTCGACGCTTGTTGTGCCGCAGTCGACCGTCACAAGCAGGGTCGCGCCCTTGGCTGCGAGATTGCGAACAGCCTCCACGTTGGGGCCGTAGCCTTCAAAGATGCGGTCCGGAATATGGATCAGCGGATTAAGTCCGCAATGGCGCAGGTGCCACGCGAGCAATGCCGCCGATGTGGCGCCGTCCACATCGTAATCGCCAAAAATCGCGACCTTCTCGCCACGCGTCGCGGCATCCGCGATTCGGACCGCTGCGGACTCCATCTGCGTGATGGTGTATGGATCCGGCATCAGCTTGCGGATGGTTGGATCGAGAAAATCCTCGACCGCATCGATATCGATGCCGCGGCCTGCAATGACACGCGCGAGCATCTCCGGCACCTGATAGCGCTGCACGATGGCCAATGCCCGCGCGGCGCCGCGCGGGTCGAGCCGGTCACGCCAGATACGTCCGGTTGCGGATTTCGTCACGCCGAGAAAGGCCGGCGGAGCTTCAATAGGGAGTGCGGATGCAGGGAGCGTCATGATGCTTTCTGCAAATAAGTGCGACGCAAGCACGTTCAATGATTCGCGGCATTCGCGCCGCGTTCAACAGCCAAACTTATCTGCCAGATCGTTCAAATCCGTCACAACGAAATCCCATTCGCCCTCGGGACCGAAGTCGCGGCTTTGCAAAGGTCCGTATTCGGTCGGCCGGGGCACGAAGGCCGTCTTGAGACCAACGGCCTTCGCCGCCGCCAGATCGTTGTTATGCGCAGCCACCAGCATCACCTGCTCAGGCCTCAGGCTCAATATCTTGGCCGCTCCGAGATAGGTTTCCGGATCCGGCTTGTAATGCCTGAATATCTCGGCGCTCAGGACCAAATCCCACGGCAATCCGGCATGCTTGGCCATGTTGACGAGCAGCGCGACATTGCCATTCGAAAGCGGGCTGATGATAAAGTTCTTCTTGAGCCGCGTCAGACCACCGACGCTGTCCGGCCACGGCTCAAGGCTATGCCAGCCCCGGGTCAGATGATCGAAGTCGGCTGACGTCAAACCTCTGATGCCGAGCTTTGCAGCCAGCGGCTCGACAGACCTCCGCTGCAGGTCATCAAGAATCACGAAGCCCCGATCCGGATGCTTGCGAACCTCATCCATCGAAGGCATGTAGGCCCCGCGCCAGGCATCAACTAAAGCGGTCCAGTCGCCACTGATGCCCTTGGCGTCGCCCCACTTTGTGAAATTGTCGATCAGGCTAGTGCGCCAATCGACGACTGTGCCGAAGACATCGAACAACAGCGCTTTCACATCGGCGGGCATCGGTTGTCCTCAAAAGATCTTGCGATACTGCATAAACCCCGATCGGTCGGCGACCTCATCGTACAAGATTTGCGCACGTGCATTCTCAAACTGCGTTAGCCAATGCACCCTGCTCGCCCCCGCGGCTTTGGCCTTCTCATACACGGCCTCGATCAGCTTGCGCCCGACGCCGTGGCCGCGCGCATCAGCATTCACGAACAGATCCTGCAGATAGCAATAGTCTCCCACCGTCCATGCTGAACGATGGAAAAGATAATGAACTATGCCGGTCAACTTGCCGTCGACATAGGCACCGAGCACGTACATGGGCTCGGCTTCATCATGGAAGCGCTGCCAGGTAATATCAGTCGTGGCGGCCGGAATTGTCGTTTTGTAGAACGTCTGGTAGCCCACCCAAAGCGGCTCCCATTCGGCACGCTCATCCTCGCGCACCGGGCGGATGACGACACGATCAGTCATGGTCGTCCGTCTCCGGCTCAATCGAGGTGGAATTTGTCGAACTGGCGATGCTCGCCCTTGATGATGCGAACAGTGCCGGTCACCGAACGCATCACAACCGTCTCGGTCTCGATGACGTTCTTCCGGAACTTGACGCCTGACAACAGTGAACCATCGGTCACACCGGTCGCAGCGAAGAGGCAGTCGCCCTTGGCCATATCCTCGATGCCGTAGACCAACTTCGGATCGGTGATCCCCATCTTCGCAGCGCGCTCGCGCTTCTCGTCGTTGTCGAGAATGAGCCGGCACTGCATCTGCCCACCGATACAGCGCAACGCTGCAGCCGCCAGAACGCCTTCCGGCGCGCCACCCGTGCCCATGTAGATGTCCACGCCGGTGTTGTCCGGGTCTGCGGTGTGAATAACGCCCGCCACGTCACCATCGGTGATGAGACGCACGGCAGCACCCGTGCTGCGAACTGCATTGATAATCTCGGCGTGACGCGGGCGATCGAGCACAAGCGCGGTGATTGCGGAGGGATGCACGTCCTTGGCGCGGGCGAGACGGCGGATGTTTTCCGCAGGAGGCGCGTCAAGATCGACCACGTGTTTGGGATAGCCCGGACCGACTGCGATCTTTTCCATGTAGACGTCCGGAGCGTGCAGCAGCGTGCCGCCTTCTGCCATCGCCATGGTTGCGATCGCACCTGGCATATTCTTCGCACAGAGCGTCGTGCCTTCGAGCGGATCGACCGCGATGTCGACTTTTGGACCAGCCTGGATGCCGACTTTCTCTCCGATGAAAAGCATCGGAGCTTCGTCGCGCTCGCCCTCACCGATCACCACCGTGCCTTCGATTGGGATCTTGTTGAGCTCGCGCCGCATGGCATCAACCGCGGCCTGGTCTGCAGCCTTCTCGTTGCCGTGGCCGCGCAGCCGTGCCGCCGAGACCGCCGCCCGTTCCGTCACGCGGACGATTTCCAGCGTGAGAATGCGTTCCAGCAAAAGCTGCGGCGGAACGGAAATAGTCGTCGACATGGCACACTCCTAAAGCGTCAAGATAGGCCCGGCTGGGCTAAAGCCTATCAGTTCTTTTCAATACGTATCACCTGCGGCCGGCCGGTTATCACCCGATCTTGCTGCACGGCATGCAATGCGCGGTGAACCGCATCCTCGCTTGTCGCGTAGGTGATGAGAATGACTGGCACGGGCGTCGCCTTGCGGCGGGCATCTAGCAGGTCCACTGCGCCATCAGGATGACGCTGAACGATGGATTCAATGGAAATTTTCTGCTCGGCAAGGCGGGTTGCAATCGTTGCCGCCGTTCCGGGCAGATCGCGGGCCATCAAACGGATGTAATATCCACCCTCATGGCGTTTCATCGGGGCTTTGGTGGTCGTCTTGAGCTTGTCGACCGGGCGCCCAAACGGCACCGCACGAATGCCGCGCGCGACGTCCGCGATATCGGCCAGAACGGCGGAAGCCGTTGCGGCGCCTCCAGCCCCTGGACCAACCAAGGTGATCGGGGGAATGCCTTCGCCGTCAATCGTCACCGCATTGGTAACATCCATCACCTGTGCGATCGACGAAGACTTCGGCACCATGGTGGGATGCACGCGCTGCTCGATCCCGGTTTCGGTGCGCACCGCGACCCCCAGCAGCTTCACGCGATAACCGAGCTCTTCAGCAGCCTTCAAATCCTCAGGGGCAATCGAGGAGATACCTTCGACGTAGACCGCGCTCTGGTTGGCCTTCGTGCCGAATGCAAGGCTCGCGAGAATTGCAAGCTTCTGCGCAGTGTCATGCCCGTCCACATCGAACGAGGGATTTGCCTCGGCGTAACCCAGCCTCTGCGCATCCTTGAGACACTCAGCGAAGGACAAGCCTTCCCTCTCCATACGCGTCAGAATGTAATTGCAGGTGCCGTTGAGAATGCCATACACGCGGTGAACGTCGGTGCCCGCAAGGCCCTCGCGCAGCGTCTTGATCACCGGGATTGCGGCGCCAACAGCGGCCTCGTAGTTCAAGGCCGCATTGTGCTTTTCCGCAAGCGCGGCCAGCCTGGACCCATGTTTGGCAATCAGTGCCTTGTTGGCAGTCACAACCGACTTGCCGTTCTTGAGGGCGGCTTCGATGGCCGACAACGCGGGCTCGCCCACGCCGCCCATCAACTCCACGAAGCAGTCGACGTTCGGATCATTCGCCATCGCGAGCGGGGTTTTGGCCCAGGTTATGCCCCGGAGGTCGATTCCGCGTTTTTTTGCCTTCGATCTCGCTGTGACGGCAACGACGCGAATGCTGCGACCGCATCGTGCCGACAAAACCCTGTTTTGAGCTTCGATGAGACGAACGACCTCGGCCCCCACGGTGCCGAGTCCCGCAATACCCACTTTAAGTGGAGCGACCATAACGATGAAACCTGCCGGAAATTTTACCGCCGAGTGGCGAGAGGAACCACGTTGTGCAACGTTTCAACGCCAGATTCAAGGAAACGGCGGATATTGCGGGCTGCTTGGCGAATTCGCTGCTCGTTTTCCACCATTGCGATGCGAACATACCCCTCGCCGTGCTCGCCAAAGGCCACGCCCGGCGACACCACAACGCCGGATTTCTCGACCATCAGCGTCGCGAACTGCATGCTGCCGACGTCGCGGAATTTCTCCGGCAGCGGAGCCCATGCAAACATCGACGCCGCCGGCGGCGGAATGTCCCAGCCCGCGCGGCCGAACGCCTCCACCAGCGTGTCGCGCCGCTTGCGGTAGATGTCTCGGACCTCCTGAATGCACTCCTGCGGGCCATTCAGCGCGGCCGTCGCAGCCACCTGAACTGGCGTAAATGCGCCGTAATCGAGGTAGGACTTCACGCGCGTGAGGGCCGCGATGATCCGCTCATTGCCCACCGCGAAGCCCATGCGCCAGCCAGCCATGGAAAACGTCTTGGACATCGACGTGAATTCGACGGTGACGTCGATTGCACCCGGCACCTGCAGCACCGAAGGCGGTGGATTACCGTCGAAATACAATTCCGCGTAAGCAAGGTCCGAGAGAATGAAAATCTCGTGCTTTTTCGCAAACGCAACGAGGTCGCGATAGAAATCCAGCGACGCTACGTAGGCTGTCGGATTGGACGGATAGCAGGCAATCATCGCGATCGGCTTCGGGATCGAATGGATGATCGCCCGTTCAAGCGCGTGGAAAAGCTCTGGGGTCGGTTCCGCGGGGACCGAACGGACGACGCCACCTGCCATCAGGAAGCCGAAAGCGTGGATCGGGTAGCTGGGATTTGGCACCAGAACCACGTCACCCGGCGCCGTAATCGCCTGGGCGACGTTCGCGAACCCTTCCTTCGAGCCAAGAGTGGCAACCACCTGGGTCTCGGGGTTCAGCTTCACGCCAAAGCGGCGTTTCGTAATAGGCAGCCTGCGCCCGCCGAAGGCCGGGGATACCCTTGGACGCCGAGTAACGGTCCGTGCGGGGCTTGCCCAGAGTTTCCTTAAGCTTCTCAAGAACATGAGGAGGTGTCGGCAGATCCGGGTTTCCCATGCCCATGTCAATGATGTCGGCTCCGGCGTTCCGCGCGGCGGCCTTGGCTCGATTGACTTGCTCGAACACATAAGGCGGCAAACGGCGGATACGATAGAACTCTTCCATTGGTCTGGGCTCCGGGGAGCCGGCAAATTTACCGGCAAGAACAATAAGATCGGTTACGCGCTTCACCTTGAAGTGGAACTCCGCACTTCCAGGTGAAGACGCGACGTTTCAGTATATTACGCTGATTCAAATGCGTTTTGCGGTTGAATCGTGGTCTTTTTAGCACGAACCGCGGCCTGTACCATCAGAGGCCTCAGTCATTCCGCCGTTGCGCAGCCTGGGAACCTGAGGCCTGGCGATCGCGGGCCGCGGCCAGATCCTTTTCCAGCTTGGCCTGCTGTTCCGGGGTCAGCACCGCATCGTCACGGGGCGGCGGCAGATCATGAACCGGCAGATAGCTAGGCGGCGTCGCCGGACGTGCGGGCGTATTCGCGGGCACGCCCACAAGCGGCAAGTCCGCCAAAGGGATCGAACACCCGCCCAGCGCCACGCCAAGCAGAACCAGGCCAGCCGAAAATAACAGCCGCATGCTCCACACGCTGCGACCTGACAAAGATGTACTCACATCCCCTCACAAGCTCGTACTTGGATGGGTCCAGCACAACAGGCTGACGATACTACCGGCATCCAATGTGGGTCGAAGGCGTTAATTCTCGAACAACCCGTGCTGACTAGAAACAACCCTTGAGGCTCTAATGTGACGAATAGATTAACGAACATGACGCGCCGCAGCACATGCATTTCACCCCGCCCGACTGGATTGTGTCATGATAGCTGCAACGAAGCGGTCATATGAACGCTGTCTTGAAATGAAAGTTTGTAGCGTTAGCCATGAGTGACGTCGCAACGCGCCCCACGAACGGAAATTCTGGTGCGACGAACGGTTTCGATCCTGAAACCTTCTCGACCAATCTGACACGAGCGCTGGATTCAGCCGGACAGGCTCTTGCCGCTTATTTGAAACCGCGCACCGGGTTGGACGGCCAGGATCAGCCTGCCAATGAGCTTGCCGAGGTGGTGAAGACCTTCACATCCGTGGCGGAATATTGGCTGTCGGACCAAAAGCGCTCAGCCGAACTACAGATGAAGCTTGGCGGCGCGTTTCTTGAACTTTTGGGAAACTCGGCGCGCCGGCTTGCAGGCGAAGCGGCAAAGCCCACGGTCGAGCCCTCTCCTCGCGACAAGCGCTTCCAGGATCCAGAGTGGAAGACAAACCAGTTTTTCGATTTTGTGATGCAGGCCTACCTCCTCACCACAAAATGGGCCGACGATCTGGTCAAAAACGCCGAGGGACTTGATCCGCACACCCGCAAGAAGGCCGAGTTTTATGTCCAGCAGTTCACCAATGCGCTGGCACCATCCAATTTCGTTCTGACAAATCCGGAAGTATTGCGACAGACGCTATCCAGCAACGCCGAGAATCTGGTCCGCGGTATGAAGATGCTTGCGGAGGATATCCAAGCTGGTGGCGGCACGCTCAAGATACGCCAGTCCGCCGCTAACCTTGAGGTCGGCCGCGATCTCGCGCTGACACCCGGAAAGGTGATCTACCAGAATGAGATCATGCAGCTCATTCAATACACGCCGACAACGGAAAACGTGTTGCGCACGCCTCTGTTGATCGTGCCACCGTGGATCAACAAGTTTTACATTCTCGATCTCAATGCCCAGAAGTCCTACATCAAATGGTGCGTCGACCAGGGCATCACGGTTTTCGTGATCTCATGGGTCAATCCGGACAAGAGTCTCGGCGGCAAGACCTTCGAAGACTACATGCACCAAGGCCCGTTGATGGCGATGGACGTCATCGAAAAAGCCACGGGCGAAATGCGCGTGCACACGATCGGTTACTGTGTCGGCGGCACCCTGCTCGCTGCGACCCTTGCCTGGCTGGCGGAAAAGCGACGCGTGCGGGCGGCGTCGGCAACATTCCTTGCGGCACAGGTCGACTTCACCCATGCAGGTGACTTGCTGGTGTTTGTGGATGAGAGCCAGATTTCGACTCTCGAACGCGGCATGCGACAGGCTGGCGTCTTGGAAGGCAGCAAGATGGCCATGGCCTTCAACATGCTGCGCTCCAATGACCTGATCTGGTCCTACGTGGTGAGCAATTATCTTAAGGGCAAAGAGCCGGCAGCCTTCGACCTCCTTCACTGGAATTCGGATGCCACGCGAATGCCGGCAGCCAACCATTCGTACTATCTGCGCAACTGCTATCTGGAGAACCGGCTGTCAGCCGGCACAATGGTCCTCGACAACACACAGCTTGATCTGTCGAAGGTGAAGATCCCCGTCTACAACCTTGCGACGCGCGAAGACCACATCGCGCCAGCGGAATCGGTTCTCTATGGGTCACAGTTCTTCGGCGGCCCCGTGCGGTATGTCCTTGCCGGGTCTGGCCATATTGCTGGCGTCGTCAATCCACCCGAGCTTGGCAAGTATCAGTACTGGACCAACGACCGCATCCACGATGTGTCCCTCGCGGACTGGCTGAAGGATGCCCAAGAGCACAAAGGCTCGTGGTGGCCGGATTGGCGCGCCTGGCTCGACAACATCGATCCTGAACAGGTGGCTGCGCGCGTTCCCGGCGCGGCCCCCATGGAAGCGATTGAAGACGCGCCGGGGAGTTACGTCCGGGTCCGCGCCTGAGGACGGCCGTCTCGCTCCCGGACGATCCGGCAAGTCAACGATTTGGTCGGCCCTGGCGATACCCCGTGAGTGGATGCATTGCTCCAGCGGCAAAATTCACTGCTGACATTGGCCCGACTTCATCTACCGTCTATGAATGGTCGTGACGATGGCCCGTCGGATTCGACTGCAGGGTCGGCTCTTCTTCCCGCAATCGCAGTTCGGCCCTTCAGGCGCCATCGAGACATTGAAGGGAAACGTCGATGACACGCGAACTATTCTGGCTGACGCTGACTGTTATTCTGACAGGCCTGCTGTGGATTCCCTACATCGTCAATCGCTGTCAGGTGCGTGGCCTCAGCGGCGCAATGGCTAACCCCTCACGCACCGACAAGCCGCAGGCCGAATGGGCGAACCGCCTGATGTTTGCCCATGACAATGCGGTTGAAAACCTAGTCATCTTTGCACCACTGGTGCTGATCCTCAACGCGATCGACTATTCGACGAAATGGACGGTGCTCGCCTGCGCCGTCTACTTCTGGTCACGCGTCGCGCATCTGATCGTTTATACGCTCGGCATCCCCGTCCTACGCACCTTGGCGTTCACCGTCGGATTCCTGGCGCAGGTGGTGCTGGTATTCGGAATATTTCAGGTCCTCTGATCGCCTGAAGCAGCGCACAAATAAAAAGGGACGGCATGGCCGTCCCTTTTTTTCGTATCTCCGGGGTAATTACGGAAACATCGGTGGCTGATCGATCCCCATCGTCTCTGGCAACCCGAGCACCAGATTCATGTTCTGAACCGCTTGGCCAGACGCTCCCTTGGTCAGATTGTCGAGCGTCGAGATAATGATTGCTCGCCCCGGCATGCGGTCGGCGGTCACCCCGATGAACGTCATGTTCGACCCGCGCACATGCCGCGACTGCGGCATCTTGCCAAACGGCAACACGTAAACGAACGGCTCCTTCTCGTACTGCTTGACCAGGATGTCATGCAGATCCTGAGCAATCTTGCCTCTCCGTCCCCGCACGTAGATCGTTGCAAAAATGCCCCGGTTCATTGGCGTCAGATGCGGGGTGAAGGAGACCAAAACCTCTTTGCCCGCAGCCTTGGAGAATTCCTGATCGAGTTCGGCCATGTGCCGGTGCTGCCCCACGCCATAGGCGTGGAAGCCTTCCGACACTTCCGAAAATAGCATCTCTTCCTTTGCCGAACGCCCCGCGCCGGTCATGCCTGACTTCGCGTCAATGACAATCTCGTCGGGCTCGATGGCTTTCGCCTTCAAGAGAGGGACGAGCGGCAGTTGTGCCGTGGTCGTATAGCAGCCCGGATTAGCAACCAGCCGCGCCTTCTTGATGTCGCGCCGATAGACTTCCACGAGCCCGTAGACGGCTTCCTTTTGCAATTCGAGAGCGTGGTGTTCGTGACCGTACCACTTCGCATAAGCCGCCGGATCACTCAGCCGGAAGTCGGCCGACAAATCGACGACCTTGGTCTCCGGCGCTTTCGCCATCAGATCTTTGAGAACCTTCTGCGTCGTCGCATGCGGTAGCGCGCAGAACACCAGATCGAGGCCTGCCTGGCTCCAATCGACTTCATCGATCGTGACGAGCCGCGGGAGGTCATAAGGAGCGAATTGCGGAAACACGTCGCCCATCATTTGCCCTGCCCGTCTGTCGGCGGTGAGCAAAACGATTTCCACGCGAGGGTGACGCAGCAACAGCCGAACCAGTTCAGCGCCGGTATAACCTGAGGCACCGAGGATGCCGATTTTCTTCTTCTCAGCCATGACGTGTCCTTACCCAAGCAAGTTCAAAATGAACGCTACCGGAGCAGGTCTTGCGGCAAGTTTTGACGAGAAACAAGATGCCGCGGACCATTTCCGGCGGCATCGGCGATGATCAGACGCGATCAACCGCCCATACCGCGGTAATGCGGCGGCGGCGATTCAAGATAATGGTGCTGGCGCTGTTCATGGGCGCGGATATAGGTCCGCGCCCATTATCCGTCAAGCTGTGAACTTTAGATGACAGGATTCCAAGGCGCCGGAATCCAGCGATATCCGGTGCCGTCCTTCTCCAGATTGGCCAAACCCGGGAACGGATAGTGGAAGCCCTGCACCCGCATTCTTTCCGCGACGATCATGTCATAGATCTTGCGGCGCGTAGTTTCGGCCTGCGCCGGATCCTGATCATACATCAGGTGCCAGCCCGGATTGCGGGCAAACAGATCAGGATCGTTCGTCACGTCTGACTGAATGAAGACTTTGTCCGCGCCCGACGACAGAACGTACGACGTGTGTCCCGGCGTGTGACCGATGGTTTCGACGGCCAGCATGCCCGGCGCAACTTCCTTGCCCCACTCGTAGGGCGTGACTTTCTTTTTCAGTCCTGCTTCGAACACTCTGCGATTGTTCTTGAAGAGGCCTTGCATCCGATCACCTGAAGCGCGGCTCATCTCGCCGTCGTCCATCCAGTATTTCCACTCCACCGCCGGCACCAGAACTTCAGCGTTCGGAAACGCGGGTTGACCGTCGGCAGCCAATAGACCGTTCACGTGGTCGCCGTGGAAGTGAGAAATCACCACGATATCGACGTTCTTCGGATCAATCCCGGCTGCTGCCATGTTCGAGGCGAACTGACCGTTCGCGCCTTTGCTTGCGGCAAACGCGGCCGGGCCATTGCCGGTATCGACGACCACCAGCTTGCCGCCGGTATTGATGACCAACGGTCCAAAGTTGATCGTCATCTTGTCACGTGGACGGAACGCCTTCTCCAGCGCCGCATTCACCTCATTCTTCTTAGCGTTGAGAACGAAGCCGTCGCCGAGCGGAAAGGTCGTCGCGCCGTCCGAGACGACCGTCACCTCGATATCGCCGACCTTGTACCGATAGAAGCTCGCATTCTGTTTGTTGATGACAGGAGCTGCTGCGTTTGCGGAGTTCGCTTGCAGCAACGGGGCCGCTGTAAGCGCCGCAGCGCCAGCCAATACGTGACGTCGTGTGAGATCCATGGTCGTTCTCCGGTTAGTGAAATCAGATTGAATAAAAATGCGATCGCGAGTTGATCTCGTATACGTGCGATTCGTTCGCAAGCTATGTGTATTCGTTATTGTGCCATCAGCTTAACACCGGCCGATGTCGCCTCATCCCTGATCACAAAAATTGTTTTGAGGCGGCCACGTTCACATCAGCATCTTCACGCCGAAAACGCCCGGAGCCATCAATGCAGCCGCCCACAAGAGCGCGGAGGAAAAATTTGCGAACTGAAAACGCCAATACGGCATCTCCACAACTCCGGCGACCAGCGGGACTGTGGCGCGCAGCGGTCCGGAAAACCGGCCGATAAAAACGCCGAGGACACCCCACTTTTTCATAAACCGCTCTGCACGCGGCAACATTTCAGGGAAGCTCGACATCGGCCACATGTGCGCAATGCGATCGTGAAATTTGACACCGATCCAATAGGATAGCCAATCGCCACAAGCTGCCCCAAAACTTCCGGCAAGCCAGACCGGCCAGAAGCTGATACCGCTCACACCTATCAGCGCTCCGATTGAGACAAGCGCGCCCCATGCCGGTAAGAGAAGTGAAAGAAAGGCCAGCGACTCCGCGAACGCGAGCACGAAAACGACGGGTGCGGCCCAGACCTGATGGTCACGGACAAATTCTGCCACTCCACGCGTCATTTCCTCAAAAGTCATGCGATGCCTTGGTTCCCGGCTTTCCAATCGAATGGTCTCGCTTAGCACGACAGCTACGGCCTTGTACGGGAACCGGCTGCGTCACATTTACCGCCCCAACCGTGGCATAGTGATAGCCAGCGATTCGCCCCCCTTCTCGATTCTACAAGATTAAGGACCATGCCGAAGTCATTGAAAAGTAATGAAAAAGCAGCTAGCGCACCGAAGGCTAACCGCGACCTTTTCGCGGCGTCCGACCGCAAGCCGCGATCGGCAACCAAGCCCACTGCGCGTGCAAGCGGTGCTGAAGCGGGCTACACCGCACGAGATATTGAAGTCCTGGAAGGGCTGGAACCGGTTCGCCGCCGCCCAGGTATGTACATCGGCGGCACCGACGAAAAGGCGCTGCACCACCTCTTTGCGGAAGTCATCGACAACTCGATGGACGAGGCCCTCGCCGGCCATGCCACGTTCATTGAGGTGATTCTGACCGCGGACGGCTATCTGGCTGTCAACGACAACGGCCGCGGCATCCCGGTCGATCCCCACCCCAAGTTTCCGAAAAAGTCCGCCCTTGAAATCATCATGTGCACGCTGCACGCGGGCGGCAAATTCGACTCCAAAGTCTACGAGACGTCAGGCGGCCTGCATGGTGTTGGCGTCTCCGTGGTGAACGCCCTCTCCACACAGCTTGTTGTCGAAGTCGCGCGAAATCAGCAACTCTACCGGATGACCTTCGAGCGCGGTAAGCCGAAGGGCAAGCTGGAAGAGCTTGGCAAAGTGAGTAACCGCCGCGGCACCAGCATCCGCTTTAAGCCTGACCCGGAAATCTTTGGCGCGAAAGCAGCTTTCAAGCCGCAACGTCTGTTCAAGATGGCGCGCTCGAAAGCCTATCTGTTCGGCGGTGTCGAAATCCGCTGGCGCTGCGATCCCGAACTGCTCAAGGGCATCGAGGATGTGCCCGCCGAGGATACCTTCCACTTCCCAGGCGGCCTCAAGGATTATCTCGCCGCGGCTATTCATGCCGATACACTCGTGCATCCGGATATCTTCTCCGGCAAGTCCGGGCGCAACGGCGCGCACGGCGCCTGCGAATGGGCTGTCGCATGGACTGCTGATGCTGACGGCTTCCTGTCGTCCTACACCAATACAGTCCCGACGCCCGATGGCGGTACGCACGAAGCCGGCTTCCGCAGCGCGCTCCTGCGCGGCCTGAAGGACTACGCCGAACGTATCGGCCAGGGAAAGAAGGCGGCATCCGTCACGTCCGAAGACTTGATGGTCGGCGCCGCAGCCATGCTTTCGGTCTTCGTTCGCGAGCCTGAATTTCAGGGCCAAACGAAAGACCGCCTCGCGACCGCGGAAGCCCAGCGTATCGTCGAACAGGCGATCAAGGACCCATTCGATCACTGGCTCACGGGAAATCCGCTGCAGGCCAACAAGCTGCTCGAGTTCGTGGTCGAACGCGCCGACGAACGGCTGCGGCGCCGCGCCGAGAAGGAAATCTCGCGCAAGACTGCAGTGAAGAAGCTGAGGTTGCCGGGCAAGCTCGCTGACTGCACCAACACGGCCGCCGATGGCTCCGAGCTGTTCATCGTCGAAGGTGACTCCGCAGGCGGCAGCGCCAAGCAGGCACGCGACCGCAGAACCCAGGCGGTGCTGCCGCTGCGCGGAAAGATTCTCAACGTTGCCTCTGCAACACGCGACAAATTGACAGCCAACGCGCAGCTTGCCGATCTGATGCAGGCGATCGGCTGCGGCACCGGCGCGCATTATCGGCAGGAAGATCTGCGTTACTCGCGGATTATCATCATGACCGACGCCGACGTCGACGGCGCTCACATCGCGTCCCTTTTGATCACATTCTTCTACCGGCAAATGCCACGACTAATCGACGAGGGGCATCTGTACCTCGCTGTCCCGCCGCTCTATCGCCTGACCCATGGCGCCAAGACGGTCTATGCACGTGACGAAGCCCATCGCGATGAGTTGCTCAAAACGCAATTCAACGCCAACGCCAAGGTCGATATCGGCCGCTTTAAAGGCCTTGGCGAGATGATGCCGGCGCAGTTGAAAGAGACCACAATGGACCCGGCCAAGCGCACCATGCTTCGTGTGGTTTTGCTGCCGGATGACCGCGAGGGAACAGCCGACTCCGTTGAGCGCCTGATGGGCACCAAGGCCGAAGCCCGCTTCGCGTTTATTTCGGACAAAGCCGAATTCGCCAGCGAGGATTTGCTGGACGTGTGATTCCACGATCGGCATCCATCGAGCCAATTGCGAGCATCGCCCTCATGAGAATTCCCCTGCTCACCATTGGCATACTCGCGCTTTTGATCGGCCTGCTGTGGATCGGTCAAGGCACGGGTTATGTGCGGTGGCCGCAATCAAGCTTCATGATCGACCAGATCGGCTGGGCTTGGTATGGCGCAGGTCTGGGTTTCGTCGGCCTCGTTCTGGTCGTGCTTGCTTATCGCGGCAAATCCTGATCGGGTTTCCGGCGCCCTTCGCATGATCCTGCCAATATCGACGAGGTTCATATGACAGCATCTCCTTTCGATCTCTCGGGAAAGGTCGCCATCATTACCGGCGGCAATGGCGGCATAGGCCTCGGCATGGCGCGCGGCCTCGCCCGCGCGGGTGCCAGCATTGTCATTGCGGGACGTAACGAAGCAAAATCAAAGAGCGCGGCAGCAGAAATCGAGCAACTCGGCGTGAAGGCACAGCCGCTCAACGTCGACGTGGCGGATAAGGCTGCTGTCACAGGTATGGTCGACGCAACGCTCTCCGCATTCGGCCGGCTCGATATCCTGATCAACAATGCCGGCATCAACATCCGTAACTCGGCCGATACGCTCGATCTCAACGATTGGCACAAGGTGATCGATACCAATCTCACCAGTGCGTTTCTTTGCGCTCAGGCTGTCTATCCGACCATGAAACAGGCCGGTGGCGGCAAGATCATCAATGTCGGCTCAATGATGTCGATTTTCGGCGCGGGATTTCTGCCTGCATATGCCGCCAGCAAGGGGGGCATTGTGCAGTTCACCAAAGCCATCGCGTCGTCCTGGGCGCAAGACAACATCCAGGCCAATGCCATCCTGCCGGGTTGGATCGATACCGAACTGACGCGCAGGGGGCGCGAGCAGATTCCAACTTTGCATGACGCTGTGCTGGCACGCACTCCCGCGAAGCGGTGGGGCAATCCTGATGATTTGGCCGGCACCGCCGTGTTTCTGTCCTCTTCCGCCTCCGATTTCTTGACTGGAATTTCAATCCCCGTCGATGGCGGATATTCAGCGCAAGGATAATGCCTTGGAGCGCAGAAGCGTCTTTCGCAACGCTTGTGCCGCTATCCTCATCACCTTTGTCTGTCGGCACGCTTCCATGACTGACCGCTGATCACGTCGTTCGAATCGTCCCACGCGGCTACTTACGAAAATTCTTGATCTCCGACACGCTGCCGTCCTGGTAAGTCAGCTCGACCGAGACAGACTTCGTCGTGGCCGGAATTTTCATATACGATGGCGGGCTATCGGGAATGGCCGACGGATCTTTAGGATTGCATGGCGGCACCTTGACGACCTTGTCAGGCACCGTCGTGTCGATACCAATGCGCATCTCGCGGATCGCGCAGCGGTACGAGAAGATCTGCGTGAAATAGACCAGCGGCGTATTGTAGCCGCCGAATGCCAACCAGCTCGTCGATGTCATATCCAACAGCTTGCGATGGCTGTTGATCAGCGCAGCTTCAGGATCGAACTTGATCGGATACGGTCCCTGCATCTGTCCCATCGGATCGACATAGCGAACCTGGATCGTCGCAGCCGGAGCATCGCTGGGCAATTCAATCGACGGGTTGGGCATACGCCGCCGTGTGCGCGGATCAAGAGAGTCCAGGAAGCCGGTTTCCTTAAAGTCCCCACTTTCACCGAGCCGCCAGGAAATCGCCAGCGTCGGATCTGCAATAGAGAACGAAATCGACCATCCGCCATTGTGCCGCATGAAGCTTGCGATGGGCGCGTTGCCGGAGTCACTGATGATTGGCAGCGGCGGAGCAATGGGCAAGGCTGCAACCTGCGGCAACACGTCGATCTTGCGGTCACCATCCTTGGCGGGATCCTTGGCGGGCTTCAGAATGTAATCTCCGACGATCTGGTCGTAATACGCCGGCGTCTGAATCCTGTTCACAGCCACAGTCATCTGGCGGACATCGGACTGTGTGCGCTTGGCAATCTGAACAAGATTGAGCCCAGGCTGCGATAGCTCGCGCACGAAATTTCGGGTGAAAACCGAATTAGGATTGGGATCGTCATCGTTCAGCCGGTCCAGCGCGGTCTGCTTGGCCCCAGCCGAGAACACGACGAACACACCTTCCGGCGGATTCATCGCGGCGAGGCCTCCGCTCCCGCCGATCGCACGTGTGCCTGTCGCCTCGAATGGGTTATTCCGGCACGCATCGAAGACAAAAATCGATGTTCGTGCCCCTCTCGCCTGTACGCGTGAAATCAGCCTTTCGGCGGCAAACGCACCATCGCGGATAAGTTCTTCCTGTCCCTCTGTCACCGCGGCAATGTCAGTCGGCAAAAGATAGTTCTGCCCGTTGATCTCAAAGCCGTGCCCCGCAAAAAATACGAACGCTGTGTCCCCTGGCTCCAGCACTTTATCGAAGGCCAGCATCGTTTCACTGAACGCTTGGCGGGTTTGGTTCTCGGCAAACAAAACGTTGAAACCAAGCTGCTTGAGCACATCGCTCATGGCTCGCGCGTCGTTCACGGCTTTCCGCAGTGGCGGGACATTGCGGTAATCATTGTTGCCAATCACCAGCGCAACGCGCTTCTCAGCGTGGGCCGAGGCAGTGAATGCGGCAGCTACTGCCGTCACAGCAGAAATGAAGAGCGCTGTCCTGATCGCGAGTTTCTTCATGGTTCGCCCTCCCCGAACCGCGCCCTCGCGGCTTACCCCTTCCACTATGGCATAGTCGGCCGGAACGGGGACGGGGTTCATGAACGTCTCGAAAGGTCTGGAACCTGTCAACTTATTGTCGTATTAAGGTTTTTCCCGATTCTGCCCTCAAATTCATTGACTTTGGCGGTTTCGGGCCTATGTTTCGCTGCAACGCGGCCAGAATCGAAACGCGATAGCCTGGTCGGTCGCCTGTCAGCGGATTTTTATCCTCCCCGTGCCATAAAAAAGCGTGCCGTTCCGGGGTTGAGCGCGACAGCTATTCCGAAAATCGGAACGGCGATTTCGATTAGAGGCTCAATGTCCTTTTCCAATCTTGGCCTTTCCGACAAGGTCCTTGCTGCTGTAGCAGCCGCTGGTTACACCACCCCCACCCCCATCCAAGAAAAAGCCATCCCTCACGTCCTGGCCCGCCGCGATGTGCTTGGTATCGCCCAAACCGGTACCGGCAAAACCGCGGCCTTCGTGCTTCCGATGCTGACCCTCCTGGAAAAGGGGCGCGCCAGGGCGAGAATGCCACGCACCCTTATTCTTGAACCAACCCGCGAGCTCGCGGCGCAGGTCAAGGAGAACTTCGACAAGTACGGCGCCGGTCAAAAACTGAACGTCGCGCTTCTGATCGGCGGCGTCTCCTTCGGCGATCAGGATTTGAAGCTGATGCGCGGTGTGGACGTGTTGATCGCGACCCCTGGCCGGCTGCTCGACCACACAGAACGCGGCGGCTTGCTTCTCACCGGTGTCGAGTTGCTGGTGATCGACGAAGCTGACCGGATGCTGGACATGGGCTTCATTCCGGACATCGAACGGATCTGCAAGCTGGTCCCTTTCACGCGTCAGACCTTGTTCTTCACCGCCACGATGCCTCCCGAAATTCGGCGCGTCACAGAAACATTCCTGCACAACCCTGAAAAGGTCGAAGTTTCCAAACCCGCTTCTACCGCTGTAACTGTCACGCAGTCGCAAGTCAGCGTCGGGCGTGAGCCGCACGAAAAGCGCGAGGTCCTGCGCCAGTTGCTGCGTGAAGCAAAGGACCTGAAGAACGCAATTATCTTCTGCAACCGGAAACGCGAGGTGGCCTTGCTACATCGCTCCCTTCAGAAGCATGGCTTTGGCGCTGCAGCCCTTCATGGCGACATGGATCAAAGCGCCCGCATGACAGCGCTCGATCAATTCCGCAAGGGCGAATTGCCCCTGCTGGTCGCATCTGACGTCGCGGCCCGCGGCCTCGACATTCCCGAAGTCAGCCACGTCTTCAATTTCGACGTGCCCCACCATCCTGACGACTACGTCCACCGCATCGGCCGCACCGGCCGCGCCGGACGCCTTGGGACGGCCATTTCAATCGTCAGCCCCTCAGACCAGAAATCCCTCCTCGCCATTGAAAAGCTGATTGGGCAGCCGATTGCCCGGGCGGAAACCAGTCATACGGTATCCACGGATGCTGCTCCGATGCCCACCGCCCCTCATGGGGAAAAGGCGCCGGAAGAACGGAAGCCTCGCCGCGAAAGATCACGAGGCGGCCGAAACAAATCTCAGCGTCCGGAGGGCATCGCCGCACCGCAGCAGCCACCTTCCATCGGACGGCCCCGGCCGGTTTCAGCCTCCCGCGAGCAGTTTTCCGAACCAGGCGACCACTCCCACCTTCCTGCATTTCTTTTGAGGCCCATCCGCGCCCGCGGTTAACCTCTTATTTCCCCCCGGGAATCATCATCACCCTGACGCCCCGTTTACGGGTCGTTCACTCTCCTCACCTAGTTTGCGCGCTTGATACTTTAGTATTTCGCGATGGGTGAGGCTGGCGTCCGACAGCCTTGGGGACACAGAACGTGATTGGCCTTCTGGAAGAGCATGAACGCACCATGGCGTTCGCTGAGGTCGCTTTGGGTCAAATCAGATCCTTGCGCCAGACAGCCGTGCCTCGCAATTACGAGATCTGGTACGTCTACGCGACGGGCTACAACAGTGCCCTCAACAAGATCATCAATGAGACCCTTGCTCGCAACGGGAAGCTGACAGAGTCTGATCTCGATCAGATCTACGAGACCTATCTTTCCCAGATCCGCACCACTGAGCGCATCGATAAGGTTGGCTCGCGCGTCATCAGCGAAATAGACGACGTGATGTCGCTCATCACCGAAGCGCTGGGCATGACCGCGACCTTCGGCAACAGCCTCGATGGGGCGACGCAGAAACTTTCCAGCGCCAAGGACCTCAGTCAGGTCAAAGCCGTCGTCGAAGCCTTGGTCGCATCCACGCGCGAAATGCAGGAAACCAATCGGGCGCTTGAATCCCGTTTGATGATCTCGAAGCAGGAAATCTCCAACCTCCAGCACAGTCTTGAAGCCATCCGGACGGAGAGCCTCACAGATCCATTGACGTCGCTCGGCAACCGCAAGTTCTTCGACCGAGCGATCGAAAGCGCAGTTGCTCATGCAACACAGACCGGCGAGCCATTGTCGCTGCTGATGCTCGACATTGATCACTTCAAATCCTTCAACGACAACTATGGTCACCTGACGGGTGACCAGGTGCTGCGTCTCGTGGCGATGTCGTTGAAGCAGACAATCAAGGGTCAGGATATTACAGCGCGCTATGGCGGTGAAGAGTTCGCCGTGGTGCTGCCGAATACAGCGCTTCGTCAGGCTCTGACAGTCGCAGACCATATTCGCCGTGCGGTAATGTCGAAACAGCTCAAGAAGAAATCGACCGGAGAAATCCTCGGCCGCGTCACGATCTCCGTCGGCGTTTCAATGCTGCAGTCCGGCGACGACACCGACAGTTTCATCGAGCGCGCGGATGCTTGCCTTTATGCTGCTAAACGCAACGGCCGCAATCGCGTGATTTGTGAGGCTGATCCCGAATTTTCTCCCAACGACCGCATACAAGTCGCTTAAGTCCTTTTCCCGCCGGTCTTCCGACCGGCTTTTTTACGTCCGGTTTTTTTCTTGGCGGCTTTTGTGCGGGGCGTCTTTCGCTTCGCGACCGCTGTCCTTGACGCCTTCTTCTTTGCTTTCTTGGCTGGCCTTGAGACGTCGTGCTTCGGTTTGGACGGCTGCTTTTTTACGCGTGATTTCTTGGCTGCTGCCCGCTTGGCCGCCTCGACCGCTTCTCGCGCCCAGACAGCCAACTCTTCCGGATCGTCATAAAGCCGTTCCGGCAGATGCCGATAAGACTTCACAACCACCGTTTTGTTTCTGGTGTCGTACTGGAAAGGCTTGGCGCCCTCTGCCTCGTACCGCGCGACGGTCAGATCATCGACCCTGAAAATGATGCCGGCCCTTAACGCCATGGCGAAGTTCACGCCATCGGCGACGATGCCGTAGCCGCTGAACATGCGGCGAAGGAGGATAGGTCCGAATTCAGAGAAAAGATCGCTAAGATAGTCGCGGTCCATGGCTGGACCCGACATCGTCAGCCATCAACCTTGGCCGGCGTCAGCTGAACCGACTCTCCGCAGCCGCAAGCACTGACCTGGTTTGGATTGTTGAAGACGAACTGCGCCTGCATCTTGTCCGCCTTATAATCCATCTCGGTGCCCAGCAGGAACAGCACCGCCTTCGGATCGACAAGGATCTTCACACCCTTGTCCTCGACGACCTCGTCGGTCGGCCGAACTTCATGGGCATACTCAACGGTGTAGGACTGACCGGCGCAACCGCCGTTCTTGATACCCACCCGCAGCCCAACGATTTCAGAATCCGCGCGACCGGCAAGCTCTTTCACGCGCTCAGCAGCAGCGTCCGTCAGACGCATCACTTGCGGACGAGGACGAACCTTGGGCTTAGCAGATGTTGAACTTGTTGGCGTCATAGCTGTCATTTGGTCATTTCCCTCGGCGGTTCAATGCCGACAACGTCCCAATTACACGCCGAATCGCAGACCTCTTCAACTCACCACATGTTGAGGACAAGGCGGGCCTCGTCCGACATCCGGTCAGGCGTCCATATCGGCTCCCAAACCACATTCACGCTCACCGGGCCAACACCCGGGACGCTTGCCACGGCGTTCTCGACCATGGTCGGCAGTTCGCCTGCAGCAGGACAGTTCGGCGTTGTGAGCGTCATTTGCACGTCCACGGAACGATCGTCCTTGATGTCGACCTTGTAGATCAGACCAAGCTCGTAAATATCGGCCGGGATTTCCGGATCGAACACGGTCTTCAACGCTGCGACAATGTCGGTGCCGAGACGCTCCGTCTCTTCAACGGGCAGCGCCGACTGCGTATCAAACCGCGGTTGAGCTTCAGCCGCTTGAGATGCCTGAATGGTCTCACTCATGAAAAGAGCTCCTGCGCCTTGATCAGCGCCTGCGCAAGCTGGTCGACCTCGCTGCGCGTATTATACATGCCAAATGAGGCTCGGCATGTAGCCGTTA
Organism: Nitrobacteraceae bacterium AZCC 1564; assembly: GCA_036924835.1. NCBI lineage: Bacteria > Pseudomonadati > Pseudomonadota > Alphaproteobacteria > Hyphomicrobiales > Nitrobacteraceae > Nitrobacteraceae bacterium AZCC 1564. The sequence continues at coordinate 486,828 of JBAGRR010000001.1, forward strand.
CATTGAATCGCTCCAAAAGCGGCATCACGCAATGCGTTCCTGCTCGGACCGCAATGCCGCCACGATCGATCACGGTCGCAACATCATGTGGGTGCGCCCCTTCCATCGTGAAAGAGATGAGAGGTCCCTTGCCGTGTGCCGTGCCAATGATGCGAAGGGAATTGATCTCGCGCAGCCGCTCCATCGCATAGGTGAGCAGGTCATGCTCATGCTTGGCGATGCGCTCCTTGCCGATCGAATTAACGTAGTCGATCGCTGCACCAAGCCCAATCGACTCCACAATGGCTGGAGTTCCCGCCTCGAACTTATGTGGAGGATCACCGTAAGTGATCCAATCCTTGGCCACCTCGCGGATCATCTCGCCGCCGCCATTATAAGGGCGCACTGCGACCAAGTGATCGTATTTCGCATACAGCACGCCGATCCCAGTCGGGCCGTAAAGCTTATGGCCGGTAAAGACATAGAAGTCACAATCGATGTCCTGCACGTCGACAGCCATGTGCACGGCTGCCTGGCTACCGTCGACAAGCACAGGAATGCCTCGTGCATGCGCGATCTTTACGACATCCTTCACAGGGACGACGGTGCCAAGCGCATTCGACATCTGCGTGATGGCAACAAGCTTCGTCTTCGCCGTCAGCAGCTTTTCGAATTCCTCGATCAGGAAGTTGCCTTCATCGTCGACCGGCGCCCATTTGATCACCGCACCATGGCGCTCACGCAGGAAGTGCCAAGGCACGATGTTCGAGTGGTGCTCCATGATCGAGAGCACGATCTCGTCGCCCTCTCTGATATTAGGCTCGCCCCAAGATGACGCCACGAGGTTGATAGCCTCGGTCGCATTGCGCGTGAAGATGATCTCTTCATTGCGCCGGGCATTGAGAAACTGCGCCACGCGGGACCGCCCGCCTTCGTAGGCTTCGGTCGCCGCGTTGGCGAGATAATGCAGCCCACGATGGACGTTAGCGTATTCACTCTTGTACGCCTCAGCCATGCGATCAAGCACAGCAGTCGGCTTCTGCGCGGATGCCGCATTGTCGAGATAAACCAGCGGCTTGCCATAGACCTTCAGCGCGAGCGCTGGAAAGTCTTGCCTGACCCGCTCCACATCGTATGAACCGTTAGCCACTGCCGGATGCATGATTATCCCCGTGCTGCCAGCCATCGATCGGCAGCAGCAATTGCGACGTCGCGCAGATTGTCGTCGACAATGGACTCGATCGCCTCGCCCACGAATGCCGCGATTAGCAATGCCTGGGCTTCCTTTTCGGGCAGACCGCGCGCGCGCAGATAAAACAAGAGGCTCTCATCCAGAGCGCCGGCCGTCGCACCATGGCCGCAAGTCACGTCGTCCGCGAAGATTTCGAGTTCTGGCTTGTTGCTGGCCTGGGCCTCGTCTGATAGCAGCAGCGCCCTGGTCATCATCTTGCCGTCGGTCTTCTGCGCGTCGGGACGCACGATAATGCGCCCTTGGAACACCGAATGAGCTCGCTCATCGAGCACAGACCGGAAGACTTCACGGCTTGAGCAGTGCGGTACTGCATGATCGACCAACAAAGTGGTGTCGCCGTGACGATGTCCTCCAAGCAAATTTACGCCGTTCGTGGTCAGCGCGCCGCCTTCGCCACCAAAAGTGATAAAGGCCTGGTAGCGGCTAACTCCGGCGCCGTTCGTGAGGTTGAACGTATTCAGCTTGGTGTTGGCGCCGAGCGTAAAGATGGCAGTCGTGACGTTCGCAGCATCACGGGCATCTTCCATCAGGCGTACATGTTCGATCCCAACATCATCGCCACTCCAGACGACGATCGAGTCATGAGTTTGATAGGACTTCGCGCCATCGGCTGCGGCAAAGCTCTCCACGAGCGTGACCTGCGCGCCTTTGCCGATCTTCACCAGCGAGCGCGTGAAGGCTGAGGTGCCCGAGTTGGTCGCAATATGTGCGATATGGATCGGCTTAGCAGGCTTGGCGCCTTCGGCGATGTCGATCACGACCCCATCCGTTGCCATAGCGGCATTGAGCGAGATCATTGCATCCGAGGTCACACTGGTCTGCAACAGATCAGATCGGACCTTGTTGTCGGAATCTTCGAGCACTTCACGCAGCGTCCGCAGGCGGATGCTGGCATCAAGCCCGCTCAGATCGGACAGTTGCGGAGCGAATACACCATCGACCAGCACGAACTTCTGCGTGTTGTCGACACCGAGCGACTTCACCGACTGGGCGGCGCGGGCGAGCGCGGCCTGATCCGGAGCAGGCGCAAGCGGTGCGATCTCGCGCAATAAGGTGCGCAGATCGGTATATTTCCATTCTTCCAGACGACGATGCGGCAATCCGCGATTCGCAAAGTCATCAAAGGCGGCCTGCCGCACCTCGGCGACAACACCGGATCCCGGCAAACGGTCACGCGCCACGGCGAACAATTCGTCGAGCGTACGCTCCGTGTTCGGTTTGACCAATGCAACGTTCATGCTGGTGCCTGTTTACGCCGCTTTGTCTTCGAATTGCGCGTACCCGGATTTCTCCAGCTCAAGCGCAAGATCCTTGCCGCCGCTCTTCACGACGCGCCCCTTTGACATCACGTGGACAAAGTCGGGAACAATGTAATTGAGCAAACGCTGATAGTGAGTGATCACCACCATAGCGCGGTCCTTCGACCGCAGTGCGTTCACACCGTCCGCAGCGACGCGCAGCGCGTCGATATCGAGACCTGAGTCCATTTCATCGAGAATGCACAGGCTCGGCTGGAACAGCGCCATCTGAAGCACTTCGTTGCGCTTCTTCTCGCCGCCGGAGAATCCGACGTTGACGCCGCGCTTCAGCATGTCCTGCGGGATGTTCAGCGACGTCGCGACTTCGCGAACCTTCTTTAGAAAATCCGGGGTCGAGTATTCGCTCTCGCCCCTCGCCTTGCGCTGTGCGTTCAGCGCAGTGCGCAGGAACGTCATCGTCGCGACACCGGGAATTTCGACCGGGTATTGGAAGGCAAGGAACACGCCCTTCGCGGCGCGCTCATCCGGCTCCATTTCCAACAGGTCTTCGCCTCTGAACAGGATCTCGCCGCTGGTGACGTCGTAGCCCGGCTTGCCGGCGATGACATGGCTGAGGGTCGATTTGCCTGAACCGTTCGGTCCCATAATGGCGTGAATCTCACCCACGTTCACGGTGAGGTTCAACCCATGCAAAATCTCCTTGTCCTCGACCTGAACCTTCAGATCCCTGACTTCAAGCAATGCGGTCATCCAACACTTCCTTCCAGCGAGATCGAGATCAACTTCTGTGCCTCGACCGCAAATTCCATCGGCAATTGCTGCAGCACGTCCTTGACGAAACCGTTGACGACGAGCGCCACCGCTTCTTCCTGGCTCAGACCGCGCTGCACGCAGTAAAACAACATGTCTTCGGAAATCTTCGACGTCGTCGCTTCGTGCTCGAAGAGCGCCGATGAGTTCTTGGCTTCGATGTACGGCACCGTGTGGGCACCGCACTTGTCACCGATCAGGAGCGAGTCACACGCCGTGAAGTTGCGCGCGTTTGTCGCTTTGCGATGCGCCGTCACGAGGCCGCGATAGGTGTTTTGCGAAACGCCCGCCGCGATGCCCTTCGAGATGATGCGGCTGGTCGTGTCCTTTCCAAGATGGAGCATCTTGGTGCCAGAATCGACCTGCTGGAAACCATTCGAAATCGCGATCGAATAGAACTCGCCGCGGGAATTATCGCCGCGCAGAATGCAGCTCGGATACTTCCACGTGATTGCCGAGCCGGTCTCAACCTGCGTCCAGGAAATCTTGGAGTGCTTGCCGCGGCAATCACCACGCTTGGTGACGAAATTGTAGATGCCACCCTTGCCTTCCGCGTTGCCCGGATACCAATTCTGCACCGTCGAATACTTGATCTCGGCATCGTCCAGCGCGACGAGTTCGACCACGGCGGCGTGCAACTGGTTCTCATCACGCTGCGGAGCAGTGCAGCCCTCGAGATAGCTGACGTACGAGCCCTTGTCGGCGATGATCAGCGTACGCTCGAACTGACCGGTGTTGCGCTCGTTGATGCGGAAGTATGTCGACAGCTCCATCGGGCAGTGCACGCCTTCCGGCACGTAAACAAACGAGCCGTCGGAGAACACTGCCGAATTTAGCGTCGCGAAAAAGTTGTCGGAGGTCGGCACGACGCTGCCGAGATATTTCTTCACTAACTCAGGATGTTCGCGAATCGCTTCCGAGATCGGCATGAAGATCACGCCGGCCTTCTTCAACTCTGCCTGGAACGTCGTGGCGACAGACACGGAATCGAACACGGCATCGACCGCGACGCGGCGCTCACCTTCGGGGCGCACAACGCCAGCCAGCATTTCCTGCTCACGCAGCGGAATGCCGAGCTTCTCGTATGTCTTTAGAATTTCCGGATCGACTTCGTCGAGCGACGCCAACGCCTTCTTCTTCGGCGCGGCGTAATAGTAGAGATCCTGATAGTCGATCTTCGGGTAGTTCACCCGCGCCCAGGTCGGCTCCTGCATCGTCAGCCAGCGACGATACGCTTCCAGACGCCATTCGAGCATCCAGGCTGGTTCGTTCTTCTTGGCTGAGATGAATCTGACGATGTCTTCGGAAAGACCTCTCGGGGCTTTCTCGGACTCGATCAGAGTTTCGAATCCATAACGATATTGATCGACGTCGATCTGGCGAACCCGATCGACCGTCTCTTGTACGGCCGCCATCTTTTTATCCTCCGCTCGCGGTTTCAAGGACCGCGGTGGACCGCGTAAGTTGTACTCGGGCTTTACTCGCGCGGCGCGAGAACGTTAGAACTGTTCAAGCCCGATCGTTCGCGCTTTAAGTAATACACTCGAGAGCTTTCTCCAAGCCTCTAGGCACCGATCGATGTCCGCTTCCGTGGTCTCCCAGCCCATACTGAGGCGAATGGCTCCCTGAATCAGAGCAGGATCGACCTTCATCGCTTCGAGAACGTGAGACGGCTGCACCTTCCCAGACGAGCACGCTGATCCGGAAGACACCGCAATCCCCTCCAGATCAAAGCCGATCACCGCGGTTTCCGCCTTCAGGCCCGGTGCGGAAACCAACGTCGTATTCGGCAACCGCGGAATGTCGCTGGAGAAGATCGTTGTTCCGGGGAGAGCCTTGAGGCCCGCTTCCAGCCGCTGCTGAAGCGATGCCATGCCCGCTGCATTTGCTTCACGTGAAATCATGGCCGCTCGCGTAGCAGCCCCGAAACCCGCGATGCCTATGACATTCTCCGTTCCGGCCCGACGGCCCTGTTCCTGACCACCGCCGCGGACCCGAGGCTCCAGCCCATAGAGACTGTCCGCCAAAACGAGCGCCCCGACACCTTTGGGACCACCGATCTTGTGCGCAGAAACGGTCAGAAGATCGCAATTTAATTCATTAATATTTATCGGTATTTTTCCGAGGGACGGCACAGCATCCACATGCAACAGGCCGCCTGCCCCATGAACCATCTCAGCGACTTCAGGAATCGGTTGAATTGCACCCGTTTCATTGTTTGCGAGCATGAGCGAGACCAGTGTGGGCGGCTGGCTGTCAAGCAGCCTGGAGAGGTCCTGCAGGTCAACGACCCCCGACGAATTCACCCGTGCGATTTCAATCCGTTCGCGCGGAAAGCGCCCGCCCGCCAAAACCGACGCATGCTCTATGGCTGAAACAACCAGCCGCTGCACGGGGGCTCCGCTCCGCCGGAGCCCCGGCGTCAGCGCCAGCATGTTGGCTTCTGTGCCCCCCGACGTGAACACGACATTCCTCGCACCCGCTCCGGTCGCCTCAGCGATTGCGGCTCGCGCGTCTTCAACGAGCTTGCGCGCCGCACGACCTTCGCTGTGGATAGACGACGGATTGCCGGTAACGTCAAAGGCCGCCACCATTGCCGCGCGCGCTTCGGGCCGCAGCGGTGTGGTTGCATTCCAGTCCAGATAAACTCGTTGACGCGTCACGTTCGGTAATCCTGCCAAGTCCTTAAGGCGAGAAGGTCAATGCCCCCTCGCGATGCTCAATCTATGATTAGCATGCTCAATTTGCTTGCTTTTTGCCCCTCGCCCCATGGTAGAACGCCGCATCAAATTTGCATCGCGCCGATTTCCGGTCGCTAACGAGGCCAATCGATAATCTGTTGGCGTGGCTGATTCACCAGACACCGTCGATTGACCACATCTAAGGACGACTGATGCCCGAAGTCATTTTCACCGGCCCTGCCGGCCGTCTCGAAGGCCGCTACCATCCGGCGAAGCAGAAGAACGCACCGATTGCGATGGTCCTCCACCCACATCCGCAGTTCCAAGGCAATATGAACCACCCGATTGTCTATCAGGTTTATTATGCCTTCGTAGCCCGTGGCTTTTCGGTTCTTCGGTTCAACTTCCGTGGCGTTGGCCGCAGCCAAGGCTCGTTCGACCATGGAACCGGCGAACTGTCAGATGCCGCGGCCGCGCTCGACTGGGCCCAGACTATCAATCCGGAGGCGCGTGCCTGTTGGGTAGCGGGCTTTTCGTTCGGCGCCTGGATCGGCATGCAGCTCCTGATGCGCCGGCCCGAGGTCGAAGGGTTCATTTCGATCGCGCCCGAGCCCAACCGTTACGACTTCTCGTTTCTCGCTCCCTGCCCGTCATCGGGGCTGATCGTTCACGGCGAGAAGGATATCGTGGCCCCGGCAAAGGATGTCACGACACTGGTGGAGAAGTTGAAGACGCAGAAGGGAATCGTGATTGATCAGCAGATCATTCCCGGCGCCAACCATTTCTTCGTGGACAAGATGGAACCGCTGATGGAGTCGGTGACATCCTATCTCGATATGCGGCTCGCCAACGTCCGCTAAGGATACACGCCACGCTTTGAGCGTTGCAAACTCGATTCTGGCCAGGCGTTTGCCCTCAGGCAGCAGCCTGGCCTTCAAGTTTGAGCAGATACACGTTGTGTTTCTTCATGAACGCGCGCAGCAGTTCCGGATAATCTGCACTGACCGCCTCGCGCACCGAGGTACGTTCGCGAAGATTCTTACGCCAATGCGCGATCTTCGGCTTGCCGGCAAGGATACCGAAATCGCCGATCTCGTCGAAGACATCGAAGTAACGAAACGCTGGCGCAAACACGGCATCAACGAGCGAGAAGCCATCGCCGTCGAACCACGGCGCAGCGACCAGTCTCGCCTCGAGCCGCGCGAACCGCTCTTCTGATTGTTTGACTTTGGCTTTGAACGACGCCTCATCCTTGGAGGTCTCCAGACCCCAGATGTCGCCAAGAACGGCAGAGCCGTATTCGATCCACGCCCGATGCTCCGCGCGTGCGACAGCGTCCGTTGGATGCAACGGCTTGGGCTGCGTCTCCTCAAGATACTCAAGGATGACGGCAGACTCGAAGATCGCCTTGTCGCCCACCAACAAGACTGGCGTCTTGCCGAGCGGAGACATCTTCAAGAACCAGTCAGGCTTGTTGTCCAGGTCGATGTCAATCCGTTCGAACGGCACGCCCTTCTCTTTCAACGCAATGACTGCTCGCTGGACGTAAGGGCACAGCTTATGGCTGACGAGTTTGAGAGGCTCGACCATTACACGGCTCCATTTTTACGGGCGCGCCGGAGTGCTTTCGACATTCGGCAACGTGTAGTGCGCGCAGCGCTCCGCACGCTGAAAAGCAGCTGCGTCGCCAGGAAAATGGCATCCCCGATAGGCATATGAAACTCGTTTTTAATGCAGATGCATCTTTCTAGACGCCGCGCCAAGCAGCGTCAAGGTTCATGCAACTGCATTAAAATCACGGTTTTGCGAGCAAGCCACCGCTGAGAGGTTCAGTGATACCAGTCGTTCCTGGATAGGTCAGCGGCAGGTCCTTCAGACTGCGTACAGCCAGATAGGCAAAGGCCTGAGCTTCGATCGCATCGCCCGACCATCCAAGATCGCTTCCGCGCAGAACGTTTGCTGAGCCAAGACGCGCGCCCAGCATGCGCATCAGAGTTGGATTACTTGCGCCGCCTCCGACGACAATCCATAACGTGGGCGGCTTCGGCAGCTTTGATGCGATGTGGGCGATGGATGTTGCTGTAAACGCGGTCAGCGTGGCGGCGCCGTCTTCCGCCGTGACACCAACCAGCTTAAGCGCTGCGAAATCATTGCGGTCGAGCGACTTCGGCGCGGGCCGGAAAAAGAACGGACGATCCATCGCACGTTCAATCCAGTTCTCGTCGACGCGGCCGTTGGCCGCCATGCGACCATCGCGATCGACCGCTTCACCGGTCGTGCGCAGCATGAAGTCATCCAACAATGCGTTGCCAGGCCCTGTATCGCAAGCAATGAGCGTTTCATTGTCGATGTACGTGATATTGGCGACACCCCCAATGTTGACCACCACTGTGGGCTCGGCGCGCTTCTGCATCTGCACGAGCGCTCGATGATAAATCGGAACGAGTGGCGCCCCCTGCCCGCCGGCGGCAACGTCGGCCGCACGAAGATCAAACACCACTTGGATGCCGAGTGCTTTTGCCAACGCTTCGCCATCGCCGATCTGAACCGTCAGCTTCTGCTCAGGACGATGCAACACAGTCTGGCCGTGAAATCCGATGACATCGACATCGGTTGGCGCGAGGCCGTTGTTTTGGAGAAAGCGCTTCACGACCTCTGCGTGAACTTCGGTGACGAGCCGCTCCGCCAGGGCCAGCGCGCCGGGGCGTTGGTCGCGCGCGGAAAGAGACACAGCATCCGCAAGCGCCTGCCGAAGCAACCCGCGCTCGCCGTCCGAATAGCGCCGATAATCCGTCGGCCCGAAAGACCCGACGCCTTCACCGTCAGTTTCGATCAGCGCAACGTCAACCCCATCGAGGGACGTTCCGCTCATGAGGCCAATCGCTTTCAGCAAGGGCCGCTCCTTGGTTGAATCCGACGCCGGACCTGATACACCACACCCCTCTATAAAACGCTAAATCGCCAGAGCGCCCGCATGAGTGCCTACAAATCCGACTTCCTCAACGTCCTTGAAAGCCGAGGCTTCATCCATCAGGTCTCGGAACCCGAGGCATTGGATGCGCTCGCCGCGAAGGGATCGATCACGGGATATATCGGGTTCGATTGCACCGCTCCGTCCTTGCACGTGGGTTCGCTGCTGCCGATCATGATGCTGCACTGGATGCAGCAGACCGGCCACAAACCAATCGCCCTCATGGGCGGCGGGACCACCCGCGTCGGCGATCCGTCCGGCAAGGACGAGAGCCGAAAAATTCTCACAGATGCCGACATCGCAGCGAACCTCGCAGGCATCCGCACCGTATTCGACAAATTCCTGACCTTCGGCGAGGGAAAAACCGACGCCCTCATGGTCAACAACAATGATTGGCTCGCGCCTCTCAATTACATCGATTTTCTGCGCGACGTTGGCAAGCATTTCTCTGTCAATCGCATGCTATCGTTCGACTCGGTCAAGCTGCGCCTTGAACGGCAGCATGAGCTGTCATTTCTCGAATTCAACTACATGATCCTGCAGGCGTACGACTTCGTCGAGCTTCACAAGCGCACAGGCTGCGTGCTGCAGATGGGCGGTTCAGATCAGTGGGGTAACATCGTCAACGGCATCGACCTTGGCCGGCGCATGGCCAACGCACAACTGTTCGCGCTGACCTCCCCGCTGCTCACCACCGCTGGCGGAGCCAAGATGGGCAAGACGGCGGCTGGCGCCGTTTGGCTCAATGAGGATCGGCTCAGCGCTTACGACTACTGGCAGTTCTGGCGCAATACCGAAGACGCCGACGTTGAGCGTTTCCTCAAGCTGTTCACCGTATTGCCGCTCGATGAGATTGCAAAGCTTGCCGCTCTGCGTGGCCAGGAGATCAACGAAGCCAAGAAGGTCCTCGCAACCGAAGCGACAGCTCTGGTTCGCGGCCGTGCCGCAGCGGAAGCTGCATTAGAGACCGCGCGAAAGACTTTCGAGGAAGGCGCGATCGCGGGCGACCTTCCAACACTCGAAATTCCAACGGCGGAGCTTGATGGTGGCGTCGCAGTGCTTGGACTGTTCGTCAAGGCGGGCCTTGTTACGTCAAACGGTGAAGCGCGGCGCCAGATCAAGGGCGGCGGCCTCCGCGTCAACGACACAACGGTGACGGACGAAAAGATGGTGCTGGCATCGAAAGATTTGACGCCGGAGGGCGTCATCAAGCTCTCGATGGGCCGCAAGCGGCATGTGCTACTGAAGCCGGTCTAGAACTTCGGTTCATGTTTTGACGCGTGTTCTTCACGCGAACGAGTGGAGCGGATTTGACGTTCGCCCCTGCCTGCCGCGAGTTCGGAATGCGAACGTCAAATCCCAAGCTCCACTCGAATTATATATAGCTGCTCGTGGTCCTTCGATTCTCACGTTCGCAACCGTGCCCACCAAAACGGGATGCGAACGTGAGGATCGGACCACGAGGTAATCACTTCGCTCGAAAACGCCTTAAGTCAGACAGCGGCGCTGCTCTGAAGCAACATCGTCATCATAGTCGCTGACATTGCCGCGAACAGCTCCCTCGTTCAATTGTTGGGCGTGCTGAAATCAGTCGGCGCGTTTTGCTTGCCGGTGTTGAAGTCAAATATCTTGCGGAAGACTCCCGGCGCCATAGCGGAGATCGGATTGACGCGCAAGACGGGCGCGCCCGGCGTTCCCACCACTTCATACGTGATGCCAATCAGGCCTTCGTTACTGCCGCCACCGAGAAACAAACCAACAATCGGAATCTGACCGAACATATTGTTCAGACCGTAAAGCGGAACGAAGGTGCCGCTCATCCGAACCTGATTGGCTGCATAGTCGATGTTGCCCTCGATGGTCGCGCCGACTGTCGGCCCACGCACCACACCGTCCTTCACCCGAAGCTGACCTGTCTGGCGAATAAACTCAGCCCGCATTCCGGAGAATCCAACGCCTTGCGGATTGACGCCTGGTCCGTTCGCAACGACGCGATCAAGAGCAGCCTCTCCCTTGATATGAAAATCACGGACGTTCAGCAGACCTTCCTGAGGTGACGTATCGGACGCCGGAGGATCAACCGCGAGCCACATCCTCCCGCCAGTCATTTTGGCGTAGGTGTCGGTGAAACGGAAGAATGCACCGGCATCGTTGGTTTCCAGGTACATCACTTCCCGACCCTGAGCTCGCCCGCGAAGATCGCCGATCACGGACGTGTCGCGGCCAATCTTGCCGCTCAACGAGAAGGATTTGATCGTCCCGTTGCGTCTTGAAAGCTTCAGGTCGATGCCTCGCACCGCCTCGCCATAGTAACCGGCGATCGCCCCCAACTTGGCGTCGAGATCAAAGTCAAAAGCCTTGGCCTTCTCCTTCGCGCTCTGGTCCTTGCCGGACATCGCGCTCTTGATGAACCCTCGCCCGTCAAACACCTCGCCACGCATGGTGACCTTGAGCGTTCCATCAGGAGCGCGTTCAGCCTTCAGGCTGGCTTTGTCCCCCTCCGATGGAGCGAAGGTTGGGAACGACGCATTGACCAGATCGTTCTTGTCGTCGACCTCAAGTGCCCCTTTGATCGATGTGCCATTGCCCTCGACAACGATGTCTTCGAAGCGTGTTCCCTGGGGCTTCTGGATCACATTGAAGGTGATCTTGGTGTTCTTACCGGCAACCTTCGTCCATCCTGGCAACAGATTGTCGATACGCGCAGCGGTCAAATCCGCTTCGACGCCAAATCGGTTATCGTTATCGCCATTGCCGATCTTGCCGGAAAGCTTAATGGGTATAGCACCGCTCAAGCCCGACCCGAGATCGACGCCAAGACGCGCACGCGCGGCATCGTCAAGCGTCGCAGCGAGCTTGACATCAGCATCCCCGTCATTGGTCTTGCGATAGTCCAGCGCCGCAGGCTGACCGCCGATCTTGACGTCACCTTTCACCCGGTAGCCCTGATTGTCGGCCACAACTTTCAGCGTATTCGCTTCAAGCTTTTGGTTCATAGCCAACTTATCGACGGCAAGCGATCCGAGATCGAGATTGACCGAGTATGTCGTGTCTTCCTTGGTCAGCGCATTCTTCAGCGGCATGGCAAGCGTAATGACCGCAGAGACCGTGCCCTTGCTCGAATTCGGATCGATCAGCTTGTCGCCAACATCGCGCAACCGGTCGGACTGCAGAATTTCCGCTGCTGCCGGCACGGGACCGTCGAGGCGGAAGCGAACGCGGGTGGGAGCAGGCTTGGGCGCCAAATCCGGCACCTCAAAAAGAAAATCGGATATCGTCAGCTTTCGCCCCGCTGGCGTATCAACCTGCCCTTGACCAACGCTCACGTTCACCGTGCGGCCGCTCACCCGGCCTTTCATGTCCGCGTCGCGGACAGATGGAATGTCGTCTACGGGGCGCAACGTTAAGCCCGTTGCGGAGAAATTGACCGACAATCCATCATCCGGGATCGGAGGACCGCCACGCACCAGCGTATGCATTGGAGCATTCACAGCGATATCCAGCCGCTGCAATGTTCCACGGTCGACGCGCTCGATCACCCACTCACGAACCTCAGGGACGACCAGGACCGGCCAGGCTTTTTTCAACACCGAAACGGGCATCGGCGTCGCCGCCAACCCAAGCGTCAGCCGCGGCTCGACACCCGCATAATCAAAGCTGCCCGAGCCGGCGATTCCAATCTCGCCATTGCTAATGTCGCATTGGGTCAGGATGACCTTCTTATTATCCGTGTCGAAGCGAAGCCGGATCGCAATTCGATTGAAGATCGCAGGATCTTCGCCATTTTCTCCGGCGAGCAGGATTGTCCCACCGCTCAGGCCTAGCTGCCAATTTGGTATCCTGCCGTTCGGAGGCTCGAGATGTGCCAGCAAGGTAATCCGGTTGGCGCCGGAATTTACGTGGAACGGCGCGACCATAACGCGTCGACCGGCATCCCATTCCACCTTGGCATCGGCATAATCGATTGCCATCGGATAGTCAGGAACATTGAGATCGACGATCGTTCCCTTGCCCGCAAGAATTTCACCCCGGAAGTAGGTCGGCAGACCATCACGGCCAATTTCCCCCTTCAATGTCCCGCTCAACGGCATGTCCGCCGCGTAGGTGAAATTCTTCAACCGGGCAGCCAGCAGGAGATTGTTGGCCGGAACCTTGTTCGCGTTGATGTCGATGGAGCGGACACCGTTCGACGGCGCGCCCAACGCAACTCTGAGCTGCCAGGGATTTCTACCTTCCTCCCCGATACTGAACGCAACCCCACCACCGCTTGGGCGCAACAGACTGAGGCTGATGTTCTCAAACGTCAGACGACCACCGCTGCGCTGGTCCTCGACGGTCAACACACCGCTGCGTAACCCGATTTCGTTCAGGCTCTGACCATCGAGGCCCTTAGCGCCCAAGCCATCGAGCCAATCCAGTGCCGCGAGCAGGCCGCCTGCGCCATTGGAGTTGGGCTCCTGAGCGGGCGTGGCCGAAGAAGGTGCGGTGGCCTGCGGCAATGCCTGCGCCGCACCTGAAGCCCCTGACGCGGCAGCTTTCTCAGAAACTTTCGCCGTCGCAAGCGGGCTATTGCTTTGACCTGTCGATACGATCACGCGTCCATCAGGCATAATCCGTACAGATAGTTCCGCACCGACGAGCCGGAGTGTCTCAGCGCGGAGCTGCCCCATGATAAGGGCCATGCCAGACAGCCTGACTTCGGCCTTCGGCGCGCTGGCGACGATGTTGTGATCACGATCGCGCACCAGAACGTCTCTGAGCCGGACCGCGATGCGAATCCGTCCAGCCCGCTCAATCTGCGTGCCGCCGACTTCGACGGTATGATCATGCCCCAGATTTTGTTCGATGGCCGATGCGAGCCACGGCGTGATGACGTCGAGATTGACGGGGCCGGCTCCAAGCCGCAACCACAGCGCTCCAAACCCCGCGGCCGACAGAACGCCGAATACCGCGACGATGATCGCGAGGCGTCCGATCCAGATACTTTCACGCAGCCAGCGCCGCAATCCCCGCAGAGGATCGGTTAGCCGATGTACTCCCATGCCTCGCCGCTTCAAAAGCTTAAGCGCCTGATCACATGCGGCATCATCATGATCCCATCGGGAATCATGCCAGCTCATGTGCTCGTCAGCAGCCTTTGAATAGGCCTTTTTTGGCTCGGAGCTCGGCATTGCCTCTCAGTGCTGGTCATCAGCCTGGCTGCCGCCAGACATCGAAGCGTCGGTAATGAGCGGTTGCTCGATTCTCTGGCATCCCGCGAATTCTAAATTGCTGTTTGCCTGTCGTTCGGCTGGATGGTTTTCAAAGACGAGATTCTCTTGCCACCATACCTCGGACGCGCCAGATTTGCCCAGCGGCAGAACAACCTATGGCTTGTCGCCGCTCTCTCCCAGATTCCCTAGATGCCGCGCTGAAAGCGACGAAAGGAAGGCGTATGTCCCAGAAGACGCGGAAGAATTCTAAAGGCACCGCTTCTGGCTCGGCCGTCGCCCACAAAGCCCCTGGCAAGCCCCGCAAGGCAGGCGTTTCAGCAGCGACAAAATCGAGCAGCCAGGCCGCCAAGACCGCTCCCAAGCCCTCCACAGCGGCCGCGAAGCGAGCCGCCTCAGCGAAACCAAAGGCAAACACCCCTTCTGTCCTTCAGGAAGGCATGCAGGCTCCATCGTTCGCTCTGCCGCGCGACGGGGGACAATCCGCAGCGCTCAAGGATTACGCGGGACGCAAGCTGGTGATCTTCTTCTATCCCCGGGCTGATACCCCCGGCTGCACCATGGAAGCCGCCGATTTCAGCCGACTCGCCAGCGCATTTGCCGCAAGCGAAACAGCCGTGCTGGGCGTCTCAGCGGATCCAGTGAAGGCACAAGAGCGTTTCAGGGACAAGCATCAACTGACCGTTCCTCTGATGTCGGATGAAAAGCACGCGATGCTGGAGGCCTATGGGGCATGGGGTCAAAAATCCATGTACGGCAAGACCTTCGATGGAATTCTTCGCACAACAGTTCTGATTGATCGCAACGGCAAAATCGCTCGAATCTGGCCCAAGGTGCGGGTCGCGGGGCATGCTGAAGAAGTGCTGGCTGCCGCCCGAAACCTGTAAGACACCTTCATTTCCCGAAAATTAACCATGGATCGTTCAAATCAGCCTCGAATTGAGCCCATCGGAAGAGTGACCGGTCGGCGCAGGAGTGCTGATGTCGTACCGTTCTGGCCCACAACCTTCCGAACACCATGATCATGCCAGGGCCCATCAACGTCGCCCCGCACATGGCCATCACGCTCCGCGTCCGCGCCCGGATCGAAAAGGCTACACGATCGTACATGCCGGCAAGCAGGTTCGGCTGGGACCAGTGGTCTTCTGGATCGTCGCGGGCACAATCATTCTCATGGGCGCGTGGTCCGCGGCGACCGCCACATATTTTGCGTTCCGCGACGATGTCCTGACACGCCTAATCGCCCGCCAGGCCGAAATGCAGTACGCCTACGAGGATCGCATCGCGGAACTGCGTGCACGGGTCGATCGGACCACGAGTAAACAGCTGCTCGATCAGGAACAGTACGACCAAAAGCTCAATCAGATCATGCGGCGGCAGGCCTTGCTCGAATCACGGGCCACGGCGCTCAACGCAATGCCTGACGTCTCCGCCACGGGATCCATCGGCAAGCCCCCTGCCCGTGCGTCGCAATTGAACGACAGCTCGTCCGCGATTCCAAAGCCGTCGCCCATCAATGACACCGTGATCTTCGTCGCTCCGCCGGATCGCGAAGCGCGGCTGGAATCCCGCACGCCAGCGGTGTCCAATCCTCGCAACACCGAATTCGCGAAACTCCAGGGCGTCGATAGTGTCCTGGCTAATTTGCAGACGGGTCTCGACAAGATCGAAAGCCGGCAAATCGCAACGCTCAATTCGGTGGAAGATGGCTACGAATCGCGGGCACGCCGCATGCGCGGGGTGATCGCGGATCTGGGTCTCAACATAGCTCAGCTCGAAGCGGCCGCCCCTAAAGGAGGCGTCGGTGGACCATTCGTGCCGGTGAAGGCGCCGGGGGGCGATGCGGGTGCCTTTGAGAAGCAACTGTATCGCATCAATCTCAGCCGCGCTCAGGTCGACAAACTGACCCGCACGCTCTCGCTCGTGCCGTATCGCAAGCCAGTGATCGGCAATGTCGAATTCTCATCTGGCTTTGGCGTGCGGAGCGATCCTTTCCTGGGGCGTCCGGCAATGCATACCGGTCTCGATTTCCGCGCTTCGACGGGCGATCCTGTCCGCGTCACCGCAAATGGAAGAGTCGTCAACGCAGGATGGGCCGGCGGCTATGGACGCATGGTGGAAGTGGACCACGGCAATGGCTTATCGACGCGCTACGGCCACTTGTCACAGATCAATGTGAAAGTTGGCGAGATCGTCAAAATTGGACAGGTGATCGGCGAAGTCGGCTCAACGGGCCGTTCAACCGGACCGCATCTCCATTATGAAACACGGATCGACGGTGAAGCCGTCGATCCGCAGAAGTTCCTACGTGCCGGTGTCCGCCTGGCACAAGGGTAAGATATCGAGAACTTAATCGACGTCCTCGATCGCTCCCGGCGTCGTGCCGAAAGCCTTTTGCGCGAGCGTGGCGGCCATGAATTCATCGAGGTCGCCGTCGAGTACGCCTTGCGTATCGGAGGTCTGCACACCAGTGCGCAGATCTTTCACCATCTGATACGGCTGCAGCACATATGAACGGATCTGGTGCCCCCAGCCGATATCCGTCTTGGCGGCCTGATCCGCGACAGCTTGCGCTTCGCGCTTTTTGAGCTCGACCTCGTAAAGGCGGGCACGCAGCATGTCCCAGGCCTGTGCGCGGTTCTTGTGCTGCGAGCGGCCGGCCTGACAAACCACCGCAATTCCCGTCGGGATATGCGTCAGCCGCACCGCGGATTCCGTCTTGTTGACGTGCTGACCACCGGCGCCGCCCGAACGCATGGTGTCGGTGCGAACGTCTGATTCTTTGATGTCGATCTGAATGCGATCGTCGACCACCGGGAATACGGCTACACTCGAAAACGAGGTGTGGCGACGCGCATTGGAGTCATATGGCGAGATCCGCACGAGACGATGTACACCGCCCTCGGTCTTCAGCCAGCCATAGGCGTTGCGCCCCTTGATCTGGATCGTCGCGGACTTGATCCCGGCTTCTTCGCCCTCGGTTTCTTCGAGATACTCGATCTTATAGCCATGCTGCTCCGCCCAGCGCGTGTACATGCGCAGCAACATCTGAGCCCAATCCTGGCTTTCGGTGCCACCGGCTCCGGCGTGGACTTCGAGATAACTGTCATTGGCATCAGCTTCGCCTGATAGCAGCGCTTCGAGTTCCTGACGCGCGACCTCCTTCTTGAGCGCCTTCAGAGCGCTCTCCGCTTCCGCGATCACACCCTCATCGTTCTCGGCTTCGCCGAGTTCGATCATGCCAACCTGATCCTCAATTTCGCGCTCGACTTTGCCGATGCCGGTGAGCTGGTTCTCGAGCGAGGTCCGCTCCTGCATCAGCTTTTGAGCTTTCTGCGGATCGTTCCAGAGGTTGGGATCTTCGGCGAGGTTGTTCAGTTCAGCGAGACGTGCAGTGGCAGCATCGACGTCAAAGATGCCTCCTCAGCAGCCCGACTGACTGCTTGATCTCTTCTACAAGGCGTTCAATTTCAGGACGCATAACAATTCCATCTTGCGGCAAGGGCCGCGATTCAAACGAAGCTAGTGTCCCGTCTCCGAATAACCGCCCAACTTGCTGCGCGCTCGCACGGCCATTCGGAGACGAAAGGACACTAGCAAAGTCAAAGTGCTAGTGTGGCTTCTGTCTCGCAATTGCCGATAAGAGACGAGCCGCAAGAGTGATCGGCATTGCGAGACGCCACACTAGGGATGTAACGGCTGACGGCGGCCAGTGCAATCACGCTAGTGTCCCGATTCCGAAGTTCGCCCGGGCTTGCGGCTTGCTCAAATGCGAACTTCGGAATCAAAGGGACACTAGCAAGTCTATGATACGAGTGCCGCTTTTAGATTTGAAGTTCTTCATCGAGCTTGCGGCTTCACCGGAAGAACTTCAAATCTGCGCCACTCGTGTGGTTTAGGTTTCAGAAGTTCGCTGGAAGGACGCGCGCGAAGAACAAAGCGAACTTCTGAAACACCACACTACTAATACAGACCGCCGGTACCGGAACGAATGATGGCGCGATCCGCATCAGGCGAGACGCTAAGCGGTCTGCCATCGGCGTCCGCAACGCCGATAACCGAATAGTTGTCAGGCGGCGCAGTGCCGGGCTTGAACGCTTCAAGGATGGTCCTGCCGGTATCACCCGGTCCTGCGCGCATTCCCGTCTTTGCGTCCACACGGATGAGCTTGATGCCAGCGGGCACACGGAACGGCACTGCGGGCTTGTCCGCGAGCGCTAGCTTCAGAAAGTCTTTCGCGACTGGCGCAGCCAGGTGGCCACCCGTACCTCCGCGGCCCAGGTTCCGTGGCTTGTCGTAACCGATGTAGATGCCCACAACCACATCGGGGGAGAATCCGATGAACCAAGCATCCTTCTCATCGTTGGTGGTTCCGGTCTTGCCGGCGATCGGCTTGCCCACTTCGCGGACAACCGTCGCTGTGCCGTTTTGGACCACGCTCTCCATCATGGAGGTGATCTGGTAGGCCGTCATGGAATCCAGCACCTGCTCACGGCGATCCACCAGCGTCGGTTCTGGTTGATTCTTCCAGCCTTCAGGCGCGTCGCAGCCGCGGCACTCCCGTTGATCATGTTTAAAAATCGTATGGCCGTAACGATCCTGAATGCGGTCGATCAACGTCGGCTTCACACGTTTGCCGCCGTTGGCAAACATCGAATACGCGGTGACCATGCGCATTACTGTCGTTTCGCCAGCGCCAAGTGCGTACGAAAGATAATTCGGCAGTTCGTCGTAAACGCCAAAGCGCTTGGCATATTCGCCGATCAGCGGCATGCCGACGTCCTGCGCAAGCCGCACAGTCACCGTATTGAGTGATCGCGTGAGCGCGTTACGCAGCGTTGTCGGACCGTAATATTTCCCCGACGAATAGTTTTCTGGACGCCAGACTCCGACGCCCTGCCCCTGATCGATTTCGATCGGCGCGTCGACCACCACCGTCGATGGCGTATAGCCGTTATCCATTGCCGTCGAATAAACGATCGGCTTGAACGAGGAACCTGGCTGACGATAGGCCTGCGTCGCACGGTTGAACTGGCTCTGATCGAACGAGAAACCTCCGACCATGGCGAGGACGCGCCCCGTCCAGGGATCCATCACGACCATCGCACCGGACACTTCCGGTATCTGCCTAAGCCGGTACTGTCCTTCGACCTTACTACCGTCCTTGGCCAGCAACGGGTCGACATAGATGACGTCACCCGGTGAAAGCACCTGCGTCACAGTGGTGGGTGTCTTGAAGCGCGTCGGCCCGGACGCCGCCTTTGCCCAACGAACACCATCCAGGGTGATTAGCCCGGTCTCTCGCGTCTTGAGCACCGCGCCACCGAGCTCGCGCCCCGGTTGGAATCCGATCCGCGCAGACTGATCACTGGTCTCCAGGACAACGGCCATGCGCCAGGGCGAGATATCGTTGAGCGATTTGACGTCGGCAAGCTTTACGCCCCAGTCGCCGGAGATATCGATTTTGGTCTGCGCCCCGCGCCAGCCTTGTGCCTCGTCGAAGTTAACCAGACCCGCAACCATCGACTTGCGCGCCATGATCTGCAGCTTCGGATCAAGCGTGGTTCGAACGGATAACCCGCCCTCGTACAGCTTCTTTTCGCCGTAGCGCTCGAAGATGTCGCGACGGACCTCCTCGGCGAAATACTCGCCGGCGAAAATATGCGCTGCGTTGGTGCGGTTGGTAACGACCAGCGGCTCCTTGCGGGCGGCAGCCGCATCAGACGGCTTGATCCAGCCGTTTTCAGCCAGACGATCGATTACATAGTTGCGGCGCTCGATCGCGCGATCACGGTTACGAACCGGATGAAGTGCAGCCGGAGCCTTGGGCAATGCCGCCAGATACGAGGCTTCCGCCACAGTCAGTTCATTGACCGATTTGTCGAAATAGACCAGCGAAGCAGCGGCAATGCCATATGCACCAAGACCGAGATAGATTTCGTTCAGATAAAGCTCAAGGATCTTATCCTTGCTGTAGGTGCGCTCGATGCGCATCGCCAGCAGAGCTTCTTTGATCTTACGGGTAAACGACACTTCATTGGTCAACAGGAAGTTCTTCGCAACCTGCTGTGTGATGGTCGATGCTCCCTGCGGGCGGCGATTAGATCCGTAATTCTGCGCGTAGAGAAGCGCAGCACGCGCCATACCCGTGAAATCGATGCCGCCGTGCTCGTAGAAGTTCTTGTCTTCCGCGGCCAGGAACGCGTTGATGACGGACTTCGGAATGGCCTGGATCGGCAGATATAGCCGGCGTTCTTTGGAGTATTCGCCAAGTAGCGAACCATCCGATGCATGAACGCGCGTCATCACCGGGGGCTCATAATCTTGAAGCTGAGAATAGTCGGGAAGATCTTTCGAGAAATGCCAGATCAAGCCGGCCACACCGGCGACGCCAACAAGAAAGACGATCGTTCCCGCAGCAAACAAAAAGCCCATAAACCGCAGCAGCAACCGCATCTTCAGATTTCCGTTCCAGTGTGCGGCGCTGCCAGCCGCAGCGCATGATCGAAAGTGCCTAAACTCGGGATTCGATCAAGATTCGATCCTGCGAATCTTGTCAGTTTATATCGTACGACCCATTCCCCATGGGTCCTCCCCTGACTTCCGGGCGGGTTATAGCATCCCGCGCGAGGTCATAGGTTGATTCTACCAGATTTTTATAAAGCCGGTGCTGTGGCCAAACTAGGGCTTTGCGCTGCGGATTCCCGTGCGATTTCAATTTGAAGGGTTTGCTGAGACGACACGCTTCCCAAGGAACGCGTCGACCGCCTGTGCCACGGAACCCACGGTTCGCGAACGCCAGCTTTCGGAGACAAGGTGCTGCAGGTCGTCCTTGTTGGAGACATAGCCCAGTTCGACCAGCACGGAGGGCACGTCATGCGCCTTCAAGACCCTAAAGCCTGCCGATTTCAGCGGGTGCTTGTGCATCCGAGCGACCGATTTCATCTCGTTAGCCAACATCCTCGCAAACCGATTTGAAAACGTTCTGGTTTCGCGCTGTGTCAGATCAATCAGGATATCCGCGACTTCCGCGGGCTCTTCTGTCAGGTTCACACCTGCAATCGCGTCAGCCTTGTTCTCGGCTTCCGCAAGCTTCTCGGCTTCGGCGTCCGAGGCCTTGTCGGACAATGTGTAGATCGTCGCGCCCTGGGCATCGCCCTCCTTCTTGGGCAACGCATCGGCATGGATGGAAACAAACAGCGCAGCCATGTTGTTGCGCGCGATCTTGACCCGATCTCCCAGAGGAATGAACGTGTCGTCGCTGCGTGTCATGACCACGCGGTATTTGCCGGATTTCTCGATCCGGTCGCGCAGAGCCAGCGCGAAATCCAGCACGAGCATCTTCTCGCTCTCGCCGCTTGGCGCCTGGGTGCCGTTATCGATGCCGCCGTGCCCGGGATCTATAACGACCACGGGACGAGTATCGGCCGGGGTAACAGCCTTGGTCGTCCCGGTGGTATCCGGGGCGGCGGAATTTGCGTCTACATCCGCGATCGCAGGACGCAATTGCTTTAAATCTCCGCCTCCGACTGACGACACCGATGACGCCTTAAATGCCGAGGGTTCGACGGCGGTCAACTCCAGCACCAGCCGCGCCGGCTGCCCATTTGCAGCCTCCATCGCGTAGGTCTTTTCGATTTTGGCCGGGCCCGTCAGGTCGAAGACCACCCGCGAGCCTCCCGGCATCACCAGACCATAGCGAAATGCCCGGATCAGCCCGCGACCCGAATTTCCGATGCCTGTTGGGAGATTGAACGTGACCTGCGGAATGTCGAGCACAACCCGATACGGATTGCTAAGTGAAAAAGCACGCACATCGATCTTGCGATCGAGATCAAGAATAAAGCGAGTCTGTTTATCATCTCCCGCGACCCGCACGCCTGACGCGACTGGAAAATCTTCTGCAACCGCAGGGCGTGAAGCCTGAGTCTCGATCGCGCCGGCCGGCCGGAGCGGCACGCACATCCACATGATGGCGCATGCACCTGTAATCCCGAGCAAAAGTGAATGATGAAAGCGGCTCAACAAGGGATTCCGGTGCCTCCAGAACTGCCTCATATCGCAATAGAACCGGAGGGTTAACCTAACCTTACCAGATGGCGAATGATTGTCGTCCAGTGTTGCAGCGCTGTGACGCTTCCCTTGCCAGAGGGGGTTATTCGACGTATGTATCAAGAGCTGACGGTTTAAACTTCCGGTTGTATCGCGTTCAGCTTTCCGGTGCAGCGCCAAGTCTCAGATATTCTCTCTTGGGATTTGAGCGTATTGACCGATCCCTCCTCGGCCAGCGCAGTGCGCGGTCGGCATGAGTGGACGGTTTGAAAGCCCGGGCAGCAAATGATGACCGGCCTTCGCCGCCGCAAGGCAGCGAAACTTCCCGCCGGCGCGCGTTCTTACGCGGCGTTGGCTCCTCCCAGCGGACCATTGCTGGCCCCGTTAGCAACAAACAAGGCGGTGCGTTTACCGCCAAATAATCAGACGGGCCGACGCTTGATGCGCCAGACTGTATTGCCGACCGGGATCTACACCAGGATCTTTGCAACCCCTGCGATGATGCCACGCGAATCCTATCCGCGTCGCAATTCGCCGACGTTGCGCTCGGCACGGTGCCTCGGGTTGCGTTTTGGCCTTCCCCTCACCCCCGAATCAGGTGGACCGTCGCGTCACCGGGCTGCGCCGAATGCGCTGGCCGTCACGCGTGCTATCCGCCGTCATGAGTTCCCAAATGCCCAACAAAATGTTGATCGATGCCACCCATCCGGAAGAGACCCGGGTGGTCGTGGTGCGCGGCAACCGCGTCGAAGAATTTGATTTCGAGTCCGCCCAACGCAAACAACTCCGCGGCAACATCTATCTTGCCAAGGTCACGCGTGTAGAACCGTCGTTGCAAGCCGCATTCATTGAATACGGCGGTAATCGTCACGGCTTTCTCGCCTTCAGCGAAATTCATCCGGACTACTATCAGATCCCGGTTGCAGACCGTCAGGCTCTCATCGAAGCCGACGAACGCGCACATCGCGAAGCTGAAGAGGAGTCGGAAAATCGCTCCAGCCGTCGCCGCTCGCGTCATCGCAGCTCGCGTCGACGCAGTCATGGGGAGCGCGTGCAAAGCGACGTCATCGAGGACAGCAACACTGACCTCGTCGACGCGCAGCAGCAGACAGAGGCGGCAGAGGCTGCCGATCACACGCCCGATCATCTTTATGACGCCCCTGCGGGTCACGACGATCACGAACACGATCATCACGTGGACGAAGCATTTCATCGTGACGAACAGTCTCATGATGGCGAGGAGCCTCAAGCTGACGATCACCGCGATGAAGAACATCGCAATGAGGAACCTCATGACGACCGTCATGTTGAGCATGCCGCCGAGCAGCAAGCCGAGGCCAACGCGGTCATCGAACAACCGGCCCTGGCTGATCATGATGTTCCTGTCGTAGCTGCTACCGATATTCAGGCGACAGAGACTTCGACTGAGACCGTCGAGCCGTTGCCCCACGATGATCATGCGCAAGACGAGCACGTCCACGCAGATCACGACCATCTTGAGCATGGCCAACAGTCGGTCGTAGACGCGGTTGCGTTCAGTGACTCCCACGAAGACGATTCCCACGCTGATGACGTCGACGGCGAGGATGATGACGACGGCGAAGAAGGCGAAGAGGAAGTCGTCGAATCCGTCGGCGGTGACGATGTTCTGGAAGAGGTCCCGGAGCGCACGTTCCGTCCGCGCCGGCAATATAAGATCCAGGAAGTCATCAAGCGCCGCCAGGTGATGCTGGTTCAGGTCGTCAAGGAAGAGCGCGGCAACAAGGGCGCGGCGCTAACGACGTATCTCTCCCTCGCCGGGCGTTACGCAGTGCTGATGCCCAACACCGCCCGTGGCGGCGGGATCAGCCGCAAGATCACGTCGGCACAGGATCGCAACCGTCTCAAGGACGTGGTGCAGGATCTCGACGTGCCCGAGGGCATGGGGATCATTCTTCGCACCGCCGGCGCGTCACGCACTAAGCCGGAGATCAAGCGCGATTTCGAATACCTCATCCGCATGTGGGAAACCGTCCGTGACATGACGCTGAGGTCGCAGGCACCGACCCTCGTGTATGAGGAAGGTTCGCTGATCAAGCGGTCGCTGCGCGATCTCTACAACAAGGAAATCGATGAGGTGCTGGTGGCCGGCGAGAACGGCTACACCGAAGCGCGCGATTTCATGAAGATGCTGATGCCGAGCAATGTTCGCTCGGTGAAGCAATATCGCGATGGCCAGCCGCTGTTTTCACGCATGGGCGTGGAAAGCCAGCTCGATGCAATGTTCTCGCCGACGGTCACGCTGAAATCTGGCGGCTACATCGTCATCAATCAAACCGAGGCTCTGGTCTCGATCGACGTCAACTCGGGACGATCCACCCGCGAACACCACATCGAAGATACTGCACTCAAGACCAACCTTGAAGCTGCCGAGGAAGTCGCACGTCAGTTGCGATTGCGCGATCTTGCGGGCCTGATCGTCATCGATTTCATCGATATGGACGAGAAGCGCAACAACCGCGCCGTCGAGCGCAAGCTCAGCGACTGCCTGCGGCAGGATCGTGCGCGTATCCAGGTCGGTCGAATCTCGCATTTCGGATTGCTGGAAATGTCGCGCCAGCGCATCCGCGCCAGCGTCCTGGAAAGTTCGACCGAGCCCTGCCCGCATTGCGGCGGTACTGGTCACGTCCGTTCAGTCTCCTCGGTCGCACTGCAATTGCTGCGAGGCCTCGAGGAAAGCCTGATGAAGGGCCCAACGCACAACCTTACGGTGCGGACGCGTACCGACGTCGCGCTGTATGTCCTCAACCACAAGCGCGGCCATCTGCGTGACCTTGAGGACAGCTTTAAGGTTGCGCTGGCCGTGATTGCCGATGGCACGATCAGCGGTCAGCAATCCTTTGTTATTGATCGTGGCGAAGCGGTCCACACGCTCGAAGCAGCCAAAGCCATCCTCGCGGCTCAGCTCGCGGCTTCGCCGGCGGCGATTGAGGAAACCTACGAATACGAAGAAGACGAGGTCTTCGAGGCTGAGGCTGAATTCGAAGGTGACGAGGCTGAGGACGAGTCTGAAACACAATCCGCGGGCGATAGCCAGGTCGCGGAAGGTGAAGAAGGTCCGCGCCGCCGGCGCCGTCGACGACGCCGTGGCCGTGGTGGCGAACAGCGTGAAGGCGCTCAGGCCGCCGATCGCGGCGAAACATCAACCTTCACGCCACAGGATGACGCGGCAAGTGACGTCGCTGACGGCGACGAAGGTGAGGACGAATCCGAGGACTCGAGCGGCGAAGCGCGCGCTGACCAAAGTGCGAGCGGTGAACGTCGGCCGAGACGCCGCGGCCGTCGCGGTGGCCGCCGCCGTCGTGGTAATCAGGACAACGGTCAGCCCGGAAACGGTATTGCTGCGTCCATCGCTGACGATCTCGGTCCGTTGCCGGAGTCTGAATCCAGCGAAGCAGTGGCTGATCTATCGTCGGATAAGGCATCGCACGCCGATGACCAGCAGCCACTCCACACGCCATCAGAACCGGTCTCACATCACATCGAGACTTCAGAAAGTCCCAAGATTGAAGCGCCCCAGAAGCCCGAACCGGAACCGGAGCCCGAACCAGCGCCCCGTAAACGTTCGACGGTCCGGGAGAAGGTAAGTTTTTTCTTCGGCGACTCGTCCAACGCGGACGAGGCGCCGACTCCGACTGAAGCAGCAGCGCCCACCACGGTCCCGAGCGAACCAGCTCCGGCCCCGGCACAGCCTGAAACGACAACCGCCGAGACGCCTCAGCCTCGCCGTGTCGGCTGGTGGTCACGACGAAGCGAATAACGCTTGAAACGAAAAACCCGTCCGCTGCAAAGCGGACGGGTTTTGTTTTTAGATATCAACCTGTTTTCGATTAGCCCCTGGAAAGCCAGTTCGTAATCCGCTCGACTGCTTCGGCAGTTTCCTGCGTCGAACGTGCATAAGAAAAACGCACGAACGAGCGCCCGTGGAACGGATCGAAATCCACTCCCGGCGTCGCCGCGACACGCGCCTCCTGCAACATCGTCTTAGCGAACTCAAAACTGTCCGAAGTGAACTTGGAGACATCCGCGTAAAGATAGAACGCACCGTCCGCAGGCAGAAACTCCGAAAGGCCCACTTTTGGGAAACCCTCAATCAGGATGCGGCGATTTTCCTCATATCCATGCTTGATGACATCCATTTCCGCGCGGCCATCAAAAGCCGCTTCAGCCGCGATTTGCGACAAGGTTGGCACCGAAATCGAAAGGTTCTGCTGCAAGGTCTCGACCGAGCGCACCAGCGGCTCCGGCACCACCATCCAGCCGACGCGCCACCCCGTCATGCAAAAATACTTCGAGAATGAATTGATGATCAGCGCATCCGGCGAGATTTGAGCGGCTGTAACGGCGGGAAACGCGTAATCAAGACCATGATAGATTTCATCAGAAACGAAGCGGATGCCCGCGCTAGCAGCAGCCGCGATCAGATCGGCCAGCGCCTCACGCGTCATCATGGTCCCGGTCGGGTTCGCCGGGCTAGCGACCAGGACACCTTTCAGCGGCGTCTTGCGATGCGTCTCTAGCAGCATTTCACCTGTGAGGGCATGGCGCGTGTCTCGTGTCGTCTCGATCAGAACCGGCTCGCAGCCGAGCGCACTCAGAATATGCCGATATGGCGGGTAGCCAGGCGCCGTAATTGCCACTCTGTCCCCGGGCTCGAACATTGCGAGAAAACCCAGGACGAAGGCTCCTGACGAGCCAGTGGTGATGACAATTCGCGCAGGATTGACGTCCTGATTGTAGGTCTCTTGGTAATGACGAGCGATCCGTTGCCGCAGCGACGGAATCCCGACTGCAGCCGTGTAATCAATTTTTCCGATATCGAGCGCGGCATGAGCGGCGGCGATGGCCGTTTTCGGCGCTGGTGCGGCGGGTTGTCCCACCTCCATGTGAATAACATGACCTCCAGCGGCCTCGATACGGGCCGCGGCAGCCATCACATCCATCACCATGAAAGGTGGAACATTCCCTCGCCCGGATGGGGTCAAAATGTTTTTTACCTTGTCTCTCAGCGTCACATCGAGCATGGGAATCTGCTAATCCTCATGGGCGGCAATGTCCCGTTAAAACGGTTGCTAGTGTCCCGGTTCTAACATTCGCATCACTTTGCAGCACTTTCGTTTGCGAACGCTAGAACCAGGGGAACACTAGCAACTCTATGAAGCTAGTGCGCTTTTTTTGATTTGACGTTCGTAATGAGGACTCGCCGCAATGCTGATACGAACGTCAAATCCAGCGCACCAGTGGAGTGGATTTGACATTCGCTACCCACCCAGCTGCGAGTTCGTCAAGCGAATGTCAAATCCAAAACTCCACTAGAAATTTATATTTGCTAGTGGTCCTTTGATTCTAACATTCGCAGGAGGTCCCTGCGGAAACAGAATGCGAATGTTAGAATCGGACCACTAGATGTGCCGTTGTCCTGCCGCATTCGACCGTTTGTTTGACCATGATTTTTAACATCCTACAGGTCGCGGCTCCATTGCCAAACGTGCAAGACTGCCAGATGTCGCCAGCCAGCCAATGACAAATGATCGTCCGACCGCATCAGCGGGATTTTCCCTGCATTCTCATGGGACGTTTCTTAGCGAAACCCCTGTGCATGCGCGCCGCTTCGGCCGGTCGCTTGCGCGACGTGCTACCGCTGTTATCACCGCCGGCGCATTGATCTGCGCATCCTGGCCTGCCCAGGCGCAACAGGGCGGTCCCCGAACCTTGCGCGATGCTGAAACCGAGCAGCTTCTGCGAGACTATACGCGTCCCATTCTGCGTGTCGCCGGTCTCGAAAAGCAGAATATCCAGGTCGTCATCATCAACGACCCGACATTCAACGCATTTGTTGCCGATGGTCGCCGCATCTTTGTGAATTACGGCGCTCTGCGAGAATCCGAGACGCCGAACCAGATCATCGGCGTGCTGGCCCACGAAACCGGTCACTTGGCAGGTGGTCACCTCTCCAAGCTGCGGGAGCAGCTCGCGCAAACACAAACGCAATTAATCATCGCAATGCTGCTTGGCCTCGGCGCCGCCGTTGCAGGCGCTCGGGCTGGCGCGGGCGGTGCAGGCGCGGCAGCGGTCGCAGCTCCGCAATCCGCAATCATGCGTACGATGCTGTCATACCAGCGGCAGCAAGAAGAGAACGCGGACAAGGCCGGCGTGAAGTTTCTCAACGCGACGGGCCAATCCGCGAAAGGCATGTACGAGACGTTCAGGCGCTTTTCCGAACAGAGTCTGTTTGCCTCGCGCGGTGCGGATCCTTACTACATGTCTCACCCGATGCCAGCCGAACGCGTCAGGGCGCTCGAAGGGCTCGCGAAAACAAGCCCGTACTGGGATAAAAAAGACGACGCTGCTCTGCAGCTAAGGCACGATATGATGCGCGCGAAGGTGTCTGGCTTCATGGAACGAGCTGACACCGTCTATCGCCGCTATCCGGCTTCGAACACCAGTCTGCCGGCGCGCTACGCTAGAGCCATCGCGACCTACCGTCACGGCGATCTGCGCTCCGCGCTGGCGCAGATTGATGACCTGATCCATACCCAACCCAACAATCCCTATTTTTATGAATTGAAGGGACAGGCCCTGCTCGAGGGAGCGAAGCCAAACGAGGCAATTGCCCCGCTACGCAAGGCTGTGCAGCTATCGAATAACAATCCGCTCATCGAGATGTTACTTGGTCAGGCGCTCGTCGCATCCGAGAATAAAGCCTACGCTGACGATGCAATCACAATGCTGCGCAATGCCTTGGCGCGGGAACCGGAAGCCGCGAACGGTTACACGCAGCTCGCGATGGCTTATGGCCGCAAGGGCAACTATGCAGAAGCCGATCTAGCCTCGGCTCAAGCCGCTTACCTGCGCGGAGATCAGAAGACGGCGCGAGATCTTGCCTCGCGCGCAAAGACACGCTTTGCCATCGGGACACCCGGATGGGTCAAGGCCGACGACATTGTTAACACCAAGCCGGTAAAAAATTGATGCTCCGGTCCCTGTCCACGACAGTTTGAAGGAATTCTCATGGTCTCGCTTCGCTCAATTGCGCCACTAGCATTCGCGTTTGCAATTTGCGCTGCTCCCGTTGCCTCAGAGGCGCAGAGCTTTTCATCCGGCCAGCGCAGCGAAATCGAAAAGATCGTCAAGGAATACCTTCTGGCAAATCCGGAGATCCTCGAAGAGGTTTCGGCTGAATTGACCAAGCGCCAGGCGGCAGCAGAAGCCGAAAAGCATCGTGCCGCCGTTGAGAAGAACGCCGATACGATCTTCAATTCACCGCGCGGCGTGCTTCTCGGCAACAAGAACGGCGATATCAATTTCGTCGAGTTCTTTGATTACAATTGCGGATATTGCAAAAGGGCAATGGCCGACATGCTGGATCTGATGAAATCAGATCCGAAGCTCCGCGTGACCTTGAAGGAATTCCCGGTGCTGGGACCGGGCTCTGTTGAGGCTGCTCAGGTCGCAGTCGCTGTTCGCATGCAGGATCCAACAGGCAAGAAGTACCTCGACTTCCACCAGAAGCTGCTGGGTGGCCGCGGCCAGGCCGACAAGGCCCGCGCGCTTGCTGTCGCAAAGGAAGTCGGGGTCGATATGGCCAAGCTCGAGAAGGACATGGTCAGTCCCGAAGTTGCCGCCACCCTCAACGAGAACTTCAAGCTGGCGGAAGACATGGGCCTCAATGGAACCCCTAGCTACGTCATCGGAAAGGACGTGGTAGTAGGTGCCGTCGGGCTCGACGGCCTGACCAAGAAAATCTCCGAAGCCCGCTGCGGCAAGGCGACCTGCTGATCCCAAGGCAGGGTAGCCGGCGGAGCTGCCCTGCCTTCGCAGCATGACCTTAAACTGCAACTTTTAAGATTGGTTAACCAACGATTTCCGTGTGTTCCATAAGGCTTTTTGAGAGCCGGATGAACGATTTGGCCGGGGAAAGCGGGGCCCGACAGGCTTCCCTCCCGGCCTTATGTTGCCTATAAACCTGCCCAAACCGCGCTTGGGGCGCATCATTCCGCCGACATTGTTGTATTTGGGTTTCGGATGGCAAAGACGATTTACGTGCTCAATGGGCCGAACCTTAATCTGCTCGGCACCCGTGAGCCGGAAACCTACGGCCACCACACCCTCGCTGATGTGGAAAAGCTGTGTCATGACACCGCTGCCCGTTTTGGCTTGACAGCAGATTGCCGTCAGTCCAACCGCGAAGGCGAACTGATCGATTTCATCCATGAGGCCGGGGCAAGCAAAGCCGTCGGCATCATTATCAACGCGGGTGGCTATTCGCACACGTCGATCGCAATCCATGACGCGCTGATCGCCGTAAAGCTGCCTGCTGTTGAAGTTCACGTCTCCAACATCTATTCACGCGAGCCTTTCCGGCATCATTCGTTCGTCGCCTCGGCTGCTTTCGCAACCCTGTGTGGCTTCGGAATTGAAGGCTATCGTCTCGCGATCAGCGGCCTCGCCGCCAAACTCGGCGTCACGGCGAAATCCTGACGTTCTCATTGCAAATTAAGAAACCTTCGGATTGAACATGGCCCGTCAGCCGCAAGACTCCTCCACCCCAAAAGCAAAGCCTTCTGATGAACGCGAACTTATTCGCGAGCTGGCAATCCTGCTTGACGAAACCAACCTGACAGAAATCGAGATCGAGCGCGCCGGACTGCGGCTGCGCGTTGCGCGCAATATCAGCATTGCGGCTGCCGCTCCGGTTTCATATCAGCCCGCTCCCGTCGCGGCAGCTTCTGCACCGGCGGCAGCAGCGCCCGCACCGGCAGCGATCGCAACCGACATCGCCAAGCATCCGGGCATGGTGCCGTCACCGATGGTTGGTACCGCCTACCGTGCCTCTGAACCTGGCGCGAAGCCGTTCGTCGATGTCGGCAGCAAGGTCAAAGTCGGCGATACGCTCATGATCATCGAAGCGATGAAGACCATGAACCAGATCCCGTCGACGCGCGCGGGAACGGTCACGCAAATCCTCGTCGAAGACGGCCAGCCGGTCGAATACGGCGAGCCGCTCGTCATCATTGAATAATCATCGTCAGGCGCAGCGATGTTCGACAAGATCCTGATTGCCAATCGCGGCGAGATTGCTCTGCGCATTCTTCGCGCGTGCAAAGAACTCGGCATCGCAACCGTCGCAGTCCACTCCACCGCTGACGCCAATGCCATGCATGTTCGCCTCGCCGACGAGAGCGTTTGCATCGGACCGCCTGCGTCAAAGGACAGCTATCTCAACGTGCCGGCGCTGCTGGCCGCCTGCGAAATCACGGGCGCCGACGCTGTCCACCCGGGTTACGGTTTTCTTTCGGAAAACGCGCGCTTCGCCGAAATCCTCGCCGACCACAACCTGCACTTCATCGGCCCCAAGGCCGAGCATATTCGCCTGATGGGCGACAAGATCGAGGCCAAGAAAACGGCTAAGCGACTGGGCATTCCGGTCGTGCCTGGATCGGATGGCGGAATTGGCCCGGGCGACGACGCCATGGCGATCGCCAAGCAGATCGGCTTTCCGGTTCTGGTGAAAGCTGCGGCAGGCGGTGGCGGCCGAGGCATGAAGGTCGCGATGACCGAAGCGGACTTACCGCTGGCCCTCTCGACTGCTAGCAACGAGGCGAAGGCCGCATTCGGCGACGGCTCGATTTATCTCGAAAAGTATCTGGGCAAGCCGCGTCACATTGAAATTCAAATTCTCGGCGACGGCCGAGGTGGCGCGATCCACCTTGGCGAGCGCGATTGCTCGTTGCAGCGGCGCCACCAGAAGGTCTGGGAAGAAGGCCCCTCGCCCATCATTACAGCGGCGGCGCGCGCCAAGATCGGCGAAACTTGCGCCAGGGCGATGCGTGAGATGAAGTATCTCGGCGTCGGCACCATCGAATTTCTCTACGAGGACGGCGAGTTCTATTTCATCGAAATGAACACCCGTATCCAAGTCGAACATCCGGTGACCGAGATGATCACCGGGCTCGATCTCGTGATCGAACAAATTCGCGTTGCGGCCGGCGGCGACCTCCCCTGCACCCAGGAGGAAATCTCTGTTAACGGCCACGCCATCGAGTGCCGCATCAACGCGGAGAACCCGGTGTCTTTCCGGCCATCTCCCGGAAAAATCACCCAGTATCATCCGCCTGGCGGGCTTGGCGTTCGCATCGATTCCGCCGTGTATCAGAGCTACGTCATTCCGCCCTATTACGACTCTCTCGTCGGCAAGCTGATCGTCCACGGGAAAACTCGAGGCGAATGCCTGATGCGGCTTCGCCGCGCCCTCGACGAAATGGTGGTCGACGGGGTCGAAACCACGTTGCCGCTGTTCCGTGCCTTGGTGCGAGAGCCCAATATTATTGATGGCGACTACCATATCCACTGGCTGGAACAGTATCTGTCCGTCGGGGACGCCAAGGCTTCCTGACAACGTCAAGGGAACCGGCTCGGTTCCCTTGACGGAACCGACATAGCGTTGGCAGGTTATCTATTGGGCGGGCTATCCCTTGACCGGTGGATATGAACCTGAATTGTCAAATCATTTCGCTCACGCTCTCATTGATACGGAACAACCGTGACGACTGATGCAGCGCGGCAGCGGAGCGTCTGGCAGATCGCCTTGCTTGCGGCGGGTTTTGCCATTCTGGTCGCCATCAGCGCGATTTCGATCTATTTGGTTGCGCGGGCTCGTTCGGATGCGTCCCGGGTGCTCGATACCGTAGAGGTCGAAAATCAGCTCTCCCTCACCCAACTGCAGATGCACAGAGCCGAGAGTTCCATCCGCGGCTATCTGCTCTATCGGCAAGACGTTTACCGCTTCGAGTTTGAAGAAGCCGACAAGCTCCTCGGTCCTTCGCTCGAGAGACTGAGACGACTGACAATCGATAACCCGGCTCAAGTCAAACTGCTTAACGATTTCATCTCTATGGCGATGCAGTGGTTCGACGATTTTCGCCACGCGCGTGACCTCGCCAACGCGGGCAAATTCGATGATGCGAAGAGTTTCCTGCAGAACAGCTCCGCCCGCGAAGGCATGAACCGTATTCGAGAGATTGCGTCGCAGATGCGCGACGAAGAAAATCGGCTCTTCTCTGTCAGAACGCTGGAGGCAAACCGCAGCCAGACTCTTGCCGCCGTTGTCACCACCGCCGGTTCAGGCCTCGTGATTGCCCTTGCGGCAATCTCAATCTTCCTCGTCCGACGATCGGCGCGTGCACGCGATGATGCAGAGCAGCAGTTGCGCGACATCAATCTCAACCTGGAAGCGGCGATCGATGAACGTACTGCTGATCTTCGTGAGGCAAACGAAGAAATACAACGCTTCGCCTACATCGTGAGTCACGACCTGCGCTCGCCACTCGTCAACATCATGGGCTTCACCAGCGAGCTTGAAGAATTACGCAACGATATTTTCAGCCGCATTGCGCGATACAGCCGAGCCGCATCTCCAGCCCCCACCGTGCCTGGTCCCATTGGCGAGACTGATCCCGGCGATGCTCCCGAACTTGCCGATGAAGACAAGCAGCTCTCTCAGGACTTCACCGAGGCCCTTGGCTTCATCAAGTCATCCATCGGCAAGATGGATCGTCTGATCAGCGCCATTCTCAGTCTCACGCGGGAAGGCCGCCGCGAATTCCGCCCGGTCAAGATCAATACGCGCGAGTTGATCGAGTCGATCGTGGCGACTGTTGCGCACCAGGCGACTGAAGCAAATGCGAAAATCCACATTGAACCGCTGCCCGACATTGTCAGCGATCGGCTGGCAATGGAACAGGTCTTCTCGAACCTGATCGACAACGCGCTCAAATATCTCAAGCCGGGTGTTCCCGGAGACATTCTCATCAAAGGGCGACACAAACTCGGATTTGCCATTTTCGAGATTATCGATAACGGTCGCGGCATCGATCAGAAGGATCACACGAGAATTTTCGATCTGTTCCGTCGCGCTGGCGTTCAGGACCAGCAGGGCCAAGGTATCGGACTCGCACATGTCCGCGCACTCGTCCGGAGAATGGGCGGCACCATCAACGTTTCGTCAGAACTGCACAAAGGAAGCACCTTCACAATCACGCTGCCGGCGCAGTGGAAGCTCGGACTTCAGGGGAAAACCGAATGAACCTGCCAGTTAAAATCATCATGATCGAAGATGACGAGGGGCACGCCCGCCTCATCGAGCGGAACATTCGCCGATCGGGCGTCAACAATGAGATTATACCGTTCGCCAACGGCACCGACGCGGTGAACTATCTGTTCGGTCCGGATGGGTCCGGTATCGGACACAAGGATCAGGCGCTCCTCGTCCTTCTCGACCTCAATCTCCCGGATATGACTGGTATTGAGATCCTGAAGCGCATCAAGGACAACTCGCATATCAAATGCACGCCTGTCGTGGTGCTGACGACCACGGACGACGAACACGAAATCAAACGTTGCTATGAGCTTGGATGTAACGTCTATATCACCAAGCCGGTCAACTACGAGAACTTTGCCAACGCTATTCGCCAGCTTGGTCTGTTCTTTTCCGTGATCAAGGTACCGCCAGTCAAAGCATGACCTCAGCGCCGCCACCACTCCTTCTCTACATCGACGACGATCCAGGTCTCGCGCGGCTGGTCGAGCGCGGGCTCAAACGGCAGGGATTTGCCGTGGAGCACGCAGTCGACGGCGCGGTCGGTTTGGTGCGGATCAAGGACGGTGGTGTCGATGTGGTGGCACTGGATCAGCACATGCCCGGCCTCGATGGCCTTGAGACACTCGCTGAAATCCAAAAGATTCCAGGCGCACCACCGGTAGTGTTTGTCACGGCGTCACAGGACAGCAAGGTCGCGATCACCGCGCTCAAGGCCGGAGCCGTGGACTATCTGGTCAAGGATACCAAAGGCGACTTTATCGGCCTCCTCGAAGTCGCGGCCCGAAGTGCGTACGAGCAGGCACTTGTCCGCAAGGCGCGCGATGACGCAGAAGCCGAGGTTCATGCCTCTCGCGACCGCTACGCTGCGCTCGCTGCCGAACGCGAAGTTCTGCTGCGCGAGGTGAACCACCGCGTCGGCAACAGCCTTCAGATTATTGCTTCCCTGCTGCATCTGCAGGCAAGTTCAAGCGGCGATGATGACGTCAAGGCCGCGCTCTCAAACGCCATGGGGCGGGTGGCGGCCGTCGCGCAGGTGCATCGTCGCCTCTATACATCGCAGGACCTGAAAGCGGTCATGCTCAACCAATATCTCGAGGCGCTGCTGGAAGATCTGCGCCGCTCGACCGAAGGCAACCGCATGTCGCGCCTTACGTTGGATGCGGAAGCCATCGAGATTGACCCGGATCGTGCGGTTGCCATCGGCATCATCGTCAACGAGCTCGTGATGAACGCCGTCAAGTACGCCTACCCTGATGGCCCGGGTCCCATTCACGTCAACCTGCACAAGGACAGCTCTGGTCTTGAGCTGGTGATTTCCGACGATGGCGTCGGCTACCAGGCCAAACAAGATCCGCGATCTACGGGGATGGGCCAGCGCATCGTCAGCGCCATGGCGACCAAGCTTGAGGCAACGACCGAGAGAGAGCCATCGCACAACGGCACAAAAATCATCGTGCGATTTCAGCAAACCTGCCGGTCGAAGGCTCCTTCAGCCGCCTCATAGTGCTCAAGCTCCCTATCTGGTACGATGAAGCATGAGTTCACGCGACTCCGCCTCCTTTGAGATCACGCCAGAAGTTCTGCTGCGCGCCTACGCCTGCGGCATTTTTCCGATGTCGGAGGGCGCTGACGATCCGACAATCTTCTGGGTTGAACCGGAACAGCGGGGCATCATTCCACTCCGTGGTTTTCGCATCTCGTCACGCCTCGCCCGCACCGTCCGATCAGACGTCTTCCGTGTCACGGTCAATACGGCCTTCAAGCAGACCATCGCCGGTTGCGCGGAGCCACAACCTGGCCGTGATGATACCTGGATCAATGGCCGCATCCGCGATCTCTACACAGCCCTGCACCACCTCGGCCACGCACACAGCGTGGAAGTGTGGCAAGGCGAGGATCTGGTCGGCGGTCTTTATGGGGTGAGCCTTGGCCGCGCTTTTTTCGGCGAAAGCATGTTCCATCGCGCACGCGATGCGTCGAAGGTTGCCCTTGTCCATCTTGTTGCACGATTGATCGCCGGTGGCTTCGTGCTGCTCGATACTCAATATGTCACCGAGCATCTGCAAACTTTTGGAGCGACCGAGGTCCCTCAGCGGCGTTATCGCGCGATGCTGGATGAAGCGCTGAACGGAACCGCGGATTTCCTTGCGTTGCCATCCGATCGCCCCGTATCGGGCGCGGAGGCACTTAGCTGGATCAACCTAACCTGACGTCGGCTCAGCGCAACGCTAGTGGTCCGATTTTAGCGTTCGCATCCCGTTTGAAGCAGGCACTTTTGCGGACGTTAGAATCAAAGGACCACTACCAAATATTGCTTGCCAGTGTCCCGAATCCAAAGTCCGCGCTTTGCCGGTCTGCGGCCAACGGAGTAGCGAATGTCAAATCCACCCCACTAGGTGACCCGCGCTCATCACTGCCTGAATCCCGGAAATTGCGGAGGCGGCGGCGGGGCCGCGGAAGGCCGCGGAGCTGTCGCGGCAGTTGGTTGTCGCGCCGGCCGCTTCTGTTGCTGCGGCGGCGGCGGCGGTGTCACCGCGACAGGCTTCGCCGCTTCCTGTGAAGCGACCGTGGCCGGGCCCTTACAGTCGGTGAGCCAGATGTCGTAAATCGGATGCTCGACACCGTGAAGGCCCGGGCTGGCAGCAAACATCCACCCCGAAAAAATCCGCTTCACCTCACCCTGCAGGGTGATTTCATCGACCTCGACGAACGCGTCGGTGTTGGCGGCTTCCGTCGCCGGCCGGGTGTAGCACGCATCCGTCTTGATACGCAGCGCACCGAATTGCACCGTCTCACCGATATCGGCATCGAACTTGATGATGCGCCCAGTAATCTTGTCGAGCCCTGAGAAAGCGGCCTGCTTGTTGGGGATCTTCTGCGCAGGCGGCTCCGTCACCACTTCATCGCCCGGCTGAAGAGTTGCGGGAGTCGGCGGCGCGGAAGTCGGCGGCGTACCGCGTGGCTGCCGCTGACCCGGCGGCAAGCCCGGCAGCGTATTCACAGGAGGGTTGTTCGCAACATTGGGAGGCGTTGCCTGCCCTGGCGGCGCAACGCCCGGTGGCGGGGGCAGCGGCTGAGTTTGGACTGAGTCAGGTGGCGGCACGCCTCTACCCGGAGGCGGAGCCGGCTGCGGACGATTGGGAGTTGGCAAGATACGCCCCTGCGGCGGCAGATCAGGCACATCTTCTTCTTCATCCGGAATTGGCTCCCCCTGAGGGACACCAACTGGAGGACGCGGTCGATCCGAAAAAATATTGCCGATCTGCGCGCGAGCGGGAGCCACAAGCGACGTCAGCGAGGCGGCCATAATGGCCGCGAGAGAAAGTGTGGCGACGGTTCGGATCATGTGCGCGACTTTGTACTCGGCGAATCGGGCTCGCGCTATTCTACAGCCAATGGTCCGCGCGCAGAGACCGGTTAACACGTAGATTAAGGCACAGAAAGGGCGCGCAAAATGAGACCGGCGCGCCGCATTTCGGTGACGAATTGAAGAAATGCTAGTGCGCGGGATTTGACGTTCGTATCAGCATTTACGGCAAGTCCTCAGTACGAACGTCAAATCTAAAAAAGCGCACGAGCTTCATAGAGTTGCTAGTGTCCTTTCGTCTCCGAATAACCGTGCGAGCGCGCCGCAAATGGAGCGGTTATTCGGAGACGGGACATTAGCCTACTGGCCCGGCGTCCATGCTTCGTAGTCGCCAGTGGCTTTCGGGCGACGCCCCATCGCCATCGTCGAGCCTGCAGGACGGTAAGCAGCCGGGGTGCCCGTCATATTGGGACGATGCGGCTTTTCCCACTCGTGTGGCTTGTAATCAATCTCGGTGGGAGGCGTATCCACGGTGTGGTGCAGCCATCCATGCCAAGCCGGCGGCACGCGGCTCGCTTCAGCAAGGCCGTTGTAAATCACCCAGCGCCGCTCAAACCCGAGCGTGGGATCAATCTTGCCACCCCGGGTCCGATAATAGCGATTGCCGCCCTCATCCGTTCCCACAAACTCGCCGAATCGACGCGTCCACAGTTGCGTTCCGAACGTCGAGCCATTCCACCATGTGAAAAAACGCAGGAAAAACAGCTTCATGGGCGAATCCGAGGTAAGCGGGCGAGGCCCGCAGTGTTAACGCTTGATGCCACCGGACGTCTTAATTGTCCAGCACCAACAGCTACTTGATGCATTGTATGAACCGCTGGCGCAGCCGTGCGTTGTGCGTCCTTCCAATACGACCACGGACCGCCAGAAGATGCTCGACACCATTCGATCCAGCTACTTTGGAGCCATGCATTCGCGCTGCTGCCGAACTGACGCAACAGCGCTGATCGGAGGACCGCTCTGTATCTACACATCATCCCTACGTTGCGCAGCAGACAATCTGCTTGCCGCAAGCATGCGACACAGGTTCGATCCTCAAACGCGTGACCGCCGACACTGTTTCGACGCAATGCGTTCAGCCTGTGTTGGGTTTGCGCCTGTGACGATGGTGGAAAGCTTGAAGGAATGGAACGCCTGCATGGCCATCCGTTCTTTCAATAGATTCACCTGGAGTACCAATAATGATCAATCTCAAGGTTATCGGCGCAGCAGCACTGCTGGCAGTCGTCCCTGTCCTGACAGCGTCCACTGTAGACGCTCGGCCGGGCGGCGGCCGTGGCGGTGGAGGCTTTAGTGGATTCCATGGAGGTGGTGGCGGTGCCTTCCGCGGCGGAATGGGCGGTGGTGGTTTCCGTGGTGACATGGCCGCCGGAGGCTTCCGTGGTGGCATGAGCGCAGGCGGCATCCGCGGCGGAAACTTCGCGGCTCGCCCGGGCGGCTTTACCGCCGTGCCGCGCGGAAACGTTGCCGCATTCGCTGGACGCTCGGCCGTCGCCGGAGGTTCGGCTATTGCCGGTCACCGTTGGGCCGGCGGCGGTAACTGGAATCGTGGAAATTGGAATCGCGGCCACTGGCACAACGGCCGCTGGCGTCACCGATACTGGCCGGGATACGGCTTCGCAGCGGGCCTCGCAGCCGGAGCGATTGGTTCATCCTACTACTATAACGACCCGTATTACGACGACAGCTATGCGTACGGGTACGGCGACGACTCTGACGACAGCCAGTATGTCACCGTCGCGCCGGGCGGTGATGACGCAGGGTACTGTGCCCAGCGCTACAAGTCCTACGATCCGTCGTCTGGTACCTATCTCGGGTATGACGGACAACGGCATCCGTGCCCGTAATTTGCCTGACGAAATTGAATGTTAACGTCAGCTTCTAGTGTCTCGGATCCAAAGTCCGCCCTATCGTGCACACGGTCCGCCGCGGACTCTGGATTCGAGAGGACACTAGTAAATCTACGATTCTAGTGTGGTTCAGGTTAAGTCGGGCGAACTTCTGAACCACCCCACTAGGGCAATGTTCCGCTTAGGGAACTGCCCCAGAAGCCTGAATTGACAGCAAGATCGGCTGTGGCAGGAAATGGGAACCCCTTTGCACACCATAAGTTAAACCCTGGTGGTTCCGATGGTCGGAGCGGGATTTTGGAGTGAAGTGAATGATGACCTTTAAAAAGGGATGTGCTGTTGCGGCGCTTGCACTCGCACTTCCTATGGCTGCGGTGTCCTCTGGTAATGCCGCTCCGCTGGCGCCGGCCTCGGTGCTCGCGACAAAGGCAGCCGGCGCAGCCAACAGCAATCCTTTGCTGACGGAAGTCCAGTGGCGTCGGGTCGGTAGATTACATGGTGGTGGATGGCATGGCGGATACCGTCGCGGCTGGGGCGGCGCAGGCCTCGGCGTCGGCCTTGCGGCGGGTGCACTGCTTGGTGGCGCTATCGCAGCCGGTGCCGCCAGTCCATACTACGGCCCCGGTTACTATGGGCCAGGCTATTACAGCGAGCCTGTGGTCGTCGAGCCCGACTATGCCGGTGGCGATGCGGTTTCTTACTGCATGCAGCGCTTCAAATCGTATGACCCCGCTTCCGGGACCTACCTCGGCTATGACGGACTTCGGCATCCCTGCCCGTAAGCTTGTGTAGAAGAGCTGACAGTCGAAATTTCAAAGGCGACACATGCAGATGTGTCGCCTTTTTTATGCCTCGTGTAAGCCTTCTCCAGCTATGAGCGCGACGCAAGCATCACACCGGCAACCGTGAGTCCGAGCGCCGCAACCTGAACGACTCCAAGTGGCTCACCTAGACTGATAGCCGAAGCCACCACACCAATGACCGGAATAAGAAGCGTTCCGATGGCAGCGACTGATGCCGGCAATCGTTGGAGCGCGCCAAACCAGCACGCGAAACCGATGCAAACCTGGACGATGGTCGAATAAGCAAACAGCGACCAGCCGAGCGCCGTCATGATCTCGAACTTCGGATGCTCGAACAGGAGCCCGTACAAGGCAATCGGAACGCAGCCGATTGCGACCTGCCATACTGCTCCCGTCAACTGCGGCAACTGGAGCGGTTTGCGCTTGGCCAGAACCGTTCCGAGGGCGAATGACAATGCGGCCGACAGTGCGAAGACGATCCCCGGCAGCTTAGTCGTTTGGTTCGCCGCAAGCCCGTCACCCCCAAGCAGAATCACCAATCCCGCCAATGCCATGATCATCGAAATCACACGCCGCACCGAAGGGCGTTCACCGAGAATGGGCCACGCCAGCGCGGCCGCCAGCACCGGCATCATCGCGCCAAGTATCGCTGTCTCACCGGCTGGCAGATGGACCAGCGCCAGACCTATCAGCGCCATCCACCCTGTGACGGTCAGGACCGAGTACAGCACCAGCCGCGGCCATTGCTCGCGCGGCACGCGAAGCGACTCTCCCCTCGCCAACACCACAAGAGCCAGCAACACGGCGCCCAGGGCGCCGGGCGCACCGCGCATAGTCAGCGGCGGCAACTCAACGAGAAGGTGTTTTCCGACCGGCCAGTTGATGCCCCAGCTGAAGGTCGTGATGAGGAGCATCAGATAACCGGCGGCGCGAGAGCCGTGCCCAGGCGGAGTTGGCTTCGTCGTTAGCGGCTCAACCAAGGCGTCTTGAGGCGTGCGCGTGTCCACGGATCCGTCCTTCGATTCGTCCACCCATGTGGAAGACGGGGAGAAAGACCACGCGTGGCGCTCATGATCCACCCGAAACCGGCGTTTTCCGCGCATACCGAATAGGCATTTTCGGAGACTCACGGGCCGCGCCAAGGAACGCACAGATACCTGCGAATTCAGCTTCCGAATCCACAGGGACTCGCTGATACTTCCCGCACCGCGAACCGCTCTGGCGATGCATGTTTCCGCTGGCAATTCGCATTTTCCACCATATTTAGTCTTTGATTCAGGATTTAACACTAATCCTTGACGGGCCTGACGGAGTCGGCCTAGCTTTGGGCTGTTCGGCGCGAGAGTTCTCAGTACGCCGGGCACCTCCCTGAAAGGGTCCGAGACAACATCTCCGTCGCGCCGGATGGCCACGGACAGAGGGCTTGTCTGCTCTTTCGGGGCCGCCGCGCAAAATCAAGCCGCGTTGAAACGCGGAACAAACAGGCGGGTTTGGGGGCGTCGGAGCAAAAGGGGTCCGGGAAGTTTCCCGAGGGGACCCTGTGATGCTCCGCCAGAGTTAACAGGCCGGAGCATCGGTTGATGTGAACGGCGAATGGCGAACCAACGGGTTCGCAAATTGAAATCTCCGGCGCTACCGTGCGGACGGGCGCCGGGCAACGACGGGGCACTACGATGCGAATTGAACGCCGCTACACCAAGGACGGTCAGTCACCTTACGCCGAGATCGAATTCCGGCTGACGACCAGTGAAATTCGCAATCCCGACGGCTCGGTGGTATTCCGCCTTGAGAACGTCGAGGTGCCGGAATTCTGGTCGCAGGTGGCTTCCGACGTTCTGGCACAGAAGTATTTCCGCAAGGCTGGCGTCGCGGCCCGGCTGAAGAAGGTCGAGGAAGAAACCGTTCCGTCCTGGCTGTGGCGCTCAGTGCCGGATACCGAAGCGCTCACCGCCCTGCCCGAGGCTGAACGCTTCGGCAGCGAACTCTCGTCGAAGCAAGTGTTCGACCGCCTCGCCGGCTGCTGGACCTACTGGGGCTGGAAGGGCGGCTACTTCACCTCGGAAGACGACGCGCGCGCCTTTTACGACGAGCTGCGCTTCATGCTCGCCAAGCAGATGGTCGCACCGAATTCGCCGCAATGGTTCAACACCGGGCTGCACTGGGCCTATGGCATCGACGGTCCCGGCCAGGGCCACTTCTATGTGGACTGGAAGACCGGCAAACTGACCAAGTCCAAATCCGCCTACGAGCATCCGCAACCGCATGCCTGCTTCATCCAGGGCATCGAGGACGATCTCGTCAACGAAGGCGGCATCATGGATCTCTGGGTGCGTGAAGCGCGCCTGTTCAAATATGGCTCCGGCACCGGCTCCAACTTCTCGCGCCTGCGCGGTGAAGGTGAAAAGCTGTCCGGCGGCGGCCGCTCGTCCGGCCTGATGTCGTTCCTCAAGATCGGCGATCGCGCCGCTGGTGCGATCAAGAGCGGCGGCACCACCCGCCGTGCGGCCAAGATGGTCGTCGTCGATGCGGATCACCCGGACATCGAAACCTATATCGACTGGAAGGTTCGTGAGGAGCAGAAGGTCGCGGCCCTCGTCACCGGCTCCAAGATCAACCAGAAGCACCTCAAAGCCATCCTGAAGGCTTGCGTGAAC
Source organism: Nitrobacteraceae bacterium AZCC 1564 (assembly GCA_036924835.1). NCBI lineage: Bacteria > Pseudomonadati > Pseudomonadota > Alphaproteobacteria > Hyphomicrobiales > Nitrobacteraceae > Nitrobacteraceae bacterium AZCC 1564. Next base: position 529,855 of record JBAGRR010000001.1, read on the forward strand.
TGCGAAGGCCCGGGTGAAGATTGCTTCGATCCGGAGAAGAACCCTGCCCTGCGCCGCGAGATCAAGCTCGCGCGCCGTGCGCTCGTCACGGACAACATGATCAAGCGCGTGATCCAGTTCGCCAAGCAAGGCTACACGGACATCGCGTTCGACACCTACGACACCGACTGGGATTCGGAAGCCTACCTCACTGTTTCGGGCCAGAACTCCAACAATTCGGTTTCGTTGAAGGACGACTTCCTGCGCGCGGTGGAAACCGATGGCGACTGGAATCTGGTCGGCCGTGTCGACAAGAAGGTAAAGAAGACGCTGAAGGCCCGCGATCTGTGGGAGAAGATTGGCTACGCCGCATGGGCCTCTGCCGATCCCGGCCTGCACTTCAACACGACCATGAACGACTGGCACACCTGTAAGGCCTCCGGCGACATCCGCGCATCCAATCCGTGCTCGGAGTACATGTTCCTCGACGACACGGCATGCAACCTCGCCTCGGCCAACCTGCTGACGTTCTACGATACGCAGACCCGCCGTTTCGACGTCGAGGCCTACGAGCACCTGTGCAGGCTCTGGACCGTCGTGCTCGAAATCTCGGTGATGATGGCGCAGTTCCCATCCAAGGCGATCGCTGAACTCTCTTACGAATTCCGCACACTGGGCCTCGGCTACGCCAATATCGGCGGCCTGCTGATGACCATGGGTCTGCCTTACGACTCCAAGGAAGGCCGCGCGCTGTGCGGCGCGCTGACCGCGGTCATGACGGGCGTCGCCTACGCGACCTCCGCTGAAATGGCTTCCGAACTCGGCACCTTCCCGAGCTACAAGAAGAACGCCCAGCACATGCTGCGCGTGATCCGTAACCATCGCCGCGCGGCGCACGGCAATGGGTCGGGCTACGAAGCACTCGCCGTCAATCCGGTGCCGCTCGATCACGCAAGCTGCCCGCAGGCCGATATCGTAACCCATGCGAAGGCCGTCTGGGACAAGGCACTCGAGCTCGGTGAACAGCACGGCTATCGTAATGCGCAGACGACTGTGGTCGCACCGACCGGCACGATTGGTCTGGTGATGGACTGCGACACCACGGGCATCGAACCGGACTTCGCTCTGGTGAAGTTCAAGAAGCTCGCGGGTGGCGGCTACTGGAAGATCATCAACCGCGCCGTTCCGGAAGCGCTCCGCGCGCTGGGCTATCCGGAAAGCGAAATCGCCGAAATCGAAGCCTATGCTGTCGGTCACGGCTCACTCTCGAATGCCCCCGGCATCAACAACTCGACGCTCAAGGCGAAGAGCTTCACTGACGAAGCGCTCACCAAGATCGAGAAGGCGCTGCCGACCGCATTCGACATCAAGTTCGCCTTCAACAAATGGACTCTCGGCGAAGACTTCATCCGCGACGCTCTCGGCATCGCGCCCGAAGTCAGCAACGCGCCTGGCTTTGATCTGCTCGCCGCGCTCGGCTTCTCCAAGCGCGAGATCGAGGCCGCCAACGTGCACATCTGCGGCGCGATGACGGTGGAAGGGGCGCCGCACCTGAAGGCCGAGCACTATCCGGTGTTCGACTGCGCCAACCCTTGCGGCAAGATCGGCAAGCGTTACCTGTCGGTCGAAAGCCACATCCGCATGATGGCGGCATCGCAGCCCTTCATCTCGGGCGCGATCTCGAAGACCATCAACATGCCGAACGACGCGACGGTCGAGGACTGCAAAGCAGCCTATCTGTTGTCGTGGAAGCTCGCGCTGAAGGCCAATGCGCTCTATCGCGACGGCTCGAAACTCTCGCAGCCGCTCAATGCCCAGCTCATCTCCGACGATGACGACGAGGACGATGCGATCGAGGCACTGTACGACAAGCCGATGGCCGCACGCACCACGCAGGTCGCGGAGAAGATCGTCGAGAAAATCGTCGAGCGCGTCACGGTCATCCGTGAGCGCGAGAAGATGCCGGATCGCCGCAAGGGCTACACCCAGAAGGCTGTGGTCGGCGGGCACAAGGTCTACCTGCGCACCGGCGAATATGACGATGGCCGCCTGGGCGAAATCTTCATCGACATGCACAAGGAAGGCGCAGCGCTGCGCTCCTTCATCAACAACTTCGCCATCGCCGTGTCGCTCGGCCTGCAATACGGCGTGCCGCTCGAGGAATATGTCGACGCCTTCACCTTCACCCGCTTCGAGCCTGCGGGGCCGGTGCAAGGCAACGACTCCATCAAGTACGCGACCTCGATCCTCGACTACGTGTTCCGTGAACTCGCAGTCAGCTACATGTCGCGTTATGACCTCGCCCACGTCGATCCGACCGAGTCGAACTTCGATGCGCTCGGTAGAGGCGTCGAGGAAGGCAAGTCGCCGGAAGACGGTCAGCACACCGCGACCAAGTATCTTTCGAAAGGTCTCACTCGCTCACGCAGCGACAATCTCGTCGTGATGCGCGGCGGCGCGGCGACCTCGGTGGCGTCGACGGCGAACGATGCACCTGCCGGCGGCGCACGCGTCACCGCACTGGCATCGAGCGGCGGAGTAGCACGGCATGGTGATGCAGCCGAAGGGGCAACCGCGCTGAAGGCGGCGGAACCAGAGCGCGACCTTTCGCCGACCGAAAAGCTCGAAGCGCAGTCCTGGAGCAAGGCAGGTTCAGCCGCGGCCTCCTCTGCGGCTCCGACGAAAGCCGAACGCCGCGCGGAAGCGAAGGCCAAAGGTTATGAAGGCGACATGTGTGGCGAGTGCTCGAACTTCACGCTGGTGCGTAACGGCACCTGCATGAAGTGCGACACCTGCGGCTCGACGACGGGATGCAGCTAAGCTGTCGCCGTAAGCGGAACCGCCGCCTGTCGACGCGGCTAGCATCGAGTGAAAACAAGAGATTTCGCGGCGAACTTCAGTTCGCCGCGAATGATGCAACGAACGAAACATGAATCTGCGCTGACTAATATCGCAAGTCCAAACTGGAGAGTTACGTAGCCGGAGTCGTCATGAATCTCCACAATCCAGACATGCAGCAACCTACAGCGATTGCTCCAAAGGATCAGACATTCCTGTGGTCCGCTTTCAGCGCCGCCGTAGGCACTGAGCTAAGGCCAGCGCGGACCATTAGGGGCTTCTCCGGACTTGATCACCCCGTCCAAGCCATTTCTGTCGATGATAAGAACAAGCGGGTGCTAATTATATCAGCCGAACAAAACGCCAGGGTCGCAGCACTGATGCAAGGCGACGTCCAAGCAACAATGACGGACGTCAAAGTTCTCGTTGCCAGGCCAATTGTAGTCGATCTCGGCGTGATATCCCGTCAACTCTTCAAGTCGGTCGACGTGCGCGCGTAAATGTAAACGACGTCAAAGCGCATCTTGAGCGCTTCAATAACATGGACCAAGCCCGCACCCAGCGCTATCTGAACAGGCAACTGACCAAACTCATTAAGCCAGCAATACTTGCCTTCGCTCACGTAACTCTCCCTGCAATGAATCAAGTCATGGACGTGATTCAGCAAGCTGGGTATCTCGATTGGGCTCAGATCTTCGCGACACTTCAGGAGAATAACACCAACCCCTCGATATCATTCGAAAGCCTTGTCCAGATCGACAACATGGCAATTGATCGTCAATACGGTGTTTGTCCCGCACCTCTTTACGAGTTCACTCCCGAGGATTGGGAGCTTTTTCTTCGTGGCGATAAACCTGAAGAGATACGCCAACGGCTCCGCGAGTTGAACATCTATCAGTACTTTTACCCTGCAGCTGATCAGGTCGCTCTAGGATTGGCTGATAAGGGTATGATCGTCCGTGACGATATCATACAGGCGGTGAATGAATGTAGTTCGATGGGGCATCCGCTCGGCGATACAGAGATTGTACCGAAGCTCACCGATATTCCGGAGCTTCTCGATTCGCTTAAGGACCTTGGTTACATTGCAGAGGGAGAGCACGGCGTCGAAGTAGCGCCGACCGGCCAGACCACGAGAATGACACTAAAGTTTCGTCCGCGTGAGAGTTTGATATCTAAGCTTATAAATCGTTTCACGGTGAACGCTAACGTGAGTGCCAGTATCAAAGACTTCCTGCCACCTCATTAGAAACACATCCCGTGGCTTCTGTCTTTTTGATCAATAAGATTCGAATTCCCACATTCCGGACTGCAAAAAGCCGCTGAAATGCCGGTGACATTTGCGCGAAATCTCGCGTAATCAAATGCTCGAAACTATTGTAAAGCTGTTTCTTCAATAGCGGAACTTTTCAAGTTAGGCCCTACCCCATCATGCACCCTCAAGACGGCAAGATCATCGCTCCAATCGATCCCGTTAAGCTGGATCGTCTCGCTGAAGTCGCGATCAAAGTGGGACTTCGGCTACAACCGGGACAGGATTTGCTGGTAACAGCGCCGACCGCGGCACTGCCGTTTGTGCGAAAAATTGTCGAACATGCCTACAAAGCCGGTGCCGGTCTGGTAACGCCTTTTTTCTCTGATGATGAGATCACATTGGCACGTTATCGTTTCGGATCGGACATCGGCTTCGATCGGGCCGCCGGCTGGTTATATGAAGGGATGGCCAAAGCGTTTGCCGGCAACACGGCGAGGCTTGCGATCGTCGGAGACGATCCGATGTTACTTTCGGGGCAAGACGCCGCCAATGTTGCGCGCGCCAGCAAAGCCAATTCAATGGCCTACAAGCCTGCTCTGGAGAAAATTGTCGGCTTCGACATCAATTGGAGCATTGTCGCTTATCCCAGTGCGCCATGGGCGAAGCAGGTTTTTCCCAACGAGAGCGAAGAGGTAGCGCTGGCCAAACTCGCTGAGGCGATTTTTATTGCTTCGCGGGTCGATAACGACGACGCCGTCGCATCCTGGGAAAAGCATAACGCCGGGCTTCGCGAACGGACCGAATGGCTCAATGGTCAGCGCTTCGACTCTCTTCATTATACGGGCCCCGGCACAAATCTGATGATTGGCCTTGCTGACGGCCACCAATGGCAGGGCGGCGCTTCGACTGCCAAGAACGGCATCATTTGCAATGCGAACATTCCCACCGAAGAGGTCTTTACGACGCCCCATGCGCGGCGGGTTGTCGGCCATGTCGTAAGCTCCAAGCCCCTTTCTTATCAGGGCACGTTGATCGACAATATCGTCGTTCAATTCGAAGATGGGCGCATCGTAGATGCTAAAGCATCGCGGGGCGCGGAAGTTCTGAATAAGGTGCTTGATACCGACGAAGGCGCACGGCGCCTAGGCGAAGTGGCATTGGTACCGCACTCGTCGCCGATCTCGAAAAGTGGATTATTGTTCTTCAATACTCTGTTCGACGAGAATGCCGCTTCTCACATCGCGCTCGGTCAGTGCTATTCGAAGTGTTTTATCAATGGCGACAAACTGTCCCCCGAACAGATCGCCGCGCAAGGCGGCAACAAGAGCTTGATACACATCGACTGGATGATCGGCACAAACGAGACCGATATCGACGGCGTTTTTGCTGATGGGCGTCGGGTCCCAGTGTTCCGCAAGGGCGAATGGGCTACAGGTATATAGCCAACTCCAAAGCATCATTACGATGCTGGCGGGATGATGTGTTATTCGAGAGCTTGTAGTGCAGCCCCGGTTATTGCGGGCCCGCTCATCGAAAACCCCGCCGGAGTCGGCGGGGTTTTAGTTCAATGATCGGATACGTTTAGTTCAACGCTAGCGCCGTAGTTCTAGTCACACCCGCAGTGTATTGGCTGGGGTGGCATTCCAGGCACAACAAGGCTGACCATCCCCGTGTCTTCGTCGCCCCCTGAAAAGCCTGGTATCCGCGAAAAAAGGGTCCGACAAAGATGGCGGGCGCCGCTTCGTTCCGCTCGCCGCTGGCGAGGCCTTAGCTGGGCGCGATTAAAACTGGCCACTGTCCCCACGGCACTTCGGATCGTTTTAATCGTAGCGACGATCGTCACGGCAGCACCGCTTTTAAACGTCGCTTATCAGGTGGTCCGCAAGCCGACCGAGCTGCTCTTTTTCGTCGGCGGGGCTCTCGACAAAGTGCCAAGCGAAACTTGGCAGCAGTACGGGCCCCTCTTCCGCAAATATTCTACCGACACCATCACGCCCGAGCTGCTCGCTGCCCTGGCGCAGATCGAGAGCACAGGCAATCCGGCGGCGCGCACCTATTGGCGGTGGCGGCTGACTTGGAATCCTTTCGGGCTGTACAAGCCAGCGTCGAGCGCCGTTGGCCTGTATCAGATGACCGATGCAGCCTACGCCGAGGCGAGCCGTTATTGCGTTCGTCGGCACGCTGTCGTGGATACCGACTGCTGGTTCAACAGCCTCTATATCCGCGGATTGCCAAGCCATGCCATCGAGCTCGCGGCGGTGTACCTGCACCGCAATGTCAAAGCGGTTCTCGCCTACGCACCGGACATGACTGCGAGCCCGCAGCAGAAGCAGGATCTTGCCGCGTTCATCCATCTCTGCGGCGCCAGGCCGGCCCGAGCCTTCGCGCGCCGCGGCTTCCACGTGATCGCTAGCGAGCGCTGCGGCGATCACCTCGTCACGACCTACCTCACCAAGGTCAATGGGATGAAGCGACAGTTTTTGCGCCTTGCGGCCAACAAACAGAATTAGGCGGCCAACACTCAGGCGCCCCATCCGTTGTGACTCTCAAGTCAAAACATAAAGGAGGCACAAAGAGCCGATTGATATCTTCGAAACGGCTCGTTTGAATACAATCGATCGAGACGAAAAATACGCTTGGCTACCAGCTACCGCCCCGCCAACAGGTCCAGAGCGTTGAACTTGTAGGAGCTTTGTACCAACAGGCCGACCTGCTCGGTCGCGGCCCGGGCCGGTGCTGTCGGCGTGCAGGGCGTGGTCCCGGGATTGTAGGAACAGAACTGAGCTTGTGTCGTCCACATCGCCCAATATCGGCCACCGACGCCGATACTGAACCGGTCGGTCAACGCATAGGAGAGCATGGCTTCGAGCTGCACGCCCGCGCCATGTCCGGATTGAGGAAACAGTCCGGAGAGGACACCAGTGTTGCCTGCGAAATGATTGTCTTCGCCGTTGAACTTCACGTAAGGCAGATAGGCGGCCTCTCCCGCCACCTTCAGGCGATCAGTCAACATGTATTCACCAGCGATGCCGAGACGCATTGACCGCCACTCGGCCCTCTGCGTGATGATCGCAGCCCCGGTTGTCGGGACCGGTTGAAAGGACGGATTGCCCGGTGCGCATGGAGCGCCGGGATTCATCGGGCTCGCGGTCTGGACGCAGCCGAAGGCGCCCATCTTTTCGCGAAAATAATTGTAGCCGACAAACGTGCCGAATTTGTAATCCGCACCCCGAAGCCACGAGTGACCGATGTCTATGGTTGCGTAGCCGACGTTGCCGTCGACCTTGGCGTGCCGAGTATTTGTATAGGATATGGATGGGCTGGCGGGGACCATCGTCAATCCCCCAATCCTCGTCATTCATGTGGCCGTTCACGGTCGCGCCGCCGCCAATGAATCCTTTGACGAACATGCCCCAGGGACTGTCAATGCGGCCGAACAGTTCACCGGCGTGAGTTGTTCGATCATCATAGGTCAGCCGCGATTGTACGAGGCCGCCGACTGCACCGGCATTGTCCCATTGCAATCGATCGGAGCTGTACCAGTAGCGCGTACCGCCCTCAATTTCCCAGCCCGCAGTCCGGGCGGCAGCGTGCAGAGGCGCCTTCACGGGAAGAGCGGGTGATACCACGTTGCCCCAGCCTGCCATTGGATCCTCGCCCCATCGATAGTTAAGCCCTACCTTGGCCAGATGGATGTGTTGCGTGGCGCTCGACACGTTGCCAGGAATGGGCGTTGCCGCGCCACCTGAGGTCACTGTCTGCGAGGCGGGAGTTGCTATGTTCACATCGCCGAACTGCGCATAATTGTATTCCAGCATTAACGACCATGCTGGCGTCAGCGCACGTTCCACGCCCGCGCCAGCAGTCCAACCCCATTTTGTCTGGTCGGCAGTTGTCGAGATCGTGGCCCCGCTATTGAACTGATTGTTGCTCGTTATATCGATCGTGTCGCGTGTCCAGGCCGCACCGCCTTTTGCGTATAACAAAGTGCGATGGTCTGAACCGACCATGTAACCGACGCGGCCTGTGAGAGTGCCGAGCGCGTGAGGACGGACACGGCAATTTGCCGAAATGAAAATCCCGGAAAATGCGAAGCAGGTGAACGTACCATCGGAATCGAGCGCGCTGATGTCGGCTTCGACCCCGAGCACCCAGGGTGACGCGCCTTGCTGCCAATTGTACCCGATCTGACCGCCGAAAAGATAACCAGGGGTTCGCACGGTATCGCCAAAAATTGACGGGCCGAACGGATCGGAGAAGTTTGTTCTGCCCCACATGGCTCCGGCATGTGCGCCGATATAGAGGCCCGTCCAACCCCAGCCAGAAGAGAGCGGTTGCTGCGCTTTGACCGTGAGGTCCGCCGCCGACAAAGGGCTAGCAGCCATCATGAGTGCAAACGGGACAAGCAACAGCTCTTTCATGATCACTCCGCGATGATTCTCCGAAGCAATCATCGATAGCAGCGCGATTCTGGATCGCCAATCGCGTTTCGGCACGCCTGTGTGTCGATAAGTCCGATGTAGGAGCGGTATGGAGAAACAATATTGGTGTGTGCCCCTGCTTCTCCAGCGGTGGACTAGAGAGAGCCCGCGCGACGACCCCACTCGCATATGGCGCTTAGACCGCATGCTCACTCCGCTTCTTTCGTCCTCCACCGAAGCGCTTCTTGGCCGCCTCGCGCATGCGCTGGAAGATAACATAGAGCACCAACGGGGCCTTTTGTTTGGCGCTGAGGCGAATTATGCAGGCGCTGGCGACCGCAACTTTGCCGCGTCCGCCAGCGCCCTGCATCACCGTCGGCGCCGGACCACGCGCACCACGATGCACTCCCGCGAGAACGATTATTCCGGCACGACCAGAGCCTTGGTCTTGCGCAGCGCGCTGATCACCTGCGGATCGAGCTTCAGATGCGCCTGCACCAGTTCCGGCGGAGTTGCTGCCATCCAGGTGTCGAGAGAGAAGTCGACAAAGCGATCGCTCTTGAACGTTTCGAGGAATCTGAACGGGGTCGAGCCGGTGTTCTCAAGGTAGTGGCCCATCGCGACCGGCACGTAACCGACATCGCCGGCCCGCAGATCGAATGTGCGCGCCTGCCCCTGGCCGGCAAACACGCCCAACCGTGCCTGCCCCTCGATGACGTAGAGCCACTCGTCTCCATTGGGATGCCAGTGCAGTTCGCGCAATCCACCGGGATTGACTTCGACCAGTGCCGCGGCGGTCGTGGTGTTGATCGGGAACAAACGGGAATCGTTGATCCGCACCGTTCCGCTCTTCGTCTGGATCGGCACCTGTTCCATCAGCCGCCACGTGTAGCTCGTCTCCGCCGCCTTCGCGCCCGGAATGCCTTCAGAGTTGAGCGACCCCGGCAACGGAGCCTGGAAAATATAGCGCTCGCTTTCATCCGGTGTGTGGCCGAACAGGGAGGCGGGCATTCCGAAATTCTTGCCCAGCACATCGGTCGGTACGCGCTTGAACCAATCGTTGAGCAGGAAGGTGTTGTCTTCGTCGAAATCGCCGTCGTCAAAAACGAGAAGGAATTCGCAGCCATCGGGACCGAGGCCCTGGATCGAGTGCGGGGTTCCGCCCGGAAAGAACCAAAGGTCGCCGACACCGACGTCATCGACAAAATAACGCCCCTCGGAATCGACGGCCGTAACGCGAGCCTTGCCATAAAGCATGTAGGCCCATTCTGATGCCTTGTGCCAATGCAACTCACGCACGCCGCCGGCGTTCAGGCGCATGTTCACTCCGGCAATGGACTTGGCAACGGCCAGCTCACGCTGCGTAACCTGACGGGTCCAGCCGCCCGGCTCGAGCCGCATATGAGCATCGGAAAACGAGAAGCGCAGATTTGGCAAGGTGCCGTGATCGGTCGAGGGCGGTACCAACAGATCCGGGTTCTGCTGATCCCGCATCAGATTGCGCGGGCCGGGATCGGTGCCGCCGTGACCCGGCCGCTGTGGCTGAGGAATCGCACCGCCGGCGGTTTGCGCGTGCGCGAGAGCAGTGCTCGTGAGAAGCCCCCCGGCAGCGGCTGCTGCCAACATATGTCGACGGGAAATAGTATCCATGCTCCGTGTCCCATGTTCGAGGTTACGAATGCTGCTGGCGCACGGCACCCGCGACCGAGATCTCCGAGCATCGTCCGACAGAAGCGGTTTTCACGCGGTAGATGCAGAACGCGATGCGCGACTGCGAACAACGAGTTGGGATTACCCCGCTGTCGGCGCAATTGAAGAGATCGCAGGAGCACCGTGCAGCAGCTTCATGCGCCGTCGGCGCGACGTCGAGGCGGATGAGAGGCAAGATTACAAATTGTCGCCATCTCACGGACCGCATTGTTTATTCCCGCTACGTCAAGATCGCGATGTCGCATCAACTGTTGATGTTTGATCGCTTCGCGATGCGGCGGCTCATAGCGAGGTGAACGAAATCGTTACCTTCCGAGGAATAGGAGTCACGGCGGCGTGAGATCCTCGCGCGTGTTGATTCTGATCACGCGCGGCGCACTCTATGAGTATTCAGCAACCGCCAGATGATGCTTAACTGTCCCGCAAGGACAACGCATCGTGAGTCTCTCCGCAACCGTGTTGCGTACTCAATAAATGGCGAGTCGAGGAGAACACCAAGCCGGCAAGTGAACGAGGTGTTCGGACTCGGTTAGCGATCGCCCTTTTTTGACGGCATCCTCGCTTATTGCGCGGCTTCAAGCACCCCTACCGGAGCTGTCCTGATCAGATAATCGAACGCCGAGAGCGACGCCTTGGCGCCCTCTCCCATGGCGACGATGATCTGCTTATAGGGTACCGTCGTGGCATCGCCGGCGGCGAACACGCCGGGGATCGTCGTTTGGCCCTTCGCATCGATCTCGATCTCACCACTGGTGTTCATCGCGACCGTTCCTTTCAGCCAATCGGTATTTGGCACGAGGCCGATCTGGACAAACACACCATCGAGATCCAGACGATGAGGACCGTTGTTGTCTCGTTTTATATAGGACAGACCCGTGACCTTCTGGCCATTGCCATGAATTTCCGACGTCCGGGCCGAGGTGACGACCGTTACGTTGTGCAGCGAGTAGAGCTTGTTCTGCAGCACGGCGTCGGCGCGCAGGTTGGTATCGAACTCGATCAGGGTGACGTGTGAGACGATGCCTGCCAGATCGATTGCGGCTTCCACGCCGGAATTACCGCCACCCACGACGGCCACGCGTTTGCCCTTGAACAGAGGACCGTCGCAATGTGGGCAATAGGCCACGCCCTTGTTGCGATACTCGTCTTCACCGGGAACGTTCAACTGTCGCCACCGGGCGCCGGTTGACAGAATGATGGTGCGCGACGTCAGTGCCGCGCCGCTCGCCAGTTCAACCTGTATCAAACCATCAGGGTCAGTAGACGGGACCAGACGAACGGCGGTCTGCATGCCGATGATATCGACATCATGGGACTTTACCTGCTGCTCCAGAGTCGCAGCGAGCTTCGGCCCTTCGGTGTGCGGGACCGAGATCAGATTCTCGATCGTCATGGTGTCCAGCACTTGCCCGCCCAGCCGCTCGGCGATCATGCCGGTGCGGATTCCCTTGCGCGCGGCATAGACGGCAGCCGCGGCGGCCGCAGGCCCGCCACCGACGACGAGCACATCGAATGGGGCCTTGTCGGCGATCTTCTGCGCGGCGCGCTCAATGCTGCGTGTGTCGAGCTTCGCCACGATCTCTTCGAGGCTCATACGCCCCTGCGCGAAGGGCTCGCCGTTGAGAAAGACCGAGGGAACGGCCATGACCTGACGCTTCTCGACTTCGTCCTGGAAAAGCGCGCCGTCGATGGCGACGTGCTTGATCTTCGGATTCAGCACGCTCATGACATTGAACGCCTGCACGACGTCAGGGCAGTTCTGGCACGAGAGGGAAAAGTAGGTCTCGAAACTGTAGTCGCCATCGAGGTCCTTGATCGTCTCGATGAGTTCGGGCGCCTCCTTGGGCGGATGACCGCCGACCTGCAGCAACGCCAGAATCAGCGAATTGAATTCGTGCCCCATTGGCAGGCCAGCAAAGCGCACGCTGATGTCCGTTCCGGTCCGGCGGATGGAAAAGGATGGCGTGCGGACATCATTCTGATTGGGGGCCAGCGTGATCTTGTCAGAAAGGGATGCGATTTCCTCCAGCAGACTGCGCAATTCGGCGGACTTAGCGTCATCGTTAAGAGAGGGAACGAGTTCGATTGGCCGCGTGATCCGTTCGAAATAGGACCGGACCTGATTTTTCAACGATGCGTCCAACATAAGGCAGCTCCAGAGAAAGCTTTCGCGTCATTCCGACGGATGAACAGTTCAAGAAAGACGCGGCACACGTGCCGCGCTTGGTCAGGCCGGCTGGGAAGCCGGCCTGAGTTTTTGTATGGATAGAGACGCGGGAGATTCAGGTGGATTAGATCTTGCCGACGAGTTCCAGCGACGGAGCAAGCGTCTGCTCGCCTTCCTCCCACTTGGCCGGGCAAACCTCTCCCGGATGCGCCGCCACGTATTGGGCCGCCTTGATCTTCCGGAGAAGTTCCCGCGCATCGCGGCCGATGCCGCCAGCGGTGATCTCGACGATCTGAATCTTGCCCTGAGGGTCCACGACAAACGTGCCACGATCGGCTAGGCCAGCTTCCTCGATCAGGACTTCAAAGTTGCGGCTGATCGTGCCGGTTGGATCGCCCACCATCGGGTATTGGATCTTCCCGATTGCCGGCGAGGTGTCGTGCCAGGCCTTGTGGGAGAAGTGCGTATCGGTGGAGACACTATAGATCTCGACACCCAGCTTCTTGAATGCGGCGTAGTTATCCGCCAGATCCTCAAGCTCCGTCGGACAGACGAATGTGAAATCAGCGGGATAGAAGAAGACCACCGACCATTTGCCCTTGAGGGTTGCGTCAGTCACCTCGAAGAACTTGCCGTTCTGATAAGCCGTTGCTTTAAAAGGCTTAATTTCCGTATCAATCAAAGACATACCGTTTTCCTTCTGCACCGGCGAGGTGACCGCGACGGTCACGCTTGGACTTTTCGCAAGTGCGTTTCGCGCATGCGAAACACTGTTTAGACGTGCAGAATAATCGGCAGAAGTAGGAAATTTCCATTGCAGTGATCGAAAACTTCGATAACTGTCCCTCCAATGCACCCTGCCCCTACGTTGCGTCAGCTCCGGTTCCTGGTCGCCGTCACCGACCAATGCCATTTCGGCCGAGCAGCGCAGGACTGCCTTGTGACCCAATCGACGCTGAGCGCAGGTATCCAGGACATGGAAGATCTGCTCGGGGTTCGCCTGCTGGAACGCACGCGTCGTTCCGTAGCGCCCACAGTCATCGGAAAAGAAATCGCTGAGCGGGCGCGAGAAATCCTCAGACATGTCGAGGATCTGACCCATCTTGCCAGGGCGGCTCAGGATCCCATGTCGGGACCGCTGGTGCTCGGAGTTATTCCCACGATCGGCCCCTTTTTAGTGCCGCGCGTCATGCCAGCGCTGCGCGAAGCCTTTCCGAAGCTGAAGCTCTATCTTCACGAGGAGCAGACGGCCCGTCTCCTGGAACAGCTCGACGCGGGCGAAATCGATGCCGCTATCATCGCGCTGCCCTATGCTCTGAACAGCGTGGAAATTGCGGAGATTGGACTGGACCCTTTCTGGGTGGTCTGTCCGTCCGACCATCGGCTGGCTCGGGCTGGAGTCGTCAATCTGCGCGACATTGCTGCGGAGGATGTCCTTCTTCTCAAGGAAGGGCATTGCATGCGGGACCACGCACTGGCGGCGTGCTCCCTTGAAGGTGCGCGCCGGAACACCGCATTCCAGGGCACCAGCCTTTATACGCTTGTGCAGATGGTCGCGAATGGTCTTGGCGTCACCCTGCTGCCTCAGATGGCGTTGGATTCCGGCATTCTGCGCGGCCTTCCGCTTTCCGTCGTGCCGTTCGAAGGCGAGGCGCCATTGCGGCGAATCTGCCTCGTTTGGCGCCGCGCGATGGGACGCAAGGAAACATTCCAGAACCTCGCCAATGGCCTTAGGCGAATGTGGTCCTAAAATCGGCCTGCTGATTGCTTCCCATAGGTTGGCCTAGAAAGACGGCCCGGCGGTGAAATTGAAAGGCTGCACCACATCGTAGGCGGCCTTGCTAAGCGGCACCGCGTAGCTCGCCGTGAGTGCGCCAAATGGCGACGCCCAGGTCAAGCCGACGCCGACCGAAGAGCGCACGATATTAGAATTAGCAATCTGCGCCGTCTGGCCGGAGAAGGTGGTCGGCCCTTTATAGCCGAAGACGCTGCCGGCATCGACAAAGGCTGACGCCTTGAGGCCGTATTCATTGGGAACGCCCGGGATTCCGGTCTGCAGTTCACCGGTGGTGGCCCAGTACATACTTCCGCCGACATTGTCCATCGTCGAGCCGGCGGTCAGGTCGCGCGGACCAAAACCGCTTGGTGCAAAACCGCGCACCATGCTGGGACCGCCGAAAAAGCTGTTCATCAGCGGCACCTGTTGGCCGCCCCAGCCAGTGATGTAGCCGCCTTGTCCGCGGACCATGGCGACGAGGTCGTTGCCAAGCGACCGGTAATAGCGCACGTCCTCCGACGTCCGCAGGAACTTTACGTCACCGCCCAACCCCGCCAGATCCTGTCGAAGCTGTGAGTTGATGCCGCTGGTCGGCAGCTTGTTGTTGTCGAGCGTGTTGTAAGAGACGGTATCGCCGACCGCCGAGACGAGCTGCCGCCCGGCCGCCGCAGCATCTCGGACTGGCAGCGACACCGTCGCGCCCGATGCGTTCGGTGACAGCGAAACTTTCTGATCATAAAGCCCGTAGCGCCACAGAACGCTGGTCTGTTCAGTGATCGGCGTGCCCAGCGAGAGATTCATGCCATAGGCGTCGCTGCCATAGGATTGGTAGGGACTGGCAAAGCTCTGCCGGTAGAACAGTTCGCCTCCCGCCGAGACGTGATTGCCGAAGATATCGGGATTGGTGGCCGACAGCGCCGCGCCCTGCGCGTACTGGCCGTAACTCACCGTCGCCTGCACGGCATTCCCCGTGCCATAGAAATTGCGATCGCCGACCTTGACCTCCGCCAGCAGCCCATCGACGGTCGAGTAGCCGCCGGAAACAGAAAGGTCGCCGGTCGCTTGGTCGACAGCCTCGACGTCGAGCACGACGCGATCGGATACCGAACCGGGCTTCGTCGTGATCTTGACTGTCTTGAAGTAGTTCAAGTTCTTCAGCCGCCGCTCGGCGCGGTCGATCAGCGTCTTGTTGTAGGCGTCGCCCTCGGCGACATCGAATTCGCGTCGGATCACGTAGTCGCGGGTGCGCGTATTGCCGTGAATCTCGATACGCTCGACATAGCTTCGCCTGCCCTCGTCAATCACGAACGTCACATCGATGCGGCGAGCCTCCGCATTTCGGACTGTGCGCGGCACGGCATGCGCGAAGGGGTAGCCGAGCTTCGCCATTTCGATGGCGAGCGCTTCGCTGGTCTTGTCCAGCGCGCTACCGTCGAACACCGCACCGCTGCGAGCCAACAGCAAGCGGCGGAGCTTTTCTGTCTCCAACCCCGGCACGTTGCAGGCAATGCCGATGTCGCCGAAATGATACGACTGTCCTTCGTCGATCGTGAACGTCAAGGTGAACCCCTTGGCGGCGGGATCGTACTCTGCCCGCGGATCCGCGACGCTAACGTCGGCATAGCCATGGTTGCGATAATACTTCCGCAGTTGCTCTCGGTCGTCGTTGACGCGATCGGGGTCATAGACGTCGCTGCCGGTCAGGAAGGTCAGCAGCGACGACGCCGAGGTCTTGATCACCGCGTTGAGCTGGCGGTTGCCGAAGGCGTGGTTGCCGACGAAATTGATCGTCTTCACCGGGGTCTTTTTGCCTTCGGTGATGGAGTAAACGAGATCGACCCGGTCGCTGCCGCGGTCGATGATCTGCGGCACCACGCTGACATCGTTGCGTCCGGCGTGGCGGTAAGCCTCCAAGATCCGGCCGACATCCTCCTGCACGGTTGCTCGCTGCAACGAGCCGCGCGCCTTGGATTGGACGACGGCGGTAAGGTCGGCATCTTTGATTTTCTTGTTGCCCTCGAAGGCGACGCGTTCGAGCACCTTGGCTTCGGTCAGATGCACAATAAGCCCCGCGCCGGCGCGCTCGATCTTCACATCGTCGTACAGGCCGGTGGCGATCAGTGCCTTGAGGGCCGCATCGCGCGCGACCTCATCATAGCGCCCGTCTGCGTTGGGACGGAAATAGGAGCGGACGCTATCGCTGTCGGTGCGGCGATTGCCCTCGACGGTGATGGTTTCGCGTGCGGCGGAACCGTTCTCAGCGGCGAAGGTCGGCGCCACAGACAGGCCGGCTGTCACCGCAGCAAGCAGCACTGCCGCAGTAACATGCGACCGGCCGCATCGCCGGCCGGAGGCCTTACCTTTGCTCGTCACGTCCGCCTGTCCCTTATTGACAGGGCCGATCGAATTGCCTGGGCGGGGCAAAAGAATGTCGGAGACTGGGAGAGTTGCGGGCCAATCATTAGCTCCGCCGCAATTTCGACGCGTTGCCGAACCGTCCGCTCCCTAAATCATTCGCATAGCTGCTTCAAATACTTATTAGCCAAACGGCAGGCAGGTTCGTTGCCGTCGACCTTCTAAGGCCGCGAACGCCTAGTGTGGTGGTTCAGAGGTTCGCTTCATTTTCTCCGCGCGTCGTTCAAGCGAACTTCTGAACCTGAACCACACTAGAATCATAGGATTGCTAGTGTCCTTTCGAATCCGAGGTTCGCTACGGGATGCGCTCCATTATGAGGCGAACTTCGGATTCAGGACACTAGCGGGAGCTTCACATGCGTATCGTCACCCTCGCAGCCATTTCCTTCTTCCTGAGCCAGTGCGTCTCAGCCACGGCCGCCCCGGAGATCGATCCGCGCGCCTCGCTCGGCGTGGTCCAGCAGTGGATCTACAATTACCGCGCCAAGCCCGACTACGCCCGTGTGCCGGCCGCAGTGCGCGTCCTGTTCCACTCGCAGACTTTCCGGGAGCCAGAGAATGCCGGGATCTATCTCGGCTTCATTGCGGGAGCGATCGGATCGAAGCCCGCCAAGGCCGAACAGCTTGTCAAAAGCTTCTTTCCGGTACCGCCGGAGGACGAATGGGTGATCGTCCGTGCCATCGCTTATTCGGGGCTGCCTGACTGGCGGAATCTGCTGCGCAGGATCGCGCCGAAAATGCCGGCGCGCCGCGCGATGATCAACGCTTATCTCTCCAGCAAGCTGCCAACGCTGTCCGAAATTCCGCTGGAGCAGACAAAGCCGGGTATGCTCGACAAGCTGCGCGGCGTCTTCACCAAAAATCCTTTTGCCAAGGAAGAGAAGAAGCTCGACATGACGCTCACCTATGCTGGCAATCAGGATCTGCTGGACACACTATGGGGCTACTACTTCGCGACGGGCTCGCATCTGCCGATCTACCGCATCATGCAGATGCTGCCCTGGTCGAAAAGCCGCGACACCGTCGACAAGCTGACGGTCGGCAGCATGGCGCGCTACACGCTCTCAAGCTATGCGGTTCGTGACGCGAGCTTGCGCGAATTCCTGCGCAGCGAGTTGCCGAAACAACCTGCGGCGATCAAGGGACCGCTCGCGGAAGTGATCGAGGCAGCTGACACCGTGCAGCTCGCAGCCGTGCGCAAGGATGCGCTTGCCGCGGTGGAAGAGCTCAAGACCAAGGGATCGGACGCGCGGCGCAATCTTGATTTCTGGGGCCAGGTCGGCGTGGGCGCAGTGGCGCTCGGCTGTGTGTCGGCGGCAGCGCTCGGCCAGGTCGCAGTCGGCATCCCCTGCATCATCGGTGGCTCTGCCTCCCAGGGCCTGCTGTCTTTCTGGGAAAAGCAGCAGTGATCAGCCCAAATTAGCAGCTCCACTCATTTTTATGTCCGCTAAAACCAGCTTGGTCTAACCAACGAGAGGCGCGAGCGACCAGAGCGAGCGAAGTTGGCTACCTCGTGGTCCGGTTCTCACGTTCGCATCCCGCTTTGGTGGGCACTGTTGCGAACGTGAGAATCGAAGGACCACGAGCAGCTATATAATTCGAGTGGAGCTCGGGATTTAACGTTCGCATCGCGAACTCGCGGCAAGCAGGGGCGAACGTCAAATCCGCTCCACTCGTTCGCGTGAAGAAAACGCGTCAAAACAAGAATTGAGCTTCGGTTCTGATTCAATCAGAACCGAATATGCTCTACTCGTCCCGCCTCTCTTGTTGCCCGGGTTTGAAATTTACCTGCTCTCATCGCGACGCGAAACGATCGATCATCACTGACAAAACGACAGCGAGGCCTACTCCCGGAGCTTACGCTGCATGCTCCGCCCTCTTCTTCCGGCCTCGACCCAAGCGTTTCTTGGCCGCCTCGCGCATGCGCTGGAAGATGACGTAGAGCATCGGGATCAGGAAGATTCCGATCGAACTCGCTGCGAGCATACCGCCGAATACGGCCGTACCGACACCGCGACGGCTGAGCTGGGCGGCGCCGGTGGCGAACACCAGCGGCACCAGTCCGAGAATGAAAGCGATCGATGTCATCATCACTGCGCGGAAGCGCATCTGCGCGCCGAGAATGGCCGCACGTTCAATCGTCTCGCCCGCCTCGCGCTGCTCCTTGGCGAATTCAACGATCAGGATGCCGTTCTTCGCCGCCAGGGCGATCAGGACGACCAAACCGATCTGGCCATAGAGGTCCAGGCTTAAGCCAGAAAGCTTGATGGCGACGTAGGACCCCAGAACACCGATGACAACCGAAAGCAAAACCGGGATTGGAATGGTCCAGCTTTCGTAGAGCGCGACGAGGAAGAGATAGGCGAACAGCACGGCGAGCGACATGATCAGGCCGGTCTGGCCCGAAGCCGCTTGCTCCTGATAGGCGGTGCCGGTCCATTCAAAACTGTATCCCGGCGGCAACGTTTTCCCGGAAACCTCAGCCATCGCCGCGAGTGCCGTACCGGACGACACGCCGGGCGCCGGACCGCCGTTGATCGTGATCGCGCGGTAGTTGTTATAGCGCGTGATCACCTGCGGCCCGGTCTGGAACTTGAGGCTGGCGATCGAACGAATTGGGACCATCTGCCCCGTATTGTTGCGTACGTAGATCTGCCAGATATCGGGAATATCTCTGCGGTTGCTCGCATCGCCTTGGACGTTCACCTGCCAGGTACGGCCCAGCATGTTGAAGTTGTTGACGTAGATTCCACCTAGCGTCGCCTGCAACGCAGTGAAGACGTCACTCATGTTGAGACCGAGCGCCTGCGCCTTGGCGCGATCGATGTCGAGATAAAGCGAAGGGTTGCTAGCTGTGAACGTCGAGAAGACGCGCGTCATGCGCGGATCCGCGTTGGCCGCGGCGATGAGCCCGCCCATCACGCTGCTCATCGCTGAGGGATCCTGGCCCTCAAGTGCTTCGAGAACGTATTCGAAACCACCTCCCGTGGAGAGACCAATGATCGGTGGCAGATTGAACGCGACGACATTAGCATCACGGATCTGCTGTCCCGCACCGAACACCTTGCGGATCACCGCCTGCGCGGAATCGACCGCTGCCGTTCGATCAGCGAAGGGCTTCATTCGCGCGACAACGAAGGCGTTGTTCGGCAGGTTGCCACCGTCGAGCAGCGAAAAGCCGATGATCGAGAGGGTGTGCTCGATCGACGGAATTCCTTTTAAGATGTTCTCGACACGCTTGGTCACCTCGCTGGTGCGCGCCACGGATGCACCGTCCGGCAACTGCACCATCACGAAGAACGCCCCCTGATCCTCTTCCGGGATGAAGCCGGTCGGCGTCAGGCGTGATATTCCAAAAATGCCGCCGGCAAACACCGCAACCGCGACCAACGCAAAGATCGCAACACGCAACAGGCGCCGGACCGCCCCGGCATAGCGGTCGCGTGTCCAGTCGATCGCGCCCAGCACCTTCGCCATGAAACCGCGTCGCGGACCGTGATGCGGACGCAGGAATACCGCGCAGAGTGCCGGCGACAGTGTCAACGCGTTCAGCGCGGAGATCAGCATCGCTGCACTGATGGTGACGGCAAATTGACGGAATAGTGTGCCCGAGATGCCGGGAATAAACGCCACAGGCACGAACACGGACAACAGCACCAACGTGATCGCAATAATGGGCGCCGTAATCTGCGCCATCGCCTTCTTGGTGGCTTCGGCCGGAGACAAGTCCGGCTCCTCCTCCATGACGCGTTCGACGTTTTCGACCACGACGATCGCATCGTCGACCACGATGCCAATCGCGAGCACCATCGCGAGCAAGGATACCGTGTTCGCCGAGTACCCCATTGCCAGTAGGACAGCGAAGGCACCGATGAGGCTGACGGGCACTGCAACGGTTGGAATAATGGTGGCCCGGAGACTGCCCAGGAACAGATACACCACGATGACCACGAGCACGAACGCTTCGCCGAGCGTCTTCAGAACTTCAAAAATGGTGTCGGTGACGAATGTCGTGGTGTCAAATTGAACCAGATACTTCATGCCTTGAGGAAAGCGAGAAGACAGGTTCTGCAGCGTTTTCTGAACGGCGGCGGCGGTCGTCACCGCGTTGGCGCCCGGCGCGAGGTAGATACCGATGCCGACGCCGGGACGGCCGTCAATGCGGGATTCGCTGTCCAGATTCTGGGCGCCGATCTCAACCCGGGCGACATCCTTCACGCGCAGCAACGAACCATCTGGATTGGCACGCAGGACAATCTCTCCAAACTGTTCAGGTGTGGCGAGTCTGCCCTGGGTTTGTAGATTGAACTGGAACTGCTGATCTTCGCTGATCGGTCGCGCACCGATGCGACCTACCGGAGCCTGCACGCTCTGCGCTCGGATCGCGTTGACAACATCGGACGGCGCGAGATTGAGGCTGGTCAGACGTTGCGTATCGAACCAGATCCGCATCGAATAATTCATCTTTGCGAACAGGCTCGCCTGGCCAACGCCAGGCGTACGCGAGATGGCGTCGAGCACATTGACGATCGCGTAGTTCGTAATGAAGATGGGATCCTGATCCTTTGCCTCGCTGTAAAGGATCACGAATTGCAGCACCGCCGATGACTTCTTCTGAACAGTCAGACCCTGGAGCTGGACTTCCGGGGGAAGCTGCGCCAAAGCCGCCTGCACGCGGTTGTTGACGTTCACCGTGTTGATGTCGGGGTTGGAGCCGAGCGCGAAGCTGACGGTGAGCGAGTAGCTGCCGTCGTTGCCGCTGTTCGACTTCATGTAGAGCATCTTGTCGACGCCCACGACCTGAGCCTCGAGCGGCTGTGCGACGCTGCTTTCCACCACGGAAGCGGAGGCGCCTGGGAAGGTGCCGTTGACCGTTACCTGCGGCGGAACGATGTCGGGGAACTGCGCGACGGGGATCTGGGTCAGCGCCAGCAAACCTGCGATCGTGATGACGAACGCTATAACGATCGCAAGGCGCGGGCGATCAACGAAGACAGAGGAAATCATTTGCCCGAGCCTTGTGCGTTAGGGGCTGCCGGCTTGTTATCGCTGCCCGGCATCGGCGCCGGCGCGGACGAATTGGGGTTGGGCGCCGTCTTCAGCATGGCCTGGATTTCCGGTCCAGCAGGTCCGGGACTGACAGGCTGGCCCGGACGCGCACGCTGCAGGCCTTCGGCCACGACCCTGTCTCCGACCGACAGTCCGCTGATCACGGACGCGACAGTCGCGGTCGATTGACCAAGTTGAATACGACGCTGTTCGACCTTGTTGTCGCTCCCCACGAGATACACGTAATCGCCTCGCTGATCCGACAAGACAGCGGATCGCGGCACTGCCAAGACTTCAACGGGCTGCACGCCTTCGAGCAGCACCGTCACAAATTCGCCATCGGTAAGTTCCCGTAGCGAGCTTCCGCTTTTGACGTCCGGAAAGAGCAGCGGATTGGGAATGCGACCTCGAACGAGCAAGGTGTCGGTCGCTTGCGTGACTGTGTTGCTCGCGAAGTCGAGATGGCCGACCTGATCGTAGGTGCGCCCGTCCGGCAACCTCAGGCGGATCACGACCGCGTCGAAACCTCCCTCCTTGGCGTATCGGTTGCGCAGTTCGAGGGCTTCGCGCACAGAAATCGGAAATGTCACATACATCGGATCCTGACTGATAATCGTCGTCAAGACGCCCGAACTTGCACTTACAACATTTCCTTCCGTCACCGCAGTGCGTCCGATACGACCATCGATCGGCGAACGGATATCCGTGTAGTCCAGATTGATCTGCGAGAGACTGACCTGCGCTTGGGCAGCCTGCACCTGCGCTTCCAGACTCTTCTGGTTGGCGATTGCGGAATCATAGTTCGATTGCTGACCGGCCGGGCCGCTCAGCAGGGTGCGTTGGCGCTCCGTGGTCAACCTGGCATTCGTCAGGGTTGCCTCGAGTTGCTCCACCTGAGCCTTCTTAGCGGCGAGATCAGCCTCGAATGGTCCGCGCTCCAGCCGATAGAGGTGGTCGCCAGCCTTGACCTCCGCACCTTCCTCAAACAGGCGCTTGTCGAGAAACGCCGTGACGCGCGCTACCACATTGACGCGATTGATGGCCTCGATGCGGCCCAGAAACTGATTGGTCTCGGTGATGGGACGCTTGGCGACCTCGATGATGCCGACGGCCGGAGGCGCAGCGGATGGCGCTTGCGCGTGTGCCTCACCGACCAACAGCGCGGCAATCGCTCCGAGCACAATTCTCGTCGTATGGCGCATCATCATCTCCTTCAGGCAAAGCTCAATCTATTGTCTTACAGGCGAGCTGGCGAGGAGAGAAGACGTAAGTGCCCGAATGTGATCTTCGCTGCCGATCATCCCTCACGGGCTTGATCAGTATAAGTTTTTTGAACTTGTCACTGAATTGTTACTATGACCTGGATGGGGACCAGGCAAATGGATCGAACTCCACGCCTGATTCGCAATGGAACCTGCATGACGCGCGAAACCCGCAGGATGCCGTAGATGAATCCG
Source organism: Nitrobacteraceae bacterium AZCC 1564 (assembly GCA_036924835.1). NCBI lineage: Bacteria > Pseudomonadati > Pseudomonadota > Alphaproteobacteria > Hyphomicrobiales > Nitrobacteraceae > Nitrobacteraceae bacterium AZCC 1564. Next base: position 552,923 of record JBAGRR010000001.1, read on the forward strand.
CGCTGGCCATGTGAATTGTAAGAAGCTCAACCCTCTTCATTAGCGTCGGCGGCCATCGAAGTCGTTATGCAACCGAGCTACCCCTCAATCATTTCTCGCACGATTCGCGCCAATGCTTTTGCTCTTTAGCGCGCTTGATCCCAATCGCCGTTCGCTTGTCATTGATATATTACGAATATATGCTTGGGATTATCGTAACTGGTTGAAATTTATGAGTCGCGGATTGAAATCAAAGAAAGCTTCGGGGCGCAAAAAGCAAGCCGCTCGCGATGATGGGACGCTGACGGACCGCGCCTATCACGAACTCGAAGAAATGATCGTCACCCTGCAGTTGCCTCCTGGCACTGTGTTATCCGAACAGACACTGGCGCAGAAACTGAAAATCGGGCGCACGCCTATTCGGGAGGCGCTCCAACGCCTCGCGCGAGATGGCCTCGTGGTCATCATGCCGAGGCGCGGCATCATGGTCTCCGAAATCAATCTCAAACTTCAGTTGCGACTGCTTGAGGTCCGGCGGGAGTTGGAGCGCCTCATGGCGAAGCTTGCGGCCGAACGCGCAACCCCTGAAGAGCGTCAGGAATTTGCGGAAATCGCAGCTGGAATGATCGAGGCGGCAGAGAAATCGGACGACATCGAGTTCATGCGTCTCGACCAGCGCTTCAACTTTTTGATTGCCACGACCGCCCGCAACGAGTTTGCGCGGCGCTCAATGGGGCTGATGAACGCACTTTCCCGGCGCTTCTGGTATCAGCACTACCAGGAAGTCGCGGATCTACCGTTGGCTGCAAAACTGCACGCCGCTGTCGCAGAGGCCGTAGCCGAAAAAAAGCCTAAGATCGCGGCATCTGCGTCAGACAGGCTGATCGACTATATTGAGGACTTTGCCCGGAAGACGATCGATACTTGAGGTCGTTTCAATCGAATATCACAACGCTTCGAATGGTCTCACCGCGCTTGAGTGCATCAAATCCCTCATTGATGTCATCAAGGCGAATGCGGCGGGAGATCAGATCGTCAAGCACAAGCGCCCCATCAAGGTAAGCACGCGCCAGCAATGGAAAGTCGCGGCGCGGGCGCGCGTTGCCGTAGCTGACGCGACGGATGCGCTTCTCCTGCATCAACGATCCCCAGCGAAACAAGACATCCTGCTGCACGTCCACTTTCCCGAGCCAGATGACCTGTCCACCAGGACGAACAGCTTCTGTCGTGACCCGGAATGCTTTTGGACTGCCAGCAGACTCGATGACGACATCCGCGCCGCGACCGTTGGTCTCGCGCCGGGCGACGTCGACGGGATCATCGATGGATGCATTGACCCCATGTGTTGCTCCCACCTTGCCTGCGATGGCAAGTTTAGCTGCATCCAGATCGACCGCGATGATCGCGCCTGCGCCTGCGAGCCGCGCTCCCTGAACGGCAGCCAGCCCTACCGCGCCGCAGCCGATCACCATCACTGTGTCACCATGCGCGATGGCGCCAAGATTGAGCGCTGCACCGACCCCCGTCATGACGCCGCAGCCAATCAGACACGCGCGGTCAAAGGGCATTTCCTTCGGCACGACGATCGCCTGCTGGTCCGGAACGATGCAGTATTCGCCGAACGAGCCCAGGTACATCAGATGTTGAAGATCACGGCCGTCTGCGAGCTGGCCCCTACTCTCGCCGTCGAACGCACGCGCCTTCGGACCTTCGCCGAGATACTCCTCACACAAGATCGGCAGATCGCGATCGCAATAGAAGCAGTGACCGCAATGAGGATTCCACGATAGCACGACATGATCGCCCGGCTTCACACCGCGCGCCGCTGGCCCCACGGCTTCAACAACACCAGCAGCTTCGTGCCCCAGCACAATCGGCATCGGGAAGCGCAACGATCCCTCGATCACTTCGAGATCAGTATGACACAGACCGGTAGCACAAATGCGGACCAGAACGTCCGTCGGCTTCAACACTGATGCGGTGACGGTTTCTACTGCAAGCGGCGTCTTCGCGGCATGGAGAACCGCCGCACGATACTGAAGCGGCATTTATGCGACAGCCTTGCCAGAGTACCCGCCGCCGAGAGTCGTCAGCGCACTATCAATATCAGCCGACGTCATTTCCCATTCATTGTCGAAGTTGGCAACCACGGCCTGCATAAACGGCTCGACCAGAGCTTTCGCGGAAGCAGCGTCCGCGAGATGATCGGTCAGCAAGGCTAGCGCGAGCTGTCGCGGCTCCGGCCCCTCATAGCTCCATTCAAAGCCGTTCTTGGTGAACTCCGTCACATCCGTACGTGGATTCAGCGGCGCGCCGTCCACGGACACTTTCACCCCGTCGATCGTTCGGTCACCGACATAGCGTTTCATGCTATTCTCTCCATGTTTTCGCCGCGCTGTGGCCGATCGACCGATCAATGGGCGACTTCAACCTCACCTGCGATCACCCGCATGACATCGCGATCGCGACGCGCCTCAGCCAATGTGCCGGAGAACATCAACTCCCCACGCTCAAGCACATAGAGGCGATCGACGTAATCGGGAATGTGATGGACGTTTGACTCCGCCATCAACACTCCCTTGCCCATAGCTCGGATCGAAGCCACCCCTTCGGCAATCAGCGGAATGATGGCAGGCGACAAACCCTCAAATGGCTCATCGAGCAGCAGCAGTTTTGGATCGAGCGTCAGCGCGCGTGCAATCGACACCATCTTCCGCTCCCCGCCCGACAGCTCCGCGCCACCCCGCGTGAGGTATTTCCGGAGCTTGGGGAACACCTTGTAGGCTTCCTCGATCCTTTCCTCCGCCGGACGCCCACTCGGCCGCGTCCACGTCGAAAGTTCGATGTTCTCCTCCACCGTAAGATCCGCATAGACTTCGGACTCCTCCGGGGAATAGCCGATGCCGCTCTGCGCGATCTTCCACGTCGGCAGTTTCGTCAGATCGACCTCATCGAAAGTAATGTCGCCGGAGAGCGGACGCCGGTAGCCCATGATGCTGCGGAACGTCGTGGTTTTGCCTGCACCATTGCGGCCGACCAGGCAGACGAGTTCGCCAGCAGCGACCGACACGCTTATGCCGTTCAGAATTCGGCTGCCCTGAATATCCACTTTCAGGTTGGAGAGCTTGAGCATCACGAGGCCCTTCTCATCGCCGTCGGACGGCTGCCCACCACTGCAGAGATCATCGCCGGATCGGCAAAGAACTGCTCGGACGGCATATCGGCCAGCAGCGTGCCTTCCTGTAGCGCGACGATGCGATGGGAATAGCGGGCGACGAGATCCATATCGTGTTCAACCTGAACAATCGCGCGCACACCTGCTGTCTTCGCCGCTGCAACCAACACCTCCATGATCGCATGCTTGTCGCCTGTCGACACACCACTGGTTGGCTCGTCGAGCAGAATGACCTGAGGCTTGAGTGCAAAAGCACTGGCGATATCGAGTAGCTTCTTCTCGCCCTGCGACAGGGTCGATGCGACTGTGTCAAGCTTGGCGCGTAGCCCCAGGACCTCCGCCACGCGCTCGGATTCCGCCTGAAGCTCACGATCCTTCGTCAGAGAACGGAAAGGATTGGCGATGCGGCGCAGGCGGGATGCCACTGCGACAGCCAGCGTCTCGCGCACTGTCAGCGCGGGAAAGACATTCACGAGTTGAAAGGCACGTGACATCCCACGCCGCGCGAGTTCGACAGGCCCCACTCCCGCGATGTCGCGGCCGAGGAAACGCACCTCCCCGACAGTTGGCCGCAATAGCCCAGTGACAACGTTCACCAATGTCGTCTTACCAGCGCCATTCGGCCCTACGATGGAGATGAATTCACCGTCCGACACACTGAACGAGATATCGTGCAGCGCGCGATAGTGACCGTAATACTTGGATACGCCGATGGTCTGAAACAGTGTCTCTCTTCCCGAGGATGCCGATGTCTGCATCAGCGATCTCCTGCCTTGCGAGAGAAGAGCATTTCGAACGCTCCGGCCAACCCTTGCGGCAGGAAGATAACCAGCAACACCAGCACACCACCCATCACGAAGCGCCAGTACTGCGTGATCGCCATCACAAAATCCTGCAACAGCACGAAAGCGAGCGCGCCGATCGCAGGGCCAACGAAGGTGCCACTCCCACCGAGCACCGCCATGAAAACCAGATTGCCCGAATGGGTCCAATAGGCCAGTTCGGGATCGGCAAGCCCCGTCGTGATGGCGAGAACAGTCCCGCCGACACCGCAATAGATGGCGGAGATCACAAAGGCTGCGAGCCGCATGCGGAAGATCTGAACGCCGACATAAGCGGCTTTCCCTGCATTCTCGCGGATTGCTCTCAAATGGAGACCAAACGGCGACCGGGTGATGCGCCACATCGCAATCCCGAGCATGCCGAGCAGCACCAGAACATAGTAGTAGAACGGCCCGGTGAGAAATGCGGTCTTGCCTCCGCGGACTTCCATGCCGAGCAGCAGCGGCCGCAAGACCCGCATGCCCTGATCGCCGCCGGTGACGCTGTAAAACTTGAAAAGGAATGAGTGAAACAGCATACCGAAGGCCAGCGTCAGCATGCCGAAGAATATCCGTGTATAGCGGACACAAAGCAGGCCGATGATCACGGCTGTGAGCGCCGAGATGACCGCGCTCGTCAATACGATGAGTTCGAAACTCAGAACGCCGAATTTCGATGTCAGTGTTGACGCCGTATAGGCGCCCACGCCGAGGAACAACGCGTGTCCGAAGGACAACAGGCCCGTAGTGCCGAACAGCAAGTTGAAGCCGAGCAAGGCAATGGCGTAGGCAAAGAACGGCACCATCAGCAGCAACGCATAAGGCGATGCCACGAACGGCAGCAGTGCCATGACGGCGAGCAGCCCGAAGAAGACCCACAGACCATTAACGCGCGGCCACGTTCGCGGACGCGACGCTGCCACTGACAGGTTCAGGGATTGGTCGCTCATGCTGTCGCCTTCCCGAACAATCCAGCGGGCCGCAGGATGAGAGCCGCCACCACGACGAGGTAGACCGACAGAAGCTCCATCTCCGGCATGATGGAGATCGACGCTGCACGCATCAGACCAACAATCAGGGCGCCAGCCAATGCACCGCGCATGCTGCCGAGACCGCCAATCACCACGACAGCGAACGCCTCAACCACCAGTTCGACGGCCATATCCAGCGAGGCAGCGCTCGACGGCACGACGAGCGCACCCCCGACCGTGCCGAGCATGCAGCCTACCGTGAACACCAGGGCAAAGACCTTTGACGCATTGACACCGAGGCCTTCGGCCATATCGCGGTTCTCCGCGGTCGCTCGCACGATCCGTCCGGTTCTGGTGCGCTGGAGAAACAAGCCAAGCGCTACCGCAAGGACAATGCTGGCGGCAATCACGAGCAGATTGTAGGCCGGGACCTGCACGCCCATGATCTGCGTGGTGCCATAGACCATATAGGCGTTATCCATGGTGCGCGGGGTCGCGCCCCACGTGAAGCGGAAGACATCCTGAAACATCAGCAGCAGCCCGAAAGTGAGCAATAGCTGATAGCTCTCATCACGACGGTAGACTGTCCGCAGAACTCGCTCGATGGGCAGCCCGACGAGGCCGATCACGCCCCCCGCCAGGATCAGAACGGGAAAGAACAGAAAAGCCGGTAGCCCGAGCTTCACTGCGACAGCAACCGCTGTGATCCCGAAATAGGCACCGAGCGCATAGAACGATCCACATGCGAGATTGACGATTTTCTGCACGCCGAAGACGAGCTGCAGCCCCGCTGCCACCATAAACAGGATGGCAGCGTGAAATGTCCCGCCCAGGATGATGTCGACCAGTGACCGCATTGGTCAGACTGGCATCTTGGCGGTCTTGATCCACTCCCAGAAATCCACGCCCGGCGGCTTCTGGAGCTGTTCGGCGCGGAAGGTATCGATAGAGGCCAGCGTCGGGAAGTCGTACTTGTTCTTGTTTGTGGAAGGGCCTTGATAGAACACCTGCTCCGCGATCTTGTCCTTACGGAAACGCCCCTTGCCGCCGAGGCTTTCCACTTCGATCCCCGGCATCGCTTGCGCGACCTGATCGGGCGTCGGCCACTTGTTGGCCGCCTTCTGTGCAGCCTCCACACCGGCTTTGTAGCTTGCCAGCGCGAAATAAGCGCGATCGGCCTCCCAGTGCGGCGCTTCCTTGTAGCGATCCATGTAGTCCTGCACGAAGGCCTTCTGCAGCGACGACGCCTGCGGATGATCGAAGTACAACGTGTTGTGTCCGAAGATCACGCCTTCAGGCATGAACTCCTTCTTGAGCTGATTGAGTTGCCAACCGGCTGCCGGAAGGACCACCTTCACGCCCTCGAACAACCCAGCAGCCGCGCCCTGCTTCATAAAGACCGGTAGATCGGCGAACAGCATCGACGAGAAAATTAGGTCAGGCTTTGCGCCCTTGAGCGCAGCGATATGCGATGTGAGATCAAGCGTGCCAACCTTCGGCCATTGTTCGGCGACGAACTCCGCTTCCACACCATAACGCGCCAGAATCTGCCGGAAGGCCTCCCAATTGTTGCGGCCATAGGAATAATCCGGGTTGATGCCCGCGACGCGTTTGAACTGTCCCTTGAAATGCTTGACCGCAAGCAGCGACGCCATAACTGCTTCGCATTCATTATCGGTTGAGCGAAACACGTAACGCGAATTCGGCATCACTTCCTTGACGCCGTCCTGCGTGGTGCCATCCCACATTACAAACAGCGACTGTTCTTCCTCGGCGACGGGTGCAACACCAAGGCTGACGCCCGTGGAGATCAATCCATGTACCGCCTCGACTTTTTCCTGCAGCACCAGACGACGGAAGCGCTCGATCGTGTCTTTTGGATTGGTCTCTTCTTCGACGACGAGCTCAAACTTGCGCCCGGCGATTCCTCCCTCTTTATTCATGCGCTCCGCGGCCCATTGAACGGCGCGGATGCCGCACTCGCCTGCGGTTCCGGCGACGCCAGACCGCGGTGCGAGAATACCGATCTTGAATGATTTTTCCTGGGCAATGGCGGGCGCGAATATCTGCGGTGCCATCCCTGCTGCTAGGCCGGCACCAGCCAATTTGGAAAAGGCACGACGAGTGAGCGTCATCGGTATTCCTCCCATGATTTCGTGAGGCGCATCTGCCGTGCGCTCTTGCCATACGATAAATATATCATGAACATTTCAGCAAGCGATTTTTCAATATCGCGGGAAAAATTGCCGAAATACATCGTTGTCGGTCTAATAGATTGTTGATATATCAGACGCCAGTCCGCCAAGCGGCGAGTCCATAACCACGGAGATGGGCGCTATGGAACTGACCTCAAGTCCAATGACCGAACGGCAGCGGAAGTACCGGGCAACCTACAGAGACCGCATCGCTGGTTGGTATAACGGCTGGCTGCACGCTTTCGTCATTTACCTGATCGGGTTCACCGCCCTCTCCGTCTACATCGCAAACATCGCGAACGTGCGCTGGTGGGAATGGCTGATCGTCCCGATCACCTTTCTTTGCGCAAACTTCTTCGAATGGTGGATCCATCGATACGTCATGCATCGGCCATCGCAGATCAAGGCGTTCCGCGCGATCTACAATCGCCATACCTTGATGCATCACCAGTTCTTTACGGAAGAGGAAATGCGTTTCGCCGATCATAACGACTGGCGCGTGACGTTCTTCCCGCCCTATGCGCTGGTGACATTCACGATGATGTCGGTACCACCCGCGCTCATCCTTGGCTGGTTGATCTCCCCGAACGTGGGCTGGCTACTGATCTGCACAACCACATCGATGTACCTCATCTATGAGTTCATGCACTTCTGCTGCCATGTCGACGAGAACTGGTTCGTGCGGAACGTGCCGTTCGTCAACACCATCAGGCGTCATCACGCCGCCCATCACAATCAATCGATCATGATGGAGCGCAACATGAACCTTACCTTCCCCGTGATGGATTGGCTGTTCGGCACCTCGGACCTTGACCGAGGTCTGCTCGGACATCTCTTCAACGGTTACGACACCCGCTACATTCGCAAGAATATGCGCAAGACATCACGGACGCCGAAACCCGCGATGGCGGGCCAGGGCTCAAAATTCGCAACACCCGCGGAATAGGACTCACGCGCGGAGCCGGATATGAGCACCATCGAACCAAACTGGCTGTCGCTGATCTGGTTTACAATGTTTGCGACGACAGGCGCTGTCGCATTCCTTGTTATTGCCGGAAAGTTTCCGCTCGATGTCAACGTCGGTCAGTCGAAATCGGCGCTCGACATTGGCCTGATGATCGGCAACGCCGTTCTGATGGCTATCCTATTGGGCGGCGCAGGTGTCTACGGATACAGCGAACTGCGATGGACAACCTTGATTGTCGTCGCTGGCCTCATCTTCCTGTTTGCGCCTGCACTGGTGGAGGAATGGCGATGGCCGTTGCGGAACGCGACAGCCGAGCTTGGCTTGTTGGTCGGAGTCCAGGTGCTCGCGCTGGCCATGCTCTTCAAGGTCGGCGGCTCCGCCCTCTCGGTCTTTTCGTGACACAATTTAACGCCGGAGCGATCGATGCCAGTCAAAATCAAACTGATGCTCTCCCTTCTCGTCGTTGTCGTCGCAGCGATCACCGCTTACGTCCAGCACGCCATAGGGCATGAACGTGTCCAGTATCTCGTCGTCTTCCTGGGATTCGCGATGGTCTTTGCCATGTGGCTATTCCCGGAAGTTAAGCGAGAAGAAACAGCCGGCGGCGTGCAGAGAAATGTGTCGCAATAAGCCAAGGAGCACAACCTGCAGGGTGAAAGGTTCGACCTGCCGGATGCGGCGTATCTTTACGCGTCAGATTTCGGCAAACGGCTGATCTTCATCACGACGTTGCGACAACGTGCAGCGGAGACAACGATCTATTTCCGCCGTGACGCTCCACCGATGTCAGCCATATCGCTGCGCGGCTTCGATCGTCAGGCCTTTACCTACAGCGCCGAATGTATCGCCTTCGACGATTTGGGCGGCCGGGACTACCTTCATGATCGCATTTCGCACGTGTGTGAGCTGCACCGAACCACCCGTCAGGAACACGGCTTCGATATCGCCGGCAGCAAGCCGCGCCTGCTCAAGACATATCTTGATACGCGCCCCAATGCGTTCCGCCAGTTGCTTGGTGTGACGGACAAGATCGGCCCGAGATACGGCGGCATTCAAACCCGGCTTGATCCAATCGAATGAAATAGCAGTCTTCTGCTGATCGGATAACGCAATCTTCGCACCCTCGACCTCGATCGCCAGCGTATGCCCCCGCTGTTCGTCAAGTACGCGAAGCAAGCGGTCGAACAGTTCGGGCTCTGCCGCCTCGTAGCGCACTTGCCGGATCTGGGTGATGACCTTCTGGTCATACATGCTGTTGATCCGCGACCACGTCGCCAGATCGTGGAAATAGCCCGAAGGCGCATCCAGTCCGGCGCGCTTCATCTGACTGCCGTGACCGAATAACGGCATAACAACGCCCAGGCTGAGCTGACGATCAAAGTCGGTGCCGCCAATCCGCACGCCGTCATTGGCGAGAATATCGGATGCACGGTCAGGCTTGCGGTGACGATCCGGGCTGAGACGCACGATCGAAAAGTCCGACGTGCCGCCGCCGATGTCTGCGATCAACGCAATTTTCTCCTCAGAGATCTGGCGTTCGTAATCCAATGCGGCAGCAATCGGCTCAAACTGGAACGTGACCTCTTCAAACCCGATCTGACGGGCAATTTCGCGCAACGTCTGCTCTGCCTTGCGGTTCGCATCCGGCGCGTTATCGACAAAATGCACCGGCCGGCCGTGGACGACATGCTTCAATTCATGACCGACGTGCTGTTCAGCGCGTCGTTTAACTACGCCGAGGTAATACGCGATCACGTCGCGGAAACTTGCTCTCTCGCGGCCAATGCGCGTGGTCTCGTCGATCAGCGCCGTTCCCAGGACCGATTTCAGGCTTCGCATCAGGCGTCCGGGCGCACCATCGACATAGGCTTCGACCGCCTTGCGCCCGATCAATGTCGCGCGATTGGGCTCATAAAAGATGGCGCTCGGGACAGTGAGGTGACCTGTCTCCAGCTCTGCCAAGACCGGAACATCGTCCACAACAGTACCAAGCGTCGTATTCGACGTTCCAAAATCAAGTCCGCAGGCTGACATCGTTGCTCCCGAAAAGGAGAGCTCGTCTACACACTTCGGAGCCGTCGATCCACCCCCATCTGTGCAAATTTTCCATGCATCTGCCTTCGGAGAGCGACGCTTCCGAAGGCCAGCACGATTCATCTTGCGGTCATGATTCTAGTGTCCCGAATCCAAAGTTCGCTCAGGCTTGCGGCTTACTCGGATGCGAACTTGGGAATCAAAGGGACACTAGTAAATTTATGATTCTAGTGTGGTTTAGGTTCAGAAATTCGCTGGAAGGACTCGCGGGGAAAATCGGGCGAACTTCTGAACCACCACACTAGCCGCTTAACCACGCTTAAGCGGGAGGCTTGAAATCATATGAAATGCGGCCTGCCGGCAAATAGAACAGCGCGATCACAGCCCCGCCTTTGACTTCTGGATAATGACGGCTTCCTGGATCCGGTGCGGTCCATCCTGGCCCCTGCCATCCTTGAAGGCCTTTTAGCTCGGCCCCCTTGTCCAGCGGAATGACCATATTCAATTCGCCATAAGGATGCCCGTGATACTGCCCCCGCAGCACGTCACCGTCATCATCGTCCTTGAATGCCTTTGGGTCCTTGCTGTCCATGTAGACGGCAGTGATGCTGAAATGGAATGTCTCTGGCGACGCCTCCAGTATTCTACTGCGCCGATAACTCGGGCCGTCTACCTCCTGATTGGCCGCCCAGCCCTCTTCTACGCCGAGCTTTATGAGACGCGCGAGCTCCTGATACAGTTCGCTGTGTTCGCCATATTTCTGATTGAGCCACCTCTCCATCTCTGCACTTGGGGTCATATCCTTGACCTCTCGCAAGAAAGGGATGCTCTTCTGGATGAGTTCATCGCGGTGATTCATGACTGCCTCCTACTGCTAAGTAAGTCTCTCATCGTCCACTTGGTCCGCAAAACCTTCGAAATGCGCGATATCAGCAACCGTCGCCTTGGGCATGAGACTGCCTGCTTGGACGACATTTTCCTTGCCGTATCCTAGTGACATCCCGCACACGACTGTCTCGTCAGACGTGATCGGAAGAAATTTCCGCAGAATCTTGTGATACTTTGCAAAGGTTTCTTGTGGGCAAGTCTGCAAGCCTCGTGCGCCAGCTGCGATCATTATGTTCTGAAGGAACATCCCAAGATCAAGCCAGCTGCCAATTTGCAGGCGGCGGTCGATCGTGATGATCAGACCGACAGCAGCTCCGAAGAAGCTGTAGTTCTTGGCTGTCTGCCGCGCTCGTGCAGGCATATCCGATTGCTGGATGCCCAGCGCCCCATAATACAGTTGGCCGAACTCGTTGCGGCGCGAGACGTATGGCTCAGGAAGCGGCGACGCATAGTACTGGTATTCAGACGTATGCTGATCCCTCGCCTCCTCGTGCGCCTTGAGCAAGACGGCGGAAAGCTCGTCCTTTTTGGCGCCGGCTACGACGTAAACTCGCCACGGCTGAATGTTCGCACCGCTCGGTGCAAACCTCGCAGTCTCCAGCACTTCCTCAACAAGGCGCTGCGGTACGACACGGTCAGTGAACGACCGGCAGGCGAAGCGGGACTTGATGACGTGATCCACAAGCTCACTGCTGGATTTGCAATCGTCACCACGCGATAACGCCAGCACCGCTACTTTTTGCTGAGCAGAGGACATCCGCCTTCCTCCTGTGGTCTGAATGCTTCTTTGCCGGGAATCGTTGCCAGGAGTTCGTAGTAGTCGAAGCGATATTTCGACTCTGATGGCTTTTTCACCCTGAACAGGTACATATCGCGAAGGAGGCGACCATCCTCGCGAATAACTCCATTCTTCGTCATGAAATCATTGACTGGCATCGCACGCATCTTCGCGGCAACTTCGGGCCCGTCCACCGTTCCCGCAGCGTTGATCGCCCTGAGATAGTGCATAACCGCACCGTAAGTCCCTGCATGGATCATGGTCGGGACCTTGTTCGTCTTCTCAATAAAGCGCTTCGACCATGCGCGGGTCTCGTCGTTCAGATCCCAGTAGAAAGCAGAGCTCAAGATCAATCCCTGGGCACTCTCCAATCCAAGACTATGAATGTCCGCGATGAATACGAGGAGCCCGACCAGCTTCTGAGATTTGGTGATTCCGAATTCGCCAGCCTGCTTCACCGCATTGATGAAATCACCACCTGCATCGGCAAGCGCGATGACATCGGCCTTGGATGATTGCGCTTGTAAAAGAAACGATGAAAAGTCCGGAGTGTTGATCGGGTGCTTCACCGAGCCGACAGCCTCTCCTCCTAAAGAACGGATGACCTTTCGGCTGTCGGACTCGAGTTGAGCACCAAGAGAATAGTCGGCGGACAGAAAGAACCACCTCTTTGCACCGAGCTTGAAAACAGCTTTCGTCGTGCCCTGCGAGAGCGCATAAGTGTCGTAAGTCCAGTGTATTCCGGTTTGAGAACACTCATCGCCAGTCAAGCGCGATGTTGCCGATCCAGTAGCAAGAAATATCTTCTTTCTATCTCTGGTGACGCCCTGCACCGCGAGCGCGACGGCTGAGTTAGGAACATCTACGATCGCTTCGACATTGTCATTGTCAATCCATCGGCGCGCGATTCCGCTGCCGACATCTGGTTTGTTCTGATTATCAGCGGAAATGATTTCAACTTTTCGATTGAGGACTGTGGCCCCAAAGTCGTCCACGGCCATCTGCGCAGCGACGACCGATCCTTGACCGCCGTTGTCGGTATAGAGAGACGACATGTCCGACAACACACCAATCCTCAGCGGCGGAGCCGCATCCGCAAGCGCCCATTCTGAATTGAAGAACAAAGTCAGAGAGAATATCGCACACGCAGATCGCGCCAGTGACCGTAGGTCAAATATTGAAACAAACATTGCTCTTCCTCCGAATCCGACAGGGCGATGTTCTCGCCTCTTTTTTCCGTCGTTAATTCTTCCATACGGAAATCGTGATGCGGAAGTGAAACTATTTCAGTGTCCTATTGCGCCGTGTTCAGGGGCTAAGGGCGAACGTCAAGCCGACATTTCGAGGGCCCCGGGGCCATCTGAAACTCCTTCAGTTTTAAAATGTACGTCGTGCATTTTTGCCGGCTACTGGGAAATCCTGCACATCGACCTCGACAGCGAGCATCTGGTCGACCAAACAAAGGTCCCCCTAAGCCAGAGCGCCTTGGCCTCCCTATTGTTCACGTCCGTGAACCGTTATCCCTGCGATGATGCTATACCTTTCCTGAAGATAGCTTGTCTAATAAGCTACGGGTCTTCGCGCGGGTCTTGCCAAGCTCCTCGATCGGCAGAGCATATTGCCAGTGTCCGCGACTTGGTTTTGTCAACTAGATAGCCGGATCCGGAAATGGCCTCGTTCAGCACATTAGATCTCAATCTTCTCAAGGTCTTCGACGCCGTTGTAGAGGAGCGAAGCGTTCTCCGGGCGAGTCAAAAAGTCTGCCTCAGTCAATCTGCCGTAAGCCATTCGCTGGCCCGTTTGCGCGAAATGTTGGACGACGAGTTGTTCGTACGCACGGCAACGGGGATGCAACCAACTTCGCGTGCACAAGCGATGGCACCGTTGGTGAGAGCTGCGCTGAAGTCTCTCGAGGCAGCCATCGAGCCACCCAAATTCTTACCTGCGACATCGGACAAGAAGTTCACGATTGCAGCCAACGATTTCACAACTATGGTCGTTGGCGCGCGAATGCTCTCATTGCTGCGATCGGATGCACCTCATGTTGACATCACGATCAAGCCTGTGACGCGTATCGATCTCGCTGAGCAAATCGATCTCGGACGAATTGATGCGGCTATCGGCACGTTCTCGATCGTCCCGTCTCGATTTAATTCGAGCTTTTTGTTCGAGTACGACGATGTCCTCATCACAAATGCATCTCAGAAGCTCGGACCAATCACAACTTCCACGCTTGCGCAGCTCCCGATCATTGTCGTCTCATTTGGCGGCGAGCAGGAAGGCGCGATTGATGGATTTATCTCGGAGCGGGGACTAGCGAGGCGGTCGGAGATGTACGATCGAATGGCCTTCGAACGTGCGTTAGCGGAGTGCGAGACGCTGCCGCGAATAGCTGTATCCCTCCCCCACTTTCTCGCGCTTCCAGCATTTCTTGAAGGAGCCGGGTTAGCTGCGATCGTCCCGCGCCCACTGGCAGACATGTTCGCCAAAACTTATCCCATCGCGATTCACGAACTCCCTTACACGACGACGCGCCTGGAAGTCCGCCTATTGTGGCATGAACGTAACGAAGGCGACGTGTCCCAGAAGTGGCTTCATGAGCTTCTACGACGGGCGACCGAACAGCTCCGCATCAGCTCGGTTAAGTGAAATGCTGCGCTGCCGTCGCTGACGGCGGTGAAGCGCCATCTCTCTCTCTGACGCTGATGTCAATTTTTACAAACTGGGGTCCTGCCATCGAAGGTTTTGGCGTCGCGATTGAGCTATTGATAACCAATTGCAAGACGGCATACTGATACGGCAATTTGCCGCTCCATTAAGCTGGTGGCCTATGGAATCGCGGCCGAAGTAGATCGCATTCGCCAAAATCCGGAGTGTTCATCAGTCCGCTCAAGCTACGGGCGCAGAAGGAGCGAATGCAACACCGCAAATAGCTTGGATCGATTGTGCTTCGTGCCCCCGACGAATCGCGAAACACATCCAGATGATCTCGCTCGTTGATTCTTGCCAGTGAGAAGCTCAGACGGCAGGGCCAGGAGCGATTATGGCGCTCCGACTGATTGACCGGTCATAGAGGCTATAACTTGGAGCATATTATTCTTCGGCTGGCCCACATGGGTCGCCAACGAGACGACGACTCCGGAGATATTTGAGAAATCGCGCACCAATATCTTGTGGACGCTATGTTCTACCTACAGGATAGCGCGCGATGGAGCCGGCGTTGTGGACCTATACGCCAAAGGATTTATATCGAAGATATAACCTGATGCTAGAATAGCCTTTACTATGGGACCTCTTCAAAAACATTACTTTGACGGCGCGCTGGACACGATTGAACGGATTCGAAACGCCGATGGGCTTTCCGCGCTTTCGGAGGTCTTGAATTCTGCCTTCACCCGGTTCGGCTACGAATCGTTCTGCGTCGTTGCGGCTCCGACGGCCAGTCAACAAAAATTTTCCGACAAGCTGCTGCTCAGAAAGTGGCCCAAAGGTTGGTACGAGCAGTACACAAGCTGCGATTTTCACCCACACGATCCCATCTCGAACTATTCACGATCGCAAACCCATTCATTTCACTGGTCCAGCGTTTCGATTCCGAAAGAAGATCGGAAAGCAAACGGGATCATGACGATCTCGGCGCACGACTATGGAATGGTCAACGGGTACTGCGTGCCGATTCAAGGATTGAACGGCTATCAGGCAACCGTTTCCATTGCGGGCGCAGAAATCGACCCTCAAAGTGAAGCTCACGCTGCAATCGATCTCATCTCGATTTTCGCATTCCAACGCCTTGCGAGCATTCGTCACGACATGGACGCTCCAAAGGTCCTGACTCCGCGTGAGAGAGAGGTGATCTCGTGGGCCGCGGTTGGAAAGACCGCGTGGGACACGAGCGTTATATTGAGCATCTCGGTAGAAACTGTGAATAAGATCGCCGCATCGGCGATGCGCAAGCTGAATGTTCATACCCGCGCTCAGGCCGTGGCAGAATCAATTCGCCGCCGCGAGATCGATATCTGATTGTCAATACCCAGCTCACGGTATCGAGTAATTCCCACTAAATAACCAGGCTCTCCCCGCACCGCGGGGAGAGCCTTTACATGATCAGATTGGTAGATCGCACCAATCGCCGCCGATTTTCCAGTCTGCTGGACAAGCTTTTCCGTTTTCGCCATGACGTCTTTGTCAAAGAGCGGGGCTGGACCGAATTTGACCGCGGTGGCCTTTATGAAACTGACCAGTTTGACGACGATGACGCCGCATATGTGATTGCGATTGATGACAGCGATAATGTCGTAGGCTGTTGCCGGATGTATCCGACGCAGTTGCCGCACATGCTCTCGGAGGTCTTTCCGTTTCTTGTGCAGGGTGAAGTGCCCCGACGCAGAGATCTTTACGAACTGACCAGGTTTGGCGTCAGCAAGCATCGGCGAGGCACTTCGACCTACTCAGAACTGCTGGCCGGATTTCAAGAATATTGCTTGGAGCATGGGGCGACGGGAGCCACGTCCGTCATCCGCACATTTCGCATGCCGTTGTTACAAGCGGCAGGCATGTCGATCACTCCTCTCGGTTTGCCGCAGAATTATCAAGATGAACAACTGATCGCAGTGACCTTCGAGGTCAGCGAGGAAATTCTAGATCGTGTGCATCGCTACGCAAATCTCCAAGCACGGAC
Source organism: Nitrobacteraceae bacterium AZCC 1564 (assembly GCA_036924835.1). NCBI lineage: Bacteria > Pseudomonadati > Pseudomonadota > Alphaproteobacteria > Hyphomicrobiales > Nitrobacteraceae > Nitrobacteraceae bacterium AZCC 1564. The sequence continues at coordinate 569,409 of JBAGRR010000001.1, forward strand.
ATCGGAAGCAGATCTTATCCTGCAAAGGAAAACAGCCTGATGTGACCGCGTTCAAAACTCCAGACGTTCATTCACACTCTGTAACTTTCGCCCTCCCAGAGAGTTTCCTAGGCACTCGTATTGCTATGGTGCTCAGGAAAGCTCTCGCCGGCAACCACGAAAGCCCGTCCTCGTGATCTTCCGAAATATCCCGAACCAGCGCCTTCGTACCGCCCAACCAGACTCTCGCCCGAAGATGATGACATATCTGCGCTACCGCCGTCTCAGGCTGGCACTCGAAACAGCCATCAATGAAGCAACAGATCTAAAGGACCGCTTCCTCGCCTACCTCCTCTCCATGGCGTATCTCGAGCTGGATGCGGTCGAGCCTCGATCGCAGGACAAGTCCATTCTTGTTGATTCAGAGAAGGCCGAAAGGGATTTTGCACCCCACTTCCATCCACCAAAAGTCGTTGGCAGTTGGAACTGGGACGTCAAACGTGACCGCGTCTGTGCTGATCCGGAGGTCGCAAAGCTCTTTCAGCTCGATCCTTCGGCCGCAGCAGTCGGCGCGCCGATCGCGGCATTTGTCCGGGCTGTTCACCCCGAGGACGCGCCCCGCCTGCAGGCCGCCATTCAACACTCTCTCACGAGTGGTGAATCCTTGTGTCTTGCATATCGCGTGCTTCGGTCGACGGGAGGAAGTCAATGCGTTCTGGCGATCGGCCGTGCCGTCCTGGATAACGGCGTCGCGATATCGTTTCCCGGAACTCTGGTGGACGTGGACGATGATATTATAGCGTCCCGTCATTGAATGCCACCCGCGACAGCGTCGTCGATCTTCGATCGACGGAGACGCGGTGTGTCTCGTGAGCAGAACATGGAAAGCGACGCCGACCATCAAGGCGTCCTCCATCGCGTCTAAGCGATGACACGTTATCCCGCCTTGCGCGGCCGAAACACCTGTTCACGCCAAATCAGGAGAGCACGCTTCGCCGAAGAGAACGACACCTCTTCGTATTTTCGCCGGAGCTGGTCGAGATCGACATCGGACGCCGATACCAAACGACTGAGAACCACAGCCCGCGTTGTTTCCCACGACAGGTCTGCCGCGCGGCACGCGGTTATCAGGCCATCATGGCGATGGACACGCATTAAAGGTTCAATCAGGGCGATTGGCGATGATGTCATCGCGGCGAGTGCCGCAACAATTGCCTCGTATTGCCTATCCGCAGCGAATTCAGCGAGTTTGTTTTCAGTGAGCCCACGGCTTTCCTCAAGCCGCTTGACCAGATCGACGGCGGAGCGCAGATCACGCGGTCGCTCTGCCGCGCGTTTGGTTTGCAGCGAGATGTCGTTCACATGCCTCCGGATTTCCGCGCGCAGTTGCGCTGGAGCTCTATTCACAAGTCGGATGTGGACAGCGCTTGTGGCATTATCGAGAAGTTCACGCAGCAGTTTCGCCGGCAGATCAGCGCGTAGACCCACCTTTTCGGCCAGAAGGGGATCCCCCTTGGATGCGGCAACCAGCCGCACAAAACCTCCGCGCGTAAAGGAAGCGCCGAGATTGCCGGCTAGCCGACGGCGCACCTCTCGATCGCCGAGCTCAATGATCGCATCCGTGAGCACAGTGTCGAGTGCAAAACGTCCGGCGATTGCCAGCAAATGTCCTTGCCCACGCGATGTCGCAACTTGAAGCAGATCCTCCTTCGATAATTCCGACGAAGTCAGGATCGGGGCCGCGACTGCCGTATCGCAATGAATGGCCAGCCGCCGCATCACAGCAGTCGGAGCGAACGGCACGGCTGCCAGTTTTCGTGCAAGCTCTGCGAGGGTCTTTGCCTCGCAATCCTGGATACATCCGAGCAAAAGATTGTCGAAGACGGCAATCTGCTCCGGCGTCAACTGGCTACCGCATTCAAGGAACAGATCAGTGACCCTATTGAGCGCAATGGCGCGGCGCCCCGCAGACTCATTGCTGATCGCATCCTGCAATTCCTGAATCAGACTGTAATGCACGACACGATCCAATATTGGCCGCAGCGGCAGCAAAACAATGGAAATCGCCAGCGAATGTAGGCGAAGCGATTAAAGGAAAGGCTCGAGGCGAACGTGAATTGAAAACAAACTTAAGATACGCCCAGTTCGTTTCGAGGTCGTTAAATAGGTGAGACTGGTAGCCAGCGAGCGATCGCCTTGGGGCCTCAGAGCAGGATTAAGGGTTATCGCTAGTGTGGTTCAGAGGTTCGCTCCATCTCTTCGCGGGTCTTCCAGCGAACTTCTGAACCCAAACCCCACGAGCGCCGCGGATTTGAAGTTCTTCCGAGTGAAGCCGCAAGTTCGATAAAGAACTTCAATCCAAAAGCGGTACTCAAATCATAGGCTTGCTAGTATCTCTTTGATGCCGAAGTTCGCATCCGCGCAAGCCGCAAGCCTGTGCGAACTTCGGATTCGGGACACTAGAAAGCTTGATCGTCCCACACGTGGACGCGTTCCAACGGTCGGGCGATGCTCGCCGTCTTAAACCGACAAGCAGCAGCGAAGAAGCCATTCGCGCGCGCGTGGCGCTGTTACCAGCCCCACCTGCGCCAACCGTAGCGGTAGCCCCAGACCGGCCTGAAGGGTCGGCCGTAGAATCCACCATAGAACGGTCTATACCCATAGGAGACATAACGGGGATAAACGTATGGTCGTGGAGCATAACCGTAAACTGGATACCCATAATCATAATCATAATCAGGGCCGCCATAGTAGCCGTACGGGCCTCCGTAGTAGCCGTCGTATGGGCCCCAGGCGCTACTTGCAATCGCTCCGCCGATCAAAGCGCCCGCGACCGCACCAGCGCCCCAGCCTCCCCCCCAGCCCCACCCGCGCCTGACACCCCAGCCTCCGCCGCGCCAGCCCCAGCCACCCCCACGCCAACCCCAGCCGCGGCGCCACTGCACCTGAACCGTATTTTCGGTCGATATGGACTTCATCGCTTCAACATTGGTTGGTAACGGAGCTGCTCCGGCCGAACTAACGGCACCGGCGGTCAAAGCTCCTGCAAACGCACAGACAATCGCTATTCTCCCAACACTCATGGCTGTACTCCATTGAGATCCCGCGCATCTGCTCAATCAATCAGCAATTCCCCGGTTCCATCCCAAATGCGTCAAATTTTTCGATTGAAGCGATACCGCACCCGGGGCGGTCTTTATTGCGGTCAGCGCGTCTCGCCCACGAAGTCAGCCAAACACCGATTTATTTCACGCGGAGCAAATCCCCTGCAAATAGCTGAGCATCGCGTCGGTATCGTTGGCAGCCGCAACGCAGCCAACGTAGCCATCAGGGCGAACCAGCCACATGCCGCCGTCGCTGAGCGGCGGCCGAATGACCGGATCAACCAGGTCATCGAACTGCCGCACCAGCCCTCTGACCGCGTCCTCTGATCCTGCCAACAACGTGAACCGCGGCGTATCGCCCGCTCCGAACGGTGCCTGTCCGGCGAGTGGCTCTACGCGCTCTCCAGGCGCTGGTCCTATGACACCGTGAACGGCGCGTCCATTGAGGGGGCTGTGTTTGTAGCTGATGGCAATCTCACTCATGCTGTTGACCATTGCCTCGCGTACCGGGGCGAGTCCCAGCAAGAGATGCCCAACAAGGTTTCGCAAAACCTGGGCTGCATGGTTTCTGAGCGCTGCCAGTGCGGTGATACGACCGGAAGCGGTCAGCACCATCTCACCCACAGCACTACGTTCAATGCTGTAGCTATCGAGCAGTTGCCCTTCCATGCAGATACCACGGCAGACCAGAGCCAGCTTCCACGCGAGATTGAAGGCATCCTGCATACCGGTGTTCATCCCCTGCCCGCCAGCTGGACTATGCACATGCGCCGCGTCGCCGGCAACGAACACGCGGCCAGATCTGTAATTCGCGACTTTGCGCTCATTGATCCGGAAAGCCGTCAACCAGACTGGATCGTAAGCAACGAGCCCTCCCGGGCCGCGCTGATCAAGCACGCCTTGAACATCAGCAAGCGTAGGATCTGCAGGATGCGCTCCCGTTGAAGCGCCAATGTCGGCGATGACGCGATAGCGACCGGGTGAGATTGGCAATATCACCAGAACGCCCTGCTCATGCCAGTAGGTTGCTATTTCCGAAGCGGGAAACGGAAAGGCTTTCAAGTGTACGTCAGCCAGCATCCAGTCGGTGTCGAGCGTGCTGCCGGAAAACGGCAGACCAAGACCGTGACGAACCACGCTGTGAGCGCCATCGCATCCAATCAGCCAGTCAACGGTTAGACGCTCTTCGCCTCCAGCAGCCGAGCGCAATGTCGTCTCGACACTCTTCTCGCCAGCAGAAAACTGAACCAGTTCCACCTGACGCTCGATACGAATACCCAGCCGATTGAGATGTTCTTCGAGAAGACGTTCGGTATCCGACTGGGGCAGCATCAGTGCATAGGCGTAAGGGCTCTTCACGGCCGCGAGGCTGACGCGAGCGATCAGCTTGTTCGCCGCGACAATGTTTGCTCCAACAACCTTGTTTCCCGCTGCAACGAAGTTATTCGCACACCCCGCCCGATCAAGCATCTCCAACGTACGGCTCAAGACGGCGAGAGCCTTCGATTTGTCGTTTCTTTGCGGAGCTTTGTCGATAATACGCACGCTAACGCCGTAGCGGGCGAGTTCGGACGCCATAGTCAAACCGACGGGGCCGGCTCCGACGACAAGAACTTGCGGTTTCATGACTGTTTCAAACCTCTGCCTACCCGCATTGCAAAGCGTCTGACGCGCCGATCAAAACGGACCACGCTGTCTTATCTGTGCCAGGACTGCTTCCAGTTGCTTGTCACGCGCTTCGTAAACATTACGAAGACAAGAAATGCTCGACTTGCAGGCGTCCCGCTCCTTGAGGAAGGCGCGTTGCTGGTCCTGAATCTCTCCGCGTTGCCCCATAGCGACAAGAGAGGTCGAGATCTCGAACAACGTCGCAACCCGCGCTTCCGCTTGAGCGAGCCGGTAGTCGGAGCAGATCGTCTGCTCGGTGCTGGAGTTGGCTTTCGCGCAGTCAAGTGGCGTGTAATCAGCGGCCTCTACAGTGGACATCAACGAGAGGCACAGGACAAACCCCGACACGGCAAGCCAGCCGGCGGTTTTCAAATTGTTCATAGGACCTCCAGACGGATATCGGCACGCTCTTCCATATACCATCACTCAATCGTCGATCACATGACGTATAAGACGTCCTGAGATCGCCCAACAGAGCTATTGTCGGGCGTTATCGCCGAACTCGATTTCAGCCTGGGTCTGGTGATGGCTTGCTGCGCGAAACCGCCGTCGCGCGATGCTCTCTCTTCTCTCCCGTGCCCTATGCAACTTTTCGAGTGTGATTATCAAGGGAGGATAGCGCGTTCTCCATATCGTCTGTTCGGCAAGTGTGCAGATGTTGCAACCGCAGTCGTGACCGCGCCACCCACGCAAGGTGAATCAGTTAGCGCACTGGCCGCCGATGCGATCAGGTCGTTTATCAAGATCAGCAAGAAACTCGGCGCTTTACTTGTTAGCTTGTGGCGATGCCTACGATGCGATCAGAATGCAAACGGTTTCACGTTGTAACCGGCCGGCTGGCTTCGTTCGAAGGCCGCGGCAGCTCTCACCACGTCATCTTCGCAATGCGATCGCCCGACAATCTGCAATCCAACCGGCATGCCATCCGTCGCAACACCAGCGCAGACAGAGGCTGCCGGCTGTCCGGTCAGGTTGAACGGATAAGTGTAGTAAACCCATGACACGAGGTTGCGGTCGGTCAGCTTATCCGGAATGTTCTTGCCCGCATCGAGAGATGTGACCGGGATGACCGGCGAGATCAACAGATCGTATGAATCGAAGAAACTCCGGATCGCGTCACGCAAGGCATAGCGCGCGAACACCTTCGTGTAGTAGTCACGCATGTCTTGCGACAACGCTGGCTGCAGTACGTCCGCCACTGCGGGATCCAGCAGATCGCGCTGGTTTTCCATGAACGATCGCAGACGAATTCCAACACCCGCGTAGAACTCCGCCGTCCATAGGTCGGCTGGATCACTGTCAAAAATCTTCTCGACGAGTTCGACGCGACAACCGAGGGCTTCGAAAGTGCGCGCAGCCTTATCCGTGAGCTTTACGACTTCCGAATCTGGACGAGCGTAGCCGAACGTCGGACTGTAGGCGATCCGCAGGTTGGTGACAGAGGCCTTGGCGGCGCCAAGCACGTCAGGCACAGGCCCTGCGACGCCAAAAGGGTCACGTCGGTCGAATCCGGCAATCACGGAAAATAGTAACGCCGTATCTTGAACCGAACGCGCGAGTGGCCCGACATGTGCAAGGGTCGGCGTCGCCGATGTCGGCCATACCGGCACGCGGCCGAACTGCCCCTTCAGCCCAAACAATCCGGTAAAGGCCGACGGTATCCGGACCGATCCTCCACCATCGGTACCGAGCGCGAATGGTGTGATGCCAGCGGCAACGGACGCCGCAGCACCGGCGCTTGATCCACCGGGCGTCTTGTCAAGGTTCCAGGGATGCCGCGTGATACCCGTGAGCGGACTGTCACCCACCGGCTTGCATCCGAATTCGCTCGTTGTGGTCTTGCCGATCAAAATGCCGCCAGCGGACTTCGCGCGCTCGACAGCGGGCGCATCCATCGTCGCAACGTTGGACTTCATCGTCCGCGATCCCGAGGCGTAACTGATGCCTTTCACCGCCATAAGATCCTTCGCAGAGAACGGAATGCCGTGAATCGCCCCCAGCGGAGCACCTTTCATGACGGCATCTTCCGCCACCTTCGCGGCGGCCAAAGCGTCGTCAGGTATCAAATGATAGAAGGCATTTAACGTCGCCTGCGTTCCCTCGGCTTTCGCCAGCGCCCGCTTCGTCAGCTCGACTGGAGATATCTCCTTGGCTGCGATGCGGCGGCGCATCTCCATTGCGCTCATGGTATCGAATTCGGCCGACATTGACGTACCTCGCCTCAAGAGCAGAAAGGTCCGGACACTCTTGATGCAGGAGTGTCCGGATGAGTTTTGCGGGAGATATCAGGTCTTAGCGCCTGCGTTCAGTTCAGCAGTGCGAAAGCACGAACCGGCGAGCCCGAGCCGCCCTTGAATTTAAGAGGCACACCAAAGAACTGGAATTCGCCCTTCCCGAGCAGCTCTTCCAGATTAACGAGCCACTCCCAGTGGCTGATGCCGAGATCGCGGCACAGGCGATGCTGTGCAAAGATATTGTCGGTCGGCTTATCAGTGGAGGGCCCCTCGACGCCGTGCATTTTGGATCCACGATCATAAAGCCACTTGGTAGCTTCGACCGTCAGCAGCGGATTTTTCCAGACCGAGTCCAACCCTGGATAGTTGCGCTTGTGAAAGCCGGTGCACAGCAGAACGATATGCCCATCAACCTTCACGCCAGCCTTCTTCTCTGCAGCCTCCATATCTGCGACGGAGATCTCGCCGAGATCAGGAATATGCTGCAGATCAAAGCACACCGCCTTGCCCATGAACGTTTCGAGCGGCATTTCATCGACTGGCGCGCCCTTCGGATTGACATGCCGGTACGCATCCACGTGTGTTCCGACGTGGTCTAGCATACCGATGAAGTTGGTCTGGAAGGTCATTGCGTCGCCAGGCACGCCGAGATTAGCCGCTTTCGTGCTTTCGTGGCTCATATGCACCGCAATGATGGGTCGCTGAAAGAGCTTGTGCGCGGGCATGTTGTCTTCAATGGTGAGGCTGAGATCGACGACACGTTGAGCCATGGTTACTCCTTAGGCTTTCGGGGTTGATGCTTTTGTCTTCTTCTTACCGAGGAACGCTTCCATAACCTCGGGATCGCGTGCCAACTCGCCGCTCGGACCTTCACGGGTAATTCGTCCGTTGGAGACAACGAAGCCATAATCAGCGATGGCGAGCGCATATGAGGCAAGCTGCTCGACCAACAGGATGGTCAGCCCTTGTTTGTTAAGGGTCATCAGCACGCCCATCAGCTGGTCGACGATCTTCGGTGCAAGCCCAAGCGAAAGTTCATCGATGATCAGCAATTCAGGTTGGGCCATAAGGCCGCGCGCAATGGCAAGCATTTGCTGCTCGCCGCCCGACATGCTTCCAGCCTGTTGATGCAGGCGCTCGGCCAGGCGCGGAAAGAGCTCCAGCACCTTGTCGCGAGCGACCCGCGAAGCTTCACTTTTGAGCCCGCCGTGCAGATAGGCGCCAAGGATCAGGTTGTCTTCCACCGTCTGGTCCGGGAATAGCAGCCGTCCTTCGGGCACCATGACGAGACCGCGCGAAACCTTGCGATCGGCGCTGAGCCCCGTCGTGTCTTCGCCGCAGAAGTGGACCTTCCCGCCGGACGGGCGCACCAGCCCGGTGGCACCGCGCACCATCGACGACTTTCCTGCGCCATTATTACCGATGACCGCAACAAGCTGTCCGCGCTTGACACTGAGTGAAATGTCACGGACAGCGATTGCCGCGCCATAACGCAGCTCCAGCTTTTGGATGTCGAGCAGGATCTCGCTCATGCTCGCGCCTCCGCGAGCGCAACATCGCCGGGAGACGTTCCGAAATAGGCTTCGATGACGCGCGGATCATCCTGAATAGCGGACGGCGTATCGCTGGCGATGACCTGTCCATAGTCCAGAACCGTCACCGTATCCGCCAGCGCCATAATGAGATCGACGTGATGCTCGATTAGCAGTACGGAGATTCCGTGCGCCGCGATCTTGCGGATCATGACTTCGAGATCATCGATTTCCTGTGTGGTGAGACCGGCGGCAGGTTCGTCCAGCAGCAACAGGCGCGGGTTCGCCGCCAGTGCACGGGCTATTTCCAGGCGCCGTTGCAGACCGAAAGGCAGAAAGCGGGCTGCCTCATTGGCATATTGTGAGAGCCCGACAAACTCCAGCAGACCGATTGCAGTCTTCCGGCACGCGTCCTCTTCACGCCGCATGCGAGGCGTCCGTAGCAACGCATGCACAAGGCCATAGGACAGACGCTGGTCGTATCCGGTCATGACGTTTTCGAGCACGCTCATGTCACCGAACAATTCAGTATTCTGAAATGTTCGCGCGAGGCCTAGGCGCGCAATCTCTCGCGACCGCCGCCCCGTCAGCTCAACGCCGTCGAGTTCACACCGCCCTTCATCGGGCCGATAGAATCCGGAAATGGTGTTGACGAACGTAGACTTGCCCGCGCCGTTCGGACCGATCAGCGCGTGGACCTCACCACCCTTCACTCGCAGCGACGCATCTGACAGCGCCGTCAGACCGCCGAAGCGAACGGTGAGCCCGCTGGCGATAAGCTCGGCTGCGAGATCCCGCTTTTCATGACGCAGTGAAGTCTCGGCCGGCACACCTTCAGAAGTATCCGGCACACGTTCAGCGGGACGGACACGGTCGAACACCAGACGCAGTGTGCCTATAATGCCGCGGGGCAGCACAAACATTACCAGCAAGAGCAAAGCGCCATAGGCAAACTTCTGCCAGAGCTGGAACTGCTGCAGGTATTCCGGCAAATACGTGAGGATATAGGCGCCGATCACCGGGCCGAAGGTCGATCCTGCGCCGCCGAGGATCACCATGAGCAGGAAGCGCACGCTGTCTGAGAAAGTGAAAATATCCGGCGAAATGTACGAGTTCAGGAACGCATAAAACGCGCCCGCAATGCCCGCCGTCACCGACGAGATCACAAACGCCAGTGTCCGCAAGCCGGCTGGATTGATACCGAGCGCCCGTGCAGCCGTCTCGCTTTGCGACACAGCCACCATGGTGCGGCCATAACGGGAAATCTTGAGGTTATGAATAAGCAGCGTGAAGACGAATAGCGTGCCTGCAAGAACGCCATAGAAAGCGAATCCCGACAATCTGATGCCAAAGACATTTGGGCGAGGAATCGAGCTCAGACCCGTGGTGCCGCCGGTCAGCGATTGCCATTCGATCGCAACATTCTCGACGATGATGCCGAAGGCGATCGTGACCACTGCAAGGTAGACACCCCGGACACGCACCGTCGGATAGGCAAGCAATACGCCGAACGCACCTGAAACGATTGCGGCGCCGATGCTGGAGGCAACGATATCGAAGCCAAGACGGGTTGCGAGAATAGCGCCTGTGTATGAGCCCAGCGCGAATAGCCCCGCCTGCCCTAATGACACCAGCCCCGTCAGACCAACGAGTACATTCAACCCGATTGCGATCACGCCATAGATCAGGAACAGCATGAACAGCCGCAACTCGTACTCGTTGTCCGCCATCAGCGGAACGGCGACCAGAATGATCGCAAAAACAAGAAAGCCAAGCGGAACGAGGTATCTCATACCTTGAGGACCTCCCGCTTACTGAACAAGCCTTGAGGAAAGATCAGCAATACAAGGATCATAATGCCGAAGCCGATGATCTCGCGCGCGGCCGTGGAAATGTAGCCTTCGACGAACTTCTCCATGATGCCGAAACCGAGGCCGGCAATGACAACGCCCGGCGCACTGGTGATGCCGCCGATGATCGCGACCGCAAATCCTTTCAGTCCAAGGATCGCGCCCATGCTTGCGGATGCCTGAATGACCGGAGCCACCAGCACGCCGGCCGCGGCACCAAATAGCGATGCGAGACCGAACGAGAGCGCGACGATGCGATTAACATTGATGCCCATCAGAGCGGCGGCGCGCTTGTCATGGGCGACTGCCTGCATCGCGCGCCCGACCAGCGTGTGGCGATGCATCAGCTTCAGTCCCACCATCACCAGCACAGCTACGACCGGAATAACGAGTTCCTGCGGATAAATACCCGCACCAGCGATGTGCACGGCGTTCTTCACGCCGGGCGAAGGCAAGGGCCGGGAGAAGCCGCCAAACTGCAGCGTTGCCAGCGCTTCGATCATCACTCCAACGGCAATGGTTGTCAGCATCCAGCCGACTGAAGTTGCGGTTGCGGCAAATGGGCGAACCGCAAATCGCTCCAGAAGCACTCCGAAAATACCTCCGGCGATCACTGCTAGCAGGCAAGCGAGAGGTAACGGTATTCCCGCATCCACACCCAGTACCGCGAGAACGGCGCCGAGCATCAGCGTATCGCCATGCGCAAAGTTCACGGCTTTCGCCGCAGACCACATGATATGAAATCCAAGCGCGACGAGCGCGTAGATGCCGCCAATGGCGAGGCCGGACAAAATGTATTGGATCGTCGTGGTCACGAAAGTCCCGATTTCTGGAGATCAAAATTCAGTAAGATCGCGATTGCGCATCCGACACCCGCCCCTCGCATATGCGGGAGATCCGTGATCGAGGAGGCAACGCCTCCGCAGGCGTTGCGCTCCGGGTCAGACATCTCCGGCTATGTTGAGCAGGGCTCCGTAGCGGTCAGTGGATTTTGCCGTAGGTGGTCTGTTCGATCGGGAGAAGCTTGCCGTCGACCCAAGCTGTGAGTTTGTAGTATTTCGGCAGGATTGCATCCTGACGCTCCGGATCTGACGCGTCGAATGCCGGCTTATAATTCGCCACGAGGCCATCGTAGTCTACAGTGTAAAGCGCCTCACGAACCTTCTTCCAATCATAGGCGCCGGCTTTTTCGATCGCCTTGGCTATGATGTAGACCGCGTCATATGCGTTGGCGACACCTGATCCCATCTTGATGTCCGAGGGATCCTTCAGTCCGTACTTTGCCTTGATCTTATCCCACAGCGCCTGCTTCTTCGGATCCATAGCGCCCATGAACGTGTAGGTCTGTATCACCTGCACGCCGTTCGCGAGCGGACCTGCGAGTTCGCCGAGATTACCAGCGATGCCCCATGCGCCGATAATCGTCGGCTTCCAGCCAACCTTGTCCATCGAACGAACAATCTGGTTGCCCTCACGGTCCAGCGCCCACAGCAGCACAAGATCGGCGCCAGCATCCCTCGCCCGGATCACCTGCGGCGTCATGTCTTGATCGCCCCAATTGAAGGTTTCCGCGGCCACCAGCTCCTTACCGGCCTTGGCCATTGCATCCTTCACATCGGGCACTGCACCGTTGCCCCATCCGGTGTTCTCATAGAAGAAAGCTACCTTCCCCGTCTTTGAGGCCTTCAATGCCTGTTCAACAAGAAAGCGAGCGACCCACTTGTCCTTTGCGGACACTCGGAACATGAAATTTGGATTATGGCCGTTTTCGACTGCCTTTGTGTTAGCAGCAAGCACGCCGACGTAGGGAATGCCGATCTCATTCACCGGCTCCGCTTGCGCCACCGCAACGGTTGAATGATAGCCACCGAGGATCGCAACGCACTTGTCGGAGAGCGCAACACGCCGGGTATTATCGACGCCGCGCGGCGGAGCACCCGCGTCGTCGTACTGCACAAATTTCAAGGGCTTCCCTAACACTCCACCCTTGGCATTGATCTCATCGATGGCGATTTCAGCGCCCATCTTGATCGCCTGACCACCAAATGCCGCGGGACCGGTGATGGCTGCGGAGTTGCCAATACAAGGCATCTGTTGCGCGAAGGCAGCCGTCGAACACAGTCCGAGCATTGCTGCGCCAGCAACAATTCCGCTGCGGAACTTACTCTGCAAAAACATATCGTATCTCCCGCGTCTTCAATGATTGAGCGCGCACCAGCGCGCTCACGTCGGGAGCTAACGGCAAAGAAATCGCTAGAACAAAGATCAAATTCCGATGAAAGGTATAGGTAAAACCTATGAAGAAGTTGCTGCTCGCCTTTGATGCACAGCGAAATGAGATATCGATATGAATTCGCTAAGATAAAACGAACACTAGGCAATAGTTTTTGCAAATGCACATTTTGCAAGCACGTTGACAGATCAACATGTCACGTCACTATTGTCCTACTGGGGACAGTTTGTATGGACCTGCGACAACTGAAGTATTTCGTACAGATCGCCGAGAGCGGAAACTTTTCACGCGCGGCGGAAATACTCCGGATCGCACAACCATCACTTAGTCAGCAGATCAAAAGTCTCGAAGAGGAACTCGGCGTCAAAGTTCTCGTCCGTCATGCGAGAGGCGTGACGCCGACTGAGAAAGGTCAGCAGCTCTACGAGCATGCGCGACGGATCCTTCAGGAGATCGATCACGCCAAGGATACCATCCGCTCGCGCACCTCGGCACCATCGGGACGGGTCTCTGTCGGATTGCCGACATCGGCGTGCCGCGGATTATCCCTTCCCCTGTTTCGCGAAATGGCCGAGCGCTGTCCGAACGTAACGCTTCACATCGTCGAAGCAATGACTGGGTATCTCGACGAGCTGATCCAGGCCGGTCGTTTGGATGTGGCGCTGCTCTACGACCACAAGGCTTTCGAACATGTCGCGTGGACCGAGATGATGACAGAAGACCTGATGCTGTTCGTTTCGAAAAACAGCCCGATGGCCAATCGAAAATCCGTTTCGTTCAAAAAGCTATTCGATCGCCCGATCGTCCTGCCGGGACGCCCAAATGTTCTACGCGCAGTAATCGATCAGCTTGCTGCCCGCCATGACATCATGCCCCTAATCAAGGATTGCGACAGCCTGCCCGCCATCGCCAAAATGGTCTGCAACTCTGAGTTCATGGCGATCATGCCTCATTTCGCCTTCGTTGATGAAATGGCACGGGGCGAAATGGTCGCAATCCCTATCGTCGATCCCGTGCCCTCGTGGACGCTCTCTGTCGTTGTATCCCAGCGCACCACGAACGCGCGGGGAAGCGAGGCCATGGCACACGTGATGGCCGACCTGATTGCCGACATGGTCGATCAAGGCGAATGGCGGGCAACCTTGCGCGGCGAGAAAATCAGCAAGGAGTTTTCCTTTTAGGAGACCGCCGGGTCATGCAGTGTCACATCGCTGGAGCATGCACGCATTCGCTCGGCCGCAGCCGCGTGCCTCTTTTTTCGATCGGCACATTGCAATTGTCGAGGCGCTGCTCGTCCGACCATTTTCGGCCGAGGCGCTCCTTTCCGGTGAGCGTGCCTGATGCGCTCCGCAGGGCGCCCCCGCCGGCCTGGCCTGCTGTCCGTTGCTGGGCTATCGGCGACTGGGCTCCAGCATGTACAGCCTGCAGTACGATCAAAGCTGTCGCCGGAATCAGACCGGCTAGCCGCAGTTTCTGAGATCCCATAAACGACCTCCGACCAAAGATTTCGAGCCACCGCAACGCAGCGTCGCAGCAGACGATTGCTGTTTCCACCCGATTCAAGATTAAGTTATTCCGGCGGAACAACGTGTTGTGAAGTCAACTCGAGCGCCCCTTCTGTTAAGGTTGCGATTCCCAATTAGTCACTGAGTCTCGACAAAGACGGGAAGCAAGATCAGGCACCCCACTACACATCTACAATCCAGATCACGCGGTACGGTTCACAATACTTTCGTGCATTCCGTTTCAGATACTGAACCTGGACGATCACTGACCACGGCGCCGGGCAACAAAGGAAATGTGTTCCTGCTCGTGCCGAATAGACATTAGCAGCTTATGAAGAGCGAGGGACAATCATGACCAAACTGAAAATCAACGGCCAGGAACGGACCTGGGATGGCGATCCGGATCTTCCGCTGCTTTGGTTTCTTCGCGACGAAATCGGCCTGACTGGGACAAAATTTGGCTGCGGTCAGGCTTTGTGCGGTGCATGCACCGTCATCGTCGATAAACAGGCCGTGCGCGCCTGTATCACATCTGTTTCCGACGTTGCCGACCGTGAAGTCACGACCATCGAAGGCCTTCATCCGACTGGAGATCATCCGGTTCAGAAAGCGTGGCGGCAGTTGAATGTGCCGCAATGCGGCTATTGCCAGACCGGACAGATCATGCAGGCCGCCGCCCTGCTCCTGGAAAATCCAAAACCCACAAACGGTCAGATACGAGAGGCGATGTCCGGCAACATCTGCCGTTGCGGAGCTTATCAGCGCATTGAGAACGCGGTTCACTTGGCTTCGACGGGGGTTTGATCATGAATATCATCGCACAACCCGACAAACTGCGAAAACACATCCAGGTTGAGAACGTCAGTCGCCGCGCCATTCTTAAGAGTCTTGGCATCACCGCCGGCTTCGTTCTCGCCGCACCGATCATGTCGCGTCCGGCGTTCGCTGCCTACGAAACAGGCGCCGGCAAGATGCCTCACGGCGTTGTCGTCGACCCACGGGTCTTCGTCGCGATCGCCTCGGACGGCACAGTCACCATCATCGCCCATCGTTCGGAGATGGGGACCGGCGTCCGCACCAGCCTGCCGATGGTGGTTGCCGAGGAAATGGAGGCGGACTGGTCGCGCGTTCGCGTGCAGCAAGCCCATGGCGACGAAGTCAAGTTCGGCAACCAGGACACCGACGGATCGCGCAGCACCCGACACTATCTTCTCCCGATGCGCCAAATTGGTGCCTCCGCCCGCTCGATGCTGGAAGCTGCCGCAGCCAAGCGCTGGGGCGTCCCGGCGACAGAAGTCAGAGCGGTCAACCACGAGGTGGTCCACAGCGCGAGCGGACGGCGCCTCGGCTTCGGCGAGCTTGCGGCGGACGCCGCAAACCAGTCTGTTCCGGGGATCGAAGGCCTGCGGCTCAAGTCTCCGAAGGACTTCCGCTACATCGGTAAGGGCCAAATCAGCTCGGTCGACCTCCACGACATTACGGTCGGCAAAGCGCATTATGGCATCGATACCCGCCTGCCAGGGATGAAATACGCTGTGATCGCGCGACCTCCCGTCACCGGCGGCAAGGTCAAATCATTTGACGGCGCAGATGCCCTGAAGGTCTCCGGTGTCGAGAAGGTACTGGAAGTTCAGGGTTGGCCTTGGCCGTCGAAATTCCAACCGCTCGGCGGCGTTGCGGTCATCGCCCGTAACACAGGCGCAGCGATCAAAGGACGCGATGCTCTGAAAATTGTCTGGGAGGATGGTGCCAACGGCAAATACGATTCCGTCAGCTATCGTTCCGAGCTGGAAGAAGCATCACGCAAACCTGGCCTGGTGGTGCGCAACGAAGGCGACGTGGACGCCGCGCTGAAGCGCGCGGACAAAGTTGTCGTCGGCGAATACTACCTCCCTCACCTGGCACACGTCAGCATGGAGCCGCCGGTCGCCGTCGCCAACGTCAAGGACGGCAAGGCCGAGATTTGGGCACCCGTGCAAAGCCCGGGCGGCACCCGTGAAGATGTCGCCAAAACTCTTGGCATCCCTGAAGAGAATGTGACGGTCAACGTCACGCTTCTTGGTGGCGGGTTTGGGCGGAAGTCGAAATGCGACTACGCCATCGAAGCGGCCCTCCTCTCAAAGGAGCTTGGCGCGCCGGTGAAAGTCCAGTGGACGCGTGAAGATGACGTTCGCCATGACTTCCTGCATACGGTGTCGTCTGAGCGGATCGAAGCCGGTGTAGATAAGAACGGCAAGGTCATCGCATGGAGGCATCGCAGCGTGGCGCCCAGCATCGCCTCGACGTTTGCACCGAACGTGCTACACGCAGCTCCCTTCGAGCTCGGCATGGGCCTGATCGACATGCCGTTCGAGATCGAAAACATCCGCTGCGAAAACCCGGAGGCTGCTGCGCGCACGCGCATCGGCTGGTTCCGGTCGGTGTCGAACATTCCGCGCGCCTTCGCAGTTCAGTCGATGGTCGGCGAATTGGCCCACGCAACCGGGCGCGATCAGAAGGACATGCTGCTGCAGCTCATCGGCTCTCCGCGGAAAGTCAAACTGGATTCAGTGAAGGATCCATGGAATTACGGCGAGCCGTTTGACAGCTATCCCATCGACACAGCCAGGCTCCGACGCGTTGTTGAAGTTGTCGCCGAAAAAGGCAACTGGGGTCGATCCGTGCCGAAAGGACATGGGCTTGGCATCGCCGCACACCGCAGCTTCGTGAGCTACATCGCGACCATCGTCGAGGTGTCGGTGGGCGATGGCGGCAAGCTCACAGTGCACAAGGTCGATACCGCGATCGACTGCGGAACGTTCATCAATCCCGAACGGATCCAGTCGCAAATGGAAGGCGCCGCGGTCATGGGCCTCAGCCTGGCGAAGTATGGCGAAATCACCTTCAAGGACGGCAAGGTCCAGCAAGGAAACTTCGACGACTTCCCGGTCGTGAGAATTGACGAGGCGCCGATGGTCACGAATGTTTATATCGTGCCTGCCGATGACGACACGCCACCGAGCGGCGTCGGCGAGCCAGGCGTTCCGCCATTCGCACCGGCCCTGGTCAATGCAATCTTCGCGGCGACAGGAAAGCGCATCCGGGCGCTTCCGATCGGCAAGCAACTCGAGACCTAGTTCGGAACATTCAACTGTTCTTTCCGTTTTCATCGATCTGACAGGAGTCGGGTCGATGAAAACGGCGAGGTCTCTTCAATTGGCGTCGCTATCAGGCTGTGTGGTGTTTAACGCAGCGAGCGTCGTTGCCGAGACCTCTCCTGCTCCAGGCACGACAGCTACTCGCCCGGCGGAAATTCCTCGCGCGCAGACGTCAGCACCAAACGCAAGCCCACCCGCGAGCATCGACCGGATCGACGGATCAGGATGAGACGGTCAAACGAATGAACAAAGAAGAGAAGCGGAAAGTCGATAGCAAAGGGAAATAGCTGAGACGCAGGCACAACGCACCTGCGTCTTGTCCACTTTCGAGCGCCCTTAATCAGACCGAAATGTCTGTGATTAGACCCGTGCGCTTGTCATTGCTTTGCTCGGCCTGCTGCTGGATCATTTGCTGAATTTTCTGCTCGACGGCTTTCTGAGCGGCAGGATCCATTGCGTTGAATTCGTCCTCCGAAATCCCGAGCTGGCTGAGCATCGCAGCATGCATGCGCTCGGCCGGCGTCATCTTCATGTAGTCAAGAAATTTCTGCTCCGCGGCGGACTGGTCGTCCGCGGGCTTCAGCTTCGAATTAGCTGGCAGTTGCTTCGTGGAAAGTGATGACAGAACGCCGGAAAGCGAAATCGACATAACAATTCTCCGTTGACTGACCAGGTGTTCAGCAAAGGACGTGCCACTCGGCCTAAAATTGGAGGACCTCATATTTTTCAGGGAGATAAGCTCCCCACACAGCCCACACCCGGTTGAAGAAATTGCAGCACGAGCAAAAATTGCCGGGAAAAATCTTCTTGCACCAATCTCTGTTACCGGTTTCAGCAGGTAGCCCCCCGGGAGATCCCTATGAAAGAAACAATTGCATGGCTCGTCGTTGCCGCACTTTACGCCGCCCCGGCCGTCGCAGCGGACATCAATGTCATGAGCGGCGGGGCGCCAAAGGAAGCATTGAACGCATTGATTCCGCAGTTCGAGCGCGCCACCGGACATCATGTGAAGATGACATACGTCCTGATCTCGGCGTTGCGCCAACGTATCGCTGATGGCGAGGCGCCCGATATGGTCATTATGCCGACCGCTGCCATCGATGACTTGATCAAGCTGGGCCGACTGAAGCAGGACGGCTATCGATCCTTCGGAACGGTGCGGCTTGTTGCGATCGCAAGGAAAGGTGCAGTACGCCCGGACATGTCAACGCCCGATGCATTCAAGGATGCCCTGCTTAAAGCGCACTCTGTTGTCTACTCGACGCCAACCGCCACGCCCAGCGGTGCGCACATGGCGCAGTTGGTCGGTCGTCTAGGGATCGCCGATGCGATCGAGAAGAAGGTGCACTACCGTCCCGCACTCGAAGGCGGTGTGCAGATGGTTTCCGATGGCACTGCAGAAATTGGAATCTATCCAGCAAGCGAAGTTGTTCACGTCAGCGGCGTGGATCAGATCGCACAACTTCCGGAAGCCCTGCAGCTCAGCCTCGTCTATGCTGGCGCTGTCGCGACCGCGAACACATTCGCCGAGCCGCCCGAGGCATTTATCAAATTTCTAGCCGCGGAGGACAACCGCAGAATCTGGGAAGACGCTGGCTTCGAGCCGGCGCACTAATCGGAAGCGATAGCGGCGCGACGTTGTCATGGCTCGTCCATCCGGAGCCATGACAACGTGCGTGCCGCGGATTTGAAGTTCTTCCGAGTGAAGCCGCAAGCTCGATGAAGAACTTCAAATCCAAAAGCGGCACGAAAACCATAAAGTTGCTAGTGTCACTTTGATTCCGAAGTTCGCATCCGAGCAAGCAGCAAGCCTGTGCCAACTTCGGAATCGGGACACTAGCGATCAGTGAGAGTAAACGACCATTGCTATCACGACGAATGCCGCGATGATCCCCAAGTGCGCAAGACTACGCTCAGCCGTTTCTCTCGCTGATTTCATGCCGCCTCCCCAAGATTCATCCATGAGTCATTAATGGCCGGTCAGGCCCTCTCTGATTCAGTAGCCATTTACGCAAAACACCCGAACGTCCGCATTGACGAGTCCCCACTCTGCGAACATGAACGAAGCGTGGCGAGGTAATGAGGCCAGAATTTGTCGCAACACTGTCAGATCAGGTCGTTTGGCGAAACGTGATCAGAACAATTCTGCAGCGCGAGAAAAACGCGCCGTGCACGTTGATTATCTTGATACGTCAAAGGCGTTGGTGTCGCGGCGGCGCAGCAACAACACTCATCAAGCAACATGAGCTGACTAAAAAAGTGATCGCGCCAGATACAAAACATTGATCACGTTTCGCTCTTCTCCTGCCACCAGAGAAATGATGCGAGGCGATGTCGGCGCGGTTAATGCCGTTTAAAGTATTGAATGTCGCGCTCGTGTTTCTCCGCCGCGGCACGTGATTTGAACGTCCCGAGGTTGCGGCGTTTTCCGGTTTTTGGATTCACCTTGCGCGAATAGAGCCTGTATTCGCCGGATCGCAATTTGCGGATCATGGACAGCTCCTGGATAAGCGTGTGAAAGTTAACGGCACCGATCGACATGTCGTTCCGGTCGTCGCCCACAGCAGACCACATCGCGATCACGCTTCGCCAGATTCGGTAGCAATTAAATCTAAAACCAGAGATTTCTGATTTCTCAACGGGTTGTCGGCGCTGCCCCATTCTCGACTCGATTCTGGGCGACCTAGACTTCCGACCGGGGGGTCCCGTGCCGTTTGCGGCAGCCTTGAGTCAAAGTCGTCGAAACCGGCCAGTTCCATTAACTTTTCTTCCGCATTTAATCGGCATTTAACGAAAACTCGCCTTAATCATGCTCCGCAAATCTGCGAAACGAGACTTGGGGAAATCGCACACTCAGGATGACTCGGACACAGCTTTGTGCTCGGCCGTGCCACCTGTGTGCATTGCGTATCAGCGCACCCAGGAGAGACAGCACGTGGATTTATCCTGGACGTCAGGCGTATGAGTCATAGTACCGCGTATCACGAATCCGCCTCGCACGATCGACGACGCTCGTCGCGCAAAGCCAGTCCTCAGGCTTTGATAGGTAATGCTGCGCTTGCATGTATCGCTCTGGCTTGTGCGTATACGCTGTACACCAACGTTTTCGGTCCCGAGGCCAAGGCTGTCGCCATTGATCTGCCGCCAGTCTCGTTCGTCGCGACACAGTCGGGCGCGCTGAAAACCTCTGTCGCCCAACTCGACGTGACCGGAGCATTCCCGCCGCCTGCAACGTTCAACGAGCGTTTTCTGGCCCAATCCGACGACTTCGATTCCCGGCCAGCCCTGGCCAAGGCGGACAAGCTGCCGGTGGCAACGCCGCAGCCGCCCCAAGTCGCCCAAATCGAAACTCTAGTGCCGCAGCCGCGGACAGAAGTTGCGCCCCCTCCACGCCCCGTCCAGCTTGCCGAGGCGGTGCCTCTCCCGACGCCGCGCCCTTCGATCCTCAACGTGCCGGACGATAAGGGCCCCTCGCGCCGCGATGTCGCGCAGGCCAACAAGGCTGTTGCCGTGGCAGCACCGGAGAAGCCATCGATCTTTGAAAGGCTATTCGGAAAGCTGACAGAAAAGGGACCGATGCTGGCCTTCGCCTCTCCCGACGGCGGCGTCTCCAGCGACGGGCAAAGCCTGACACCGGGCGCC
The DNA here is from genome assembly GCA_036924835.1 of Nitrobacteraceae bacterium AZCC 1564. Taxonomy (NCBI): domain Bacteria; kingdom Pseudomonadati; phylum Pseudomonadota; class Alphaproteobacteria; order Hyphomicrobiales; family Nitrobacteraceae; species Nitrobacteraceae bacterium AZCC 1564. Next base: position 590,293 of record JBAGRR010000001.1, read on the forward strand.
CTCTACGATCGAGAGACCGCGGTGTACGATATATCGGCGCGCACTGTTTATATGCCGGATGGCACAAAACTCGAGGCGCATTCGGGTCTCGGCGACAAGCTCGACGATCCCCGCTTCGTTCATGTACGTATGCGCGGCGCAACGCCACCGCATCTCTACGACCTGTCCCTGCGTGAAAGCCTCTTCCACGGCGTTCAGGCAATTCGGCTCAATCCGGTTGGCGGTGAAGGCAAGATCTTCGGACGGACCGGTTTGTTAGCCCACACCTTTATGCTCGGCCCGAATGGCGATTCCAACGGCTGCGTCTCATTTAGAAATTACGACGCATTTCTCCGCGCCTATCGAAACGGCACCGTGAAGCGGTTGGCCGTTGTTGCGAAACTGAGCTGAGAAAACCTAAGCGCATTGTGGAGTTAGCGGCGCGCCTTTGACCAATCTCACGGCTCGAGTCCGGATTCTCGCAACGCCGGCGCGACGTCGGATGATTTCAAGAATTTCAACAACCCATCAGCCTGCGCGACCTTTCGAGAGCCTGTCATACGTCCCGCGGAAAACACCGCTGGATTTTGCTGCAGCTCTACAGGAATGGGGCCGACAACTTCGATCCCCGGCACAAGCTTGAGCTCGCTGATCTGCTGCACGGCGAGCTCAGCCTCATCGGTCGGAAGGAGCTCTGCCGTTAGGCCCGCCTGAATGACCTTGGCGCGCGCGTTAATTTGCGCGGCGATCTCCATCTGCTCGATCAGCTTTGCGAAATAAATTCCGCTGGCTCCTAACCGAGAATATCCCACGCAACGCGCGTTCAGGAGCGTCTCACGTAAAGATTCAACCGACGAAATATCCGGATGTGGTGCGCTGGCTTTGACCGCGAGTCCGACGTAAGAGCGCGCCAAATCCACGCAGCTATCCGCCGCGACCCGCTCCTGTGCCGCAAGGTCAGCGAGTGCTTCACGCGTGAGGATGAGGACATCAGCCGCCTCCCCGCTATCAAGCCGCTTCAGGAGCGCGAGCGTGGGGGCAAACTCGACATCGATCTTCACGCCAGAGTTAGCTTCGTATCGCCCGGCAAGGCCACGGATAGCCCCCATGAGCGCAAGGGTTGAGAAGACCCGAACAGCATCACCCATCTGTAATTCCTTATGGTATCAGGACTGCTTGCACAGAAGCGTCGCGGCCGATCTATAACCATGGTTTTCCAGGCGGTCATCCATGTGTTTTCACGGTGTGGGTGAAGCGTCGAGTGTCTATATCCGGCGAGCTAGTGTCCCGAATCCAAGTTCGCCGGAAGGACTCGCGGGAAAAATCGGGCGAACTTCTGAACCACCACACTAGGGATCGGGTATTCTCAAATCACGATCCTGGAGCGGAGGCACGCCATGAACGGAAAAGTCATCGTCATCACCGGAGCCTCAGGCGCCCTCGGCAAGGTGGTCATGGAGACCGCAATTGCGCGAGGTGCGAAAGTGGCCGCAATCGATCATGGCTCTACGGCGATCCCAGCGACCTCTGAGCGGCTTCATCTCGGTGGTGTTGATCTGTCCGATGCAGACCAAGCCCTGACGGCGATCAATGCAGCCGCCGCGCATTTCGGCAGGCTGGACGTCCTGATTAATATCGCCGGAGCCTTTTCATTCGAAATTGTGGCTGAAGGCGATCCCAAGACGTGGCAGCGCCTCTATGCCATCAACGTCCTGACCGCACTGAACGCCTCACGTGCTGCGATCCCCCATCTGGGCACATCAGGCACGAGCCGCATCATCAACGTCGGCGCGATGGGAGCTCTCCAAGCCGATGCCGGCATGGGCCCCTACGCGGCGTCCAAAGCCGGCGTCCACCGCCTGACGGAGGCACTGGCCGCCGAGCTGAAGGGCAAGATCACCGTCAATGCGGTGCTACCGTCCACCATCGATACGCCTGCCAACCGGCGGGACATGCCAAAGGCAGATTTCAGCAAATGGGTGACACCAGCCGAACTCGCCAACGTCATCCTTTTCCTCGCCAGCGATGAAGCCAGTGCCGTCACGGGCGCGCTGCTGCCCGTGAGCGGGCGCGTGTGATGTAAGCCAATCCCTGAAGATCACTCCTCATGTCTACTGACCTTCCACACATCGTTTTACTCCTCGGCCGCCTGTTGCTCGGTGGCTTGTTCGTTTTCGCTGGCATACGGCACATGTTTCTCATTCCTGTGCTGACAGAAATGATCGCTGCACGCGGCGTGCCCTTCCCGCGCGGCGTCTTGCTGGTGGGTTCAGCGTTTCAATTCATTGGAGGGCTCCTTGTGATCTTCGGGCTGTTCTTACCCTTCGCAGCATTCGGGCTAGTGCTGTTCACACTCACGGCGTCGGTCATGCTGCTGAATTTCTGGGACATGGAAGGCCAGCCACGCCAGAACACCATCAATGTCTGGCTGTCCAACATAGCAATCATCGGCGGACTTATGATCACCGCCGCACAAGGGATGTGACGCCCTGGGTGGCAGAGATCTGGTCAAGATGAAACCTGAGGATTCCAAGGCAGCCTGTGGAAAACTCAGGGCAATTTCGCTGGTATGGTGGTTCAGAAGTTCGCCCGTTTTTCCTGCGAGTCCTTCCGGCGAACTTCTGAACCTGAACCACACCAGAATCATAGATTTACTAGTGTCCTCTCGAATCCAAAGTCCGCTACGGAGCGCGCTGCACGATGAGGCGGACTTTGGATTCGGGACACTAGGAGAAGGATCCTGTGCATTTCGCGAAAGTTAATCCCGGAGCAGCGGGCCGGGGCGATAAAATAGCGCTGCGTCGGGACATCGAACTGGCGACAGAATGTCTGCGTATAGGAGAGTAGAATGCTCGCCAATGTTGCGTTGCGGGACGCAAAACCTGCAGTAGTTGTGTGCCCGAGCTGTAAACAGCGGCTCATGGAAATCAAGGATGTCCAGTGGGCAGCCACGAAGCTCGAATTTACGTATGAGTGCACGGGGTGCGGCGCGGAGGTGAAGAAGGCGATCGAGGGGACCGCCGAAATCGCGAAATTTACCTCGAGGGCTTCGGATGTTCTGCGCAACTTACAGATTTTTACCTTCAGCCCTGACCTTATCGGTAAGGGCAATTCGGAGATTCCGCCGCATCGCTGCCTCGACGAGGACGCACCTCCCCGCGTAAGCGAATCCCGTCGGCTCACTTAATCCGCCTCAATGCCCCGACTTGCCGCCGCCGACTGGGACAATCCGGTCGGATGGCCCCTTGATTGTATCAGCGCCTGACCGATAAGCGGTACGGGCTCTCTGCGAAGCAGAATTCTGCCAATAATAATCAAGGAGGATTTGATGCTGCGGGCCCTACTCGCGCTTTGCTTTTTGACGGCTGCTGCAACAGCGCACGCGGACGAATGGCCGACCCACCCGATAACGATGATCAACCCGTTCGCGGCCGGCGGCCCGAACGACGTTTTTGCAAGGTTATTTGCCCAGCGGATGGGAGAACTTCTTGGCCAGCCAGTCATCCTGGAAAACGTCGGCGGCGCAGGCGGCATGAATGGCGCAAGTCGCGTCGCAAAGGCTGCTCCCGATGGTTACACCTTCTTGCTCGGCACGGTCGGCACCCAGGCCCAAAACCAGCTCCTCTACAAAAAGCCGGCTTATAACTCGACGACGGATTTCGAGCCTGTTGCACTGGTGGTCGAAGCGCCGCTCGTGCTGGTCGCGCGCAAGGATCTTCCTGTCAAAGATCTGAAGGAATTTGTCGCCTACGGTAAAGCCAATGCCAGCAAGATGCAGTATGGCTCCGCGGGTACCGGATCGGCCATTCACCTTGGCTGCGTGCTGATGAATTCCGTCGCCGGTCTCGATATCGTGCACGTTCCCTACCGTGGCGCAAATCCCGCCATGCAGGATCTCGCCAGCGGTCGCATCGATTATCTGTGCGATATCGTCACGACTGCAAAGCCTCAAATCGAAGGCGGCTCAGTGAAAGCGATCGCCATTCTCAATAAAGAGCGCTCACCCGTCCTGCCGAACGTTCCGACAGCCATCGAACAAGGCTATGACGTCGAGGCCTATACTTGGAATGCGTTCTTCCTGCCGAAAGGCACGCCGGAAGCCATCGTCGCGAAGCTGAACAAGGCGACCATCGATACGATGAAGACGCCTGAGGTCCGTGAAAAGCTGGAGGCTGTGGGACTTCGCTTTGTTTCCGACGATCGAACGACGCCCAAATACCTTGCTGATTTCGTCAAAAGTGAAATGGTGAAATGGGCCGCTCCAATCAAATCCAGCGGCATCTCTGTCGACTAGAGCTTCGGGTTCTGATTGAATCAGAACCGAAACTCTAGATTTTTGTTTTGACGCGTTTTCTTCACGCGAACGGTAGCCACTTCGCTCGAAAACGCTTTAGCCGAAAAGTCGCGTTGTGCGATCCGCTCGCCAGCGCGGCTCGTTACCGCGTTAGAAGCATAACGTGGTGACGACTTTTCCGGACTTGTCCTTGAGCACGTAAGAGCATTCCGAACGTTTGAGCGCAGCTTTCGCCCCTTCATTGCCAAGCGCTGCGGCTTTCTCGTAATAACTCTTCGCAGCGCTGGAGTCCTGCGGGCCTCCCCGTCCGCTTTGTGCAAACGCGCCCATGCGCTCCAACGCACCCGCATGATCCTGCGCAGCGGCTTTCTCAAACAGCGCTCGCGCGCCGGCATCGTCCTTTGGGCCGCCAACGCCATCCTGCATCATGAGCCCCAGTTGATATTGCGCTTCGGGTGAGTTTCCCGCTGCTGCTTTTGCCAATAAGGCGCGCGATTTGGCCGGATCCATCGGCGCACCGCCGCTTCGCTCCGACAACACCGCGAGATTGGTAATACCGCGTGGATTGCCCGCCTGTCCCGCACGTTCGAACAGCTTACGAGCCGCGCTTTCGTCCTTGGCGACGCCCGTTCCATTGGCGAGCATCACACCGAGCTCAACCATCGCAGTCGTGCTGCCTTTATCGGCTGCCCTACGATATACAGCAGCCGCTTCATTCATCTGCCTGTTCGCAACATAAGCGCGGCCGAGCTGATACATGGCACGGCGTGACGATGGGGACGCAATCTTGCAAAATTTAATCGCTGTTGCGACATCGGACCCAGTAATTGAAGCAACGCCCCTCACATCGGCTGGCTTATCCGGATCTTCGGGATCCGCGGCCACGCGATCACAGAGGACGAGATCGGCGGATTGCGCGTGCACGCCACGTTGAGCGGCTACGATTCCCAGCAACAATGCCACACCGAACACAACTCCACACTTTGCCGCGACCATAAGGGCAGCTCCATCGCACCAGATAACCGGCGCCGAAAATTAGCGCATGGTCAGCGATGATTCCAGCTTTGGCAGAGTGCTCAGCATCCCCTGCAGATGCTTTTCATCTTCCGGTCAACGTCCTTCTCGGCCTTATCGGCTTTGGGATCGCCTGTGCCAAGAAGAGCCTCGCCGACAGTGCCACCACCGCCCGACGGCATAGCAGTACCCGCAGAATTCGTGCCCGGTGCTCCTGCGCTGGAGCCAAGCGAGCCGCCCGACGCCGCACCGGAAGGCCTATTCATAGACCCCCCTGCCGTCCCGCTCGTGCTGCCACCGGAGGATTGAGCAAATGCTGCGCCAGAAACAACAAGCGGCACCGCCACACACAGAATAGTGAGGACTTTCATGACGACCTCCAATTTTATTCGCCGGCTTGTTCTTGGAGGCAACCGCACATCGTCTCGCGAGTTCCGACAGCGCGCGCGTCGGAACCATCGCTGACATCAATCGTTCTCGACTTGAATCATAGCGAGGTGATCGGCATGTCAATTTTGAAATGGGCTCTCGTCTTTTTCGTCATTTCGGTCATTGCCGGCATATTGGGATTTACAGGAGTCTCCGCAGCATCCGCCGATATCGCGCGCGTTCTGTTCTACATCTTCGCCGTGATCTTCCTGATCCTGCTCATCCTCGGGGTCACGATATTCAGAGCGTAGCGATGCGAGTGTCCCGAATCCAAAGTTCGCCATCGTTCAGCGCGCTCCGTGGCGAACTTTGGATTCGAGAGGACACTAGTAAATTTATGATCTAGTGTGGTTTAGGTTCGGAAGTTCGCTGGAGAGACTCGCAGGAAAAATCGAGCGAACTTCTGAACCACCACACTGGGCGTCGCCAGGGCTCACAAAACTATTCCTCCGGCTCCGTGGTGAAAAACAGCGGATAGCCCTTCGCCTTTCCCATTTCGGTGCCTTCCTTGGCCTTCGTCTCGGCCACATCGCGCGTATAGACCGCAATGACGCACGCACCTTTCTGATGGGCTGTCAGCATCACACGGCTCGCCACTTCCTCCCCCATGCGAAACACAGCCTTCAACACGATGACGACGAACTCGCGGGGTGTATAATCATCGTTCAGCAGGATGACTTTATACATCGGCGGACGCTGCAACTTTGGCTTGGCGGAGGTCTTTGGCTTTACGGTTGTCGGGCTCATCGACGTCTCTCGAGTGTTTCCGGCAAGAATGCCATGGGACTTTGCGCGCACTGCGCTAGTATTCCGTCTCCGAATAACCGATCCATTTGCGGCACGCTCGCACGGTTATTCGGAGTCGAAAGGACACTAGCAGAATCAAAATGCGAGTCTTCCGATTTCGAAGTTCGCACAAGCTTGCGGCCTGCTCGGATGCGAACTTCGAAATCAAAGAGACACTAGCAAGCTTATGATTCTAGTGCCGCTTTTAGATTTGAAGTTCTTCATTGAGCTTGCAGCTTCACACGGAAGAATTTCAAATCCGCGGCACTAGTGTGGCATCGCGCAATTGCCGATGAGAGCCGCAAGATAGTCGGCAATTGCGAGACGCCACAATAGCTCCCATATTTGCCTAACGAATGACTGACGCAACGAGGGCCTGATGCCACGTGTTGCTTCGAGCGCCATTGCGCGCATCGAATATAATGCGTTCGCAAGGGAACTGCTCGTCGTCTTCACGACTGGACGTACCTATACCTATTTTGGCGTCTCGCCGGAAGTGTACGAGCAATTTGGTCGGGCATCCTCCAAGGGAGCCTTCTTCAATTTGATGATCCGCGACAAGTATGAATTCGAGGAACATCGTCGCTGAACCGGCGTTATCGAAGTGCTGTGAACAGACTTGCAGTACGCGCTTCCCGGAACCGCCAACGAGATGCGTATGGACGATTTTCCAATGAGCGTTCACCACACCGCCGTCACCCCAGTGTCATTTGTATTCACCGACGACGGCACTGTGCCGAACAATTCCCTTCCCTTCCTGATCTACAAAAATGCCTTCGAATTCGAAGACCGCCAACCGGAAGAGATGATTGAAAGCGTGTTCCGGGCGAACAACTGGAGCCACCAGATGTGGCGCAATGGTGTCTTCGATTATTTGCACTATCACGCGACCGTTCACGAGGTTCTTGGCATTGCCCGTGGCCGCGCGCTGGTCCGCTTCGGTGGAGATCGTGGCGAAGAATTCGAAATACACAAAGGCGATGTGGCTGTATTACCCGCTGGTACTGGACATCAGTGCCTGTCAGCCAGCAGCGATTTTCTCGTCATCGGTTCCTATCCGCCTGGAGCGGACATGCAGATTACACGGCCGACGTCGGAGAACCACCGCAAGGCGCTCAAGACAATTCCAAAAGTCGCGCTCCCGCAATCCGATCCCATTTACGGCACGGATGGACCGTTGACCAAGCTGTGGGGTAAGGCTCCGTAGGCCAAAGCTGCCTACGTCTGATCGGCTTTTTTCCTTCTCCTTCGTGTGAACCGCTGTGAAGGAACGCCGCTACGCACGCTGCATTTTAGTTGGACCATGGGCAATCAATGGAGCTGCCAATGCGACATAAATTACAGATCGCAATTCTCGCCGCCGCATCGCTGATTGGATCAACACTTGTGGCTGCAGCCCAGGGAACCGTTAGTCCGGCGACGCCACCATCGCCTACTGCCCCTGTCGGCTCGCCCAACGTATCACCCGCGACGCCGCCGACTATGGCGCCAACGACACCAAGCACACCGGGAACAACAGGGATGAATCCCGGTGGCGTGAATCAGCCCGGTGTGCCGAACACATCAACGCCGGGATCGATCGGTACCGGAGCGGCCCCAAGCGGCCTGCCCGGCGATAGCCCAACGAACCCCGGCTATCCGGCCGGTACCGGTACAACAACGAGATAAAGGTTGAGCTTATAGAGTGATGGCAGTCGCGCTGCCGTCACTCCGTCTTGACGGTGGTGTTCGCGCTGGTTCGCGGCGTGCCATCCTTGCCTCCGCCTGCGATACGAACCTGATCGCCATCTGCGATGCCATCGAGCGGCGTGATGATGACTCGGTCATCAGCCGAAAGCCCCGTTGCGATCTCGATCTCGCGGCCAAGGTCACGAGCGATCGTTACAGTCTTGAACAGCACTTTGTCTGAAGGCGTCACCGTCGCAACACGTAAGCCGCGATTGTTAAAGATCAGGGCGCTTGCAGGGATGCTGAGCGGCTGGGTATCACGCGTCAGATTGAGCTGGACATCCGCGTACGCGCCCGGACGCAACTCCCCTGTGCTGTTGTCCAGCACAAGCTGCATACGTGTCGTGCCCGATGCGATATCAACCGACTGTGCAGATGCTTCCACCGTCGCCGGGAACGAGCGGCCGGCATATTCAGGCACGGAGATGGAGGCCTTCGCGCCGATCTTGATCGAGGGCAGATAGCTCTGCGGCACGTTCACATAAAGGCGCAGCTTCTTCGCATCCGAAACCACAAACATCGCCGCGCCGGAGCCGGTGCCGCCGTTGATCAAGGCGCCGACATCGGTGTTGCGTTCGGTGACAATGCCGTCAAATGGTGCAGTAACGGTCTTGTAGCTCGTCAGGGCTTCAAGCCGTTCGACATTGGCCTGCATCGCGCGAACCTGCGCTTCCTTGCTGGCGAGATCGGCCGAACGCTCGTCGATTTCCTGCTGTGACACGAAGTTTGACGCCAGCAGAGTCTTGCGGCGAGCAAGCGTCGCGGCTGAAAGCTTCGCCGCTGCTTGCGAATTCGCAAGATCGGCGCGAGCCTGCAGCAACTGCTGGTCGAGATCAGGTGCATCGATTTCAGCAAGTGTCTGGCCGGCCTTCACCGGCGCCCCGATGTCAACATACCAGCTTTTGAGGTAACCGCTGACACGGGCAAAGATCGGAGCGCGCGAATACGCCTCCAATCGTCCGGGCAGGTCGATCTTGGCATTCAGCGGCTTCGCGCCAGGTAGAGTGACGGCGACGGAGGGTACGGCCTGCGCCTCGGTCCACTCGCGCAATTTGGCTTCGCCATTGGATCTGGTCGATATTCCGGCAACGACCACAGCGGCCAAACCAACGCCGGCAACGATGCCGAACACTCGCAGTTTGCCGGGAGATATCGAAGGGGTCTCTTCAAGCATGAACTGTCTCCGGCGCCGGCGCGGAAGTCGCGGGCTGCTTCTTGTGGACCAAACTGAACACCACTGGCACGAACATAAGCGTGGCGAACGTTGCAAAAATCAAGCCGCCGACCACCGCCCGGCCAAGCGGCGCGTTCTGCTCGCCGCCCTCGCCCAGACCAAGTGCCATCGGCGCCATACCGATGATCATGGCCAGCGCGGTCATCAGCACCGGGCGGAAGCGGACGAACCCGGCTTCTAGCGCGGCGGCGACCGGATCACCGAGGTGGTCGTAGCGTTCCCGAGCAAAAGCAATAACCAGCACGCTGTTTGCGGTTGCGACGCCCATACACATGATGGCGCCCGTCAGAGCCGGCACTGACAGCGTGGTGTGGGTTGCGAACAACATCCAAACGATGCCCGCCAAGGCGGCCGGAAGCGCCGAGACGATCACAAACGGATCGGACCACGACTGGAAGTTCACGACGATCAGCAGATAGATCAACACGATCGCGCCCAGGAGGCCGAACAACAGACCCGAAAAGGCGCTGTTCATCGTTTGCACCTGGCCCAGCAGTACCACGTTGCTGCCTTTTGGTACGTCCTTCGCTGTATCCGCAATCAGCTTCCTGATATCCGCAGCCACTGCACCGAGGTCGCGGCCCTGCGGTGTCGCATAAATCTGCACCATGTTCTGAATGTCATATTGTGACACCACAGCACTCGACGTCGTGCGCGAAATATCTGCGATACCGCCAAGGATCGGTGCCGAGGCCGAGCCAGGAGCCGAAATCGGCAAGGCCTGCAGCTTGCTCAGAGAGTCAATCCGATACTGCGGCGTCTGCATCACGATGGAATAGGACACACCGTTATCAGGGTTCAGGTAGTATGTGGGTGCAACCTGCGAACTGCCCGCGAGATTGACGACCATACTGTTGGTCACATCGCGCGTTGTCAGGCCGACATACTGCGCGCGGGTCCGGTCCACATCGACGTTGAAGCCTGGATTGTTCGGAGACTGCTGAATGCGGGCATCGGCAACCCCCGGAATGTGCCGGATGCGTCGAAGCAGATCACTGGCGTACTTGAAGTTTGCATCCGCATTTGCACCCCGGATCTGAAGATCGATCGGCGCCGGAGCGCCGAAGTTCAGAATCTGGCTGACGATGTCCGCCGGCAGGAACGCGAACGAGACCCCGGGGAATAGGCGCGGCAGCTTCTCGCGCAATTCGCGGACATATCCCTCTGTTGGCTTGTGATCTTCCCTGAGCTTGATCTGGATATCACCATCCTGCGTACCAATCACGCCCGTGTTGTTATAGGTCATGTTGATACCGCTGATAGGCATGCCGATGTTGTCGGCAATCGTCTCAACCTCTTCCGGCGGAATGATCTGCCGGATGGCTTTCTGAATATCGGCCAGCCGGTTAGCAGTCTCTTCGACGCGGGTGCCGACCTGGGTGCGGACGTGCAGCAGGATCTGGCCGGTATCAACCGCCGGGAAGAAGTTGCGCCCGAGGAACGGCACTAGAAGAAACGACCCGGCAACGAAGCACAAGAAACCGGTCAAAAACACCTTTCTGTGGCCAAGGGCCAGCGCCAGCAGGCCGTGATAGCCGGCCCGCACCTTCTCAAAGCGCTTTTCAAACCCGCGCTGGAACAGCACCAGCGGGTTACGCGACGGCGGCGGCGGCAACGGATTGCCGTTCTCGTCGTGCGGATGAGGATGCAGCAGGTACTTCGCCATGGTCGGCACCAGGGTGCGCGACAGGATGAACGACCAGATCATGGCGAACATCACCGCTTCCGCCATCGGCACGAACAGGAAGCGCGACACACCGGTCAGGAAGAACATCGGCACGAACACGATACAGATACAGAGCAACGACACGAACGCCGGGGTCACGATTTGCGCCGCGCCGTCGAGAATCGCCGGCTCGACTTGCTTGCCGTGCTCAAGATGCCAGTTGATGTTCTCGATGGTCACCGTCGCGTCGTCCACCAGGATGCCGACCGCCAGCGCGAGACCGCCGAGCGTCATGATGTTGAGCGTTTCACCGATCATCGAGAGCATGATGATCGAGCCCAACACCGCGAGGGGGATCGAGATCGCGATGATCAGGGTCGAACGCCAACTGCCGAGGAAGAGCAGGATCATGATACTGGTGAGGACCGCGGCCATCACGCCTTCAAAAGCAACGCCTGCGATCGCGCCGCGCACGAAGATGGACTGGTCGCCGATGAAATTGACCTTCAACGCGTCAGGCATGGCGTCCTTGACGTCGATGATCTTCTGTTTGATGCCCGCGATGATATCGAGCGTCGACACCGAGCCTGCCTTTAGCACCATCATCAGCACGGAGCGGTTGCCGTCTACGTGCACGATGTTCGTCTGTGGCGGGTTGCCGTCACGGACTTGTGCCACGTCGCGGACATAGACCATCGCGCCGTTCACGGTCTTGATCGGCAAATCGCCAAGCTCTTCGATCTTCAGCGGCGAGTTGTTGAGCTGGATGTTGTATTCGAAGTTTCCGATCTTCTGCGTACCGACCGGCGTGATCAGGTTTTGGGCGGCGAGTGCATTGGCGACGTCCTGCCCCGACAGACCCAGCGCCTGAAGCGCGTTGGGATTGAGGTCAATCTGGATCTGGCGCTGCTTGCCGCCAAACGGATATGGAATTGCCGCTCCAGGAACAGTGACGAGCGGCGTGCGCAACTGATTGATGCCGAGGTCGGCCAAATTCTGTTCGGTCAGCCCCTCGCCCGACAGCGCCAATTGGATGATCGGAACAGTGGAGGCACTGTAGTTCAGGATCAGCGGCGGCGTAGCGCCTGCCGGCATTTGCTTGAGCAGCGTCTGCGAAATCGCGGTGACCTGAGCGTTGGCCGTGCGGATATCGACGTTCGGCTGGAAGAAGATCTTGATGATGCCGACGCCGTTATAGGAATTAGCAACGATATGTTCGATGTCGTTGACCGTGGTGGTCAGAGCACGCTGGAACGGCGTGACAACGCGTCCCGCCATCTGATCTGGCGGCAGGCCGGTGTATTGCCACACCACGCCGATGACTGGAATTCGGATATCAGGGAAGATGTCAGTCGGAGTTCGCAGAGCAGCCAATGGCCCCACGATCAGCAGAAGAAGTGCCATGACCACGAACGTATACGGTCGGCTCAAGGCAATTCGGACAATCGAATTCATATCGGGCGTTTCTCGGTCTCAAAAGGCCGGGCGCCGCCCCCCAGGAACGGCTTGACGGTGTTTCGTTGATGTACCCGACTCCGGCGTAATGACGCAACGTCACGAGACCTCACAGTCAGGTGTTTAAGGGCCATTTCTGGCCCGATTTCCGCGATTTCGGGCAGATATCCTTATAGAAAGCCTATTTATCAAAGGATCATCTGCGTCTGTGTGACGACGGCCACAAGTCGGCCTTCATCCGTCTCCAACCGGGTTTGCCAGACATGGGTACGCCGACCCAGATGGATGGGCGTGGCGGTCGCCGTGATCGTGCTGCCGGCCTTGGCCGCCCCGACGAAATTCGTCTTGCTTTCGAGGGTCGTAGTTCCTTTGGCGTCAGGCGGGAGGTTGATCACCGTCGCGGCCGCGCCAACGGAATCCGCGAATGCCATCACCGCCCCGCCATGAATGGCGTGACCCACGGTACACAGATCCTCCCGGACCACCATCGTTGCCACCACCTTCTCAGGCTCCGCGTGCGTGAAAGTCACGCCCATCAGGTGCGCAAACGGCATCGGTAGCGAATTGATTTTCTCAAGCGGTGTCATCAGTGCCCCCAGTCCCGATCAAGCGATCGGGCGCAGTTCATGTGCAGGATGAAGACGCGAGCTAAATCGGCTCAATGCCACACCAGCCGGCCACGAACAGTGCGATCGCGCGCGTGGTCTTGCGCAGCGACTCGATCTCCACGCGTTCGTTGAAACCATGCATGGCTTCCGCCTTCGCGCCGAAGCATAGGCTCGGAATGTTGCCGTTGAGACCGTAAAAACGCGTGTCGGTCAAAGCCGTGAAAGCAAGTTCTTTCAATGAATTGCCATAGACATCCTCATACGCTTTGCGAAGAACGGCCTCAGAATCTTCAGCGCCGGTCAACTCATAGCCTTCCGACAAAAAGCCAGACCATTCGACAGCAGGCGGATTTTGCGCGAGGAACGGGTGCTTCTTTGCTGCCACTTCGACGCAAGCCACGATTTCCGCCTGATGCTCCGCGATCGACCACCCCGGCAGCACTGCAATTCGGCAATCGACATCGCACCACGCAGGCACGCTCGACGCCCAATCGCCCCCTTTGATGATGCCCGGGTTCAGGTTGATGGGGTGTTTGACAGCCTTGAAGTGCCTGTCATTGGCCGCTCGTCTGTTCCACTCCTCTTCCAGCTCCTCAAGCGCCTGGATCAGGTAAGTTGCCGCTTTGATGGCGTTGGCGCCTGCTCCAGCCTCGAACACGTGGACAGGCTTGCCGCGCACCTTGAGACGAAACCAGATCACTCCGACCTGAGAACGAACCAATTTCGCGTCAGTGGGCTCTGGAATGAAGCAGCAATCAGCACGATAGCCCCGCTGGATTGTCGAGAGCGCCCCGACGCCCGTGCTTTCTTCCTCGATCACCGACTGGAAGTGAATTCGCGCCGTCGGCTTCAAACCCGCCGCACGAAGAGCATCGAGCGCGTACAGCGCGGCAATGGTGCCAGACTTCATGTCCGCGGCGCCGCGCCCGTACAGCCAGCCGTCCTTGATTGTCGGCGTGAACGGCGGTGTATCCCACATATCGAGGGGACCAGCCGGGACGACATCGCAGTGGCCCTGAAGAATCAGAGATCGTCCTGCGTCGCGCGTGGGCCGATAAGTCCCCACAACAGTCCGCGCATGCGAAAAGTCGTGCTCGATGGGCCCATAGCCCCGCAGATCCTTCAGATCATCTGTATTAATATGCCAGTCATCGACCTCATAGCCACGTGCACGCAACAGATCATGCATCATGTCCTGACAGGGGCCTTCCGCGCCGCGCGTGCTGGGGATGGCAGAAAACTGCTTCGTTGTTTCCATTTGCCGGTCGAAAGCATCGTCAACGGCATCGAAAATGCGGCGCTGCATTTCCACTGTATTCATCGCATCCATCATTCCTGTCCATTTTGGGCGCAAAGTTGCCGAAGTACAGCCTAGCGGTACGGCCTCCGTCAACGTCCATGGACGGACTGGCACGTTTGTCGCATACGAAGGGCTCGTCCGCCTTTTGGCCCACAACGAATTACGACTTCATGAGCAGCAGCACTTCCCTTCTTGATCAGGTCGTTCGCGAAATCGCCGATGAGATGGCTCAAAGATCCGATCGCGGCGAAGTCGCGAGCTACATTCCCGAACTGGCAAGGGCCGACGCCAACGCCTTCGGCCTCGTGGTCGTTGACGCGGATGGACACGTGGCAGCGGCCGGCGACAGCGAAACGCCCTTCTCGATCCAGAGCATCTCGAAAGTCTTCACGCTCACGCTTGCGCTTGGCAAAGTGGGCGACAGATTGTGGAGCCGCGTTGGTCGCGAGCCTTCGGGAAGCCCTTTCAATTCCATTGTCCAGCTCGAGCGCGAACGCGGTATTCCGCGCAACCCATTTATCAATGCCGGCGCAATCGCGGTTACCGATCTGATCCTGTCGGGACACCAGCCACGCGAAGCACTCGGAGAGATTCTCCGCTTCATGCAATTTCTCGCCGCCGATTCATCGATCACGATCGATGAAGCTGTCGCGGCCTCCGAACAGCGAACCGGATTTCGCAACATCGCCCTCGCCAATTACATGAAGTCCTTCGGCGTTATCGAAAACTCAGTCGATTTCACGCTTGGCGTCTATTTCCATCACTGCGCGATTGCTATGTCGTGCCGGCAGTTGGCGATGGCGGGACGCTATCTTGCCTACGCGGGCCGCAATCCTTCGACAGGATTGTCCGTGGTTCAGCCTGAACGGGCGCGCCGCATCAATGCGATCATGCTGACCTGTGGCCACTACGATGGCTCGGGCGAATTCGCCTACCGTGTCGGCTTGCCAGGCAAGAGCGGTGTCGGAGGCGGCATTCTCGCTATCGCGCCAGGCAAAGCCTCCATTGCGGTGTGGTCGCCAGGGCTCGACGCCAACGGCAATTCACATCTCGGCAGGATGGCGCTGGAAGCACTGACGAAACGGTTGGGGTGGTCGATCTTCGGAGTCTGATCGCAGATCATATTTCCAAACAAAAAGACCGAAGCACCTCAACGCGCTTCGGTCCTTTACATTCGATTTGATCGAGCCAACGGACAGCGAGCTTCAGTGCTCGCGTGGCTGTCGCCTCTCCTCTTCGATCGCAGCTTCGTGGTACCAGCCACTTCCGAACGTATCTCCTAGGACAGGCTGAAATTTCGGATCGGTTGTTGGTTTGATTTGTTCGCGATCGCCGCCGGCGGTCTTTCGACCTCGCACCGGAAACTGATAGATCTTCGCGGTCCCGTGAGAAACATTCGTCACCATTGCGGTCTCCTCTCGGACGCTGCGCTGACACGCCGCTCAGACACTATATACGGAGTCGCCCGGCCTTTGCGCGAATTGCCTCATATAGGGCAGCGATTGCACAAAATTTGATCATTCGACCATTTGCGCCTTTGCACAGCATTCCAGTGCCGGATCAAACGCATGCGCCCCCTGTGCAGTTCCGAGCTTGCCCCCAAAGCCAAAAGAACGTGCAGTTGTTTGCGCCGATGAAGGAATAGGCGCATAGCAGAGACCGGTCGGCGCGACCGTCGGCCGGATTAGACCTTGGAATCCACCCTCACCAGCCCGCGGCATCTGACCACACCAATTGGCACGTTAAATGCTTATTAAGCCGCGGCCGTTGGCGGCCAACCACCCTGGGTGGCCAGGCCAGCTTTGGGGGGCCTCCCCCTTCGCATCGTCAACATACGAGAGATCGAAATGACAAAGTACAAGCTCGAGTACATTTGGCTCGATGGCTACACTCCGGTCCCGAATCTTCGCGGGAAAACGCAGATCAAGGAATTCGACGCGTTCCCGACGCTCGAGCAGCTTCCGCTGTGGGGCTTCGACGGAAGCTCGACCATGCAGGCCGAAGGCCGCAGCTCCGATTGCGTGCTCAAGCCAGTCGCAGTTTTCCCTGATGCAGCCCGCACCAATGGCGCGCTGGTCATGTGCGAAGTCATGATGCCGGACGGCAAGACTCCGCATCCGTCAAACACGCGTGCAACGATCCTCGACGACGACGGCGCATGGTTTGGTTTCGAGCAGGAATACTTCTTCTACGAAGATGGCCGCCCGCTCGGCTTCCCCGAGAACGGCTATCCCGCTCCCCAGGGCCCATACTACACCGGCGTTGGCTACAAGAACGTCGGCTCGATCGCCCGTCAGATCGTCGAAGAGCATCTCGACCTTTGCCTCGCGGCCGGCATCAACCATGAAGGCATCAATGCCGAGGTGGCCAAGGGCCAGTGGGAATTCCAGATCTTCGGCAAGGGTTCGCGAACCGCGGCCGACCAGATGTGGATTGCCCGCTACCTGATGCTGCGCCTCACCGAAAAGTACGGCATCGACATTGAATGGCACTGCAAGCCGCTTGGCGACACCGACTGGAACGGCTCGGGCATGCACGCCAACTTCTCGACCAAGTATATGCGCGAAGTCGGCGGCAAGGACTATTTCGAAGCACTGATGAAGCAGTTCGATAAGAACCTCGAAGCCCACATTGCCGTCTACGGTCCAGACAACCACATGCGCCTGACCGGCAAGCACGAGACCGCGCCGTGGAATAAGTTCAGCTATGGGGTTGCTGACCGTGGCGCTTCGATCCGCGTGCCGCACTCCTTCATCAACAACGGCTACAAGGGCTACCTGGAAGATCGCCGTCCGAACTCCCAGGGCGACCCCTACCAGATCGCTTCGCAGATCCTGAAGACTATCTCCGAAGTTCCGACGGGTGCGAAGGCTGCAGCCTAAATACGTCGTGATGCAGCCCGGCGCCTTTTGCGTCCGGGCTGCAGCGCTTTCCAAGCTATGAGTTACCCCTTTTGGCTTGGGTCTGGAGCCGAGGAAAGGTTGGTCAACCTTCCTCGGCTTGTTCTTGGGCGCCCCCTTCGGCAGCATCGCTCCACTCGGAGCCTTTACCCCGACCGATCAATATCCGACCGTAAAGCGCTGGCGGATATGCGCCGGCCGCTCGAGCTCGTCGATGAGCGCAATCGCATAGTCCGCAAAGGAAATGCTGCTGCCCTTCTCGGTTGTTAGCAATTGATCCTTCCCGACACGGAATTTTCCCGTCTGCGGCCCGTCGAAGAACAGCGCAGACGGCGACAGAAACGTCCAGTTCACATCATCTTGTCGACGCAGCAACGCGAGAAACTCTCCGCCCTTCGTTGCTTCTGCCTTGTACGCGGCTGGGAATTCGGGGGACGACACCAGCGTCACACCCGGCGCGACCTCGAGGCTGCCCGCGCCGCCGACAATGAGATATCGCTTCACCCCGGAAGACTTCACAGCAGCAAGGAGGATCTCCGGATCGCTGGCCGTGAAGTGGACAGAGCTGATAGCCACATCGTGGTCCTTCAACAGGGAAGCCAGATGCTTTTCATCAAACACATCGCCTTTTTGCGCTGTGACGCCTTTGAGAGCAGGCACATTCTCTGGATGGCGAACGATAGCGGTGACATCGTGTCCACGCCGGACGAGTTCACCAAGGATGGCTGAGCCGGCATTGCCGGTCGCGCCGATCAGTGCGACTTTCATAGTTGGTTTCCTTTTGCACTGTGGTATCCATTCGATACCAGCTAACGAATGGAGCTCAGATGCCTCCGGACAGCGATCTTGTGAAGAAGGCACTTTCGCGAGACCTGGTTTCGCGCAAGAAACCGTCAGGGCGCTCAAAAGCGAAATGGCCGCTTGATCCCTACGCGGAAGGTTGCCCCACCCGGCTCGTTCTCGACCGCATCGCTGACAAATGGACAGTCCTGCTGCTGATCCTGCTCGCGGAGCGCCCGCACCGTTTCAACGAACTCCGGCGCAAAGTCGGTGGCCTGACACAGAAAATGGCGTCACAGACCCTGAAGGGGCTCGAACGTGACGGTCTCGTGAAACGGAAGGTGACACCGACCGTTCCGGTGACCGTGGAATACTCGATCACGCCCCTTGGGCGTACGCTGGAAATGACGGTCGACAGTTTGCGGCTCTGGGCGGAGCGCCACATGGCCGACGTTGCAAGAGCGCAAAAGCTCTATGACGGAACAAGCAACTGATGCTGCCTCGGCTATGAGAATCAGAGGCGAATGAATACGATGAGGCATGACCTTCTTCTATCTCATCGTCGCCATCGTGCTTGAAGTGATCGGCACTTCGGCGCTGCAGGCCTCCGAACAATTCACCAAGCCGAAGCCGCTGATCCTGACGGCACTTGGCTATGCAGCCTCGTTCTATTTCCTGTCGCTGGTGCTGCGCGCAATGCCGGTCGGCATCGCCTACGCGATCTGGTCAGGACTGGGCATCGTTCTGATCACGCTTGTTGGTCTGGTCTGGTTCGGCCAGAAGCTCGATACGCCTGCCGTGATTGGGCTCGGCCTCATCATTGCAGGCGTCGGCACCATCAACCTGTTTTCCTCGACAATTCAGCATTAGCGGCTGGGAGCCTCACCATGAGCCATCGCAAGACTGTTTGCGTCGCATTGTTTGTCAGCCTGCTGTCCGCCGTTCCGGCATCGGCTGAGATCGTGATGCGCGAGTCGGACATCCAAAATCTGCGGCTCGGCCAGCGCGTTTATGTCGACGACGGTTCATGCCCGGCAGGGCAAATCAGAGAAGTCTCTGGCGTCAAGCTGACGGCCGCTGGCGTAGCCCGCGTCCGCAAGTGCGCCGACCGTAAGACCATGCGACGCTAGACGGTTCGGCCGCCATCGACCGGCAATACGACACCGGTCACGAAGTTCGCATCGTCTGAGGCAAGATAGACGCACGCCTTCGCGATATCGTCGGGCTGTGACATCCGACCAAGCGGAATGGTCGCAATAAATTTCGCGCGGTTCTCCGGTGTATCCGGGACGCCCATGAAAGTTTCAAGCAGAGCCGTCTCGCCCATCACTGGCGCAACGCAGTTGACGCGGATCTTATCCGGCGCTAGCTCAGCGGCCATCGCACTCGACAGCAAGTTCACCGCGCCCTTTGATCCATTGTACCATGTCAGTCCCGGACGCGGACGAATGCCTCCCGTCGAACCGATATTGATGATGCAGCCGCCACCTTGCTTGCGCATCAGCGGCACCGTGGCGTTAGTCATGTGATAGATCGATTTGACGTTGATCGCGAAGACGCGGTCGAATTCCTCTTCGGTCACTTCCAGCATTGGCTTGTTGCGGAACGACCACCCGCGTTGTTGACCACGATGTCGAGCTTGCCGAAATTGTCGACCGCGGCGGCAACCGCCTTGTCGATATCGGCGCGCTTCGTGACATCGCCCGTCACTGGCACGGCGCCGCCAGTGTTCGCGGCGACACGTGCCGCTCCTTCGCCATTCAGATCGAGGATCACGACCTTTGCGCCTTCATCCACGAAGTGACGCGCAATCGCTGCGCCAAAACCCGATGCCCCACCCGTTACAAGGGCAATCTTGTCCTTCAGTCGCATCTTCCCGGTTCCTGTTTATGTTGTTGTCCGGAAAGCGTCGATCAAGCCGCTGACGAACGCAAGCGCTCGACGCAGTTAGTGGAGTGGATTTGACATTCGCTCCCCACCCAGCAGCGAGCTCGTCAAACGAATGTCAAATCCAAAACTCCACTAGGAACTGATATTTGCTGGTGGTCCTTTAATTCTAACATTCGCAGAAGGTGCCTACTGAAACGAGATGCGAATGTTAGAATTGGACCACTGGTCGTTCAAAAGGCACGACCTGTTATCTGGTGGAGGCGATTTTAGATTCCGCAAGACAATTTGATGAATTGTCGACTGACTTTTTGCATTATGATTTCGCACGTGCAGCGTGACGAGGCTTCTCTGACGCCTAAAATCAAGACGCGCGGCGAGTCCGGCGCCCTTTGAGGGAATGAAGCACCGGACCGGGAGACGAAGTCATGTCGGGCCTACTCGTCAATCTGGTTTTCCAGATTATTGGCGGCGCACTCGGCGGCAACATCGCGGCGGGCGCAATGAAGAATGGCACACTGGGTAAGGTCGACAATATCATTGCCGGCGCGATCGGTGGTGGTGTCGGCGGCCAGATTCTCGGAGCGCTGATTCCTATGCTCTCCAACACCGCCTCGACGCCAGACATCGGCCTGATCATCGGACAGGTGGTTGGCGGCGGCGTATCCGGCGCAATCCTGATCGCTGTCGTTGGAGCCCTTAAAAGCCGGATGGCGTGAGTTCGTTACGGGGGCCGCTGCACGATGAGACGAACTTTGGATTCAGGGACACTAGCTATCCCGAAATGTAGTCACCACACTTCTGCACGGTGGTATCACTGGCGCCCCACGGCATCACCGGAACGGACGACGTCGAATTCTTCGGAGAGCCTTCAATCAGTTTGTCCGAATAGACCATGTAAACCAGCACATTCCTCTTGGCGTCGCATCCACGCACGATCTGCATCTTTTTGAAGAACAGCGAGCGCCGCTGCCGAAACATGTCGTCTCCCTGCCCCAGCTTTGCTTTGAAGCGGATCGGGCCAATCTGCCGGCAGGACAGCGAGATATCCGAGACCTGTTCGGCCAGACCAAGCCAGCCCTTGTAACCGCCCTTTTCAGGGACCGTGAAATGGCAGGCTACTCCCTCCACATCCGGATCATCTACGCCATAGGTCGCCAGTTTGTCATCCGGGCTCAACAGCTTGAAAACCGTAGATCGCCTGAAGATCAGGTCCGGCTCATCCCCTGCCAGGACCGGCGACGTCATAAAGCCGGCCATAAACCCGGCAAAGGTAACGGCGATCAGGGCCCAGCACACGAAGGATAGGACCGAGACGCAGGTCTTGCGGACAATCATCGATATCTCCAGCGGGGAATATCAGAGCCAGGAATCAGGCCCGATAATCCGATATGTGGGATGCCCGGACAAATGTTGAAGGCACGTAATTGTGACTTAGAGGGAATGGCCCTGTTAAGCGGTCGTCAGGGCTTCAAAACTAGATTCTGGCGAAAAGCTGGCTCGGAGCGTCAAATTGGCGCCTCCGGCTGGTGAACATTTTGTCTGTCTGCGACACTCATAATTGGAATCAATTGAGGATATCGGGCGTGCACAACAATCGGCCAGCTTCTTCGACGGGGCAGCAAGAAACGGTCGCATTTACTCGACGCCCCCCGTCACGAATGCAGTTGGCCATGTGCCTGGCCGCAACGCTAACCCTCGGCGTCAGCCTCCCCACGCAAGCTCAGGTATTTTGGCCGTCGCAACGAGACGATTATTACGGCGGCACGGTGTACGATTACCCGCCCCCGATGGAGTATCACCGCGCACGACCGCTCCCCAGGAAGCGTGTCACTCCCAAGCTCGCCGATGCCCCCAAGAACACCCCGAAGCCCCAAGGCCCGATCGTGATTGCCATCTCGATCGATAGCCAACACCTCAAAGTTTACGATGCAAACGGCCTGTTCGCCGAATCTCCGGTCTCGACCGGGATGGCAGGACACTCAACGCCCATGGGTGTGTTCAGTGTCATCCAGAAGAACAAATACCACCGCTCGAACATCTACAGTAATGCGCCAATGCCCTATATGCAGCGCATCACTTGGTCTGGCATAGCGCTCCACGCCGGCGTGGTTCCTGGTTATCCTGCATCACACGGCTGCATCCGCATGCCGATGAATTTTGCGACACGGCTCTGGGGATGGACGCGGATGGGCGCGCGCGTGATTATCGCGCCTGGGGACCTATCGCCCGCCGACATCTCAAATCCCAACCTCATTGCGCGAAAACCCACAACCACTGCTGTGACAGCTCCAACAGCGACGCCGCAGCAGAATGAAGTTGCGGCCACCACAGAGTCCGATAAGTCCACCGTCGCCGATTTCACCAACTCGCCGCCGCCAGCACCAGAAAAGATTGAGCTGAGGCTTTCAACCGTTTCAGACAAGCATGAAATCCGCACCGCGGATGCCAGCAACGTGTTGCCTCAGAAATCTGATGCAGCAGGCGAACAGCCCGCCCAAACTATCACCACGTCGAAGAGTGAAGCGAAGCAAGCTGCAAGCGACGCACCGGTTGCAGAGCAGAGGACCGCCGAAACAGGACCCGGCAAGGATCAGTCTCGCGCGACGGACGCAGACAAGACACCTGCCGTAACAAATGCAATCCCCCCGCGCGAGGGCTCTGCAGAATTCATCGGCCCGGTCAAGCCACGCTTCGGACACATCGCAGCTTATGTCAGCCGCAAGGAAGGAAAGCTGTACGTGCGACAGAATTTTGAGCCGCTGTTCGAGGTGCCAGTGACAATCGCGGCGGCAGATCGTCCGCTCGGCACCCATGTGTTTACCGCCCGAGCTGACAAAGACGATGTCAACGGCTTCCGCTGGACGGTTGTGTCACTGCCAACGCCCGCCAGAACTACGCGGCGTTCGGAAGACGAATTCCGGCGCCGAAGGAAGAATGCGGTAGCGGTTGAAGAGAGCGCCTCGCCGCCGGCCTCCTCGCCAAGTGAAGCGCTTGATCGGCTAACGATTCCGCCGGAAGCGATGGAACGCATCGCCGCCGCCCTGGCCCCCGGTGGATCCCTGATCGTCTCGGACCAGGGCCTTGGCCAGGAAACCGGCCGCGGCACCGATTTCATCGTTCCGCTCCGATAAAAAGCCTGTCTAGTGGCCCGAATCTGAGGTTCGCCTATACCGCAGCGCATCTCGTAGCGAACTTCGGATTCGAAAGGACACTAGCAAATCCATGATTCTAGTGTGGTTTAGGTTCAGAAGTTCGCTTGAAGGACCCGCGAGAAAATGAAGCGAACTTCTGAACCACCACACTAGACCAGTTGGCTTCTGATGGACCGTTGGGCTAGAACCCCACGAACATGAGCACATCCGCAGAAGTTCCCACATCGGTGGAGATCACGCCCGCCCTAGAAACACGCCCGGATGCATTCAAGCGGTTGACGCCGTTTGGATGGTCCGGCGGCATTGCTGTTATTCTTGGGTGCCTCGCGGCATCGTTCTTCCTGGCCGGCTACTTCGTCATCTATTGGCGTAACGCCGATATGGACTTCATGATCGTTTACAACGCGCTGGTGTTGAACGATGGCAAGCCACAGGCTTTTTTTGATCACCCATCGTATTTCACGATCCTGTCCGTAAAGCTCTGGTTCCAGTTCATGCACGCACTGGGCCTGCTCGACGCATGGAAACTCTCATCGATTCCGTCCGCCTTGAATATTCCAGCCTTCGACGCAGCGATGACGAGTGCTATCCGCGCGGGGCGCGTCGTCGCCTGGTTGACCACCAGCGTCTTCGTGCTGGCTTACGCGGCTCTTGCCAAGCATCTGGTACGCGACTGGCGCATCGCACTGCTCTCCACATTTGCCTTCGCATTTTCAGGCGGCATTGCCGTCCATATGAGGATCCTGCGCAGTGAATTGATCGCAGGTTGCCTGTTCACGTTCGCTTTCATGCTCCTGATCATTGTCGGCCGGCGAGCAACCTCATGGCGGCCGCTTGCAGTAGCCGCTGCTGCAGCTCTGTGCGTGCTTGGGATGGAGAACAAGGTGCAGGCGGTCCTGCTGATCGCCGCTCTTCCTGTCATGCTGCTGCCGTTCGGTGCGCAGACCAGCCCGAGCACTGCATTCTGGGACGATTCTGCGCGCGCTTGGCTGGCATCCACTGTCGCAGCCGTCGCTGCCGGCGTCCTGTTCTATCTGGCGTATCCACTCATCGTTGCGGGCCTTGATCCTGCGGCGATCGCCGTCGCGCAACTTCATCCGATCATCGGCGGGATGTTCGGGATCTACCAGCTTGCGTTGGCGGTCTGGATTGTCCTTGGCATGCTGGTCTACGCAGCTTGGTGGCGGATCAGTATTTCCGAGACGCTCGCGAGCATGTTTGCAGTGATCGCAGGTGCCTCGTTCGGCCTGCTCGCGCTCTATCTTCAGTACGATCCCCAAAATCTCGTCGCGGTCATCAACCCCATTGAGAAGATGCTGGTGTTTGCCGACGCGCCAGCAACTACGGCAGTGGACGGCGGCAAGGCATTTGCAGCGATCAGTCTGTTGTTTGATGGCGTGGTGTCGGTCCTGAAACGCTACTCATTCATTTTGTTCTCATCGCCCCGACCGACAGTCTTTCTGACATGGCTGATTGCTCCCGGCATTATCTATGCATTGCTCAAAGGTGAACGTCAGGTCGCACTGCAAGCATCGCTTTTGTTGTTAGCAGCGATCGGGATTGACGCCTTGGGCGTACGCCGAGGGCTGAAAGCCGAATATTTCATGTTTACCGACCCGCTGATTATTATCGCGGGAACAGTCCTGCTCGATCGTCTCAGCCATCTGCGATTTGCCAAGTGGGCTTATCCCATCGGTGCCGCACTCATCGTTGCCCATGTCGCGGTAAGCCAGGCCGAACCGATCAAGCATGTGATGAAGCGCAGCGGGCCTGAATACATCTGCGACTGGAATCAAACCTACGAGCCCGAATTGCCGATGCCGTGGTGCGATCTGCCGCCGAAGCGCCCGTAACGCGCTGTTGAAGACATTTCTGTAAGCGGTCAGCTAATCTAGTGGTAGAGAGGCCGCCGGCAGGAGCAGACCATGATCAATCGCAGACAGATGGTTGCAACCATGGTGTGGGGCGCCGCTGGATCAGGTTTTGCCAGTTCAGTTCTGGCGCAGCCCACCATGAGCCGCATTACGGCGTACGGCTTTTCGTTTCAGGGACTCAAAGGCGGCGACATCCACCTCGCGGATTATGCAGGTAAGCCGATAATGGTGGTCAATACAGCCTCGCTCTGCGGCTACACCCCGCAATACGCGGGACTGCAGCAACTTTGGGCCCAGTTCCGTGACCGTGGACTGATGATCATCGGTGTTCCATCCAACGATTTCGGCGGCCAGGAACCGGGCGGGGCCACGGAGATCACGGAGACCGCCGAGCACACCTATCACGTCACCTTTCCGATCACGGCCAAGACCACTGTGAAGGGTCCCAATGCCCACCCCTTCTACAAATGGGCGGCAGCGGAACGGCCGGCGGATCTGCCAAGCTGGAACTTCCACAAATACCTCGTCGGTCGCGACGGACACATCGCTGATACGTTCTCGTCGCGCATCGAACCAACTGACACACGCGTCGCCACCGCAATCGCCCGCTCCCTGACGGCCTGATCTTCTCCGCGAGTTAACCCTCCAGTGGTCCGTTTCTAACGTTCGCATGCCGTTTGAGGCAGGCACTTTTGCGAACGTTAGAATCAAAGGACCACTTGCAAATATAAGATTCTAGTGTCCCGATTCCGAAGTTCGCATCATTCAGCTGCACCTTGCGAACTTCGGAATCGAAGGACACTAGCAAGTTATTGATCTAGTGTGGCTTTGGTTCAGAAGTCCGCATTCCAGACTCGCCGCACGAATGCGGACTTCTGAACCGCCACACGAGTGGAATTTTTGGATTTGACGTTCGCTTTGCCGGTCTGCGGCAAACGGGGTAGCGAATGTCAAATCCACTCCACTAGCGTCGAACCTGTGTTCAGCCGCCAAAAGGCGTTGGCGGACGGGACGATGTGAGACTAGGCTTGAGATTCGGGGGGTAGCGGCACCCGCCGCTTGCCTCATGACTGACCAACGTCGAGGGGGATGCCATGCGCATCAAGGCTAGTGTCATTGTCGCAACCATCGCAACAGTATGTGGGTTCAATAGCGCTTGGTCGCAGTCGCTAATTCCACGTCCGGCACAAGCCGCTCCGCAAAAGGCAGCGGCGCCCGCTCCAGCCGCCACTCCAAATCCGCCACCTGCCCCCACTCCGCTCAAAGCCAATTGTGCCAATCCAAACGCCCTCGGTGTCTCGCGCATCGTCGCGATCGATACCACCGGTGGACCCGGCTTCGGGTTCGAACACTTCAAACAACTGGACTTCCTCCGCGACAAGGAGGTGGTGCTGACGTTCGACGATGGTCCGTGGCCGGTCAACACACCGTCGGTGCTGAAAACCCTGGGTGATGAATGCACCAAGGCAATCTTCTTTCCCATCGGGAAGCACGCGACCTATTATCCCGAAATCCTCAAGCAGGTCGTCGAACAGGGCCACACCGTCGGTTCGCACACGTGGTCCCATGCCAATCTCAACAACAAGAAGCTGACCGAGGCTCAACAAAAGGAAGAGATTGAAAAAGGCTTCAGCGCGGTCAAATGGGCTCTCGGCAGTGCGCCGTCACCGTTCTTCCGCTTCCCGGCCCTCCAGCACCCGCCCGCAATGGTGACCTATCTTGGCGAGCGCAACATCGCCATCTGGTCGTGCGATCTCGACTCGTTCGACTTCAAGGCCAGCAAGGCGGAAAAGATCGTCGACACGGTCATGACAAAGCTCGACAAACACGGCAAAGGGATCGTGCTAATGCATGATTTCCAGAAGCACACCGCGGAGGCGCTGCCGGAACTTATGAAGCGGCTCAAAGCTGGCGGTTACAAAGTGGTGCAGGTCAAGGCTAAAGCACCTGTGCAGACCATCGCGCAGTACGACGAGGAAGTGACCAAGAGCGTCAAATTGCCGACGGTCAGCACCCGTCCGCTCAACAGCGTGGTACAAACCATTTCCGAGTAAAGACAAACAACCAGCAATCTCAGGGACAAAACAACAATATCTCATGCGAATTGAAGGTTATGTCATCGCGTCCGCCAACGGCATGCTGGCGGACGCGAACAGGATCATGCCGCCATCGCTGAAGTTCGAGGCGGATCAGAAGTTCTTCGAGAATGCGCTCGACCGTGCCGATCTCATCGTTCACGGCAAGAACTCCTTTGAAGATCAGGAGCGGTCCCCACAAAGGACGCGCATTGTTCTCACACGGTCGGTCAGTGCGCTGGCTGCCGATCCGGAAAACCCCAAGGCGACCTTATGGAATCCAGCACGTGCGACATTCCAGGACGCTTGCCGTCAGGCCGGCGTCACTTCAGGTACCGCCGCAATCATTGGCGGGCCGGTGGTGTTCGACATGTTCATGGATCGCTACGACACGTTCTGGCTGTCGCAAGCCCATAGCGTGACGCTCCCGGATGGTATTGGAGCTTTTCCCGGGGTTCCAGAACGATCGCCGGAGGCAATTTTGGAATCACACGGCCTTAAACCCACCGAAACGCGGCTGCTCGATGCGGTGGGCAAGGTCGATGTGACCGCTTGGCGCCGGGATTAACAACCGCGATCACGCCGCCCGAATATTTCCCAGGAAATCGTTGACCCGGCCGCGCAATTGCTGCGCCTGCGTCCCGAGCGCCTCGGCCGCGGCCTTGACGTTCTGAGCAGATGCTCCGGTGGCATCGGCGCCCTGGGTGACCCCGGCGATGTTGTTGGAAACATCCATAGTGCCCCGTGCTGCCTGCTGGGTGTTGCGTGTGATTTCCTGCGTCGCAGCCCCCTGCTCCTCAACCGCAGCCGCAATCGCAGTCGCAACCTCGCTGACTTCCGATATGGTGCCACCGATGCCCTTGATCGCGTCCATCGCTTCCTGCGCAACCTTTTGGACCGCAGCGATCTGCTGGGAAATTTCCTCGGTCGCCTTTGCGGTCTGGCTTGCGAGCGACTTCACCTCGGACGCAACGACGGCAAACCCCTTGCCTGCTTCACCGGCGCGTGCGGCTTCGATGGTGGCGTTGAGTGCCAGCAGATTGGTTTGACCAGCAATATCGTTGATCAGGCTGATCACATCGCCGATACGGCCTGCTGTCTCCGAGAGCCCCTGAACCGTGGTATCGGTCTGACGAGCCTGATCCACCGCACGTCCGGCAATGTTTGCCGCATGAGAGACCTGACGGCTGATGTCATTGATGGACGAGCTGAGTTCTTCAGAGGCGGCCGCCACACTTTGCACATTAGCGGATGCATCGCCGGATGCTTTCGCGGCCTGGCGCACCTGCGTATTCGTCTGCATCGAGATGGCGGACATGCCCTCCGAGGTCTGTCGCATCTGATCGGAAGCCTCGCTGAAAGCGTCGAGCACTTCTCCAATCTGCTGTTCAAACATCGCGATATGCGTTTCGATTGCTTGCTGGCGGGACACGCCGCGCGCATTGCGCGCGCGTTGATCCGCCTCGATCCGCTCCTTTTCAACGGCGTTCTGCTTGAATGTCTCCAGCGCCCCGGCCAGTGCGCCGATTTCATCGCGGCGCTGCGCGAACGGAACGTCGACGGACAGATCGCCGTCGGCGACCTTGAGCATCGCCCCCTGAATAGACTGCAGCGGCTTGATGACGCGGCGGCTGACCGCAATGATGCTCAGCACAGCCATGGCGACGGCGCCGGAAAGCAGGATCAGTTGGACGATCAGCGCACGAAATGCTGCCTGATGGAGGTCCCTGCCGTATTCCTTGGCGGCATCCAACGCCTGTTCCGCGACGACGACCGCACTCGCCATACGGCCAACGGTCACAGGCGTCCATTGAGCTGCCGTCATTTCCGGCTTCTCTCCGGTCGACAAAGCAAATATCAGCCGGTCGCGGAGCGACATGTACTGCGCGTCAAAATAGGCCGTCTTGGCAGCCGCAATCGCGTTTTCGAGTGCTGCTGGCAGCTTCATCCCCGCCGCCGCGCTCTCGACAGCAGACCAGGCGGCATCCATGCCGCCGACGAACTTCGTGTAGTTCAACTGAGCGTCGCCCGAAACCTTACCCGTGGCGAGACCATTCGACACCAACACTGATGCGTCACCGGCGGTGTTGCGCAGAATCCAGGCCATCTGCTTGATCGACAGCAACTGGTCGACGACGGGGTTGGCGTGATTGACCAATGCAGCCAGTTGATTCGAAATCTTGTCCAGGACACTGATGACGGCCGTTGTCGTCTCCGAGTATTCCTTCGCGAGTCCCGCGCGGCGTGACGCCTTCGGCTTGCTGGCCGCGTCCCAGAACTCCTTCTGCAGAGAAGTCAGTGCGTCGGTCAGCCGAGATAACTCCGGCAACAACGCACCTTTTTCCGGGAATTCCAGAGACCCGAGAATGTTGATCGCGGCGCGCAGCGCCGGCATCTCGCTGTCTTGAATGTTCCTGAGGTATTTCTCCATATCGGGCGTGATCGTGCCCTCGGCATTCAAGGTGCGAACCGTCGACGACCTGTCGGTCCGCAAATTGTGCATGGCCTTGAAAGCTTGCCCCGATGCATCCGCGATCGTGGCGATGCGGCTGGTTGCATCAACTGTGTTCCAAGACTGCCACGCTGACGTTGCAAGCAGAATAATCACGCACGCTGCCATTGCAGCGATCACAGATTTCAAAAGCGCCGTAACGCTCACGCGGTCAAGCATGTCATCCCCCAGATTGCCCGACTGCATGACTTAAATGTGATTGGTAAATTTATGCGAAATTTATAATTGCGTGCGCGAAGCGCAACATTACCCTCTCAGGTTGATATCGTACGCAACGCGAACAAAGCTTTGCGTTCAAGGCGCGCGACTTAGTACTGCGTATCAGAGACGCTTGAATAACCGTCCTTCTCCACCACCGCCGCATTTCGTGGATAGCCGGCAATGATCAGCAGCCCACCGATCAGCGACAGATTCTTCAGGGCATGAATCATGTTGTTGATGCGATCAGCACCGGTCATGTCCCAGAAATTGTGGAAGTAGAACGTTGTCACGGCAACAAACAGCACCAAGACGATGGCGAAGAACCGCGCACCAAAATTGAGCGCAATCATCAACCCGCTGACGACCTCGACGACACCCGCGAGAATGGCGAGGATCTGTGCGGTCGGCATCCCGGCCAGCCCCTCAAGCTGGGTCGCGTAAGGCGCCAGCACAGCAGGAATGGCTACCTTTTCAGTGATGGCCTGGGTCGTCGATGCAATATCAAAAAGCTTAGAAGCTCCGGAAAATACAAATAAGACGACAAACAGAACACGCCCGAGGGAGACTAAAGCGGACATCGGCCGACCTCGCTGGGATGATTACAGTCCTGATATACAGGACTTATGCTCACCCGAACAGAGTCGGCTGCTGTCGCCCCGCTCGTTCTTGTGCTTCGACAGCGGCAACCGCGGTCATATTGAGAATGCCACGCGCGGTCACCGACGGCGTCAGGATATGGGCCGGCCGCGCTGGACCGATCAGGATCGGTCCTACTGGCAACGCACCAGCCAGAACCTTGATCATCTGGTAGCCGATATTGGCTGCGTCCAGATTCGGCATGATCAGGATGTTGGCCGACCCTTCCAGACGTGAATGCGGGAGCACAAGCTGACGCGACAACTCGGTCAATGCCGTATCACCCTGCATTTCGCCGTCAGCCTCGATTTCCGGGTGATCCTTCGCAAGCAGTTCAGTCGCGCGGCGCATCTTGCGGGCGGATTCTGTGTCGTAGCTGCCGAAATCCGAATGCGAGAGGAACGCGACCTTTGGCTTCACCCCGAAGCGTTGGACATGGACGGCAGCCAGAGCCGCCATCTCAGCCAGCTCCTCGGCGGTCGGATTGGGGCGAATCTGAGTGTCGGCGATGAAATACGCGCCCTTACTGGTGATCACCAAAGCCAACGCTGAAAAGTCTTCCAGGCCCGGAGATACGCCAATGATCTCGCGGATGCGGCGAAGATGGCTCATATAGCGCCCGTCGACACCGCAGAGCATGGCATCTGCCTCACCGCGGACCACCGCGAGCGCCGCGATCACCGTCGCATTGGTGCGAACCAGCGTCCGCGCGGCATCGGGAGTAATACCGCTTCGGCCAGCCACATCGATGTAGCTCTGCACATAAGAGCGGTAGCGCGGGTCGTCCTCCGGGTTGATCAGATCAAAATCCTGCCCGGCCTTGATCGACAAGCCGAAGCGCTGAATCCTCGACGCAACGACGGACGGGCGCCCGACCAGAATAGGCCGCGCGACATTTTCCTCGAGCACGACCTGAACCGCACGCAGCACGCGCTCATCCTCGCCTTCGGCGTAGATGACGCGGACGGGCTGGACCTTGGCCTTGGCGAACACCGGCTTCATGACGAGGCCGGAGCGGAATGCGAAGCGGTCGAGCTGTTCGGTGTAGGCATCGAAATCCGCGATCGGCCGGGTTGCTACGCCGGACTCCATTGCGGCCTTTGCGACCGCGGGAGCGACGCGCAGGATCAGGCGCGGATCAAACGGGCTCGGGATGAGCGAACCGGGTCCGAAGCCTTGGGTCTCGCCGCTGTCATAGCGAACCACGACGTCGGACGGAGGATCACGCGCCAGCTGCGCCAGCGCGTCAACGGCGGCGCGTTTCATCTCCTCATTGATCGCGGTGGCGCCGACATCGAGCGCCCCACGGAAGATGAAGGGGAAGCAGAGGACGTTGTTCACCTGATTGGGGAAGTCCGAACGGCCCGTGCAGATCATCGCATCCGGACGAACCTTGCGCGCCTCATCGGGCATGATCTCGGGCGTGGGGTTGGCAAGGGCCATCACCAATGGCTTGTCTGCCATCTGGGCGACCATTTCCGGCTTCAGGACGCCGGCCGCTGAAACACCTAGGAAGACATCCGCGCCGCCGATCACATCCGCCAGCTTGCGCTTATCGGTCTTCTGCGCGTAGACCGCCTTCCACTTGTCCATGAGCGTATTGCGCCCTTCATAGACAAGTCCGTCAATGTCGCAGACCCAGATGTTCTCTCGCTTCGCACCGAGCGAGACCATCAGATTGAGGCAGGCGATGGCGGCCGCGCCGGCGCCCGACGTCACGATCTTGATGTCTTCGATCTTCTTGCCATTCAAGATCAATGCGTTGCGGATGGCAGCGCAGACAATGATTGCAGTGCCGTGCTGGTCATCATGGAAGACCGGAATCTTCATCCGAGCCTTCAACTGCTCCTCAATCTCGAAGCACTCCGGCCCCTTGATGTCCTCGAGGTTGATTCCGCCGAAAGTCGGCTCCAGCGCGGCAACGGTGTCGACGACCCGCGCAATGGTGTCGGCGGCGATCTCAATGTCGAACACGTCAATGCCGGCGAACTTCTTGAACAGGACCGCCTTGCCTTCCATCACAGGCTTGGAGGCGAGCGGCCCGATATTGCCAAGTCCCAGGACAGCGGTGCCGTTGCTGACGACTGCAACGAGATTGGAGCGAGCTGTCAGCGACGCCGCTTCATGCGGATCGGCCGCAATGGCTTCACATGCTGCAGCGACACCCGGCGAATAGGCCAGCGCGAGGTCACGCTGGTTGGCAAGCGGCTTACTCGCTTGGATTTCCAGTTTTCCGGGACGAGGATTGCGGTGATAGGCCAACGCCGCGAGGCGCAATTCTTCAGACAACGTTGACGCCATACCTTAAGTCCTCAGCACGTCTACTCGAATTGATATCGATGATTGTTCTTTAACGATCAGTTTTGCGGCAGATTGAGCCTGATGTGAAGCTCGCGGAGCTGCTTGAGCGTCACTTCCGACGGAGCCCCCATTAGCAAATCTTCCGCGCGCTGATTCATCGGGAATAGCGAGATTTCACGAAGGTTAGTCGTACCGCAGAGCAGCATGACAATGCGATCCACGCCTGCAGCCATACCGCCGTGCGGAGGCGCGCCATACTGGAACGCGCGATACATACCACCGAAGCGCTCAATCACGGTCTCCTCGCCATAGCCTGCGATCTCGAACGCCTTGACCATCGCCTGCGGACGATGGTTGCGGATGCCGCCGGACGCGATCTCGTAACCGTTACAGGCGATGTCGTACTGAAATGCCTTGATGGTCAGCGGATCCTGGGTCTGAAGTGCTTCCAGACCGCCTTGCGGCATCGAGAACGGGTTGTGCGAGAAGTCGATCTTCTTCTCATCCTCGTTGTACTCGTACATCGGGAAGTCAACAATCCACGCAAGTTCGAACCGATCCTTGTCGATCAGGTTTAACTCCTCGCCGACTTTGGTTCGTGCGAGACCGGCAAACTTCCAGAACTTCGACGGATCACCCGCCACAAAGAATGCCGCGTCGCCGTCCTTGAGGCGCAACTGCTCGCGGATCGCGGCCGTGCGCTCGGGACCAATGTTGTTGGCCAACGGACCCGCCCCCTCACCGCCTTCGCGCCACATAATGTAGCCAAGGCCGGGTTGACCCTCACCCTGCGCCCATGAATTCATGCGATCGCAAAACGCGCGCGAACCTCCACCGGGGCCAGGGATCGCCCAAACCTGATTGGTCGGGTCTTCGAGCATACGGGCGAATACCTTAAAGCCCGAACCGCGGAAATGCTCGGAGACTTCCTGCATCACAAGCGGATTGCGCAGGTCTGGCTTGTCGGTGCCGTATTTACGCAGGGCTTCCGCAAAGGGAATGCGCGGCCAGTTCTTCGTCACCGGCTTGCCCTTGGCGAAATCCTCGAACACGCCGGTGATGACCGGCTCCATCGCAGCAAAAACATCCTCTTGCGTGACGAAGCTCATCTCCAGATCGAGTTGATAGAACTCGCCGGGCAAGCGATCCGCGCGAGGATCCTCATCGCGGAAACATGGCGCGATCTGGAAGTAACGGTCGAAGCCCGACATCATCAGCAGCTGCTTGTACTGCTGCGGCGCCTGCGGGAGCGCATAGAACTTGCCCGGATGAATCCGGCTCGGCACGAGGAAGTCGCGCGCGCCCTCCGGGGATGAAGCCGTCAGGATCGGCGTCTGGAATTCGAAGAAGCCGGCTTCCTTCATACGCTTGCGCATGGAGTCCACGATGGCGCCGCGCGTCATGATGTTCTGGTGCAGACGCTCGCGACGAAGGTCGAGGAAGCGGTACTTAAGCCTTATCTCTTCGGGATATTCCTGGTCGCCGAACACCGGCATCGGCAGTTCGCCGGCCTCGCCCAGCACCTCGATCTCATTGATGAAGAGCTCAACCGTGCCGGTCGGCAATTCAGGATTGTCAGTGCCTTCGGGACGACGGCGAACCTTGCCGTCAAAACGGACCACCCACTCAGACCGCAGGGTTTCGGCCAATTTGAACGCCGAGGAATCCGGATCGATCACGCACTGCGTCAGGCCATAATGGTCGCGCAGATCGATAAATAGAACGCCACCGTGGTCGCGGATGCGGTGACACCAGCCCGAGAGCCGAACCTCTTGGCCGATGTTGGCTTCGCGGAGAGCGCCGCAAGTGTGAGAACGATAGCGATGCATGAAAATCCTGGAAAAGGCTCAGAGGGCAGAATCGAGAATATGCGCTCATGGGGCGCGCGCAGGGTTTACCCGAGCGGGCGGAACGCGGCAACCGAATGGTGGGCCATGATGCGCTGCAACCATGCGGAAAGTTTAAGGAAAACAACTAGTGTGGTGTTCAGAAGTTCGCTTCGTTTTCTCTGCGCGTCCTTCAAGCGAACTTCTGAACATAAACCACACTAAAATCATAGATTTGCTAGTGTTCTTTCGGATCCGAAGTTCGCTACAGAGTGCGCCTCATTACGGGGCGAACTTCGGATCCGGAACACTCCCGAGCACGCATTTTGATCAATTGTCGGGCAGGAGGCGTTATCTGAGGCCCTGCTGGATCAGCAGCGTTGGGACCCCAAAGGTTCCGGTCTTGACGGTGGCGACCCGGCTGCCCGGCTTCCGGCCCTCGCGGATGTCGGAAACTTCCAGCCCTGCCCCTCGGATCCGCTCCTGGGTAGCGGTGATATCGGCCGTTTGCCAGGATAGGCCCCAGATCTTGTCAGGCCCCTGACCGACACCGTCTTTGAGGCGGTGGATGATTTCAACGATAAGGTGTTCTCCGCAGCGGAAAAACAGGAACCGCGTACCCAGGCCTGGAACGGTGCGGTCGAGAGCCATCTCGAGACCGAACCGAGCTCCGTAAAGTGCAGCCGCGCGGTCGGGGTTCGGGGTGCTGAGAACGAGGCTGTCGAGGGCTTCAATCGTGCCGGAAGCCTGATCGGTCGGTCTGCCTAGCGGTTCGGTCCGCTGGAGGAAGAAGATCCGGACGCCATGGGTAAAGTCATCGGACACCCGCGTGCGCTGCCAGGACATCGAAGCCCCCGATGTCAGATCCCGGCTTTGTCCATCGGCGATATCGTCAGGCGCAAGGCCAAGACGCGTCAAGCGGCGATGGGCCTTGGTGATATCGGCAACAGCAAAAGCAAGGCTGGCCAACCCCTCACCCTGCTTATCAAGTGCGGCGCGAACCCGCTCTCCGGTTGCGCCTTCACCAGACGGCGCCATCAACTCCAGCGACATGTTCGCCAACGTGAACATTGCAGTCGCCGCCCCCTGACTCTGCGTTCGCCATGACGGCGCACGGCCAAGCAGCCCCTGATATCCAGCAACGCCCGCGTTGATGTCACGAACGAGCAATACGACGTGGTCAAGTCCGATGATCATGCGTGCAAGGCCCCCGAATGGACCTGCAGCTAATCATGACAACCGGCCCAATGCAGCCCTTCTCAGCCTCTAGCATCCCGAATCCAAAGTTCGCCTCATCAGGTGCAACTGTCAGTCGTCCAGGCACCGCTTGCGGGCACTCGTCCCATGATCATTGCGCTTTGGGTGACTGACGCAGGATTCCGCCAAAATCACATCACGATAAAGACGCGGCTTAATATCGACATGAAGCGTTGTGTTGATCCGAAGATGGGGCCGGACGTGGATATTCAGCGTGTTCGCTCCGGCCTCAGCCGGCGCGAAAATAGCGGTTAGTAAACCAGCGACGCCGATCATGGTGAAAACGGTCGGACCATCACAGCCTCCTCGGGTTTGCGCATTGCGACGTTGCCGGATTGGTCGAAACCGCCATGGAACAGGTTCACGACGGGCATTTGCACCGGAGGCCATGCCCTGACCGCCCGTCCGTCAGCTGATTTTCGCATGGATAATTTCGCTCAAAACGGTAATAAGCCCCGCATGGAAATTATCTCTACAACAGGCGAACTCACCGCCGTCTGCCACCGCCTCGCCCAGCACCCCGTTATCACCGTCGACACCGAGTTTTTGCGCGAGACGACCTACTACCCCCTGCTCTGCGTCATACAGATGGCGAGCACGGAGGAGGCTGTCGTTATAGATGCATTGGCCGAGGGCATCGACCTGACGCCCTTCTTCGAACTGATGGGCAATGAGAAAGTCCTCAAGGTCTTCCATGCGGCGCGGCAGGACATCGAAATCATCTGGCATCGGGCCAATATCGTGCCGCATCCTGTCTTCGATACCCAGGTCGCCTCTATGGTGTTGGGATATGGAGATTCGATCGCCTACGACCAGCTCGTGGAGCGGATCACAGGCCACCGTCCCGACAAGACGCATCGCTTTACGGACTGGTCGCAACGCCCACTAACCCAAGATCAGATCCAGTATGCAGTCGCCGACGTGACCCACCTGCGTGACGTTTTCGCGGCACTTGACGCAGACCTCAAAAAGCGCGGCCGCAGCGATTGGGTCAGCGAGGAAATGGATGTCCTTACCTCGCCGAAGACTTATGACATCCATCCTGAACGTGCATGGGAACGGCTGAAGACCCGCGTACGAAAACCGAAGGAACTCGCGGTTTTGATGGAAGTCGCGGCATGGCGTGAGCAGGAAGCGCAGACCCGCGACGTGCCCCGCAGCCGCATCCTGAAAGACGACGCGATCGGCGATATCGCAACCCACGCGCCCACCACCCTGGAACGTCTCGCCAATCTTCGGTCCCTGCCGAAAGGTTTCGACAAATCTAAATGGGGACAAGACATCATCGCCGCGGTGAAACGCGGGCTGGCGCGCGATCTCACGACGTTGCCCAAGCTGGACAAGCCGCGCAGCAACGCCAACGGCTCTGCGACGGTCGAATTGCTCAAGGTGTTGTTGCGCATGACCTCTGAACGGCATGCCGTGGCCAGCAAGGTGATCGCCACCGTGGACGATCTCGAGCAAATAGCAGCCGATGACAATGCCGATGTCGGCGCGCTGCACGGCTGGCGTCGCGAATTGTTTGGTGAAGCGGCGCTGGCGCTCAAGAAAGGCCGCCTGGCGCTTGCCATCGAAAAAGGGCGCGTCGTGCGTGTGGATCGCGCTTAACTCTAGTGTGGTGGTTCAGAAGTTCGCTGTCGGGCGCGCTCCACGATACGGCGAACTTTGGATTCGGACACTAGCGTGTCTTCCGGAATGTGAGATTGATGCGCTGGCGTCCGAGCAGCGGATGCTCACCGTCCGCCAGCGGTAACACGCCGTGAAACGCGAGCCGCGACGGGCCGCCCCACACCACCACATCCCCGTGTCTCAGCCGATGTCGATCGGGCCGATCGCTTCGTTTCAATCCGCCAAACTGAAACACCGCGGGTAGCCCAAGCGAAACCGAGACGATGGGCGCATCCAGATCGAGCTCGTCCTTGTCCTGATGCAGGGATAGCTTCGCACCCGGCTCGTATCGATTGATCAGGCAAGCGTCAGGACGAAAATTCATAAACCCGGCTCTGGCTGCAGCCTCCCGCGCCAGCGCAATGAAGACGTCCGGCATTGCCGGCCACGGTTTGCTGGTGTCCGGGTCAATAGCGTCATAGCGATAGCCCCGGTGATCGCTGACCCAGCCCACCCC
The DNA here is from genome assembly GCA_036924835.1 of Nitrobacteraceae bacterium AZCC 1564. NCBI lineage: Bacteria > Pseudomonadati > Pseudomonadota > Alphaproteobacteria > Hyphomicrobiales > Nitrobacteraceae > Nitrobacteraceae bacterium AZCC 1564. The sequence goes on from JBAGRR010000001.1 coordinate 628,315, forward strand.
GCCGCAATTGGTCATCGCCACCGACATTCGGTAACCGCCTGGCGTGATGAGATGGCGGAACGGAGCACGTTCAGCGATCGCGCACACCTCCGCGATCAACGCGGCTTCACACGGCCGCGCGAAGCCGCCAAGCAGTATGGCCCCCGGCGCAAGTTCGACATCGCGCCTGGCGTCATCGGTCTCAACCTCGTCGAACAGATCTCGCATTATTTAGCGTCATGAAAAATGATGCCGACCGTATGGCGCTGGCCGGATCGTATCTGGCTCACGCCATGCCGAAGGTTGACACGATACGTTCCCCGCGTCCCCTGCACTGGCCGGTTGTGCACAGCGAACACCACAGCATCACCACGACGCAGAGGCACCACCGCCGCGCGCGACTGCATGCGCGGACGCTGCTCCGTCAGCACGAATTCGCCGCCAGTGAAATCCCGATCAGGTTCGGACAACAAAATCGCCACCTGCAACGGAAACACATGCTCGCCATATAGGTCCTGGTGCAGACAGTTGTAATCACCGGCGACATACTGGAGCAGCAACGGCGTTGGACGCGTCTGATCGGCCTTGTGGCAGCGTTTGATGAAGTCGGCATGCGCGGAAGGATAGCGCACATCAATTCCCATCGACTCGTTCCAGCGATTGGCAATTGGAGCCAAGCGTGGATACAGCGCAGTGCGCAGGTTGGCGACAATGTCCGGCAGCGGATACGAAAAGTACTTGTATTCTCCACGTCCAAAGCCATGCCGCGCCATGATAATGTGACTGCGGAAGATGCCATCTGAACCGTAGAGGCCCGCAATCAAGCGGCATTCGTCGGGCGACAGCAGATTGCTCAGCACCGCCCAGCCATTGTCATCGAGGTGCCTAGCGATCGCAGTCCAGGCGATAGCGTCAATGCGGTGCGCGATATCACCTGCACTTTCGGCGAAAGGCTGTTTGAGTGCAGCGGTCATATGCAGTCTCCAGATTCTGAAAGAGTCTGGCTAATGCCTTACGAATGCTTGATCCACCCGATTTCCGGCGGCGCATGACCGCTTATGGTTTTACGACCACGCCGCTCCGCCCCATCAGCCGGGCCAATTGCTTAAACCGGTTGCTCAACCGATCTGCCGCAAGTTCCGCTACGCTCTTATCGAGCGCCAGCAAAAGCTTGCGCTCCTGATTGCGGAAGTGGGTATGCGGTAACACCCCGCTCTGCGCGGCAGAGATCAAAACTGCGACCCGGATCGCAGCACCGATCAAACGCGCGCGGTCAACCATTGCCTGCGTCACCAGCTCACGGACTTCCTCTGGAGCCTCGTTTTCCTCGTTCAATCCAGCGTAGCGATAGTAGATCGCCAGCGCGAGGAATGCCCTGCCCTGGTGGCTGATGGCGCCAAAATTTCCATTGGTGATAGTGTTGAGCGATTGCTCGCCACGATGATCGGGATGCGATCGCCACGCGAGATCCGAAAGCAAACAGGCCGCGTGACGCAACCGGCGCTCGTCATCATTCTCTCGAACACCCGAAACGCGGATCATGCGATCTGTCCATGCGATCAGATCGTCCGCATGGCGTGGTGACCGTGCCCGCAACGTATTCAGCTTATGAGCTGCCGCAAGTAAGCCATCCTTCTCGCGCTCTTTCTCCGACAGCATCTCGTAAAGCAAACCTTCACGCACGCCATACGTGGAGAACACGATGGTCTTCGGCTTTGCGACCCGAATAATGTATTCAAGCACCAAGGCTGCATAGGCCAGCAACGGGCGCCGGGCGTCCGCTACCGTCTCGATGTCCGCGAGCGTATTGCTCGCCACGAGACGCCGAAGTCGCTTTACGAAATCCAGCGCATCGCCAGCAGGAATGCTGTAACCGTGCATAACGTGCAGCGGATAGCCGCTCTGGATGATGTGAATGCGTGCGAGCGCGCGCCACGTTCCGCCGACCGCATAAAAGTTTCGTCCGGCTCCGGCCTTAAGCTGAGGCAACCCGGTAATGCTGTCCGAAACGATCTTCTCGGCTTTCTTCAGCGACTTTTGCGAAGCATCCTGGAGCGCAAGGCCACCTAGCGGAAGCGTAAGGCCCTGTCGAATGCGATGTCCGCGAATATCGATCAGTTCGAGCGAGCCGCCGCCCAGATCTCCGACGATGCCATCAGGTTGATAAACACCGGACGACACGCCGAGAGCAGACAACTTCGCTTCACGAGCGCCGGACAGAATTTCAATCGAAGCACCGCAAATCCGCTCAGCCTTGGCAATGAAGTCTGGACCATTGGTCGCGTCGCGACAGGCAGCCGTGGCAATGGCGTAAACTTCGCCAACCTTCATCACCTTGCACAGTGCCTTGAAACGCTTCAGCGCCGCCAATGCCTTTTCGACCGCATCGGCGGCGAGCAAGCCCGTGGACTGAACTTCGCGTCCCAACCCGCACAACGTCTTCTCGTTGAACACGGGCGCAGCGCTACGCGACTTGTCTTCATAGACGACAAGTCGGACAGAGTTGGAACCGATGTCGATGACAGCGATGCTCTTGGAAGGTTTGCGAACGCGCTGTTGACGTTCGCGCACCGGCGGCGCGACTGTCACCACCGCCGGCTCAGCCGTAGGCGTCGGAGGACTAACGCTCCGAACGGCGCGTAAGACGACGCGGCGAAGATTCTTTAAGCGACTTTCCACGGCCTGAGAGACTCGGATTCGTCATGAAATAATTGTGCACATTGAAAGGCTCCTCGCCCTTCGCGGCCTTCATACGCGTTGACGAACCATCCGGCAACAATTGCCAGCTTTGCTCGTTGTCTTTCAGATTCGCGACCATGATTTGTTCGAGAACCTGCTGATGCACCGTAGGATTTTGCAACGGACATAATACCTCGACACGCCGGTCGAGGTTGCGCGGCATCATATCAGCTGAAGAGATATACACAGCTGCCTTCGGGCTCGGCAGCCCGTGTCCCATGCCGAAGCAATAGATTCGGCCGTGTTCCAGGAACCGGCCAATGATCGACTTCACGCGAATGTTCTCCGACAATCCGGGAACACCAGGCCGCAAGCAGCAGATGCCGCGGATGACGAGATCAATCGACACGCCTGCTTGCGATGCTTCATAAAGCGCGTCGATGATGTCGGGATCCACCAGCGAGTTCATCTTCATCCAGACAGCGGCAGGCTTGCCGTTGTGGGCGTGATTGATCTCGCCTTCGATGTGTTCGAGGATTCGCTTACGCAACGTCAACGGCGACACCGCCATCTTCTCGATGTCGCTCGGCTCCGCATAACCGGTAATGTAATTAAATACGCGCGCCGCATCGCGCGCGATCACCGGATCCGACGTAAAATATGACAGGTCGGTGTAAATGCGCGCGGTCACCGGATGATAGTTACCGGTGCCAGCATGCACATAGGTGGTGAGGCCAGAGCCCTCACGGCGTACCACCAGTGAGAGTTTGGCATGGGTCTTCAACTCAAGGAAGCCGTACACAACCTGCACGCCTGCGCGCTCCAGGTCGCGCGCCCAACGGATATTCGCCTCTTCATCGAAGCGCGCCTTGAGTTCAACCAGCGCCGTTACGGATTTGCCGGCTTCAGCCGCTTCGGCCAAGGCTCGCACGATCGGACTGTCCCGCGACGTGCGGTAGAGCGTCTGCTTGATGGCAACCACGTCCGGGTCGCGCGCTGCCTGTTGCAGGAACTGCACCACAACGTCGAACGATTCATACGGATGATGAACGATAAGATCTTTCTGCCGGATCGCTGCGAAGATATCGCCGCCATGATCGCGGACGCGTTCGGGGTGGCGTGGCACATAAGGCGTGAACTCGAGATCGGGACGATCAAGTCGCGTCAATTGCGACAGCTCGTTCATCGCGAGCACGCCATCGACCACCAGTACCTCGTCGTCCGCAGCCGACAACGCGCGCTGAACGAAGGCACACAGCTCCTGCGGCATCGTCGCTTCGATTTCGAGACGGATCACCGATCCACGGCGACGGCGCTTCAATGCAGTCTCGAAGAGACGGACGAGGTCTTCGGCCTCTTCCTCGATTTCCAGTTCGGAGTCGCGAATGACCCTGAATGCGCCCTGCCCCTTGACGGCATAACCTGGAAACAGGCGACCGATGAACAAGCTCGTCGCCTGCTCGAGCGTGATCAGCCGTACCGAGCTGTCCTTGCCCGCAGGAAGACGAATGAAGCGATCAATCTTGCCCGGCATGCGGATGAGCGCGTTCATCGTCTTGCCGTCGGAGAGCCGCGCAAGATGAAGAGCGATGGTGAATCCAAGATTCGGGATGAACGGAAACGGATGCGCCGGATCGATCGCCAATGGCGTCAGTAGCGGAAAGATGTTGTGGAGGAAGTACTCCTCGATCCACTGCGCCTCAGCCTTGGTGACATCCTTGCCGTCAACGAGCACGATGCCGACGTCAACGAGACTGGTCCGCAATTCGCGCCATATCGCCTGCTGATCACTGGCGAGTTTGGAGACCGTTTCATAGACGCTCGCCAGTTGCTCACCGGGAGTCGCGCCATCGGGGCTGCGCTCGGTGATGCCTTCGCGGATCTGCGCTTTCAAGCCCGCAACGCGGACCATGAAGAATTCATCAAGGTTGTTCGCGGAAATGGACAGAAACCGCACCCGCTCCAGCATGGGGTGGTGAGGGTTGACCGACTCCTCGAGCACCCGCCGGTTGAAGTGCAGCCAGGATAATTCGCGGTTGATGAAGCGTTCAGGGCTTTCGGCAATCCCGGGAACGCGGGCCACTTCCTCGTTTTCGGTTTTCTTAACAACGACTTGTGCGGTATCCATCAGGCGAAATCCATTTCACATCGTCAGGCCAGCCATCCAGCCCTTTCGCGGCGAACAATGTGCCAGCCCCATGACCGTTCAATGACATGATGAGTCAATACCAATGACGAACCAAGGCCCTAGTGCGCTGGATTTGACGTTCGTACCGGTATTGCGGCTAGTGTCCCGTCTCCGAATAACCGACCGGTTTGCAGCGCGCTCACACGGTTATTCGGAGACGAACGGACACTAGCAAAATCAAAATAGCCCTCAGTACGAACGTCAAATCCAAAAAGCGCACCCTGAACCGGGGCACTAGGCGATCAGGCTGCGGTATCTTTCAACACCTCCGCAGCGAGAGCGCGTGTCACCGGCCGCCGCTGCCTCAGGGCCTCACCATCGAGCAACTCGACCGCCTGCCGTGCCGCGGCGAACGACCGTTCGATGCGGGTGGCGAGGTAACTGACGAAGGCTTCATCGACGATCATCTGGCGATCGGCGCAGAACTTCACGATCAGCGCCTTGAACAGATGGTCATCCGGCGGCGCCAGCGTCACCACCGGTACTGCGCGTAACCGCGACCGTAGGTCGCGCAGTTCCACCGGGAATGCTGAAGGCGGCGTGCGGCCGGTCATCAAGATATAGGCTTCGTCTTCACGAGCCAGATTGAGCAAGTGGAACAGGGCACGGTCATCGAACGTAGCGGGATCGAGGTCATCGACCACGAGAGCGCCGGTGGCAAGTTCTCCAGGCACATTTGCTGGCGTCAGGGTGTGAGCGGCGACAGATCGCGCACCTGCCTCAGCAGCCCAGATCGCGGCGAGATGGCTCTTGCCACTGCCCTCGGGACCAACGATCATCATCACGCGATTGGGCCAATCCGGCCATGCATCAACAAGGGCCAACGCTTGTGCGTTTGCCGGTCCCTCAAGAAAGTTATCGCGCGAAAGGCTTTCCGCGTGCGGCAGCGCAAGTGCTAGCTGACGAGGTCGAACGCGGGCTGCCACGCAATCACTCCTTGCCGGATAACCCGGCTTTTACACAACACGACGGCATATGAGGTTCAGGGCAAGGGCCCTGTGGTGCTCATATGCCGTGCCCACTCCACGAGATAGAAGGACACTGAAAGTAGCGTCAAAATCGTTACGAAACCCATCAATATCGTGTCGTAAGGCGACGCACTGAAGCCGAAACCAAGCGAGGCAAGCACCAGCGCTGCGAATGCGACCTGTGCCACCGTATTAAGCTTGGATACCATCAGCGGTTTCATCGGAACGGGATTGTCTAGTAGCCACGACACAATTACGGCGCCCACGATCATAAAGTCTCGCGAGACCACCAGAATGACCAGCCAGCGCGGCATGGCTCCCCAGATGCCGAGTGCGACATAGATGGAAACCAGCAAGGCCTTATCAGCCACCGGGTCAAGCAATGCTCCGATCTCGGTGGTCATATTGAATCGCTTGGCGAGAAACCCATCGATGGCGTCACTGACCCCAGCCGTCACGAAGATCACAAAGGCAATCGTCATCTGGTTCGAGGCAATCGCCCAGATGATGATCGGCACCAGGAGGATGCGGCCTAACGTGATGATATTTGGCAGATTCACAGGAGATTCCCCGGCTTGCTGTCTTGTACCGAGCCGTACGAGGCTTGCATAGGATTTGGCCCCCGGTGCGCGATCTGCCGCATCATCTCCCCAAGCTATACACACCTTTGCCACGAGCCATTGCGCGAATGCGAAATCCGACGTAACCACCGGCTAAACCTTGGAAACCCGGCATGAGCGAGAAGAAAACCAGCCTTACCTATTCATCCGCGGGCGTGGATATCGACGCCGGAAACCGGCTGGTCGACCTGATCAAGCCGATGGTGCGCGCTACAGCACGGCCCGGAGCGGACGCCGAAATCGGTGGCTTTGGCGGGCTGTTCGATCTCAAAGCCGCGGGATTCAAGGATCCGGTTCTGGTCGCCGCCACCGACGGCGTCGGCACCAAGGTTAAAATCGCCATTGAGACCGGCGTGCACAGCGGCATCGGGATCGACCTGGTGGCTATGTCGGTGAACGACTTGGTCGTTCAAGGCGCTGAACCGTTGTTTTTTCTCGACTATTTTGCCTGTGGCAAGCTTGATCCCGAAGCCACCGCTGCCATCGTTGCCGGGGTTGCCGAGGGCTGCCGGGAGTCGGGCTGTGCCTTAATTGGCGGTGAAACCGCCGAAATGCCTGGGCTTTACAAAGATGGCGACTACGACCTTGCCGGCTTCGCGGTCGGCGCTGCGGAGCGGGGTACCTTGTTGCCCCACAAGGGCATCGCGGCCGGGGATGCGGTCATTGGCCTCGCCTCTTCCGGGGTCCATTCCAACGGCTTTTCACTGGTTCGCAAAATCGTCGAAATGTCGGGTGTGGCGTTCGACGCACCTGCCCCATTTGCACCGGTTATGACGCTGGGCGGCGCACTGCTGGCGCCGACAAAGCTCTACGTGAAATCCTGCCTCCGCGCGATCCGTGAAACCGGAGCGATCAAGGGCCTGGCCCACATCACCGGCGGCGGATTTACCGACAATATTCCGCGCGTGCTACCGCAGCATCTGGGCGTCCGTATCGATCTGAATGCCGTGCCGGTGTTGCCCGTATTCAAGTGGCTCGCAGCCGAGGGCAACATTGCCGAACTCGAACTGCTGCGCACCTTCAACTGCGGGATCGGCATGGTCGCCATCGTCAAGGACGACGCCGTGGGTGAAGTCATTAACACATTCACGCAAGCCGGCGAGCGCGCGGTGGTGCTTGGCGCGGTTGTCGAGGCCTCCGGCGACGAGCGGGTGATCTATGATGGTCACCTCGACCTGGCGGAGTGAGATGGTAAAGCGCCGCGTTGCGATCCTGATTTCCGGGCGCGGGTCGAACATGACCGCGCTGATTGAAGCTGCGAAGGCTGCCGACTATCCGGCAGAAATCGTCCTTGTTCTGTCGAACATCGCTAATGCCGGAGGGCTCGCGAAGGCGCGGGAAAGCGGCATTAAAACTGCGGCCATCGAGAGCAAGTCCTTCGGCAAGGATCGCGAAGCGTTTGAGCGTGCGATGCAAGACATTCTTGTGGCGCACAATGTCGAGCTGGTTTGTCTGGCGGGATTCCTGCGTTTGCTGACACCTTGGTTCGTCAAACAGTGGGAAGGAAGGATGCTCAACATCCACCCTGCTCTGCTGCCGTCCTATCGCGGTCTGCACACTCACGAGCGGGCGCTCGCCGATGGCGTCAAAATTCACGGTGCCACGGTGCACTTCGTGGTGCCGGAAGTCGACTCCGGCCCCATCATCATGCAAGGAGCTGTCGCCGTGCGCGGTGACGATACGCCGGAGACACTCGCCGCACGCGTGCTCGGCGTCGAACATCGGATTTATCCGGATGCGTTGCGCCTTGTCGCCGGCGGCAAGACTCACATCGATGGCGCCATCTGCAGGACAGACGCCTGCAGCAGCGCCGACGACGCCTTGATTTCCCCCGAAATCATTTAGAACGTTTTCGAGCGAAGTGGCTACCGGTTCGCGTGAAGATTCAATCAGAACCCAATTTGTTCTAACGAACCGTGCAGGCCGCATCCTCCTCAGGGATCAATTTGCTGCGGATGTGGTCGCAGGCGTCACACGCCAGATCGCGTTGCCGACGTCATCGGCAACCAGCAACGCGCCCTGCTTATCGATCTTGACGCCGACGGGTCTGCCCTGCGCTTCACCCTTGTCATTGAGAAAGCCGGTCAAAATATCCTGCGGCTTGCCGGAAGGCATACCGTTAGCGAACGGCACGAAGATCACCTTGTAACCGCTGCGTGGATTGCGATTCCAAGATCCATGCTGACCAACGAATGCACCGCCCTGATACGATGCCGGAAAAAGATCGCCTCGATAAAAGGTCAAGCCAAGCGATGCGGTATGCGCCCCCAAGGCGTAATCAGGCACGATCGCTTTCGCGACAAGGTCAGGCCGCTGTGGTTCGACCCTGGTATCAACATGCTGGCCATAATAACTGTACGGCCAGCCGTAGAAACCACCGTCCTTCACTGATGTCATGTAGTCCGGCACGAGGTCGCTACCGATCTCGTCGCGCTCGTTGACCACAACCCACAACGCTCCGCTTTGTGGCTGCCATGATGGTCCGTTCGGATTGCGCAGGCCCGAGGCGAAAACACGCGATGTGCCGCTCGCAATGTCGATTTCGAGAACAGCGGCGCGGTTGGTCTCGGCTTCCATGCCGTTCTCACCGACATTGCTGTTCGAGCCCACCGTTGCGTAGAGCTTCTTGCCGTCGGGACTGGCCGCGAGATCCTTGGTCCAATGATGATTGATCGTTCCGCCCGGCAGATCAGTCACTTTTGTGCCTGCAACACCAATGTGCGTCTCCCCCTCTTTGTAGGGAAACTTCATGATTGCATCGCTGTTGGCCACATAAAACGCGTCGCCGACCAACGCCATGCCGAAGGGCGAGTTCAATCCCTCGAGAAACGCCGTCCGCGTCTCTGCCTTTCCATCGCCGTCAGCATCCCGCAGCAAGGTAATACGGTTGGCGCTCGGTGTATTCGCACCCGCGTGCGCCATCACCTTTTTTTGTGACCCACCCTTTGATGCCTTTGTTGTCATCAGGCTTGGCCGGGGCATTGGTCTCCGCAACCAGAACATCGCCGTTCGGCAGAACATAGAGCGAGCGCGGATGATCAAGCCCCGTTGCAAATGCGGCCACCGAAAGGCCGTTTGCAGCAATTGGTTTTGCACCCTGTGGCCAACCAATTGCGGTAGCGATGTTCACCGTGGGAATCCAGGAATGCTTAGGCGCCGGAAGTGTCGGCTGCGGCCCATAGCCTTGCTCCATCGCGACGCTTGCCTGTTCGTTGCAACCGGCAAGCATAAGCGCAAGCCCGCTGCTGCAAAGCACGATCAGAAAGTTTCGCGGAGGTCTATTCATTGTGCATCATTCCCTGCGTGCGCAACCTAATGCGCGAACGCGTCAAACGTTCGGAAGAGCGGGAAAGATCACGCGAAATTCAAATCCATTGATCGCAAAAGGAAACCCCGGCTGATCGGCCGGGGTTTCAAAACGTCCATCGAAGATGGAAGAAAACCTGAGAAGACTCAGGACACTTTGAGATTCTCAGCAGATGTCTTACCGCGATTTTCCACCAGATCGTATTCGATCGTCTGGTTCTCATTGAGAGTGGTAAGTCCAGCACGTTCGACTGCCGAAATGTGCACGAACACGTCCTTCTCTCCGACTTGCGGCTTGATAAACCCATAGCCCTTGGTTGGGTTAAACCATTTGACGGTGCCTTTTGCCACGTCTGTCTCCTTCGTCCCTCATCCAGAATAAAAAGCGCGGTCACGCGGATCGCGTGCCACGCCGCTAGCGGGCTTCTAAAAGTCTTGCAGGTTTCTCTACTACCAAGCGCACAGCCGAACGGCCCAAATCCGATTGCTGTCGTAATCCCAACATGAAAATTTCACCTTAGCAAGCCGGATGAACGTGTGCCTGGAGAACATGCCCTCATCCCTAACTGGTGCAGTGCATCAAAGTCCCAGATCGGTGTCACTCCTGCGCTACACGGCATGCGAATGCCGACAGCTGATATGGCCGAATGTTGACCTGCTCCGCGATTCAAGGCTAATCGCCCGAACGTAGTGCTTTTCCTTAACGTCGGCTTTTTATGAAAACTTTTGCGTGGCAAGCCTGCTCGAGCCTGCCGAAGTCGCCATTTGCGGTCGCGACAGCAGCGTCGATTGCCGTGCTCATCGGAGCGTCCGATGCCCGCGCGCAGCTGGCACCACCAGTGCCAATCCCGCTCGCCACCGACAACAACATCCAGTTTTCTGCAACCGCGGCTCAGTTCGATCTCAGCAGCAGCTTCTTGCAGCGCCTTAGCCGTCAGGCGACCTACGGCTTCATCATGCGTGACAATTCCGGCGGCGGGGGAGCCTCGCAAAGCACCGCAGATCCGCTTTATCGGGTGTGGGGTGAGAGCTATGGCCTGACATCCCGAACGGATCCGCAAGGCACTTTCGTCGGCGACCGCCGCACGACATTTGGCGGCGTGGGCGGCATTGGTGCAACGATCGCACCGGGGCTGAATGTCGGATTTTCAGTCGACCAGAGCCGCACCAGCATCGACGTGCCACTCGCATTCCAAAGCGCGACCCTCGACATGACGCAGCTCGGCATCAACGCGGCTTATAACAACGGCCCGTGGACTGTGGCGATCGCTGCCGTACATGGATTTGCGCAGATCGACGCGCGACGGGCAACGATCCTCGGCGCAGCTATCGCCAACTATGGTGGCAAGGTCGATGGTGTGCTCGGTGAGCTGAACTACACGTTCTCATTCGGTCAAAGCAGGATCGTGCCTAAAGTGGCTCTCGAATATGTTTCGGCAGTCACTGACGGGTTTAAGGAAACCGGCGGCATCCATCCGACGATCGTCAGCGAAGCCAATGGCGAGCGAGCTCGTGTGTTAGTTGGTGCCGAGGTCGGTCACTACTGGATCATCGATCAGCAGGCCATTGATGTGTCGGCCTATGGCAAATTCGTCGACAACTTCTCTCAGAACATCGGTGCGGTGCAGGTCGGCTTGTCCCTGCCCGGCGCCCACACCATCAATGTCCAGGGCATTCAGGAAAGCATGTACGGCACGGACGCCGGAGCAGCGATATCATATATCCTGAGCAACACTGCGCGGCTGTATGCCAATTACGACGGCAAATTCCGCGATGGCTTTACATCCCATCAGGGCACGGTTGGCGTCGAACTGAAGTGGTGATCTGCCGGTCGCAATAACGGCCGGCAGATTATATTGGGATCAAGCTGTCACCGGAACTTCGGCTTGCTCCAACTCGTGGAGTTTGCGGCGGCGCCAGATCGACCCCACCGTCAATACAATCGCAACACCCAGCAGCGCGACGACGATTTCGCCGACCTCGCCGTCGAAGTGTAGATGCTTCGCAAAGCCCAGCAGTGTCGAACTTGTATCGACATCGAGGACAATATGCCCGTCGAGCACGCGATGCAGCCATGGCGCCACCGCCGGATCGGTCGCAATAACCTCGCCGGCAATCCAGCCGAGCAAAGCCGCGCCGAGCCAAATCAACGCCGGAACGCGGTCGAGCAGAGCCATGATCAGCGCCGCGCCTGCCACGATCATCGGAATACTGATTGCCAGACCGAGCATCATCAGCACGATGCTGCCATTCGCCGCCGCAGCGACCGCGATGACGTTGTCGAGGCTCATGATAATGTCGGCGATCGCGACAATACGCACTGCCGCCCACAGATGGGCCGCAGCCTGCACGCCGTCCTCGTCTTCTTTTTCCGGCACAAGCAGTTTCGCCGCGATCAGCAACAGCGCTAATCCGCCAATCAGCTTGAGATAGGGCAGCGACATCAGCGTCGCGACGATACCGGTGAAGATGACGCGGAGCAGAACCGCGACACCCGCACCGAGCACCATGCCCCAAACGCGCTGCTTCGGCTGAAGCCCGCGGCAGGCCAACGCGATAACGAGCGCGTTGTCGCCGGACAGGAGGACGTTGATCCAAATGATCTTCGTCAGAGCGACCCAGAACTGGGGATGCTGAATTTCGTTCTGAAATTGCGTGAACAATCCGCCAATCGTAGCGGGATCGAATATCTGCGTCACCCAGTTCACATCAAAGGCCCCCCGCCCCCGTTAGAACAGTTGAAATTAGCCGACGATCTCGTTGCCCGAGAAAAATTGGGCGATTTCGACGACAGCGGTTTCCGGTGCGTCCGAACCGTGCACCGAGTTTTCACCAATCGACTTTGCGTGCGCCTTGCGGATCGTGCCGTCGGCGGCCTTAGACGGGTCCGTTGCGCCCATGACGTCACGATACTTGAGAATTGCGTTCTCGCCTTCAAGGACCTGAACCACGACCGGGCCCGAAATCATGAAATCGACCAGCTCACCGAAAAACGGACGGGCCTTGTGCACAGCATAAAACGTTTCAGCCTGTGCGCGGGTCATCAGAATACGCTTCTGGGCAACGATACGAAGCCCAGCCTTCTCGATAATGGCGTTCACAGCGCCTGTGAGATTGCGCGCGGTCGCGTCGGGTTTGATGATCGAAAAAGTGCGCTCAATCGCCATGATCTTGTCCTTGGAACTGCAGTTTTAGGAAGGTGGCCGCGCTTATAACGGCGGGTTTCATGAACGGCAAGCAGCTACCACCCTGCCCGACATGGCAGATCGAACAACTGTCACAAACCATAAAGGGCCCCCCACCGTCGTACCAGCAGCCTTACCTGCGACAAGTTGGCATCCGGTGCCGGTGAACCAGGTCACAAGGAGCAACGACCCATTTGCATCGAGGCCATTGCCTCTCACCGGCGCGATCGGCGCCATACCGAAGGAGACCTCCATGCGTAAACTTGCTATCGGCTTCGCAGCTGCTGTTGCCCTCTCCGCCGCCGCACTTCTTCCAACAGCGGCGTCGGCCGGTCCCAAGGGCTGGCATCACCATCACCATCATGGCGTTCACGGTCACTGGTTTGGCGGCCCACGTCTCATCGTCAGCGGCGGCTACACCGGCTGCTATGTGAAGCGTCTCGTGCAAACTCGTTACGGCCTGCGCTATCGGGTTGTGAACGTCTGCTACTGATCCATCGCATCAGTTCTCCAAGCACACTCCCCAACTCCTAACCCGGCCGCGCCACGGCCGGGTTTTTTTGCGCCTCTTGACACCCCCGCAGGTTCCCGGTTCCCCAAAGTTTAAATTTTTACCGATTGGTCACCATGCTTGGGAAAAGCGCCGAACCATTCGGCTGAACAAGGCTTGGTCAGGTGTAATTTGACTCGACGTTGAAACAAATGGGAATGGATCATGCCACATCGCAGCGTTCCTGATGTTCAGATCGACCATATCCACGCCGATGCTGTTTGTCGGGGTATCGGCGAGCGGCTCCGCGAAACGTTGAGCATGCAAACCCAGGATATGTCGCAGCGCCTGAGGGCGCTGATCGAACGTCTTCCGGAGTTGGATAGCGGGCAAACGCCGTCGATCGTTCCAAAGATAGATGACGTCACGCACTGAAGCTGGCGCGATAAAGCGGTTGCGTTCGGCGGGCCGTTTCGTAAAAGCCCGCCCATGCTCTCCATCAACGACATTTCCATCCGGATCGCTGGACGCCTGCTGATCGAAAATAGCACGGTGCAAATCGCTCCGGGAGCCCGCGTTGGGTTCGTCGGCCGCAACGGCGTCGGCAAATCCACCCTGTTTCACGCCATCCGAGGCGAATTGCCCACCGAGACGGGTTCGATTTCACTTCCGCCTCGCTGGCGGGTGGGCAGCCTTGCGCAGGAAGCCCCTGACGGACCGGAAAGCCTTATCGAGGTCGTCCTCAAGGCCGACCTGGAGCGTGATGCCCTTCTACGGGAGGCTGATAGCGCAACCGATCCTGAGCGCATCGCCGAAATCCAGACGCGTCTCGTCGACATCAACGCACATTCAGCGCCCGCCCGAGCCGCGGCAATTCTTAGTGGCCTTGGCTTTTCCACAGCCGACCAGGCCCGAGCATGCCAGGAGTTCTCCGGTGGCTGGAGGATGCGCGTGGCATTGGCCGCAACCCTGTTCGCCGCGCCGGATCTGCTGCTTCTCGACGAGCCGACCAACTATCTCGATCTCGAAGGCACACTTTGGCTCGAGGACCATCTCGCGAACTATCCGCGAACCGTCATTGTCATCAGCCACGACCGCGATTTGCTCGACACCTCCGTCGATCAAATCTTGCATCTCGATCGCGGCAAGCTGACCCTATACAAGGGAACGTATTCGTCGTTCGAAGAGCAACGCGCAGCGCGTGAAATGCTCGATGCAAAGCACGCGAAGCGGCAGCAGGAAGAACGCAAACGGCTTCAGGATTTTGTTGATCGCTTCAAGGCCAAGGCGTCGAAAGCACGCCAGGCGCAGTCTCGCGTGAAGATGCTCGAGAAGATGAAGCCGGTGACGGCCCTGGTGACGCAGGACGTGCGCGAGATCACCTTTCCAGCGCCGGAAAAGACGCTGTCCCCTCCGATCATCGCTGTTGATGGTGTTTCGGTGGGATACGATCCTGCCAAAGCCGTGCTTAATCGCGTCACGCTGCGAATTGACAACGACGATCGCATCGCTTTGCTCGGCTCCAACGGCAACGGCAAATCGACCCTGGTCAAACTTCTTGCAGGAAAACTGCAGCCGTACTCCGGCAAGATCGTGCGAGCCGACAAGCTATCGATCGGATACTTCGCGCAGCATCAGACTGACGAACTGGATCTCGAAGGCTCACCCTACGATCATCTTCGCAGATTGATGCCTGACGCCCCCGAAACCAAGGTACGGGCCCGTGTCGGCGCCATCGGCTTCTCCGGAAAGGCAGGCGATACGACGGTCAAATCACTGTCTGGAGGCGAAAAGGCACGCTTATTGCTCGGCCTCGCAACATTCCAGGCACCGAACATGATCATTCTCGACGAACCGACCAACCATCTCGACATCGATAGCCGCGCGGCACTGGCGGAAGCGATCAATGAATATCCAGGCGCCGTCATCATGGTCTCGCATGATCGCTATTTGATCGAAGCGTGCGCAGATCGATTGTGGGTGGTCGCGGATCGCACGGTCACGCCTTACGATGGCGATCTCGACGATTATCGCCGTTCGATTTTGACGACGCGCAGCATGAAGGCGCCGGCGCGTGACAACGGCAGCAATGGCCGCGAAAAACCCCAGCGGACACGTGAAAAGCGCGCGCCCTTGAAGCAACGTATCGCAAACGCCGAAGCCGAAATGGCGCGGATCAGCGAGATCATCAGTAAGATCGATGTGGCTCTCGCGCTGCCCGATCTATTCAAGCGCGATCCAAAGCAAGCGGCCCAATTAACCAAAGCCCGCGCCAGTGCCGCCGAGGCCCTGCAACGCGCCGAAGATGAATGGTTGGAAGCCAGTGCAGCTTCCGATGAAACCGCGAGCTGACGTAGCGGAATAAGTTCCGTTCAGGAGCGCTTCTTTTTGGCTGAACGCGCGGGCTTTTCAGGTGCGGGCACATCGACCCGCTCTATGCTCGTCAAGCGACCCGACGTGAAACTGTAAGCTCCAGGCCGGGGACCATGCATCCACGTAATGTGCACGAGACGCTCGCCACGTTCGTTGGTCGACAAGTTCACATTGTCCGGCGCCACGCCAATCGCACGCGCGACGTCACATTCGGTATGTCCAAGCGCAACAGGTGCCGTCGCCGGAACCTGTGCTTCACTCGACGCATTCGCGTCGGTAGGCGCGCTGGGCGCGGGCATCCCGGGACATGCCCCATCGGAACTGATGAAGTCGTTCGGCGTCACTTCCTTTGTGACACTCAATGGCGGCGTTTCAATCGTCGAGGCGTTTTTGAACATGCGGCCAGGACGCGCAAACCATTCCTGATCCTTCAAGGAGAAGTCAGATATGCTTCCGCAGCCAGCAACCACCGGGGCCACTGCAAGCAAGACCACGAATTGCTTCCCATGAATGCCTTTACGCCAAGCGTTCAAGTTCGTTCTCACATCAACTCCAGCGCCTAGTGTTCCGGTTCTGACATTCGTATCAACTCGCAGCAGGCACTTTACGAATGTCAGAACCAAAGGAACACTAGCAAATACACAACTCTAGTGTGGCTTTTGGCTCTGACGTTCCTTCGAAGAGTGCGCAGCAAAACTGAAAGGAACGTCAGAGCCGCCACACTAAGATGCGCTTTTACCACTTCAACGTCGGGAAATACCCCTAAGGAAAGTGTCCTCAACAATCATTTCCGCACATTCCGCGATCAACACGGAACATTGTCCCTAAAAACCTTCAACAAAGGCCTTAGCACCATCTCTTTGCGGCACCAAGGTGGCTAGCCGTAAGATTGATCAATGAAAAACAGCGATCATCATTAACGGCGCGAACGCCCTAGTGTGGTGGTTCAGAAGTTCGCTCGATTTTTCCTGCGAGTCCTTCCAGCGAACTTCTGAACCTGAACCACACTAGAGTCATGGATTTACTAGTGTCCTCTCGAATCCAAAGTCAGCTACGAAGCGCGCTGCACGATGAGGCGGACTTTGGATTCGGGACACTAGCATCAATCACGCCGCTGCCATCTGCCGCGCTCGTCGGTCTGCCAATAGGTGCGCTCGAATCCCCGGGATTTGCTTTCCGTCCAGGCTGTCCGAGCCGCGTTCAAAGCTTCGTCGTCCTCGCCGTTAAAGACCAGGACGACCCTGTCATATGTTGCACAATCCCCGGGCAGACCAGCAGTATCGACGACGAACCGGACGTTGGCTTTGTTTGGATTTGCTTCATCCATTACCAGCACGACCGGCTGATCTGCCGCATCACTATCTCTCCATGTGCCGTGCGGCAGGAAGGAGTCATCGCGGTAAGTCCACAGATGCGCGTCAAGCGCTTCTGCACGCTCCTCGGAACCGGTTTGGACGGCAACGCGCCAGCCACGCTCAAGGGACTTCTCAAGCAGCGGCGGAAGCACTTTCTCGAGGGTCGTATCCTGGAGATGATAGAACAAAACTTCCGTCATCACTCCGATCCATTGTCATCCGGTGTCCCGAATCCAAAGTTCGCCGCATGGTGCAGCACGCTCCGTAGCGAACTGTGGATTCGACAGGACACTAATGTCCCGATTCCGAAGTTCGCACGGGCTTGCGGCTTGCTCGGATGCGAACTTTGGAATCAAAGCGACATTAGCAAGCTTATGATTCTAGTGCCGCTTTTGGATTTGAAGTTCTTCATCGAACTTGCGGCTTCACTCGGAAGAACTTCAATCCGCGGCACTCGTAAATTTATGATTCTAGTGTGGTTTAGCTTCAGAAATTCGCTGGAAGGACTCGCGGGAAAACTGGAGCGAACTTCTGAACCACCACACCAGACAGGCCGGGCGGAGCACAAGACTCCGCCCACTCGGTCGCTGAGGCCTCCCTCGAAAACGGCTTTAGCGCTTCGCTTCGTAATGATCAGCCACCAGCCGGTCTAACAGACGTACGCCGAAGCCAGATCCCCAGCTCCGGTTCAGATCGGATGCCGGCACACCCATCGCCGTCCCGGCGATATCGAGGTGAGCCCATGGCGTGTCGTCGACAAAGCGTTGCAGGAATTGCGCCGCCGTAATCGAGCCGCCGTTGCGGGTGCCGGTGTTCTTCATATCGGCGAACTGGGAATCAATCTGCTTGTCATATTCGGGGCCGAGGGGCATGCGCCACACGCGTTCACCCGTCTCCTGCCCCGCTGCATACAAACGTTCAGCCAGCTTGTCGTCATTCGAGAACATGCCAGCGTGGTCTGTTCCCAAAGCAACCATGATGGCGCCGGTCAGCGTCGCCAGGTCGACCATGAATTTCGGCTTGAACTTTTTGGCAACGTACCAGAGCACATCGGCCAGTACGAGGCGCCCTTCCGCATCGGTGTTGATGATCTCGATCGTCTGCCCCGACATAGATGTCACGATATCGCCCGGCCGTTGCGCTTTGCCGTCAGGCATGTTCTCGACGAGCCCGATCGCCCCAATCACATTGACTTTTGCCTTGCGGGCCGCGAGTGCATGCATCAACCCGACCACACATGCAGCTCCCCCCATGTCGCCTTTCATGTCCTCCATGCTGGCGGACGGCTTGATGGAAATGCCCCCGGTATCGAAGCAAACACCCTTGCCAACAAAGGCAATTGGCTGTTCACCCGCCTTGCCCCCATTCCAGCGCATGATGACGGTGCGGCCATCATGTGCGGAACCCTGCGATACCCCCAGCAGCGCGCCCATTTTCAACTGGGTCATCGCTTTCACATCGAGAATCTGAACGCCGACTCCGATCTTACGCAACTGACTCGCGCGTCGGGCAAACTCTGCTGGAAACAGGACGTTTGGCGGCTCGTTCACCAGGTCGCGGGCGATCAACACGCCGTCCACCACGGCACTGTCCGGGGCAAAGGCCTTACGCGCAGCCGCGACGTCCGCAACCGCAATCGAGAACTGCACCCGCAGTGGGGCGTTGTCGCCGTCCTTCTTCTTCGTCTTGTAGCGATCGAATCGATAAGCGCGCAGGCGAATACCGGCGGCCACTCCAGCGGCCTGTGACGGCTTTAACGCGCCGGCCGGCGTTTCGGCCACAACTGTGACGGCCTCGGTGCCTGCTTGAACCTTGGCCGCGATCTTGCCGCCAAATTTGATGAAATCGCTGTCCTTCAATGCGGTCAGTTTTCCGACGCCGACGACAATCAGACGGCCGACCTTGAGCCCCTCTGGTGCCAGGATATCCAGCACGCCCCCGCTTTTGCCCTTGAATTGATGAGCTGTAGCGGCGCGTTTCACTGCCGCACTGGCTGTTGTTCCAAGCACCTTCCCTGACGTAGCCCCAAACTTGAGCGCTTCATCACAAAAGACCACCAAAACGCCGCGAGCGGCAGCAGAAAACGGAACGAAGCCGATCTTCACGGCGTCGGTCATAAGCAAGTCCTCCAAATCATCGCGACTTTCGCGGCAGAACCCCCAGAATCCGGGTCCAGATTACCGCACTATGACGCCTTCGCCCTCGCGCTGCAAAGCACGCCGCAATCGGACCATGTATGCCGATCTTGCGGGCGGCTTCGGGTCATTAGCGCGTGGCTAGAAAGCCACGTCGAACGATTTATTAACCACGCTCAACAACCCGCCGCGGCGAAGCCATTTTGTTGACTAATCAAAGGGATGCTATGAACTAAGAATGTGCTTGGAAATGTTGTTCGTGCCCGTGGGGGATTTCTGCGGAAATCAGGGCGCGACCACCGATTCCGGTTTGGGATTTGGGGATATCGCTGCTTGATGGGGTCGATCGACACCATGATTTTGCCGACATGGTCGGCGCTGTGTGCGTTGGTACAACTGCCCGCTCGGCTTTGCCTGCGGGGGCCGTTGGCATAAAGCGATAACGCCCATGGTCACAACGATCCTTGCCCGCTATTTTGCTGCGCGTTTCCTTGTCGCGACGCTCGCCGTGTTTGCCAGCATTTTTGTTCTGGTGATCACCGTCGATTACATTGAGCTGATGCGCCGCGCCGCCGGCCTGGCCGACGTTTCCGGCCTGTTCGTCGCTCAAACGTCCCTATACCGCGTTCCGATCTCTCTCGAGAAGCTGATGCCATTCTGCATTCAGATCGGGGCGATGGCATCTTTCCTGGCCTTGTCGCGGCGCCTGGAACTCGTCATTGCGCGAGCCGCGGGAATCTCTGCCTGGCAATTTATTACACCCGCCGTTCTCAGCGCGCTCGCGCTCGGCGTGTTCGCCACAGTGGCTTACAATCCGATCTCAGCAGAATTGCTGGAGCGTGCGAAGGGAATGGAGACTCGGATCTTCACTGATCGCGCCTCCGAGGGCGCGAGCTTCTGGATGAATCAATCGACGAGCGAGGGACAAAGCATCATCAATGCCGCCCGGAGCCAGGGCCAGGGCGTGCTACTGACCGGCTTGACGGTATTTAGGTACGATCCCTCTGGTGTTTTCAAGGAACGAATCGAGGCCCGCGAAGCGACACTCGAATCGGGCCGTTGGGTGTTTAAGCAAGTCCGCCGCTACACCTTGGACAGCCCTGTCGAGGAACAGGCAACATATGTTTTGGCAACGACACTGACCCCCGCGCAGGTTCGGAACAGTTTTTCCACACCCGAAACTGTGTCTTTTTGGCAACTTCCGGACTACATCAAATCATCTGAAAACTCGGGACAAACGACCGCCGGCTACCGATTACAGTATCAGAAGCTGCTCGCACGCCCATTTTTGCTGGCTTCAATGGTGTTGTTGGCCGCGGCAGTGAGCCTTCGGTTCTTCCGCTTTGGCGGGGTGCAAAAGATGGTTTTGAGTGGCGTTGCAGCGGGGTTTCTGCTCTATGTCCTGTCGAAAGTAACTGAGGATTTAAGCAAGGCTGAGTTGATGCATCCGCTCGCTGCTGCGTGGCTGCCCGTCTGTGTGGGTGGTCTCGCTGGCTTTTTGGCCTTGCTACACCAGGAGGACGGGTAGTGGCCGTTGTCGCCGCCCTCCAAGGACTGACGCCTGTGTTCAGGCGGCGCATGCGCTTGCGCCGTCAATGCCTTGCCGTGTCTGCTCTTTTGGGGCTGATCTTCACAGCTGGAGCTGCTGGTCTGGCGCCGACACCGGCTGCAGCTCAACTTTACACAACTTATCAGTACAACCCTCGCCCGCCCGCCCCGCCGAGAGCGGCCCCCAACGCTGCCAACGATGGGCAGATGCTGGTTCAGGCCACAGAGGTCAACTACGACTATAACAACTCGCGCGTCTCCGCCGTTGGCAGCGTGCAGATCTACTATCACGGCTCGACGCTGGAGGCGGACAAGGTCATTTACGACCAGAAAACCAAGCGCCTTCATGCCGAAGGCAACGTCCGGCTGACCGATGCCGACGGCAAGATCACCTACGCGAATCTGCTCGACCTGAGTGACGATTACCGCGACGGGTTTGTTGACTCGCTGCGTCTTGATACGCCCGACCAGACCCGCATGGCCGCGGCGCGCGCAGATCGCAGCCGCGGCGACGTCACGATTTTCCAGAGCGGTACCTATACCGCCTGCGCAGCCTGTAAGGACAATCCGAAGAAACCACCGCTTTGGCAGGTCAAGGGCGCGCGCATCATCCACAATCAGACCGAGAAGATGCTCTATTTCGAGGATGCCAGCCTCGAATTCTTCGGCATGCCGATTGCCTATATGCCGTACTTCTCGACGCCGGACCCGACGGTCAAGCGCAAGAGCGGCTTCCTGATGCCGGGCTATCAGTCGAACTCAGCGTACGGCTTCAGCGTCGAAGTCCCCTACTACTTCGCGCTCGCGCCGGACTACGATCTGACGGTGGCGCCACGCTACACCACCAAGCAAGGCTTGTTGATGCAAGGCGAGTTTCGTCAGCGCCTGATCGACGGCGCGTACGAAATTCGTGCCTATGGCATCCGGCAGGATGATCCGGGGGCTTTCGGCCCCAACCCCGGCAATCGCGAATTCCGCGGAGGCATCGACACCAAGGGGCAGTTCGCGCTGAACGACAAGTGGGTCTGGGGCTGGGACGCGGTGGCGGTTTCCGACAAAGCCTTCTTCATCGATTACAATCTGGGTCCTTACAAGAACGCGCTGAATTCGTTCCTGCTGGTCCCTGATACGGGCCTATCGCAGATCTATCTGACGGGCGTCGGTAACCGCAGTTACTTTGATGCCCGCGTGATGCACTTCCTGGGCTACTCATCTGCTGACATCCAGAGCCAGCTGCCGGTCGTTCATCCTGTCATCGACTATTCGAATGTGCTCAACCGCAACCTGTTGGGCGGTGAGCTGAGTTACAAAGCGAACTTCACCAGCCTCTCGCGCGACTTGGCGGCGTTCGATCCGATCACGAACACAGCGGCACTCACTGGCTTCTGCTTGCCTACGTCTGCCGACCCAAATGCCAGGGCACCTAACAACTGCCTGTTGCGGGGCATTGCCGGCAATTACAACCGCCTCTCAGCCGAAGTCGAATGGCGACGGTCGTTCACCGATTCCATTGGACAGATTTTCACGCCGTTCGCATCGCTCCGTGGCGATCTGATCGATGCTGACATTCTGAATCAACCCGGTGTCGCCAACTATCTGCCGCCTGGAGCGTTCCAGACGGCGCGGATTATGCCGACCATTGGGCTTGAGTACCGCTATCCTTTCATCAATGTGCAGCCATGGGGTACAACGACGATCGAACCGATCGCCCAGCTCATCATCCGTCCGAACGAAACGAACGCCAGCCGCATTCCGAATGAAGACGCACAGAGTCTGACATTCGACGACAGCAATCTCTTCAGTGTGAACAAATTCTCCGGCTGGGATCGTGTCGAAGGTGGCGGCCGGGCCAACGTGGGCGTGCAGGCGACAACGCAGTTCGACCGTGGCGGTTTCATCAACGTCCTGTTTGGACAGTCCTATCAATTGTTCGGTTTGAACTCCTATACAGTTGGGGGCCTGACAAATACCGGCCTCGAGAGTGGTCTTGACAAAGCTCAGTCAGATTACGTCGGCCGCATCTCCTATCAGCCGAACAAGATCTACAGCCTCACGGCTCGCACCCGCCTGGATGAGGCAACGGGGGCCGTACGCCGCTTTGAACTCGAGGGTAAGGCCAATTTCGACCGCTTCTCGCTTAGCATGCTCTATGGCAATTACGACAAGCAGCCCGAACTCGGATTCCTGACCCGGCGCGAAGGCATCCTAGGTACGGGCTCGCTCAAAGTCGCGGAAAACTGGGTTGTGTCTGGCGGATTGCGCTACGACATTACCAATCAGTCGATCAATCAATACATCGTCGGCGCGGGTTACGTGGATGATTGCTTCATCTTGGCGCTCAATTATGTAACCGACTACAACTACACGTCGACGATCAACCTGACACCCGTCACGGATCATCGCGTGATGTTGCAGATCGGCCTGCGGACAATCGGCACCACGTCGCTAAATACCGGAATCGGGTCGACAACGACGCAATACTGACCCTGCGGCGTATGCTTGCGGTCGATTAATCGCGCGGGAGTATTCCAATCGATGGAAACTTGTTTGCCGCAAAAATGTGCTTTGAACAGGTAGGATGAGCACAGTTTCACCGAGAGAACCCCGCTTGGATTTGCTCAAGCCAACACAGCGACAACGGGCCTGACTATGATTTCGACCTTTCCGCTTCGTTTCACACGACTTGGACTTCTGGCGGCGGCAATCATGATTGCGTCGAACCAGAGCTCTGTTGTTATGGCACAGTCCGTCGCTGCGATCGTGAATGGCGAGCCAATCACCAACCTCGATATCGAACAGCGGATCAAGTTGACGACTCTCACGACCCGCAAGACGCCCTCGCGTCAGGAAGCTTTGGACGAACTCATCAACGATAAGGTCAAGATCAAGGAAGGAAAAAAGTACGGTCTCGACTTGTCGTCCTCCGACGTTGATGCGGCATTCGGAAACATGGCTTCCAGAATGCGGATGAGCAGCGACCAGTTGGTCAAGACCCTTGAAGGCCACGGAATCAGGCCCGAAACGCTCAAGTCTCGCATTAAAGCAGATATGACGTGGGGCAACCTTGTTCGTGGACGGTTCCAATCCTCGTTCATTGTCGCTGAAAAGGATCTTCGTGCTGCCGTTGGCAACAAGGTTGACGACAGCAATCCACAGACCGAAAGCTATGAGTACCTGGTTCGCCCGATTGTCCTGGTCCTGCCTCGCGGATCGTCACAAGCTGTCGTGGAGCAACGCCGCAAAGAGGCAGAATTGCTCCGCAACAGGATCCAGAGCTGTGACGAGGCCAACGAACTTTTCCGTTCGATGCGGGATGCAGCAATACGCGACCAGATGACCAAGACGTCTGCCGATCTGCCTCCCCCGCTGCGTGAACTTCTCGACAAGACGCCTGTTGGCAAACTGACTCCACCGGAGGTCACCAAACAAGGGATCGAGATGGTGGCGTTGTGCAGTCGCAAGCCGACGACAGCGGATACGCCAGCCAAGCGCGAAGCGCGCGAGAAAATCTATAATCAACGATACGAAGCCAAGTCCAAATCGTATCTGCAGGAAGCCCGAAAGGGCGCCATGATTGAAATGCGCTAGTGCCCTGTCTCCGAATAACCGACCAATTTGCCGCACGCCCATACGGTTATTCGGAGACCAAAGGACGCTAGCAAACCTATAATTCTAGTGTGGCTTTGTTTCGCAATTGCCGATAAAAGACGAGCTGCAAGTGTGGTCGGCAATTGCGAGACGCCACACTAGGATCTATCCAATAATATCCCGGCCATGAAAAAACCTCTCGCGCTGACGATCGGCGATCCCGCAGGCATTGGTCCCGACATCGCCATCGCCGCCTGGCTTGAGCGACGTGAGCTTAATCTTCCGGCCTTCTATCTCGTCGGAGATGCTGCCTTCATGGCCTCGCGAGCTCAGGCTCTTGGAGCGAATGTTGAATTCGCAGATACCAGTGCCGAGGAAAGCCAAGCAGTCTTTCGAGAGGCCTTTCCCGTCGTGTCGAGCGGTGTCGCAGCCACCGCCCGCCCCGGTCATCCTGATGACAGCAGCGCGCCCGCAGCCATCGCCTCCATTCGCCACGCCGTCGCCGACGTGACTGCTGGACGGGCAAGTGCGATTGTCACCAATCCTGTCGCCAAGAGTGTGCTGTACCGCGCCGGATTCTCACATCCAGGCCACACGGAGTTTCTCGCGGAGCTGGCAAGCGTCGAGGGCAAGGCTCCGATGCCGGTTATGATGCTGTGGTCGCCGATGCTGGCCGTGGTACCGGTCACCATCCACGTATCGCTGCGTGAGGCCATCGCAGAACTCACCACCGATCTGATTGTCAAGACGGCCCGGATTGTCGTTTCTGATCTGAAAGCAAAGTTCGGATTGAGGAACCCGCGTCTCGCGCTCTCCGGCCTCAATCCACATGCTGGTGAAGACGGCTCACTTGGCCTCGAGGATCAATCCATCATCGCCCCTGCGGTTACGGCACTTCAGCGTGAGGGAATTGATGTACGAGGCCCGCTGCCCGCAGACACCATGTTTCACCCAGCAGCGCGCACGACCTATGACTGCGCGATTTGTATGTATCACGATCAGGCGCTGATCCCGATAAAGACCATCGCGTTTGACGAAGGGGTGAACGTTACGCTTGGTCTACCGTTCATACGCACCTCACCGGACCACGGAACTGCATTCAACATCGCCGGCACTGGTCGCGCCAATCCGTCGAGCTTGATTGCGGCCCTCCGTCTCGCGTCACGGATGACACCCGCACAATCGGAGCCGACTGGCCGAGCATGAGTGCCATCGACGACCTGCCGCCGCTGAGCGATGTTATTCGACGGCACGAGCTCTCCGCTCGAAAATCGCTGGGTCAAAACTTCCTCCTCGATCTCAACCTGACAGCACGAATTGCGCGAGCCGCTGCTCCTCTGGAAAACTCCGTCATTGTTGAAATCGGCCCCGGCCCGGGCGGGCTGACGCGTGCCCTGCTCGCACTGGGTGCCAAGCGCGTCATCGCGGTCGAACGCGACGAGCGCGCCATTCCAGCGCTCCAGGAGATTGCGGAACGCTATCCCGGCCGGCTCGAAATCGTGGAAGCCGATGCAATGACATTCGATCCCCGTCCGCTGCTCGGCGGTGAACGGGCCAAAATCGTTGCCAACTTGCCCTACAACATCGCAACTGCGCTGCTTGTCGACTGGCTCTGCGCGGAGCCATGGCCGCCATGGTACGAGATGATGGTCTTGATGTTTCAGCGCGAAGTCGCTGAACGCATCGTCGCCCGCGAAAACGAGGACGCCTACGGGCGGCTCGGCGTCTTGTCGAACTGGCGCGCCGAAACCAAGATCCTGTTTGATATTTCGCCGAGCGCCTTCGTGCCTCCGCCCAAGGTCACGTCGTCTGTCGTACGCCTCATCCCACGTCCCTTACCTGAACCCTGCGACCGCCGGATGCTGGAGCGTGTGGCCGCGGCCGCCTTTGGCCAACGGCGAAAAATGCTGCGCCAGAGCCTGAAGTCGCTTGGGGTCGATCCCACCGCGCTCGCTGCGGCAGCCGGCATCGACCCGACACGCCGAGCCGAAACGATCCCCGTTACAGGTTTTGTTGCCATGGCACGTGAACTAGTGTCCCGGTTCTGACATTCGTATCAGCTTGCGGCTAGCTCGTTTACGAATGTCAGAACCTAAGGGACACTAGCAATAATATGACTGTAGTGCGGTTTTGGATCTGACGTTCGTATGATGGACCAGCGGTGAATACTGATACGAACGTCAGATCCAAAACCGCACTAGCGAATACTTTGCCCGAGAAATCAAAACCAGAATGAGGGAAGAAACGCGATGGCTCCGATGCGCCGCCAATCATTGGTGAAGTTCGACGCTCCACTTTGCGAAACCATCGTGGATACGCCAACGCCCCAAGGAAGCGAAATTTTGGTACGCGTCGAACGCTGCGGTCTGTGTCACTCCGATCTGCACATCCAGGACGGCTATGCCGACATCGGCGGCGGTAAAAGGCTCGACACCACTCGCGGCATGAAGCTGCCGTTTACACTCGGCCACGAGATTGCCGGCGTTGTCGAAGAGGTCGGCCCAGACGTATCCAAAGACCTGATCGGCCGGAAAGCAGCCGTCTTTCCCTGGATCGGCTGTGGCCAATGCAAAGACTGCATGAACGGTGATGAGAATCTTTGTACGCGCAACCGCTACCTCGGCGTTTCGCTGGATGGCGGCTTCGCGAGCCATGTTCTGGTGCCTGACGCAAAATATCTCCTCGATTATGATCCATTGCCTGTAAATGTTGCGGCAACGCTGATGTGTTCGGGGGCGACGGCCTACGGCGCGCTGAAGCGTCTGGTCGACCGCCCCCGCCAACGCAATCTTTTGCTGATCGGCCTTGGCGGCGTCGGAATGATGGGACTTTCCTTTGCAGCTGCAATGTTCAAGCAACCAGTATCGATCGCGGATCTCAGCGCGACAGCGCGAGAGACCGCACTCAAAAACGGCGCATCTCTTGCCTATGATCCGTCAGAACCTGATATCGCCAAGCGGATTATCAAGGAGACCGAAGGCGGCTTCGATGGCATCGTCGATTTCGCGGGGAACGAGAAATCCATGAACTTTGCCATGAGCGTTCTGGCGCGCGGTGGCAAGATCGTCGTTTCCGGCCTGATGGGAGGCAATTTCAGTCTTCCTATGGTGCAGTGGGTCTACAAACGGATGACCATCGAAGGCTTCATGACTGGCACACTCGCCGAAGCACGTGAACTGATGATCTTGGCACGATCAGGCAAGATCAAGCCGACGCCCATGAAGGAAGAACCAATGGGCGATGTCCAGAAATGGATGGAAGAATTGCGAGCTGGAAAGGTCGTCGGCCGCATCATGCTGACGAACTCATAAGCGCAAGCTTTAGCGGGCCATAATTCATTCAACCAGTGATGGTTGCAACCTATCTTCACGCCTTCTCGGCGTCCGTTTGTGTGCCTGAATTAAGCCTTATGCTGTCCGGATTTGCGGCTCATTGCGACCCAACTTGTCACCGAGAACTTAACGCGAATGACGTTCGCGTTGCGTGATGCCGGAGAGACAAATGTCAAATCGAGCCGTGGTACCCCTATTTGCGGTGCTCATCAGTTCCCTCGCCTACACGGCTCTCACGGTATCCACTGTCGCAGCACCTGCGACAGAAGACAAAGCAGAGACTTCCGCGAACGAGTGCCTTGCGGCCCCAAAGGCAGAAACACCCAAAGGTACACATTGGTACTACCGCCTCGAGAAAGGAACGAAGCGTAAGTGCTGGTATCTCGCGGACGCCGTGACGAAGGCGAGCAAAGCAGCCTCATCCGCTCCGGCTCCAACCCCATCGGCAAGTCCTGCCCCGCGTCGCGCACCTGAATCTGCAATCCAACCCACAGTCGCGAATGCACGCGCAGAACTCACGCGCCGCGCGCCAAATGCAGAGAACGTATCGGACGATGCAACTCTCAGCGAAACCATCTGGCCAGAGCCGGAACCGCGCACTGATGCCGTCGCCAGCAACAACGACCAAGGCACCAATGTTCAGCCGGAAAATACGGGCACTGGCTCCGCGGCAACTGCGCCTGCAAAAGATTGGGCAATGACGTCGCGTTGGCCCGAATCCAATTTGCCCAACACAACCGATAACCGATCAACTGTACCGGTTGAAACTCGTCCGCAGCAAAGTGCCTCGCTGCAAGCCGCCACCAAGGACAAAACCGCTGGTCCTGAAGCAGCGACGCAATTCCACGGAATCGCGTTCAACAGCACTCCGATGCTGCTCATCATGCTTGCTGGTGTGCTGACGATTGTCGCCGTCGCGGGCCGTATGATCATCAAGTATGCGAGTAACGGACGAGCGAAAAACCGCAATCCGCGGCGCAATATCTGGGATTCCATCCCCCAAGAAAGCGGAGCTTCGCACGCTTATGAAGCTCTGCTGCGGCCGCGAAACTCCCAGTTTGCAGACGTTCCGGCTGAAGCGAACGACTCGAGCGATGAGATCGAGAAACTGCTTCAGCGTGCGTCGAAACGCGCGGCAGCCTGACGTTATTTTTCGAGCTGCCGCTGCAACTCACGTACGAAGGTCGACAACCCTGTTTGGCGTTCGCGCTTGAGCCGCTCGGCCTGCAAGATGGTTGCGACTTCCGTATAGGCCACATCTACATCGCGATTGGTCACAACGTAGTCGTACTCCGCCCAATGGCTCAGCTCGTGGCTGGCGCGGCTCATCCGGCCACGGATGACCTCGTTGGAGTCCTGGGCTCGCGTGTGCAGGCGCTTTTCGAGGTCAGCGGCTGATGGCGGCAAGATGAAAACACTGACGACATCATCACGAGCTTTTTCACGAAGCTGCTGCGTGCCCTGCCAATCAATATCGAAGAGCACATCTTGCCCCGATGCGAGCGCATCCTCGACCGGTTTGCGCGGCGTGCCGTAGAGATTGTCGAAGACCGGAGCGTATTCAAGAAACTCACCGTTCTTCACCATTGCATCGAACTTGGCCTTGTCGATGAAATGATAATGCTGGCCTTCAATCTCACCCGGCCGCATCGCACGTGTCGTGGCGGATACAGACATGCTGAGTCCTGGCATTCGTTCGATCAGCATGCGCGACAATGTCGATTTGCCCGCGCCCGAAGGTGAAGACAATACGAACATCAATCCGCGTCGGTCTACGCCCCGCAAGCTGCCCCCTGCTGCCATGCGTCACTCCAGATTCTGGACTTGTTCGCGAAACTGCTCGACCACGTTCTTCATTTCAAGACCGGTATTCGTCAGCTCGATATCGTTAGATTTCGAGCATGTCGTATTGACTTCGCGGTTGAACTCCTGCGCAAGAAAATCGAGCCGCCGACCAACCGGACCACCTTTGCTCAGTAACTCGCGTGTTTGAGCTATATGGGAGGCAATACGGTCGAGCTCCTCCCGGATATCCGCTTTCGCTGCAATCAGAATTGCTTCTTGCGATAGCCTGTCTTCATCAAAACGATCCGATGCTTCGAGCAATGCCGAGATCTGCTCCGCGAGCCGCGCTTTGATCGCATCGGGCTTGCGTCCCGGAGCCGCTTCGGCCCGCTCTGAAAGCCGCTCGATGTCGTCCATGCGTTGCAGCAAGATTTGGCCCAACGCCACGCCCTCGCGCTTGCGCATATCGACGAGGCTTTGCAAGGCCTGCTCAAACGCCGCGGTTACCGCCAGGCGCGCATCCTGCATTTCCGCCTCACTACTTTCCGGTTCGACGACTTCGATCACACCTTTAATCGCAAGAAGTCCGTCAACACTTGGCGCGACAGCGTCGGTTTTGGCCGAAATTTCACCGACGACTTTCAGGATCGAAGCCAATACGTCATCATTGACGCGCACGACCGAGGCCGCACCGGTACGCTTGACTGTAAGATTGGCATAGACGGTACCGCGCGCGAGCAGTTCTGCTGCCCGCTTGCGCGCAATCGTTTCAACCTCATCCCAACCTGGCGGCAAGCGCAGCCGGAAATCGAAGCCCTTGGCGTTGACCGACTTCAACTCCCACTCGAACGCATAAGGGCCGCTGGTGCCATGGCTTCGCGCAAAGCCGGTCATACTCGACAGCGCCATCGCGCAAAATCTCCTTTTTCTACGAACCTAGTGGAGTGGATTTGACATTCGCTACCCGCCTTGCCGCAAGTTCCGGAAGCGAATGTCAAATCCAAAACTCCATTAGAGTCTTAATGTGGCTAGTGGTCCTTTGATTCTAACATTTGCTAACGCACCAGCTGAAACGGGATGCAAATGTTAGAATCGGACCACTCGCAAAAACTGAGCGCGCTCAGCTTGTCCCCGAAATCCGGTGGAGTCGCAAGCCTGACTGGATAGGGCTGGCGGAAACCAACACCGGATGCGGCTTATTTCATTGGGCCTGAGGCTCTTCCGCCGGGGCCGTTTCCGGATTGCGAGCCTGTTGGGTCCGCTTGCGGGGCGAACCAGTTACAGCAGCACCGTTCTTGCCCTTGGTCGCCTTAGGCGTTGCACCAGACGCAGGGGAAGGAGCCGCCGAGGGCGCAGGTGCCGGCGATGCAGCAGTCGGCGGATCATCCTGCTCGACCGTGTCATTCTGCTGCTGGCGCTCCATGGCGCGGAGCTTGGCGACGCCCTTCTGATGCTGGTCGTACGTTTCCGTGAACGTATGACCACCACTGCCATCGGCAACGAAGAACAGGTCGCGGGTCCGTGCGGGATTGGCGGTTGCCTCAAGGGATGCGCGGCCCGGATTGGCAATGGGCCCCGGCGGCAAGCCGTCGATCACATAGGTATTGTAAGGCGACGGCTGGGTAATTTCGCTGCGTTTAATGGGACGGCCAAGGGTCCCCTTTCCTCCGACGAGCCCATAGATGATCGTCGGATCGGATTGAAGTTTCATGCGCTGGCGCAACCGATTGGCGTAGACGGCAGCGACACGGCTGCGCTCGTCCGCCCTGCCGGTCTCCTTCTCGACAATTGATGCGAGCGTCACAAGCTGTTCAGGCGAGCGGACCGGAATATCTGCACTGCGGCGACCCCAGATTTCAGCTAGCGCCCGCTTCTGCGCCGACTGCATGCGCTGAATCACCTGATCACGTGTTGTTCCTCTGGGGAAGTTGTACGTGTCAGGTAGCAGAGTTCCCTCACGCGGCTGCTCCTTGAGAGAGCCCGTAAAAATATCGCTGTCCTGAATCCGGGCCACGATTTGCTCTGAGGTCAGGCCTTCGGGAATCGTGAAAGCGTGCTGGACGACCTTGCCTTCGACAATCGTATTGATGACATCGCGCAGGCTGGCGTTCTTCTGGAATAGATATTCGCCGGATTTCAGACCCGAGTTCGCATTGAGCGCGTAGACCGCTCCAATGAAGGTCCAGCGATCAGCGTCAATCACGCCCGAGCGTTTCAACAGATCGCCGATATCGGTTTTCCTAAAACCTTGCGGGATATTGACAACCTTGTCCTCAGCGAGCGGTCCCGGCGCTTCGATTGTCTTCTTGCCATAATAGAAAATGCCTCCGGCCCCCAACATCAGCAGCACCAGCAGCGTGAACACTGCATTGCCGATGATGACCAGCGGATTGCGGGCGCGTTTGGAATGCTTCGGCGGCTGCGGGACCTGCTCGGGCTCAAGCGCTGCGCGCGGGCTCCGGGGCGAAATGGGCGGTCTTTGGCTCATGAAAGCAACCTAAATCCTGTAGGCTTTTCGCCCTACGGCCTTGTAGTTTCAGGGTTATACGCGCGCCCGTGAAAGAAATTATGTCCGAATACAGCAAAACGGTGAACACAGTTTCGCCGCGTTCGGTCCACTCCGCAGTGGGTCTCTCTCGTGAGCCTCGCCCTAGTGGAGTGGATTTGACATTCGCTACCCACCTTGCAGCGAGTTCTGGAAGCGAATGTCAAATCCAAAACTCCACTAGAAACTTATATTTTCTAGTGGTCCTTTGATTCTAACATTCGCAAGAGATGCCTGCCGAAACAGGATGCGAATGTTAGAATCGGACCACTAGCTTTTCCTGAAAACGCTTAGTTTGCGATACGCCTGACAATCAGTGACGCGTTAGTGCCTCCAAATCCGAAGGAGTTCGACAATGCCACGTTGATTTCACGCGAACGGGCTCTGTTCGGAACCAGATCAATCGCCGTCTCAACCGAGGGATTATCCAGATTGATGGTCGGCGGCGCGACGTTGTCGCGAATCGCCAAGATGCTGAAGATTGCCTCAATCGAGCCGGCCGCGCCAAGCAGATGTCCAGTGGACGACTTCGTCGACGACATTGATACTTGCGACGCTGCGTTTCCAAGAAGGCGCTGAGCTGCGCCAAGTTCAATCTCGTCGCCAAGTGGCGTCGAAGTGCCATGCGCGTTGATATAGTCAATCTCCGACGGCGTGACGCCGGCCCGCTTCATCGCCATGCTCATGCAGCGAAATGCACCATCGCCATCTTCCGCGGGGGCTGTGATGTGATAGGCATCACCCGTCAGGCCATAGCCGACGATTTCCGCATACATCTTCGCACCGCGGCGTTTCGCGTGCTCGTATTCTTCGAGCACTAGCACGCCCGCGCCTTCGCCCATCACAAAGCCATCGCGGTCCTTGTCGTAGGGACGCGAAGCGATTGTCGGATTGTCGTTGAACTTGGTGGCCATGGCACGCAGCGCGCAGAAGCCTCCCATGGCCAGACGGTTCACTGCGGATTCCGCACCGCCTGCAACCATCACATCGGCATCACCAAACGCAATCAGACGGCTTGCATCACCAATCGCATGTGCGCCAGTCGAACACGCCGTCACGACCGCATGATTGGGCCCTTTAAGCCCGTGATTGATGGACACGTAACCTGAGGCCAGGTTGATAAGGCGACCGGGGATGAAGAAGGGTGACAACTTGCGCGGGCCACGCTCCTTCAGAATGACGGCCGCCTCGCCGATGCCCTCGATACCGCCGATACCGGAGCCAATCATGGTGCCAGTGGCACAGCGATCTTCCTCGGTGGCCGGATGCCAATTGGCATCATCGAGCGCCTGGGTCGCCGCAGCCATCGCAAAGACGATAAAGTCATCGACCTTGCGCTGCTCCTTTGGCTCCATCCATTGGTCGGCGTTGAAAGTACCATTGGTGCCATCACCGCGCGGCACCATGCATGCGATCTGACACGTCAGATCCGACACATCGAACGTATCGATGCGCTTGGCGCCGCTCTCACCATTGAGAATGCGCTTCCAGGTCGGCTCTACGCCATTGGCAAGCGGCGAGACCATGCCCAAGCCTGTGACGACTACCCGCCTCATCATTCGCACTCCGCCTTCGTGTCGGCGACCTTATAACAGCAAGACGGCGGGTCGTGTGATTACAACCCGCCGCGTGCAGTCATGTCACCCGCTGAAATCAGCTTTTCGCGTTCTTCTCAAGAAACTTGGTGGCATCGCCAACGGTGAGAATCGTCTCCGCGGCGTCGTCTGGAATCTCGCAGCCGAATTCCTCTTCGAACGCCATCACGAGTTCGACCGTATCGAGGCTGTCCGCGCCGAGATCGTCGATGAAGCTTGCGTTGTCGACAACCTTCTCGGGCTCGACACCAAGGTGCTCCACCACGATCTTCTTAACTCGCTCGCCAATCTCACTCATCGTTCAACCTCGTGTTGTTCCATTAAACTCGACCGCAAAACGATACGAGCCATCGCGGTGCGTATAAGATTCATGTTGCCCCGCCGCATCCCTCGAATGGCCGCGCCATGAGGGCAGCGACCTCCGAAACAGCGGCAGGCGTTGCAAGGGCAATATACAGGCTTTGACGATCCTGCAATGGCGTTATTCCCCCGATGCGTATTCCGTAGAGGTAGATACCCGCTCTGCGAAACAGAATACGCACTTATCAACATATCTAAGTGTTTTCTAACGGCAAACCGTCAGGGTATCTGCCGGAAAACCCTCTGTGAACGCCGTTCGGTTACCATACTTCCCAGGGCTTGACCACATATCTCCGGAACACGCCCACAGGTCAGCAGAGCCACGGAAAAGAGGCCCCAAAAGCCTCAAATCATCGCCATCCCGCCATTGACGTGGATTGTCTGGCCGGTGACATAAGCCGCCTCATTGGAGGCGAGGTAAACGGCCGCTGCCGCAATGTCCTCGGGCGTACCAAGCCGCCCTGCCGGCACCTTGCCCAGGATACCTTCCCGTTGCTTCTCGTTGAGGACATCGGTCATGGGCGTGGCGATAAAGCCTGGCGCAATGCAATTGGCCGTCACATTTCGCCGCGCGTATTCCGCGCCGACCGACTTCATCATGCCGATCAGACCCGCTTTCGACGCGGCATAGTTCCCTTGTCCGGCATTACCGGTGACTCCCACGACGGACGTGATGGCGATGATTCGTCCGAAACGTTTACGCATCATCAGTTTGGTCGCCGCCCGAGCCAACCGGAACGTCGCGGTCAGATTGACATTGATGACGTCGCCCCAGTCCTCGTCGCGCAGCTGCACGAAAAGATTGTCGCGCGTAATGCCGGCATTGGCGACGAGAATATCGACCTGCCCCATCGCCTTCTCTGCCGCAGGGACGAGAGCCTCGACTTCCTCGGCATTCGCGAGATTGCACGGGAGAACGTGCACGCGATCCTTCAATTCACCTGCAAGCTTGTCCAGCGCTTCGCGCCGCGTCCCCGAAATCGAAACTGTCGCTCCCTGCGCGTGCAGCGCGCGGGCGATCGCTCCACCGATGCCACCGGTAGCGCCGGTGACGAGCGCCGCCTTGCCAGTCAAATCAAACATACTGCTCTCCTTGGATCACGCACGGGCACTGCTAATTGTATCCTTCGCGGCGGCGATGTCACCCGGACCACCAACCGATACGCCAACAGCACCATCTGCGATGCGCTTGACCAGCCCCGACAGCACCTTGCCGGCACCGATTTCAAGAAATCGCGTAACACCTTGTCCGGCCATATACGCAACACTTTCGCGCCACCGCACGGTCCCGGTGACCTGCTCGATCAGGCGCTTGCGAATTTCATCTGGGTTGGTGATTGCAGCGGCTAGCACGTTGGAAACAACTGGCGCTTTCGGTTTGTTAATGGTGACCCCCGCCAGCGCTTCAGCCATCGCATCAGCTGCTGGCTGCATCAGACGGCAATGGAAGGGCGCTGAGACGGGCAACATCATGGCGCGCTTAGCTCCCTTCGTCTTGGCGATTTCCAGCGCGCGTTCGACCGCGGCTTTATCGCCTGACACCACCACCTGTCCGCCACCATTGTCATTGGCTGCCTGGCAGACTTGTCCCTGCGCCGCCTCTTCGGCCACAGCGACCGCAGCCTCATAGTCGAGACCAAGCAATGCGGCCATTGCGCCAACGCCCACCGGCACCGCCTTTTGCATGGCGAGGCCGCGCGTACGCAACAGCCGCGCCGTATCGCTGATGGAAAAACTGCCCGCCGCGGCCAGCGCGGAATATTCACCGAGCGAATGCCCAGCGACGAAAGCGGCATCCCGTGCCACATCAATACCTGCCTCGGTCTCAAGCACCCGAAGCGTTGCCATTGAAACCGCCATAAGGGCGGGCTGGGCATTCTCGGTCAGTTGCAGTGTTTCCGCCGGGCCTTCCCAAATGATGGCCGTCAGCTTCTGCCCCAAGGCGGCGTCCACCTCGTCGAAAACGGCACGGGCGGCTGGAAATCCATCCGCCAACGCCTTGCCCATACCGACTGTTTGCGATCCCTGCCCCGGGAAGGTAAATGCTGCTGTCATGGAAGTCCCCAAAAGATGGGTGGTAAGACACCGCCCGAGCCGCTGGTGTCAAGCTTGCGGTGCGGCAGAACCACAGCTGGTTTTGCGGGTTTGAGCAGCCACCGGGCATCAATTGGAACCATCGGCTTAAACGGGGCTGGTGCGGCAAAATCCTGACTTTTCGGCCGAAATCGGTCCTGTTTTCCTTGCCAAGCCAGCCAAAATCCTTATAACCGCGCCATCCGTGGGTCCCGGCCGGGAGCTGAACGGACGGTCGTATCTCAATCAAACCACATCGGGCAAACCAGACGGGATCCCTTTGTGCTTGATCGAAGCGGCAGGGTCAGTCGGCCCGTCGTCCCGTGCTTCCGCCTTCTGAGCAGATCGAGTCCTTTCCGAAGGTCTCGAAGGGCTTGCCGCCAGGAACCGCGCTAACTTTGGAAAGGACAACCATGCCTCTATACGAGCATGTATTTCTTGCGCGTCAGGACGCGAGCGCACAGCAAGTCGAAGAACTGGCAACCCAGCTTACTGGTGTGATTGAAAACTTGGGCGGTAAGGTCACCAAGACCGAAAATTGGGGCGTGCGCTCCCTGACCTACCGCATGAACAAGAATCGCAAGGCGCATTTTATGATGTTCAACATCGACGGCCCCGCTGCGGTGGTCGCCGAAATCGAGCGCCAGGAACGCATCAACGAAGACGTCATCCGTTACCTCACCGTCCGCGTCGACGAGCTGGAAGAAGGTCCTTCCGCCATGATGCGCAAGGCCGAGCGTGACCGCGACGAACGCGGTGGCGGCCTCCGGGGCGACCGCGAAGGCGGCGGTTTCCGGGGCGATCGCGGCCCACGCCGGTCGCGCGACGACGATGCAGCGATTGAGGAGTAAGAGATATGGCTGAAGCAGGTGCACGCCGTCCGTTCTTCCGCCGCCGCAAGACCTGCCCGTTCACGGGCCCGAACGCGCCGAAGATCGACTACAAGGATTCGAAGCTGCTGATGCGTTACGTGTCCGAGCGCGGCAAAATCGTGCCGAGCCGTATCACGGCCGTCTCAGCAAAGAAGCAACGTGAACTCGCCCGCGCCATCAAGCGCTCGCGCTTCCTCGGTCTGCTGCCTTACGTGATCCGCTAATTACGCTCCCTACGAACGCGCGACCTCCGCGCGTTCGTACCTATTCTAGTGTGGTGGTTCAGAAGTTCGCTTCATTTTCTCGGCGAGTCCTTCAAGCGAACTTCTGAACCTAAACCACACTAGAGTCATAAGTTGCTAGTGTCCCTTCGAATCCGAAGTTCGCTACGAGGTGCGCTACACTATGAGGCGAACTTCGGATTCGGGACACTAGACGTTTGATTCTCATAACACTCTGGGATCGTCCCAAGGTGGATGGTTGGGGTTCAGCGAGCCTCTAACCGCTCGAAAGGAGCGGGACAGCTGATGATGACAGGCATTCTTATCGCACTAGCGGCCGGCCTCGCGTCGGCATTGATGTTCGCGTCGATCATCTCCGGCGCGGTGATTTCGCTTGTCTTGTTCTATCTCGCTCCCCTTCCCTTGATGGTCGCAGCACTGGGGTGGGGATCTGCGACCGCATTGATTGGGAGCATTACAGCAGCCTTAGGCCTCGGGGCGCTGTTCGGATTTCCGTACATGGCGGCCTTCGCCATTACCGTCGCTCTTCCGGCCTGGTGGCTTGGCCATCTCAGTTTACTGGCACGCCCAATATCGGAAGATCCACAACTCGCCGGCCTTGCCCCCGGACTGGATTGGTATCCGACTGGCCGCATCCTGCTCTGGGTAGCCATATTTGCGGTAATCACGACGATTAGCGCACTGCTCACGCTCGGCACCGACGAAGCTTCCATCAATGGCGCACTGCGCCGGGGTCTGATGCGCGTTCTCGGCACACGCAGCGGATCGCCAAGCGGCGACAGCGAACGTGTGGTGGACGCACTGGTGGCGCTCGCGCCCGGCGCCGCGACCCTCATCGCCATGATCACTTTGACTCTCAACCTGTGGCTCGCCGCCAAGGTCACCTCGACCTCAGGGCGGCTGCGTCGTCCATGGCCTGACCTGCGTACCACCACCCTGCCGACCATGACGATCGGCGCATTGGTCGTTCTTGTGGCGCTCTGTTTTGCCGGCGGACTGGTCGCGATGGGCGCACAGATTGCCAGCTCGGCGCTTTTGATGGCTTACGCCATGACAGGCTTTGCGGTGCTTCACACACTCACACAAACGTTTTCGGGCCGCGCATTCGTGCTCGGCGCGGCTTATGCCGCAACACTGTTCATCGGCTGGCCGCTGATCGCGATGATCAGCCTTGGGCTGGCCGATGCAGTGTTCGGAATTCGACGAGCCTACTGGACCAAGCACGGGCCGCCCGCGCCGATGTCCTAAGGTTCAACATCAACTTCAACCAACATATCAATGGAGAACTCAAATGGACGTCATTTTGCTGGAACGCGTCGCCAAGCTCGGCCAGATGGGCGAAGTGG
The DNA here is from genome assembly GCA_036924835.1 of Nitrobacteraceae bacterium AZCC 1564. Classification (NCBI taxonomy): domain Bacteria; kingdom Pseudomonadati; phylum Pseudomonadota; class Alphaproteobacteria; order Hyphomicrobiales; family Nitrobacteraceae; species Nitrobacteraceae bacterium AZCC 1564. Next base: position 666,879 of record JBAGRR010000001.1, read on the forward strand.
TAAAAGTCAAGGACGGTTATGCCCGCAACTACCTACTGAAGCGCAACAAGGCCCTGCGTGCGACCAAGGAAAACCGTGAGAAGTACGATGGCATGAAGGCCGAACTCGAGGCCAAGAACATTCAGGCCAAGGGAGAGGCCACCAAGGTTGCCGAGAAGATCGATGGCCGCAACGTCATCGTCCTCCGCCAGGCTTCGGAATCTGGCCAGCTCTATGGTTCGGTTTCGGTACGCGACATCATGGCCGCATTCGATGCCGACGGCGTATCGCTCAGCCGTCAGCAGGTCCTGCTCGATGCACCGATCAAGATCATCGGCCAGCACACCATTACCATTGCTGTGCACCCGGAAGTCGAAGTGAACGTTTCGGTCACCGTGGCCCGCAGCGAAGCGGAAGCCGAGCGCATCAACCGCGGCGAAGATGTCAACAGCCGACAGGAAGATCGCGACGCCGCCGCAGAAGCGATTGCCGCTGCCGGCGAATTCTTCGATCCCGAAGCAGTCGACAATCAGGGTGAGCAGGAAGAAGCTCCCGCCGAGAAGTAAGATTCGGGCGCAAACCGCTCGCAGTCTAAAAGGAAAGGCCCCGTCTCGTCGTGCGAGACCGGGCCTTTTTCTTTTAGGAGCGTTTTCGAGCGAAGCGGTTACCTCGTGGTCCTTCGATTCTCACGTTCGTATCCCGTTTTGGTGGGCACTGTTGCGAACGTGAGAATCGAAGGACCACGAGCAGCTATATAATTCAAGTGGAGCTTGGGATTTGAAGTTCTTCCGAGTGAAGCCGCAAGCTCGATGAAGAACTTCAAATCCAAAAGCAGCACTAGAACTATAGGCTTGCTCGTGTCGCGGCTGACGTGACGCCAGACGATCCATCCGCCTTACTGCGAAACAGGCGGGATCGAAGCACCAGCCGGCGAACCGGCGGGTGCGGCCTCCGGTGGCGGAGCTGACGCCGGCCCGATGTCGATGGTCAGCGGCCGATTGGGATTGTCTTCCACTGGTTGTGACGGCGGTGCGGCCGCTGCAGTGTCCGGGCTTTTCTCGGGCTCCTTTGCAGCAGCCGGCGCGGGATCGGGCTTCGCTTCGACTGAAGGCGCAGCCTCCTCCTGCTTTGGGGCATCAGCACCGGGAGACTCAGTTTTAGCACTCTCGCTTTTTTCAGGCTCGGACTTCGGCGGCTCGGTCTTTGCCGGCCCTTCCTTGGGCGCCTCGTGCCGCGCATCGATCTTGGGCGGCGGCTCATCTTTCGCCGGCCGGCCCTTGGCGGCCTTTTGCCTGGCCCTCTGCTTCGCAGAGGGGTGCTGCTCCGCAGGCCGCGCTTCAGCAGAAGCCGGGGCTTCGGGCTGCGCTCCGGAACCATCCTGACGGCCATCGGCATCAGCCGGCCTCACCGCCTCGCGCGTGTGCGGCTTACGCCCCTTGGCCGCCCGATCCCGCTCCTGAACCGCGCGTTCCAGCCCAGGTTCTGGAGAGGGCTTCGGTCCGCTTTTGGCTTCCTGGCCTTGCCGGGTCAAATTCCCTCCGGCGACCGGCGCATTGGCAGCGCCGTTCGAGAGCACATAGGCGCTCATGGCTGACGCCATATCGGAGCTCGTCGTATAGTGCTGTCGCAAGAAGCCCGGCAGCGCCCCAGGGCTAACAGACCTCAAGAGCCCCCGGGGGCTCTTGTGGCACAAAGAACACGTGGCGGAGAAAATCTGACCGGGAGATTTTCCGGCTTCGAGGTTTTGCGCTTCTGCCGGAATTGCCGCGAAACAACCGAGCACAACAGTCACCGCCGCCAAAATGAGCGCTCGGCTCAACATTCCAAATCTCCAGATACAAGCCGCGTTGGACTCAGCCGCCCACCCCGCATGCGGTCACCTTTAGCGGATTGTGAGGCGAATGGAAGCACCCAGATTCGCAATGGTGTGAGTCCATTTTTTGTTCACGACATATCCGGTTTGACCATTGCCCATTGGGCTTACCGGACCATGGTGAAAACGCAGATCAGCCCTCCATTGGGACGCCCAGTCTGAAATTACAATTGAAACTGCTCCAAAAAGTACCCACCATAGTAGGTACTGGGGCTATCGCTTGGATCATTGGACATGCGTTCGATGGATCATTTGCTGAAGTTTTTCTTGGGCCAATTCATCCGAAGGGGCGCCGTTACCTTCACGACGTCGACAGGAGCCACATTTACGTGCGGCGATGGTACCGGCCAGCAGGTGGCTGTGAGATTTACGACGGCGGCAGCCGAACGGCACCTGCTGCTAGACCCGGAACTCGCGCTCGGCGAGATCTATATGGACGGCAGCTTCGTCGTCGAGCAAGGCGCGATCGCGGATGTCCTGGCCATCGTACTGGACCAGCCGGATATGCTGCCCCGCTGGTCGAAAGCACAGTGGTGGCTGCGCTACCTGGTCAGACACTGGCAGCAATTCAATCCACGCTCACGCTCCAAGCGGAACGTTGCATCGCATTACGATCTGGATGGACGGCTCTATCGCCTCTTCCTCGATGCCGACATGCAGTACAGCTGCGCTTATTTTGAAACACCGGAGTCAACCCTCGACGATGCACAGCTCGCCAAGAAGCGGCATCTCGCGGCCAAGCTTCTCGTTCAACCTCACCACCGCGTGCTCGATATCGGCTGCGGCTGGGGCGGCCTTGGCCTGTATCTGGCGGACATGACTGGTGCGAATGTCACCGGTGTTACCCTCTCGGAGGAACAGTTAGGCGTCGCCAACGCGCGCGCCAGCGAACTCGGATTGAGTGACCGGGCAAAATTCCGCCTGCAGGATTATCGCGACACCCCGGGACCGTTCGACCGTATTGTTTCGGTCGGCATGTTTGAACATGTCGGCGTTGACTATTACGACACGTATTTTAGGCGTTGCGCCGAACTCCTCAAAGATGACGGCGTCATGGTGCTGCATTCCATCGGACGTTCCGAAGGACCGGGCATCACAAACCCCTGGATCGCAAAGTACATTTTCCCCGGCGGATACATTCCAGCTCTCTCAGAGGTGTTGCCAGCTATCGAGCGCGCCGGATTGTTGGTGGACGACATCGAGATTCTCCGGCTGCACTACGCCGAAACTCTCAAAGCCTGGCGTGAACGCTTCCTTGCCCGACGCGAAGAAGCCGCCAAACTTTACGATGAACGTTTCGTGCGGATGTGGGAGTTCTATCTTGCGTCATCCGAGATGTCGTTCCGCAAACAGAACGTCATGGTGATGCAGATCCAGCTTAGCAAACGTCAGGGCGTGGTACCTATTACGCGAGACTATATTACCCGCGAGGAAGATCGCCTCCGGGCTGTCGAAGGTTCAAAAGGCCCAGTTCTGCGTCTGGCGGGTGAATAATTGCACATATTAGGACTGCTGCACGCGGCGGGCTCCGTCAAGCCTGGCGATAAGCAGATTTTGACGGCTTTATTGCTTGTGTGAATCGTGCATAAGACCGCGCAGCGCTTTCTCCCGGCCAATCTGCAGTGCGAGATAGCCGCCCAGCATCTGCCGGAAAGAAAGTATACCCCATCGCGATGGCCTCTCCTGATTCGAACATTGTGAAGCTTACCCCCGATGCCGCCGCGCCGGCCTATCGGACAGCTCCCCATAATATCGAGGCGGAGCAAGGCCTTCTCGGTGCAATCCTGGTCAACAACGACGCCTTCTACCGCGTATCGGACTTTCTCGAGCCAAAGCATTTCTTTGAGCCGATCCATCAGCTGATTTATGAGACCGCAGCGAGCCTCATTCGCGTCGGCAAGGTTGCTACACCTGTCACGCTGAAGACTTTCGTTCCGGCCGAGACCGACATCGGCGGCATGACGGTCGCCCAGTACCTTGCGCGGCTCGCGGCTGAAGCGACGACGATCATCAATGCACAGGATTACGGACGCACGGTTTACGACCTGTCGCAGCGGCGTGACCTGATCCGCATCGGCGAAGATATGGTCAACGTCGCTTACGATGCTCCAGTGGACTTCGCGCCACGCGCACAAATCGAGGATGCTGAGCGCAAACTCTACGATCTCGCAGAGTCGGGCCGCTATGACGGTGGGTTCCAGAAATTCTCGCAAGCTCTCACCGTCGCCGTCGACATGGCTGCGAACGCCTATAGCCGCGACGGCAATCTGTCGGGGCTTGCGTCCGGATTGCGCGACATGGACGCCAAGATGGGCGGACTACAGCCTTCCGACTTGATCATCCTCGCGGGCCGTCCCGCCATGGGCAAGACGGCGCTCGCAACCAACATCGCGTACAACGTCGCCAAGAACTGGCAGGGCGAGATCCAGCCTGACGGCACGATGAAATCCGTCAATGGCGGGATCATTGGCTTCTTCTCGCTCGAAATGTCAGCGGAACAATTGGCAACGCGTATTTTGTCCGAACGAACCGGGATTTCATCAAGCATGATCCGCCGCGGCGGCATCAGCGAGGCCGACTTCGAGACAATCCGCGAACATTCAATCGAGATGCAGAACCTGCCCTTCTACGTCGACGACACGGGCGGCCTGTCGATCTCGCAAGTCACCGCGCGCGCCCGACGGCTGAAACGGCAGAAGGGTCTCGATCTTCTGATCATCGACTACATCCAACTTCTGTCGGGCTCAGGTAAACGATCCGACAATCGCGTTCAGGAAATCACCGAGATCACCACCGGCCTCAAGGCGCTCGCGAAGGAATTGAACGTTCCTATCATCGCGCTCTCCCAGCTATCGCGTCAGGTTGAGGCGCGCGATGACAAACGTCCCCAACTTGCGGACCTTCGTGAATCGGGATCGATCGAGCAGGACGCCGACGTCGTGCTATTCGTCTATCGCGAGGAATATTACCTGCAGAGCAAGGAACCTCGTCCGGGAACGCCGGAGCACGAGAAATGGATGCTCGATATGTCGCTGGTCCACGGCAAGGCCGAAGTGATCATCGGCAAACAGCGCCACGGCCCGACGGGCACCATTGATCTACAGTTCGATGCGAGCGTAACGCGCTTCGGCGATCTGGCTCAGGACGCTCAGTTGCCGCATCACCGCTAGTGTCCCGGATCCAAAGTTCGCTGGAAGGACGCGCGGAGAAGATGACGCGAACTTCTGAACCACCACACTAGTGGAGTGGATTTGACATTCGCCACCCACCCGGCCGCGAGTTCGTCAAGCGAATATCAAATCCAAAACGCCACTAGAAACTTATATTTGCTAGTGGTCCTTTGATTCTAACATTCGCAGGAAGTGCCTGCTGAAACGGGATGCGAATGTTAGAATCAGACCACTAGCCAAAACGCATTGAACCGCCCAGAAGCTGCGCGTATTGTGCGGTTACGATGAGGAGCGGAGACGGCGTGCGCTGTTTTGCGCGCAGGAATTCAAGCCATGGACCGCCTTTTCGACACGACGCACCAGACAGCCTCGGGCTCAGCGACGTTAGCGCTCGATCCGGTCACGCTGACCACCACCACGGGCATCCTCACTATCGACCTCGACGCCATCGTGGCCAACTGGCACAAGCTCAAGAGCCAGGGTGTACCGGCGGAATGTGCCGCTGTGGTCAAGGCCGACGCCTACGGCTGCGGGATCACACCGGTCACCCGCGCGCTTTGGAAAGCGGGCTGCAGAACCTTCTTCGTCGCCACACTCGCCGAGGCGCGTGCCGTTCGTGACGTTGCGCGCACCGCCGTGATCTACGTGCTCGATGGTTTCTTTCCCAACTCCGGACCAACATTCGCGGAAATCGACTGCCGCCCTGTTATTGGCGATGCGACGGAATTTGCCGAATGGGAAGCTCTCCGAAAAATCACCGGCCGGCAAAGCGCCGCAGCCATTCACATCGATACCGGAATGAACCGGCTGGGCTTCTCAATTGCTGAGGCCGAGGCCCTGTTGCCACGTATTCATGCGGGAAACCACGGCATCACGCTGGTGATGAGTCATCTTGCCAATGCCGAGCTCCTTGGCAATCCAATGAACGGACGGCAGGTCGCAGCATTCAGACACATCGCATCACGGTTCTCTGGTGTGGCGGCCTCTCTCGCCAATTCATCCGGCATCTTTCTCGGACCACAATTCCACTTTGACGTATTGCGGCCGGGAGCTGCGCTTTATGGCGTCAATCCGACCCCCGAAGCCGACACGCCGATGCTGCCTGTCGTGAATTTGAAAGCGAGGATCGCGCAGATCCGCAACGTCGAGCGCGGGCAAACGGTCGGCTATGGCGCAACGTGGACCGCACGGCGGCCGACGCGGCTTGCCATTGTGACCGCCGGCTATGCCGACGGCTATTTCCGTGCGGCCGGGAGCGTCGATCATCGGCGCGGTGCGGAAGCCGTCGTGGCCGGCAAGCGCTGCCCCATTGCCGGCCGTATTTCCATGGACCTGCTGGCGATCGATATCACCGATGTCCCGCCTCATGCGGTCCGGCGCGGCAACATGGCCACACTGATTGGTGACGGCATCACCGTCGACGATCTCGCGCATCACGCCGGCACGATCGGCTACGAAGTGCTGACCAATCTCGGCAAGCGCTTTACGCGTGTGTATCTCGGCGAGGCGAATTAACCGCCCCGCCTAGTGTGGTGGTTCAGAAGTTCGCTTCATTTTCTCGACGAGTCCTCCAAGCGAACTTCTGAAACTGAACCACACTAGAATCATAGGTTGCTAGTGTCCTTTTGAATCCGAAGTTCGCTACGAGGTGCGCTGCAGTATGAGGCGAACTTCGGATTCGGGACACTAGAGCGGATCATTATTGAGCCGTTCTTTTCTTCAGGACCATGTCGCCGGACAGCAGGAATTTCTGGGCCCGTTTTCCGGTGTCGACTTCCGTTGTGTAGACATTGCCCTTTGAGTCCAGCGCAAGATTGTGGACCCAGTGGAAGTCGCCCGCCATGCGGCCGTTCCGCCCGAAACGGCCGACGATCTCGCCGGTATCGCGGACAAGTGTACGAACTTCATTGTTCGCGCCGTCGGCGTTGAGCAGAAATGTCTCGTTGGCATCCGGCCAGATTTCCAGATCCCACACCGAGCCATTCGCCAATGTGTTCTTCTCGACGAACATTTCCTTCACGAAGGTGCCGTCCTTCCTGAACACCTGAATGCGATCGTTCTGCCGATCGCAGACATAGACCAGACCGTCCTGCGCAAGACGGACACAATGCACCGGATTACCGAACTGCTGTGATGGCGCGGCGGCGGGATTGTACGCCGGCAGCTTCTCGTCTGTCGGCGGCTTGCCATACGCGCCCCACATGCGTTTGAACGCACCTGTCTCGCTGTCAAAAACGATGATGCGGTGGTTGTAGTAACCGTCAGCCACATAGAGCTCATTAGCGGCGACATCGACCGTCATGTTGGCGGGTCGCCCCAGACGCGTTGTGTCCTTGCTGTTGGTCTGCGGGCCGGACTTGCCGATCTGCATCACGAATTTACCGTCACGGGTGAACTTGAGGATCATGCCGTCGGTGTCGCCATTTCCGGCAAGCCAGACGAACCCTTTACTGTCGATATAGATGCCATGTTCGTTGGCGGGCCAATCGAAGCCCTCCCCCTTACCGCCCCAGGCCTTGATGAGGTTTCCGTCCTGATCGAATTCCATGACCGGCGGCGCGGGAACGCAGCACTTGGTCCGAGGTGGATTAAGGCTCGCGGCTTTCTCATCGTCGGTCAGCGTACGTGGACGCTGCACCACCCAGATGTGATCGTCGGCGTCGACGGCGACACCTGCCGCCTGCCCCATGATCCAGTTATTCGGTAACGACTTCGGCCATTGCGGATCGACTTTGAATTTCGGGGCGTCGGTCGCATGAGCTGCGGTAGCGACCAAAAGACTTGCAAATGCAGCAATCCATTTCATGACGTCACTCCCGAGTGTGGTGGTTCAGAAGTTCGCTTCATTTTCTCCGCGCATGCTTCAGGCGAACTTCTGAACCTGAACCACACTCGAATCATAAATTTGCTAGTGCCGCGGATTTGAAGTTCTTCTGAGTGAACCCACAAGCTCGATGAAGAACTTCAAATCCAAAAGCGGCACTAGAATCATAAGCTTGCTAATGTCCCTTTGATTCCGAAGTTCGCATCCGAGCAAGCCGCAAGCCTGTGCGAACTTCGGAATCGGGACATTAGTGTCCTTTCGAATCCGAAGTTCGCTAGGTGGTGCGCTGCATTATGAGGCGAACTTCGGATTCGGGACACTAGTGCCGTCGCGCGCTATCAGCAATGTCGGGCCGCGCACGGTCGTTATTTGGTTTTGTCGAGTGTGGATGCAGAGCAGCGAAAGGCGACAACTCCGTTCAAGACACCTATATTGCGCACACAGGATAGCCAGCGACGTTTCGCTATCGATGATTGCTCATACCGGATTGACCTCCCTACATGGCGAAAAACGCCCTCTCCTTCGTCTGCCAGAACTGTGGTGCCGCCTACAACAAGTGGCAAGGCAAGTGCGATTCCTGCGGTGAGTGGAATACACTCGCGGAGGAAGATGTCTCCGGCGTGACCACAATGCCGGCGAACCTGCGCCCCAAACGCAAGGGACGGCTTTTCAAACTCGAGACATTGACGGGCTCCAGCCCCGACGCCCCGCGTCTACCGTCGGGCATGGGGGAGCTTGACCGTGTCACCGGCGGCGGTTTTGTACGCGGCTCTGTGCTGCTAGTGGGCGGCGATCCCGGTATCGGCAAATCAACATTGCTCACCCAAGCCACCAGCATGCTCGCGCGCGCTGGCCATCGTGCGGTTTATATTTCCGGTGAAGAAGCCGTTGCACAGGTGCGGCTGCGTGCAGCACGATTGGGACTGGCAGACGCTGCCGTCCAGCTCGCCGCGGAAACGTCGGTCGAAGATATCATCGCGACATTGTCGGAAGGCACGGCTCCGCGTCTCGTGGTGATCGACTCGATTCAAACCATGTGGACCGACACGGTCGAGTCCGCACCAGGCACCGTGACCCAGGTGCGAGCGTCCGCGCAGGCGCTGATCCGGTTTGCCAAGAAATCCGGCACGGCCCTAATCCTGGTCGGTCACGTCACCAAGGACGGGCAAATCGCGGGTCCGCGCGTTGTCGAGCACATGGTCGACGCGGTGTTGTCCTTCGAAGGCGAAGGCTCACAGCAATTTCGTATTTTACGATCAGTCAAGAACCGCTTCGGTCCCACGGATGAGATCGGCGTGTTCGAGATGACCGGGCTCGGTCTGCGCGAAGTGATGAATCCGTCGGAGCTGTTTCTGTCGGAGCGCGATCTCGGCAGTCCCGGTACGGCGGTATTCGCCGGGATGGAAGGCACACGGCCGGTGCTTGTCGAATTGCAGGCGCTCGTCGCCCCAACCTCCCTCGGTACGCCTCGGCGCGCGGTGGTGGGCTGGGATCCAAGCCGGCTATCCATGGTACTTGCCGTGCTGGAGGCCCATTGCGGGGTCAAATTGTCGGGCCACGACGTTTACCTCAACGTCGCGGGCGGTCTGCGGATTCAAGAGCCGGCGGCTGATATGGCCGCGGCGGCGGCCTTGGTGTCGTCCCTGGTCAACGCGCAGCTGCCGGTCGATGCGGTCTACTTCGGGGAGATTTCCCTCTCCGGCGCGGTCCGTCCCGTCGCTCAAACCTCGGCCCGCCTCAAGGAGGCCGCCAAGCTCGGCTTCAGCCGGGCCGTTCTGCCTGAAACCACGCGCGGCGAACCCGGCGGAGATGCGGGGCTGGCGCTCAACAGCGTCGGTTCGCTCACTTCGCTGGTGGCTGACATCGCAGCGCGGGGCCGGAAGGGGCAGTCCCGCTCTGAAAGCAACTAGGTGCGGTCCGGAGCCGGTTCCCGTCGCGCTGGAAAGCCACAGCCGTAAAGAAATCGAAGGCATGTCCCCGATTTGGCCGCCATAACCGGCAAAGTGCGGATGACGCCTGCAATATCCGCGGCTATACAACTGGCGCTTGGCTGCGTTCCCGCTCCAATCCGTCAAAACGCGTTCCCGAAGAAACGGTCCATTAAGGTCAACGGACGATCCTCGGGAACGGCGTGGTTTTGACTGTGATGTGTGGGTTTTGCGGGTTCCGTGACCTTGCGGGACATGGCATATGGCCTTCACCTAATCGACGTGACGACGAGCTGATTCGCCACCTCGACCTGACCACCGGGACCTAACTGACCGATGCCGATAACGCTTCTCGACATTATCGTTCTTGCCGTGATGCTGCTGTCGGGACTGTTGGCCATGATCCGGGGTTTCATGCGCGAAATCCTGTCGATCGCCGCATGGGGCACAGCCGCCCTGACCACGCTCTATGCCTATCAAAAACTCCTTCCGAGCGCGAAAGCCTATTTCAACAACGATACGATCGCGACGATTGCCGTTGTTGCTGGCGTATTCATCCTGACCTTGATCGTGGTTTCGATCATTACTGTGCGCATATCAGATATGATCCTTGATTCCCGGATCGGCGCGCTCGACCGCACGCTCGGCTTCCTGTTCGGCCTTGCGCGCGGACTGTTGATCATGGTCGTCGCATTCCTGTTCTTTGTCTGGCTGGTGCCTGATAAACAACAGCCTGAATGGGTGCGTAACGCCAAGTCCCGCGTGATGCTGCAAGGAACCGGCGATTGGCTGATGTCGCTCTTGCCGGATGACCCTGAGAACACCATCTTGAAGAGGTTCAAGAAAAAAGGCGACGAGGATCAGCAGACTGATGCTGCTCCCGACCAGCGCTCGACAGCAGCGGTGGGGAACGACGGTGGGTATGCGAAATCGGCCCGCGACGGGCTCAAACAGTTGATCGACGGCAAGGCGGCGGGGCGCTGATCCCCGTCCAACAGCCACACAAAGGTGCGGTGGACCATATGAACGGCCAATCCAGCGATTCCGATACGCCTGACAACTACGACCGCGATCTGGACCTGCATGGAGACGGCGACACGCTACGCGAGGAATGCGGCGTGTTCGGCATCTACGGCCACCCTGAAGCCGCCGCGATTACGGCCCTCGGCCTTCACGCCCTGCAACATCGCGGCCAGGAAGCCGCCGGCATCGTTTCTTTCGACGGTCAGCGTTTTCACTCCGAGCGCCGTCTTGGCCTCGTGGGCGACACCTTCTCTCGCGCTGAAGTGATCAACCGACTGCCGGGCTCTAATGCAGTCGGACACGTCCGTTATTCAACCACCGGCGGCACCATCCTCCGCAACGTGCAACCGTTGTTCGCCGAGCTGAACGCCGGCGGCTTCGCCGTCGCGCACAACGGCAATCTCACGAATGGTTTGACGCTGCGCCGAGAACTCGTTCGCTACGGCGCCATGATGCAGTCCACCACTGATACCGAGGTGATCCTGCATCTCGTCGCTCAATCCAAGCGCAGCCGGTTCATTGAACGCTACATTGAAGCGCTGCGCACGATCGAGGGTGCCTATGCGCTGGTATCGCTTACCAACAAGAAGCTGGTCGGCGCGCGTGATCCACGCGGCATTCGGCCCCTCGTGCTCGGTGAGCTCGATGGCTGCCCGATCCTGACCTCTGAGACCTGTGCGCTCGACATCATCGGCGCGAAATACGTCCGTGATATCGAACCCGGCGAAATCATTGTGTTCGATGAGAAGGGCCAGGAAATTCACAAGCCGTTTCCTCCGGTCCCTCCACGTCCCTGCATCTTCGAATACATTTACTTTGCGCGACCGGACTCCATCGTGGGCGGCCGCTCGGTTTATGAAGTCCGCAAAGCCTTCGGTGCACAGCTCGCGCGCGAGAGTCATGCTGATGTTGACGTCGTTGTGCCTGTGCCGGACTCCGGCGTGCCGGCCGCTGTCGGCTATAGCCAGGCATCCGGCATACCGTTCGAACTTGGCATCATCCGCAACCATTATGTCGGCCGCACCTTCATCCAACCGAGCCAAAGCGTTCGCGAACTCGGCGTTCGTATGAAACACGCGCCGAACCGGGCGGCGATCGAAGGCAAGCGCATCATCCTGATCGACGATTCACTTGTCCGCGGCACCACCTCGAAAAAGATCGTTCGCATGATGCGTGATGCCGGCGCGCGCGAAGTGCACTTCCGTCTCGCCTCGCCCCAGATCATCCATCCCGATTATTACGGCATCGATCTGCCGGATCGTGGCGGTCTCCTGGCTGCCAGCCACACTATCGAGGAAATGCGCGACATCATCGGCGCAGACTCGCTCGCCTTCCTGTCAATTGACGGCATGTATCGTGCGATGGGTGAACCGGGCCGCGATCCCGCCAATCCAAAATTCTCTGATCACTGCTTCACGGGCGATTATCCGACGTCCCTGACCGATCAGACCTATGTCGAGCAACCGCAGCACCAGCTCTCACTGCTTGCGGAAGCCAGCTAAGCAGCGTCCTTTCGGGAGCTCGCCTGCGCAAGCTTTAAGGGAGGTCGCGCTCCATGTATTGCGCGTCGCCTGCATAGCTCCCGAGCGCACGCGCTAACGTTGCATCATTCGTGACAGCAAATCCCTGACGCTGCCAAAAACCCGCCGACCCATTCACCGCAATCAGCGACATATGGCGGATGTCCTCTGCCAGCGCGTGCTCCGCAAGCCAGGCAACAATCTGCGACGCCGCGCCGGTATTTCGAACTGCGGGCGATAGCGCGAGATCGTGGATGTAAAATGTTGAAGGCATGGTCGGCAAAGCACCGAGCAGCGAGTTGAGCGCTGGCGCCTCGAAACGCCGCCATGGATGACTGACGACATAAGCCTGCGCATTGCCGCCATGGTCGAAGATACGGCAGCCGGCTGGATACAGCGCGAGCCGTTCGGCGAAAACCGCATCATCCTCTGGATAGGCGGGATGAATGAAGGCTGCGAGGGCACTGGCCGTCGGGAGGTCTCGTTGAGCCATGGGGCGCCAACGCCCGGTGGCGTAAGACAAATTCAGTTCCATAGCTCCCATCTAACACGAATAGCGGCGCCATTCTGCCATTCCGGCCTTGTGCCGCACAGCCACCGCTTTAAAAGACGGTCCATCTGGCCCACCGATGAGGACCCGTTTAAATGGCTGCCGATCTTTCCTCCCGCATCGCTCTTGTGACCGGCGCATCGCGTGGCATCGGCTATGCCACAGCCCGCGCGCTCGCTCGCGCAGGCGCCCATATCATCGCGGTCGCCCGTACCCAGGGAGGGCTTGAGGAGCTCGACGATGACATCCGCAAGGACGGCGGAACGGCGACCCTTGTGCCGCTCGATATGACGGACCTCGATGGCATTGCCCGGCTTGGTGCGGCACTGAACGAACGTCATGGCAAGCTCGACATCATGGTCGGCAATGCCGGCGTTGCGGGAACGTCGTCGCCCCTTGGCCATACCGATCCGAAGTTCTGGGAGAATGTGATGGCCGTGAACGTCACGGCAAATTTCCAGCTCATCCGCTGCATGGAGCCACTTCTGCAGCAGTCGGATGCAGGGCGCGCGGTGTTCATCACCTCGGGCATCGCACACAAAGCCAACGCCTATATGGGCCCTTACGCCACGTCCAAAGCGGCGCTGGATACGCTCGTTCGCGTCTGGGCCAACGAGACGGCGACAACACCAATCCGCGTCAATCTGTTCAGCCCCGGGCCGATCCGCACCCGCATGCGCGCGACGGTGATGCCTGGCGAAGATCCAATGACGCTCGACACGCCTGAACAGGTCGCAGAATTTATCGTTCCGATGTGCGCCCCGTCGTGGACGGAATCCGGCAAGCTGTACGATTACCGGACCAAGACGATCATGACATTCCAACCGCCGACGGCTTAAGCATCGGCCCGCTCGCCGTTCAATCGGCAAATATCGGACCGGACCTAGTGCGCTGGATTTGACGTTCGTACCAGCATTGCGGCGAGTCCTCAGTACGAACGTCAAATCCAAAAGCGCGCTAGCTTCATAGTGTTGCTAGTGTCCCTGGTTCTAACGTTCGCAAACGAGAGTGCGGCAAAGTGATGCGAACGTTAGAACCGGGACACTAGGACTTCCGCTTGGCCTTGTGTGCGAACGGATTTGCCTTCTCACGCAGCGTGATACGGATCGGCGTGCCGGGCAGCTCAAAGGTGCTGCGAAGGCTATTCGTCAGATAGCGCAGATAGGACTCCGGCACCGCATCGGCGCGAGAGCAGAACACGACAAAGCTCGGCGGACGCGCCTTGGTCTGTGTGATATAGTTGAGTTTCAAACGCCGTCCCGACACCGCAGGTGGCGGATTGTTGTTAACCGCCTGTTCGAACCAGCGATTGAGCTGACTGGTGGACGCGCGTCTATTCCACACCGCATAAGCATCTTCAATCGCGCTCATTAGCCGATCAATGCCCTCACCCATGAGACCGGATACAGCAACGACCGGCGCGCCTTTGACCTGCGGCAGCCAATGATCTGCATCCTCGCGCAACTTTGCAATCTGGCTTGGCGCACGGTCCATCAGATCCCATTTGTTGACCGCGAGCACAATGGCGCGCCCCTCACGTTCGACGAGATCCGCGAGGCGCAAATCCTGCTCTTCGAATCGGTTTTGCGCGTCCATCATCAGCACAACGACTTCGGCGAAACGAACCGCACGCAAGGCATCCGACACCGAGAGCTTCTCGAGCTTGTCCTCGATACGCGAGCGCCGCCGCAGGCCGGCCGTGTCGAACACGCGAAAATCGCGCCCCTTCCAGAAGACATCGACCGCAATGGAGTCACGTGTTGTGCCGGCCTCAGGACTGGTCAGCAGGCGTTCCTCGCCGAGCAGGTGGTTGATCAGCGTTGATTTGCCCGCGTTGGGCCGCCCCAGCACGGCCACTCGGATAGGACGTGTCCCATCCTGCTCAGCGTCCTCACTGTCATCCAATTCATCGTCGTCTTCGGACGACTCCGGCATCAACTCCCTCAGCGCGTCGTAAAGATCGCTGAGACCTTCGCCATGTTCAGCGGAAATTGGGATCGGATCGCCCAGCCCAAGCGCGTAGGCCTCCATCGCGCCAGCATCGCCATGCTTTCCCTCGCTCTTGTTGGCGAGCAGCAAGACCGGCTTGTTGGCGCGACGCGCGAAATCGGCGAATGCACGATCGGTCGGCGTCAATCCTGCGCGTGCGTCGATCACAAACATCAAAGCGTCTGCGGAAGCGATCGCCGCCTCGGTCTGCTCCTGCATCCGCGCGGTAAGTGAGCCTCTGGCGCCCTCATCGAGGCCCGCAGTGTCGATAATGGTGAAGTCGAGATCGCCAAGACGTGCATGGCCTTCGCGCCGGTCACGCGTCACGCCGGGCTGATCATCGACCAGTGCGAGCTTCTGTCCAACCAGACGATTGAACAGGGTCGACTTGCCGACGTTTGGTCGACCGATAATGGCAATTGTGAACGACGACATGTTCGATCCGTTCGCCCTTTACGGACCACGTGTCAATAAAAGGATCAGATGAAACGCCGCGGCCTACTGACAGCCGCGGCGTAGCTAAGAAAATCAGCGAGAGAATCCGCCGCTCGGCAAAGGCGCCGGGAATGGCGTCGATGATTGCTGCTGCGGCGGCGCGGAAGGCGGTGGAGCCGCCTGCTGAGCCTGCGGTGGTGGCGCATCCGGAGGGGGAGCAGTGATCCGCTTCCGCTTGACCTTGGGCGGTGGCGGCGCTGGCGGCACCGCGGCGGCGCCGCCCTCCTCCGACTCGGATGGCGCAGCGTCCGATGCCGACTCCGCAGCCGGAGCAGACCGTGCGGCCGCCCTTGAGCTAGACAGGTGCTTGGCTTTCGGTTCGGGCGCCGGGGGTGCTGGCGGAGCTGTCTCGGCTACGGGTGGCTGATCCGGCTGCTGTTGCGCCCCTTTGTAGAGATCCTTCGGCACGCCTTGCTCGACCCCGGGCACGCCATCCGGGAATACCGGCTTACGCTCGCCAGGAATCTTCTTTTTGGTGTCGAACCAATCCAACATATCGGTCGGGTCGAAAGTACCACTGCTACATCCCGCCAGCGCCGTACCAATGGCGGCCAAGACGGTGAGAGCAATCAAGCGCTGCGAAAGACGCATCGATTTCATCCGATCAAGCTTTAGCTTTTAGCCGCAGGTGGCAACAATGCCTGCAGGGCTTCTGCACGGCTACGCATCCCCGCAGGCGTCTGCGCATCGTTGGCCATCATGTCGAGCCACTGACGCGCCGCTGCGGCATCGTTATTCCGCCATGCCGACAAAGCGAGGAGCTCTCGCGCCGAATGCCGGTAGGTCCGGTCTGGGCCCGTCGCTGGCTCGAGACGCTGACGCATGGCATCGTAAGGCACCGTCTCCATCAGCAGGGTCCCCGCACGAATACGTGCCAGATCCTGTTCCGACGTCGACATGGCTGGGTTCGAAGCAATTGAATCGTAGAGCTTGGCGGCTTCCTGCGGATCGCGGACGGCGACCTCCGCAGCCATCCGAAGCCGCGCCAGACCGGCGTACCCCTTCGATGAGCCCGCAGCGATCTTGGAGAATGCGGCCTCTGCCTCGGCGTGCTTGCCCTGCTCGGACAAAGTGATGGCCGCTTCGAAAGCCGAACCGGCTTCCGCGGCCTGTTTTTCCTGCCAATACTGGTAGCCGCGCCAGCCACCAACTGCCGCGATGAGCAGAATCGCACCGGCGACGATGAAGACCGAGTATTGCTCCCAAAGCTTCTTGAGCTTCTCGCGGCGCAAGTCCTCATCAATTTCATTAAATAATTCAGACACTTATGTCGTCCCGCCGATATTTTATGAGAATGCCACACCGCCGCGCGATCCCACGCGCTCCCCCGCTGTGGCGGCCCCGATACAGTACCGGTATGGCGGCCACAAGGCAAAGTCAGACGGGTCAAAGCCTTAACGATACTAAGCTGCAGGACCAATAAGATCCATTGTCGCCCCGGGGGCGATCGCCTGCACGCCAAACTTTCTTCTTAAGTTTAATGTGCCGATCCGGAGTTTTTGCGCTGGATGAGACGACTACTTTTGGCAGGGGTGCTATGCATCTGAGGGCCGGTGAGCGCGGCAATAATATCGCCGTCATAAAATCTCCTGGTACGCGAGGATGTCTCGACATATTGCGCCGGGCGTCCTCGCACATCACCGACAGAGATGAATTGTTGCTGCCTGCGACGCGCCGATGCTAAGAGCCGCGACCTCTAGGTTCTGAGATTCGTAAAGATTCGTGAAATGTACGCCGTATTATTTCTCTCTGGGAGCTTGTTCGCACTCGCGGCCCTCATCTGGATCAGGACGATTCGCAATCGTCCTGCGGCATGGAGCAGAAAGTTTGGTTGACCTCGCGAGCGATGAGCGGGGTCGATAGCCACCCTTGAGCTGTCGCACGGGATTTCCATCGACAGCTTGGGTCTTTCAGCCAGTGGTTCGTGACGTTCTCAAACATCTGGTCGGACTGATCTAGCCAATTTTAGGCGCCGGTGGGATCAGGCAGTCTTCCGACTTCCCCTCTGGAACAACGTCGCGGCGGGCTCGGGGCGTCCAGTCAAATAGCCTTGCACGGCATCACATCCTTCGCGTGCGAGCATGGACAACTGCTCCTCCGTCTCAACCCCTTCAGCAAGGATGGGGATATTCAGACTTCGACCGAGACCGATGACGGCGCGAACGATTGCCTGGGAGTGCTTGTTGCGCTCGAGGTCCATGATGAACGCGCGATCGATCTTGATCTTGTCGAATGAGAACGAGTGAAGATACGACAACGACGAATAGCCCGTACCGAAGTCATCGAGAGCGATATCGACACCGATTGCCTTTAGCCGTTTCTGGATGGAGACGGCGCGTGAAAAGTCATCAATCAAAACGCCTTCAGTGATTTCCAGTTCGAGCAATGACGGCGAAAGATTGGCTCTCAGAAGGGCCGACAGCACGACCTCCGGTAAATTGCCCTGCTGGAACTGACGTGGAGAAATGTTAACGGCGATCTTCCTTGGCTCGGGCCATGATGCTGCCTCAAGACACGCCTCGCGGAGGATCCATTCGCCGAGTTGAACGATCAAACTGCTTTCTTCCGCAAGCGGGATAAAGACGGCAGGCGATACGTTTCCGTATTTCGGAGAATTCCAGCGCGCCAGCGCCTCATAACCGATAACCTCGCGGTGCATGGTGACTTGAGGTTGATAATAGAGCGTGAGCTCGCCGGCAGAAATCGCCTGTCGCAAATCTTCCTGCATCGCGCGACGCTCGCGCACCTGGATGTCCATTTCAGAATTGAAGTATTGAGCTGTCCCCCGGTCGTGCTCCTTTGCACGGTAAAGCGCTAGATCCGCGTTCGCGAGCAGGCTTTGGGTATCCGTGCCGTGTTCGGGATAAACGGCGATGCCAATGCTCAAGCCAACGTGCAGGGCTTGCCCGTCCAGATCGATCCTCTCCGCGACACTCGACAGGAGCCGAGAGGCCAATTCGCGAGAAATGTTGCCATCTTCATTATCAGGTGTGATGAGCATGAACTCGTCACCGCCGAAACGCGCAACGAAAGCATCCGTCGCTGTTGCGGAAAGGCGAGCGGCAACTTCACGCAAGACATGATCACCTGCGGAATGTCCGTGCAGATCGTTGATCTCTTTGAAGCCATCCAGATCCAGACACATGACGGCGACGTGCTTGTTCTGTGCAGCGGCATTCGCAATGGTCGCGGCAAAACATTCGTCAAAGGCGCTGCGGTTGGCAAGATCTGTCAGGTGGTCATGGTGAGCCATATACGCGATACGATTTTCCGCCTCGCGCCGTTCCGTAACATCTTCCAGCAAAACAACGAGGTGTTCTGCAATTCCAGCGTCGTTCCGGATCGCGACGCGCTGAGACGTGACAAGCTTGGTCGCTCCCGACAAAGTCTCGATCGCGTGATCCCCGGAAACCAACGGCCCTCGCTGAAGGAGGGCCTTGGTATCGAGCTGACTGGACAACTCCCCGGCGGCATTGGGGTAGATTTCCAATGATGATTTACCAATCCATCGAGCACGTTCGATGCCATAGAGATTTTCCGCCGCCCGATTAACCAGTGTCACGCCGCAGGTTCGCGCATCGGTCGCACCTGGAGGAACCCTCTTTACGATAATTGGCAGCGGGACATGCTCGATAACCGTGTCGAGAAATTTTTGTGCACGCCGAAGATCGGCTTCAGCCGTTCGCTGCTCAGTCACATCCACGCAGGCAACAAGTCGTGCTTCCCTGCCCTCGTAGTGCAAGGAATGGGAATAACTGCAAACCTCGAAGATGCTGCCGTCCGCGCGCTGATGGCGCCGGATGTTCCTTCCGATATCCCTCTTGGGCATTGATTTGACGAAGGCGGCGAAGCTCTCCCGATCTTCGACAGGCCGAATATCGAGTATGGAAAGCTCGAGGAACTGCTCGCGGTCGTAGCCGTATTGCTCGATCGCGGCGTCGTTAACGGCGAGAAATTCAAATGTTTCCCGATCGAACACCCACATCGGGATCGGATTGTTGTCGAACAGGAGCCTGAATGATTCCTCGCGCAGCGTACTCTCGGTCACGTCCTCATGTGTGGAGATATAACCGCCGCCCGGGATTGGCTCGTTGACCACACGTATCGTTCGGCCGTCCGCGACCTGCAAAGTGTGCTCGGTACGGAAACCTTTTCCGACTTCGTCCAGGACGCGGCGCTGGTATTCGGCTGGATCACCTTTGAAAGTGCCTGTCGCCTTGCGATAGTTCAGCAGGTCTCTGAGTGGTGCACCCGGCCGGACGACTTGAGCGGGCATACCGTACATGCGGAGATAGCCCTCGTTGCTGACAACCACCCGGGCCTGGTCATCGAATATCAATAGCCCCTTCGCGGTATTGTTGATCGCTGAACTAAACTGCGCATTGTGAGCGTTGATGTTGCTGGCAAGGCGTCTCGTGCCAATGAAGACGACGACGCCGATCGCAAGGAGGACCGTCGCAGCAGCAGCTATCAAATAAAGCGCGGCCTCGCGCCAGACCGCCATGGCGTCGGCAACGCTTGCCGTAACCACCACAAATACTGGATGGTTCGGCAGCCGGCGCACCGCGATTAATTTCTCGGTACCGTCGATCGGGCTTGTACTTCGGGTCTCCACAAAATTGCCCGACAGCAGTGAGTCGCGAATACCCGGAAACAGCCGCCCGATGACTGATGCCTTTCTAGGAACACGCACAAGGAGCGTTCCGTCTTCGCGAAAGAGCGCAATCGTGTTGCTTTGACTCGGCTTGATGCGGTCAAAATAGCGCTCAAGGTAATCGAGGTGGATTATGCCGTTGATCGTCCCCAGAAAATGACCGTGAGCATCCGTAAGCTTGCGCGCGATATTGAATCCGAATGCGTCGCTCGCTGGAATCCTAACAGGGCGCGTGACGGTGACTCTCGATTGGGGATTGGAGCGGAATGCATCAGCGGCAATGGAGCTCAACGGTCCATTCGAGGATGCGACGATCGTAGCCGTGGTGTTCACGAGGCTGCCGTCGACAGCTCCGATGCCGAGCTCCGAGATGTGTGGAAGAGCTGCGATGTTGTTCCGAAGAACGGTGCGAACTTCCTTACTCGCCATATGGAAGTTGAAGGCCTCGGGAGTTGTTATTTTGAAGCGTTCGATATCGTTCAACAGAGCGCGTTGAGCCATTTCAACGGACTGGAATGAGCGATCGGTCTCCTCGGCAAGGATCAACGCGACGTTTCGCAGGTCCGACTTTTCATGTTCGACAAAGCTGTTGTGCAATGTCAGGATCACGACGGCCGTGGCGACCACGAACAGCAACGCCAGAAGCGCTGTAGCTGCAATGATCCACCGGCTCAGCTGCCATGCGCCTCCTCTGAACAGAGAAGGACGCATTGGCGCCTGCCCCGATTTCCGATCCGAATTCGAATCCGTCGACCCCTGGGATTCCGCTCGCATTGTTCTTGTCTTTTTCAACTGCGAGTCGAACCCTCTCAGAGTTCAATTAAAATACTGCCTCCGTATCGTCCTAATCAGCGAAGAAATTTCATTAACCCTGACGATTTGTAATCACCCGATCCGCGTGGAGGTCCGGCCGGGTGATTACCTCAAACGTCGGATTTATCTGAAGAAAACGGATCAAGCCTTGGGTTTAACCCCATAGACGTGCTCGGGTCCGGGGAATGCTCGAGAGCGAACGTCCCTGGCGTAATCCTTGATTGCAGCCTCGATCCCCGGACCGAGATTGCCATAACGTTTGACGAATTTTGGAACCCACGGCGACAACCCCAGCATGTCCTCGAGCACCAGCACCTGACCATCGCACGCGGCGCTGGCGCCGATGCCGATGGTTGGGATCGGAACGATCTCTGTGATGCGCCGCGCCAAAGGCTCGGCCACAGCTTCAACCACCATCGAAAAAGCTCCAGCTTGGGCCACGGCGACCGCATCGTCTTGAATGGGGCCACCCCCGTTGCCGCCCTCCATTAGTTTCAACGCTTCCTCGCGGCCCTGCGACTTGAAGCTGCCGAGGGTATTAATCGACTGCGGCGTAAGGCCGACATGTGCCATCACAGGAATGCCGCGCGAGGTAAGAAACTCGATCGTCTCCGCCATGCGCACGCCGCCTTCCAGCTTGACCGCGCCGCAATGGGTCTCCTTCATGATGCGGGCTGCGGAATGAAACGCCTGCTCCTTTGATGCTTCATAGGAGCCGAACGGCATGTCCACCACAACGAGAGACTGTTTCGAGCCACGCATCACGGCGTGGCCTTGCAGGATCATCATATCGAGCGTGACCGGTACCGTGGTCTCGAAGCCGTGCATCACGTTGCCGAGCGAGTCACCGACCAGGATGACATCGCAGTACTGATCGACCAGCGCCGCCGTGTGCGCATGATAAGAGGTCAGCATGACGATCGGCTCGCCACCCTTACGCTTCAGAATATCGGGTGCGGTCTTACGCTTCACCGTCGTTTGCACGGACATAGTCTTAAACTCCAACTACAGGAACGCCGATCACCAGCGGATGGAAGGCAAAAGCGAGTGCAAGATAGGCCACTGTCCCGACCACAACCGCGATCAGGTCATTACCAAGGCCACCAACCGGAATGGGCGGCGCTCCCAGGTCCTCACGGCGCTTCAGGGAAATACGATCATACACCGCCCACGCAAGAACAGAGCCGAACAGGATGATCGAACCAAGATCACCATTGGCAAGAAGATGCAGCGCGGCCCACAACTTCACGCCGGCAAGCATTGGGTGTTTGACTGTCGTATAGATGCGCCCGCGGATATAAGACGACACCACGAGAATGATGGCGGGCAACATCAGCCCTAGAGTGATGTGCCGCATGGCAACCGGGGGATACCAAATGTTGACCCACTCCGTCGCGCGATAAATGCTGAATCCCCGCCCGATCAGAACGACGCCGACGATGGCAATCACTGAAAACGCGATCTTGTAACCGCTTTCACCAAGACGCGCGATGACTGCCGCGCGCTTGTCGCGCGAGGTCGTCAGGATGTGGATGCCGACGAACAGCACCAACCCCACGATCATCGTCACCAGTCCCATGTCCCCACCTCTTAATCCCGCATGCGGGACGGGTCTCTTGAAACCACCAGAACGTGATCCATCACCAAATGCGATCGCGCTCTAGTTATGCGTCGAAACGTTTCCTCTGCGTGCCGAGGCTGCTAGGGTTGGCCCTGGCCGTGCTCGGGTATCATTTTTAGGGTCCCGCGCGCAATGCTGCTTCCCGCATCGCAACCCTGCATTAACCCCTTCAAGCCCCATGAACTTCGCTGCTCTTGCCGGTCTGGCGCTCGCCATTGCTCTGACCTCCACCGTCACTGCCCAAACGCCGCCGCCGTGGCCACCCAGGCTCGTCAAGATCGTCGTCCCCTACGCGGCCGGCTCCACGCCCGACCTCGTAGGCCGCGTACTCGCCGATGATTTGCAAGCACGGCACCCCGGCTCCAGCTTCGTAGTCGAGAATAAAACCGGCGCTGGGGGCAATATCGGCACCGATGCTGTTGCCAAGGCCGAACCGGACGGCGCAACGATCGGCATCAGCCTGGGTGGGCCGCTCGCCATTAACACGCTGCTGTTCTCGAAGCTGCCTTACAATCCGGGAAAAGACATTGCCCCGATCACGCTGCTGACCTCGTTGCCAAGTGTGCTGGTGGTGCCGACCAGCGCTGGGGTTAATTCAGTGGCCGATTTCGTCGCGGCTTTGAAGCGCGATCCTTCCAAATTTGCATTCGGCTCGATCGGCGCAGGCTCGCTGTCGCACCTGACCATGGAAGCCATCGCGCAGCGCGCCGGCGTAACCATGACCCATATTCCCTATGGCGGCTCGCCGCAGGCCATTACGGCGGTCATCCGTGGCGACGTTCAGGCGGCATGCCTTCCGGCCATCGCGGTCACCCCCCAACTTGCCGAGGGCAAAGTGAAAATCCTCGCTGTCGCAACTGCGCAGCGCTCACGCTTTCTGAAGAACGTCCCGACACTGAAAGAAAGCGGCATCGACGTGGAGTCGGATGCATGGAACGCATTGATCGCACCCGCCGGCACACCACCCACGATCATCGCTCAGATCAACGATGAGGTGCAGGACACGTTGACCAAGCCGCGCGTGCGCGAAAAGCTCGAAACGCAGCTGATGGAGCCTACTCCCTCTACGCCGGAGGCTTTGCGCTCACGGATGGAGGCCGAGATCAAACTATGGGCGGATGTGATCAAACGCGGTGACATCCGAATAAATTAGGCCTTCGCGCTGAATAGGGATTTGCCATGAACTCGACCGCGACCTTCGCCTTCGAACGTAGCCATAGCATCGTCATCGAGGCGCCGGCGAAGGCCGTGTTCGATTAAGTCACCAACCCTCAATCCTGGCCGGAATGGCTGGCGGCATCGCACCACATCGACAGCGAAAACCGACCGCTCGACACTGGCGAAGTGTTTCGCGAGAAATGGCATATCCGCTCTGGCGAAATCGCACTGAGTTGGATCGTGCGCACCTGCGTCAGCCCGAAGCTCTGGGTCGTACAGGCTGAGACCGATTTCATCGGTCCCATCGTCATCCAATATACCTGCGAGGAGGCGAACGGTCGCACCCACTTTACCCGGACAGTGCGCAATCCTGCCCGCGCGAAACTGCCGACCGATGCTCAGCTCACGCGTCGATGACGAGGCTGCAATCGGGCTGAAAAACATCAAAGCCAATGTCGAGAGCCGGACACCTAAATCCTGACCGCGCGTCCGCTGCGAGCCTGCTGGAGCGCTTCCCAATTGACCATGTGCCCACCTGGCATCCGCCAGACGTGAAACGTCAGCACAAAGGCTGCGAGGAAGAAGGCCGGGTGTGGACTGTGCGTACTT
This sequence comes from Nitrobacteraceae bacterium AZCC 1564, assembly GCA_036924835.1. Classification (NCBI taxonomy): domain Bacteria; kingdom Pseudomonadati; phylum Pseudomonadota; class Alphaproteobacteria; order Hyphomicrobiales; family Nitrobacteraceae; species Nitrobacteraceae bacterium AZCC 1564. The sequence goes on from JBAGRR010000001.1 coordinate 691,085, forward strand.
TGCGGAAAAGATGGAAAAGGAAGTTAGGTGAAAACATGTCGCCTGATGCCCGCTCACCACGCAGCCTGTAGTGCACGGAGAAGAACAGACACATTACAAAGCTGGCAGCAGCAATGATCAGCGCATCGCGATGGGAGGCATCTTGAGCGCGCGCGAATATCCAGCAGAAGACAAACGCGACCGGCGACAGAACAAGAAATAGGCGGGCTCTGCGCTGCCTCCGCTCGGTCATATCCTCTTGCTCGGATTGTGTGTGCCCCTGATCATCCATCCTGCCCCTCCCATCCGAATCATTTGATCCTCGGACGTTGGTCGCGGCAGGCAGTACTTTGGTTCAGCGAAAACTCTGCTGAAGGGACCTATCGCTTTTGGGGAGTCTGACTGAGCGGACGATTGTCCACATATCGGATCATGATCGGCCGTCCGGCGATGGCACCGCCGAGCCCGCGGCTCAAGGCCAATGGCGTGCAGCCGTTCAGTGCCTCCTTGATGGCACCGAGATAGACGTCGCGCGTCTGCACTGATACGCCGTCAGTCGCATAAGTCACCCGAGGCGGCCCGATCAATCCGCCATCGCGCTTGAAGGAAAATTTCACCGACATCTGCATGCCTTCCTGGGCCTCACTCTCCGGCGGGGGCGTCCAACAGGACCGCAGGGCCGCGAACAAATCGCCGATCGTATCAAGATCATGATCAGGCTTCACGTATTTCGCAGCATCCTTGTCGTTCGGTTTGCTCAGGATGGTGAGCTGCAGATTTTCGCCGATGGGATAGTCGATTTCGGGAATGCACGGCCCGTGGTCGAGTGGGCTGCAGTAATAGGGTGTACAAGGCCCCTCGCTCAGCACGCTGCATGGCGAATGTGAAAAGGGTATTGGATTATTCTGATTCTGACGCTGCGAGCGGGCGTCAGCCGTCAGCGTGGCGACAATCAACGCCATAAAAGCAAGGATGAACAAAGCTGTACGTCGAAGCATGAAACGTGCTCGCCGCCTGTGAACAGCATGAAAATAAGTTACGAACACCTCGCATCAAGGCCATCGCGCGAAGTTGAACGTCGCGCGTGACACCTCAATGTCAGCCGGTTCGGCAAGCCGCTGCCAGAGCGCCAGGCTCACACCTTCTTCTTCACGTCCTTGACGCTCAGGAAGGTGATGCCGTCGGAACGCTCACGGGTATAGTCGAGATAGAACTGGTTCTTGGCCAGAAACACCGGATCGTTGTCGACGTCGTCGGCAACACCGGAATTATTGGCCGCCAGGAAGGTGTCGAGCTTCTTCCTGTCTTCCGCGGCGATCCAGCGCGCCAGTTGGAATTCGCTGATTTCGAAATCCACCGGCAGGGAATATTCCGCATCCAATCGTGCTTTCAGCACGTCGAGCTGCAGCATGCCGACGACGCCCACGAGTGCAGGCGCACCGTCCCGCGGGCGGAACACCTGCACGACGCCCTCTTCAGACATCTGTTGCAGGGCTTCCTTGAGCTTCTTGGCCTTCATCGCGTCCGTGAGACGGACGCGGCGCAGGATTTCCGGCGCGAAGCTCGGTACGCCGACAAAGTTGATATCCTCGCCCTCGGTCAGCGTGTCGCCGATACGCAGCGTGCCGTGATTGGGAATTCCGACCACGTCGCCCGCGAATGCTTCATCGGCGATGGCGCGATCCTGCGCGAAGAAAAACTGAGGTGACGACAGGCTCATGTTCTTGCCGGTGCGCACGAGCTTGGCCTTCATCCCGCGGGTCAGCTTGCCGGAACAAAGCCGCGCAAAAGCGATGCGGTCGCGGTGGTTCGGATCCATGTTCGCCTGGATCTTGAACACGAAGGCGCTCATCTTCGGATCAGCGGCCTCGACCTTGCGCTTGTCGGCCTCCTGCGCGCGCGGCGGCGGGGCATAACGGCCAAGACCTTCAAGCAGATCGCCAACACCAAAATTGCGCAGCGCCGAGCCGAAGAATACCGGCGTCAGATGGCCCTCGCGGAAGGCTTGAAGGTCGAACGGCTTGCAGGCCTCCGACACCAGCGCGAGCTCTTCCTCGATCGCGTTGGCGTCGAGATTGGGATTGCGCGAGGCGAGATCGGAAATCGCGATCTTCTCAGCCTGCCCCGTCTTCGCGCCGCCGCCCTCAAGGAGCCGCACACCGCCGGTTTCAATATCGTAGGTGCCGAGGAAGTCGCGACCGCGCCCCACCGGCCACGTCATCGGTGTGGTGTCGAGGGCCAGCGTCTTTTCAATCTCATCCATCAGGTCGAACGGGTCGCGGCTTTCGCGATCCATCTTGTTGATGAACGTGATAATTGGAATGTCGCGCAGCCGGCAGACCTCGAACAGCTTGCGGGTTCGCGCCTCGATGCCTTTCGCAGCGTCAATCACCATCACCGCGGAGTCCACGGCGGTGAGCGTCCGGTAGGTGTCCTCGGAGAAGTCTTCATGGCCCGGCGTATCGAGCAGGTTGAAAACGAGATCCTGAAACTCGAACGTCATGACCGATGTAACGACGGAGATCCCGCGCTCGCGCTCGATCTTCATCCAGTCCGAACGCGTGTTACGGCGTTCACCTTTCGCCTTCACCTGTCCTGCCAGATTGATGGCGCCGCCGAATAGAAGCAGCTTTTCGGTCAGCGTCGTTTTACCGGCGTCAGGGTGCGAGATGATCGCGAACGTGCGCCGGCGCTTCACCTCCTGGGCGAGCGGCGCGCGAGATGGGGACTCAGTGGTTACGGCGGTGTCGGTCATGGTGGCGAGCGTGTGGCAAAGAAACGCGGCAGGATCAAGGGAGATTCAAAACTCCATGCACTTGCATCTTGTTCCACGCTGCCCCATATTCGGCGGCGAGGACGACCTCGCCATCATCATTTATCCGCAGGGACGGCCCTGCCATGAAAGGCCATCACCATGGCATGGGGATTACTGTTCATTGCCGGATTAATGGAAATCGGCTGGGCCATCGGCCTCAAATATACTGACGGCTTCACGCGTCTGATGCCCTCGATTTTGACGCTGATCAGCATGGTCGGCAGCGTCGTTCTGCTTGGCTTGTCTCTCAAAACCCTCCCGGTTGGCACCGCCTATGCGGTCTGGACCGGAATCGGCACGGTGGGAACTGCGCTGCTGGGCATCTGGCTACTCGGCGAACCGGCCACCGCCATTCGCCTCGCCTGCATCGGCTTGATTGTCGCGGGAATTGTCGGGCTGAAACTCGTCACCTGACGTGATCAGCGGACGAACAGCGAGACAATCGCATATGTCGCTGCCGCAACGAGAGCCGATGCTGGGATCGTGAAGATCCAGGCGATCACGATGGAACTAGCCAGGTTCCAACGCACGGCCGACATGCGGCGCGCGGCACCGACGCCCACGATAGCGCCTGTTATCGTGTGCGTCGTGGAGACGGGTACACCGAGGAATGTCGCCATGAAGAGCGTGGCGGCACCGCCCGTCTCCGCGCAAAACCCCTGCATCGGGGTCAGCTTGGTGATGCGCATGCCCATGGTGCGGACGATTTTCCATCCTCCCGTCAGCGTGCCCAGCGCCATCGCTGCGTGACAGGACAGCACCACCCAGAACGGCACACTGAATTCAGCTCCAAGATAGCCCTGCGAGTACAGCAGGACCGCGATGATGCCCATGGTCTTCTGAGCATCGTTACCGCCGTGCCCGAGCGAATACAACGACGCCGAGGCGAACTGCAAAATTCGGAAGGCGCGATCAACCGCAAATGGTGTCGAGCGCACCGAAGCCCATGACACGATCGCCGTCAGCAACAGCGCCAGCAGAAATCCGATCACTGGCGACAGCACGATGGCGAGCAGTGTTTTCGACAGCCCACTCCACACGGTGACTGAAATTCCCGCCTTGGTGACGCCTGCGCCGAGCAATCCACCGATCAACGCATGTGAGCTGCTCGACGGCATGCCAAGCGCCCATGTGATCACGTTCCATACGATAGCACCAATGAGAGCAGCAAAAATCACCTGCGCGTCGATGACGTCAGGTTGGACAATACCTGTACCAATTGTCTGGGCGACGTGCAGACCGAATACCGCAAACGCAATGAAGTTGAAGAAGGCCGCCCACGCCACCGCGTATTGCGGCCGCAACACACGGGTGGACACGATGGTCGCGATCGAGTTTGCCGCGTCGTGCAGTCCGTTGAGAAAGTCGAACAACAGCGCGACGGCGATCAGCCCAACCAGGACCGGGAAAGCTAGCGAAGCATCCACGGCCTAGACCTGCTCGATCACGATGCTGTTGATCTCGTTCGCGACGTCGTCGAACCGATCCGCCACCTTTTCAAGGTGCTTGTAGATCTCGGTACCGACGACGAAATCCATCGCGTTGCCGTCGCGATATTTGAGGAACAGCTCCCTGAGGCCTATATCGTTGAGATCATCAACGCGACCCTCGAGCCGGGTGATTTCCTCGGTCAACGCCGTGAGCGTCACGACATTCTCGCCCATCGACTGCATCAGCGGAATGGAGCGCCCCACGAGCGTCGCACACTGAACCAGGATGGTTCCGATCTCGCGCATCGGCGGTTCAAACGTCCGCACCTCGAACAGCATGACGGCCTTTGCCGTCTGCTGCATCTGGTCGATGGCATCATCCATCGCCGTGATCAGGTTCTTGATATCGCCGCGGTCGAACGGAGTGATGAAGGTGCGTCGGACGGCCGTCAGAACCTCGCGGGTCACCTGATCGGCGTCGTTTTCGAACTGGCTGACGCGCTGGCAATAGACCGGGGTCTCTTCACCCCCACGCATCATTTCCTCGAGCGCCTCTGCCCCCTTCAGGACCGCTTGGGAATGCTTGGCAAACAGGTCAAAGAACCTCTCCTCCTTGGGCAAGAGAGCACGAAACCAGCCAAGCATGATCATTCTCCGGAAGGACAGATTTGGTCATCTATCTGTCACAAACCGTTTCGCACGCCAACCGACGCCGCCCAAGACGTCTTGGGCGGTCATCCACCGGTTTGTGCGACCGAAAAAGCTCTACAAATCAGTCGATTAGAGCGACCGCTTGAAGAAATGAGCGATTTCACCGATGACGCCGCGCCGGAAGGTCAGCACGCAGATGACGAAGATCAGGCCCTGAATCACCGTCACCCACTGACCGAAGCTGGCCAGATACTGCTGCATGGCGATGATCACAAAGGCGCCGACCACCGGCCCGAACACGGTGCCGAGGCCGCCGACCAGGGTCATCAGCACCACCTCACCCGACATGGTCCAGTGCACGTCCGTCAGTGACGCGTTCTGCGCCACGAACACCTTCACGGCGCCGGCCAATCCGGCCAGCGTTCCCGACAGGATAAAGGCCAGCAACTTGTACTGGTCGGTCTTGTAACCGAGCGAAATCGCCCGCTGCTCGTTCTCGCGGATCGACTTCAGCACCTCGCCGAACGGCGAATTGATGGTCCGGTGGATCAGCAGGAAGGCGAGCAGGAAGATCACCAGCACGACGTAATAGAGCGTGATCGGCTTGGATAAATCAAACACGCCGAGCATGACGCCCTGCGGAATGCCCTGAATGCCGTCTTCGCCGTGCGTGAACGGCGTTTGCAGATAGATGAAGTAGATCAACTGCGACAGCGCCAGCGTGATCATGGCGAAATAGATGCCCTGACGCCGGATCGCGACCAGCCCAGTCACCACGCTCATGGCGGCGGCCGCCAGCACGCCAAACAGAATACCGAATTCCGGGCGGAAGCCCCACTCCTTCACCGCATGCGCTGTGGCGTAGCCTGCGGTACCTAAGAACATGGCGTGGCCGAACGACAGCAGACCGCCGTAGCCAATCAGCAGGTTGAAGGCGCAGGCAAACAGCGCAAAGCACAGCGCCTGCATCACGAAGTACGGGTAGATCGGGGTCAGCGGCACGACGGCCAGCAACACCGCCATGATGACGAAAGCGATCATTTCATCGCTAGTGGAACGACCCGTTGCAGGAACGGCATTTTCAGTGATTGTGGTCATATTAGCTTGCCCGTCCCGTCAGTCCCGTCGGCTTCACCAGCAGCACCAGCACCATCAAAACGAAGACCACGGTGTTGGAGGCTTCCGGATAGAAATACTTGGTCAATCCCTCGATTACGCCGAGCGCGAATCCAGTGATGATCGATCCCATGATCGACCCCATACCGCCGATCACCACCACCGCGAACACGACGATGATGAGGTCGGCTCCCATCAGCGGACGCACCTGGTTGATGGGGGCCGAGAGCACGCCCGCCAGTGCAGCAAGGCCGACACCCAGACCGTAGGTCAGAGTGATCATGCGCGGCACATTGATGCCGAAAGCGCGCACCAGCGTCGGATTTTCCGTCGCAGCACGCAAATATGCGCCGAGCCTGGTCTTCTCAATCAAATACCAGGTGGCAATGCACACCACGAGGGAGAAGATCACCACCCAGCCGCGATAGATCGGCAGATACATGAAGCCAAGATTGACGCCGCCCTTGAGCAGATCAGGGATGGCATAAGGCAGACCGGAGGATCCGAAATAGTTCTGGAACACGCCCTGGATGATGAGCGCGAGGCCGAAGGTCAGCAGCAGTCCATAAAGGTGGTCAAGCCCGGTCAGCCACTGCAACATCGTGCGCTCCAGCAGGATACCGAACCCGCCGACGATGACCGGCGCGAGGATCAGCGCCCACCAGTAGTTGATCCCGCCATAGGTCAGCAGGAAGTACGCACAGAAGGCTCCCATCATGTAGAGCGCACCATGCGCGAAATTGATGATGTTGAGCATGCCGAAAATCACAGCAAGCCCAAGACTGAGCAGCGCGTAAAAGGAGCCATTGATCAATCCGACCAAAAGCTGGGCGTAGAGAGCTTGCATCGTATTCGGTCTTTCGCGCTCAGTTTGACATGGTAGCGAAGGGATGCCCGGCGGCGAACCGCCGGGCACTTTCATTACTTCATTACTTCTTCAGCAAGGGGCACGTGCTCTTATCGAGCGGCGTGAACGCTTTATCGGCCGGAATGGTCGAGACGAGCTTATAGTAGTCCCAGGGCCCCTTGGATTCGGACGGCTTCTTCACCTCGAAGAGATAGGCTGGATGAATCTTGCGGCCGTTCGGTTCGATCGTGCCTTTGCCGAACAACGGATCATCTGTCGGCATCGCCTTCATCGCAGCAACGATCTTCGCACCGTCGTGCGAATTGCCACCTTCCTTTTCGAGAACCTTCAAATAGTGCAGAACGCCCGCGTAAACACCGGCGTGAACCATGGTCGGCATCTGCTTGTTCTTCATCCTCTCCGAGAAACGCTTGCCAAAGGAGCGGGTCTGATCGTTGAGGTCCCAATAGAACGTCTCGGTGAAGTTCAGCCCCTGGGCCACATTGAGACCGAGTGCGTTGACGTCGCTGATAAAGAGCAACAGCGCAGCGAGCTTCTGCCCCCCGGCAACAATCCCGAATTCAGCAGCCTGCTTGATCGAATTAGTGGTATCGCCGCCGGCGTTTGCGAGTCCAATGATCTTTGCTTTCGAAGCCTGCGCCTGCAGCAGGAACGACGAGAAGTCAGAGGTATTGAGCGGATGCTTTACGCCGCCGAGGACCTTGCCACCCTCAGCCTTCACGACGGCCGTGGTGTCGCGCTCGAGGGCAGCGCCGAAGGCGTAGTCGGCTGTCAGGAAGAACCAACTATCTCCACCCGCCTTCACCAGCGCGCCGCCGGTGCCGTGAGCGAGATTGTAGGTATCATAGGTCCAGTGCACGGTATTCGGCGTGCACTGCGCATTGGTAAGGTCAGATGTCGCCGCACCCGAATTGATGAATATCTTGTTCTTTTCCTTGGTGACATTATTCACCGCAAGCGCAACGCCGGAGTTTGGCACATCGACAATAACGTCGACCTTGTCCACATCGTACCACTGGCGAGCGATGTTGGAGCCAACATCAGGCTTGTTCTGGTGATCGCCGGTGATCACCTCGATGTTCCAGCCCTTCTTGGTCAGGCCGGAATCTTCGACCGCCATTTGCGCTGCAAGCGTCGAGCCTGGACCACCCACGTCGGCGTACAAACTCGACTGATCGCTGAGCGAGCCAATCTTGACGTTCTTATCCATGGTTTGCGCCGAGGCGCCGGTGACAGCGCCAAGCACCAAGGCGGTACCAAGCAACAGCGCGGAAATACGTTTGTTCATAACTCCTCCATCGACTTATTAGCTCGTTCCTGGACTATTCCTCGCGGTCCAGGAACGAGAGCGCCTAGTAAACCTTCATTTCAGCCCCGGCGGCGAAACCGCCGAGAAACTCAGCTACATCTTCAACAGCGGACAGGCGCTTTTCTCAAGCGGAGTGAACGCCTGTTCAGCCGGAATGGTGGCAACGAGCTTGTAGTAGTCCCACGGCCCCTTCGACTCCGAAGGCTTCTTCACTTCGAACAAATAAGCCGGGTGAAGCTTGCGGCCATTCGGCTGGATGGTTCCCTTGCCGAAAATAATATCATCCGTCGGGGTCGCCTTCATCTTCTCCACAATCTTCAGGCCGTCATGGGAGTTTCCGCCCATCGCTTCCAGTACCTTGAAATAATGGATCAGGGACGAATACACCCCCGCCTGCACTGTCGTCGGCATGCTCTTGTTCTTCGAACGCTCCTGGAAGCGCTTGGAGAACCCTCGCGTATTGTCGTTCAGATCCCAGTAGAACGTCTCAGTAAAGTTGAGGCCGTTTGCAACGTTCAGCCCGAGCGCATGCACATCGGAGATGAACATCAAAAGCCCTGCGAGCTTTTGCCCACCCTTCACGATTCCGAATTCAGAGGCCTGCTTGATGGCGTTGATGGTGTCGCCGCCAGCATTCGCGAGGCCAATCACTTTCGCCTTCGATGCCTGCGCCTGCAGCAGGAAGGACGAGAAATCCGACGTATTAAGCGGATGGCGGACGTTGCCAATGTTCTTTCCACCCATCGCCGTGACGGCATTGGTGGTGTCTCGCTCAAGCGCTGTACCAAAGGCGTAGTCAGCAGTGAGGAAGAACCAGGTGTCTCCCCCGCTCTTAACCATGGCTGAACCAGTCCCATTGGCGAGCTGATACGTATCGTAGGCCCAATGGATGGTGTTAGGTGAACACTGCGCATTGGAGAGATCGGACGTACCAGAGCCTGAGTTCAGATATACGCCGTTCTTTTCCTTGACCACATTGTTGACGGCGAGGCCTACGGACGATGTCGGCACATCGACGATGACATCGACCTTGTCGCGATCGAACCACTGACGTGCGATGTTCACACCAACGTCGGGCTTGTGAAGATGATCGCCGACGACGATGTCGATCTTCCACCCCTTTGCAAGCAGGCCAGAATCCTCGACAGCCATTTGCGCGGCAAGCGTCGAGCCGGGGCCAGTCACGTCGGCGTACAAACCTGACTGGTCGTTCAACACGCCGATCTTTGCAACCTTATCCAGCGCAAAGGCAGCCTGCCCTGCGCCGAGCACCAAAACAGCGCTCATCATCAAAGTCGAAACTGTTTTTTTCAATAGTTCCTCCCCTTGTCTGTGATTGAGCGATTCTTTTTAAGTCTCGATCGCTTTCTCTCGTGCCACTACACGCCGAGATAGGTGTGCAGCTTGTCCATATTTGCTTGGAGTTCGGAGTTCGAGAATGCGTCAATGATCTTGCCGTGCTCCACGATGTAGAAGCGGTCCGCGAGCGTCGAAGCAAATCTGAAGTTCTGCTCCACCAGCAGGATCGTGAAACCTTCCGACTTCAGGCGCGAAATCATGCGCCCGATCTGCTGAATAATGACCGGCGCCAAACCTTCTGTAGGCTCATCGAGCATCAGGAATCGTGCCCCGGTGCGCAGGATCCGGGCAATCGCCAGCATCTGCTGTTCACCACCGGACAGCTTGGTGCCCTGGCTGTTCAGCCGTTCCTTGAGGTTCGGAAACAACTCGAAGATTTGCTCGACCGACATGCCCCCGCTACGGATGGTGGGCGGGAGCATCAGGTTTTCCTTGACGTCCAGACTTGAGAAAATGCCGCGTTCTTCTGGACAGAATGCGACGCCAAGTCGCGCAATCTTTTCTGAAGGCAGCCGGATCAGATCCTTGCCCTCGAATATCACCGCCCCGGTGCGCTTGCCGATAATGCCCATCACCGACTTCAGCGTGGTCGTCTTGCCAGCACCGTTGCGGCCAAGCAAAGTCACAACCTCGCCGGGACGCACATCGAAATTGATGCCGTGCAGGATGTGAGACTCGCCATACCAAGCTTCGAGATTCTTGACGGAAAGCACCGGAGTTGCCGCGTCACTCATGGCCAGCTCCCAAGTAAGCTTCCTTGACCCGCTCGTCTTTCGACAGCGTCGCGTAATTGCCTTCAGCCAACACGCGCCCGCGCGTCAGCACCGTGATCGTGTCCGACAGATTGGCCACGACGTTCAAATTATGTTCGACCATCAGGATCGTGTACTTCGCTGAAATGCGCTTGATGAGGGCGGCCACCTTGTCGATGTCTTCGTGCCCCATACCGGCCATCGGCTCATCGAGCAGCATCATCTCCGGATCGAGAGCCAATGTCGTTGCAATCTCGAGCGCACGCTTGCGGCCGTAAGGCATTTCGCCCGCGGGGATGCTGGCGAATTCACTCAACCCGACGTCGTTGAGCAACTCGCGCGCCCGATCATTGAAGCGATTGAGAACAGACTTCGACCGCCAGAAGTCGAACGAATTACCGTGCTGACGCTGCAATGCAACACGCACGTTCTCAAGGGCCGTGAGGTGCGGAAACACCGCCGAGATCTGGAACGATCGCACCAGGCCCAGCCGCGCCACGTCGGCGGGCGCCATCGCCGTAATGTCCTGTCCCTTATAAAGGATCTGCCCGCGAGACGGCTGCAGGAACTTGGTCAACAAGTTGAAGCACGTGGTCTTGCCGGCTCCGTTCGGACCGATCAGCGCGTGAATGGTGCCGCGTCGCACCCGGAGGCTGACATCACTCACGGCTACAAAGCCCGCGAATTCCTTTGTCAACCCGTGGGTTTCAAGGATGAACTCATTAGACAAGCAAATTTCCCCCGTCAGCCTTCACGCATGCTGCCGCGTGTGACCGAATTTTTGTCGCTGTACCGTGGCCGTCCGCTTGGATGCAAGCGCACCTGACCGGCAAACTCCGGGCAGGAATATGCAGCGAATTGCAAGCGTTGCGCAAGATGCAATGCTGCTCAGCGAAAAGCTTCATCTAAGCAAAAAGCCCAATACCGACCGTGACATGCATCACCGCTGTTAGCGCGTGCAGCAACGATTGGAAAGAGACCGTTAAGCCTATTCTCCCGCCCAAAGCTATTTTCATGGAAAATTTCGACGTCAGGTGGATGAATGATGATCAGATATTTCCGAGCACGTGCCATTTTTCAGGAACTCGTTCATGGAATTCGAAAGCGCCGGCCCGGCGATCGTAAGATCGATCAAGCAACGCGATCTTTTGAATACTTGGCTGCGGCTTTACGCCAGGCACGAACGCATTCCGGAATTGTCCGACTACCAACCGGAACGCCTTGCCGATGAATTCGACGATCTCGTTTTTTACGATGTCGTTCGGGAAGACAGCACAGCAAGATTTATCATCGGGAGCGATGGCACTCGGATGTCCAACGCTTATGGCGCCAGCGGCAAAGGCCGATACCTTGATGAGTATGTCGGCGCCAAACTCGCGCCAATTGTGATCCCCATCTACCAGGAATGTGTACGCCGGCGGCTTCCCGTCTTTACGATATCCAAAGTCGAAGATCTCTATGGGCGCAAAGTCGATTATGAACGCCTGTTGATGCCGTTCTCAGCCAGCGACAATGTTACGCACATCGTCGCGTCACTCAAAACAATCTCCGACGATGGCGGATTTGAGATCCGCAATCTCATGCGCGCGAACAATGTGCTGCCAATTTATCAGCTTCGCGCAGTTATCGACCGCGACCTCTTTCACAAGAGGCCGGGTCGTATCGCCCCCGGCGATATCATCGAATTTGTTTGACGTTGCATATCCGCACCTTAGGCGCGGATGTGCTCCATCTCCTCGCCGAGTTCGATGGGATGGGCCATCGCCTCGTGCAGCTTGTCCTTGTCCAGTTCACCTTCCCAGCGGCTGATCACGACAGTCGCGACGCCATTGCCGATGAGGTTGGTGAGCGCGCGGCATTCGCTCATGAACTTGTCGATGCCGACGAGGATCGCGAGCGAGGAGATCGGGATATCCGGCACGATCGCGAGCGTCGCGGCCAACGTGATGAATCCGGCGCCGGTCACGCCCGATGCGCCTTTTGACGTGATGATGGCGATGCCAAGAATGCCGAGTTCCTGCCAGATCGTCAGATGCGTATTCGTCGCCTGCGCGAGGAAAAGCGTCGCCAGCGTCATATAAATGTTGGTGCCGTCGAGGTTGAAACTATAGCCGGTCGGAATGACAAGACCGACGACGCCACGTGATGCGCCGAGCCGCTCCATCTTCTGAATCATCTGCGGCAGCACGGTTTCAGATGAGCTGGTGCCGAGGACGATCAGCAGTTCATCCTTAATGTAGCCGATGAAGCGAAGGATCGAGAAACCGGAGAACCGTGCGATGGCGCCCAGCACCAGCAACACGAACAGAACGCTCGTCAGGTAGAACGTGCCAATCAGCGCGGCCAGGTTCCACAACGAATTAAGACCATAGGCGCCAACCGTAAAGGCCATCGCGCCGAACGCGCCGATGGGTGCCACGCGGACCACAATGCGGATGACACCGAAGAAGACCTTCGCCGCCATGTCGATTGCTTTCGAAATCGGCTCGCCTGCAGGGCCCATGAAGGCGATGGCAAAGCCGGAGAGGATCGATATCAGCAACACCTGCAAAAGGTCACCCTTTGCCAACGCGCCGAAATAGCTCTCCGGAATAATCGCCATCAGATGCGCGACAATGCCGTCCTCCTTAGCCTTGGTGACGTAGGTCGCGACAGCCTTCGGATCGAGCGTGGCCGGATCGATATTGAATCCACTTCCCGGCTGAAGGAGTTCACCAACCAGGAGACCGATCAGCAGCGCGACTGTCGAGACGACTTCAAAATAGAACAGCGTCTTGATGCCGACGCGGCCGACACGTTTGAGATCGCCCATTGATGAGATGCCGTGCACCACGGTGCAGAAGATGACCGGAGCGATCATCATTTTGATGAGTGCGATAAAACCGTCGCCGAGCGGCTTCAGGGCCTTTCCGGTGGCCGGATAGAAATGACCGACGAGCACACCGAGGGCGATGGCGATCAGCACCTGGACGTACAGGATGCTATACCAAGGGGAACGCGCAGAAGCTTGCGCGGGCACGGAGGCAGTCACGGTCATTGGGAAGGGCCTTGATTAAGGAACGGATGTCGGGGAGATATACGTTCCGGCGAACCTGCGCCAGATTGTCGCAACGCTCAACAAAAAATGCTGTGAAATCGGTATTTTGCGGCTGATAACGAGCCGAAAAAGGGGGTCTTGACGGTTTCAGGGCACCGCGCGCTGGCCGTAATCGTCTTCCAGCGTGGAGGCATGTGCCCGATACGATGCTTCTTATCGCAAAGCGCTGTTCCACACGGGCGAATGCTCATCGAAGAGCTTTTCCAACTAGAAACGGCCCTAGTGTCCCGAATCCAAAGTCCGCCCCATCGTGCAGCGCGCTCCGTCGCGGACTTTGGATTTCGAGAGGACACTAGCAAAGTCTATGATTCTGGTGTGGTTCAGGTTCAGAAGTTCGCTGGAAGGACTCGCAGCAAAAATCGGGCGAACTTCTGAACCTCCACACTAGACGCTGTCCGGAGCCGTTTTTGTCTTAGAGCTCGCCGTAAAAACGCGGCGGGTGTCCCCGCTTGTCAACGCGAGCTGTTACGCAGCCTTGACGACGGTCGCCGTTTGCTGAGCCGCGAAACTAAGCGACTGTGCCTTAAACACGTCAGCACCGACCTGCAGGTTCGTTCCATCTGCGAAAGCCAGAGTGACGGGCCCGAAACCGAAACCGATGTTCAGCGCGAGCTGATCGGCTCCGTCATTGAAAGAGAGCGTCGCAATGCCGTCTGATACGGAGACCTGCATCTTGTCCGCAGTCAAACCGTCGCCGAGTTTAACTGTGGTATCGAGTCCTGCGTAAATCGTGTCTTTGCCGTCACCGGCGTTGAAAATGACGGTGGACCCGCGGTTAGCCCGAATGACATCATTGCCGGCTCCCCCAACCACGACCGTTCCATTGTCCGCGGTAATCGTGTCGTCACCAGCGCCGCCGTCAACAAAACCACCGACGGTAGCTGAGATATCATCATTTCCGTTGCCACCGCTGGCCTTACCATTGCTCCAGATGCTGATGGTGTCATTGCCATCGCCACCGTCTACCAGGCTGTCGGACCAGGCGCTGATCTTGTCGTCGCCGGCCCCGCCGCTGACCTGACTGTTAGACCAAGCATTGATGGCGTCGTTGCCATCACCACCGTCAACACGCGTATCGGACCATGCCTTGATCACGTCGTCGCCAGCGCCACCACTGACCTGACTGTCAGACCAGGCACTGATGATATCGTTGCCACTGCCGCCGCTGCTGACAGTGTTGCTCCAGGCTCGGATCATGTCGTTGCCATCGCCACCTTCCACGACGCTGTCTGACCAGACGTCGACCCGATCGTTGCCAGCACCTGCGTAAACGCCGGACCCTGACCATGCTCTGACGGAGTCATTCCCCGCTCCGCTGTCAACCACGCTGCCAGACCAAACATTGATGACGTCGTTGCCGTCGCCACTGTCGACAAGACTTCCGCTCCAGCCCGACAACGCATCGTTACCGTCGGTTCCTTCAATGTGCGTCATGCCAAACTCTTGCAGATGCATCAGGAACGATTGCACGATCGGCGATTGGCCGATGCTGTTTTTCGTAGAAGCTGGCCCTGTGGTGACTCCAAGAATGGCAGCCGCAGTCGCTTCCTGCGATGTTACCGGAGCGGGCTGGAGAAACCTGGGAGCTGCGGGGGCTTGCGGTGGCATCCACCAGACGCCGGCGAAAGCACGGTTCGTAAAGATATTCATGGCAGACCAATCCTTGATATTGCCGAACACTACACAACTGATGGATGCGTACCATCGGCAACACACTGAGTGAGTGTCCCCAAGAATTCCTTAACCGGCCCGCCCTAAACGCAACTCCTGGATGCGACAAACCACCACACTCGTATAAGTCGTCGGCAAAACTAGGCCGAGCCTACTTTCCGACCGCCTTTTCATAGATTTCCGGCTTGAACCCGACCAGCAAACGTCCGCGGCCGAGATCGAGAACCGGACGCTTGATCATGGAGGGTTGTGCAAGCATCAGCGCCAGCGCCTTCTTCTCAGTGAGGCCTTCTTTCTGGTCATCAGGAAGCTTGCGGAACGTCATTCCGGCCCGGTTGAGCAGCGTCTCCCAACCGACTTCCTTGCTCCATGACGCTAGACGCTCCCTCTCGATGCCTAGCGCTTTGTAATCATGAAAGCTGTAATCCACGCCGTGCTTGTCGAGCCATGAACGGGCCTTCTTCATCGTATCGCAATTCTTGATGCCGTAGATGGTAATGGTCATCAAAGGACACTCTCTTTCTTGTTTGCCTGGCAGCCTTTAAGTCCAGTTCGCGACAAAAGTCATTCCTTCGTCACTGCGGCGACGCTTATCGGCGAGAAGATTTCGGATGCGTTTGCTGCAGACCGATTCCAGCGAGGGGAGATCAAGGACGAGTCCATCGAAACGGAACTGCACCTCAGCAAATAGTCCTTTCAACCACCCTATGAGGATAACGTCCCATGACGACCAATACCGAGAATGCCAATCCCCCGACGAAAGGCGGCCTTGTCACCTATCTGCAAGTCGATGGTGCGATGAAAGCTTCCGACTTTTACCAACGCGCTTTTGGCGCCGAGGTCGCGGCAGCTCATCCCGTTGACGACAAGGGACGCACGATGCATGTCCACCTCTACATCAATGGCTCGTCTCTGATGATGGGGGACGCATATCCCGAGCATGGTCATCCGCTACAAAAGCCACAGGCGTTTAACCTGACGTTGCAAGTCGACGACATCGACACGTGGTGGAAACGCGCCATCGATGCGGGCGCTGAAGTCGTGATGCCCGTTGCCGACATGTTTTGGGGTGACCGCTACGGCCAGCTTCGCGACCCGTTTGGCATTCTCTGGGCGATGAATCAGCGCAAGGCCTGACCGCATTCAAAAGGAACGGCAGTCGTCTATGCACTGCCGTTTCTTAGATCAACGTTTCGAGTGTCCGCCGATCCCAAACGTCCGGACGGCGATCACGGACGAATTACATTTTGGGCTTCACACTTCGCCGGCCGCATCGAACGCGGCCATCGTGCGGGTGGAATAAACGAGCGCCGCCCCGGCATTGACGCTGATCGCGACACCAAGTGCTTCAGCAATTTCTTCCTTGGTCGCACCCTGCTTGCGTGCTTCAGCAGCATGCACGGTGATACCCGTCACAGCGCAGGCTGATAGCGACCGCAAGTGCGATCAATTCGCGAGTTTCGCCGCCCTGTCTTAGCTCCGGCGCCGCCGAGTACCGTATAGCTCGCGTGCTAGTTCTACCCCACCACCGGGAACGCCGGTGATGACAATCGGCGATCGCCGTTGCCCGACTGCGATCGAGCAGCCATTCCATCTCTCGCTCACGACCGAAGAAGACAGGATTAAACCTGCCGTCAAACCATTCCCATCCCTTCTCTTTGCTCAATGCGCCCCACTCAAACCACACTGACCTAATATAAAAAATCCTGACAAGATTATTCATACCAAGACTCGAAACTATTACCGACACAAGATATCGCGGGAGGTTTGAGGTCTTCGCCGCGCCCCCGCGATTCAAGTATGCCATGAGGGAAGCCGGCTTCCACGAGTATGCGATCAGCTCGACGAAATTCGTTTAATCGATCTCACATCAGTTTCGGCAGGTATAGCGGCACTCATTGCGAGCGAGCGGCTGGTTGATGCGGACTCACGGCCTTGCCGCAAGCACGCAGAAGTCCTGATCGCTATCGACGAGCCGTGCATCTACGAAACCGGCTGCGGCGAGCCTCTCAACGAGGCCATCGCGCGGCTGCAACGAATACGGGGTAAACCCGAGCGCGATCCGGCCGCCGGCACGCAGGACACGTCGGACCTCGCGGAGGCCAGCCGGAACGTCCTGCCAGAGTTGAAGCGAGTTGATCGCAAAGACTGCATCGAAGCTTGCATCGCCGAAAGGCAGGTGCTCCGCCGCCCCTTCGACGAGCGAGACACGGCCCGCCGCGACCGCGGCACGGTTGCGACGCCGAGCCATTGCCAACATCACTGGCGAGGGATCGACCCCAGCGATTTGCGCTGTGGGCGCGGCGGCAAGCACCGCGGCGACGCCCTCACCCGGCCCGAAGCCAATCTCGAGGACGCGCTCCTGCGGCGTGAGTGCGAGGCACTCGGCGACCCAGGCAGCGCAGCCGCGATTGGTCCGCGCCATGAGCCGCCCGCCGAACAGACCGAGCAGGCCACTCGGGCGACCGAACATGCGCCGCAGAATAGCTCCGCCGAGGCCCATCAGCTCTTCCTCTCTAATCTCCCTTTTGCGCAGAAAACGCCGAAGCAGCGACTATCATTCATGGTTCGTAGCTTACTGCCGCCACAGTATTCCCTGTCACGCCCACTCAATCGTGCCGGGGGCTTCGACGTCATGTCGTAAACGACGCCGTTCACACCGTTCACCTCGCTGATGAGGAACGTGACCTCAGGCGCGTTGACAAGCATCACGCCGCATCGATGCTATCGAAGGTGTCACCAAGGATCATCCGAACTTGCAAGATCCTCAAGAAACAGAAGGTTTCTAAAAACCATTCATGGAGCGTTTCTGGCAGAACCCAACATCATTATCGCTGGGTCCGTACCAGTTCGCATATATCTACTGATCATCCTTCTGTTGTTGCGCCTTAAAATAAAGCCGCGAGGGCGGCATCGCAAATGCAGTGAAACCGCTTGAGCGCAGCATGGCAGAGGCTTGATTGCCTTTTAGAAAAACGTGAATTGCGCGAGGCCGTTGACATTTTCCCGCTTGAGTGGCAAACGGTTCATTTGAGATCTGCGGCAAGTTGGCGATAGCTCCATTTGCGGAGGAACGCATGGAGGCGGCTCGCGTCCCTGTCGATCTTCTGCACTGGGTGCTGGCGATATTACCGATCGTCGCACTGCTTGTGTTTCTCGTCCCCCTACGCTGGCGTGCTCCCGAAGCTGGGCCGATGGCAATGTTCACCGCCGCGATCGTGGCGGTGTTTGCTTTTCGGACGCCATGGGACACGTTGGCGGTTGCAAGCGCGAAGGGCGTATGGGACGCCGTCTTCATCCTCTATGTGATCTGGCCGGCGCTGCTGCTCTATCAGATCACCAAGCAGGCCGGCGCGTACGACGCGCTGCGGCAAGGCATCGCCAAATTCAGCCGCAACGATCTCTTCATCATTCTGGCGCTGGCCTGGGTGTTTGCCTCGTTTCTGCAAGGCATCGCCGGCTTCGGCGCGCCCGTCGCCGTAGTTGTGCCGCTGCTCATCGCGGTCGGCGTGAAACCGGTCCATGCTGTCGCCATGGGCGTCCTCGCACACGCATGGGCGAGGTTCTTTGGCACCCTTGGCGTTGGATGGCTGGCACTGCTGCGCGTCTCCAATGTGGAAGATGTCGTGAGAGCCGCCTACGAGTCGGCACTGCTGATCCTCATACCGACTTATCTCGGCGGCTTCCTGATCGTGTGGCTTTACGGCAAGGGACCGGCCGTGCGCCATTCCTGGCCGCTGGTGCTGATCCTCGGCACCATACTCGGCGTCGGACAGCTTCTCGTTGCCCTCTTCAGCCCCGAGCTGTCGACCTTCCTGGCCGGTGCTGTCGCGCTTCTCGCGCTTTATCCATTGTCGCGCTGGAAGAAATACGGTGAGCCCATTCCGATTGAGGAAGTCCCCGATCGGCCGGCCATGGTGGAAAGACACGTGAGCGAACAGCGTGAGGCTGCACCGGTCATGAGCCTCTCGATGTCGTTCCTGCCATACGTTGTGCTGACGGCCGTGACGCTCGGCGTCCTGCTCATTCCGCGTATCAACGAATTGATGCGGCAGCTTCAGGTCGGGCTCCCCTTCCCAGCCGTTGATACCGGCTTCGGCATTCACAATGCCGCTGTCGAGCGCTATGCGCCCATTACGGTCTTCACGCATCCCGGGATGATGTTGCTGATCACCTCCATCATCGTCTGGCTTGTGTACAGCGTAGGTGGCTACTATCGCACCTGGGGTGAACGTCACACACCGGAGAGCATCTGGTCTGCGTTGCTCATCGATGCCGTGCCGGCTTCGGTCCCGGTCATCGCGTTTCTGGTGACGAGCCGTATCCTGGATCATAGCGGCCAGATTTTGACTGTCGCCTATGGCATCGCTGCGGCTTCGCCGCCGCTGGTCTACGCCAGCCTCGCCAGCGTCATCGGCGCTCTGGGTGCTTTCATGACATCCAGCAGCACGGCCTCCTGCGTGCTCTTTGGCGCTGTGCAGAGCAGCGTGGCTCAGCTGCATGGAATGTCGAGAGAGACCATCATTGCCGCGCAAGCGGCAGGCAGTGCCTACGGCAATGCCATTGCTCCCGCCAATATCGTGTTGGGCACGAGCATCGCCGGCATCAAAGGCCAGGAAGGATCGGTTCTGCGTATCACCATGCCTTGGACCGTCATCGTCGCAATCCTGACGGGCCTGGCAACGATCGGGCTAGTGCTGTGGAGCTGACGTTCGTATCAATATGAGCTGGGAGTCCATCATACGAACGTCAGATCCAAAACCGCACTAGATACATATCTTGCGAGTGTCCCTTAGGTTCTGACATTCCTCAGCGAGCGAACCACAGACTGAACGAATGACAGAACCGGGACACGAGCGGTTTTTGCGCGATAAGCAGAGGACGCCATGGATAAAAAGCTGAAAGCAGAGACCTGGGCGTTAGTGCTGCTGCTGATCGCATTCCCGATCACCAGTTGGGGCACGACAGGCGGCATCTATCTGGTGTGGTGGGTCGGCTTCATCAGTCTTATCGCAGGCGGTGTGCTGCCTGTTTGGACACGCTACATGGATCACTCGGCCGACACGATCAGGGACGTCGGCATGGAGTTCGACGATCGGACATCGTAATCCCGCAAGGGCTAGAGCGTTTTCGTGCGAAGTGGCGTGAAGAAAACGCGTGAAAGATGATCACTCGCACGGCTTAACGTTAGCACGGAGAGTCAGGAGGCGATGATGAGTCATCCCAATGGTCCTCGCACTGGCCGCCCCCCTACCTACGCACCGCACGGGGTCGTCTCAACACCGCATTACCTCGCCAGTGCGGCTGGGCTGAATGCCCTGCAGCGCGGAGGCAGTGCGGTCGACGCCGCGATCGCCGCCAACGCTGTGCTGTGTGTCGTCTACCCTCACATGGCAGGCGTAGGAGGCGACGGGTTCTGGCTGATCGCAGAGCCAGGAAGCGGCCGCGTCCATGGAGTCAATGCCAGCGGACCGGCCGCGCGCAAAGCAACGCTTGACTATTATCGTCCGCGGAGCAAGGACAACGAAATTCCCGCGCGCGGTCCCTTAAGTGTTCTGACGGTGCCGGGCGCAGTCGACGGCTGGCGTTTGGCGCATGAACGGTTTGGCCGGCTCGCCTGGGAGACGCTGTTTGACGCAGCTATTGGCTATGCGCGCGACGGCATGGCGGTGACCCGCTCACTCGCTGATTGGATGGCGCAGGACGAACCGATCCTGGCGAGCTATCCGGCGACTGCAGCCGTCTTTCTGCCTGACAAGCGTGTGCTTCGTGAAGGTCAACGGCTGGTACAAGGCGACCTTGCCCGTTCACTCGAAGACATCGCGAGAGAGGGCGCGCGGAGCTTCTACGAAGGGAAGATTGCCGAACGCATCTGCGCGGCGTTGCAGCCTCAGGGCTCTCCGCTCTCGGCCGACGACTTTGCCGCGTTCCACGCAGAATGGATCGAGCCTATCAAAGGTAGCTATCGCGGCTATGATGTGTATCAGCTCCCGCCCAACACGCAGGGCTTTACTGCGATCCAAATTCTCAATCTGATCGAAGGTTACGATGTCACCACTTGGGGGGACGGCACCGCCGACTACTATCATCACATGGCGGAGGCGGTGAAGATTGCATTTGCCGATCGCGAGGAATGGCTGACCGATCCGAAATTCGTGAACATTCCGGTGGAGCGGCTGATCAGCAAAGCCTACGCCGATGAGCGCCGCCGCTTGATTGATCCCGAGGTGGCGCTCGATATTTCCGAAGTGGAAGCCGGAATCGCTTATGCCCATCCGCATGAACGGCGCGCACCTGATGGTGACACGTGTTATTTCTGCACCGCTGACCGCGACGGAATGATCGCATCGCTAATCTCGTCCATCTACCATGACTTTGGCAGCGCTGTGATCGGCGGCGACACCGGCATCATCATGCAGAACCGTGGTGCATTCTTTGCGCTCGACGAGAACCATCCCAACCATTTGCAGCCGGGCAAGCGGACGTTCCACACTCTCATTCCCGCCCTGCTCACGCGGGACGGCGAGCCCTATCTCGCTTACGGATCGATGGGCGGCGAAGGCCAACCGCAGTCGCAGGCTGCGCTCGCAACCCGCCTCATCGACTTCGGCTATGACGTGCAGCAGGCAATCGAAGCGCCACGCTGGCTGATGGGCCGCACGTGGGGCACACGCACACGCAATCTGTCGCTCGAAGGCCGCATCCAGGATGAAGTCGCACGCGAGCTGAAACGGCGCGGACAGCCGATTCAGATGGTGACCGATTGGAACGACAATCTGGGCCACGCGCAGGCGATCCGCGTCAATCGCGTACAGGGCTTCTTCGAAGGCGGCGCCGATCCGCGCGGCGATGGAGCTGCATTGGGCTATTGAGCCGGAGGCAGCTTTCGCAGCAATCGATTAGGCTTCCGATGGAGCAAGCCACATGACGCAGCAGATAATCATGACGCTGGTGATCATCGCGGCGGCCATGATGCTCTTCGCGTGGAATCCAATACCAGCGGCGGTGGTCGCGGTCTGTGCGTCGCTGGCGCTCTACTTCACTGGCATACTGACGGTGCAGGAAACCCTCGCCGGCTTTGGCGATCCGGTGGTCATTCTGATTGCCGCGCTGCTCGCTATCGGAGCAGGCCTTGAAATAGCCGGCGTAGGTGCTTGGGCAGGTCAAACGCTCATTCGCCACACCGGGGAAAACGAGACACGGCGGATGATCGCGATCATGATCGTTGCTGCTGTCTTTAGCGGCTTGATCGGCATGAATGGCGCTGTCGCAGCAATGTTGCCGATCATCGTGGTGGTCGCGGTCAGAACCCGCGTCGCGCCATCTCGCCTTATGATTCCGCTCGCATTTGCCTGCCTGACCGGCTCCAAGCTCACTTTGCTGGGGACTCCCGTCAACGTGATTGCAGCGACCCAAGCTGACGAGGCGGGCGTGGGACATATCGGCTTCCTCGAGTGGGCGGTGCTCGGTGTTCCCCTCCTCGCCGGAACGATTGTCATTACACTCCTCTTTGGGAAATGGTTGCTGCCGGAAAGACGAAGTCTCTCGATTCCCGCCGATTTCAGCGCGCACGCACATACCCTGGTCGAACAATACCGTTTGGAAGACGGACTGCACCATTTTCGCGTTCGGTCCACATCACCCTATCTCGGCCAATCACGTGCCGACGTTGATCTGAAACAGTATGCGGGACTGCATCTGGTTGCCCTGTTGGATGGGCGCACCGCGTCTCCACTGCAACGAGAGCAGATCGACGAAGGTGATCTGGTGCTCGTCCGTGGCGATGCCGAGACGGCAGGTCGGCTCGCGCTCGATATGCATCTCGCTGTTCGTGAAGACAAGGCGGCAGGCTCCGTTGCCGACGTTCTTCTCAGTCGCAACTCGGGCTTAGCGGAAGTCGTTATCCCCTTGCGCTCCAAGTTGATTGGACAATCGATGTTTCCCGGAATGACGACGGAGGACGGCGATCTCATGGTCCTCGCGATACAACGAGGCAATATTGAAATGCGCGAGGAGCCCGTTGTGTTGCGCGCGGGAGATCACCTTCTGCTGCAAGGAACGTGGAAAGCCTTGGATCAGTACCTTTCCGATCCAAAGGTTTTGGTCGTCGATTCCCCTGAAGTCGTACAGAAGCAAGCTGTAGCGCTGGGGCAAGGCGCACCTGCGGCGATTGCGATCCTGCTGCTGCTTTTCATCTTGCTGGCGTTCGAAATCGTTCCCGCCCCGATCGCGGCGGTGATTTGTGCGACTCTCATGGTTATTACGCGGGTCTTGACGCTTCCGCAGTTTTACCGGGGCATCGATTGGAATACATGCATCCTGATCGGAGCGATGATACCGCCTGCCACCGCAATGACCAAAACCGGTGCCGCTGCCCTGATCGGCGATTACGTGGTCAACGCTGTGGGCGGTGCCGGCCCAATTGCCGTGCTAGCGGCAGTCTTTATTGTATCGGCAACGATATCCCAATTTATTTCCAACACATCATCCGCGTTGGTCATGATGCCGATCGGTCTGGCCGTGGCCTCCGAGTTGGGCGTTTCCGCGCTTCCCATGATGCTGAGTGTTGCCATGGGTGCCAGTGCATCCTTCCTGACTCCATTTGCCAATGGCGTCAGCCTGATGGTGTATGGGCCTGGGGGATACCGGTTCGGGGACTTTTGGAAGCTCGGCCTCATCGTCATGGCCTGGGCACTGATCGTCACAGTGGTTGTCATCCCGCTGTACTGGAAGTTCTGAGGCGCTCCGAAGCGACGCTGCGCGCTCTGCTCCAGGCTCACCGCTCCAGCGTCGGCTGATCAATCAAGCAGCGCGCGGTCCTGGATCGTCGTCGTCGGGATCGATGGGCTCATCGATCCGATGCGTCGGAGCAGCCTTACGGCGAGAAGCAAGGGAGACCACAGGCGATCCGACGTCAACAGGCGATCCTGCTTCCAACAACGATTGACGATGCAGTCGATTCCTTCGATCCGCTGCGTTCGGCTGATACGAGACAGCGTCGAGGCTGATTTTTTCAGTCTGGTCGTCTGATCGCTCGACGACGATCGCCTCACCTGCCGTTAATCCCAGCAGCGCGAGACCTCGAAGCGTCATAATCGAGAGACAAAGGCCTGGATATGCATCGTCGCCACCGTGCACGAGAATGCGATTGTCCGAGAACTGACCCTCGACTGTGAAATCAACACGACTGTTGATCGTCGCCACTTGCGGACCGAGATCCTCCTGAAAGACGACTGTCGCTTTCGATAACTTCTGGCGCAGCAAACGCACGAAGAACTCGTCTTTATTGACGCGGCGATCGAGCAGCACCTCAAGGATGGTGAAATCTTTAGCCGTCAAAATGCAACGCGCCGTCTTGGACATGGCAATGCTCCGCCACACCGTGCCATGGGCCACGGTGTACCGAGATAGATCCGCTTGATGTAAGTGGAGGATTGTCCCCTGGCCCCGACGTGCGTCTCTGTGACGCCGCGCCAGGGGCTAAGTGCCTGCGATCAGGCGGCCTGCCCGACAATTCAGTTTGTTGCAGGTGATAAAATCAGACATCTTATCGAGCCTAATGATCTTTGATGGCTATCATGCATACGGCCGGTTTGGGAGCTTCAAACGGTCGCAGTCGAGGCGGGCTGCTCTACGTTGACGACCGTCAGTTCGTGCTCCCGGCCATCGCGCGTCGTCCACGTGATCGACTGCCCGGTCGACAAACCAATGAGAGCTGTCCCGATCGGTGTAAGGATCGAAATCTTGTTTGCGGAAATGTCCGCTTCCGGCGGAAAGACCAGCGTCACGCGTCTGTGCTGGCCCGCATCTGACCGGAACTCGACTGTGGAGCCCATCTGGATAACCTCGGTCGGCACAGAGCCAGCGGAGACCACCTCCGCTCGATCCATTTCGGATTGGAGCTCCTCAGCTACATCAGGAAATCGCCTCAGTGCGCCTGCGGCAAGATCGGTGAGACGCTTATGGTCGGTATTGCTGACGACAATCCTGGGCTTGCTGCTAGGGTTCATAAGTTCTGTCACGATGACAAACCTCTTCTGCGAACGCATGCACGCAATTAGCGCAACGTCGCGCTGATCATTTGACTCTTAGTAATTATGAGGCGCCAGAACGGACGTTATTGGCAGCAGCCTAATACCCCCGGGAGCTCGGGGCGCATGGCCGGGCTCCAGGGGCTACGATTCCGCGATCGGATGAATCCGAAAAACCGTGGCACAAATCTTGTTCATGTAGGTAGTTTGGCCCGTTCACGCGCTTTGTCAAGGAGCGTCGAGGCCTTGGGGTCGAGTCTTGGGGACGAAATCATTGGCGCGTTGCCAATTGATTTGATCCCAAAAAGACCCAAAGGGACGGAATACAGGAAGGACTCGCTGGAAAAATGGAGCGAACTCCGAACCACCATCCTAGTTCGAAGCTGTCATTTCAAATGTAACGCCAAGGCAGCATTTTGACATGACTCAGAAACACGTTCCTCACTATCAAGCCGCGCCAAACGAATTGGAGCGATTGATCGCTGAATGCATGAGGGACATGGAGCTTCGAGTTCTTGTGATCGTGCGTACGGAGTATGCCAACACTAGAGATCCGAAATTTCCGCGCGCATGTATTCTTGATGATGCGTCAGCTCACATGCTCATTGACGTTGCCGACCTTCATTGGCGTCGCGCCGGCAAAGGCGCAGAACGATCCTTTGGCTTCCTGGAACGACTGTGTGGCAAAGACATTGCTCAAAAAGCCTGATGGCGGAAGTTCGCACGCAGGGAAGCGCAAAATTCGTCCCGGTATTCGACAATGACGGCACGCTGCTCGCGGAGATGCCCAACATCAATATCGCCTTTGCTCTAGACCAAGTCCGTCGCCTTTCCGGACAGAATCCAGAATGGCGCAACAGCCAATGCTTGCGATGACCGCCGCGAACGATAAGCCGCATCTGGCCTACACCATGACAATCGCGAGCGGGAATTCGCTTTGGGACGAGGCGAACGAGCGCCACTGGCAGATCGTCAGCATGATGAACGACTTCAGGCTCGTATTTTGTGCCGCGGACTAAAGCAAATGAAAGCGCGTGCTGGTGCGGCTGGAGCAGCCAAATGCCTAATCTGGGAAGGCTTACGATTTTGCACGACTCTTTGTAGGAGCTCTTAATCTGGCTACTCGCTCCTTAGTACGTTTTCGGCCCGGAACAGACATATCGTGTATAGATATATCGGATTGGTCGCCTTGTTCCGCCTAGGATTCGCACGATTTTCCCGCGGTGCAACAATACTAGCGACGAGAGATCGGCGAGACCCAGCTTTCAGTCGCGCCGAGTTAGTTGTAGCATGCACTTGGGCCGTTGAAAGCCGGTCCTAATCGGGGGAGGAAACAAGCCAATCAGGGAAATGCAATGGCTACGCTAGTCACGCATGCAAACCTGTCCCCATCGGAGCATAGTGCGCAGTTGCGCAAGGCGGTGATCGCATCAACCATCGGCACCGCAATCGAATGGTACGACTTCTTCCTCTACGGCACTGCTGCCGGGCTTATTTTTGGTAAGCTCTACTTTCCCAACGAAGATCCGTTAACGGGAACGCTGGCTGCCTTTGGCACCTACTTCATCGGCTTTGTCGGCCGCCCGATCGGTGCTGCAATATTCGGCCACTATGGTGATCGGATCGGCCGCAAAGCGACACTCATCGCCACGCTTCTATGTATGGGTATCGCGACCTTTCTCGTCGCATTCGTGCCTACCTATGCCTCGATCGGAATTTGGGGTGCCGTCATCCTGACGGTGTTGCGGATGTTTCAGGGAATCGGCGTTGGTGGCGAATGGGGCGGATCGGTCCTGCTCGCGATGGAGTGGTCGCGCACCCACGGTCAGCGCGGTTTGGTAGCATCCTGGCCGCAATTCGGTGTGCCGTGCGGCCTGTTTCTATCAAATCTTGCAGTTCTCGCGTTCAGCCAATTGTCAGGTGACCAGTTCTACACTTGGGGGTGGCGCATTCCTTTCGCGCTTTCGATTGTTCTTGTTGGGATTGGACTTTGGATTCGCCTTGGCATCCTTGAGACGCCAGTCTTCCAAGAGATCTTGAATAAAAACAGAGTTGAGAAGGCCCCAATCATCGAGGTCTTCAAGAAGCATCCGAAAGAGATAGCTTTGTCGGCATTGCTGCGGATGGCTGAGCAAGCGCCGTTCTATATCTTCACCGCATTCATCTTCGCTTACGCCGTCAACACCTTGCACATGCCGCGCGATCTGATTTTGACCGCAGTGCTGGTTGCCTCTTGTGTCTCATTCATCACCATCCCGCTGTCGGGCCACATCTCCGACCGCATCGGGCGCAAGAAAATCTACTTGATCGGCGCCGCCACGGTGGGCGTGTTCGGCTTCCTGTATTTCGGGATGGTGGACACTGCAATTCCATCATTGGTTTTCATCGCGATCGTGCTGTCGCTCATCCCGCACGACATGCAGTATGGACCGCAGGCAGCTCTCATCGCCGAGGCCTTTACGCCGCGGCTGCGCTACAGCGGTGCTTCACTAGGCTACCAACTCGCGTCAGTGATTGCCGGCGGTCCAGCTCCCCTCATCGCGACAGCCCTGTTCGCCGCTTATGGTTCCGGCTACGCGATTGCTGTCTACATTGCGGCTTGCGCGGTAGTGAGCCTTGTGTCAGCAGCACTCATGCCTGACTACACCGGCATGGACATTTCGATGGAATATGACCAGTGACACTGGACGTCGATTGTTCAAGACGGCCTCAGAGATTGGCGATGCCCGGGAAGGACAAATAGCAGGCGATGCTGATCAGGATGAGGTAACCCAGCATGAACAGGGTCCACAAGAAATTGTGCCGGATGACGTCGCCTTCCTTGCGCACGAAGCGCGTGGTCGAAACGCCGACGCTCGCGGTTTGCGGCGCGACCGGCTTTCCGATCTCTGCACCGACCGAGTTGACCGTCGGTAGCAACAACGGCGGAAAGCCGAGGATTTGTCCAACCAGCGCCTGGAACTTGCCGAACATCGCGTTGGTGGACGTGTTGCTGCCCGACAACGCGACCCCGATGAACCCGAGAATCGGCGCGACAACGATGAAGGCGGCCGAGATCGTCGCGCCCTCAGTGATCGAGGATGCCGCGGCGACCTGCGTTTGAAACAGCGCGATGCCGGGCAGCTTAGACCAGGGTCCGGTCCAAGCGACCACAACGATGATGAGAACCGCGATCGGCAGCCAGGCCTGAACGATATCGCCGCCGGAAAGGCCGTGCCCCGCCGCCGTGGCGGAGTTCGTCAACGGCACGCCACCATAACCTCGCATCTGCCTGGGCTGCCAGACCTTGAGCAGGAGCAAGAGGCAAACAAAGCACACGATCGCACCCGCCACATCCGGCAGGTAGGGACCGAGAAAGGTCCCTACCGGCAATTGGCCGGCGATGTATGCGAGCGACCCCACCACTGCGAGAGGCCACGCCTCCAACATGCCTTTCCTGCCTGAGACGAGATAGAGCAGGATCCACGGCGGCAACAGGGCCAGGATTGCAACGATTTTGCTGATCGAACCCGACAGCGCAAGCAACGGGTAACCGGTGACAGCGGCAAGCGCGATGATTGGTGCGCCAAGCGCTCCGTAGGAGACCGGCGCGTTATTCGCGATCGCTGCAACCCGGATGGCATCAAGGTCAGGAATATCGAGAGCGATCAGAATCGGCGCGACGAAGGCCCACCACGGGTAGCCGAAGCCGACAAGGCCTTCCAAGAGCGCACCGAACGCCCAGGCGAAGAGGATGGTTTGGACGCGGACATCCTGCGTTGCCTGCGCGATCAGCCAGCGTCGCAATTTGTCGAACGCGCCGGAGACGACCAGCGTGTTGAAAAGCATCACACCCCAGAAAACGATCCAGTCGACATTCCAGACGCCTGTCGCAGAGCCGTAGAGATAGGCGCGGATGCCGTCGCCAAGTGGCATGCGCCAGACCCACAGTCCGAGGGCAACCGTAATAATTGAGCCTATGAGCGTCGCAACCCAAGCCTACCAGCGAAGCGCGGCGAGCATGTAAAGCAAGGCCGCCACTGGAATCAGGGCCACGAGCTAGGTGATGAACAGATTGCCGGTAGGATCGAGAATTTGGCGGAACATGTGAAAGGCCGCCCGTCTGAAAGTCGGCGCAGCTGCGCAGACATTTCGTGTTCTCTTCAAGCGAACGATCGACGGGGCCGAGCACCAGGATTTACAGTACCAACAACGGGACCACTTCGACCACAAGGCCCTACCGGGCCTCCTGCGCCGTCCATGCTTGTCACTCTGGCAAATCAATCGACTCTTTGGATCAGCGGATGTTCGCCTGCGGCGTTAACACAATTCTGTGCGCAAAAAGCGTTTGCTTGCCGCTTTGACGCGCGAGTCCAAGGGACGCGCGCAGCGGGGAGGAACTACCTTCACTTGGATGAATTCGCCGGCCCTCTCCTGCCAGCCCTCTGGGTCCTCGACAGGTCGACAACCCTCATCCTCACTCCCACTCAATCGTACCGGGCGGCTTCGATGTGACGTCGTAAACGACACGGTTCACGCCCTTCACTTCGTTGATGATGCGTGTTGCCGTCTCACCGAGGAACTTCATGTCGAACGGATAGAAGTCGGCAGTCATGCCGTCCGTGGATGTCACCGCGCGCAAGCCGACCACGTGCTCGTAGGTGCGGCCATCACCCATCACGCCTACCGTCTTCACCGGCAACAGCACCGCAAAGGCCTGCCAGATGGTGTCGTAGAGACCAGCCTTGCGGATTTGATCGATATAGACGGCATCCGCATTGCGCAGGATGTCGAGCTTCTCCCTCGTGATGTCGCCGGGGCAGCGGATCGCGAGGCCAGGTCCCGGGAACGGATGCCGGCCAACGAACACATCGGGCAGACCTAATTCACGGCCGAGCGCGCGCACCTCGTCCTTGAACAGTTCACGCAAAGGTTCAACAAGCTTCATGTTCATGCGCGCAGGCAAGCCACCGACATTGTGGTGCGACTTGATCGTCACCGACGGCCCACCGGTGAACGACACGCTTTCAATCACGTCAGGATACAGCGTGCCCTGGGCGAGGAAGTCCGCGCCACCTAGTTTCTTCGCTTCGGCATCAAACACATCGATGAACAGGCGGCCGATGGTCTTGCGCTTGACCTCGGGGTCAGTGACGCCTTCAAGCTCTCCGAGGAATTGCTCCGAGGCATCAACATGCACCAGCGGAATGTTGTAGTGGTGCCGGAACAGATCAACGACCGTCTTCGCCTCGTTGAGCCGCAGCATGCCGTGATCGACGAACACACACGTGAGCTGATCGCCGATCGCTTCGTGAATCAGGATCGCCGCGACGGAAGAATCGACACCGCCAGAGAGACCACAGATTACCCGCCCCTCGCCGACCTGCGCGCGGATCTTCTCGATTGCTTCCTCGCGGAACGCCCGCATGGTCCAGTCGCCCTTGAGGCCCGCGACCTTGCGGACGAAATTGCGGATCAGCTTTGCCCCATCCGGCGTATGAACGACCTCGGGATGGAATTGCATCGCGTAGAATTTGCGCTTGTCATCGGCGATGACGGAGATCGGTGAGCCCGGCGCCTTGGCCACACCGCGAAACCCGTCAGGCAGTTTCGTGACGCGATCACCATGGCTCATCCAGACGTCGTATTTGCCGCCCTTCTGCCAGACCCCATCGAACAGCGCGCAATCGTCGGTGACCTCGATGGTGGCGCGTCCGAATTCGCGGTGATGACCACCCTCAACCGTGCCGCCGAGCTGCTGCGCCATGGTCTGTTCGCCGTAGCAAATGCCGAGCACCGGAACGCCTGCCATCAGGATCGAGAGCGGCACTGAGGGCGCATCCTTGTCCAGCACCGACGCCGGCCCGCCGGAGAGGATCACCGCCCTGGGCTTCATGTCCTGGAATGCCGCCTCGGCCTTCTGAAACGGCACGATCTCGGAGTACACCCCATCCTCGCGAACCCGCCGCGCGATGAGCTGCGTCACCTGCGAGCCGAAATCGACGATGAGAATCTTTTCGTGGGCGGCCGCCACATCGGGCGTCGCTGAGCTGGTCTGGCTGTGTGCTGTCATAGACAGGAATTACGCGAGCCGGAGCCGCATCGCAATGGGTTCCTGCGCCGAACTGGAGACCTATTCCAACACTTCCGGATGCCCGCTCAGCCTCGGGTCAGGATCGTCGCGAAAAACCCGTCCGTTCCAGTCCGGCGCGGTGTCATCAGCAGCCCCTCGGCCGATTGCAGGGTGGCCTTCGCGAAATCGGCGGCCCGTTCGCCCAGCACCTCGACGGTCTTTGCGGGAGGGACAACCTTGTATTCCGGATGCCGTCCGATGAAGGCCTTGACCTGTTCGGTGTTCTCCTGCGGCAGAACCGAACAGGTGATATAGGCCACGCGCCCACCCGGCTTGACCAATAACGCTGCACGATCAAGCACTTCGATCTGGTCCTTGATCCGAACCTCAAGCGCGCCGGGGCGTATGCGCCATTTTGCATCCGGATTGCGCCGCCACGTCCCGGTTCCGGTGCACGGCGCATCGATAACCACCAGATCAGCCGATGCCTTGATATCGGCCAGCGTGTCATCCGGCCCTCTCGGCGCGCGGACCTCGGCATTGTGGACGCCGGCCCGCGACAGCCGCTCATGAATTGGCGCAAGCTGACGCTTGTCACGGTCCGTGGCGATCAGGCGCCCCTTGCCCTGCATCATGGCGGCCAGGGCCAATGTCTTTCCACCGGCCCCCGCACACATGTCGATGACCTGTTCACCGGGCTTCGCGTCGGTCAGCAATGCCGCTAGCTGCGACCCCTCGTCCTGAACTTCGATGCCGCCCTTGATGAAAACTTCTTCGGCATGGATGCCAGGGTTACGCGCATCGGCACCAAGGTCGATGCGGATGCCGAGCGGCGACCATGGTGTGGGCCTCGCGCCGAGATGGGCGATGGAAGACAACGCCTTCTCGCGCTTGGCGCGGAGCGTGTTGACGCGCAAATCGAGTGGAGCGCGGCTCGCCATCGCAGCCGCCTCCTCTATCCGCTCATCTCCGAAAA
Source organism: Nitrobacteraceae bacterium AZCC 1564 (assembly GCA_036924835.1). Classification (NCBI taxonomy): domain Bacteria; kingdom Pseudomonadati; phylum Pseudomonadota; class Alphaproteobacteria; order Hyphomicrobiales; family Nitrobacteraceae; species Nitrobacteraceae bacterium AZCC 1564. Next base: position 723,191 of record JBAGRR010000001.1, read on the forward strand.
CTTGAGTCAAATGCGGATCAAGCCATTCGGGATAATCACCCGCAATGTGTGCTGGTGCGCCATTCAGCGAGCGGGACGTTAGCGCGGCGCGCTCGGCTGCTGACAGCGGTTCGGGCGCGAAACGCTCGCCGCTGCAAAGCGCAGCAATCGCATCGGTGCCAAGACCGCGCTCAAGTTTCAACATGCCGAGCAATCGCGCACGCGACGTATCGGCGTCCATCAGGTAACTGCTCGAGGACCGCCGGCGCAGAACATCGAAGACGAGCCCCGCAATAGCAGCCCGATCGCCGGAACCCGCGAACCGATGCGACGTTCCCCATTCCTTCAGCGCGTTCGCTGCGGGAACACGTTGTGCGTCGATGGTCGACAGAATCTCGATGGCTGCGGACAACCGGGCGGCGGGCGTCATTTCTACTCTTCCTGGAAATCGGCGGGACAAATGGTCCTGCGCCAGACGCTCACTAGTGGAGCGGATTTGACATTCGCTACCGATCGCGCAGCCGGTTCGTTCAGCGAATGTCAAATCCAAAGCTCCACTAGCAGCTTATATTTGCTAGTGGTTCTTTGATTCTAACATTTGCAAGAGTATCCGCCGAAACGGGATGCAAATGTTAGAATCGAACCACTAGCCGCCCCTTAGATCAGAAACAAGACACGGATCGCGAAATAGAGCCACATGGCCAGGAAAAACAGCGATCCGCGGGCTGATCGGGCGAGATCTGCGCTTGAACCTGATGAAACGATCAAGCGACCAACGGGCGAAAGGCAGCAATCTGTGGCCGCTCCACTCGTAGCGGATGACATGGCCAATCGCGAAACATGCATCGGATCGCTTCGGAGATTTGCATGACCAGAACCATTGCGCCTATTTCAATCACTAAATCATTTTCTTTTTCTCTTCGGCGACCATTATCGCCGCCCTACTCCTCGTGAGCATCCCTGCCCGCGCGGCAACAGACAATCTCGCTATCTGTAATCGCGGCGCGCTCGAACGTCTCGGCGCTTATGCAGAAGAAGGCCTCGCCGGACAAAAAGACGAAAAGGCAGCGATCGCGTTTTACAAAAAGGCCGCGGATCTCGGCAGTGACGAGGCGGCGGATGCCTTGCAGCGCCTGCGATGCAAGTTCACGCTCAAAGACAAGGACGGCAAGCCCGTCGGCATTGTTTGCTATATCGGCGACTGATCGATCAATGCTCTTACTCTTCGCCTCCGGTCAGAGGCGAAGAGCACAAGAGAACGCTTAAGCCTTGTCGGGCCCGACGCGAACCAGCTGCTTGCCGAAGTTCGCGCCCTTCAGAAGTCCCATAAAAGCCTGAGGAGCATTTTCGAGACCTTCGGTAACGAACTCGCGATACTTCATTTTTCCTTCGCGCACCCACTGGGACATGTCGCGAATGAAATCCGGATACAACGCATCGAAGTCGCGGACGATGAAGCCACGGAAATTCAGGCGCTTCACTAGGATCGCGCGCATGAGTGAATTGGCCCATGGCGGCGTCGGCGTATCCTTGCCGAAGATCGTATTGTAGTCGGCAATCAGGCCGCAGACCGGAATCCGCGAGAACGGATTCAGCAGCGGAAACACTGCGTCGAATACTTTTCCGCCGACGTTCTCGAAATAGACGTCAATGCCTTTGGGACATGCGTCCTTGAGCTTGCTGGCGAGATCGGGATCGCGATGATCAAGACATTCGTCGAAGCCGAGTTCGTTCTTCACATAGTTGCACTTGTCCTTGCCGCCGGCGATGCCAACGGCACGAGCGCCCTTGATTTTCGCAATCTGTCCGACTGCTGAGCCGACGGCGCCCGACGCCGCCGCCACGACAACTGTCTCGCCTGCCTTCGGCTTTCCGATTTCAAGCAGCCCCGTGTAAGCGGTCATGCCGGGCATGCCGAGCACACCGACCGCGGTTGAAATCGGTGCATTCTTTGGATCGACCTTGCGCAGGCCCTTGCCGTCGGAGAGCGCATACTGCTGCCAGCCGGTGTGTGCGAGAACGACGTCTCCCTTGGCAAAACCCGGATTGTTCGAAGCAACTACCTCGCACACTGTGCCACCTTCCATCACGCCGTCCACAGGCACGGGTGCGGAATAGGAAGGACCATCGCTCATGCGGCCGCGCATATAAGGATCGAGCGAGAGCCAGATCGTACGAAGCAACACCTGCCCCTCGCCTGGCGTCGGCACGGGGTAATCTTCAAGGCGAAAGTTGCTTGGGGTTGGTTCGCCGGTGGGACGGGATGCGAGTACGATACGCTTCGCGGTTTGGGCCATGTTGTTTCCTCGTTGTCTAAAAACTTGAGAGGAGTTTTATCTAACCATTTGCCCGATTGCCAAGCCACGCTAGTGTGGTGGTTCAGAAGTTCGCTTCATTTTCTCGGCGAGTTCTCCAAGCGGACTTCTGAACCTAAACTACACTAGAATTATAAGTTGCTAGTGTCCTTTCGAATCCGAAGTTCGCGACGAGGCGCGCTGCAGTATGAAGCGAACTTCGGATTCTGGACACTAGAAGCCGCTGATAGCGCCCATCGGGCGCAGCAGGTATGCCAACGAGCGGCCGGTGTTTCGCTATGCGGTAATTCTCGCCAGCGCCTGATCGAACGCCACAGCCGCTTCTGACAAATCCTTGAAAGCCAGGATGACGTGCGTCGTCTCGAGATTCTTTTCCGCAAAACCTTGTCTGATCTCTGAGAAGGATTTTCCGCCTTCGAGCATTCCTGCGGGTGCCACCACGTGAAATTCATGCGCTTCAACCGGCGCATCTTTCGTCAACCACACTCCAAGGCTGACAATGCCGTTGCCGCGCCGATGAGAAATATACCTCTCCACGGCAACGGAGCCATCTCGCTGATGTCCGCCGAGCTTGGCATAGCCTTGGGAGTCGAGCAGGCGATGCGCCTTGAAGCCCTTCACGCCTTCCGACTTCGCCTTCGCGGTTTCTTCGGACAGATCGTATTTGGCGGCCATCTCCTTGCCGATCGCCGCAAGCTGCTCCGACATTGCGTGCTCGAACTCCTTTAATTCCGAGCGAGCCTTCGAAGGTTTGCGCGGCTTTGAGGCATTGCGCTTCTCAAGCTCTACCCTGCACTTTTCGATGACGTCAGCGACGGACTTACGCTCCGCATTGGCCAGCAGATTCTTCAAATCCTGATCTGAAAGCGCAGCAATTCTCTCGTCTGTCCAATCGACCATGCTTTATGTCTTTTCAAATTGTTGCGAAGCTAGTGTAGTGGTTCAGAAGCTCGCCCGATTTTTCCTGCGAGTCCTTCCAGCGAGCTTCTGAACCTGAACCACACTAGAATCATAATTTACTAGTGTCCTCTCGAATCCAAAGTCCGCTATGGAGCGCGCTGCACGATAGGGCGGACTTTGGATTCGGGACACTAGGATCGTCGCGACCTCGCTGGTCGCGAGCGTGAGACTTACGTATTAACTAAATGCTCAGTTCACCAGAACAAGCCAAGCTGCAATCAATCGCTACCAAATATAGCGCGTTTGCGAACCTATCTCGCGGTCATTTCGGCAGCTAATCAGGCACCACCAGGATAGTTCGGGCTTTCGCGCGTGATCGTCACGTCATGCACATGGCTCTCGCGCAGGCCTGCACCAGTAATGCGCACGAATTTCGCTTTTTGGTGGAATTCTTCGAGGTTCCGCGCACCGACGTAACCCATCGCCGCGCGCAAGCCACCCGCAAGCTGATGCAGAACGTTAGCAACCGGCCCCTTGTAAGGCACCTGTCCCTCGATACCTTCCGGCACGAGTTTGAGCGTGTCCTTGATGTCCTGCTGGAAATAACGATCCGCGGAGCCACGCGCCATCGCTCCAACCGATCCCATGCCGCGATACGCCTTGTAAGAGCGGCCCTGCCACAAAAAGACTTCGCCAGGTGTTTCATCTGTGCCCGCCAGCAGTGAGCCGACCATGGCAATGTCGGCGCCTGCCGCGAGTGCCTTTGCGAGATCGCCGGAATACTTGATACCGCCGTCAGCGATCACTGGAATGTTCGCCTTCTTGGCGGCTTCAACTGAATCCATGATCGCCGTGAGCTGCGGCACGCCAACACCAGCGACAATTCGCGTGGTGCAGATCGATCCCGGACCAATGCCGACCTTGACCGCGTCGGCGCCGGAATCGATCAATGCTTGCGTCGCTTCGGCGGTCGCAACGTTGCCCGCGACAACCTGCACAGCATTGGACAATTTCTTGATGCGACTGACCGCGTCGAGCACACGCGATGAATGGCCATGGGCCGTATCGACAACAATGACATCGACGCCGGCCTCGATCAGCTTCTCGGTCCGTTCAAATCCGCCATCGCCGACAGTCGTCGCTGCCGCAACGCGCAGGCGGCCCTGCTCATCCTTGGATGCCAGAGGATAAGCCACGGCCTTCTCGATATCCTTCACAGTGATAAGGCCGACGCAGCGATACTGTTCATCCACCACCAGCAACTTCTCGATGCGGTTTTGGTGCAGAAGCTTCTTCGCTTCAGTCTGGCTCACGCCCTCACGCACGGTAATGAGATTTTGATGCGTCATCAGCTCGGAGACTTTTTGCTCCGGATCGGTGGCGAAGCGCACGTCACGATTGGTCAGAATGCCGACAAGCTTGCCCGGCTTTCCGTAGCCACCACCGGTTACGACCGGAACACCGGAAATGCCGTGATCCTTCATCAAGGTCAGCGCGTCCACGAGCTTCGCGTCGGGGCCGATGGTCAGCGGATTCACGACCATGCCAGACTCGAACTTCTTGACCTGGCGGACCTGGGCCGCCTGACCTTCGACATCGAAATTGCGGTGGATCACGCCGATACCGCCGGACTGGGCCATCGCGATCGCCATGCGCGCCTCCGTCACGGTGTCCATGGCGGAAGCGATGATCGGGACGTTCAACGGGATGGCGCGGGTCAAGTGGCTGCGGACATCAGCATCCGATGGCAGAATGTCGGACAGGCCAGGTTTCAGTAGCACGTCGTCGAACGTGAATGCTTCGCGAATGCCCTGATCCGATTGTATGACTGCCATCGCCAACTCCGTTCAGCAGCCCGTGGCTGCAATAAAAATGTCCAGATGAGCGAAATCCGGCGATACCTCCGGCATCGCCCGAATCGAAGCCCATCGATAGGGTTGGCGCTGGTCGATAGCATGTCATGATGACGTTTCAAAGCATTTCGCGCCAAAATCAGGGGTTTTTGCGCATGGGAGTTCTGCAACCGGGCCCTAGTGTGGTGGTTCAGAAGTTCGCTCTATCTTTCCTGCGAGTCCTTCCAGCGAACTTCTGAACCTAAACCACACTAGAATCATAGCCTTGCTAGTGTCCTCTCGAATCCAAAGTCCGCTACGGAGCGCGCTGCACGATGAGGCGGACTTTGGATTCGGGACACTAGCGGAAATTGGGGGCGAACAGGTCATCTCACAACGAGTTTATTGACCGGATGGCCCGGGACTGGCCTATCTCTGCCGAATCTCTGTTGCCGTCCCCCATTTCACTAAATCTTTCCACAAAGCTGAGCCGATGCAGAAGGAACGCCTGATACCGCTTATCGTGGCCTGCGCCCTGTTCATGGAGAACATGGATTCGACCGTTATTGCCACGTCTCTGCCGGCCATCGCTGCGGATATCGGCACCAGCCCGCTGACGCTGAAACTCGCGATCACGTCCTATCTGCTGTCTCTGGCGGTCTTTATTCCTGCAAGCGGCTGGACTGCCGACCGCTTCGGTGCGCGGACCGTGTTCAGCATTGCCATTGCCGTCTTCATGGTCGGCTCGATCGGCTGTGCGCTCGCGACCTCGATTACCGGCTTCGTATTCGCGCGCATCCTGCAGGGCGTCGGTGGTGCGATGATGACGCCCGTCGGACGCCTCGTCCTGCTCCGTTCCATCGACAAGAGCGCGTTGGTCAACGCCATGGCATGGGTCACCGTCCCCGCCCTTATCGGCCCGGTGATCGGCCCGCCCCTGGGAGGCTTCATCACCACCTATTTCTCATGGCACTGGATATTCCTGATCAATATTCCGATCGGATTGCTCGGCATCTACATGGCGCTGACGTACATCGATCCGATCAAAAACGAGAACCCCGAACGTTTCGATTTCGTCGGCCTGGTGCTCGCAGGACTTGGCGTGGCGGGACTGGCCTTTGGATTGTCCGTTGCCGGTCTTGGTCTGTTGCCTTGGCAAATCGTGATCGCCCTGATTATCGGCGGCGGCGTTGCCATGGCGCTCTATTTGCGGCGCGCCAAACAGACTGCGTCACCCGTACTGGATTTTACATTGTTGCGGTTGCCGACGCTGCGATCCAGCTTGACCGGGGGCTTCTTCTATCGCCTCGGCATCGGCGCGCTGCCGTTCCTGTTGCCACTTCTGATGCAAATCGGCTTTGGCCTGTCGCCGTTTCAATCGGGCATGGTCACGTTCGCATCTTCCCTCGGCGCACTCGGTATGAAGACACTTGCGGCACGCATCATCCGCACGTTCGGCTTCCGCAACATCATGGTCATCAATGCCGTGGTGAGCTCATTCTTCCTCGCTGCGTGCGCCCTGTTCACGCCGTCAACGCCGCTCCTGCTGATCATGATCATCCTGATCGTCGGCGGATTCTTCCGCTCGCTTCAGTTCACGGCGATCAACACCCTGGCCTATGCCGACGTCGAGCCCGGAGAAATGAGCCGCGCGACCACACTCGTCAGTGTCAACCAACAACTCGCGATATCGGCAGGCGTTGCAGTTGGCGCTCTTGTTGTCGAAGCGACGATGCTGCACAACCAATCGGCCGAGCTGGGCGCCAGCGATTTCTGGCCGGCCTTCGTTGTGGTTGCGATCTTGTCGACGGCGTCGGCCTACCCCTTCTGGAAGCTGCCCGAAGACGCCGGCCACCAGATATCAGGGCACAAGATTTCACCGCTTGAAGGACCCAAAGCGCCTGAAGCCGCGGCAAGCGAAAGCACACAGGAGGCCCGCGACCAAAAGCTAGGCTGACGCGCTTTCGAGCGACGTGGCTACGGGTTCGCGTGAAGAAGACGCGTCAAAACAAAGAATCTAGAGCTTCTAGGCGTTGGACGATTGCGCTTTGGATGATGCGCGAAAGCCCATCGCCAGCACGTAACGCTCGGAGGAATCCTGTCGGCTGGCGGCCGGTTTCACGTGCTTGACGCTTGTGTAGTCGCGCTTGAGCTGCGCGAGCAGATCGGCATCCGCTCCACTCTGGAAAACCTTGGCGAGGAATGTTCCGCCGGGATTGAGCACTTCAGCCGCGAATTCTGCCGCGCTTTCCACCAGGCCGACGATCCTTAGCTGATCAGTCTTGCGATGGCCGGTGGTATTGGCCGCCATGTCGGACATCACGATGTCCGCGCCGCCACCGATCATCGCGCGTAACCGGTCCGGCGCTTTCTCATCGAGGAAGTCCATTTGCGCAAAGTCTACGCCGGGAATTTCCGGCATCTCGAGCAGATCGATGGCAACAACCTTCCCTTTGCCTTCCAGCGACCCCACGCGCTTGGCTGCGATTTGGCTCCATCCGCCTGGAGCCGCGCCAAGATCGACAACGACCAATCCTTGCTTGAGAAAGCGATGCTTGTCGTCCATTTCCTGCAGCTTGTAGGCCGCCCGGGAACGAAACCCGTCCCGCTTGGCCTGCGCTACGTAGGGATCGTTTAACTGGCGTTCGAGCCAAAGTTTTGAGGACAGCTTCCGCTTGCCGCCGGTCTTGACGGTGACATGGAGCCGTCCGGTCGTGTCTTTTCCCATGGAACCCGCTTTCAAAGCGTCCTGTGTTGCGACGCCCGCAGGGCATACGACGTTTCGGCAGCCGCGTCACCGCTATGGCCGCCTCGGCAACAGCGTCACTAGACCGCCGGCATCACCCCGTCCTGACGCATCATCTCCACCAGCATGCCCTCGCGCAGGCCGCGATCCGCCACGCGCAACCGCGGCAGCGGAAATGCGAGGCGGATAGCGTCAAGGATGGCGCACCCTGCCAGCACGAGATCGGCCCGCTCCGTGCCAATGCAAGGACTGAGTGCGCGGTCCCGGTAGGTCATGGCAAGTAGCCGCTCAATGGCGCAGTCCATCTCCGCATCATTCATCCACACACCATCGACCTTACGACGGTCGTAGTGCAAGAGACCGAGGTGAACCCCGGCAACCGTGGTGACTGTGCCTGACGTTCCGAGCAGATGCATATCACACAGGTCGTCGCTATACCGGCCGGCGAATGGCGCAAGGTGTCCCGCGACTTCCTCGATCATCGCCTGGTAGCACTGACGCGTCACGTTCGTGCCGCCAAACCTCTCCGCGAGCGTCACAACACCAAGCGGCAGCGACACCCATGGCCCCTTCACAGGTGCCGCATCCGCAGCGCCGCGAGCCCTCTCAATGCGGACGATTTCCGTCGATCCTCCGCCGATATCAAAGAGAATTGCACCCTTTGCCTTTGAATCGAGCAACGGCGAACAGCCGATCATGGCCAGGGTCGATTCAGTCTCCCGGTCAACGATCTCAAGTTGTATGCCGGTCTCCCGCTCGATCAAGGAGAGAAAAAAATCAGAGTTGTCTGCTGCGCGGCAGGCTTCGGTTGCGATGGTCCGAAGACGCGTGACGCCCTTCGCGCGAATCTTGTCGCTGCAAACGCTCAGAGCCCCTACGGCACGGGAAATCGCAGCATCGCTGATGCGTCCCGTGGCCGACACGCCCTCACCCAGGCGAATAATGCGGGAAAACGAATCGATGACACGAAATCCGTCATGTGCCACGCGGGCGATAAGCAGACGGCAGTTGTTCGTACCGAGATCAAGAGCAGCATAAGCAGGCGCTGCGACAATGACGCGACCGTGCATACGATCACGTCCATCGTCCTCCGCGACCGACCTCGGCAGGTCCACGCACGGCTGGGGGCCGTGGCGCAACTGCACCTCTTCCGCCATATCTATCCATCTCTGCGCAGCCGGCCAGCGGCACGCCAATTCCTGTTCGGTCGAGACAGTAACAGTGTGGTGATTGGGTGCAACAGTAGGGTGGCGATAGAAGCTCAATCAGTCATTGTGGTCAGGACACCACTGCCTTATCTCAAAGGGCGATTCGCCCAAAAACCGAGCTTTTGAAGCCGCATAACCGGCCTGTCATCGGATTTTCACATGCAAGACCACATCTCCCGCTCCTCCGCCGAAAACCTTGTCGCATTGCAAAAATTTGGTATCGGACAACCCGTGCGCCGCAGGGAAGACGACACCCTCGTGCGGGGCAAAGGGAAATACACGGATGATTGCACTCTTCCTGATCAAGCTTATGCCTGGATTGTGCGCAGCACACACGCTCACGGTGTCATAAAAGGTATTGCTACTGAAGCCGCAAAGAAGATGCCCGGCGTCCTGGGCGTCTGGACCGGTCAGGATCTGATCAGTGCGGGGTACAATCCATTCACGTCTGGTCTGCCGCTGAAGAATCGTGACGGCTCATCACTCCTGCAGACCAACCGTCCGCCCCTTGTCACCGACAAGGTGCGCTTCGTTGGCGATCCTGTTGCTTTCGTCGTTGCGACGACGCTCAACCAGGCCCGTGATGCCGCGGAAGCTGTCGTGCTCGATATCGAGCCGCTTCCCGCTGTGATAAGCGCTGAAGCCGCGACCAAACCGGGGGCTCCGCAGCTTTACGATCATATCCCCAATAACGTCGCCCTCGACTTCCACTCAGGCGACACAGCCGCGCTGGACGCCGCCTTTGCAAACGCGTCACATATTACGCGCCTCGAGATCGTGAATACGCGCTTGGCCGTTGTCGCCATGGAGCCGCGCTCGGCACTTGCGCGCTACGACAAGGACACGGAACGCTACACCATCGAGGTTCCAACACAGGGCGTGGTCGGGAACCGCACGTCCCTCGCGAAGACGATGAACGTTCCAGCCGACAAAATGCACCTGCTAACACATCACGTCGGCGGCTCGTTCGGAATGAAGAACGCCAACTATCCCGAATACGTTTGCATCCTTCACGCGGCGAAAGAACTTGGCCGTCCGGTGAAATGGACGGACGAGCGCTCCACCAGCTTTCTCTCCGACAACCATGGGCGCGCGCAGGACATTCACTGCGAACTGGCGCTTGCCGCCGATGGATCCTTCCTCGGAGTGCGGGTCCGCGGTTACGGGAATCTCGGTGCTTATGTCGTCGGCTTCGCCCCGCTGCCGTTGTCCCTCAACATCGCCAAGAATATTGCCAGCGTCTATCGGACACCACTGATTGAAGTCGATATTAAATGCGTGGTGACTAACACCACACTGATGGGTCCGTATCGCGGTGCCGGCCGTCCGGAAGCGAACTATTTCATGGAGCGGCTGATCGATCGCGCCGCCGACGAGATGGGCATCGACCGCCTGACGCTTCGCAAGCGCAATTTTGTCAGGCCTTCGCAAATTCCCTACGCGGCCGCGAATGGCCTCACGTACGACAGCGGCGACTTTCCCGGGGTGTTCAACAAGGCGATTGAACAGGCAGATCTCGCGGGCTTTGCCAAGCGTAAGCGGGAAAGCCGCAAGCGCGGCAAGCTGCGCGGCATTGCCGTGGGCTCCTATCTCGAAATCACGGCGATGCCGAACGTCGAACTGGGAAAGATCAAATTCGAGACTGACGGCACGGTGAAGATCATTACCGGCACACTCGATTTCGGACAGGGCCACGCAACGTCCTACGCACAAGTGCTATCGACGCATCTCGGCATTCCGTTCGATGCGATCACGCTCGAACAGGGCGACAGCGATATTGTTGACACGGGCAATGGCACCGGCGGATCACGATCGATCACCGCGAGTGGAACAGCCATCGTCGAAGCATCGAAACTGATTATTCAAAAAGGCAAACAGGCAGCCGCGCACGTGCTGGAAACGTCCGAGAGCGATATCGAATTCGCTGATGGCCGCTTCACGGTTGCGGGCACCGATCGCAGTATCGGCATCATGGAGCTTGCCTCGACGTTGCGAACCTCCGGCCTGCCGGACGACGTGCCGTCGTCGCTCGATGTCACTCACACAACGCAGGGCATCCCTGCGACATTTCCCAATGGCTGCCACGTGGCGGAAGTCGAGATCGACCCTGAGACCGGTGTCATTCAGATCGCCAATTATACAGGCGTCAATGACTTCGGCACTGTGGTCAACCCGATGCTCGTTGCCGGTCAGATCCACGGCGGCGTTGCGCAAGGTATCGGCCAGGCGCTGATGGAATGCGTAACTTACGATTCAAATGGCCAGCCCATCACTGGCTCGTTCATGGATTACGCCATGCCGCGCGCCCGCGACATTCCGTCGATGACACTGGGCAGTCATCCCTCGCCTGCCACCTCAAATCCGCTTGGCACGAAGGGATGTGGCGAAGCCGGTTGCGCCGGAAGCCTTGCGACCATCGTAAACGCTGCGATCGACGCCCTGTCCGACTACGGCGTGACGCATCTCGACATGCCGCTTACGCCGGAAAAAATCTGGCGAGCGATCCAGGAAGGCCGCGAGGCGAAATCGGCTTATTTTTTTTGATCTGGCAGAAGTCCGGGAAATCCCCGGGCTTCTTTACTTTAGACCTACGCGGCCATTGTTTCGCGAGGCTGATAAATCGCAACGTGCTGGCAATGCGCGATCAGGTTCTTGCCGTTTGCGACGATCACGCCATCCAGTTCAACGAACTTATGCCCCTTGCGATCGTAGTTGGCAGTCACCTTGGCACGCGCCGTCAACACATCCTCGACAGAAGCCGTTGCGAGATATCGAATGTTGCTGCCGACATGAATCCAGGGACCGAGAATGGCATTCTCCTTTAACACCGAGTTCATGGCGCGCAGGAGCGTGCCAGTGTGAACGACCCTGTCGTCCGCATAGAGCGGATCGGTTTCCCGAATATCCCGCAGGTAATCGAGCGAAGATTGATCTCCCAGTGTGTATGGCGAAATTCCCAGCCACTTTCCCTGTGCATATGAACTTGCGTTGACCGGTTCGCGTTTGGCTACAACGGAAACATCCTCAAAATCATTCAGGGAGATCGTCTGCATCTCAGACGGCATTGATGCATGCGCTGTCGCGCATACTTCGCCGCGGCTTTCAACCTTGATCGCGATGCCGGTATCGGTGTCCTCGGCTGAGACAATCGCAGTCTCGCCGTCATAAACCGGCTTGAGGAAGCGACCATCCATCAGGCCACTTTCGAGAAAGGCTTTGCCCCATTTTGCCACCGGCATATGGCTCATATAAGCGAACACATCGACGCCGGGGACCAGGCCGCCCTGAAAGCCGAACCTGCGCGCGACCGTGTCGTCGTGCATCTTGTTTTCCGAATCTTTGGCGAGGTTGTAGGCGGAAACGGTATGGGGCTTGAGAGCAGTCATCGGCGTCCTCAGGATTTTCTCGATTGTTAGCAAAGATCGTACGCAAAGTTCCGCCCAAAACAAGCGACGCTTGCGCATGCCTCCCTAGTGGTTCGATTCTAACATTTGCATCCTGTTTCGGCGGGCACCGTTGCAAATGTTAGAATCAAAGAACCACTAGCAAATATAAGCTGCTAGTGGAGCTTTGGGATTTGACATTCGCTGAACGAACCCGCTGCCTGACCGGTAGCGAATGTCAAATCCGCTCCACTAGCGGGTTGACGCGGCTTTTGCTCGCCATTTGCGCCGCCGTGCGCTACCAGCATCGGCAATGAATCCGAACGAACCAGCCCCACCCCGTCAGATCCGCATTTACGTCGATGCCGACGCGTGTCCAGTGAAGGACGAGATTTACCGCGTCGCTGAGCGGCACCGGCTGCCCGTGAGCGTCGTCGCGGGCAATTTCATTCGCGTGCCGAACGATCCGCTCATCGAGCGTATCGCTGCGGGGGCAGGAATGGACGCCGCCGACAACTGGATTGCGGAACGCGCGCAGAAAGGCGATATCGTTGTCACCGCCGATATCCCGCTGGCTGCGCGCTGCGTCAAAGCCGGCGCGGACGTCATTGCGCCGAATGGAAAGCCTTTTACGGAAGATTCCATCGGAATGACATTGGCGGTCCGCAATCTGATGACAGATTTGCGCTCCAGTGGGGAAGTCACCGGAGGACCACGCTCGTTCTCGCCGAAGGATCGCTCGACGTTCCTCTCCACTCTTGATCAAACCATTCGCCGCATCCAGCGCGCGCAGCAGAAATAAAGCAATTCGACCACATGGCGCCTCCCCTCATTCAGTTGAAAGACATCGCGTTGACCTTCGGCGGCACTCCGCTGCTGACAGGCGCCGAGCTTTCCGTATCGACCGGCGAGCGCGTCTGTCTGATCGGCCGCAATGGTTCAGGAAAATCCACCCTGCTGAAGATCGTTGCTGGGCTGGTGGAAGCGGATCGCGGCAGCCGCTTTGTGCAGCCGGGTGCGACGATCCGCTATTTGCCGCAAGAGCCGGATTTCACCGGCTGCGCAACGACGCTCGCCTATGTGGAGGCCGGGCTCAATCCCGGCGACGATCACTATCAGGCCCAGTATCTGCTGGAGCAACTTGGGCTCACTGGATCAGAAGATCCGATGAACCTCTCGGGCGGGGAAGCGCGACGTGCGGCGCTGGCGCGCGTTCTTGCGCCCTCGCCCGATATCCTTCTCCTCGACGAGCCCACCAACCATCTCGACCTCACGACCATTGAGTGGCTGGAAGGCGAACTGGCGAGCCGCCGCAGCGCATTGGTGATGATCAGCCACGACCGGCGCTTTCTCACCAATCTATCCCGCGCGACGGTCTGGCTGGATCGCGGACAGACCAAGCGGATCGAGAAAGGCTTCGATGCGTTCGAAGCCGTGGCGCGATGAAGTGCTTGCCGAAGAGGAACGCGACCAGCACAAGCTCGACCGGAAGATTGTCGCGGAAGAACATTGGTTGCGCTATGGCGTATCGGGGCGTCGCAAGCGCAACGTCAAGCGCCTCAGCAATCTCCATGCGCTCCGCGATCAACGCCGCAACTATCGCGGCGCAGCCGGCAAAGCCAACCTCGCCGCGGCGGAAGCCGATACATCGGGCAAGCTTGTGATCGAAGCCAAGCGTATCGGAAAATCCTTCGGCGAGCGCAAGATCGTGGATGATTTCTCGATCCGTGTGACGCGCGGCGATCGCTTAGGGATCGTCGGCCCCAACGGCGCTGGCAAAACCACTCTCATCAACATTCTGACCGGGGCAGACGCGCCGGACAGCGGCTCTGTTCGCCTCGGCGCCAATCTCGAGATGGCGACACTCGACCAGCACCGCGAGAGCCTCGATCCGAAAACGACGTTGTCTGACGCGTTGACGGGCGGACGCGGCGACAGCGTCATGGTCGGCGGCAAGCCGAAGCACGTGATCGGCTACATGAAGGACTTTCTGTTTTCTCAGGAACAGGCCCGTACGCCACTCGAAGTGCTGTCCGGCGGTGAACGCGGCCGGCTGATGCTGGCTCGCGCGCTGGCAAAGCCGTCGAACCTGCTGGTGCTGGACGAGCCGACCAACGATCTCGATCTCGAAACGTTGGATGTCCTCGAAGAGATGCTGGGCGATTACGATGGCACGGTCATCCTCATCAGCCACGACCGCGATTTTCTGGATCGCGTGGTGACCTCTGTCATTGCCCCCGAAGGTAACGGAAAGTGGATTGAATACGCCGGAGGCTACTCCGACATGCTGGCGCAACGCGGCTCCGATCTGCAGGAGAAGACCGTCAAAGCGGTCACTGAAGATGAAGCAAAGTCTGCAAAGGCCGCCGCGGCGTCGACCGCTCCTGCCGCCAAGCGCCGTCTCAGCTTCAACGAGAAACACGCGCTGGAGGCACTTCCGAAGACAATGTCGAAGCTTCAGGAAGAGATCGCCAAACAGCAGAAACTGCTCGACGATCCCCAGCTGTTCTCCAAAGATCGCAAGGCGTTTGACGCGGCGTCAACTGCTATTGCGAAAGCGCAGACCGAGCTTCACGCAGCCGAAGAAAGGTGGCTCGAGCTGGAAATGCTGCGTGAGGAAATCGAAAGCGGCGCTTGATTTTCATTTGCCGACATGTTTTCGCAGCTCGATGTCGAGCGCATCCCGAAAGACCTTAATGGGCTGAGCCAAACGCCCAGCCGGCGGACGGTGAACGATCCAGGCGCGCACGGCAGGCTCGAATCCTTTCACTTTGATCGCCTTGAGTTTGGCCCGGTACGGACTCCGCCTTAGTGCAACCGGTGTGACCACACCTACTCCAAGCCCGCGAGCGACGAGCGACAATCGAAGATCAGAGTCCAATGCTTCGACGGCCACGTGAAACGGTAGGTGTGCGGCGTCAAATTGACGTTTGAGCGCGCCGCGAAAGCCGCAGCCATCCTGATTGATCACCCACGGCAACCGCGAGATCTCCTCGAGACTTACGACGTTGGCGATGTCCTGGTTGCGCGGTACGACGAAAACGACGGGATGAATGCCAAGATCATCGCTTTCGAGCTCTGCAGGAGGCGCGATGCCATCCGGCAAACAAACCGCCGCAGCGTCGAGCTGATTTCGGCTGACCCGCTCAACCTGATCGGGCGACCACCCCGAAATAATCCGGATACCGAGCGCAGAAAATTCCGCACGAAGCGTATCCAGCGGGCCGCTGAGACCCGTCTCCGACAGGTACGGCGTAATGCCTAATCGAAATTCACCACGGACCATGCCGTCTGCGGCCACACCAGATTTCAGATCTTCCAGACTTCGCAAGACGCGACGGCCGTGCTCATAGGCTTCGCGGCCAGCGGGCGTCGGCTTCAAAGGCTTGGACTGGCGATCGAGCAGCTCCGTGCCCAGTAGATCCTCAAGATTTTGGACCCTGCGCGTAACCCCTGGCTGCGTAAGATTAAGGCGCGCCGAAGCCGCAACGATTGAGCCCGTCTCGACGACCGCGACGAAAGCGACCAAGTCATGCGTGTTCATAGCCAACTCGCATATTGATTATCAATATAATTCAATTGTCGCATATTTTGACGACTGGTTAAAGGGCATTCGTTCATTCGAGAGGCCCATATGTCCGCATGCCAAACGACCACCACCTTCACCTCAGACCAGAGCGTTCCGCGCCCATTCATCTGGCTTGGCGCGATCGCCACTGGCGTGATCGTGACCAACCTGTTCGCACCGCAAATTCTTGTCGGTCTGATGGGACGAAGCCTCGGCACGACAGCCACCCATGCGGGCATGGTCAGCACTCTTACCCTACTAGGGTACGCATTCGGGCTGTTTTTTCTGGTGCCCCTCACAGACATTTTCGAGAATAAGCGCCTGATCGTACTCACACTCTGCAGCACGGTCATCGCGGCTGCTTGCACCGCAGTCGCGCCAACCACAGGCTTCCTGCTGACGGCAGTGTTTCTCCTGGGCGCATCCTGTTCGGCAATTCAAATGCTGGTTCCGCTCGTGGCATCGATGGCGCGGCCGTCCGAGCGCGGCCGGGTCATCGGTGATGTCATGAGTGGCCTGATGGTGGGCATCCTGCTGTCACGTCCAATCGCAAGTTTCATTTCGGATGCATGGAACTGGCGTGGCTTCTATGTAATCTCGTCTGTCGCCATCGCTGTCCTCGCCATTGCGTTGTCCTGGCGGTTACCGTCGCTGCGTCCCAAAACGCGGATGAACTACCTAAATCTGCTAGGATCGTATTGGACCTTGATACGTGAAGAGCCCGTGTTGCGGGTTCGCTCTTGGACAGCCGCATTGTCGATGGCCGCGTTTTCCGCATTCTGGGCAGCCGTCGCGCTCAAGCTTGCAGAAGCACCATTCAATCTCGGCGCAAGCGGCATTGCTATTTTTGCGCTCGCTGGAGCAGCCGGCGCTGTCGCAACGCCGGTGGCCGGTCGTCTGGGTGATGCGGGGCACGTTCGCGTCACCCTATGCGCATCTCATGCTCTCATCATCATCTCGCTTGCTCTGTCAGCATCGGCTGACCTTCTCGCAACGCGGACTTGGTCGCTCGTCGCGCTGGGCGCTGGCGCTGTCGTGCTGGATCTCGGTGTGACCGGCGATCAGATACTTGGCAGACGCGCAATTAACCTGTTGCGGGCGGAAGCAAGAGGACGTCTCAATGGAATGTTTGTTGGGATATTCTTTATTGGTGGTGCTATCGGCACAGCGGCTGCAACATTCGCCTGGGCACACGGCGGATGGGTTGCAGTATGTACGGTCGCGGGCGCATTCGGTCTGTTGGCGTTGATCACCGATATGGCAACATCCGTCGGCACATCTTAAGTGAGTTATCTTGAGCGATCAGGTGCGCTGGCTAGCCAGGCGAGCGCACCACGTCCCGCAGCCACTCCCGTTGCAAAGCATGCCTGGAGCAGATAACCGCCAGTTGGAGCCTCCCAGTCGAGCATCTCACCCGTGACAAAAACGCCGGGCATTTTGCGAAGCATGAAATGCGCATCGATTTCATCGAACGAGATCCCCCCCGCCGTGGAAATGGCGCGCTCAAGGGACGCAGTCCCGATCAATTTAACGGGAACGTCGTTGATGAATCGCGCGAGGTCCACGGCCGACATCGTGGACGGATACAACTCCAAGGCAATGGTCGCTTCCTGCAGCAGACCGATGGCTACAGGCGAAAGATTCAACTGCTTTCGAAGATATGTCGAAAGCGACTGTTTGTTACGCGGTGCGCTCAATCTGGCAACGAGATCTGATATCTCGAGATCAGGTCGCAGGGCCACATGCAGGGTTGTCTCACCCGAGCCGTCAATCGCCTCACGCAAGGGCGCGGAGATTGCATAAACCGCCCCGCCCTCGATGCCGGTTCGTGTAACGATCATATCGCCGCGCGCGCTATGCTGCCCCGATGAAAGCGTCACGCCCTTGAGAGGATGCCCTTCGTACCGATCACGAAATACGTCCGACCATGCAACACGGAAGCCGCAATTGGCCGGCCGAAGCGGAGCGCTCGCAATTTCTTTGAATTGCAACACATCGACCCAGCTGCCATCCGATCCAAGACGCGGCCAGGTCCCGCCACCCAATGCAAGAACGGTGGCGTCGGCGCTGACAGTGTGCTCGCCTTCGGAGTTTTCGAAACGCAATTCGCCGTTCTCCGTCCATCCCGTCCATGTATGACGCAGAGCGAACTGCACGCCCAGCTGATCGTGGCGCCGCAACCAGGCTCGCAACAACGGCGACGCCTTGAACGCCTTCGGGAAGATGCGGCCGCTTGTGCCGACGAATGTTGGCTGGCCGAGGTGTTCGCTCCAGTCGCGCAAGGCGTCCGGCGGAAAAGCTTCCAGCGCCGCGCGCAAATGCGGCATCGCCGCGCCGTAACGCGCAAGAAATACTTCGAGCGGCTCGCTGTGGGTCAGGTTAAGCCCGCCGCGCCCTGCCAACAGAAACTTGCGCCCGATCGAAGGCATCCGGTCGTAGACCGTGACGCTTGCGCCGTTCATCGCGAGAGTTTCGGCCGCCATCAGCCCAGCGGGGCCGGCACCGATCACGGCAACGTTCAACTTAATCACGCGCCCATCGGCGGCAGTTTGATGCCTGCGGCTTTCGCAGCCTGCTCGACATATTTGTAGGTCTGGAAGAAGGCGCCGCCGAGATCGCGGGCCTTCGACATGTCTGCAATCTTTTCGAAGTTTGCTGCGACAGCATCCGGCGTCCATTCTGACTGAGGCAGATTAAGACCTTCGGTCTCCACAATCTTGATCACAGCAAACGAGCCTGCACCTGCTCCCATGATCGTACGTGTCGGCGCGTCCTCGCTCAGCAGATACATCACCGCGGGCGTAATCGCCTCCGGCTTCATGAGAGCCAACGCATCCGGGGGAATCAAGCCTTCCGTCATGCGCGTCGCCGCCGTCGGCGATATGGTGTTGACGCGGATATTGTTCTTGCGACCTTCTTCGGCCAGCACATTCATCAAGCCGACGATGCCAGCCTTCGCTGCACCGTAGTTCGCCTGACCGAAATTACCAAACATGCCCGATGATGACGTGGTGACGACGATGCGGCCGTAGTTGCGCTCCTTCATGCCGTCCCACACTGCCTTGCAGCAGTTGAATGTCCCCGTGAGATGAACGCTTACAACCTTGGCGAAATCATCTGGCTCCATCTTGCCGAAGGATTTATCGCGCAGAATTCCGGCGTTCGCGACCATCAAGTCAACACTGCCCCACTTCGCGGTGGCTTGCGCGACCATGTCCTTGACCTGCTCGTAGCTGGAAACATCGGCGCCGTTCACGATCGCCTCGCCACCAGCCTTGCGGATCTCTTCTACAACCTCCTCAGCCGGGCTAGCCGATCCGCCGCTACCGTCACGCGCGGCGCCCATATCATTGACAACAAGACGGGCACCGAGCTTGGCCAAGCCAAGCGCATGCGCTCGTCCGAGGCCTGCGCCCGCGCCCGTCACGACTGCAACGCGTCCATCGAACCTGATTGCCATGATCGTCGTCCCTTGAATCTGAGTTAGTTGAAGATGTGCAATGCGAGCCAGTCAGCGACCAAAGCCGGCTTCTGTTCATTCTCAATCTCCAGCGTGACCGCTGTCCGCGCCAGCAATTCCTTCGGCGATCTCATGGTTGCTTCGGACATCACAAATCGCGCGCGCACGCGTGAGCCCGCACGCACAGGCGCTAGAAATCGAACCTTATCGAATCCATAATTGATCGACATCGCTGTGCCGTTGAGGGTCGGCATCGCCTCATATGCCATGGAGGACAAGAGCGACAACGACAGGAAGCCATGCGCGATCGTTCCGCCAAACGGCGTCTCGCGCTTCGCACGCTCCGGATCGACGTGAATGAATTGATGGTCGTTGGTCGCGTGGGCGAACTGATCAATCTGCTTTTGATCAACCGTATGCCACCCTGACACTCCAAGCTCGGTCCCCGCGAGCTTCAGATAATCCTCGCGGTCCATTGCAACGCCCATCGTGTCCCCTCTGCGGCTACGCTAGTGTGGCGTCTCGCAATTGTCGATGTCTCTTGCGGCGAGTCTCTTCTCGGCAATTGCGAGACATAAGCCACACTAGAATCATAGGTTTGCTAGTGTCCTTTCGTCTCCGAATAACCGTGCGAGCGCGCCGCAAATGGGTCGGTTATTCAGAG
This sequence comes from Nitrobacteraceae bacterium AZCC 1564, assembly GCA_036924835.1. Classification (NCBI taxonomy): domain Bacteria; kingdom Pseudomonadati; phylum Pseudomonadota; class Alphaproteobacteria; order Hyphomicrobiales; family Nitrobacteraceae; species Nitrobacteraceae bacterium AZCC 1564. The sequence goes on from JBAGRR010000001.1 coordinate 743,246, forward strand.
ACGAAAGGACACTACGGTTCGCACATTCCACAGAACGGCGTTGGGGCCAAGTGAAAATTTTACTTGAAATGCGTCGAGCACGTCTGCGAATCCGGCATACGACGAAAGTCACAAGCGCATTTGAATGCGGAATTAAGTCGATTCTAGTCTGAAAGAGACTCCTCCAGAGCTGATTAGCGCACCCTAGTGTGGTGGTTCAGAAGTTCGCTTCATTTTCTCGGCGAGCCCTTTAAGCGAACTTCTGAACCTGAACCACATTAGAATCATAGGTTGCTAGTGTCCTTTCGAATCCGAAGTCCGCTACAAGGTGCGCTGCATTATGAGGCGAACTTCGGATTCGGGACACTAGCCTGTAGTTCTGGAAAGTCCTCTTCTCTGAATTCGTGACCGCGCATGGGATCCTTGCGGTCATCTTCGTGCTCCAGACGACGAAGCTGCACGCGGCGAATCTTACCGGAAATTGTCTTCGGCAATTCCGACACCAGTTCGATGCGGCGGATTCGCTTGAACGGCGCAAGGCGTGAATGTGTGTATTGGAAAATCGACAGCGCAGTCTCTCGCGAGACCGCCGTGCCCGAGACCAGCGACACATAAGCCTTCGGAAGCGCAAGGCGGATTGGATCTGGTGTCGGCACCACTGCAGCCTCGGCAACAAAATCGTGCTCGAGCAATACGCTCTCGAGTTCGAACGGACTGATGCGGTAATCGGACGATTTGAAAACGTCGTCCGAACGACCAACGAATGTCAGATAACCGTCGTCGTCAAGAAACGCGACATCTCCGGTCTGATAAGTCTCGCCGTCGGCGCCTTTAGGTTCGCCATCCTCGCCTTGATAACCAAGCATCAATCCCGCCGGCCGATCCGCACCGAGAACCAGGCGGATTTCCCCCTCTTTCGCAAGATTGCCATCGGCGTCCGTGACCCTGACTTTGTAGCCTGGCAACGGACGCCCCATTGATCCAACCTTCACGGGTTGCCCCGGCGAGTTGCCCGCAAGCGCCGTGGTTTCGGTCTGGCCGTAACCGTCGCGAATGGTCAGCCCCCAGGCAGCCTTCACCTGATCGATGACTTCGGGATTGAGCGGTTCGCCTGCCCCGCAGACTTCTCGTACGGACACCTTGTAGTCCGCGAGCTGCTCCTGGATGAATAGTCGCCAGACAGTCGGCGGGGCGCAGAGCGTCGTCACGCCGCAGCGGGCAACAGTCGCGAGCAAGCTCTTCGCGTCGAAACGCGGCTGATTGCAAATGAAGATGGTCGCGCCCGCATTCCAGGGCGAGAAGAAGCAGCTCCACGCGTGCTTGGCCCATCCCGGCGAGGAAATGTTGAGGTGGATGTCCCCCGGCTGAAGTCCGAGCCAGTACATCGTTGACAGCGCCCCAACCGGATAGCTGCGATGGCTATGCAGCACGAGCTTTGGTTTCGCCGTTGTACCGGATGTGAAGTACAGCAGCATCGGATCGTTAGCTCCTGTCGGTCCATCCGGTGCAAACGTCTCGGGATATTTGGCTGCATCTTCAAAACGCCGCCAACCCCTGTGGTCAGATGTCGCTGCGACAACGATCCTTGTAAATCCTTCGCCGCCAAGACCTTCGAACTTGGTGACCTGATCCTGCGAAGCCACCACGACTTTCGCCTTACCACGATCAAGGCGATCACGAAGCTCGTCGGCAGTCAGGAGCGTCGTCGCCGGAATCACCACAACACCGAGCTTCATGGCGGCAAGCATGGTCTCCCACAACGGCACAACGTTGCCGAGCAGCAGCAACAGATGATCGCCGCGCTTCAATCCGAGATCGCGAAGGAAATTCGCGGTCTGGTTGGATCGCCGCGAGAGCTCGCTGAATGTCAGCTTGGTTTCGGTGTTGGCCGCAACGTCGACAATCCAGAGCGCGGTGCGATCTTTGCTCGCCGGATCCGTGGCCAGCCCGGCGTCGAACCAGTCGAGCGCCCAGTTGAACTGGGGCTCCTCAGGCCAACGAAAGTCCCGGACGGCTGTGTCGTAATCAGTGCGGTGCTTGAGGAGAAAGCCGCGCGCGTCCCGGAACGTCGTCATCGCGACCTCCTACTTCGCCAGAGTCCGCACGTGCTTGATAATTCCCGAAAAGTCGACGCCGCCATGCCCGGCTTTCTCGAAAGCATCGTAAATGCTCTCAGCATGCGCACCGAGCGGCGTGACGGCCCCCGCCGACTTCGCAGCTTCCTGCGAGAGACGAAGGTCTTTCAACATCAGTGCAGCCGCAAATCCAGGCTTGTAATCATTGTTCGCGGGCGATGTAGGAACCGGACCCGGCACCGGACAATAGGTGGTCAGCGACCAGCACTGGCCCGATGAGGTCGACGCCACATCGAACAAAGCCTGATGCGAAAGACCGAGTTTCTCGGCGAGAGCGAATGCTTCCGACACGCCAATCATGGAGATAGCGAGGATCATGTTGTTGCAGATCTTGGCCGCCTGCCCTGCGCCTGCCTCGCCGCAATGCACGATCTTCTTGCCCATATTTTCCAGAATAGGCTTGGCCGCCGCGAACGCGTAGGCATCACCGCCGGCCATGAATGTCAGCGTCGCGTTCTTCGCGCCACCAGTACCGCCCGAGACCGGCGCGTCGATCGACGGCAAATTGTGTTCCTTTGCGTAGTCGTGGGCGTGGCGCGCGCTTTCCACATCAATGGTTGAACAATCGATCATCAGCGTGTTCTTGCCGACTAAGGGAACGATCTCCTTCCACACGGTTAGAACATGCTTGCCTGCGGGCAACATGGTAATGACGATTTCCGCGTTCTTCACCGCATCAGCCGCGCTGGCAGCGATAGTCACACCGTCCGCTTTCGCAGCATCCCTAGACGCCTGCACAAGGTCAAAGCCTTGAACCTTGTGCCCTGCCTTCACGAGGTTGGCAGCCATCGGGCCACCCATATTGCCCAGACCAATGAATGCGATGCTTGCCATGTTTCTTCCCTCGCTTTTTGATTTTGAAGATCAGTCTGGAAACACCAGCTGATATTTCTTGTGTGGCTCAAAGTACTTATCGACCATCTCGGGCGTCACGTCTTCTAGACGCGCCGGAGACCATTTGGGATTACGGTCTTTGTCGATCACCGCCGCGCGAACACCTTCGATAAATTCCGCGCTTTCAAAGACAACGAGAGCCGCACTATATTCGCGAACAAGGCATTCCTTCAGCGATTTCGACGTACGGCCAAGCCGCAGCAGCTGCAACGTCACCTTCAATCCGATCGGCGACTTGTCGGACAGCGCTTTCAAAGTCGCCAGCGCGAACTCGGAGCCATCCTGCTTCAGCGCAGCGACGATCTCCTCCATCGTGTCAAAAGCAAACAACCGATCGATATGTTCACGATGTTGCTCAATCGAGGCGGCAACATCTTTCACCGCATAACTCTGCATGATGGTGCGAACATCGGTCGCACTCGCGCGCAATGGTGCATTGGCCAGCGCATCGCGCAGCGCCGGCCAATCGGTAGAATTGATCAAGACGTCAGCGACGCCCGCATATGTGGCGTCCGCCCCGCTCATCGGCTGGCCAGTCAGCGCGTAGTAAGTCCCGAGTTCGCCGGGCGTGTGGGACAACAACCACGTACCTCCGACATCCGGAAAGAAGCCGAGGCCAACTTCAGGCATCGCGATCTTCGTCTTCTCGGTGACGATGCGATGCGGACCATGCGCGGAAAGACCGACGCCGCCACCCATCACCAGTCCGTCCATGTAAGCGACATAAGGCTTTGGATAGACCGGGATGCGCGCGTTCAGGATGTATTCCTCGCGCCAGAATACAGCGCCGAGATTGCCGCCGACCTTCGCGCTTTCGTAAAGCCCGCGGATATCGCCTCCAGCGCACAATCCACGTTCGCCCGCACCTTCCAACAGCACCAGCGAGACACCGGGATCGGTTTCAAAGCTATCAAGCGCGGTGACGATGCCTCGTGTCATGTCGAGGGTCAGGGCATTGATGGCCTTAGGGCGGTTGAGACGGAGAATTCCGGCAGCACCCTCGCGGCGGACAACCAGATCCCCATCTACGTTATTCACGGCAGCAAGGGGCGCTTTCATCGCGCCGTCTCGATCAATTTTCGCGACACGATCAGCCGCATGATTTCGTTGGTGCCTTCCAGAATTTGATGCACGCGCAGGTCTCTCACGATCTTCTCGATTCCATATTCAGAAAGGTAGCCATAACCGCCGTGCAGTTGCAGAGCTTGATTGGCGACTTCAAATCCAACATCCGTGCCGAAGCGTTTGGCCATTGCGCACAACAGGCTTGCATCGGGATCCTTGCGATCCAATGCAGCCGCCGCCCGCCACAAAAACGTTCGCCCAGCCTCTAGTTCGGTCGCCATATCAGCAAGCCGGAACTGCAGGGCCTGGAACTCATCCAGGCGCTTTCCGAATGCTTTGCGCTCTTTCATGTAGGCAAGTGACTTATCTAGGGCGGACTGTGCGCCGCCCAGTGAGCAGGCCGCAATGTTCAGCCGCCCGCCATCAAGTCCAGCCATGGCGATCTTGAACCCGATGCCCTCATCACCGAGACGGTTGGCAACCGGCACCCGTGCATTTTCGAAGATCACAGCGCGGGTTGGTTGAGCGTTCCAGCCCATCTTTCGTTCGTTACCACCGAACGACACGCCCGGCGTATCGCGTTCAATGACCAGCGTGGAAATACCTGACGGACCATCGCCGCCAGTGCGAACCATGGCGACGTAAAGATCGCTCGTGCCGGCGCCGGAGATGAACTGCTTCTGCCCGTTGAGAACATAATGATCGCCATCGCGGACGGCACGGGTGCTGAGCGCTGCAGCATCCGACCCCGAACCGGGCTCCGTGAGGCAGTAGCTTGCGAGAAGCTCCATGGTGCAGAGGCGCGGTAGCCACTGACGCCGCTGCGCCTCGGATCCATAAGCGTCGATCATCCACGCTGACATGTTGTGGATCGAGATGAATGCCGACACCGTCGGACATCCCATCGCGAGAGCCTCAAAAATTAAGGCTGCGTCAAAACGTGAAAGCGCCGAACCGCCCACATCATCGCGGATGTAAATGCCGCCGATGCCAAGCGCAGCAGCTTCGCGCATGACATCGACTGGGAAATGCCTCTCTTCGTCCCATTTAGTCGCGAAGGGAGCAATCTTCTCAGCCGCGAATTCGCGAGCCATGTCGCGAACCGCGGTCTGATCTTCGGTGAGTGCGAACTGCATCAGCGCTCGCCTCGCCTGCCGTTAGCTGGTCGGCATCGCGAACTGGGCACCTTCCTTGACGCCGGATGGCCAGCGCGAGGTCACGGTCTTGGTCTTGGTGTAGAACCGCACCGAGTCCGGCCCGTACTGGTTGAGGTCGCCGAAGCCGGACCGCTTCCAGCCGCCGAAGGTGTAGTAAGCGACCGGCACGGGAATTGGCACGTTGATGCCAACCATGCCGACATTCACCTTCGCCGCGAATTCGCGAGCGGCATCGCCGTCGCGGGTGAAGATGGCAACGCCGTTGCCGTATTCATGTTCGGACGGCAAAGCGACCGCTTCATTAAAGTCCTTCGCGCGAACGACAGAAAGAACGGGGCCGAAGATCTCTTCCTTGTAGATGCGCATATCCTTGGTGACGTTGTCGAACAGACAACCGCCCATGTAGAAGCCCTTCTCATAGCCCTGCATCTTGAAGCCGCGGCCGTCCACGGCGAGCTTGGCGCCTTCCTTGATGCCGATCTCGACATAGTCCCGCACGCGATCAAGCGCCGCTTTGGTGACAAGCGGGCCGTAATCAGCGGTCGGATCGGTCGAAAGACCGATCTTAAGATTTTCGACGCGTGGAATGAGCTTTTCCATCAGGCGATCAGCGGTCGTCTTGCCGACCGGAACCGCCACGGAAACCGCCATGCAGCGCTCTCCGGCGGCGCCATAGCCTGCACCGACCAGCGCATCGGCCGTCTGATCCATGTCGGCGTCCGGCATAATGATCAGATGGTTCTTCGCACCACCGAAGCACTGGCAACGCTTTCCGTTCGCAGCCGCACGCTCATAGATGTACTGCGCGATGGCCGAAGAGCCGACGAAACCGACCGCTGCGATGTCGTGGTCATCCAGGATCGCATCCACCGATTCCTTGTCGCCATTGACGACGTTCAGAACGCCCGGCGGCAAGCCCGCTTCGATCATCAGCTCGGCCAGCTTCATCGGCACGCCAGGATCGCGCTCTGACGGCTTCAGAATGAAAGCGTTGCCGCAGGCGATTGCCGGCGCGAACTTCCACATCGGAATCATCGCAGGGAAATTGAACGGGGTGATGCCCGCGACAACGCCGAGCGGCTGGCGCATCGAATAAAGGTCAATGCCGGGACCCGCACCTTCGGTGTATTCGCCCTTCATCAAATGCGGAATGCCAAGCGCGAACTCGACGACTTCGACGCCGCGCAGGATATCGCCCTTCGCGTCGGGAATGGTCTTGCCATGCTCGCGAGCAAGCAATTCGGCCAGCGCATCGTTGTCACGAGCGACCAGCTCCAGGAAGCGCATCAAAACACGAACGCGACGTTGCGGGTTGGTCGCGGCCCACGCCGGCTGCGCAGCTTTGGCGTTCTCGACGGCGGCGCGGACTTCCGCTTTCGTTGCAAGCGCAACCTGAGCCTGAACATCCCCCGTCATAGGCTCAAAAACGTCGGCAAAGCGGCCTGACGCGCCCTTAACGTGTTTTCCGCCGATAAAGTGCCCGATCGATCGCATGCGTAACCTCCAGAAAGAAACTACGAAGCTTTTAGCACCGTCCGATTAGAAAATGGAACGGGGTTATACGCACAGCTCAGTCGCATGTAACGCAAATAAGGTCATTGATAATATTCGACTTTTTTGACCAACGTCCGGGCGTCATCAAAAAATTCTGGTTCGCCCATCAATAAAAATGACCATTTGGTCTCAAGAGCGCGCTGCCGTATCCGCCTTGGCTGGCGCATTCGCGCCCGTGGTTGCCGGCTTGCGAATCCGCAGTTTGGAGGCATTGCTCGCCTTCTGCGCCGCATACCGCCCTGCCTCGAGGATTTCGTCCGAAAACTCGCCCGTCCCCGCCATGCGGGCCATCAACAATGCCCCCATCATGGTGGCCAGCGCGCCGATGGCCTCCCGGCGCGCATCTTTCTCGCTCGGTCCAGATATCTCGCCAGCAATGACCTCGATCATTTTCTCAAGCTTGCTTGCGACAGCCTTGCGGACTTTGGGGCTGGCCCGTGAAACTTCGGCGCCCAGCGCCGGAAGAGCGCATCCATTGCCGATGTCATCTCGGTGAGCGGCTGTCAGATAGCCATTCACAACCGCGGCGAGCCCCTCGCCCTCCGGGGCCTCATCTGCCCGCTTCCGCCAGCGCCTTGCGGCCTGCTCCATCGCATGAACGAAAGCTTCGCTGATCAGCGCATCTCGCGAGGCAAAATGCGCATAGAAGCCACCGTGCGTAAGCCCAGCCTCTTTCATGAGTTCAGCAACGCCGAGACCAGCCGCGCCACGCTCTCGCAATCGCACCGATGCGTTCTTCACGATCCGCTCGTGCGTCTCAGCTTTATGATCTTTTGAATAGCGCATGGCGCCTCGTCCATAATATGTCGACAGTCATATATATAGCATGAAGTGCTTCGCAGATGAGGCTTTTCCAGGCAAAATGGCTGCCATGCGAGTCATTTGACAAAGCAACATGTTCGCGCACCATCGCGCTCCCATCCGCCTTCCAACATTAAGCTTCGGTAATATGCAGACGATCAACGACCACTGCGACGTTGCGCATCGCGACAACGGCATTGCACAATTGACCATTCGAAATGCCGGCTCGCTCAACATCGTCAACTCGACAGTCATCTCCGGACTGCGGAAAGGATTGGAAACGCTCGCCAAAGACAGCGGCATTCGCGCTCTGATCCTGGCGGGGTCAGGCGAGAAGAGCTTTATCGGCGGAGCGGACATCAAGGAAATGGTGACGCTCGATCAGGCTTCAGCCGAAACATTCATCAAAGGGCTACGCGATCTTTGTGAGTCCATTCGACAGTTCCCTTCGCCGGTGATTGCGCGTTTGAAGGGATGGTGTCTGGGCGGAGGACTTGAAGTTGCTGCCGCCTGCGATCTGCGCATTGCCGCGCAAGACGCAAAGTTCGGCATGCCCGAAGTGAAGGTCGGCATACCGTCAGTTATTCATGCGGCTCTCTTGCCGCGACTTATCGGCTCGGGACGCGCCCGATGGTTGATCCTGACAGGAGCCAACATTGACGCGGCAACCGCACTCAACTGGGGCTTGGTCGATCAGGTCGTCGCGGAGGCAGATCTCGATACCGCAACCATGGCCGTCGCTTCGTCGATCGCGGAATGCGGGGCTGAGGCAATGCGCAGCCAGAAGTCTTTGCTGAGACAGTGGGAAGAACTGCCATTGACGGAGTCCGTCAACTTGAGCGTCGGTGTTTTCGGCCAAGCCTTTTTGACCGGCGAACCGCAGCGCCACATGAGGTCCTTCCTCGATAAGAAGAAGAAGTAACCGCTCCCCAACGAAAAAATTGTCCGTTTCAAACAACACGGACGCTGTTCCGCGCGCTTTTGCAACCGTATTTTATTGTGCGGGTGCGATTGCAATTTTCGCGCCTCTTCATATGATAATCATCATGTAAATCCCAACCCCTGCCTGGTGCCGGCAACCGGAGAGCCTCATGTCAACGTCAGATCCCGTCGTCATTGTTTCTGCTGCGCGTACTCCACTCGGCCGCTTCCAGGGTGAATTGTCACCATTTAGCGCCCACAATCTGGGTTCGCACGCCATCGGCGCAGCCCTCGAGCGCGCAAAGCTTTCGCCGGAGCGGATCGACGAAGTGTTCATGGGCTGCGTCCTTCCCGCCGGCCAGGGACAGGCTCCTGCCCGCCAGGCGGCACGTGGCGCGAAGTTGCCGGACGGGACCGGCGCAACCACCATTAACAAGGTCTGCGGCTCCGGGATGAAGGCCACCATGCTGGCCCACGACATCATCAATGCCGGTTCGGCCAATATCGTCGTTGCGGGCGGCATGGAGAGCATGACCAACGCCCCGTACCTGCTCGCAAAAGCGCGTGGCGGATACCGCGTCGGGCACGACCGCATTATCGATCACATGCTGATGGACGGCCTCGAGGATGCTTACGAGACTGGCCGTTCGATGGGTGATTTCGGTGAAGCCACCGCCGAAACCTATCAGTTCACCCGCAAGGATCAGGACGAATATGCGATGGAAACCCTGACCCGCGCACGCAAGGCGGTCGAGAGTGGCGCGTTCAAAAATGAGATCGCGGCTATTTCGGTCAAAGAAAAAGCCGGCGTCCGGATGATCGAAAACGACGAACACCCGTTGAAGGTTGATCCTGCGAAAATCCCGAACCTGAAGCCGGCATTCCGTCCGAATGGTACGATTACGCCTGCCGCCTCCTCGGCCAATGCCGACGGCGCGGCCGCGCTGGTGCTGACGCGTCGCTCGATCGCTGAGCGCGACGGTCTGCCGATCTTGGCCGAAATCAAGGGACACTCGACCCATAGCCAAGAGCCAGCATGGTTCACCACCGCCCCGATCCCCGCGATCAGGAAACTACTCGATAAAATCGGCTGGAGCGTCAGTGACGTCGATCTGTTCGAAATCAACGAAGCGTTCGCAGTCGTGCCGATGGCGGCAGCCCGCGACCTCGGAATTCCGCGCGAGAAATTGAACATCAACGGTGGCGCCTGCGCGCTCGGTCATCCGATCGGCGCAACAGGGGCCCGCCTGATCGTGACACTGCTCCATGCGATGGAGAAGAACAACGTCAGCAAAGGCATCGCCTCTCTGTGCATCGGCGGCGGCGAAGCCACTGCCATCGCGATCGAGCGCAAAACGCACTAGTGTGGTGGTTCAGAAGTTCGCTTTACTTTTCCTGCGAGTCCTTCCAGCGAACTTCTGAACCTAAACCACACTAGAATCATAAATTTACTAGTGTCCTCTCGAATCCAAAGTCCGCTACGGAGCGCGCTGGACGATGAGGCGGACTTTGGATTCGGGACACTAGTGCCGTTGCGACCTTCGGTCATGGATCGCCGGGCTCACCACTCGGCGATCCACTAAGACGATGTCTGAACAGGATAATCACGCCGTGAAACAGAGCAGCACCACACGCCGAATTGTCGTCACCGGAATGGGCGCCGTGTCCCCACTGGGTTGCGGCGTCGAAGGCAACTGGTCGCGCCTCATTGCGGGTCGGTCCGGCCTTCGTGCGCTCTCGGACAATATTGGTGCCGATCTGCCTGCAAAAGTCTGCGGCGTTGTTCCCGACATTGCCGAAGATCCCGAGTTTGGCTTTGATGCTGATCGCGTGATCTCCAAAAAGGATCAGAAGAAAATGGACCGCTTCATCCAGTTCGCGATGATGGCGGCCGATGAAGCAATCGCGCAAGCCGGATGGACGCCCGATAACGCTCACTCACGCGAGCGGACCGCGACAATCATCGCATCGGGCGTTGGCGGATTCCCTGCGATTGTCGACGCAGTCCGCACCACCGATGAACGTGGCGTGCGCCGCCTTTCGCCCTTCACTGTGCCAGCCTTCCTCGTCAATCTTGCCGCGGGACAAGTCGCTATTCGTCACGGCTTCAAGGGACCGCTCGGCGCGCCGGTTACGGCTTGTGCCGCCGGGGTGCAGGCTATCGGTGATGCCGCGCGTCTCATCCGCTCTGGCGAAGCCGATATTGCGATCTGCGGGGGAGCCGAGGCGTGTATCGATCGTGTCAGCCTGGGCGGGTTTGCGGCCGCGCGCGCACTCTCGACCGGGTTCAACGACGAGCCGCAACGGGCGTCCCGCCCATTCGACAAGGACCGCGATGGCTTCGTGATGGGTGAAGGCGCTGGCATTCTCGTCATCGAGACGCTCGATCATGCCCTCAATCGCGGCGCAACCCCGATTGCCGAGTTGGTCGGATACGGCACCACCTCCGACGCCTACCATATGACGGCGGGACCGGAGGATGGCGAAGGCGCGCGGCGCGCGATGGAGATCGCAATTCGTCAGGCAGGAATTGCTCCTATTGAGGTTCAGCACCTCAATGCCCATGCCACCTCAACCCCTGTCGGCGACAACGGTGAGCTTGCCGCCATCAAGAGCTTGTTCGGGACCAAGGGCGGCATTGCAGTGAGCGCCACGAAATCCGCAACCGGTCACTTGCTCGGTGCGGCTGGCGGTCTCGAAGCAGTCTTCTCAGTGCTTGCCCTGCGCGATCAAATCGCACCACCCACACTTAACCTCGACCATCCGGACGCCGAGGCCGAAGGGATCGATCTCGTGGCCAAGACCGCACGGCCAATGGCCATGGAACATGTGTTGTCGAACGGTTTCGGGTTTGGCGGCGTCAATGCCAGCGTTCTATTCCGGGCGTGGTGATCGTCACTCGCTCAGTTAGCGATCATTTCCTTCACGTGCTGCAGAAAGTTCTCGCCGTCGAAGGGCTTGGTCATCATGTCCATGCCTGGTTTGAGAAAACCTCGCGCCATCGCGACATTGTCCGCGTAACCGGTGATGAAGAGAATCTTCAGACCCGGTCTTAGCTCGCGGGCCTGATCGCCCAATTCACGCCCATTCATTCCGGGGAGACCGACATCCGTGACGAGGAGGTCGATCCGCTCATCGCGCCCGAGAATGTGCAGCCCGGATGGGCCATCGACAGCTTCCATTGTCCGGTAGCCTTGCTCTTCCAGCATTTCGAGAATGACGCTGCGGACGACCGGTTCATCCTCTACCACGAGCACAGTTTCACCTGATGCCTGGTGTTCTCCAATCGCGCCCAAGAAAACTGCGTCATCCACCGCGTCACCGACGTGGCGAGGCAAATAGATTTTGACGGATGTGCCGTGTCCCGGCGTGCTGTCGATGGTGATGTGGCCATTCGATTGCCGCGCGAAGCCGTAGATCATCGACAAGCCGAGCCCGGTCCCTTGTCCGATCGGTTTGGTCGTAAAGAAGGGATCGAATGCGCGGGCCACAACATCGTCCGTCATGCCCGCACCGGTGTCTATAACGTCAATACAGATGTAGTCTCCTGGTGACAGCGCTGGATTGCTTTCCAGGACACCATCAAGCCGTACATTCTTCGTCTTGATCGTCAGCCGCCCGCCTTCGGGCATGGCGTCGCGGGCATTGATTGCGAGATTCAGCAGGCCGCTCTCGAGTTGATTGGGATCGCACAGAATGCTCCACAACTTGCCCAATGGTACGATTTCAAGATTGATCCCCTCACCGATCGTCCGTCGCAGCAGATCTTCAAGCGACGCGATGAGTTGATTGGCATCTACCGGCTCCGGGCTGAGCGGTTGTCGCCGCGCGAAAGCCAGCAATCGGTGCGTGAGCGCTGCCGCACGATTGGCTGACGTCATCGCAGCGCCGATGTAGCGCTCGACATTGTCTGTCTTCCCCTTGCTCAACTTCGCCTGCATCAAGTCCAGCGACCCGATAATTCCGGTCAGCAGATTGTTGAAGTCATGTGCGATTCCGCCAGTAAGCTGACCAACGGCTTCCATCTTCTGCGACTGACGCAAGGCTTCCTCGGTCGTCTTCAATCTCTCCGCCGAAGCGCGCACGTCGGTCACATCTCGTGCGACTGCATAAATCTGACCGGCGTCCGGGACAGCAGTCCAAGAAAACCACCGATAGGAGCCATCCCGGTGGCGAAGGCGATTCTCAAACCGGATCGTCGGCCTGCCTTGATTGAGGTTATCAAGCTCTGCCATTGCCTTCTCGCGGTCGTCTGGATGCTCGAGCCAGTCTGGTCTCCCATCACGGAGCAGCTCCTGTTCGGTCCAACCAAGCGTCTTTGTCCACGCAGGATTGACACTTCGCGGCGTGCCGTCGAGGTCCGCGACTAACAGAAGATCCCGCGACACGTTCCAGATGCGATCACGCTCGCGGGTTTTTTCCTGGACCCGCTCGGCGAGCGTTGTATTCAGAGCCTCAAGCTCCGCAGATATTGTCTTTTGATCGTGCACATCCGTGCTGGTACCGATCCAGCGGATGATCCGCCCAAGTTCGTCACGCGCAGGCACTGCCCGTCCAAGAAACCACCGATAAACGCCGTCTTTTCGGCGCAGACGGAATTCAACCTCATAGGTCTCGCCTATTTCGAGCGCGCGCGTCCAGGCCGCCAAGGTGATTGACAAATCATCGGGGTGGATAATCTTGACCCACTTTCTTCCATCAAGATCGCCAACTGCTGCTCCTACGTATTCGTAGACACGCGGGTTGAACCAGGTCGCCATTCCATCTGGCTTCGCAGTCCACACGTGATGCGGTACAGCATCTGCGAGTGTCCGAAACTCCTGTTCGCTTTCCCGCAACGCCTTCTCGGCCATCACCTGTTCGGTGACGTCAGTGTGAGCACCAACCAGCCGCAATGGCTCGCCGTTAGCGTCACGCTCGATGATCGCCTTGACTGAAATCCAGCGCACTTGCCCATCGCTCGGACGAATGATCCGGTACGTCGACGTATAGTCGTGAACGTCGCCTTTGACCGCGTCGCGGAATTGCTTCTCTGCGGCGACGCGATCCTCAGGATGAACGCGCCTCAACCAATCTTCATGCGTCTCGTTAACCGCGTCCGGCGTAAGACCATGAATGGCGATATATTCCGGCGATCTCCGATTCCGAAACCCGTCCCGAAGATCGACTTCAAGCCCACCAATCCGGCCAATTTGTTGGACACGCGTGAGTTCTACCTCGCGCTCGCGCAACGCAAGTGATGCCGTATACTCCTTGGTCACATCGCGGCAGATCACCAGCACGCCGCCAACCTCGCCATCCGCGTCGATGGGACTGTAGCTGTAAGTCCAGTAGACCTGTTCGAGTCTGCCGTGGCGCGTGACGGGTACGAGTTGGTTCTCATGCCATGTCGCACCACCACCGCTCATCACTTGTTCAATCTGAGGCCCGATAATGTGCCAAATTTCCTCCCAGCATTCACGACCGCGTTGACCGAGGGCACTGGGATGCCGCTCCGGTCCCATCGTGGCTCGGTAGGCATCGTTGTAAAACTGGATGAGTTGCGGTCCCCACCATATGAACATCGGATGGTTGGTATTGAGCAGAAGCCGAACCGTGGTTTTCAGGCTTTGCGGCCAAGTCTCGGGTTGGCCGAGCGGCGTAGAGGACCAATCGAAGGCGCGCATAAGCGCACCCATCTCGCCGCCGCCGGCAAGAAAGTCCGGAGAACTTGCTTGGTTCATATCAAGCATCTGGCGTGTTTGACGAAAGCCCTGCCACAGGAACTTGCTTTAACTGACTGAAACGTCGATTGAACCCTTTGGTTCCAACCGCACTAGACGCTCGGTACCGTTTCCGATTGTTGGAACCGAGACTTCGGTCTGCACTTATTTGTAAGCATCGGCCCAATCAAACCCGGAGGGAGTGCATGGCCCGCAAATACTCAAAGGCTGCATCGAAAAAGGTCGCGCGTGCAGTACGCAAGACGAAAAAAGGAACGTTAAAGAGCGGCCGCTCCGGCAAGAAAGTCAAAAGCCGGAAACAGGCCATCGCTATCGGCCTTTCCGAAGCGCGAAAGGCAGGCAAGAAAGTCCCCGCCAAAAAGGCGAAGAAGAGCTCTAAGAAGACCTCCAGGAAAAAGAGCTCGAAGAAAAAATCCCGAAAGACCAGATAGTCCCGGTCTTAAACTAATGGTCTTAAACTAGTTTTGTGGTTCAGAAGTTCACTCTACATTTCCCGCGAGTCCTTCCAGCGAACTTCTGAACTTAAACCACACTAGAATCATAAGTTGCTAGTGTCCTTTCGAATCCGAAGCTCGCTACCGAGCGCGCTGCTCGATGAGGCGAACTTCGGATTCGGGACACTAGGACACCAGACGAACCGCATCGTTGAAGAAGTCCGGACCACCGAAGTTTCCGGATTTCAGCGCCATGATCATGTCGCCACTCTTCGCTCCGATGGTTCGCAGCACGGGCACGCCAGTCGCAATTTCCGGGCCGACGAGGAACGCAGGGATACCAAGTCGGTCCACCACTGCGCCCGAAGTCTCACCACCGGCAATGATCAGGCGTCGCACGCCGTCCGATGCCAATCCTTCGCTGATTTCCGCCATGGCCTGCTCGATGGCATGACCAGCAGCATCGCGTCCGTATCGGGATTGCAAAGCAGACACCTGATCGGGTGTTGAGCTGCTTGCAATCAAGATCGGTGACGTGCCGAGCTGGTTCTTTGCCCAGTCGAGTGCACGCTGAACTTCTGATCCGCCTTTGACGATCTGTTCAGGATCAAGACGCAACACGGCCATCGTTTTCTCAGCTTCCGCGATCTGTGCCAAGGTCGCCTGAGAGCAACTTCCTGCGAGGCAGGCGACAGGACCACCAATTGGCCTGCTGTCGCTGGCAGACGCCGAGGCGTCTTTCACTTTTCCAGAAGCGATCAGGCCACGGGCCAATCCCAGGCCCATGCCCGACGCACCAACGGACAAATCGTAGTCGAGCGCCGCCTGGCCGATCGCCTCGAGCTCATGGTCGAATACCGCGTCAACGATCGCGCTGTGATATCCCTCGCCCGCAAGATCCGCGACGCGCTTACGGATCGCGTCAGGTCCGCGGACCACCGTCGCCAAGTCGACAAGGCCAACCTTGTGGCGGCTCTGGCGACCCAGCACACGGACCAGATTGGAATCATGCATCGGGTTGAGTGGATGATCCTTCAACGGGCTTTCATTGAGCGGCACACTGCCGACAAAGAGATTGCCCTGATAGATCGTTCGTCCGGTCCCGGGAAACGCTGGTGTGACAAGCACAATCGGATCGCCGGAATCATCCCGCAACGCGTCCATCACGGGACCGATGTTACCGGCATCCGTGGAATCAAACGTCGAACAAATCTTGAACAGCACGTGGGACGCACCGCGCCCGCGCAACCATTTGTCAGCGGCGCGAGAGCGCGCGACAGCCTGAGACGCCTCAATCGATCGGCTTTTCAGCGAGACGACGACCGCATCGACATTCGGAAGCGCCAGCGCCTCATCGGGCACACCAATGGTCTGCACCGTCCGCAAACCGCTGCGCGTGAGCATGTTCGCGAGATCGGAAGCGCCCGTGTAGTCGTCGGCAATACAGCCCAGTGCCAGTGTCACGACCGAACTCCCGACTTTCCTTTGGCGTAAGGCGCAAACCAGCCCAGACCATCAACCGTTTTTCCCTTGGGCCGATATTCGCAGCCGACAAACCCATTGTAGCCGAGACGATCCAGTTCATCGAACAGGAACGGATAGTTCAATTCCTCGCCCGCGGGCTCGTTGCGTGACGGCACACTAGCGATCTGAATATGCCCGATCATCGGCATCATCTGCCGGAGTGCAATGGTGACGTCGCCATGAACGATTTGACGGTGATAGATATCGAACTGCAATTTCAGATTCGGCAACTTCAGTTCATTGATCAAATCGCGGGCGAAGTCGAAATTGTTGAGGAAGTATCCGGGAACGTCGCGCGGATTGATCGGCTCGATGACAACATCGATATTTTCCCTGGCCAGCGCTTCAGCCGCCCACGCCACGCCCCGGCGAAATGAACTCACCGCGGCCGGATTGTTGCGATCGGCAATGCCGGACATCAAGTGCACTCGCTCGACGCCGGTAGCTGCAACATAAGGCAACGCCTGCTTGATGCTGTTCTGCAAATCCCCGAAATGATCAGGCCGCGCAGCAAAGCCCTTCTCACCCGCGTCCCAGTTGCCCGGTGGCAGATTGAACAGCGCCAAGGTCAGGCCACTACTCTTCAGCCGATCAGCGATCGTTTCCGGCGAATGATCGTAAGGAAACAAGAATTCAACATTGGCGAAACCGGCATCGGCCGCAGCGGCAAAGCGATCAAGAAACGACCACTCATTGAACATCATGGTCAGATTGGCGGCAAAACGGGGCATGGATGTTTCCGTTATTCTTGCTTGTTACGTCTATTCTCAAATATCAGCCCGGTTCGCCGGGAATTTTCGTGCCTGTGTTTCGTGCGTACACGCGCGCGACCGATATATCGTCGTCGCGGCCCATTCCCGAAGCCGATGCCATCAGGAACATCTGCAGTGCGGCAGCCGCAACCGGCACGGGATACTTCGCATTTCGCGCCATATCCTGGATGATGCCCAGATCCTTCACAAAAATGTCGACCGCGCTGCGCGGTGTGTAATCCCCGTCGAGCACATGCGGTACGCGGTTTTCGAACATCCATGAATTGCCGGCCGATGCTGTGATGACTTCATAGACCTTGCGGATATCGAGACCCTGCTTCGCCGCAAAGGTGATCGCTTCGCTCGCTGCGGCGATGTGCACGCCGGCAAGCAATTGGTTGATCATCTTGAACGCAGCCCCCTGTCCGGGCTCGTCGCCGAGTTCGTAGAGCTTGGCAGACATCGCATCCAGCGCCGGCCGGGCTTTGGCGAACGCGACCTTGCTGCCGGAGGCCAGAATGGTGAGTTCGCCCTGCGCCGCCCGTTGCGCTCCACCGCTGATCGGCGCATCGAGATAGTGTCGTCCAGTTGCCTCAAGCTGCTTCGCCAGCCGCCACGCGATATCCGGATCCATGGTTGCGGATGAAATGAACACCGCGCCCTTTGGCAGCGTCTCGGCCACGCCCTGAGGTCCAAAAAGGATGGCCTCCGTCTGCGCTGCATTGACCACAACGCTGACAACGGCATCTGCATCACGCGCGGCTTCGGCCGGCGTCGCGGCAGAACATCCCTTTTCTGCCACCAACCGGGCAACTGCGTCGGCGGACACGTCGCAACCAACAACATCGAAACCGGCGCGCTTGAGGGAAAGTGCCATTCCGAGCCCCATCGACCCAAGGCCGATAACGGCAATGCGGCCCAAACGTGAATCTGCCGATGCGGCTTTGGCGGGGTCAGTCATGGATGTTTCCTTGGATCGTCTTTTTGGTGGGGTCCGCGACAGGCGCGGTTACCGGTTGGTAACACGACTTTATGGTCCAACCAAAAAGCCATTTCAGCTAGCTACAAAACATGTGAAAAAGCGTCACTAAGAGGATGGCAACATGACGGAAACCAGGCTTCGCGAGCAAATTTGCCAGTACGGACGCTCGCTGTTCGAACGCGGGCTAACGCCGGGATCTTCGGGAAATATCAGCATCCGCCTCGATGACGGCGGCTGGCTGGTAACCCCAACCAATGCGTCCCTCGGTTTTCTCGATCCGGCCCGCATTTCAAGGTTAGATGCGTCCGGGCGCTTGACCTCCGGCGATGCGCCTACCAAGGAGATTCCACTGCACTCCGCGCTTTATGAGACCCGTGCTTCCGCGCGCGCCATTGTGCACCTGCACTGCTCTCATTGCGTTGCACTATCGATGCTGCCGGAAATCGATCGGCGTAACGCGCTCCCACCAATGACCCCCTATTACGTGATGCGTTGTGGCGCGACCGCCCTGCTGCCGTACTATCGGCCCGGCGACGCGGCAGTAGCTGATGCCATTCGGGGATTGGCCGGCAAGTATTCCTGCGTGCTGCTCTCCAATCATGGTCCTGTTGTCGCGGGCGATACACTGGAAGCGGCCGTGTTCGCGACCGAGGAATTGGAGGAAACAGCGAAGCTGTACCTTATGTTGCGCGGCATGAATCCGCGCGGCTTGACAAAGGAGCAAGTCGCGGACCTTGTCGCGACATTCAAGATATCACTGCCGGAGACTTCAGCTTGACCGTAACGATCTTTCACAATCCCGCGTGCGGCACATCTCGCAACACGCTCGCCATGATCCGGCAGAGCGGAGAAGATCCTGTCGTGATCGAATACCTGAAAACGCCGCCAAGCCGGGAGCGATTGGTCGAACTCGCCAAGGCCATGAAGAGTCCTGTGCGCGCGTTGCTTCGGGAGAAAGAAAAACTCTTCACAGAGCTTGGCCTTGCCAACCCTGCTCTGACGGATGACGAATTGCTGGATGCAATGACGAAGCATCCGATCTTGATCAATCGTCCGATCGTTGAAACGCCAAAAGGCGTGCGGCTTTGCCGCCCCTCCGAGCAGGTGCTCGACCTGTTGCCTAATCCCGTCACGTCTTTTCAAAAAGAGGATGGGGAGGTGGTCAGACGCCCTGCCCCATAGCAGCGCGACAATTGGGCGCGGGATAGCGACGCATTATCCCGCCGGAGGTCGCGATGTTGTTACGGCCGTGACACAGAAAATCCAGACAAACGGCGCATGGTTCACGGAGATGATTTCCATGCGTATATTCAAGCTGTCCACCTCCATTCTTGCTCTGACAGTTCTGCCGCATATTGCATCAGCGCAAACCGCTGCTCAGTCTTTTCCAGCGACACTTGCCGGACACGCTGTGATGCCGGCAGAATCCTTTGTCGACGCACCGGCAGACGCGCCTGCTGATCTCAAAACCTCTGGTAAGTTCACCACCGGTACACGTGTTGATACGGTCGGCGCGATCGAGGGCAAATCCTTCGATCGCCCCACCGGCGTCAAAATTCCTTTCAAGGGGCAACCGCTGCAAGGTCATTCCGGCATCAAGAAGATGACCGACGGTACATTCTGGGTGCTCACCGACAATGGCTTCGGCAGCAAGGCGAACTCACCGGACGCGATGCTGTTCCTGAACCGCTATCGGATCGATTGGACCAAGGGGATGCTGGAAAAGACCGAAACGATTTTCCTGCATGATCCGGACAAGAAGGTCCCCTTCCGTATCGTCAATGAAGGCACCGACAAGCGCTATTTGACTGGTGCAGATTTCGACACCGAAAGCTTCCAGCCCATCGGCGATAAGATCTGGATCGGCGATGAATTCGGCCCTTATCTCTTGCGGGTCGATAAAACCGGAAAGGTTGAAGCTGTCTTCGAGACCATGATCGACGGCAAGCCAGCGCGCTCTCCAGACCATTATTCGATCACTGCACCTGCGACCCCAACTGCCCAGGTCGCATTCAACGTCCGTCGCTCCAAAGGCTACGAGGGCATGGCTGCATCACCGGACGGCAAGTTCCTATATCCGCTCCTTGAAGGCCCGATCTGGGACGCCGAGAAGAAGGATTGGGAAAAGACTGCTGATGGCAAAGAGTATCTCCGCATTCTTGAATTCGATGTCGCTGCCGGAAAATGGACGGGCCGCTACTGGAAGTATGTTCTGGAGGAGAACGGTTTTGCGATCGGTGATTTCAACATGATCGACGCGACAACTGGCCTGATCATCGAACGCGATAACGGTGAAGGTACGGCGGACAAGGCCTGCGAGGGCGGGAAGAAGCCGGATTGCTTTCATGACATCGCAAAATTCAAGCGCGTCTACAAGATCGAGATGTCGGATGCGAATGCCAACAATGCAGTTCGCAAGATCGGCTACATCGACCTGATGAAAATCAGCGATCCAGATAAAAAAGCGCGCAAGGCTCTGAACGACGGCGTGCTCAAGCTCCCGTTCTGGACCATCGAGAATGTTGACATCGTCGATCCGCAACACATCATTGTCGGCAACGATAACAACCTACCCTATTCGTCCAGCCGGGATCCGAACAAGGCTGACGACAACGAGTTCGTCCTGCTGAATGTTACGGAATTCCTGAAAGCGCGATAATCTGAGCCAGAAAAACAAAGAAGGGCCGCCTCACTCGGGGCGGCCTTTTGCGCCCCAAAATGGCTCTGCCTATTCCGACTGCGCCGCAGCGACCTTGTCGATGACGAACACGATCCGTGCCTCGCTGCGTTCGAGGATTTCGACCCGGTCCCCCGTTTCACGGATCAAGTTCGGAATATCGATGACGGACAACGGATCGGTGCAATGCACCTCCAGCCGGTCACCCGCTGCAAGTCGTTTCAACGCCTTACGCGTTCTGTAAACCGGAAGCGGACATTTAAGGCCCATCAGATCGAGCTTGGTCGAATTCATGGACGATCAGCTTCCTAACGCCTTGCTGGCCATGATCTCATCGATAGGCGCTGCGGATGCAAGGATCATGGTCGCGATCGCCGGGATATCATTCAGATCAGCCTGGGGCAGCCGCGTGTCAATCTTTTGATCCGTCGCGATGCCAACGATCGCCGGGTCATCGGGAAACAACAGTGTCTTGCCGTTGACTGCACGATAAACTTCAATTTTGGGATGTGTATCGGCCTTAAATCCCTCCACCACGACCAGATCAACTGGCGACATCCGCCTAAGATGTTCCCGCAGAGATGGTTCGGGCGCATCGCGAAGTTCATGCATCAACGCCCAGCGGCGACCCGATGAGATCAGAACCTCGGTTGCACCTGACTGCCGATGAACCCACGAATCCTTTCCCGGCACATCGACATCGAAGTTATGATGCGCGTGCTTGATGGTGGAAATTCTTAGACCTTTGGCAACAAAATGCGGGATGAGGCGCGTCAGCAAGGTTGTCTTGCCTGCTCCGCTCCACCCCGCCAGTCCTATAACCTTCATTCCATCCTCCGACCCTCTTTCAAGGGCAGCTAAACACTAGCGTCCCGAATCCGAAGGTCGCCTCATAATGCAGCGCACCTCGTAGCGAATTTCTGAACCACCACACTAGCCGTCCAATATCATATAGATTGGGTCCAGCGACCTAATTGTTGGACCCAATCTGGCCCGATCCTTGACCCGATTCTTGGCCCGGAGAACTGGCGAAAATGACTGACGATTCTCCCAAAACACTCGGCGTCCTGCTTGCCGGTGGGCTGGCTCGGCGAATGGGGGGCGGCGACAAGCCCATGCGGACAATCGGCGGCCGGACCATCATGGAGCGCGTGATCGCACGATTGGCGCCCCAATGCGATCAGCTCATCCTTAACGCCAACGGCGACCCTTCCCGTTTTGTGGCGTTTGGCCTTCCCATAGTCGCCGACGACATCGAAGGCTTCGCGGGCCCGCTCGCCGGCGTGCTGGCCGCGCTCGACTGGAGCGCGGTACACAGGCCCGACATTGACTGGGTGCTCAGCACTGCCACGGACTGCCCGTTTTTGCCGCGTGACCTCGTTAAACGCCTCCATCAGACCAGAGCTGCGGACGGAGCTCAAATCGCGGTCGCTGCGTCTGGCGGACATGTCCACCATGTGGTCGCGCTGTGGAATGTGTCGCTGCGTGACCAATTGCGTGATGCGCTGGTGAAAGAAGATATCCGCAAGGTCGGCTTCTGGATGTCGCGCTATAAGCCTGTCACGGCTACCTGGCCGGATGCACCGCTCGATCCGTTCTTCAACGCCAACACGATCGAAGATATCGCCGAAGCGGAGCGGCTTGCCGTGCTGGACCAAGAGTCGCGTTGAGCGAGAGCTATTCTATCATCGCCGAATAGAGTTCGAATTCATTACGGACCCGGCGCAGCTGTTTCAACAGCTCATCCGTTTTGAACTTTCGGGCCACAGATGCCAGAGCAACGAGTTGATCCGCCTCCGGCGGCGCGGGCAACAACAACAGAAAAACCAGGTCGACCAGTTGACCATCAATCGCCTCAAAGTCGATGGCTGGCTTGAGCCTCGCCATCACACCATAAGGCTTCTTCACCATCGGCAATCTGGCATGCGGAATGGCAACCCCTCGCCCCATTCCGGTCGAGCCCAAATCTTCGCGCTTCAGCAGCTCAGACGCGATGTATTCCGCCTGCAAACCGAGATTAGACGCGGCCTTCTTCGAGAGCTCCTGCAGGAGTTGCTGTTTATTTGCCGCCCGCGCATCGAAAATTACGTCGGCCGGGGCGAGAAAATCAGAAATTGTCATCATAACTCCGGAGCTGCGAAATCCAGAACGGGCCGCCATCGGTTGCATCATTGTCAGTCCGGAGCACGAAGCCTGTAACCGATACCGGTCTCGGTCAGGACATACTGAGGTTGTTCCGCATCTCCCTCGATCTTTTGCCGAAGCTGACGAACATAAACGCGCAGGTATTGAGCGTCCGTCAGTTCATCCCAAAGTTCGTGCAGCAGAAACTTGTGAGTGAGGACCTTGCCTGCATGCTGTACCAAGACGCGCAGAAGGTCGTACTCCTTCGGAGAAAGTTTGACTTCCTTGTCACCAACTTTCACGATCCGTCGCACCAAATCGACGGAAAGATCTCCCGTGCGGAATACCGGACGTTCGCCGTGAACCTGTAATTGATGGCGCAGCGCCGCGCGTATACGCGCGAGCAGTTCATCCATGCCGAAAGGCTTGGTGACGTAATCGTCGGCTCCAAGGTCAAGCGCCTGAACCTTACCGGCTTCATCTCCCCGGCTTGAAAGAACGATGATCGGAACACTGTCGTTGCGTGCACGAACGGTCCGCAACAATTCATGTCCCTGAATATCTGGCAGCCCAAGATCAAGAATGACCAAATCAGGTTTGCTTTCGAGCAATTCCAGCGCAGTCTTGCCGTTTGGCGCGTCAAGAATTTCGTACCCTTGCGTGCTCAGCCCCATCCGCAACAGCTTGCGGATGGGTGGCTCATCATCGACCACAAGAATTTTGAGTGGGGCAGCGCTCATGCTGCGGTATCCAGTTTTTCTGTGACTTTCGGGATGGGAAGTTTGATCATGATAATTGCGCCTGTCCGATCGGTTCTGTTTGCCGCTGAAATTGTCCCATGCATGGCTTCGACGAAGCCGCGGGAGATTGCAAGTCCTAGCCCCGTTCCAGGTCGAACATGATCACCTTTCTGTACGCGATAAAATTTATCAAAGACGTTTTCAAGCTCATCTGCTGGGATGCCATCCCCCTCATCAAGAATCTGCAGAGAAACTGAATTTTCCTCTCGCCAACCCTGGATCTGTATGAGACTGCCCGCGGGCGCGTATTTTGCCGCATTGTCGAGCAGATTAAACAAGACCTGTTCGAACAGAACTGCATCCAATTGCAGCATCGGAAGCTCAGCCGGAAGTGCAAGCTCGACGCGGTGATGAATAAGAATTTTGCTCGCCCGCCGCAAAGCACTTCCCACCACTTCACTGAGATCATGAGGTGCAGCATTCGGTACAATTGCTCCGGACTCGAGTTTGGTCATATCGAGCAGGTTGGCAATGAATCGATTGAGCCGCTCAGACTCATCAATGATGGTCGCGAGCAAGTCACCCTTTTCGGCATCAGTCAGCCGGGTCGAGAGATCTCGCAAAGTACTGGCGGAGCCGAGAACCGACGACAACGGCGTTTTCAAATCATGAGAAATCGACGTCAGCAACGCCGACCGCAGCCGATCCGTTTCCACCATCCGCTTCACGTGATCGATGTCCTCAACGAGCCGCACGCGCTCAATCGCGAGCGCGGCCTGGATCCATCAAGGCGTCCAGCAGGCGCGTCTGATCGGGTGTCAGGATCGGCCCTGATCGGTCATCATCAATACCGACCACCCCAATCGGGCCACGTCCGGTTCGCATCGGCAGAAATAGTCGTTTTGCTCCGGGCAGCGTATCCGATCCCCGTCCCGCGGGCCGGTCATTGCTCCACGCCCAATTCGCCGCCGCAAGATCCGCCTGGTCGAGTTCGTCCTCCGGCGGATAGCCGGCCTTCACAACAATCGTACCGCCCTCAGGCAACAACAGAACAACGCGAACCTTCAGCATCAATGCGGTCTGATAAGCCGTGGCCCACAACACATCATCCAAGGTTCCGGTTCCAGCGAGTTTCCGGCTGAAGGAGTAAAGATACTCGGTCGCGCGCGCCCTGCTCGTTGCGACCAACGCCTGCGTCCGCACCCGTGCAGCGACATTCGAAACGAGAACCGCAATCAAGATAAAGAAGAAGAAAGCAGCAATGTTGGTCGGATCGGAAATGGTGAATGTGTAGGTCGGCGGTAAAAAGAAGAAGTTGTAGCAAAGCGAAGCCGTGATGCTCGCCAGTAAAGATGGCAACAGGCCATAGCGGACTGCGACGCTCACAACGACAGTCAGAAATACCAGATCGACATTCTCGATGCCGAACAAGGGCTGGATCAACAAGCTTACGCCGAGAGCAACGCCGACCAGCAACAGCGCCATCGCGTAAGGAAGTGGATCCCGACGCGCTAACGATTCAGCTGTCCGCACCCCTTTTTGAAGTGAAGCGTCCTGATCAAGCTCGTCGCCGGCGATCACGTGAACGCTGATGTTGCCCGCACGCCGCACAAGATCGTGGACGATCGAGCCACGAACAAGCTCAAACCACCACGTTCTGGTCGATTTTCCGATGACGATCTGAGTGACGTTGTTTGCACGCGAAAAATTCAGAACATCGTCTGCAATCCGCCGTTCCACTGCGGGAATAGTAAGGACGTCGGCTCCTAATGTTTCTGCCAGCCGTAATGTCGCTGCGATGCGATCACGCTCGACATCCGTTAACTGCAGGCTCCGCCGCGTCTCGATGTAGACCGCGGTCCATGGCGCGTGCAAACGATCAGCCAGACGCTTTGTATAACGAACAAGCCCGGCGGAGCGCGGATCTTCACTGACGCAAACCAGAATACGCTCGCCCGCAGCCCATGGCCCGGGGATAGCATTGGCCTGCATATGATTAAGGAGCTGCTCGTCAACCCGTTCTGCAGTTCGGCGTAACGCAAGTTCTCGCAATGCTGTTAGGTTACCGGGGGAAAAATAGTGCTCCAACGCCCGTTCGGCCTGCTTCGGAACATAGACCTTCCCATCCTTAAGACGCTGGATCAGGTCATTCGGTGTCAGGTCGACAAGTTCGATATCGTCTGCGCGATCGATGATCGAATCCGGAACGGTTTCCCGCACCCGCACGCGCGTGATCTGCGCGACAACGTCGTTCAGACTTTCAATGTGTTGGATGTTGACGGCCGTATAGACATCAATGCCATTGTCCAACAGTTCCTCTACATCAAGATAGCGCTTTGGATGGCGGCTGCCCGGCGCGTTTGTGTGCGCTAGCTCATCCACGATGGCTATCTTCGGACGCCTCGCGAGCAACGCATCGAGGTCCATCTCTTCCAGAATCTGGCCTTTGTAATCCAACTGCCTGCGGGGCAGAACTTCGAGACCGATCAGAAGCGCCTGGGTTTCTACCCGACCGTGGGTTTCGACAACGCCAACCACCACGTCCACGCCCGTCTTTAACTTGGCGTGCGCGCCTTGCAGCATTTCATAGGTCTTACCGACGCCAGGAGCCGCCCCAAGAAATATCTTGAGGCGGCCTCCATTTCCCTCTTCGCGTCGTGCGGCCTCAAGCAGAGCTTCCGGCGACGGTCGTTGTTCAGAATCGCGAGTGGTGATCGCCATCAGCCATTTCTAGCGGTTCGATTCTAACATTTGCAATCTGTCTCGCGGATACTTTTGCAAATGTTAGAATCAAAGAACCACTAGCAAATATAAGCTGCTAGTGGAGCTTTGGATTTGACATTCGCCAAACGAACCCGCTGCTTGACCGGGAGCGAATGTCAAATCCGCTCCACTAGTCCTCACGCCGCCTCGTGTGGCGGCTTTAGTTCGCGGCTGCACGATCCAGCGCCATATTGAGCGCTAACACATTCACGCGAGGCTCACCGAGAATACCAGCAAGTCGTCCCTCGATGCGATCGTTCACGAGCTTGCGAACGCTATCTTCGGACATTTTACGCGCTTTCGCAACGCGAGACACCTGAAACAGAGCCGCTTCCGGAGAGATATGGGGATCGAGACCGCTACCCGTTGTTGTGACCAGGTCCACCGGCACAGGCATCGAGGGGTTTTCTGCCTTCAGCTTCTCGACGTCCTCCGTCAGACGATCACTTAGCGCCTTGCTGGTGGGACCGAGGTTAGAGCCGGTCGAACTCGCTGCATTGTATGGCGAAGGAACGGTTTTGGTTGAGTCGTTCGGGTCGGCAGCCGTGGTCGCCGAGGGGCGACCATGGAAGTATCCATCTCCCTTGAACTCCTGACCGATCAGGGCTGATCCAACGACTTTCCCATCCTTTTCGATCAGGCTCCCCTGTGCCTGATAGGGAAAGAGTGTTCCTGCGATACCGGTCATGGCCAGCGGATAGGCAAGACCAGTGATAGCAGTCAATCCGATGACCATGACCAGGGCCGAGCGAATTTCCTTCAACATGACTTGCCTCCTCAGGCCAGATGCAAGGCGTTTACGACAATGTCGATCGCCTTGATGCCAACGAACGGAATAATGATGCCACCGACGCCATAGATCAGCAGGTTACGGCTTAACAGCGCGCCGGCACCAATTGGCTTGTAGGCGACGCCCTTCAACGCGAGGGGAATCAACGCGATGATAATGATCGCATTGAAGATGATCGCCGAAAGGATCGCACTTTGCGGGCTTGAAAGATGCATGATGTTCAATGCCTGCAACTGCGGATAGAAGGCGAGGAAGATCGCGGGAATGATCGCGAAATACTTCGCCACGTCATTGGCGATCGAGAACGTGGTGAGGGCACCGCGCGTCATCAGCAATTGCTTACCGATCTCGACGACTTCAATCAGCTTGGTCGGGTTTGAATCGAGGTCGACCATGTTTCCGGCTTCGCGAGCGGCCTGTGTACCGGTGTTCATCGCCACGCCGACATCGGCCTGCGCCAGTGCCGGAGCGTCGTTGGTCCCGTCGCCGCACATGGCAACGAGCTTGCCTTTCGCCTGCTCATCACGAATGAGCTTGAGCTTATCCTCGGGCGTCGCCTGGGCCAGGAAGTCATCGACCCCCGCTTCTGCCGCGATGGCGGCCGCTGTCATCGGGTTGTCGCCCGTGATCATGATGGTGCGAATGCCCATGCGGCGCAGTTCGGCAAAGCGTTCGCGAATTCCGCCCTTGACGATGTCCTTCAGGTGGATGACGCCCAAGAGCTTTCCGTCGCGGGCAACGGCGAGAGGCGTACCGCCCGACTTCGCAATCTCATCCGAAATCGCGCGGATTTCCCTCGCCCCATCAATGTCGACCGAGGGAATAACGCGGACAGCACTTCCCCCTGCCGCAGCCAAGGCTCGGGGTGTCGGGCCAGCGACGTAAGACAGGATCGCATCGACTGCGCCCTTTCGGACCGAAGAACCACCGGCATCGACACCGCTCATGCGCGTTTGCGCGGTGAACGGAATGAAGGTCGCTCCGAGTTCGGCCATGTCACGCCCGCGGATGCCATATTTTTCTTTGGCAAGAACCACGATGGAGCGTCCTTCCGGCGTTTCGTCCGCAAGCGAGGCAAGCTGTGCTGCATCAGCAAGTTCCTGCTCGGTCACGCCAGTCACTGGACGAAATGCAGTTGCCTGACGGTTGCCGAGCGTGATGGTGCCGGTCTTGTCGAGCAGCAGCGTGTCCACGTCGCCCGCTGCTTCCACAGCGCGACCCGACATGGCCAAGACATTAAAGCGCACCAGGCGATCCATGCCGGCGATGCCGATCGCAGACAACAACGCACCGATGGTGGTCGGGATCAGCGTCACAAACAGCGCAACGAGCACGATGACCGAAATCGACCCACCGGCGTAGGCTGCATAGCTTGGAATGGTGACAGTCGCGAACACGAAGATGATCGTCAGACCGGCGAGAAGGATGTTGAGCGCGATCTCGTTCGGCGTCTTCTGGCGCTCCGCACCTTCCACCAGCTTGATCATACGGTCGATGAACGTGGAGCCCTGAGCCGCAGTAATGCGGACGCGGATCCAGTCCGAGAGCACCTGTGTCCCACCCGTGACGGCAGAGCGGTCGCCGCCGGATTCACGGATCACAGGAGCCGATTCACCGGTGATTGCCGCCTCATTGACCGAAGCTACGCCTTCGATCACCTCGCCATCTGACGGGATCGTGTCACCGGCTTCGACCAGGACAATGTCCCCGATCTTCAGGCTGGTGCCCGGAACCATCCGGTAGGTCATGTCCGAACCGGTCAAAAGCTTGGCCTGGGTCTCAGTCCTGGTTTTCTTCAGAGACTCCGCCTGGGCCTTGCCGCGCCCTTCCGCAACTGCTTCTGCGAAGTTTGCGAACAGCACCGTAAACCAAAGCCAGAGGATGATCTGGAAGGTGAATCCAAGATTCTCTCCACCGACGACAAGATTGCGGATGAAGATAACCGTCGTCAGCGCGGCGACAACCTCCACCACGAACATCACCGGGTTTTTGACCATCGCCCTGGGATCGAGCTTGGTAAAAGAAGCGCCAATCGCGGGAAGAACGATCTTGGGATCGAACAAGGAAGAGCCTCGCGTCCGCTTCTCTGGCATTAGCGTATCCATTGGATGTAACTCCGAAATGATATCGATCAGAACAGGGTGTTCGCATTCATCGCGAGATGCTCAACGATCGGCCCCAGCGCGAGCGCGGGGAAGAACGTGAGACCACCAACGATGAGGATCACACCGACAACAAGTCCGACGAACAGAGTGCCTGTGGTCGGGAATGTGCCTGCCGAAGCCGGAATCGACTTCTTCTCGACCAGCGAGCCAGCAAGCGCCATGGCTGGCACGATCATGAAGAAACGACCGACCAGCATCGAGCACCCGAGCGTCAGGTTGTAAAACATCGTGTTACCGGAGAGACCGCCGAAGGCCGATCCATTGTTCGCCGTGGCTGACGTGAAGGCGTAGAGGACCTCAGAGAAGCCATGCGGGCCGGCATTCGCCATTGACGCAACAGCCGACGGCAGAACGACGGCGACGGCAGTCCAGCCGAGATACATCAGCGGCAGGATCAGAATCGCGAGCATCGCCATCTTGACCTCACGCGCCTCGATCTTCTTGCCGACATACTCCGGCGTACGTCCAACCATCAGCCCAGCGACGAAAATCGACAGAACGACGAACAGAAGCATGCCATAAAGACCTGCGCCGACGCCGCCGATGATCAATTCGCCGAGCTGCATGTTGATCAGTGGAATCATGCCACCAAGCGCGGTGAACGAGTCATGCATGGCATTGACAGCACCACAGGAGGCGGCGGTCGTGACAACGGCAAATAGCGCGGAAGCCACGATGCCGAAGCGAACCTCCTTGCCCTCCATGTTGCCGCCGGTCAGGCCAAGATTGCTCAGGATCGACGTACCTGACGCTTCCGCCCAGTAGGCGACGGTCACGCCAGCAATAAACAACACACCCATGACGGCGAAGATCGCCCAGCCCTGACGCTGGTTACCGACCATCCGGCCAAACACATTGGTCAGCCCGGCACCGATCGCGAAGATCAATGCAATCTGAACGAGGTTCGACAGCGCGGTCGGATTCTCGAACGGATGAGCAGCGTTGGTGTTGAAAAATCCACCACCGTTGGTACCGAGCATCTTGATCGCGACCTGGGATGCAACCGGTCCTATAGCGATCGTCTGCTTGGCGCCTTCCAGCGTTGTGGCGTCAACATAAGCGCCGAGCGTCTGCGGCATTCCCTGCCAAACGAGAAACAGGGCGGCAACAACACAGATCGGCAGCAAGATGTAAAGCGTCGTCCGCGTCAGATCGACCCAGAAGTTTCCAACCGTCCGCCCGGACGAGCGAGCGAAGCTCCGGATCAACGCCACCGCAATGGCTACACCGGTAGCGGCCGATACGAAGTTCTGAGTCGTCAAACCCATCATCTGGGTCAGATACGACATCGTGCTTTCGCCACCGTAGTTCTGCCAGTTCGTATTGGTGACAAAGCTCACCGCTGTATTAAACGACAGATCTGGTGCGACAGCCGCCTGCTCTGCCGGATTGAAAGGCAAGCCAGCCTGAAGCCGCATCAACGAGTAAAGAATGACGAAGCCGCCGACCTGGAAGAACAGCATCGAGATCGCGTAGGTGAGCCAGTGTTGCTCTCGCTTCTCATCGACGCCAGCGACCCAGTAAAGGCCAGCCTCTACGGGACGAAGAACCGGCGAAAGAAACGTCCGCTCGCCGTTGAAGACCTTTGTCATATAGCCGCCGAGCGGCTTCACGAGCGCGATGATGATCGCGCAAAACAGAAGAATTTGAATCCAGCCAATGAAAGTCATGATTGGTGCGCCTCTCAGAAACGCTCAGGCCGCAACAGAGCGTAGGTCAGGTAAAACAGCAGCCCTGCGGAAACGAGGCCGGCAAGCGCGTAATCGAAGATCATGGTCGCCCCCTCACAGCCGATCGCAGGCGTAGGCGTAGCCGACTGACAACGCGAAAAAGCCCAAACCGAGGGCCAGCATGATGAAGTCCAACATTGAAATGCTCCTTGCGGCACGACGACAGCATCAAGCGGTCGGTGCACTATCGGGCGTAAATTCACGGCACCTCAAAGCGCGGGAATCCCACGCTTTGGTGCAAGGATGGAATGGCAGTCAGAGCATAGGTTTTCGAGATAGGAGGGCTGGCGACGTTATAGGAATTTCATAAAGACGGCCGGAGCCTGCACCCTAAGCCCTGCCGGGAGGGCGCATCAAGCCATTGAAATTCATGGAAATTGTTTGAGGCGGCGCTTACCGCCGACTTTGGCGTACCCTTGATCATCACAGAAATATGCAAGAGATGACTATGACGTGCGACCACCATCGACACGGATGGTACGCACTTGGCGCGGCAAACTTCGTCAGCGTCAATGGTGTCACTGGGGCATTTATACGATGCCTATATCTTCGCTGTTATTTCCCTCTCGCATTCAAATGGCGCCTTGCTCACCTTGAAGTTCGATCGCGTTCGCCCGTTCGGCCTAAAAATAAAGGTGCAAAGCCATGTTATATCACTCCAGCCGCACCAAACGGCTCAGCGCAATCGCGAACCGTCTGTGCGATGCCAATAGTCTCACGGATGATCTGATAACGGCGATCGCGACGGAATCCTACCGCGATGACGAAAATGCTCGGGAAAACATCCCGGCCCAACTGCAAAAACTGATTTCCGCTGGGGCGTGGACTGACGCTGGACTTGCGCTCATCGCCAACAAGCTACCGAAATGGAGATTACGGCGCCTCGTGTATGACGAAGGTCAGTGGCACTGTGCCCTCTCCTTCCAGCCTGACCTCCCCGAATGGCTTGACGATGCGATCGAGACGCATCATTGCGATCTCTCACTCGCTATCCTGAGCGCGGTCGTCGAGGCGCTACGACAATTGCCAGAAACATCAAAAGCGATCCGCAAGCCAACGGTGCCTCGTGTCCGAATGGCGCGTGACGAAACAGTTCTCTGCGACAACTTCGTCTGAGCGCAACTCTCTCATCTCATTCGCTAAGTTGGGGGCGTCATGGCGCAATCTCCCGATATGCCGAACGACGCGAAATCCATTCAGGTTCTCGTTAGGTTCTTCTTGAGGATCGTCGTTCTCAGCGTCTTCGCAGCGCTTGGAAGTGTCGGATTCACAAGGAGTCTGGCCGCTCTGCTCTGGTTATCTACGATTCTCTGTGTTGTAGCCGGAACGTTACGGAGAGAGGCACTATTCGACGCCGCTCTCACGCACTGGGATGAAGGCCTCGCCTACGCCGCGCTGCATTGCCTTATGTCCTCGTTTAACACTGCTGCTGCGTCTTAAAGCAAGATCTTCAATTTCGCCGTCTCCCGACGCTTATGTTTTCCTTATGAAATCGCTTCAGCTTCGCTCTCGAAATCATATGCCTTGGAGCAGACATTTCCGGGCGTGAACAGACATCATCCTGATTCACTTTGATAAGGAGATAAACCGTGAAACGGACTGAACCTCCCTCGTGCAGCTCGTCGTTGGTTTTCATCGGAAAGAACAGCAGAGGCAACTGGGTTGCCCAGGAACAAAATGGACTCTTTGGCGGCCTCTTCGTGAATCGCGCCGAAGCTGTCCGATATGCACTCTTCGAAAACGGCCATCACCCCGAAGCGATCGTGGCAACGCCTTACGTGCTCGAACTCGACATGGGTGACCGCAACATCAACCGACCCGAGTTTGCCATCGCAAGCGATATAACCATCGACGCACAGAGCTTACGCCAGCGGCGGGTCGCGTAACGAATCCCTACCCTCTCGTTCAGGAGGACATCAGTGTTTCAAAACTCTGACCTCGATCGTGAGCAAATTGTCAGAACGATGATCGAACTGACACGACCATCAAGCCTTCATCGTATCGTCGTCGCCGGGAGCGACTGTGCAGACATCGACGTTGATCTCCGCCGTCGCGGATTCTTCCGCGTGACGACGATGGGCCGGTGCATTCCGCGCGCTCAACATACGGTCGGCCTGATTGCAGGCCGCCATTCTCTTCAGGCACTGGAGATGATTCTGGCCCAGATTGCACATTTCCTGAGCACGACGGCAACAATCGCCGTCGTGATCAACTCTCGCGAAAACGGCGTGAGCATGAGAATTCGCGAACGACTGGAACGTCTCGGCTTCAGGATCGAGGCCGGCGTGAGATGCCGCGACAGCTTCGTGCTGTCGGCACGTCGGCAAAACTTCAGCCACATGGCAAAGGCTGCGTAAAACAGATGACGCCTGCAATGCATTCTCCCGCCTCCTGGCTGGGAGGCTATATTCCCGATCTTCCTACCCCATTCGATAGCATTCACGAAGTTGACCTCACATCGTTTCGTCAACTTTGCGAACGACAGATTGCCGCCGGCGCGACGGCGCTTGTGGTGGGCGAACTTACTGGCGAGGATTCGACGCTCACCGCTGCTGAACATTCCGCCCTCGTTCGCGCCGCGGCACAAACTGCCCGAGGACGCGCGGCTGTGATTGCAGGCGCGGGATCAAACTCCACGAGTGAGGCGATCGAGCTGACAAAGCAGGCTGAGGCCGACGGAGCCGACGCTGTCCTATCGGTTGTTCCATATTACAACAAGCCTACGCAATCGGGGATCTGCGCGCATTTTTTTGCTGTTGCAGATTCGACCAAATTGCCGATCGTCCTGCATGACGCCCCTTCTCGAACGGTTCGTGAGCTGTCCGATGACTCCGTCGTCGAGTTGGCCAGGTCGCCACAGTTTTTCGGCTTGAGAGATGCCACAGGCGATATCACTCGTCCGTTGCGCCTACGATCACTGGTGAGACCCGAATTTCGGCTCCTGTCAGGAGACGATACGACTGCACCAGCATTCCTGGTCCATGGCGGGGATGGCTGTATCTCCATGACATCGAATGTCGTGCCCGACCTCTGTCAGCAACTATATCGGAGCTGCCGGCAGGGAGAACTGAAGGCTGCCAGGGGCCTCGCCGTGCTGCTCGGACATCTCACAGCAGCTCTTTCGCGCGAGCCCACGCCTGCGCCACTTAAGTATGCCCTGAGCCTCCTCGGAATGATGTCGCCTCGGGTACGTCTGCCGCTTGTGGAGCTATCGGATGAATCGAAGACGGATGTTGCGATGGCAATGGAGACCTTGTGCAAGGAGTCCGGACTTCAGCCTGCCGTGGCTGGCCCCACTCCCCGCTTGCAGTCTTCGGCAGCATCAGCCCACTGAGGGACTACGCGCTTACCAAAGCTGCGTCAGAGAATTTTCTATGAGCGTAAAGCCCGAGATCAGCGATTGGCACTGCAGGACGGTGCGCGCATGGCTGTTGGCGGTGCTGCGCTTTGCAACGACGTTGGATGACAACGACAAGCTGGCGGTATTCGCGGCGGCGGCGGAAATTGACAAGCTCAGCTCCCGGCATACCGGCCCTTGCGGCTTCAGGTTTTTCCATAGAACGAGCGCCGAAGTCTGCGCTGCAATCCTCAATCCACAACAGGCGGGCAGCATAGCTGTGCTGCGCCGTCATCTCGATCGGATCAAAGATGAGCGCATCAAGCGCGCGTTCATAGCCGTTCTTGAACTGGAAGAAGCAGCCCCCAAGCCAAGGATCCGAGCCGAAAGGGCAAAATCGCGCAATGATCTGTGGAAGGGGCTTCGTTCCGCTTGATCGACTGCGATATAGAATTCGGAAACTTCACTTTTTGCTATTTGCCGGGGGGCCTAGCAGAATTGAGATTAGTCTGCCGCGAATCAAATTTTTCGCGCCACTTGGGACCTGGGCCGCGCATGTAATGATCTTCCGGATGGTATCTCTTACGTGACCCGAGCCAGATCGTCGTTGCAAGTGTGGAGAGCGCAGTTCCTATCTTTGTAAGCAGGAATCCTGCCGCCGAAACTGAGGCTACATCACGCCAGCTCATGACGCCCCTACCTATTTCAAGGGCGCTGGCGATCGTGCGGGGCGCAATGCTGGCGATCACCCCGCATCATCAGCTCACGCTGAAGCTTTCGATGCTTAGTTTTGACGATGGCCTCGCGCAAGCAATGCAGAAAGCGATCAATGCGATCTAACGCACTGCGTACGTGGACCTGCAGGCGCCTAAACTGCATGTCTTGCGAATGATAGACGATTGGCTCTTGGTTACGGGTAATAAGATACGCGCGGTAGTCGTCGTCGTTTATTTCCCGGTATTTTCCTGCACCCGAGTGGAGAATAGCCATCTTCGGTCTCCCGACATCCGTCGCAGCATGCAGACTGCTCAGTGTCAGAAGGTGCGAAAACGGACATAGGAAATCGAGACGGCCCGTCAGGCGACTTCATAAACGCGACATAAAAGACGTGACGGCGACTGCGCTCGCCAGAAATCACAATTATGCGGCGTCCACATCTGACAATGTTGCGACGCCAAAGAATTTTTCTTCGTCGCTTTGATCTTGCGCAGTTCCGCGGCTTCGCTAGGCTTGTGAATGTAAAACTTCAAAAATCGTGCCCCACCGGGAGGATAAATCAATGTTTTACGCTACTAAGTTTCGTGCTCTCAATTCAGTTGCTGTTGCCGTTTTCCTGTGTGCGTCCGCAGTGTCCGCATCGGCTCAGCAGCCGGACAATCTAGAAAAGCTGGGCGGATTCAAGACCACTGGCGTTACCGAGATGCCGACCGTCCCCCAGACCGGCCGCAAGGCCGACGCGATCAAGGCCAATCTCGCAAAAATCAAGCTTCCGCCAGGCTTCAAGATCAGCCTCTATGCCCTCGTCCCTGACGCACGGCATATTGCCGTCGGACCGCAAGGCGTGGTTACGTTCGTGGGCACCCGCAAGAACAAGATCTATGCCGTGACTGACCGCGGTAAGGCCGGCTTCGCAGAGGAAGTGAAAGAATTTGCACCTTCCGTGAAATTTACCATTCCGAACGGCGTGTGCTTCTCGAGGGATGGTATCCTTTATCTTGTGGAGCAAAACCGCGTCCTCAGCTTCCCCGCGGCGGAATTCTTCTATGAAGGCGCGGACATCGCCGTTGGGCAAGTGGTGCCGCAGGGCGAGCTGATTCCGAAGGAAGATGAAAGCTTCAATCATACCGCGCGTGTCTGTCGCATCGGGCCCGATAACAAGCTGTACATCGCCCTGGGACAACCCTTTAACGTCCCGGCAAAGGAGAAGCTTGAAGGATTCGCCAAGTTCGGCATCGGCGGCATCATTCGGATGGATCAAGACGGCAAAAACCGTGAGGTTTTCGCCAGCGGCATTCGCAACTCCGTCGGCCTGGACTTCAATCCGAAGAACGGCCAGCTCTGGTTCACTGATAATCAGGTCGACGGCATGGGGGATGGCACTCCGCCCGGCGAGTTGAACCGCGCAACGCAGGCCGGTCAGAATTTCGGCTTTCCTTATTACGGTGGAGGCAAGGTCCGTACCGCCGAATACAAGGCCGATACTCCACCCGCTAACGTGGTCTACCCCGAAGTCGAGATGGACGCCCATGCTGCCGACCTTGGAATGAGCTTCTATACAGGCAAGTCATTCCCGGCGAAGTACCGTGGCGGCATCTTCTCCGCCCAGCACGGCTCCTGGAATCGCACGGAGCCGGTCGGCGCCCGCATCATGTTCACTCCCTTGAAACCTGACGGCAGCGCCGACAAGACCGAAGTCTTCGCTT
Source organism: Nitrobacteraceae bacterium AZCC 1564 (assembly GCA_036924835.1). Classification (NCBI taxonomy): domain Bacteria; kingdom Pseudomonadati; phylum Pseudomonadota; class Alphaproteobacteria; order Hyphomicrobiales; family Nitrobacteraceae; species Nitrobacteraceae bacterium AZCC 1564. The sequence continues at coordinate 779,916 of JBAGRR010000001.1, forward strand.
CGGGCTGGCTGACCTCTGATGGTGAATATCTGGGCCGCCCGGTCGATGTGGAGCAATTGCGCGACGGCTCCCTGCTCGTCTCCGACGATCTCGCAGGTGCGCTCTATCGCATCACATACAACGGGAAGTAAAACTAAGACCCTTCTCCGTTCTGCCGTGAGCTATCCCGCTCACGGCAGAATTTTTCTCTCTTCGGGACTATTGCTCTAAAGGACAACGTGATGACCGGACGGCAGCTTTCTGTTCAACTTCTGCTGATAGCCATAGGTCTCGCCGTGACCCCGGCTCATGCCGACGGTGACGCCAAGGCTGGCCGCAAGAAAGCCCAACAGTGTGCGCCCTGCCACGGTGTCGACGGCTTGTCCAAGATGCCGATGGCGCCAAACATCGCAGGCTCCCCTGCCATGTATCTGGAAAAGCAGCTCAAGGCCTTCCGCTCCGAAGAGCGCAAGGACGAGACCATGTCAGTCGTGACCAAGCCGCTGTCCGACGACGACATCGCCGATCTGGCGGCCTGGTACTCGGGGCTGACTGTCGATGTGACGCTGCCGAACTGACCAACTCAGGACGAAGAAGCTAGCGAACGCGTGCCAGATAATAAGCGAGATCGACGATCTGCTCGTCGGTTACCGGCTGAAGCACTTCGGCCATGGTCGCATCGTAGCCATGACGGCTATTGTCCTTGTACTCTCGCATCGTTTTGACGAGATAGTCTTCGCGCTGATTGCCGATACGCGGCACGTTGTCTTGCCCTGAGAAGTCTGCCGTATGACACACGTTGCAACGGTGCTGCTGGACCAGCGCCAGTCCGCGTTGCATGCGTGCAGCATCGCCGGCGTCCGCAGGTGGCGTCGGCTTCGGCAGCGTTCCGATGTAATCCGAGAACGTCCGAAGATCATCGTCGGTCAAATCCTTCGCCATCTCATTCATGATGTCGAAGGTCCGCAGTTTTTCGCGGAACATGTAGAGCTGGATCAATGCGTAAGCTGGCCGCTGACCGCCAAGAGATGGCGTATTCTCGGTCTCCGATGTCCCCTTCTCGCCATGACACGCAAGGCAAGGTGCGACGCGGTCCTGAAATGAATCGGCTTTGGCAGTCATCGTTGCAAGGATGAACGCAAGAACAGTCAGGGGAATACGCATCAGCCAATCCAAGTTTGCAAGAACAGAAGCTATAGAAGTTAAATGCGAAAAGAAAAAGTCGGGAGCGAACATGCGCCCCCGACTTCGTTCATCTTCATTCGTTCGTCTTCAAATGTCGGTTACTTCGCAGCCGACTTCTGTTTGCCATAGGTGATACGATAAACTGCACCATTCCAGTCGTCGGACACCAGCAACGATCCATCCTTCATCTGCTGCACGTCCACCGGGCGGCCGATATATTTATTGTCTTCGATGAATCCGGTCAGGAACGGCTCGACCGACTTCACGGTGCCATCCTTGTTCAACTTTACCGCAACAACGTCTCCGCCCTCTTTCTTGCTCTTATTCCACGAGCCATGGCGCGCAACGAAGATAACGTTCTTGTAGCTGCTCGGGAACATGCTGCCCGTGTAGAACCGCATGCCGAGTGCCGCAGTGTGCGGCCCCATCAAGCCAACAGGCGCGGTGAACTGGCTGCAGGACTTGCCCCAGCCGAATTCAGGATCGGTGAAGTTGCCCTGGTAGCAATAAGGTGCGCCGAAATCTTCGCCGGTTTTGGTGACGCGGTTGAGCTCGTCCTGCGGAATATCTTCGGACAGCCAGTCGCGGCCGTTATCGGTAAAGTAGAGCTGCTTGGTTTCAGGATTCCAGTCGAAGCCGACCGTATTGCGAACGCCTTTCGCAATTACCTCAGCGCCGCTGCCATCGAGATTGATACGACGGATCTGGCCGTGTGCGTCGTCATGAAGGACGTTGTTGCCTGGCTGCCCGACCGGCACGTACAGCTTGTTGTCAGGACCAATCGCGATGAACTTCCAGCCGTGGGCTTCGTCCTTCGGCAGGTTGTCGTAGATCATCGTCGGCTTCGGCGGATTCTCGAGATTGTCCTCCACCTTGTCGATCTTCGAGACCTTTGACAGCTCTGCGATATAGAGCGTGCCGTTGTGGAAAGCGACGCCATTGGGGCGATAAAGGCCCGACGCCAACACCTTTACGGTCCGCTTCCCGTCTTTGTTGGTAACGGCATAAACCTTATCGACCAAACGGCTGCCGACAAAGACCGTGCCCTTGTCACCGAGTGTCATCGAGCGCGCATTCGCCATGCCAGATGCATAGACTTCGACGTTGAAGCCTGCTGGCGCTTTGAGTTTTGCAGTCGGCAATTTATCGGCGGCTGCTGGAATGGGAGGAGCGGCCACTGGGGCCAGCTTGGCAGCCTCGGGGGTGTCAGGACGTCCGATCAGCGGCGACCCAGGAGGAAGTGCGGGCGCGGTGCCTGGCGCGGGCGCCGCAGCGGGTGCAGGCGCGGCCGGTGGACTGGCTGGCTGTTGGCTGTTCGCTGCAAATGCGAACACACCTGTAAAAACACTCGCGAGCAAGATGCTGCGCGAAACAGACGAAAACACTTTCATTACTTCCTCCCTCTCCAAAACTCGGAAGCCGATGCTTGCGCCGCGCACTCTCCAAATTTCCAGCGCGCTTTGCAATCAGAAACTCCATTCAGTTCTCTAGAGTCCCGATTCCGAAGTTCGCATCATTTCGCTGCTCGTTCGTCTGCGAACTTCGGAATCGAAGGACTCTAGCAAGTTATTGTTCTAGTGTGGCTTTGGTTCTGAAGTCCGCATTCCGGACTCGCGGCACGAATGATGCGGACTTCAGAACCGCCACACTAGTGAGCGGATTTGACGTTCGCTACCCTGCTTGCCGCGAATTCGTGATGCGGACGTTAAATCCCAAAGCTCCACTAGAATCTTATATTTTCTAGTGGTCCTTCGCTTCTAACGTTCGCAACAGTGCCCGCCGAGGCGGGATGCGAACGTTAGAATCGGGCCACTAGCTATGTACCTGCCAGCGCGGTGGATCTGACGTTCGTATCAAAATTAGCCGCGCATCCCTCATACGAACGTCAGATCTAAAACCACACTAGATTCACATTTTTGCTAGTGTCCCTTAGGTTCTGACATTCGTAAAGGAGCTAGCCGCAAGCTGATACGAATGTCAGAACCGGGACACTAGCTCTGCTATTGCGGTCGCCACAGCATCCCTTATGCCGGGATCGTAAAGCGAATGCCCGGCCGCATCGACGATCCGCAAGGTCGCATCAGGCCACACTGCTGCCAGCTCATGTGCAGTGGTTGGCGGACACAAAAGATCGTAGCGCCCCTGCACGATCAGGCCGGGAATGCCTTTCAATTGGCCGGCATTCGATAAAAGTTGTCCCGGCTGCATGAAGCAGTCGTTGTGGAAGTAATGCGCTTCCATAAATGGCGTCGACGGCAGCGCGCGTGCGCTGTTGTTCATCGAATCGAGATCAAGCCGCGACTTCGCTGGCTTCAGCTCGGAAAGAATGCGCTCCGTGTCATGCCAGGCCCGGGCCACCGGTCCATGGATCGCCGGATCAGTGTCAAGGATCCGGCGCCAATAGGCATCCAGCGGATGATCGCGCTCGTCTGGCGCAAGTAAGCTGAGAAAATCATCGTTCAAGGCCGGATAGAACCGGCGCAATCCGCCGATGAATGTCCACTCCAGCTCCTCCCGCGTGCCAAGGAAGGTTGCCCGCAGCACAATACCGCTGACCCGGTCTGGATGCTCTTGCGCATAGGCAAGGGCCAACGTCGCGCCCCACGACCCGCCAACAACAAGCCAGCGTTCGATACCGAGCATTTCACGGATGGCTTCCATATCCGCGATCAGATGAGGCAGCGTATTGGCTTCGCGCCTCCCTTTGGGACGGCTTCTGCCTGCCCCCCTTTGGTCGAACAACACGGCGTAAAAGCGTTGTGGATCGAACAGCTTTCGATGGTCCGGCTGACATCCACTTCCCGGGCCGCCATGCAGATATACGGCGGGAATCCCATCCGCGCGGCCGACGGTCTCGACATAGATTTCGTGACCATCGCCGACTGGTAGGTATCTCGTTATCAAGGGAGCAAATGGATCAGCCTGTTTGCCGGACGGCACAGCCTCTCCGGCATCAGCTGCCATGGGCATCTTCCGTTTCCAGCGTACCGCCGGAGAAATTGCGATAGATGAAACGGCGACTATCCTCCGCGGACTCCGCCAACGCCGTCTTGAAAATCTCTTCGTGAACAGGAGACAGAGCGCAAGCGGGATCGGTGTTGCCGGCATTTCCGGTCAGTGCAAAAGCCTGACAGCGGCAACCACCGTAATCGATCTCCTTGAACGCGCAGCTCTGGCACGGTTCGGGCATCCAGCCAGTGCCGCGATAGCGGTTGAAGGCATCGGAATTCTGCCAGATCCAGGCCACTGAATGGTCGCGCACCGATTCGAAGTGCAGGCCAGTGATCGTCTCTGCCGCATGGCAAGGCAGCACCTTGCCGGACGGCGAAATGTTGAAGAATTGTCGCCCCCAGCCTCCCATGCACTTCTTCGGCCTCAGCGCGTAATAGTCCGGCACCACATAATCGATGGCGAGAATGCCCTTGAGCCTTTCCTGGGCTTCCTCGACGATCCGAGAGGTCTCTTCAATCTGCTCCATGGTCGGCATCAATGCCGCGCGATTTTTCAACGCCCAGCCGTAGTACTGAACATTGGCGACTTCGAGCCGGTCGGCATCGAGGTCAACCGCCATTTGAATGATATCGGGAAGCTGAAACAGATTTTGGCGGTGCATGACCGCATTGACCGTCAATGGCAGGCCGACCTGCCTCGCCCACCCTGCAGCCTCAATCTTCTTCGCATGTGCATTCTTCAGTCCTGCAACGCGATCGGCAACGACGTGTTCGCTGCCCTGAAAACTGATCTGGATGTGAGACAATCCGGCGTCTGCCAGCGCCGCGAGCTTGTCTTTCGTCAGCAGCACGGCAGATGTAATCAGATTGGAATAAAGCCCAACGTCGGTCGCGTGCTGAACCAGCTCGACCAGGTCTTTCCGCGCTGTCGGCTCGCCGCCGGAAAAATGGATTTGCAACACCCCGATCTGGGCAAGTTCACTCAGAACTCTCTTCCACTCTTCGGTCGAAAGCTCGCTGGCGCTGCGTTCAAGCTCAACGGGATTGGAGCAGTAAGGACACTGCAGAGGACAGCGATGCGTGATTTCCGCCAAGACAGCCAGCGGAATGCCAAAGGTCTCTGCCTGCGACTTGCGCGTCTCGAGGATCGCCAATCCATCACCCGGATCGGCGTGGACCGAGCTAGCGTCAGTCAGCGTCGGACTCATGATTTTGTGTCCTGTGCTTCAGCCAAAAATCCCTTATCTGCAAGGTCCTTCAACATCGCGATCACATCGTTGGCGATCAGCGCACGATCGGCGGCATATTTTTCCGCCAGCGTATCAATGATTGTACCGACACTTCGTACGCCATCGCAAAGCTGAAGAATCTCGACCGCGATGTCGTCGGGAGCCAGCACGCGCTCCGGAACCAGGATCACCCATCGCTGCCGCGTTTCATCGAAACGCAACTTCGCGTGCCGTGCGAGCACCGGGCGACTACCTTCAGTTAGGTCGAGGTGACGATTTCGCAATGGCTTCAACCCTGTTCCGGCACGAAGGCCCCCGGCGGTATGTGGCCGTCGACATAGGCATGATATAGCGCGTCAAGCTGAACCCACAGCACGTTGGTCTTGAAGATGAGTGCATTGCACACGGCCTCGCGTTGTTCCGGCGTGGTCGCATGCGTCTTGACGAAATCGAGCGCGAAATTGGCGTCCCGTGGAGCTTGTTCCAGCCGCCGCTTGAAATAGCTCATGATATTCGGATTAACAAAGTCGTAGTGCGCGAGCATTCCGGAAATGCGTTCCTCATGCAGGTTCGGCGCAAACAATTCCGTCAACGACGACGCAATGGCTTCAAGCGGAGTCTTGTCCCTGACGAAATGGACATAGGCATCCACAGCGAAGCGCGTCGCCGGAAGAATACCCTCCGCGGACTCTACGTAATTGGTGTCGAGGCCAAGCCCCTCGGTCAGCTTCAGCCAGCGCTCGATACCGCCTTCAGTGCCGAAATTTCCGTCGTGGTCCTCGATGCGATGCCGCCATTCCAGACGAATATTGCGGTCGCGAAAACGAGAAAGAACCACCGCATCTTTGATGGGAATGGAGCTCTGATAGTAGTAGCGGTTGAGCGCCCATGCCTGCACCTGGCCCTTATTAAGCTTGCCACCATGCAGCAGCCGATGAAACGGGTGGAGATTGTGATAGCGGGTTTCGCCGATGTGCCGCAGTGCAGCCTCCAGGTCTTCCGCGCTGGAGAGCCGCGTTCCTTTCGCCAGTGAAAAGGCTGTTGTCGTCGTCGCTTTCAAACGATGATCTCCATCCCATCTGAGGGAATTAGCCAGCCGGCCTGCTCGACCTGCGCGCGCTCGGCAGACTCTGGCAACAGAGCCAGATTGGAATTGTTAATGTGAAGAAAAACCTTACGGGCAATCCCGAGCTCGGCAAGCGCTGCTATCGCCCCATCCGCCCCTGACATCGCCATGTGTCCCATCCGCTGCCCCGTCTTACTGCCAAGACCGGCCGCAATCAGCTCATCGTCGCGCCAGACCGTTCCATCGAAAAACACCAGTGGGGCATCCTTCAAACGCATCTTCAGGTCAGGGGTCATGCCAGCGCAAGCGGCCAGGAAAAAGAAGTATTGGCCGCTCTGCTTGTCCGCAATTCGCAACCCCAGCGTATCTCCCGCCTCATCGTCCAGCGCAGGTGCGTCAGCCTCTTCCAGGTACCAGGCGCGCTTGCCGGGAACGAGAAATGGCAGGACTTCCAGCCCCGAAGACGAGCCATCCGCCAGCTTGGGCTCGAAGGCGGCATCGATCTCAATCGGTTCGCGACGCACCCGTTCTGCATTCAGAACGTTAAAGATGCTGTTGTCCCTGAGCGTCGATAGGACGCGCTGATGGGCGTAGATGGTGAACGGCCAGCCCTCTCGCAGGGAAAGCAATCCGGCGACGGCGTCGACCTCGCCGTTGGTCAGGATCACGCCGGAGATGGGGCTATGCCGTAATTGATCCGGGTTCGGATGAAGTTGCGGAGTTGCGGTCACCTGCTGGCGCAGGTCAGGAGAAGCATTGATCAGAAACCAGTGCGCATTATCGGCGCTGACGGCAATAGATGCCTGTGTGGCTCGCAAGTCCGGTCGCTCAACACGTGCAATCCGGCAAACTTGGCAGTTGCAGTTCCATTGCGGGACGCCGCCACCAGCCGCTCCCCCGAGAACTACAACGCGCAACATCCCAACGCCTCCGGCATTCCCGGCTTGCGAAATCAATCCCAGACACAAACAAGGCCGGCTGCGAAAGAACTCTCCTCATCGGGTGAGTCCCAACGCAAGCCGGACCGATTGTCTTTTAAATTACAGAAATTCGCAGACTTACTTACGCGCCGCGCAGGCGTACATGTTGATTTCCATGCCCACCGGCACTTCAACAATCTTTGGAGCTTTCCAGGCCATGTTGGTCTCCTTCCCAATTCAATGCTGCGACTGGGTTTTAGATGCCCCGTCGGCCAGCAAGTTAACATGGAGATGACCAAATGCGATGTGCATTTTTGCACCTAAGCGGCACAAAATTGTTATCAGCGCTGACCAGCGATCGCAAAGCAGCATCAATTTAATGCTGCCCTGCAACAATTCGGTTGGGACTACTCAGCTTTGGCGAAACGATCGTCCAGAGCGTATCCAGCTCCGCGAACGGTCCGAATTGGATCTTGCTCCCGGCCGAGATTCAGGAGCTTCCTGAGCCGGCCGATATGCACGTCCACGGTGCGCTCATCGATATAGATGTCGCGCCCCCAAACGCCATCGAGCAATTGCTCACGGCTGAAAACCCGTCCCGGGTGCTCGAGGAAGAACTCCAGAAGACGATATTCGGTTGGCCCAAGATCAATCGGGCGGCCGGAACGGGCCACACGGCGCCGATCACGGTCCAGCTCGATGTCGCCAAAGGCAAGAACCGTGGCGAGCCTTTCGGGGCTGGCGCGACGCAGCAAGCCCTTCACCCGCGCCAACAGTTCCGGCACCGAGAATGGCTTGACGATGTAGTCGTCAGCCCCGGTTGCAAGCCCCCTCACCCGTTCGCTTTCCTCGCCGCGCGCGGTCAGCATGATGATCGGGATCTGCTTCGTTTCAGGTCTTGCCCTCAGACGACGGCAAAGTTCGATCCCCGACAAACCCGGCAGCATCCAATCGAGCACGATCAGATCGGGAATATGCTCCTTGAGCCTGGTGTCGGCGTCGTCACCGCGTGCAACCGTTTCGACATCGTAGCCTTCGGCATCCAGATTGTACCGAAGCAGCGTGGTCAACGCTTCTTCGTCCTCGACGACAAGAATTCGGGCGCTCATGTCCGATCCTTCAATTTATACCATTCTCATCAGCTGCCGGAGACAGCTGTCGCAAAGCTCGTCATATCGCCCTTTGGACGCTGATCGAGCATCTGCTGTCCTTCGATCATATAGAAGACCGTCTCGGCGATATTGGTCGCGTGGTCGCCAATCCGTTCGATGTTCTTGGCGCAGAACATCAAATGGATGCAGAAACCGATATTACGCGGATCTTCCATCATGTAAGTCAGCAACTCGCGGAACAACGAAGTGCAGATCGCATCGACCTCTTCGTCGCCTTTCCAGACCGCCATGGCAGCCGGCAGGTCATGGGCCGCGTAAGCGTCGAGCACCGATTTGACCTGAGACTGCACGAGGTCCGTCATATGTTCGAGGCCGCGGATCAGCTTAAGCGGATGGAAATCGCTGTCGAGCGCAGCGACGCGCTTGCCGATGTTCTTTGACAAATCGCCGATACGCTCCAAGTCGGTCGCAACCCGCAGCGAGCCGACGATCTCACGAAGGTCGACAGCCATTGGCTGACGACGGGCGATGGTCAGGACTGCACGCTCTTCAATCGCATGCTGCAGCTTGTCGATATCAAGGTCAGCGGCAACCACGCGCTTGCCCAGCGCGACGTCCCGGCGAATGAGAGCGTCGACAGAATCCACGATCTGACGTTCCGCCAGACCGCCCATCTCTGCGACGAGCCGGTTAAGCTCCTGGAGATCTTCGTCGAAGGCCTTGGCGGTATGATCTGTTCCCATAGTAATTCTCCACGCGATAGCGTCAGCCGAAACGGCCGGTGATGTAGTCTTGCGTCCGTCTGTCAGTCGGCGAGGTAAAGATCTTGTTCGTATCATCGAACTCGATCAGCTGGCCGAGATACATGAACGCCGTCTTGTCGGACACGCGCGCCGCCTGCTGCATGTTATGCGTGACGATCGCAATCGTATAATTCTCTTTCAGCTCCTGGATCAGTTCTTCGACCTTTGCGGTCGAGATCGGATCGAGCGCCGAGCAAGGTTCGTCGAACAGGATGACCTCTGGCCGCACGGCTACCGTTCGTGCGATGCACAGGCGCTGCTGCTGGCCACCCGAAAGGCTCAGGCCGCTCGCATTCAGCTTGTCCTTGACTTCGTTCCAGAGTGCGCCGCCTCGCAACGCAGCTTCAACGCGACCGTCCATCTCGGACTTCGAGATCTTCTCATAGAGCCGGATGCCGAACGCGATGTTTTCATAGATGGTCATCGGGAACGGCGTCGGCTTCTGAAACACCATGCCGATCCGGGCACGCAACAAGTTGAGATCGAGCTTTGGATCGAGAATGTTGGTGTTGTCCAGCATGAGCTGTCCCACCGCGCGCTGGCCTGGGTACAGATCATACATACGGTTGAAGATCCGCAACAGTGTAGACTTGCCGCATCCGGACGGCCCAATGAATGCCGTCACCCGGTTCTCGCCTAGTGTCAGGTTGATGTTTTTGAGCGCGTGATGCTCCCCGTAATAGAAGTTCAAGTCGCGCACCGTCACTTTTGCACGTGCCTCCGGCGCTCCCATCATAGACGGAGCCGGGGTAGAGGAATGGCTGGTGGACACAGAAAGCTCGCTCATTTTGCTGTCCTCTCGGCGCCAAGAACGCGTGCGCCAATGTTAAGGGCAAGTACGGTCAGGGTGATGATCAAGGCGCCACTCCACGCGAGCTCTTTCCAGTACGCATAGGGGCTTTGGACGAAGTTGTTGATGGTCACCGGCAGGTTGGCCATCGTCTTGGTCAGGTCGAGGCTGAAGAACTGGTTGCTGAGTGCCGTGAACAGCAGCGGCGCGGTTTCACCCGCAACGCGTGCGGTGGCAAGCAACACGCCGGTAATCAAGCCGGAACGCGCGGCACGGTATGCGATGCGCTTGATCACGAGCGAACGCGGCAGACCGAGGGCCGAAGCAGCTTCACGAAGCTGGTTCGGAACCAGCCGCAACATGTCTTCCGTCGTACGCAAGACAACGGGAATGACAATCACGGCGAGAGCGAGCGTACCGGCGAGTGCGGAGAACCCACCCATCGGCACGACCACTGCCCCGTAAATGAACAAGCCGATGATGATCGAAGGCGCGCTGAGCAGAATGTCATTGATGAAGCGGATCACCGAGGTGAGTTTGTCGTGCTTGCCGTATTCGGCGAGATAGGTACCTGCAAACAGTCCGATCGGTGCACCGATGCCAACACCCAGCACGGTCATGATGAGTGAGCCAACGATGGCGTTCAGCAAGCCGCCCTCGGTGGAGCCGGGAGGCGGCGTATTTTCGGTGAAAATCTGCAGCGATAAGCCGGCAAGGCCGTTATAGAATAAGGTGATCAGGATCAGGGCGAGCCAGGTGACGCCGAACAAAGCTGCCCCCACGCACAAAAACCTGACGATGATATCCGAACGACGGCGAGATACATAAATCGGGTTCATGAGTTTAGCCTCCCGCCTTCTTTTCGAGACGAAGCAGCAACAAGCGAGCCGCAGCGAGTACGAAGAACGTCAGAACGAACAACAACAAGCCAAGCAGCATCAGGCCCGATTGATGCAATCCGTCGCTTTCAGCGAACTCGCTCGCGATCGCCGCCGAAATCGTCGTTCCAGGAGCGAAGATCGACGACGAAATGCGGAACGAGTTACCGATGATGAACGTCACGGCCATCGTCTCGCCAAGTGCACGTCCGAGCGCCAGCATGACGCCGCCGATCACACCGACACGGGTGTACGGAATGACGACGCTGCGCACGACTTCCCAGGTTGTGCAGCCCAAGCCGTAAGCGGCTTCTTTGAGCACCGGAGGCACCGTGGCGAACACGTCGCGTGAAATAGCGGTGATGAACGGAAGCACCATGATCGCCAGGATCAACGAGGCGTTGAAAAGGCTGAGATAGGACGGCGGACCGGCGAAAATCGCTCCGAGAATGGGCACGCCGTCAAAGATCTTGATCATGAAGGGTTGAAACGTGTTGGCCAGGAACGGCCCAAGCACGAAGAAGCCCCACATGCCATAGATGATGGATGGAATACCCGCGAGCAGCTCAACCGCCATACCAATCGGGCGGCGCAGCCATTGCGGGCAAAGTTCTGTCAGGAAGACTGCAATGCCAATGCCGACCGGGATGGCAATGCACATTGCAATGACCGATGTGATTAGAGTGCCGTAAATCGGGCCCAGTGCCCCAAGCACCGGCGGATTTGCAGACGGCGCCCAGCGCTGCGTCCACAGGAAAGATAATCCATACTCCCTCATCGCAGGCCACGCGCCCGCGATCAGGGACAAAATAATGCCACCGAGGATGAGGAGCACGCCGATCGCGCAGGCACGCGTGGTCCAGTAGAATGCCTTGTCCCCAAATTTGAAGGCGCTCAACGCCTTGGCGCGGTCGTAAGGCCCGGCAGCTTCCATCGAAGTGCTTTGTACAGCCATCTCTGCCACGCTGATTCCCCTTGCTCAATGAACTCTGTTTGAAACCGCTATCCGGAGACGAAGCGGAGGAGAGGTCGCCCTCTCCTCCGCAAAATGTCTTAGCTCTTGATGTCAGACGACCAGGTCTTTTCGATCTGCTTGACGACCGATTCCGGCATCGGAATGTAGTCGAGCTCTTCAGCCATCTTGGCGCCCTTTTCGAACGACCACTTGAAGAACTTCAGAGCTTCAGCCGATGCAGCCTTATCGGCCGGGGTCTTGTGCATCAGGATGAAGGTTGCAGCCGTGATCGGCCAGGAGGCGTCGCCCGGCTGGTCGGTCAGGATGACGTAGTAGCCAGGAGCACGCGACCAGTCAGCGTTCGAGGCCGCGGCCTGGAATGCAGCAACGGTCGGCTGCACGGTCTTGCCAGCCTTGTTGATCATCGCTGCATAGGTCAGCTTGTTCTGCTTCGCATAGGCGTACTCGACATAGCCGATCGAGTTCTTGGTCTGGCCGATGTTGCCGGCAACGCCTTCGTTGCCCTTGGCACCGACGCCGGTGGGCCACTCAACTGCAGTACCGGAACCAACCTTGGCCTTCCACTCTGCGTTTGCCTTCGACAGGTAATCGGTGAAGTTGAAGGTCGTTCCCGAGCCATCCGAACGGCGCACAACGGTGATGGCGTCCGTCGGCAGCTGCAGCTTCGGATTCAGCTTGGCAATCGCGGCATCATTCCACTTGATGATCTTGCCGAGATAGATGTCGCCGAGCACTTCGCCCGAGAGCACAAGCTCACCGGACTTAATGCCTTCGAGGTTCACGACCGGAACGATCGCGCCCATCACCATCGGCCACTGTGCCAGACCGTCCTTATCGAGCTGCTCAGCCTTCAGCGGCGCGTCGGTCGCACCGAATGTCACGGTCTTGGCCTGGATCTGCTTGATGCCACCGCCCGAACCGATCGACTGATAGTTCAGACCGTTGCCGGTCTCCTTCTTATAGGCGTCAGCCCACTTCGAGTAGATCGGGAACGGGAACGTCGCTCCCGCGCCAGTGATGTCGGCGGCAAAAGCCGACGTCGATGCGGCCACGAGACCAGCAGCGACGATTGTTTTGATGAAATTCACAGGTTCTCTCCATCTTGTGAGCGGGCGCGCAATCCTTTGAGATCGCCTCCCGAGGCCGCCTGTCTAAAGGTCCGGCATAGAGCTTTTATGGAGGTTGGATGACAGTCATATGACACCCAACGGAGGTATCATTTAACTAGCGGATACCCCAACAAGTGACTGAAATATATGAAGAAATACCAGCACCCACTGAGCGCAGCATCCTTCGGACAATCCGCGAGAAGGGAGTGTTAACGCCGTTATATGACAAGGCAACGACTATCAAACACCTGTTCGCATGCGGGGCTTTGCCAATACAGAGCGCACCGAAGACGCGGCTCACCGCAAAGAGTCTTAATGAATGATTACCTTTCGTAGCGTTACCTAAGAGAGCGCACGCTGCAGTGAACTTTGCGGCTCGATAGCGGATAGCGCAGCACATTGGGCAACGGCGAAAGAGCTTGCCGAGAGGGAGCAAATCATCGCAAACAAACGAGCCTGAGCGCTCTCTTCCGTCGAAGAGAAGCGCGCTCGCGAAAACTCTACTGGCGCTGAGAGCGCGCTGGTCAGTGAGCTTCAGAGATAAGCAGCAAGACCGCCGCCGCTGTTCAACGTCCCCTGAACCGACAGCATGGTTCTGTAGCTCTGGATGAGCTTGTTCGTGACGTCATCGGTCACGCCGAGAACCTGCTTCTCCTCTTCGCTCATGTTCAGATAGCCCTGGATCACTCCACCTGGACCAGATGACGAACTGTCTCCTGAAGGGGTCATGGCACCAAGGATGTTCGCGCGCGTGCGCCGCTCAAGCTCAGTCTTGGCCGCATAAGTCTCCTGACTCGAGAACGACGAGTCCTGGTTCAGAACAATTGTTGCCAGGGTTCGATTGTCGAAGTTGGAAAAATCGACAAGCTGACCGGTCTTCCGGGATGGATCGAAAACCAATTCACTCCCATTGTCCCTAGCGTGGTTCTCCTGATCATCAAGCATCGACCGGGCATAGGCAGCGACATCTTGGGTGGTGGAATCTGGACCAATCGCACCAATGCCGGGAGCCGACTGGTCGAGCAGCGCACGGATTGGATCATTGCTGTTGCCGGTGTCCGGTGCCTTGCCGAACGACGCCTTTGCTGCCGAGAGCCCATCCATGATGGCCTGCTTCTGATCCTTCCAAGCATCTGTTGCCTTTTCGGCATCGCCCGCCTGATCCAGGTAGTCCGACGCCGCCTGATAAAGGCCCGCATAATCACCGGTATGGCGCGCAATCACGACGTGTGACGCCATTGCGCGGTTGAAACGCGAGGTCAATTCAGCAGCGGCGGCCGCCTTCTCATCGTCACTGAAAACGCCGTCTGTATTCGACGCAACCTGAGACAAAATCTCTCTGCTCTGACTGCTCAGATCGACTGCGACCTTCCCGTCCAGCATGGCGGAGGAGATGCCGAGTTCGTCATACTGGTCGTCGAACCATGCACGAATGGCATCGAGCGGATCCGATGGCGCATCTGTTGGATCCGACGGCGCGTCTGGCGCACTCGTCTCATCCGATGCTGGCGCAGCGTCAGCACCTTCCGTCTCATCGGAAGCCAATGAATGATCCGCTGCGGCTGCCGACGCGCTTCGATCCGAAGCATCCGCGGCCATCTTGGCTAGATGAGCCTTTGCTCCATCGGAAAACGTCACGATGGTGGACGAAGAAGAAGCCGACGGCGCGTTCTCGTCCTCGCCCATGTGCTGCACCAAACTCGGCTGAGCCACCATCGCTGCATAGCCGTTCCGTGCGTAATTCAGCAGCGAAGTAGGATAGGATCCGATGGTCGACGACATGGCGAGAGCCTCCAGCAAGCATTAGCTTGCCAAGGCCCTGCAGGCTCCATGCCAAACCGCAAATGCGTGGAATCCCGAGATAATTCCCATATCCGCCTGACTTGCCGCGACCCCATGCGGCAAGTTTTGCACTGTCCCTGAGGGGAATCTACCTAGCTGACCAGAGAGGCCGGCCCCCTCTGGGACGCCCCAACAAAAGCGTAGTTGGGATTCTGCGTCTATTTCCAGTAGGGCTGCACCTTGCTGAAGGTTTTCTGGGCCCGCTCGGCAGCAGCGAGAACAGCCGTCTCACGGGCTTCTTCGTGACCAATCACCAACCCAGCCGCGAACGTTGCTTCTGACATTTCCGCAGCGATCTCTTTTGAACGAGATACGTGGACGGAGATGTCATTAAGATTGCCGAGATAGTCCTGTATGTCCTTCAGTGCTGCGACAAACTTCCGTTGACGCTTGCGCATCTTTTTTCCCGAAAACAACGCTTCAAAGAATTCGGACGCGTAGCGCACTTTCTTGGCCTGAATCCGCAATTTGTGTCGCTGTCTAGTGTCGAGTTCAAGCAAACGGCGTCCTCGCTTGCGAATTTTCCGCCATCGCCGATTCAACTGCGCAACAACCGCCGTCTCAACCGGCTCCTCGCAGCGTTCGCGCAACAGCATATCTTGCGGCCTGCGCCAGCGTCCAATTTCAAGCCATTCCGCAACATTCAGCGTGAGATTGCGAAACCGCTGAGAACATACCGCTGCCTTTGCCCGCTCGAGCGCCGCATCCCGCCGCTTTTCGAGTTCGCCAGTCAGAGGTCGCAGCTCGGGCGAATGAGCAGAGCCTTCAAGTGGATGAACAACCTCTGTCAGAAAAACATCCAGCTCGCGCACCGGACTGAGTTCGGCGGTAAGCCATTTCAGTTCAGCTTTGATGCCATCTGTTTTTTTTCCAGGGATGATATCCGAGAAAAGCGACATCGCTGTGCGCAGACGGCGCAGACCGACGCGCATCTGATGAACCCCTTCGGGATCTGACGCAAGTACCGCGGATTTGTTTGCAACAACCTGCTTAAGACACGCGCCGGCAACAAGTCGAAACGCATCTGATGTCGCCATCCCAGCTTCAATCGTAATGATGTCGGCTTTCTCAACCGCGGCCTCATGACCGTCCAGCAGTTCATAGCCGCGCTGAGACTTGCTCTTGACCGCCAGATCCGCATGCGCGGAACGCGACAACGAACGAGCAATTCTGAACAGATGCGCCTTGTTCCCTCGCTTGAGCTCCAGTTCTGCCTCGTTAAGGGCAATCGTGCTTTTTCCCGTATCTATCGAACCTTGGTCGACCGATAACGTGATCTCGTAATCCTTGGTTTTAAGCGGATAGGTGCTGCGTCGGACGCGCGTCTCAAAGACAGGCAGCAATTCGTCTTGAAAATTCTCATCAATGAAAGGTTGCAGTGCAGTACCTTGGGCAGCGTCCAGATCGGGACGATCTCCACGGATTTCGGTTTCCCATTCGCCACGCTCAAACAACTCACCATCGGACGCCTTGATAGTCTGCACATAATGGTCGCCGATGCGTCGTACACGTAATGTCAGACCGTGCTTGTGCAACTTGAGCTGGTCCGTATCGAAATAAACCGAGGTAAGATCCTCACTTTGGGCAGGATCATTGTCATTGCTCGAAAGCGGCAGCTTCTTGAGCTCCCCCGGCAATTCGAGTTTGATCTCGACTTCCTTTGGCGACGGCATGACCCAGCTCACGAGACCCGCATTCCAAATGAGAATCGCTACAGAGTAACCTTGGTTCCGCGGCTACCTTTAGGCAGCCATTGACCCAAGCGTAGAACAGGTCAGCAGTTGGTGCCAACGCCTTCCGTCTGGATGCGTGATGATGTAGCAGCCCCACCAAGGCTTTCGGTGGGCTCGCCTACCCAAAGAGGCCGAACTTCGCCTCACCCTGTAACGGTTGCGCTGAAAGGGCAGCCCCCTCTTGGTGACCACTGATCGAAGCTCTCTGAAAGACGGGCCTTCGCGCGACCGATAGCGCCTGTTACAGCTCAGTGCCCGGCCCGATAACGTGCAATCCGATCATGTAATCCCGGCGCGCTGACCGAGCGCACAAGTTCAGCCAGATCGGTATCGTTGTTCTGTGGTGATGTGAGATGCAGAATGCGGTTGCGCACCGCTCGATCTAATGGCCCGATTTGTGCAATGATCTCGTCGGCTCTGATCCGCAGAACGTCCGGCTCGATCAGGTCAGTCAGGAGCCCGATCTGCAGTGCAGTGTTCGCATCGATTGTTGTGTTGTTTAGCAGAATGTCCCGCGCAGTCTGCGTCCCAACAAGTCGCGCGAGATGGCCCGTGCCCAGCGCCACGCCAAAGCGAAAGCCAGGGAATCGGAACTTCGCTGCAGCCGATCCCACCCTGTAGGTGCACGATGCTGCGATGTCGGCCCCTGCTCCCATCGCAGCCCCGTGAACGAGTGCAATGCTGACGAACGACGATTGCCGCAACCGCTGCAAAAGCTGCTCGATGCGCGTAAAGCGCAGCAGCAAATCGCCGTGGGACGCAGATTCATAGCCCGTGAAGTCAAAGCCGCCGCAGAATGCCTTGCCGTTCGCCGCAATGACGACGGCACGGCAATCCTCGTTCTCCGACCGCTCGATCCAGCCAAGGAGCTGATCGACAAGATCGCTGCTCAGCGAGTTGGCTTTGTCAGCCCGATCAAGCGTCAGGAAACGGACACCATCAACCAGCGGCGACGCGATTACATACTCTTTGCGCTCGTGGTCCATTCCGTGAAAACCTCTTCATTGTGCTCGCCAAGACCGGGCGGCGCTTTTTCGATCCGGTAGTCGAAATCCGAGATCTTGACCGGAAAACCGACTGTTTTTGTCGTCGCGCCGTTGGACACCTTGATCGAATGCACGAGCCCAAGGTGTTCGACCTGTTCGTTCGACAGAATTTCACGATAATCGAGCACAGGCGCGCAAGGGATGCCCCTGGCGTCGAGCGCCGCAACCCATTCGTCCGCGTTTTGCGTCAGAAAGATCGGCTGCACGATGGTGGCAAGTTCTTTCTGGTTACGTGCGCGATCAAGCTGCGTGACGAACCGGGGATCGTCCGGCAAATCCGGCCGACCGACCACATCGCAGAAATCGCGCCACAGTTTGTCGTTTCCAGCGGCCACCGTGAACGGCCGATCCTTCGCATCGAAACCCTGATAGGGCGCGTTGCGCGGATGCGCGGCCCCCAACCGCTTGGGTGCGATGCCGGTGCCGAAGAATTCGCTCGTTTGCAGCGCCGCCATGCCGACCAGCGAACCGAGCATCGAACAATCGATGTAGGCGCCTTGTCCGGTTTCCCGCGCTTTCATGATCGCAGCCAGTGACGTAAACGCTGCATAGAGTCCCGCGCCGAAATCACCGATGGGGACGCCGCATTTGACGGGTGGGCCGCTCTCTTCTCCGGTGACGCTCATGACGCCGCTCATGGCTTGCACTGTGACGTCGAATGCACCCTTCTGAGCGTAAGGCCCGGTCTGGCCATATCCGGAGATCGAACAGTAAACGATCCGCGGGTTATGCTTACGCAGCTCTTCATAGCCAAGCCCGAGGCGCTTCGGGACACCGGGACGATAGTTCTCGACAAAAAGATCCGCGGTCGCAACCAGTGCATAGAACCGCTTCATGTCATCCGGGTTCCTCACATCGACGGTAATGCTGCGCTTGTTGCGATTGACCGAGGTGAAATTACCGCTGATCGGCGCGCCGCTATCGCCTTGAATGGCAGGCGGCCAATTCCGCATGCCGTCGCCACCATCCGGTCGCTCGACCTTGACCACGTCTGCGCCGAGATCGGCAAACAAGCTTCCCGCAAAGGGGCCAGCTGCGATCTGCGCAAATTCCAAAACACGTATGCCGGTGAGAGGACCGTTCATTGATTTGACCTATGATGATGATCTGGACTTAAGCTGTTTTGCGGGCCGATTGAGCGTCGCCCGAATATCCAAGAGCCCGCGAGATGGAATTTGCGACCGCGATGACCTCGGGCACCTGATCGCGCATGAATGTCGGCTTCATGCGCGTCGCGGGTCCGGATATCCCGATCGCGCCAACCACTTGCCCTGAGGAATCGCGAATGGGTGCCCCCACGCCGCAGACACCTTCGCGCCACTCACCACGATTGATCGCGTAGCCGAGTTGTCGGATGCGCGCGAGTTCGCGCTTCAGCTCTTCTGGGTCCGTGATGGTGCGTGATGTATGTTGCTCGAGGGACGTGCACACGCCTGCAATGACCTCCTCGCTCTGATACGCAAGAAGGACTTTGCCCGTCGCCACACAATAGGCGGGCGCGCTTTTTCCGATCTGGCTATAGGCCCTGACGGGCTGCGGACTATCGATCTTGTCGATGTAGACAACGACATTCTCGATGAACACGGACAAGTGCACCGTCTCGCCAGTCTTGTCCGCCAGCGCCTGCAGGAACGCGCTCGAAACGTTCTTGATATCCACTTTTGCGAGCACCTGAGAACCCAGCTCCCAGAGCTTCAACGTCGCGGAGTATTTCCCGCTATCGCCATTCGACTGCGCAAACCCGCACGATACCAGCGTCTTCAGAAGGCGATGAGAATTGCTCTTGGTCAGACCTAACTCGCGCGCGAGATCGCTGACGCCGCGCGGGCCCTCGGACGACGCCAGAGCCTGAAGCATTTTCATGCCTTTGAGAAAAGTCTTTTCCATCTCGTTCTATTATTTGGAACGCCTGTTCAATATTTAGGATAGACAGACAGGGCTTTCCTCGTCAATAAGTGAAGTGAAGCCCAGAAGAGGCCCGACAGGTGGGAAGCGCGGATGCTTGTTGAACCGACCATTCTATTCGGTCACGTGGCGTATCAGCTCGGCGACGCCTTCAAGGCGCGCGGCAATCGAGGGCGGTACATCGAAGTCCGCAGCATCGATGACGTCGAGGCACGGCTGCACAACGCCGATGTGCTGGTGGTGTCCCGCTTCTGGCGCAATGACTGGATTGAGCGCGCCGAACGTCTCAAGTTCATTCAGGCTGTTAGCGCTGGTACAGAGCAGTTTGACCGCGCGCGCCTCGCTGCCCGTGGTATTCGGCTAGCGAGCGCACAAGGCGCGAATGCCGGAGCGGTCGCCGAACATGCCATCGGCCTGCTGCTCTCGCTGAGCCGCCACCTTCATCTTGCCCGCGATCGGCAGCGCGAACACGTCTGGCGCCCGATGATCAGCAATCCTGAGGTGCGCGAACAGGAGCTTAGCGGCAAGACCATTGCGATTGTCGGGCTTGGCGAGATCGGTCAGCGAATTGCGATGCTTTCCAAAGCACTCGGCATGCGCGTTGTCGGCGTGAACCGGTCCGGACACTTCACTCAAGGCGTCGTCGATTCCGTCCAGACGATCGCTCACATAGGTCAGATTCTGCGCGAGGCCGACGTTGTGGTGCTTGCCTGTCCGCTGACGCCGGAGACCGAAAACCTGATCGCTGCTCAACAGCTGAAAGAAATGAAACGCAATGCGTTTCTTATCAACGTTTCACGTGGACGGGTCGTCGATCAGTCCGCATTGATCGACGCATTGGCCAACGATACGATCGCCGGCGCAGGTCTCGACTGTTTCCACGACGAGCCACTTCCACCGTCATCTCCTCTTTGGGATTTCAAGAACGCGATCATCACGCCCCATAGCGGCGGCGAGACGCGAAGCTATGAAACCCGCGTCATCGATATCCTGACGGACAATCTCGGACGGCTCGCGCGGGGCGAAACTCAACTGTGCAATCAGGTCGTTTGACGCCCATCGAGACAATCCAAACATGTAAAAGGAGCTCGACCGATGAAGGTCGCCGAAATCAAAACCCTTCGATGCGATGCAGGCTGGCGAAACTATCGTTTCCTCAAGCTTACCACCGATGATGGCGTCGTCGGATGGAGCGAGTTCGACGAAGGTTTCGGCTCACCTGGCGTCACGTCCGTTATCGAACAGCTCGGCCAGCGCCTAATCGGCCAAGACATCCGCAATCATGAGCGCTTCTTCGCCGAAGCCTCTGCTCTCACCCGTCCAGCCGCGGCTGGTGGCATCATCGGCCAAGGCATTGGCGCGATCGAAAACGCTCTCCTGGATGCCAAAGCCAAGACTCTCGGCGTCCCCTGCTACGAGCTACTCGGCGGCAAGATTCGCGATCGCGTTCGCGTGTACTGGTCGCATGCGCCGTCCTGGCGCATCAATCACCCGCAATTTTTCCCGCCGGCCATCACCGATTTGGAAGGCGTCAAGAATATCGGCGCCGAGGTCCGTGCCCGCGGCTTTACCGCCTGCAAGACGAACATCTTTATCCATGATGACGGTCCTGTCCGCGCGTGGCGTCCCGGATTTGGTGTCCCATTCTATCCCGAACTGAACGTCGACCGCGCGGTCATCCGTAATCTGAAGAATCACCTGCAGGCACTTCGCGACGGGACCGGGCCCGACATCGACATCCTGCTCGATCTCAACTTCAACGCCAAGACCGAAGGCTATCTCAAGATCCTGCGCGCGCTCGAGGACATGGATATGTTCTGGGTCGAGATCGACACTCACAGCCCCAAAGCCCTTGGCTACATCCGGCAGCACAGCCGCCTTCCCATCAGCTCATGTGAAACCCTGATCGGTTTGCGTCAATTCCTGCCCTATTTCCAGGAGCAGGCGATGGATGTCGCCATTGTCGACGTGCCGTGGAACGGCGCCTGGCAATCCATGAAGATTGCTGCCCTCGCAGAGGCGCACGAAGTCAACGTCGCGCCTCATAACTTCTATGGCCATCTGTGCACGATGATGAACGCGCATTTCGCGGCAGCCGTTCCCAACCTTCGGATCATGGAAATCGATGTCGATCGGCTCGCCTGGGACAAGGAGCTGTTCAGTCACGAACCCGAATTCGAGAACGGACACCTCGTCATTCCCGATCGTCCGGGATGGGGCATCGACCCCGTCGAAGAAGCAATCCTGAAGCATCCGCCCAAGGTGACGGGCGGATTGCTCCAATACAAAAGATCCTGAACGGACGCACTGCAAACTTAAAGACGAATAATCTGAATTAGGTGGGAGACAAATAATGTTGAAGCACTGCTGGGCTGCCTCGGTCCTATTGGCGTTCAGTCTTTCCGGTCCTGCGATCGCTCAAGGCAAATACCCCGATCATGTGGTTCGGATCGTCGTTCCTTATACACCTGGAGGAACGACCGACGTTGTCGGCCGCGTCATCGCCGACAAGCTGAACGCCCGTCTTGGGCAGCCCTTCATTGTCGACAATCGTCCCGGTGCTGCCGGCATGATCGGTTCTGATGTTGTGGCGAAGTCTCCCGGCGACGGATACACCATTCTGATGGGGTCTGTTGCAAACACCACCATTCCTGCGGTTTACTCGCACGTCCCCTACGACCTGAAGCGTGACCTGATACCGTTGTGTCAGGTCATCTCGATACCTAACTTCTTGGTTGTGAGCGCCGACTCGCCCTACAAGTCCGTGGCTGATCTCATTGCTGCAGCGAAAGCAGCGCCCGGAAAATTCTCGTTCGCGTCGTCAGGAGCCGGCGCGAGCCCGCATTTGTCGGGCGAGCTCTTCAGGGTCATGACCGGCACCGACATGCTGCACGTGCCTTATAAAGGCAGCGGCCCGGCACAGGTTGATTTGATGGGAGGCCGCGTGACGATGATGTTCGACAATGCCTCGCTTCCCCTGATCAAGGGCGGAAAGTTGCGCGCTCTCGCTGTGAGTTCGCCGAAACGAGCTGCCGCAGCACCGGACGTGCCGACCGTGGCCGAAGCTGGCGTCCCTGGTTACGGGGTCACGTCGTGGTACGGCCTTTGGGTTCCGAAAGGAACGCCGCAGCCGATCATCGATCTGCTCGACAAGAACATCGCCGAAATATTTGCGGACAAGGACATCCAGGCGAAAATGCTCGAATTCGGTGGCGACACCGAAGTTGCCTGCGGCGACAAGTTTTCCGCCTTCATCGATACCGAATTGGCGAAGTGGAATGATCTCGTCAAGAAGGCCAATATCAAGATCGACAATTAACATGAGTTGACCTGAGCGGCCGGAAGCCAGCGCGCTTGCTTCCGGCTCGCGAACTTGGCGTCAGTTCATGAGGAGACCGCGCGCACGATGAATATTGTCGCCCCAATCTTCAAACAGGCGGCTGCGCTGGGCAACGCGCTGGCCGTCAGTGATCAATCTATCTCGCTGAGCTATTCTGACCTCCAGCGCGAGATCAGCCGATTTGCCGATTATTTCAGATCACTTGGCATTGTTCCGGGCGACCGCGTGATGATGATCGGAGAAAACAGCGTCGCGCTTGCAGTCCTGATTCTGGCCGCATCGCATGCAGGAGCCACGATTGTTCTTGAGAATGCACGCCGCGCGCCGCTCGAGATCGACGCCATTACGGCGCATTGCGAGCCGAAACGCGCGGTCTTCGTCCTCGCACATTCGGCCGATGCCAGGAAGCACGCTGAACAAGCAAAAGCCAATGTTATTTCAGACGCCGTGATCGGCGACTTCGCCGTCAGCGATGAAAATCCCAAAGGCAACTCATCCTCCGACCAGGATACGGGACTGGCCGCCTTTATCTATACGACCGGGACAACCGGCACGCCTAAAGGCGTCATGCTCACTCACGGCAATCTTTGCTTTATCGCGTCGATGATGGGCGAGCTGCGCGAAATTGCGCCCAGCGACAAAATCTACTGCGTCCTTCCCATCACCCATGTCATGGGCCTCGCCTCGGTGCTGCTCGGATCACTGCACTCCGGAGCACACGTTCACTTGCGTCCGAGGTTTTCCGCAAAACAGTGCCTCTCCGAGATCAACACGCTTGGCATCACCGTTCTGCAAGGTGCAACTGCCATGTTCGCCAAACTGACCGAGCAGGCCAACCTCGACAAATGGCAGCTCACGGCCCATATGCGATTCATGGGGGCCGGCGGCGCGCCGATCGACACCACGGTCAAACGCAACACGGAGCAACTCTTTGGTGTTGTTCTTCAGAACGGATACGGACTGACCGAGGCCGCATCCATTTGCTGGACCCGGTTCGGCGAAGACTATGACGATGATTCCGTGGGACGCCCCCTCCCCGGCATGGAGCTGAAAATTCTGGACGACAAGGGTCATGAGCTCGCCGATGAGACCGTCGGCGAATTGTGGGCGCGCGGACCGAATGTGATGCGCGGCTATTTCCGCAATTCGGAGATAACCGAGAAGGTTCTTACGCCCGACGGCTGGCTGAACACGCAGGACCTCGCCAAGAGAGCGCGAGACGGACGGATCTATATCGTTGGAAGAAAGAAAGACGTCATCATTCGCTCCGGCTTCAAGGTCAATCCACTCGAAGTCGAGACGATTCTTAATCGTCATCCCGGCATCGCGCACTCGGCGGTTATTGGCCGAAAGGCGGATGGCAACAACGAGGACGTCATTGCCTTCGTCGAGCTCGTACAGCCCCTGACCGCCCTGCCCGATGACCTTGAACAGCATTTGCGGAACGCACTGTCCGCCTACAAATATCCGAACGAGATCATCGTTCTTCCAGCCCTACCGCTGGCTCCCAACGGCAAGGTTCTCAAGAATAAACTTCTGGAAACTGCGAAAGGTTTGACACGATGAGCGATCCAGTTCTCTACGAAAGCGCAGATGACATCTGCACGATCACGCTGAACCGCCCTGCCAAACTGAACTCCATCGATGCCGCAACTGAACTTGCACTGGCCGACGCCTGGCGCCGCTTCAACGCGAGCAGTGACCGTGTGGCAATCCTCACCGGCGCTGGCCAGAAGGCCTTTTCCGTCGGCAAGGACCTGAATTCGTCTTCAATCCCGGACTACCGACGGTTCACACCGGGCTTCGACATCGAAGTGCGAAAGCCGATCATTGCCGCCGTCAATGGATGGTGCATCGGCGGCGCGTTGACCCTGGTTCAGATGTGCGATCTCTGTATCGCGACGACGAACACGCGCTTCATGTACCCTGAAGCCAAGATCGGCTTTGCCGGTGGCCTTATCGCAGGACTCGCGGCACGCATCCCCCATAAGGTCGCCATGGAAATCATGCTCCTCGGAGAGGAATTTTCGGTCGAGCGCGCACATCAGGTCGGCCTCGTCAACAAGATCGTTCCTGAGGACGAACTTATGCCGGCCGCCCGCGCCTATGCGCGGCGCCTCGCCGACAATGCGCCTCTAGTGCTCGAAATGTTCAAGATGTTCGCGAGCGAGATTCTTCCGAGCAGCCCCATGGAGCGAGCAAGCCACGCCATGCGTGTGGTTGAGAAGATCATGGCAAGTGACGACTTCCGGGAGGGTTTCGAAAGCAATCGTGAGAAGCGGCCAGCGCGCTTTACGGGAAAGTGAGCCACTCGCCTGACGATGACCTAAGACCGTTAGCAGATCGAGACTTGCCCTGAGCCTCGTGGTCAGGGTTTAGGCGTGATGCGCAGGTCGGTGTCCGGCTTGGGTATATTGCCCTCCCGGATGAGCGGGCGCTCGCGCCACTCCTGTCCCAAAAGAGCTAAGTCGCGTGCTCGACCTAGCAAAACTTCGAGACGAGCCTTGTTGTCCTGGCGATACGAGGATGGGTCGTTGGCATAACGTTTCAGAAATTCGTCAAAGCCTTGGGGCTTTCCCGGTAACGTCTCATAGGCCGTGACGACCTCCTCCAGCGTCTCTTCCATACGCGCCATTGCCACCAAAAATCGCCGCCAGCGATGGTCATCAAGGTCAAACGACATGCACAGGATGTCCCCGGCTTCGCGCCCATAGTCAGCAAGCTGCTGAATGGCCTTGTTGTCCATTGCGAGATTCAGCCCGCCTTCATTAGGCGTGAGACCAATATGGACAATGCGCTCTCGATATCCCGGCAAGGTGCTCTGAAGATTGTCCTGCCAGTCCTTGGCGGAATCAACGAGCCGCATGAGAAATCCGAGTATTCCCTCGATCGGCTCGACGGGAATATTGATACCGCTGACAGCCTTCAACGGAAGCCAGACGCGGCTGTCGCCACGATCGCGCTTTTCGTCATACCGATCGAGCGATATCGCGAAGGTCGGCGTATTGGGAAGCAACCGATCAAAGAAGTGAATGGGAAAATTACTCGACAGGCCGCCATCACTAAACAGACAGCGGCGCAGGACGCTCTGCTCTTCTTGGGTCCCGTAAGTAAAGTCCCGGCGCCACAGCGGGATAGCACAGATCAATCCTGGAAAGCTCAGGCTCATCCGCGCAGCGACAATCACCGGAAGATGGTTTGTGTCGGGGAAGAAGTAATAATCATCTTCATCTCCTGACCCTGGCTCGAAGCGTTCACAATTCTCCACGAGATAAGTCATGACGCGTTCGGGAAAGAGCTTCACCCATTCACTGCGCTTGAATAGAAAGGATCGCGAGTGTGCGAGCGGCAATGTGTAAGGACGCCGTTCCATGAGGCTGGTCGTCATCATCGCAAGCTTAATGGGCGGACGATCTCCTGAAGGCATCAACAAGGCGCCGAACGTGAGTGGCGCGTGACCATCAGCAATGCCGGCGGTTTCATCAATCAGACGGGCCAGCCAGTCGGTAAATCCCTCATCCTTTGCGTCGCCCTGCCGAAGACCGGGACACAGCCCAAAATCATTGGCGGGCAACTGCGTCCGGATCGCGACGATAAGACGATAGAAGATAGCAACGACGAACCCAACGATGCCGAGAATAATCCCACTGACGAAGAATCCTGCACTGGCAAAGCCAACCCAGCCGACTACTGCTAAAACCAAGCCAGGCACAGCACCAGCGATGGCTGCAAAAGGATACCCCCTTACTACAGCCGCCAGAACGCTGATCCATCGGACGACATTGCTCTTTGAAGTCAGCAACGCGATGAAGATAGCGAATAGTGGCTGGAGTGACCGCGATGGCTGAAACAGCGACAGCAGCTTCGGTCCGATTTCATTCGGAATCTTCGCGAGCCGTTCGAAGCCAGCATCAGGAGCGGATCTGCCATACTCTGCAGCAGCAGCCGCCGCCGCGGCAATCGCACCGGCCGATGTTCCCCCAATATTAGAGAAACGAAATTTCTTGGATAGTTCAACAAGCGCGAGTGGATACACCACACCGCTTGTAATGCCGCCCTTCAGAACGATGTCACAGAAACTCGCAGGCAATTCATCGATGCGGCTATTCGACGACAGCGCTTCCATTTCGCCCTCGCGACTAAAAAATCAATTCTGAAAATCAGTCTACTTCAAATCATACCCCATCATGGTTCAATGACGATAGAGAGACGCGCCCGTTCTGATACAGACCCGTTTCGCCTTCGAGATAACCACCCAGCTTCTTCGCCCTCACCCGCGAAGGCTTTGGCCGCTCAGCTTCCAGAGTTTCTTGTCGCTGGTCGATACCGCAATGGCGCCGTTGGAGATGGCGCTGACAGCATCTTCGCGCCCGCACACAAAGCCAGATGCGACGATCGGCGGCATGGCCTTGCGGTATTGCGCCGGAATGTGCGGCAGCATCGGTGCCGGCATGAGCTGAACAAGGTTCGGCTCGCTCTGCTCCAAGGCGGATACACTGCGTGGAAATGTCGAACGGTCGGTGACGAACACCTTCTGAATCGAAACCAATCCGGCCTTTTTGGCGCGTTGCACGGTAGCGACGCGCGTGGAGACCAGCCCCTTGGCACCGATCTCGGCGAGGTAGTCCACCCCGCCCTTGTCTTGCGAAAGCCCATCGCAACTGTCGATGTTTACGATGGGATATTTCTTGGCGTCGGTGAGCGCCTTGATCACCGACTGCAGCCTGCGCAATTCGAAATTGGCAACGATCGAGATCTCGGCTTCGCTCCCGATGAAATCATCGATGAGTTCCGCGCCGTAGAGCGTTGCAATAACGGGATGCCGGGTGAGGCGTACAGCCAGTGATTTATCCATGCTCTCCTTTTACGGTTGCACGCCTACCTTGTCACTCAGGCCAAGCTTGCCCGGATTGAGAATATTTCGAGGATCGAGCGCCCGCTTGACTGTTTCCAGCACCGGGAACGCAGTCCCCAGCGCCTGCGCCATGTAAGGCGCGCGCAGTAGGCCCACGCCGTGATGATGGCTCAACGCCGCGTTGTGCTTGATCAGCACTGCATTGGCGGCGTCCCACCCGGCACGGTACCAGGCGGCACGCTTTTCGACCTCGACTTCGCCGCGCAGCGAGAAGTAAAGGCAGGCACCGTCCACATAGGCATGCGATTGGTGCGCCGATCCGGCGAGTGTTCCGGGCACCGCGTTGATAGCGGCAACAACCTCGTCATAGATCGCCGGCAGATCGCGCCAGCGGCCGGTCATTTCCAGCGTGTCGGAAACGAAACCCGGGCTTGGCGTGAAGCCTTCGCTGCTCTTGCCGGTGAGATAGCGGGTGTCGAGCCAGCGCTCGAAGATCGCATCGCCGTCAAGCTTCTCACCAAGTTCCTGGCAGACCTTTCCGCTGATGGCCATGACGGCATCCACCATCTCGCGCGGACCTTCATCAGCGATCATCAGCACATTGCTCTTCAAACCGAACTGCACGTTACTCTCGAGTTCATCGTAGAGCCGAAGCGCTGCCGGGTTCGCGCCGCGCTGCATGATCTGACGGCAGGCCTCAAGTCCAATGGCGAAGCTCTTGAAACCGTAGGCGATGGCGCGGCCGTAGTCCGGCAGGCGATGCAGCTTGAGGCTGGCCCGCACGATGACGCCGAGAGTGCCTTCCGAGCCGATGAACAGCTGCAGCAAATCCGGCCCCTGCGCGGCGCGCGCGTAGCCGCCGACCGTGATCAGGCTTCCGTCCGCGAGCACCACGTCAAGGCTGTAGACCATGTCCTCGATCTTGCCATAGCGAGTGGAAAGCTGACCCGCGCCGCGGCAGGCGATCCAGCCGCCCACCGTGCTGATGGCGAACGATGACGGCCAATGGCCCATCGTCATGCCGTAGTCGCGCTGGATGGTTTGCTCGAAGATGTCGCCGAACATGCCGGCTTCGACGTCGACGAGCTGGCTTTCCTTGTCGAAGGCAATCAGCTTGTTGAGCTTGCACATGTCGAGCACGATACCGCCACGCACCGGCAACGCTGCGCCGGTGACGTTGCTGCGCCCCGCCGAGACCGTTACCGGAATAGAGGCAGCATTGGCGATGCGCATAACGTCCTGAATTTGCGCAACGGACGAGACCTTCACGACGACGGCCTTCGGCGTCGCGGGCTTTCCAGCAGTGTCAGTGATCATCGATCCCGCCCACCAGTCGCGGGTCCACGCCACCACGTCATTCGTTGCAGTGAGAACCTCGTCAGCCGCCTTGCGCAGCGACGCGACGATCTCTTCGCTCACGGCCAGCGGCTCGCGCTGTAGGCCTGGAATGTCGGAGGTTTCTTTCACCCGTGCCACATAGGCTGGAGGCGTATGCGCGCCCACCACGTACTTGCCCCGGTTGTAGCCTCGTCGGATGGCTTCTTTGCTCAGCATTCTACTTGTCTCCCATAAGGACGGATTTTTCGTGCGCAACGCTGGCGGCATAAGCGCTCACCTGCTGCGCGACGGCCTGATCGGACAGGCCAAGTTCGGACTTCAGAATTTCACCGACGCGCGTTGCCGCGCGCGCCGACGCATCGCGTGCCATCAGCCGTGCGCGCATGCGCCGCGCCAGCACGTCGTCAACACTTTGCGCCATCTCGTGGCGGACGGCATAAACGGCCTCCGCTTCGGTGTAAGGCAGCCCTTCCACAAGCGGCGTAAGCAGTTTCGGATCGGCCTGTAGGATGTCACTGACAAAGCGAGCTTCGGTGCCGTAACGCTCGCCGAGATGGGCGCCGAGGCCGCCCGAGGCAACGATGGCCTGCGAGTCATATCCCGCCGCACCCAGCAGATACGCCTTCTTCGTCTTGCAGCGTGCGCTCTTGCCGATGACCTGCTGCGCGGCGTCGATGGTCTGCTCAGCCATGTGCCGCGATGTGGTGAGCTTGCCTCCGACGATGGTGATGAGGCCATCGGGCGCGATATCGATCTTGTGGTTGCGTTTGATCTCCAACGTTTTGCCGCCGGGCGGCGCAACCAACGGCCGGCATCCTGCGATGCTGCCCACCGCATCTTCCGGGCTGAGATCCGTCTTCAACGCAGAGCGCGCGCCCTCCAGCAGGAAGTCCAACTCCTCGCGCGTGCACAGCACATCGTCGAGATCGCCTTTGTAATCTTCGTCCGTCGTGCCGAGATAGGAGACGTTGCCCCAGCGCGTGATGGTGGCGCGGCGGCTTCGCCCGGGAACCGGGATCGTCACCGTGCAGTCGTTACGGATCTTCAGCCAGGGGATCGCCACATGCACGCCCTTGGCGGGACGGATCTCGAGCTTGCGCTCCTCGCCTTTCTTGATTCCAGTCCAGTCGCGCAGCCAGACGCCCGTCGCCATGATGACGGCCTTGGCACGCACATTGATCTCGCGGCCGTCGGCCTGCACGATCGCACCGGTCACCTTGTTGTTGGCGTCGCGCACGATCTCGACAGCCTTGGTGTGATTGGCGACCGCGGCACCGTGATAGACGGCCGTGCGCGCGAGGTTCAGCGTCAGGCGCGCGTCATCGACTCGCGCGTCGAAATACATCAGCCCGCCGGTGAGATTGTCTTCTTTGAAGGTTGGGCAATGGGACAGCACCTCAGCCTTGCTCAGCCGCTGATGCAGGATGCCCTCGCGCCAGCCGCCCGCGAGATCGTATGTCCACAGCAGGCTCTCGAACGCTTTGGCGAGACGCTTGTCGAACACGCCGTCTTTTTCCATGATCGGAAATAGGAACGGCAAGCGCTGCACCAGATGCCGCGCGTTGCGGCGCAGGCGCTGACGCTCCAGCAGCGAGTGACGCACGAGATCGAGATTGCCCTGTTCGATGTAACGCAAGCCGCCATGCACCATCTTTGACGATTTCGACGACGTCCCCGACGCGAAATCGTCCTTCTCCACCAGCGCCACGCGGAAGCCGCGCAGGCTGGCATCGAATGCCGCGTAAGCACCGGTGACGCCGCCGCCGATGATCAGGATATCGAACGTGTCACTCTCCAGCCGCGCGAGCTGCTCGCTGCGCACAAAGCGCAACGGCTCTACGGCTGTCATCTCAGCCCGTTCGCGACTAGGTCTTAGCGAGGGAAGAAACTTCATGGTCGTCTCAGCAGGTCCACCTACCGCGCGCCGAAGGTCGCGGCATGTTCGAGTTCGGATTTCACACGTGAATGCCACAGCGCGCGCCGCTCAGCCCGGATGTCCGAGCTGATCTTCGGCTCGAAGACACGCTCGTTCGGACTGACCTCCCCGCGCGGCAGATCGTCCCAGAACAGCCCCGATGATCCAGCGAGATAGGCTGCGCCGCGCAGCGTAGCGCGCGCGGTGTTCGGCTTGCGGCGGATCCGCACGCCGATCAGATCGGCTTGCATCTGCAGCAGCGGATCGCTTGATGAGAGTCCGCCGCCGACCATCAGTTCGGACACCGACACGCCAGAGACGTCTTCGTCCGCGGTCAGACAGCTCGCAACAGAATGCGCGATGCCTTCGAGAATGGCATACGCCACTTCGGAACGTGTGGACGCCATGGAAATGCCGGTGAGCGATGCGCGGGCGTTGGGCTGCATTTCCGGCACGCGGAAGCCTGTCAACGACGGCAGGAAGGTGATGCCCTTGGCGGAGTCCACTTCCGCCGCAAAGCGGCTGATCTCGGCAGCATTCTCGAACCAGCGGAGCTTGTCGCACACCCAGTCGAGCGCGGAGCCCGTGGTTGCGACGAACGTCTCCACCGCGAAGTGCGATTGGTCGCCTCTGCGGCGCGCCACCATGGTCGTGGTGCCGGCGTAGAGACCCGCCCTCGCCGGTTGCTCCGGCCCGATCACGAGATCGACGAAGCTGCCGGTGCCGTGAATGCACATCGCCTGCCCGCGATCGAGACAGCCGAGCCCAATGGCGCCCGCATGCTGATCACCCATGCTGGCGAGGATCGGCACATCGATGCCGAGCAGATCCACATTGGTGCGACCGAAATCGTGCGCATCCGCACACAGCTCCGGCAGCAGCTCGTGCGGGAATTCCAGCGCGTCGAGCCAGTCTTTCTGGTAGCGATGTTCGGCGAGCACATAAGCACCTGCCGATGTCGCGTTGGTTGGCGTGGTGACATAAACGCGGTCGCGCGTGAGGTGCCACAACAGCCACGTATCAACCGTGCCGAAGCCCAGCCGCTTTTCTGCGAATGCCCGTGCGACGGCCGGCGTATTCACGATATGGCGTGCAGCCCAGAGATAAGGCGAGCGCACACCGCCGGGCCGCCCCACCTGCTTGGCGAGAACCGCGTCCCACATCGGCGCAAGCTTGTCGAGTTCGCCGACATAGCGGGAATCCTGCCAGACCATGGCGGGCACGAGAGCCCGCCCGGTGTTCTTGTCCCACAACACGCTGGTGGCGCGTTGGGTCGCGAGCGCGAGCGCAACGATGCGCCGGTTCTCGCGCGCGGCCTGCGCGATGGTCGCACGGCAGGCCGCAACGGTTTTCTCGAGGATCGCGTTGGCATCCTGCTCGACGACTCCAGGCCGAGGGGTATCGACCTGAAGCGGCATGTACTCGAGACACGAGACATGACCGTCGATGGAGACCGTCGCGGCACGCGTGCCGGACGTTCCCTCATCGATCGCCAGAATGACGTCTTGCGACGTTGTCATGATCAGGACCCGGTCTCGCTCAAGACTTGGCCGACTGCAGTGCGCCCGCAGCGTACACCTTGTCTCCCTCGAACTGCGGCGCACCGGCCTCGTTGTCGGGATTGATGGTGGTGCGGGTCGGGTCCCACTTGATCGAGAAGCAGATGATGCTGGCGACCAGCGGGACGGCCGAGAGGATCAGGAAGGTGTGGTTCAGACCATACCATTCCTTGAACAGCGGGAACACCAAGAGACCCAGCGCCGCACCGATGGAGCCGAGTGCACCGATCACGCCGTTCGCACCGGCACGCAATTCGCCGCGGAACGACAGCGACGACAGGCTTTTGCCGTTCGCGCCCGGACCACCGGAGTGGAACAGGATGAACAGCGACGGCACGATGGCGCCGAGCCAGATCGGCATCTTGTCGCTGAACAGGCCGAGGATCACCAGCATCACGAACACGGCGGCGAAGCCGACCGCAGCCGCCAGACGCAGGCCCAGCACGCGGCCGATCGTCGGCGACATGAAGCCACCGAAGATGCCGAACACGTTGAACATCAGTGCGCCGAGGGTGGCGTAGACGAAGTCCTTGCCGAACAGCGCCGCGCTGATCAGCGGAAGGTACCAGCCGATCGCAAAGTACTGGATCGACTGACCGATCTGCACGGTGGCTGCGAGGATCGTGCGCGGCAGATAAACGCCACGGAAGATCAGCAGCACGTTGGCCAAGCCACGCTTCGCCTGGTTGATGACAGGAATACGCTCAGCCATCGGCGCTGCAATAAAAGGCTTTGCATAGATCTTGCTCATCGCCGCTGCCGCTTCGTCCAGCCGCTCCTTGCGCGCCAGCCAGATCGGGCTTTCGACGAGAAGCGCCCACTGCATGACGAGGATAAAGGCTGCGAAAACGGCGGTCGCGCCGACCGCATAACGCCAAATCGAGTCACCGACGTTCCACGAATAGAACAGCAGCGCCAGCAGCAGATTGGTGCACACGGCCGTGTACCACATGCCCTGCCAGGTATTCAGGCGGCTCTTGAAGCGCACGGGCGTGAACTCCGCGAGCACGGCCATCGCAATGGCGAAGTCGATGCCGTAAGCAGCGCCGGCGAAGAAGCGGCCGACCAGAATAGTCTGGAAGTTGGTTGCGAAGATCACCAGCAAGCCGCCGACGATGGCGAACACTTTTGCGAGGATCAGCGGACGCACGCGGCCCCAGCGATCGGCCATTGCGCCGCCGATCGGATTGAAGGCGATCGCGACCCACGACGCGAATGAGGTCAGCAGCGCGACTTCGGCTGCAGCCAGATGCAGGTCGCGCGTCATCGGGGCAAGGCCCGCGCTCAGTGCCGAGTTTGAAAACGCATCAAGAAACAGGCCGCCGAGGGCGAGCCACCAGATGACGCCTGCCCTGCCGTTAATACCGTTACGGGAATCGATGAACGACACAACGTCGTCGATCCCGCGCAACTTCACAGATGAATGTATGGATGCAGATTGTTGCACTTTTGGACCTCCCCAGAATGTTCTCTGCAAGAAGGCCCAGGCAAAAAAAGACAGAGCAAGAGACCATCTTACAGACAGTCTTAAATCTTGCTTCTGTGTGGAGGACCCTAAGACGAAGTGCGGGCGTGTGTCAACGGTATGACGGGAGAAGTTTTTGGGGGACAGATCAGGCCGTAATGTTGGTAGAGATGCACAGTTCCCGAGTGCGTAGTAACCGCCAAGCCATTCGTTGTCGATCTCTATTCTAAGGCATGCTTGGATGCATCGTAGACTCCGCCTCCGAGCTGACCACCATTAAACCGGCCTGCGGCGAAAGTTGATTTACAAGATCAGATTAGAAATCCCGCGCCTTGCTTCAAACTTCGATTCGAAGTCACGAACCGCCTGCAAACCTTGAGGCAGATCTGAACACTCTCTCTGTGGCCTTCAGATCTTCATGCGATCACTGACGGGCGCATCATCTTGCGACGCTCGATTTAGCATGACACAAATTTCCACAATACAAGAGTTGAGGTAGCAGGAACTAGCTACCTCAATCCTTAACACTTCTACGCCGCTTTTCCGCCTACAACGGGCATTCTTCGCGTAAGAAACTTCCGCAGCTTGTCCACCATCATTTTGGCTGCTGTTGCAGGAAATATCTTGTCTCGCCCTGCCGCTATTTGATCCCACGCATCGGCAAACTTAAATTTGTCCATTGTTCTTAATAGTATTTCGCCCGCATCTCGCCACTCCGGAACAGGGTGAAGTACCTCACATAGAGCTTCGATAATAGTTGCTCTGACGAAACCGGGATTACCGTCGGCTGTTTGGGTGATACATTGTAGCGCCGTTATCAACGTATCACGCCCATAAATTGTGAGACAGCGACTCAGTGCAGTGACGGCATATGTTTGACCTGCCTTGATATCCGACCGCACCAGGTTCTTTCGCAAAATTTCTACACCAGCAGCCGCGCATACATCGGCCAGAGCAAGTGCTGAACTATCCTTTGCTGCCAATCGCGCATGATAAAGCTGCTGAGCTGTGGTTTTTGTGACGTTTCCGTTCACCGCAGCATAAGCTGCCGCTTGCTTCGCGCGATCTGCCTGCACGACTTGACATGGAACGGCTTCCTGACCGCGTAGCATAGCTGCGGTGGTTCGATGCTGGCCGTCGACAATTGCAAACTTTCCTCCTTCGACAGGTGCAACGATCACCGGTGCAAATTTCGACCAATCGAAGAATTCCGCGATTTGGTTCACATTCACTGCACCGCGTCTCCCGATCTCTCTTTGGTAGGAGTCATCGATCACCAACCGGCCAACTTCGATCCATTCGAGAAATGGTGCAGGACCGGGAGAAAACTCCGATTGAGGTGAAACGAAGCGCTTTGTTGTCAGTGCTACCAACATTGAGCTCTCCTTATTTAGTGGAAGTGCATCGTTCAGTGCACCGAGCTATTCGACGCGCGAATCTCTTGAACTCAAAAGAAAGTAAATCGTTGTGCACTGGAAAAAGATCGCGCTCAGGGAACGTAAAACCGCAATTGGCGGTCATGTTTTTTCATCGTGCGTGAGTCGTTAGAATTTGCCCCTCCCTCTAGAATGTCCATTTTCGCGCTTTAATACTAGACACATCAGTCCAAAACTGTTACTTCCCCTCCCATGGCGAGACCAAAGCTTTTCGATCGCGATGAGGCCCTGCAGGCGGCCATCCGCGCGTTCCGCAACACCGGCTTTGCGGGCACGTCCACGGATGACCTGCTCAATGCCATGGGGATCAGCCGGCAGAGCCTCTACGACACGTTCGGCGACAAGCGCGCGCTCTATCTGGAAGCGCTGCGCCAGTACAATGCCGACAGCCTGTCGCGCTCGCTGCGCGCACTGCATGCGGCGCCCTCGCCGCGCGAGGGCCTTGAAGCGCTGCTGATGGAATTCGTCAGCCGCGCTACTGAAAACGGCCACTGCCTGGGCGTCAGTTCAATCGGCGAATTCGGCCGCGGCGATGACGACATCTGCGCGCTGAACGACACCAGCGGCCATGTGCTTACCACCGCCATTCGCCAGGCCGTTGAAGCCGGTCACGCCTCCGGCCAGATTCCAAAATCCGTCTCACCCAAAGCTACCGCCGTCTTCATCCTCACGCTGCTATCCGGCCTGAAAGTGCTCGCACGGGGCGGCGCCTCGCAGAACGACTTGCGCGATGCGGTGCGCGTCGGCCTGAACAGCCTCGGATAACGCCCTCACCCGTCTTTAGCCCTCCCTCATTTCTCTCGCTTAATTATGGACTAAATAGTCCAATAAAAAGGAGACTATCCATGACCACCACTCTTTCCGGGAAGACCGCGCTTGTGACCGGCGGATCGCGCGGCATCGGCGCCGCCGCCGTCCGCAGGCTGTCGGACGATGGCGCCAATGTCGCGTTCACTTACGCGGCCTCCGCCGACAAAGCTAACGCGCTTGTGGACGAACTCACTGCAAAGGGCCGTAACGTGATCGCCATCAAAGCCGACAGCGCAAATCCGGAAGCGATCAAGCGTGCGGTGGCAAAGACCGCGCAACGCTTCGGCGGCGTGGACATTCTCGTCAACAACGCCGGCATCCTGCTGCACGGCATGGTGGACGATTATTCGTTGGAAAATTTCGAGCGCATGGTCGCGGTGAATGTGCGCGCGGTGTTTGTCGCGGTGCAGGCGGTTCTGCCTCACATGCAAAGCGGCGGGCGGATCATCACCACCGGTAGTGTTGCCGCCGACCGCACGGGATTTCCCGGCTCGTCGATCTACAGCATGACCAAGGGCGCCGTGGCAGCGCTGACGCGCGGCCTCGCACGCGATCTCGGCCCACGCGGCATCACGGTCAATACCATCCAGCCGGGCCCGACGGAGTCCGACATGAGCGCAGGCGCGCGCGAGATCGTCACGCCGCTGCTCGCCACCGGCCGCATGGGTAAGGATACCGAGATCGCAAGCCTTGTTGCGTATCTCGCCGGTCCCGAAAGCGCATTCATCACCGGAAGCGCGCTGACGATCGACGGCGGTTATCTCGCGTGACAGAAGTCACGCTTGGCGCAATCGAACGCGATTGCTGACGCTTGATTGTGCCAGACGGCCGAGTGCTTAAAATCCTACGCCGACGCCGATCCCGCCGCCGATACGGACGCAAGTGTCTGAACCGGGAGCACGAACAAAGCCAGCCCCGAACTCCGCGCAGGACGTCGCCTGGTGCGGCCGTGCGATCGGTTTCTGAGTTGGCGCCGTTGTTCGCTGGCGCGGGGCTTTGCCATCACGCGGCTCTTTCGGTGCGGCGAAGGTTGTCGTTGGAATCGACAACACCGCCGCGGCCAACAAGACGAAGGCGAGGACTATAAGAGAGCGAAACATCATCCCTCCCTTATACCAGAATTGCTGAGGTCTTCACGTCCCAAAGCGGGAACTAGTGGAGTGGATTTGACATTCGCTACCCACCCGGCAGCGAGTTCGTCAAGCGAATGTCAAATCCAAAACTCCACTAGAAACTATATTTGGCTAGTGTCCCGATTCCGAAGTTCGCATGATTTTGCTGCACGTTCGTCTGCGAACTTCGGAATCGAAGGGCACTAGCAAGCTATTGTTCTAGTGTGGCTTTGGTTCAGAAGTCCGCATTCCGGACTCGCCGCACGAATGATGCGGACTTCAACCGCCACACTAGTGGTCCTTTGATTCTAACATTCGCAGGAGGTGCCTGCTGAGCGGGATGCGAACGTTAGAATCGGACCACTAGTGACCTCACACCACAACCTTCAGCCGCCGGGGCTCGACGCCGTTCGGCAGTTCGATGTCGACTTCCAGCGTCGAGACGCTCTCGCCGCGGTCCATGCGAACGACGACCTTTTCCGGATCGAGCTCGACGTGCCGCGAGACCACCGCGAGAATTTCCTCGCGCAAGACGTTCAAGAGATCCGGCTGGCCGCGCAGGCCGCGTTCATGCGCGAGAAGAATCTGCAACCGTTCCCGTGCAACCGGCGCAGATGCCGAACGGCCGCTGAGGAGCCGCCACAGATTCATGCTCATGCAGCGGCCCTCCGTCCGAGTAGTCGATTCATGAAGCCCCTGCGTTCGGTCGGCACCACCATGGCGATGGATTCACCCATCAGGCGGCGGGCGGCATCGGTGTAGGCCTTGGCCGGCGCGCTCGCCGCATTGTTAAGCGTGACAGGCGTGCCGACGTTCGACGCTTTCAACACATCCTGGCTCTCGGGAATGATGCCGAGCAACGGCGTTGCCAAGATTTCCAGGATGTCGTCGATGCTGAGCATCTCGCCGCGCGCCGCGCGCGAGGTGTCGTAGCGGGTGATGAGAATGTGCTTCTTGATCTGCTCGCCCTTCTCCGCCTTCACGGTCTTGGAATCGAGCATGCCGATGATGCGATCGGAGTCGCGGACCGACGAGACTTCGGGATTGGTAACGATGACCGCTTCGTCTGCAAAGCGCATTGCCATCGTCGCGCCGCGCTCGATGCCCGCGGGGCTATCGCAGAGAATCCAATCGAACTTCTCGCGTAGTTCGGCGATGACGGCGCCGACGCCCTCATCGGTCAGCGCATCCTTGTCCCTCGTCTGCGACGCGGGAAGCAGCCACAGATTATCGAGGCGCTTGTCGCGGATGAGCGCCTGCGAGAGCTTGGCGACTCCATGCACCACGTTGATGAGATCGAATACCACGCGGCGTTCGGCGCCCATCACGAGATCCAGATTGCGCAAGCCGACATCGAAATCCACGACCACGACTTTCTCGCCGCACTGCGCAAGCGCAGCGCCCAGTGCGGCAGTGGACGTCGTCTTTCCAACTCCACCTTTGCCAGACGTCACGACCAAGACTTTGGCCATTCCTACCTCCTCCTTAGCCGGTTAATTCAGCGGTGAAATTCTCATCATGTCGCCGTCGAGCCACGCCTGCGCGGGCCGATGAC
This sequence comes from Nitrobacteraceae bacterium AZCC 1564, assembly GCA_036924835.1. Classification (NCBI taxonomy): domain Bacteria; kingdom Pseudomonadati; phylum Pseudomonadota; class Alphaproteobacteria; order Hyphomicrobiales; family Nitrobacteraceae; species Nitrobacteraceae bacterium AZCC 1564. The sequence goes on from JBAGRR010000001.1 coordinate 818,825, forward strand.
GTACGGTTTCGTTGATGTCTTCTGCAGTCCGGTAAAAGCCATCGATGGCGAGCAGCTCGGCCTCGATCTTTTGGCAATAGATCCGCGCGCCTGGATTGCCGCTGACGCCCGCCATCGCGCGGCCACGCAACGCCCCGTACACATGGATGGAGCCGCCCGCGACGATCTCGGCGCCTGAGCCTACCGAACCCAGCACCGTGACGTCGCCGTCCATGAATACGACCGACTGTCCCGATCGCACCGGGCTGTCGAGCAACAGCGACGTTGGCCGCGGCTTCTCGTCCGGCTTCTTCTGCTGCTCTTGCTGTTCGATCACAACCGGACGCCCGCTGGTGAGAACCGGCGGCAAGTCAGGCGTGAGCTTGGAAGCATCCACGCCCTCAAAACCGAGAACGCGGATATTTCTTGCGTGAAGACTGGTGACCAGATGCGTGATGGCGGATTGGCTTAACGACAGCGCGGAGAGATCGAGGACGACGGGCCGTCCGACAAAAAATCCGGGCGACGTCGCGATCGTTGCGTCGATCTGCTCCAGCCACCCCACGATCGGCACAACGGGGCTGAACACGAACGCGACGTAGGACCGCCCCCGGAGGCGCACCATCTGCCGTTGTGGTTCCACCTTCTGTGAAAGCATGTTGCCGACTCTCTATTGTTACTGATTTGTTAAATTGAGAGTCAGGCAATCGTAGTTAACAAACAGTTAAACGACCCATTAATTCCTTAACTTTCATTGGCTTGCTGCACTTTGGCTGCGCTCGCATACCGTGTCTGAAAGAAAATTTTCGCGCGATTGCGCACGGGCGCGACCGAAGCAAGTCCCAATTTGTCGTGAGACTAATGTGACTTGCCGGTGACTGTTGAAGCTTCTCGGCAACCTGTTACGAATGCGGACTTCGTCTTGCGACGCACCCTGCCGACCGCCCAGTGAGAACATTGATATGCACGACTACGTCCGCCGCATCCTCGACTCAGCCGTTTACGAGGTCGCGAACGAAACGCCGCTCGAGCGGATGGGCATGTTGTCGGAGCGACTCGGCCGGGACGTCTTCCTGAAGCGGGAGGATCTCCTGCCCGTTTTCTCGTTCAAGCTTCGCGGCGCCTACAACAAAATCGCAAAACTATCTGCAAGTGAGAGGCAGCAAGGCGTTATCTGCGCCTCCGCGGGCAATCATGCGCAGGGTGTCGCTTATTCCGCGCAGCGGATGGGCGTGCGCGCCATCATTGTCATGCCCACCACGACGCCTTCCATCAAGGTCAAGGCGGTGCGACGTCTCGGCGGCGAAGTGATCATCTATGGCGATACCTTCGACGACGCCCGGCTCCATGCTCTGGACCTCTGCAAGAAAGACAATCTGGTCTTCGTGCACCCTTATGACGACCCCGATGTGATCGCGGGGCAAGGCACCATCGGCGTTGAGCTCCTTCGTCAACACTCAAATCAGCTCGCCGCCATTTACGTGCCGATCGGTGGCGGCGGCCTTGCTGCGGGGATTGCGAGCTACGTCAAGTTCCTGCGGCCTGAGATCCGCGTCATCGGCGTCGAACCGGAAGACGCGGCTTCGATGAAGGCAGCCATCGCGGCGGGGCGGCCTGTGCCCCTCGACGAGGTCGGCATCTTCGCCGATGGCGTGGCTGTGCGGCAGGCGGGTGAAGAAACGTTCCGCCTATGCAGCACCTTGCTCGACGAGGTGGTGACCGTCACCACCGATGAGATTTGCGCCGCCATTAAAGATATCTTCGACCATACGCGAGCCATCTCCGAACCCGCCGGCGCCGTCTCACTCGCCGGCTTGCGCAAGCATGCCGGACAACTCGATCTCCCCGGCGCGGTCATCGCGATCTCATCAGGCGCCAACATGAATTTCGACCGGTTGCGGCATGTGGCCGAGCGCGCCGAGATTGGCGAACGCTCAGAAGCATTGCTTGGTGTGACCATTCCGGAAAAGCCGGGCTCTTATCGCTCTTTCATCCGACTGCTGGGTGATCGCGCAATCACGGAGTTCAACTATCGCATCGCGCCCGGAGCGAATGCCCAGATCTTCGTCGGCGTTGCGCTCAAGGCCGGCCAGGCGGAGAAAGAGGAGATCATCGCCCTGCTCCGCGACCACGCGCTCACGGTCGTCGACATGACGGACAATGAGCTCGCCAAGCTTCACGTCCGCTACATGGTTGGCGGCCGCGTCGAAGGCTTGATGGATGAGATGCTCTACCGCTTCGAATTCCCCGAACGTCCCGGTGCGCTTCTCAAATTCCTCGAAGGCTTGCGATCCGACTGGAACATTTCGCTCTTCCACTATCGCAATCACGGCTCTGACTTCGGGCGCGTGCTGGCTGGCATTCAAGTCCCGCGAACCGAGAGGGCCGCGTTCGAGAAATTCCTGAAAGAGCTTGGCTATCCGCATTGGGATGAGACCGGTAACCCGGCTTATGCCATGTTCCTTGGCAAGAACTGACACGGTGCCCTCACTCGAGCGCCTAGCTGCAGTTTGAAATTGTCTCACAGAGACGGCTTCCCGTCTGGAGTCATCAGCCGATCCGTTTGCAGATTGATCCAGGCTGCCTCGCAAATATTGTTCTGCTGCCTGCCTCAAACTCGAGAATGCCTCACGCTGATCTTCGGTTCAGCGGTCCGCGCGATTTCCAGACCGTTCACTGTCAATTGCCCCTCTTCCCACGGCGCAACATTAATCTCAAAACGATCTTTTCCGACATAGGCAAAGAATTGCTGCACGGTCGCGCCTTTACCGACGGGCATGTCTTTGTTCGGCTCCCAGGTTGCTGCGTTTGGCGACATGACGATCACTCCGTTGCTTTGTCATCCCTCAATCAGCGCAGGTGCTTTCATCACTGACCGGTTGGACGGTTACGCAAATAGACAAACCAGTAAGCCGCTGCGGCCATGAGAGAGCTGCTAGTGACCGTTCAAGACCAGCGTTTTGAAAGGAAGGATCAGCGCCTGAATCCGAAGCAACATCGCATGCACAACGCCGACCGCATCAATGGCATGCAGCGCAGCGCCCTTGAGCGCGCCGACCTTGCCTGAGGAGATCACGTCGTGGTTGCTGGTGTAGGCGTTGACAAGACAGCTGCTGCCGGCGGTGACCCCATCGAGACCGTCTTTGTACAGCGGCTCAAGGTGCACCAGGATCGTTCCCGGACGGGCGATCGCCTGAATATCAACCAGCTGCTCGCCCCCGCGGAATTGCCCAGCCGCGATGTAATCCTGAACGCTGGTCAGGACCATCGGAATCACTGTCCAAGGCTTTGAAACACAGGTCGCCTCGGCGATCATGCCCGGCTTCAAGACCTGGGCCTCGATCTGACCAAAGCCGGCTTGCAGGAGCCCCTGCCCCGCGCGCTCCGGAATCAAGATCCCCGCCGGCCGCATCAAGGGATTGACCACGTCACCGACACGAAGGGCAAACTGCTCGACCCGGCCGCTCACGCCCGCCCGGACATAGGTCTTTTCCAGCTCGACCTGCGCCTGCGCCAAGGCAGCTTCGGCACTGGCGCGCTCGGCCGGCAACAGCGTTGTCATGCGAAACGTTGCCGACTCCTTCGCCGCCACCGCCGCATCGATCCCGCCCTGCCGTCCCTCCACGATCACCTGGAGCTTCTCAATGTCACGCTGCGGAACAATGCCCGGATTGCGGCGCTGCAGTTCGCTCTTCACATCCAGCTCGTCTTTGGCTTGCTGATAGGCACTCCGCGCCTCCTGGATCTGCGCGTCGGCCTTCATGAGATCGGCGCGCGTGGCGGCGATTGCAGCATCGACTTCGGCAATCTTCCGCTTGGCGACCTCCAGTGCCGCCTGCTGCTTGGAACTGTCGAGCCTGAAAATGAGATCGCCTTGCGCAATCGGCGCGCTGAAACCCACGCGCACCTCTGCGACCCGGCCGGAGGTCTCCGGCAGGATCGGCACCGTTCTGAAGAACAGCGCCGCGCTCGTCGTCGACGGATGGAAGTAGAAGATGAGCGTGATCAGCGACACCGTCAGCAGCAGACAGGCGGTTAGTCCCCACCGCAGCTCAAACCACACCGAATAAAACGTGATCTCCTTGCCGAGCCGCTTGCCCTGGACATAACGGCGGTAGAGGAAATCCGGGACAATCGTAACGAGCGAACACAGCAGGAGTTCAAGCATGGCTGTGCTCCTCCGCCTTCGGGCCGCGCACCGACGCTTTGCCCTCGAGGGGAGGAGCGGTCGGACCGGCAGTGTCCGCGGCCGCCGCTGTCGCTCCCGCCTCGCCCTGGTCCGCAATCTTCTCGACCGACCCGGCGATGCTGCGAAGCGGGGTCCCGAAGTCCGGAATATCGATGAAGGCCAGCAGCAAGCCCGCAATCCAGAACAGATGGATGTGGGTAAACAGCGCGAGCAGGCCCAGGATCGCGACAATCTCGAATTGCAGCTTCTGCGACTTGTGGGCCATGCGCTCAGGCAGGCTGTGCAGCCGCAGATAGAGGTTTCCAATGCCGAGGACGGCGGCAATCAGCAACGCCCCAACAATGACCGTCAACCAATCCGGATCGCCCGGCGCGGTAATGAAGAACGGCAGGTGGTGGGGCGCCATTGGATGCAGTTGATCGCTCACCGGAGCACTCCACAAAATCCGCAGGGCCTAAAATTTCAGCCGACAGCGTGTGGCTTTCCCGGCCGGCGGGTTTGATCTGGATCAAGCGAAGGCATTCAATCCGCGCCCTATCATCGGCGCGCCAGGGGCAGTGATTTTGAGCCAGGAAGGACCCGCCATGCCCATCAACATAGACGAGCTACTGCCGTCGGCGACGGAAATTCAAAAGCAGGCCGCAATGAAAGAGTCCGAGAAGGCCGCGGCCTACGCAAAGCGGGCGGCGGATGCAGAGGCGGAAAAGCGCGCGCTGATCGAGAAGCTGAGCCAACCTTCCGGACTTTCCGAGGACCAAAAGGTCCAACTCGCGTCGTCGGTCATCCAACGCGCGGTCAGAAACGGCCTGACTGAGGTTCAAGTCTACCGCTTTCCGAACTCGATGTGCACCGACCACGGGCGTGCCATCAATCAGCAGGAAGCGGGCTGGGAACAGACGTTGACCGGGATTCCTCAGGAGATCTACCAGCTGTGGTCGGATTATCTCCAGCCGCGAGGCTATCGCATTCGATACCAGATCGTCGATTTTCCGGGCGGCATGCCGGGAGACATCAGCATCGTGATCGCGTGGGGCTGATTGACCTCCCGCGAAGGACCTCGTGACACGCAGACACGGTGCGAGGTCGCCGGCTCCTAACGCGTACGCTTGTTACCTAAAGCGCTTCAGGTGGAAGGATGGGCGAGCGCTGGCTCGCGATCGCCAACTCCACCTGATCAAGACGGTCCTGCCCCCAAAAGGGTTCTCCACGATAAAAATAGAACGGCGCCCCGAACAACTGCCGATCAACAGCTTCACGAGTGAGCTCAGCTTCCTGCGCTAAGAAGCGGGGGTCAGAGGCTCGGGCCAAAAGGTCCTTTCCATTCAAGCCGTTCGTATCGGCCAAACGAACGAGCGTCGTCGGATCCTCTACGTTGAGTTCATCGGCCCACACCGCCTTTAGCCCAGCATGCGCGAACGCGGTAACATCGAAGCCTTGTTCGACTGCAGCTAGTAGCATGCGGTGTCCAAGCGACGGATTAGCCGGATAGTACTTTGGCCAGGTCACCAACGGAATGTTGCGTATGGCTTTCCATCGCTCCATTTCAACGAGGCGATAGGCTTGGCGCTGCGGCGGACGTTGGCGCACAGGCTTGCCGCCGCCGGCCGCAAAGATTGCCATAAGATCTATCGGCTTAAATTCGACGTGCACACCGTGACGCTTCACGATGTCCTGAAAAACGAGACTGCCGATATAGGACCAGAGCGAAATAAAGCTGAAGTAGTATTCGATTCTGGGACGATCTGCCGTCATGTCACCTCTCTCATTCCTTGCAGGACCTATAGTCCCAAATACGCAGCCCGAATGGCGGGATCGTTTGCAATCTCGTCGGCCTTTCCGTCTCGCACCGTACGTCCTTGATCGACGATGTACGCATAGTTGGCGAATTCGAGCGCAGTCCCGACGTCCTGTTCGACAACCAGCAAGCTTGTACCTTCTTCATTGACCTTGCGTAAGGCGTCTATCAACTCATCGACTACCTTTGGCGCCAAACCGAGTGACAATTCATCAATCAGAAGAAGACGGGGCGCCGCCATCAAGCCGCGGCCGATGGCGCACATCTGTTGCTCTCCGCCGGAAAGTGTCGAAGCATCCTGACGTCTTCGCTCACGAAGACGTGGAAATAAAGTGAAGACTCGCTCCATGTCGCGTGAAACGGCATCCCGGTCGATGCGAAGATAGGACCCAAGCATTAGATTGTCCCAAACGGAGAGCCCCGGAAACAGGCGGCGTCCCTCTGGCACGTGAACCAAACCTCGCCGCGCGAAGTCGAATGGCGAGCTTGCATGAACGGCCTCTCCCGCCAGCATGATCTTGCCGCGTGCCGGCTGCAGCAAACCAGACAAGGCCCGCAGGATAGTGGTCTTTCCAGCTCCATTTGAACCAACAAGCGCGACGATCGAACCTTCGGCGACGGACAAATTGACTTCCCAGACCACGTGCACATCGCCGTAACTGACCGCCAGATCCGAGATTTCCAGCAAGGGTCTCGTCATATTCCCGCCCCCCTCTGGGCATCCGCATATCGGCGCCCGAGATAAGCCTCTATGACAGTTTCATCCCGCATGACCGCGTCGGGCGCGCCATCAGCAATGAGCCGCCCTTGATGCAGAACGGCTATTCGTGTGCAGGACTGCGACACGACCTTCATCAGGTGCTCAATCAACAGAACGGTGACACCACGCGCGGCAATTGTTGAGATCAATCGCAATGCGTCATCGATCTCCGATCCATTAAGGCCCGCATTCACTTCGTCGAGCAGCAGAAGCTTTGGTCGGACAGCAAGCCTTTTGGCCAACTCAAGCCGCTTACGCCCGGCAAGCGACAACGAACTCGCAACCTTATCCGCCTCCCGTGCAAGGCCGCAAAACACCAGGTGTTCATCGGCAACGGCTGCAGCATCTGCCTTCGAGCGTCTACCTCCAGCGAACATCGCCGCTGCCGCCACGTTCTCTCGAGCAGTCATGCGGGGAAAAGGCTGCACAATCTGAAACGTTTGAGCAATGCCTTCGCGCGCAACGAGATCCGGACGAAGGCCATCAATACGGCTCGCCCCAAACTGGTGGTGGAAGAATTAATCTTCAGAACGATCAGCCGCGTTACCATCGAACAGTGGGGCCAGCAACGCTCGTAGAATTGCCAGATACGAGGCGAGGTATTCCTCTTGTCCTCCTAACATTTGCGTTCTAGATCGGGCTCTTCAGTCATAAGGACCCGCGAATGACCGCAACCCGCGAACTGCGTTTCAACGCCTTCAACATGACCGCGCCTGGACATAACTGGGCTGGCCTATGGTCACATCCGCGCGACAGATCGATTGACTACAACTCACTGGATTACTGGATAGAGTTTGCGAAAACAGCCGAACGCGGCTTGTTTGATGGAATCTTTCTCGCCGACGTCTTCGGCGTTTATGACGTCTTCGGCAATAGTCCGGATACGGCTATAAAACACGGCGTCCAGATTCCGAATGCCGATCCTACACTCTTTGTCTCTGCGATGGCACTTGTCACGGAACATCTCGGCTTTGGCATCACCTCAAATCTGACGCTGGATCATCCGTATCATTTTGCGCGCCGTTTTTCGACGCTCGACCATCTGACACGAGGTCGGATTGGATGGAACATTGTGACCGGCTATCTCGAAAGCGGTGCACGTGGAATGGGCTTCGATGCCAGCCGCGCACACGATGATCGCTATGATGTAGCCGAAGATTTTCTGGAAGCGACCTACAAGCTCTGGGAAGGCAGTTGGGCAGAGAACGCGGTCCTCCGCGATCGTGCCAGGGGCATCTTCACCGATCCGGCCAAGGTCCGCGCGGTTCATCACAACGGTCCGCATTACCGAGTGAGTGGCATCCATCTCTCCGAACCGTCACCGCAACGCACGCCTCTGCTCTACCAGGCCGGCGCGTCCAAACGGGGACGTGCCTTTGCCGCCAAACACGCGGAAGCGATTTTTCTCAACGGCCAGACCAAGCCGATGCTGGCGGAAACGGTCCATGCGATCCGGACCGCAACGAAGAACTTTGGCCGCTCTCCCTATGACATCCGGCTATTTGCCGGGCTCAACGTCATTGTCGCGCCGACGAGTAACGAAGCGAAAGATCTCCACGAGGAATACAGCCGCTATGTCGATCAGCGAGGACAGTTAGCGCTGCTCTCCGGCTGGACTGGAATCGATTTCTCTCGTTTCGAACCCGATCAAGCCCTGCAATATGTCGAGAGCAACGCCATCCAGTCGATGGTGGAAAACCTGACCAAGCGCAGCGACACGCCAATGCGGATTGGCGATCTCGCCTCGCTGAGCCCCGCCGGTGCGCGCGCGCCGTTCGTGGTCGGTTCACCTCAGGATGTTGCTGACGAATTGGCCGACTGGGCGCGCCAGACCGATATCGACGGTTTCAATCTCGTCCGACTGGTCGCGCCGGAATCGCTCGCCGCATTCGTTGACCTCGTGGTCCCCGAGCTCCAGTCCCGCGGACTTTACAAGACGGCATATCGCGAAGGGACACTGCGCGAAAAGCTTTTTCCGAATGGCAACGCGCTACTGCCGACAAGCCATCCGGCGGCGCAATTCCGGCAGTGAACTTGCGCCGTCGGGTGCATGGAGTGTCTATACGTCGACCTCGACTTGCAACACGTCATTGAAGCGGTTGAACGCGCCGCACAGGGCAATGCGCCAGGTCAGTTCGACAATCTGCGCTTCGCTGAAATGCGCCCGCAGCCGCTCGAACATGGCGTCGCGGATACGGTGCCAATTGCTGGTAACGGCGATGGAATATTCGACAACCAGCCGATCGATCTCAGTGAGCTCCGGATGCTTCTCCCAGTCGAGCAATTGGGCGGCTCCTTCGGGTGTAATGCCTTCCACCGCCAGCTTCGGTGCATGCTGAGCGACGCAGAACTCGCACTGATTGACCAACGACACCGCAACGATTGCAAGTTCGAGATACCGCTTTGGAAGCACCGCATCGTCGGCAAGCTGGGTCAGAAGGCGCCATGTATGCTCGAAGATGGGTACCCGGTTGGCCATCGCACCGGCCTGCCCTTCGAACGGACCATAAACAGTCATGCGATCCCACAGCGGCCTGAGGTGTTCCGGCAAGTCATCTCGGCGACGAAGGGTTACGCGGGCCATATCAAAACTCCAACTTGTTAGAAACGAGAAGACGTCTTATTCGCGAGCACCGAGCGCGGCTCGCGGCCAAAGCCATCCGGCTTGAAGATCAGCAGCGCGACCAATCCAACGCCTACAACGAACAGACGGATCGCAGCGAGTTCGGACGCGCCAAGCCCGGGAACGATGTCGACTAGGAAGCGACTGCCCTCGAGAAGCAAGATCAGTGTGAAGGCGCTGACAAGTACACCGCGGTTACTGCCTCGCCCGCCCACTACGACTGCCATGAACGCATAGGCGGTGATGATCGGACCAAACTGAGTGGGATCGATATAGGTGTAATAGAAAGCATGCAAGCTGCCCGCGAGGCCAAGAATGGCTCCGCCAATTGCGAAGATGCGTACCCGGACACCAAGCACTGACTTGCCAAGCGCCTCCACCACCCCGGGATCGTCGCGCGTGGCACGTACCAGACGGCCGAATGGCGACCGCGCAATCCCCTCCAAAGCCACATACACGAACAGCACAAGGGCCAACGCGATCGCCAGAAAGCCGAAATCGCCAGAGCCGTGTGGCCACAGATCCTGAAACGGTCGCCCGATGCCTCTGACGCCGAGCATCCCTTGCGTTAGCCAGGCCTCATAGCTGATCACAAGGCGCAGGCACTCGGCGAAACCTAACGTGACGATCGCAAGATAATCCTCTGACAGGCGCACCGAAATTAGCGCGCTTGCGGCGCTCACGAGGGCGACGCCAGCCATCGCCAAAGCCAGCGAGATCAGCGGCGGCACTCCTTGGACGGTCAGGAGGCCGGCGATATAGGCGCCTAGCATGTAGAAGCCGAACAGGCCGAAATTGACTAGCCCGCCCATGCCCCATTGCAGATTGAGCGCGAGCCCGGCCAGCGCCGCGATCGCAACAACCGTGAGCGTGGCGATCAGATAAACTGTCATTTGGTTACCCAGCGTGTTCCGAACAGCCCCCAGGGCCGAACCAGCAACAGCGATGCCATCACAAGGAACGTCACGATCATCCGGTAATGCACCGGCATGATGAGAGTTGCCAGCTCCTCGGCGATCCCGAGGGTGAGCGCACCAGCGACCGCCGCCATGGGACTGGCGATGCCGCCGAGGATTGCGGCTGTGAATACGGGCAAGAGGTATGTCCACCCCATCTGGGGTTCGACGTTTGCATCGAGCCCAACGAGCACGCCGGATAACGTGACCAACGTCCCGGAGATCAGCCACACACACGCAACAACGCGCGAGCGGCTGATCCCGCGCGTTGCAGCAAGATCAGGGTTGTCGGCAACCGCACGCATCATGCGGCCCAATCGTGTGAAGCTGAACATGATCCACACCGCCGCAAGCGCCGCAATCACGGTAATCAGGATGGCGAGCTGCTCGTGATTGATGCGGATGTCACCCAGACGGATCGGTCGAGCAACGGCAACGTCATACGCTCGTGGTGAATTGCCGGCGAAGAAGCGGATGGCATTTTCCAGCGCAATGGCAACGCCCATGGAAGCGACAAGCAGCGTGACGCCAGAACGATCGCGCAACGGACGATAAGCGAGCCAATCGATGACACCAGACAAGGCGGCGAATAGCACTGCCCCCGCAGCGGCCGCGAGCCAAAGCGGCATGCCCAGCACGACATTCCCGGCATAGACGAGATAGGCACCGCAGGTGAGATATGAGCCAATCGCGTAATTTGGAAAGCGCAGCACGCTGAATGTGAGCGACAACGCCAAAGCTGGAAGCGCAAGCAAGAGGCCACCGACAATACCGTTGACGAGAAGCTGTCCCATTACGCCTCTCCGAGATACAATCGGCGAATGTCGGGATCGGAGAGCACCGTTGCGGCCGGCGCGGCCAGACGAACCCGGCCATTGACCAGTACAATCCCCTGATCCGCCGCACCGAGACCGAGCTGCGTGTTCTGCTCTACAATCAGCAGCGTGACGCCGGAGGCCGCCACGCGACGGATCACCTCGAACAGAATCTCGGCGTTGCGCGGCGAAAGTCCAGCTGACGGCTCATCGAGCGCCAGCACCGATGGCTTCGGCATCAAGGCTGCGGCCATCGCCACCATCTGCCGCTGTCCGCCACTCAGATGTCCCGCTGCGGTGCGTAGCTTGATGCGGATTTCCGGAAATAACTCAAGCACTGCTTCCAGCCGCTCTCCGAACCTCGGTCCTGCCGATGATGCGACGAACTCATAACCCACGCGGAGATTTTCCAGCACTGTCATATTACGGAAGACGTTGGCCTCCTGCGGCACGTAGGCGAGACCACGCGCCGCACGTGCGGGCGCCGCAAGTGACGTAACGTCAGCTGTGCCGAGCGATATCTCTCCGGAAAAGGGTCGCAACAAGCCGACTGCGACCTTCATCAAGGTTGATTTGCCTGAACCATTGGGGCCGACCACGACGAGCGTCTCGCCGGTTCGCAGCGAGAAGCTGACGCCGTGCAAGATCGGCTGGCCGCCATAACCGGCAACCACCTCGCGTAATTCAAGTCCTGTCGCGCGAGTGATCATGGCTGCGCTCCCAGATAGGCCGACGCCACTTGCGCGTTGGTAATCACCTCGTCAAAGCGGCCTTCGGTCAATACCTGCCCCTCGGCGAGAACATAGACGTGGTCGCACAGAGCACGAACCATGCCCATATTGTGCTCCACCAACCCAAAAGTGGTCCCCTCCTGACGGAGTACCTGCACAAATTCCACGATCTCGCTGATACGGGTCGGGTTCACGCCCGCGCTCGGCTCGTCCATCAATACGATTTGAGGGTCAAGCATCAGGGCACGGCAGATTTCGAGAAGCTTCTTCTGACCACCCGACAAGGTGCTGGCCGGTGCGTCCGCAAGCTTCCAGAGATCGACACGCTGTAACAGGGCGCGCGCCTTTTCCACCGCGGCGCCCTCGTCATCGCGTACAGCGCGCCAGGACATCAATAAAGATGTCAGGCGCTCACCGGGTGCATGTGGCCTGGCGACGAGGATGTTTTCGAGAACTGTGAGACTTGAGAGTTCGCGCGACAATTGGAAAGTACGCGCCAAGCCCCGCCTGGCACGCCAGACCGGACCATGCTGCGTCACCACCTCACCAGCCAACCGCACTTCGCCGCCGACCGGTCGCACTGCCCCGGCCAGAACGCCAAACAGCGTGGACTTCCCAGCGCCATTCGGGCCAATCAGCCCTGTGACAGCACCGGCAGCAAGCCGCACGGACGCCTGATCCAGCGCCGTGAAGCCCCCCTCGTACACCACACTGACATTCTCGGCCTCAAGCATCGACTCAGCGGATCTCACCGATCAGTTTGCTGTTGCCCGATTTGATGACGAAATGTCCGTACGTCAAATTCGTTTGATCACCATTCTTTGCAAAGCGAAAGTCCGAGGCTGCGCCGGCATAGCGAAACGGCTTGCCCTCCCGCAATGCCTTCAGCGCCTCTACAGGGTCGCCAAGCGAGGGTGCATCGTTGTTCACAAGTGAAGGAAACTCGCCGCCGAACCGCGTGGCCTCGGTGCTCTTGGCTTTTTCGATGGCGAGAGCAGTGAGCACAATCTGGTCGAACACCTGCGCACCGAAAGTCATGATGGTGCCTTCTGGTTTGCCGATCTCCTTCAAGTAGCGGCTATAGGCAACAGACTTACCAACCGGAACTTGCTGTGTGTACTGCACACCCTCGGCGACATTCGCGCCAACATTCTTGACGAACTGGCCGTTGCTGCCGGCGGCATTGCCGAACGCATAGATCGTGCTTTCATAACCCGAGCGGAAGGCCTCCTTAGCTATGGCGCTGAGCTCATTAATATATGCAGCAACGAAGACCGCATCTGGCTTTTTGGCAAAGATCCGCTCTACCTCTGTGCGATAGGAGGGCTGCCCAGCATTGAAGCTGACCTCATCAAGCACCTTACCGCCCGCCTCCGTGAAGCTCTTGCGGAACGGCTGAATGGTGCTCTGCGTAAACGGCGTCTGCAGCACCAAGATAGATGTGGTCTTGGCACCGCTGCTGGTCATCGCCTTACTGAACGCAACACCCCAGTCGCGACCATTGGTCTGAAAACGCCAAACGAGGTTGCGATTTTCACCGTCAGTAATCTCATCCGCTGAACCGACGGTGCTGAGCAGCACGCCCTTTTCCAGTGCAATCGGCTTAATCGCCAGCGCAACAGCGCTGCTCCACACACCACCTATTGAAACAACCTTATCGACATCGATCAGCTTGCGAGCCGCAGCAACGCCAGAAGTTGGCTGCGACTCGTCGTCCGCAACAACGAGTTCGAGGCGACGGCCAAGCACGCCGCCGGCATCGTTTATGATCTTCACCGCGGCGCGTGCGGCCTGTTCTTCTTCCTGCCCGTAGGGACCGCCTGTACCGGTGAGGGGCGCTAACAGGCCGATGCGGATCGAGGCTTCCTGTGCCTGCGCGAAAGACCCGCAGGCGAGGACAGCAGTCAGAGCCATCGACGCGAGAAGAAGGGAACGACGCGGAAAATATGAAGACACAATCAACTCCGAGATCTATCGCGTCGGCCCAAGCGAGATCGCGGCGCGTGCAACATCCGTGCATGGCGTGTAGCGAGCCGTCGTCGTTGTCAACGGATCAACAAAAAGAAGAACATTTTCACCGTAACGCCTGAGATGGAGGGAAAGATTGCTGACCATCGACCGTCGATAGAAATCTTATTCCTTGAGCGCCGCTCGGTGCAAAGTGTGTAGCCGCGGGTCCCCAAGCTCAAACGGGCTCTCGCGAACCTATGAAAATCAGCAAGTCGTCGCGGCCAACGAGACCTGTATAACCACGTATGATGTTAAATCACAGGTTGCATAAATAGCCCATGCAGCCGAATGTGGTGTGGACCAAGAGAAGTCAGCGGACTGGCTCGCGAGGCAATCTATTGATTTTTCGGGGAAATTTTCGAAGCTGGCTGGGGAACCTGGATTCCCAGCCGCGTTTTGAGAAACCCGACAGAAACAGAGCGATTTTCACCACCATCCTAGCGACGGCCACCGCCGAGGTCCACCAGACGGATGCAGATAGTGGGGGAAATTGCCTTTTTTACAGTTCGTTCGCCAAAGGGCCGGAATTTTCATCTTCCGCCGCAAGGTGCCGCGCCGCCTGCAACCTCTAATAAAGCGGTCTGAAATACTGCTCTCGATAGGACGTTGCGAGCCTCGCTACGCCCGACTTCAGGCGACACGCCTTTGGACAATTACCGAGCAGTTGTTTCAAATGTTAACGGAATACCAGACCGCCGGGCATGACGATGCCGACCTCCTGAGCCCTGCGCAAGTCAAGCAGTTCATCGATACGATGCTCGCCACCTATCGCTTCAACGACGAATACACGGCCGTCGTGCACGACACGGACGAGATCAGGCGCCTAAATCCGATCGACCGGCAGATCTTGGGGTTGATCTATGGTGCGAAACGCCTCCGCGCGAAGATCGTCGACAACGACGTCTCAGAGCTCGTTGACGACTTGCAGGAGCTGGCGACCGAGGTCAAGATTCCGATCAGACGCGGGAGCGTCAACGAAAAGATAGTGGGGCGCGAAATGCTTCGTGCCACGGCTAACTATTATGAAGTATGCGCTCATCGCGAGTGCAAAGAGCGAGGTCTTCCGCCGCCATCCGATCTGGAGGCGCTCAGCATGGACGACCTGAGACATTTGCTCAGAGAGAGCTGGGAGCGAGAACCGTCCGCAAATCGGCAGTCGGTTCCTCGTGTTTTGCCTCCTGCGCGCTCAGAGCCGAGCCGAACAGCGGACCCGCAGGATCGCCCGCAACAGAATGCGCCGTCGCGAAGGACCAATCCAAACTCGCCAGCGTCCATCATTTGGGAGCAGTTCATCGAGGATCGGACGGTCATCGGCAAAATGAAAGAAAAACCTCACAAGCTTCGCAGCAGTTTGAAGCTCTGGGAAGCGCAGAACGGCGACATTCCCTTGTCGAGCTGGACCGCGGTTGCGGCCGAAGATCTACGAAGAGTCTTCGTGAAACTTCCGAGCAACTACGCCCGAAGCAAGGAATGGCGCAAGTGTAACACGTTGACCGCAATTGCGGAAAAGTTTCAGGAGCACATCAATGCTGCATCGTCGGAAGACGAACAGAGCGCCCTGCGAAAGTCCGGCACGCGACACGCAACATGGAATCGCCATCAGTCGACGTTGGCCGCCTTCTGGGAATGGGGACAACGTAACGGATACACCACGGTCCAAGAAAATCCTTTCAAAAACCTTTGGATCGAAATCGATGAGGATGATGCGGTTGAGGAAGGAGGAAGCGAAATGCGGTCGCGGTGGTTGACGCCGCATCTCAAGGAGCTCTTTGCCTCGCCTCTCTATTTGGGAAGCAAGTCCCTTCACCGCAGACATGTACCCGGGCATGTCGTCGAGCGCGACGCGTTGTATTGGGTTGTCCTAATTGCCGCTTTCACCGGCATGAGACGGGAGGAAATCTGTCAGCTCCGCGTTGAGCATCTCTGCTTCCACGAAGCAGCCAAGATCTGGTATTTCAACCTGAAGGCTGACGGCCTTCGACTGAAGAAGACAAAGAAGGGCGATACGGCATCGAAGCGATGGGTGCCGCTGCCGGACGCGCTTCTCGAACTCGGGATAATTGAATGCTTGCATACGGGGCGTAAGCCGACAGAACAACTATTCACAGAACTGTACGCCTCCAAAACCTACGGATCTTATGGAGACAAGCTCGGTCAGCGATTCGGCGTGTACCGAAAGAATTACGACAAGATTCGGCGCAAGGAAAATGAGGAAAATTTTGTCCCGCTCTACGCCCGTCTGAGAGACCTGCACTCGTTCAGAACCACGGTAATCAACGATCTGTTGGACCTCGGCGTTCCTCAAGTTCACGCAGAAGAAATAGTCGGGCACAAGAGCGAGGCGCGAAAAACCGCGATGGCGAATTACGATCACGGACGCACGCTTGGAATTCTCAAAGCGGCGATCGAGAAGCGCAACCTGCCAATTGACGTTCTCCGCCTCATCGACGCCGCCGCTCGGTCTGCGTAAATCCTGCTGTTCTAAGGCATCCCTAGGCCCCGCGGCTCTCTCAAAAGCCTTTGCTCTTCAGAAAAGCGATCAGGTCTGACCTTGCCCCCCGGGCTTGATCCAGTTTTAAGTCCGCTCTGGCCCATGACGAGGACCAGAGCATGAAGCGCAGTCGTTTTTCGGAAGAGCAGATCATCGGGATTTTGAAGGAGCACGAGGCCGGGGTTTCGGTCGCTGATCTGTGCCGCAAGCATGGCGTCAGCGACGCCAGCATCTACAACTGGAAAGCGAAATTCGGCGGAATGGGACTTGTCGGAGGCCAAGCGGCTGAAGACGCTGGAGAACGAGAACACGCGGCTGAAGCGGTTGCTGGCCGACACCTCGCTCTCGGGGGTCCGTGTGGCGCGGGAGTTAGACCGGCTTATGATCACACGCAGCAAGCCGAAAATGGTGGTCAGCGACAACGGCAGCGAACTGACCAGCAACGCCATCCTGGCCTGGGCTGATCAAACCTGCGTCGACTGACACTACATTTTGCCGGGCAAACCGATGCTGAATGCCTTCGTCGAAAGTTTTAACGGCCGGCTGCGCGATGAATTGTTGAACGAGACGCTGTTCACCTTACTGGCCCAGGCTCGCGTCGAATTCGGACCGCCGCGGTCGCTGGCGCTGCGCTACGCCAACGGCTCCGCGCCAACTCCCGTCGCTCCCACCGCCCCCACGGGTAATCCAAACGCCAGGAGCGAACTCAGAACTGGATAAAACTTAGGGGCAAGGTCACCGGCTAAGTCGATAGCCGATTCGAAAAAAATCCACCGTGGCCGGCGGCTGTGTGACGGAGACCGCTTAGCCTGCAAACGAACACGGTTTGTGGGGAGGCTTTGCGACCGAAAATGACCTGAGGTTGGTAGTCATGAATTTGTCAGTCCATCTAATAACTAAGTCGTCCCTGAGGCCCCCAAGGTTTGGCACTTCGACTATATACAATCGATAGTTCCAGCGGCTGGATGCTTTCGGACGCAATTCGGGATCAACGCTCTGAACTGACTTCGAACTGACTTCAGGCTTATCTTTAGATGATATCGGGCCCTGCAATTCCGGAGATTTGGACAATTCGCCCGCGGTCACTTCTCGAGCGTTCAAATTAACTCCATTAAACATCAGAGCAAAGTTCTCGACGAAGTCCCAGTCTCCGACCGCTCGAAGCAAATAGGCAGTACGATAAGCTTCTCTGGTCTGCCCGACAAGGATCCCACCTCCCACGACGACCCGTTCATCGATGCACGAACTTATAGGCTCAGCCTTCGCTACCTCGACGTCGCCAACGAACTGCATGTCAGGAATCGTAAGTTTCAAAATATCCTTTCGCAGATCGGCCTCGCTCCTACACGAGTCCAGGTCGGCATTACAGGCGATCGCCAGCTGCACCAACTTTTTCCGACTGCTAAATAGAATTGACGAAGCCCCGTTTAGCTCGGAAATCTGCTTTTCTGTTAGATAAGAACTCAATCCATTATTTACGTTATTCAAGATGCGAGTAATTCGTCCATTGAGAGAATTTAGCGTTTGGAGAAAGTCGTAGTAACTCGTGAGGAATGCATCAATTGAAGCAATGTCTGGAAGCGACTTAGTGGGCTTCCATCCAACAATTTTCATTGACTGCGTGTAGTACGTTAGGGGAACAGCTGTTTTCTCGTTGAAATCTTTCATGTACTTTGCAAGTGCCTCCGCGACTTTGTTAACATCGGTGTAATCGGTGACGAGGGATGAAATGTCGGAAATGCCCCCGCCGCCCACACCGTAAGCCGACACTTTTATTTGCGAAAGCTGTGCTGCATTCTGAAGGAATGATTTGTACTTAGTTTGGACGTCTGCACTAAAGAGTCCCGACCCGACGCTCGCCGAAAAGCTAGCTTCAAGCGATTTCTTGCTGCTCTCTGACATGCCCCGAGCAGAATAGATGACCGCGGCCCATGCTCCTCTGCGTTCCTGAATTACAACTTCGGAACCGCATTTGTCGGAAAACTCTGTGTACATCTTTTTAGCGATTAGGTTAGCAGGGCTGATGTCGTCGCCTCCAACTAACGTAGGCGCGTCCGCAATGCCGAACCTTCCGTAGTCAGTAAATCCGTAAACAATCCAAACCAACTCATCCGAGGTGAAGGAATACTGATTGTCCAAGTTAAGACCTGCCGCGCCCCCAAAGAAACTATACCGGGCACTGAGGCTGGCCGAGACACTTAAGGATTCATATAATTCCTTGCGCGACTTGATCATCTTCGCTTCGAAGCGAACGCTATCGACACCGCCTCCTAACCGAGCGGTTTTGAATGTAAGACACGTCGGTCGAGCAGAGGTAGGATCGGCAGCGTCTAATCCTGCGCCCAAAAATAGGGTGTTGGAGGGATGGTACCCAAACTCGGCAGCTTTGGAGGGATAGCAGCCCACGTAGGCAACAATACCTGCGATAACCACCCGTCCAAGCATGATGAATGCTCCTGTTCTGGCGGAGTCACTTCTTGGAGATCTGACTTCCCGGCGCACCGATAGGCGTGCCGATCATGAAAAACTTCATTCGTTCATCAGGGCCTGGAATTGTTGAGCTCTCAGTGTAAGCGAGAGTTGCGCTCGTCAAAGGCTTGCTTCCTGGCGAAACGGATCCCTCGGGACAGGGATTCCCAATAACGTGGACGACGTCTTTTTCTACCAAGTCGAGATTTGGAAATACGTATGGTTTCCCAGTCTCCACATCGATAAGGGCTGGCGCGGTCACCCATCCGGCGACGATCTTAGAGTCAGGAGCCTGCACTATGCAGGCTGCGAGAGTCGTGACCTTGTAAATTTTTTTCGCGCGGGATGGAGTTGCTGGGGCCGGAATTGGAGCCTGCTTGCTCCGAATTTGAATCGTTTCCCAAACGTTCTTTGCGGCATCGAAGGTAACAAGTGTTGGCGGAACTCCGGCGCCAGCGAGAATTAAACCACGACCCAACGCCGTACTGACCAATGCTTGGTCGTTCTTGCTAAGAATAGCCTTCCCTGCCAATGCGCACGCCGGGCATGTCGCTGCTATGCTTGTATCGCCTAGAGCTTTAGCAAGACCGTTAAGGTCGCCCTTCTTCGCTGCTTGAGCCGCCTGACCAGGAGTACCTCCGACGTTTGGGTAGCACCAACCCAAAGCGCCTCTGCTTTGGCCACTCGGGCATGCTGAAACTGCGGTCGGGAATAGGAGAACAAATAAAAGTATCGAAATTGCCCAGCGCGCATGAATTGTCATGATGCAACCCTCGCTTCTCGCTTGACTGTCTGAAATATTTGCTCCGTCTCAGGTAGCGTTCTCTATCGCCATCGTGGAATGGGAGGCAAAGCTATTTTGTTCTCGAATGAGTACTCTCTCTGCCTCGAAAGTGAATATGCGCTCCTTTCTTTTCCCATGCAACCCGGCGTTACAAAAGCTCCGACGCCCATGTGTTTGTTAGCGTGCACTTAGGGCCTGACTTGGGTCCTAGATGCGGGCTCGCTTAGCGAGGATAACGTCAACTAGACTGCCCAATTCGGCCCTAACGATTTCGACTTGGGCTATGGAGTCGCTGGACCATCAGCTGATGGTTAGAGCTTTTGCCTATTGGCTATTGTCCCCGCATTGCTCATCGATCCACGGCAGCTTGCAGCGACATAACGCCACGTTCGTCCGATCCTAGAAATTCTCACGCGAGAGACGCGCTGTCATGCCGCTTTCCACCGCGGGCGGTTCGAACGCCTCGCGCGTTGGCCGGCGGTGGCGGCGCCGTTTGCGCTCGACAGTGAATGGCAATGTCGAAAGGCGGCGCTTGTGTTAACGACGTGCCGTCAAGCGTCAAACGATGATGTGACGCGAACTGCCACATACTTTGTGTCCTCGGTAAAGGACCGTCGGATTTTGCGCATGGCGATACCAGTTTCCGAGCCGGTGAAGTGGTGCAATTGCTCAAAGTCCAAAGCCATATTGCCTTTCTTGCTTTTGGGTTGCACATGCAAACCAACTAGCCGGGCGGCAATGAGCGAGGGAAAGGCGTCATCAGGTCATAAGAACCGCGAGGTGGTGCGGGCCGGAGCGTCAGCGACTACACGGATCGCGCGTTTTCTGCCCGGAGGGTTGCCTTGACGGCTTGGGGCGGCACGCCCCGCAGCGCGTGTGCTGTGCACACGTCCAAGAGAGCACGGCCGCAAGAGCGCCACTTGGAGGCGCGGGACCGACCGTGACCGCGAGACCGGTGATAAGGGCAGCCGCAAGAGCGTCAGCATAGCGCCGACCGGCCAAGGGGCGGGACGCGGGACCGACTGCCCCCGGCGAGCAGTTCTGTATTATTTCACGCGAGGAAGCGTCAGAGAACGGCCGAGACAAACGTTCCACGCCTTACTTGGAAACTGCTTTAGGTAAGCGAAGCGCCAAGGCGCGCGCCCCCGCGCGAGCCGATTTCAGTCAAGCTGCCGGAAGGTAATCACGGCTGTGCCAACTACGGAGACCGTTGTGTTATTCGGCGTGCACTCGCCCCCTTGTAAGTGCTGACGCTCCACCCAATGACAGTACGAGCACTTAAGCAATGGTCGGAAATGATGCCGAGGCCTATCGCAAGGGTTTGATTACTTTAACCTCAACTCTAAGGATCCGGGCCCAGCGCGTAAGCTTCCTGCTTAACGGCTTTTCGGAGACCAACATCGTTCGAATCTTTTCGTTCGATTTCAACACGTGCGATTGGGCTTGCATCAAAGCTCGGTATTTCACGCATTGGAATACGCCACGTCGGTGATCCTGCTCCGACGAGCGGATAGATTTAACCTCGATCGCAAGCTCGTGACCCGGGTACATGAACCAAACGTCCACTTCATCAGAAGACTCTAGCCGATATTCGATCTTCCCCTTCTTGCATCCCTTTGGAGCATTAAATTTCGTTGGGTTCTTAAGGTCACGTTCTTGATTGATGGGCACAACGTTGAATGCTCTATCGTCGAAAAGATGGTGAAATCTTTTAAGCAGAGGAACGAGCAGCGAAATTGGACTGCCTATCCGGACCACCATCAGTCGGGCCTTGAGTCTTCAGGTTACTTGCGAGTGAGTATCACCACCTATTTGGCTGGTAGGCAGCCACAATGGGTCGAAACCGACAAGGTTAAGGTAGGAAAATTGTTGCCAGACATCGTTGGCGCGATCATTGCGGCTGGGCCGATGCTTGAAGAGGCTAAGCGCGGAGCTGCGGCGGCTAAGGGAGATCGATGAAAAGCGCTGGAGTAAATTTCGGGAATTTTCCTCGAAATGGGATGAGCGAGCAAAACTGCTGAGCTTTCTTGCGGAAATCGAGGCCCGGCTGGCAGTTGAAGGTGACATTCCCGTTGCTGACCACTTATTAAGGGAATGGATTCGTTGGGCAAAGGACAAGACTGAGTCGCTGAATCCCTTTGGCTCGGGTGCCACGGGTATGTTCAAGACCATCTCGAAAGTCACGCAGTGGCCGTGAGAAATTGGTTAGTTAGACCCGATCCGACGGTTCACGCATGCAGTCCTCGCTTTGGTGCCGGCTCAATCAAGCATATATGCCGATCGAAGGAGAGCCACTGCCTGATCACGCGTTAACGCGACGCCAAGGGCCTTCAGGTCCACGCCCCCGTCAGCAGCATCCATTTCAAGAAAACGGCGCAGATCGTTGCGGATGGCATCCGAAAGCTCGACAGAGGTATCCGTAGACAGAAGTTGGGTTAGCCGGAATACGTCGTTCCTGTGTTTCTTGATATTCTTGCTGTCCACCTTTTCACCGGTCTCTTCGCGATCCGTTAGATCAAGGTAGGCGCGGATCTTGAATGGAATGAGGATCGTCTGGTCGATGACGGTCACGCCGTTGATCTGCTGCTTCGCCGCCTGGAGCGCCTCATAGTAACCATCCTCCAGCAGGATCGCGGAAAGGCTGACAATGTTGTCTTCGGCTTCAATACGAGTGACCTGAACATCTTCGGGAAATTCTAACGTTCCGGGCTTGCGGCTAAACAGCTCGAGCATAAACGGGTAAGCTTCATTTGTCGGCTTGTGGAAGCGATAATATTCTTTTTTGCCGTCGCTACGCTCACGCGCCTGGTAGCCTCCGGCATCGAGAAATGCTTTGAGCGCTTGGCCGAAGGCTGCGTCGACAACCTCGACGCAGAGCACCATATCGATGTCTTTGGTTGCCCTGAACGGAAGACCCGCTTCCGTAAAGAGTAGGTCGCATGCGGCGCCCCCAATAATCGCATAATGATCTTTGTAGTCCGCGAAATGCTCCTGAAACTTGTCAATTCCTGCTACCATAAAATTTCCTCTAACAACTGCTCTGCGGCTCCGACGACGCGCTCATCCTTGTGGCTCTGGAACTGGGTATAGAGCGATAAAGGATCAACCGTATTTTTGTCGGATAACCCCACGGGATCATAGGACCACATCTCTAGAATGATTTCCGCATCATACGAGTCCGTTTCGGTGAAGCGACCGTCGCGGATGACCGTCTTCCAAGCGCCGATGGCAACGGCATAGGTCGTGATTTTCGGGCGGGATAAATCTGTGAGCTTGGCAAGGGCGCTTTCGCCTGCCAACCGAAAAAGAGGAATGATTTGGCCGCCCTTGAAATATTTCGCCGTGCGCACCGGGCTTCGCAAGTAACTCCGAGCAGCTTCGAAAAGACTTCGGCCGTGATGCTTGAAGTGGATATGCCGTTCCTTGCCGACCCGCTCCGTGTCCGCGAGCCCCAGAGCGACTAAATCGTCGAAAGCGCGGCCGATTGACATGGGTGAATACCGCAAGCGCGCGGCAATTAGGGATGGACTGGTTACGGGCTGGCCCAATCGGAGGAGGTGAGAGAACAACACAGCCTGGGCGACCGGCGACAATGCGTCTGCGTGCGGCGGCCTTGAGGCGCGGAAGTGCTCCCTCAGATCCATGGCAAGGTCTGGAATGTAGAGTTGGTTTCCAGGTACGACGAAAGGTACGCGATGCTTGATGAGCCGCGCGCGGTTATGTGCGCTGAGTGTTGCGGCAGCGAAGATAACGATAGCATCATCAGCCGAACGGACCCGACTAACATGCTTGGCAATATCGGATGGTGGGAGCGCTTGACTGCCAGCAGTCAGAAAGACACAGCGGCGTTCTGCTATGGTAGCTTGGTAAAATCTGTAAGTGTGCTCCAAAAATGCGGGTAGATTTACTGCACCGTGAAATTCAGTGACGGAGATTCTGTCGTGCAGCGTTTCACCGAGGTAGCGCTCAAGCTCCTCGACAAACCGGTCCTTCCCTCTCGTGGGCTTCATCCCTAACATAGGAATGCACGCTAACATCTACTGTGTTATTTTTCAATAATTGAGTTATTGTATTGATTTTCCTAAATAAAAATGAAATACTAATGTCCTCGATAATGACATCCGGTACCAAGAAAAGAGACTCAGATCCGACAGCGCGCCGAGACGATGCCGGTCTTGAGGCCATCGGAAAATCCAATCCCGCCGCCTGCGGGACCTACTGCCCTCCGGCGAGCGGTTCTGTATTATTTCACGCGAGGAAACGTCGGCGGAGGTGCACATGTAGACGCAAATGACTCACTTGCCCCGTAGCGGCACGACCCTCACCCTCCTTTGGGTTCTTCGCCAGCCATTAGGTATCCTGAAGCAACGTAGCTCCACCCAGTCGCACATGAACTTGAACGAATGATCGTGCGCATACACGTGACACTGCGCCTTGCTGATGATGAAGCTGTTGAGCTGACCGACTATGGCGGCATCAGCGTCAATCACATCCTCTGGCCGTCGAATGTCCCTCGAAGCGCGAGGGTTGTGGAAATTGGACAAATGACCGCCCGTTCCCTCAACCCCGAAGCCAGGTGAAAGGCCGTCGTGCGCTTGTCCATCTGACCATCGCAGGCACACCGGATCATCGGTTGTCACAAAACCTCCAAAGCCGTCTGCCGCCTTGAGAAGTTGCCACTTCCGCTTCCATAGCAGCTCGGCTAAGGGATCGTGCTGATCGATCTCGATGGCTATGCTGAGCTCCTTCGCCGCATCCACTTTCACGTTTTAACAGCTTGCTGCATATCTTCGAACTTCACACCCGCCTTTTCATCCCAAACGCCGTCAGCTTTCATCTCCGCAACCGCCTGCTGCCACTTTTCCTTTGTCGCGAACTTATCGGCAAGCAGACGATGCGCTGCGAAATCGACGATCTTCCCGATCTCCTTTCGCCGCCATGGGTTTCGTAGTGCAACCGCTGCCATGAGATTTACCAAAGGGGCCTTGCAAGCGAATTGGCCTCCCTGATGCGTTCCAGCGCGGGCGCACCTCGCTTTCGAAGTCCGCCAAGGCCTTCTCAACGGCATTGCGATCCAGCCCCTCGATAGCAATCCTGTTGAAAAGCTTCTGGGAGGCGACGTCGTCAAGAGCCGTTCGGAATGTCTCGTGCTTGCTGTAACCCCAGATCTAAAACGAGTCCGCTAAAGGCAAATCGGAGTCCATTGCCCTCCACAAAATCGCCGGGGCGGCCTGCAGGACCAATGCTCTCCCTTGCGTCAGCAGGCACGAACACACGACACGCGCCGCTGGCAACAGCAAGGTCGCTTGAAGAACGGATTTACTGCCCAGTCGACTACTCCGGGGTGGGACAATTCTTTTTGCTAAGCCTAGTCAGCTGCCTAGCGCGTCACCGCACCAGCGTCTCCAATAAGGACGGAAACGAGACCTCGGCTTCGAACCAGATACCGGACCCATTGATCGCAGCCGATCTCCTTCTTGAACGGCTGTTATCGCGCTCACCAGATTCCTGCACTCTGTTCAGAGGATTCCTGCACTATAGCGTGCGCGTCGCGGTCGACAGAGCGACCAACATCCGCAACCGTTGACATCCGCAACCGTTGGCGGCAGTCAACTACGCACCTGCGGCTGCTGTATCCCGGCCCCGTTGAAAACCGCGTCGAACGCCCCCTCGTCTCTCCCAGGAATGATCGATTAACTGCATCCTTCTATAGCCGTGCTTCCTGCATGCTGGTGCGCGAGGCCTATAGCTTCAGGAGCTACCGCGATGAGAAGCAGGAAGAGCTTTGCCTGCGGACGATCGGATGCAGCCGCCGCTCTACAATCTATGCCTAGAGCGGAGCGAACTCATCTGCCGCCCATGGCGAGGCGAGCCAAGAGGCCTCGCAATCGAGCTAAGGCCCAACTGCGCGTTGGGCTCATTCGCTTTCGCCCAAAGAATGATTGACGAGAAGTAGTTTCGCTTGTTTGATGCAATCCGAAGCTGCAAAGCAATCAGAATTCCAGAAGGAACCTCGCTTACCGCTTTGCACACAAAAGGGGGGGCGACGCAACCGCAGTGCGTCGACGGGGGACAATGAGCGCGGAGGTTAAACGTTTCGTTCGCGCTGAAGCGAACACGGATGACGTCCGGGCTGCGATGCGGAGCGTTCTTGTCTCCATTGAAGGCGCATTCACCAACGTCGAGCGGCTTAAGCCCAGAACGCGCCTTGCATTAGCACTATCGCTTCTATCTGATAGAGAATCGCCTCGCATACGTAATCTGACGGAGCCGCTCCGGCAGGAACTCCTGAGAGCGAATGTAGATGAGCGACATTACTGGCTGAGCACCTTTTACACGCTCCTAATGAGCGCGAACATGCGTCGTGACATGGCGACTTTCTTCACGCCGCCGGCAATCGTCCATCATCTAATTGCTCAGACCGAGAAAGCCGGCCTCGATCTGAGGACTGCGCATGTAATCGACCCTGCGGCCGGTGGCGCCGCATTCGTCTCCAGCCTTGCTGGTCGGATGACCGAACTCGGATGCAGAGCTGAAGACATTAGAGGGCGGCTCAGCGGCATCGAGATCGACGAACATCTCGCGCTCCTCGGCGAATTGCTCGTTTGCGACCGACTGAGCGATCGCTTCGACAGCGGTAAAAGGTCGATCCAGGTCGCGGACTCGCTTCGGGTCGGCAAGATTGCCGCTTATGACGCTGTCTTCGTTAACCCGCCATACGGCAGGCTTCTCGGTCTAGGCGAAAACATTCCCAAAGAATGGTTGGATTTCTGCGCGCGAAACCACGTGAACAAATATGCGCTGTTCGTGGATCTCGCCTTCCGGATGGCAAAGCCTGGCGGCCTTGTTGCGACGGTGACGCCGTCGAGTTTCCTCGCCGGATCGCTGTTTCAGAACCTACGCGCATACATTCGCTCCAAAGCTGAAGTGGTGCGAGTGGACGTCTTGGAGCGAAAAGACGTCTTCCATGACGTTCAACAGGATGCCTGCGTCTCGGTCTTCCGGATCTTGACGAAGGGTAGCTCGAGTGCTTCAGCCTTTAAACCTCGGCTAGGGCGCATCGATCGCAATTGGAAATTCGAGGAAGTCGGAACGATCACTGCGGCTTCGACCGAGATCAAAGCGCCTTGGGTTCTGCCGGAGCACGATGATACCGACGATGCGCTTCGACGATGCACGACGAGGCTTACGGATTATGGAGTGACCCCGAAGGCCGGTTACTTTGTCTGGAACCGCGAGCAGGATCGCCTTCATCACGGGAAGAAGACCGGAACGGCATATCCGCTCTTTTGGGCGACTAACATTAGACCTGGCGCCCCATGCAAACCGCGCAGCAAGTCTGGCGTCGGCATTGATTATGTGTCGTTCGAGAAAGACAATCCAGGGATCATCAGACGGTCTTCGATTGTCCTGCAGCGGACTACCAACAGCAAACAGCCGCGCCGACTAGTCGCGGCCATCATCCCGCGACAAGTCGTGAAAAGACATAAAGGGTTCGTCTGCGAGAACCACACAATCGCGCTGGTGCCGCACGCGAGAACAAATCTGTCCCTTCTCTGCAAGCTTCTGAATTCCAAAGCGGTGGACAAACGCTTCCGTCGCATAGGCGGTACGTCGAGCATATCGATCTCGGCCTTGAAGGACCTGCCCCTGCCCGATCCTCGTCACCTCTGCGTTGCGGTGTCCCGCACCAAGGACTTCGAAAAGGCTGTCGAGGCCGCATACGAAGCGTCGAGCAAGCGAAAAGTCGTGGACAAGGCGGCATGACATATAGGAAGCGATCCGACCGCTTCCAACGCGGGGAGAGTGACGATCCGCTTTCGCGCCAGGAAAGATCCAAAGCACAAGCAGATCGGATCAGGGCCCTGCTGCAGCACTCCCGAAATCAAACCAAGTACCCGAAACTCTCTAGGCCCGGTCACTCCAAGCCAACGACCGTCAGATACGCATCGACGGCCGCCGCCGACAACTGGTCGACGATGGAGGCTGGTCGCCCTTTGTTGGACGCTGCCTTCGAGGCCATGACGGACGGCGGCGATCGAGCAATGCTGTCCTGGCCATCAAGGCCAGGCGGCGCCTTCGTCGCGACATGCGCGTTGCTGCGAGAAGCTCGATCTTCGGGACGGCTCGCCCACGCCACGATCGGTTACTGGCCATGGCGCGAAGGCGCCAAGCAGGCAGCACGATCGGTCCTCGTCAACCCTCAGGATATCGCCGACGTCTCTCTGATTGTCTACAATGCTTCGGACAAGTCCTGGCAAGACCGCTCGTTAGCGCACGTGTCGCTCTGCATGATCGAGATGCGGCTACGCGACCTGAAACCTAAAGCGCGCGCCAACGGCGAGATCGTCGTTCGCAATCCGACCCTTCTCGAAACAACCGCGGTCTTCTCGCCGTCCGCGAGGAAAGGCGAAGGTGCCTATTGCCCGGATCCCGAACAGGTTTTGCGACGCGTCCGAGACTACACGTCTATGGGCGAGCCGTATGCAGGGCTGACGGATCACGTCGCGGCAGTCGGAGATCCGGCCCTCTCTCCCTTCGCTTTGCTCGGGCTTCCGGCGGCGAGCACGCCCGATGGCCTGACGCGCTATCTCGCCGCGCCCCGCATCAAAAGCTTCGGCCTAGATCTCGTCGTCGTCGATCTCACCCATACGGGCCGATCGGAAATAAGGAATTCCTGGGAGAAGTTGCTCGACGTGCTGCTGACGGCCATGAACCCGATACAGGGACGTCGTCCCGCACTCTTCGTGGTCGCAGACGATAGCTTCACCCACCGAAGGGCGTTCCGTCTGCTCAGAACACACGCTGACAAGCGTCGTCCAAAGATCAGAGCTCAACAGCTGGGACTCTTTCTCGAGAAGCCGTCACTGTTGGGCGCAGCGGCTGAACCACCGCAGGACGCGTCGCCGATCTCGGTGCAGGCCGACATCAAGGATGCCGCTCTGGCTCCTCTGCGTCAGGAGCTGCTCGCGATCGGCAGCAAGCTGCGAGAAGTCGGAGCAGACAACGATGCCGATCAGATCAAGCGTGCATTGGCTTTCGTAAGGCGGTCGGCCTCTCTTCCGCTCGGCATGCGCGAAGCGCGCGAAATCACCGACGTTCTCTATGACGAAACCGGCGAGTTTGACGACGCTCTTCGGAAGCTCTTCCGGCCAAAGATGGCACTTAGCGACTTGCTCGCCGTCGGCCAGCGTCAACCAGCCTTCTCGCAAGATATCGAAGCCGTGGTGAAGCAGATCGAACGGAAGGTTGCGAACTGGGAGGACGATACGCCGGTCGCCGCAAAACTGGCTGAGCTCCTTTGGTCACCGGAGATCAATACGCCACGGACGACTATAGCGCTGCCCGGTCGTCGCGTGAGCGAAGTCTATTTGGCCTCCGACCGTGCAGTTACCTGCCGATGCGCGATCATCGATCATCAAGACCTGCCCGCTCATCTCGAGGGTCAGGATGCCGAGCGATTGATCGTCATCGGGCCGACACCGGAGTCGATCCGGTCTTTGCTTACGGCCCGCAAGGTACCCATGACCGTCTATCTCCTCGGAGACGCCGCGGGCAGTTCACTGCTCTCGTCTGAACTGGCCGCGATTGAAACGATTCCGGCGTTCGCACCGTTCGCGATCAGAGTGAAAGCGCTGACCGCTGCGTTGCGACGCGGGGGTGCCGATGAATCCCTCGATCAGGCGGAAGCTGAATTTCACGCCGCTCCCCTCGTCAGGGAGCGCGAGGTCGACTTCACACAGTCAGACGGCAGATATCGCGGGGATGTCGTGCAACTTTTGATGCAGAGCGGCATCAGGCTCGATTACCGCCCCGGTGGCGAGGTCCTCAAACAATCTCCCGGCGAGATGAGGCCGTTCGAACGCGTCACCGCACGCGATATCAAGAAGGACGATCGAATTCTGGTTCTGGATGCATCGATCCGCGAACCGCTGCGGCTCGCGCTCGCCAACTCGCGCGCAAGCCAAGCCGGTCTTGGCATCTATCACGGCGAGATCGCGAGAATTCGCACAAGATTGCCTGGTGAAACCGTCGCGGAAAAAGCTCGGCACGTGCTCGCGTTCATGAGGCGGATCGATCCCTCGGTCGGCGAAGAGCAATTCAACATCCAACGCTGGTTAAGGGCCGACATCGCGCCAGCGAGCGCGATCGGCACACGCGCGCCCGGAGCTGCGCGAGATTGGCATCGCTTTCGGGTCTTTATGGAAGCGGTCGGCGTTCAATCGCAAACGGCCCAAGCTTATTGGACGGCCGCCGTTCTGCCGACCCGATCATACAGAGCTCATGAAGGACACCAATTCAACCAGCGCGTGGTCAACTTCGTACTGGACAAAGAAGCCGAAGAGGCCTGGAAGACCAAACAGGGTCTTTGGCAGCAGGTTCTGGAGTCGGTGGACGTTGTCGCCAATGTCGAGAAGATATCTTCCGGAGTAAACCATGGCTGATCCTCGGGCACTCGTCGGATTGTCGGCAGACGAAAAGCAAGAGCTCAAGGAAGCCGTGTGCGACGCCGTTCTCGAACGAACGCGGCAAGTCGTTAGCGGCGACGGAGATTTCGGCAGAGTCATTTTTCACGAGAGACCCGCAAGAAAGCTTTCGAGCGGCTTTATTTTGCCAAGGCTCGATGCTGACGGCGACGACGAGTCCAGCGATATCCGCATTGCATCGCACGGTCTGGACTTCAGGATTCTTCCTGGCGCCGGCGGCAATCTTGTCGTTCAGCCAGCGTTCAGCGTGTACGTGCGGGCCTTGCCTACAACGGATGAGCTCTTTGCCCGTAACGGATGGCTCATTCCTCAGCCCGGCTTCA
Organism: Nitrobacteraceae bacterium AZCC 1564; assembly: GCA_036924835.1. Lineage (NCBI taxonomy): Bacteria > Pseudomonadati > Pseudomonadota > Alphaproteobacteria > Hyphomicrobiales > Nitrobacteraceae > Nitrobacteraceae bacterium AZCC 1564. The sequence continues at coordinate 849,237 of JBAGRR010000001.1, forward strand.
ATCTGGCAGCCAAAACGCAGATCAGAGACACGATCCGCCAGAGGGCCGCCACGGAGATTCCCGCAGACGCGAGCTCAAGCGAAAAATTCCGCCTTCGTTCGCAGATCTCGCGCGAGGTGCATCTGGCAATGGGCGTCGTCATACCCCAAGACGCTCCGACACCGCCTGTCGGCGACAATCCGGAGCTTGACGACACGTCGCCCTCCGATGAGGGCGCTGGCACGCCTGCCGTCTCCCCTGGACAGGATCGACTTCGCATTCCCAACGCGATCTCTCAACGCTACGACATTCCTCTGAAGTGGATGAGGCTGCGCGTCGAGGTCGAACCGCTTCGTCTCACCCTTCCCTGCGATCCTGCCGCATGGACGCAAGCCGCCGCGGCATATAAACAGGTTCTGAAGAACGCGATCGAAACCGCCTACCAAAATTGGCTTTCGACGCCTGAAGGGATCGAGAATGCCTGGCGGAAACTACATCCGCCGTCGGAGGCCTTCTGGTCCCGTGAGAATTGGGATCGCTTCCTTGTCAATGCGCGCGGGCGCCCTATCGTCGGCGGCGACCTCATTCCCGATTTTGACGTTGAGATCCTCGCTCAAGCACTGCCCGATCCGCTCGTCGCCGGCGCGTTCTCGGTACGCGTCGCTCTCGAAAACATGCAAGAGAACGACCATACGCAGGAGTTCGGCCTGTTCGGTGCTTCGCTAACAGTCGATCTCCCGTCGCATGCCCTCGGTCCAATGCGGCTTGAGCGCGTGCGACGTAGCTACCATTTAGCCGGCTTCATGACGATGCCTGCGATCGGCGTCAACGGCGGGGTCGAGGATCTTGGTGTGTCGGCAGGCAACCGGCGACTGCGAACGACCTGGATGCCACGGTATGTGCTTCCGCGTGCCAAAGCCACGGAAGTTCCGGCCGTTGTCACGCAATACGGTGTACTCTCCGAGACGACGACGGACGTCGCAGGGCTCGCAGCGCTCGCCGACGAAATGGACGCCTGGATCGAGCGTGTAGCTCGGACCACAGTGATCACCCAACCCGGCGAAGAAGGCTCCGAAGCCGACGAGGCGGCGCAACGGACCCGGTTCGAGGACGACCTCCAGGCCTGGCGACGCGAAGCCAACCGCATCCGGAAGGGCATTCGTCTGCTGGCACGCTCGCAACAGGCGTGGCGGACCACGCCGAACTCCTCCACAGCGATCCCATATCGCGCTTGGCAACTATTGAACCGGACCTTCGCAAGGGCAAATCCGGTGACCGCAACCAACACACCGGGATGGCGCCTTTTCCAGCTTGCGTTCGTGCTCGCCCACGTACCGACGTTCGCTTCACGCGTCCCGGACTTCGCAGCCGAGTTCGATGCCGCATTCGACGAAGATGCAGCAAGCCTGCTCTACATGGCCACCGGGGGTGGCAAGACCGAAGCATTCTTTGGCGTCCTAGTGTTCGCCCTCTTCCTCGATCGTCTTCGCGGCAAATCGCGCGGCGTCACCGCAATGATGCATTATCCTCTGCGTCTGCTGACCGTCCAGCAAGCTCAACGTCTCGCGCGACTGCTGGCGAACGCCGAAATGGTGCGCAGACGCGAACACGTGGGTGGTGCTCCGTTCGAGATTGGATTCTGGGTTGGTAGCGGCAACACACCGAATGCGACCGAAGGCCGCCAAGGCACGCCTTCGGAGCAGATGAAGTGCATTCCTGCCATCGATAGTCCTCGCGGCCGCGACGAGCAGGCTCTCGTCAACGGTCAGGAACGAGCTGACCGCGAGTACGTCATCGCAAACGAAGCATGGAACAAGCTTCCGCGCTGCCCATTCTGTAACGCTTCCGAAGAAACTGGACTTCGGCTCTACCCGCATCGTCATCACCAATTGGGCATTGTTTGCTTCAACGCACAGTGTGATTGGAACGTCGAGACCCGCGACCAGGGGGGCCGTAGAGAACCGCTGCCCTTCCTGCTGATCGACACGGACATCTACCGCGTCGCACCGTCCGTGCTCCTGGGAACGATCGATAAGCTGGCCCTCCTTGGCCAGAACGTCAGTACGATAGACCGCGTCGCGGGCATGTTCGGCATGGCGAGATACGTGCAGGGCGGCCCTCTCGGTCAACTGCACATGATTTCTGGCCAGCAAACCAACGAGATTCCTGCAGACTATGCGACAGTCGCTCCCTCCTTCGCGTCCGGCGAAGAAGTTTTCTTCGATCCATTCCCGAGCCTGATCGTTCAGGACGAGATGCACCTCCTCGAGGAGAGCCTCGGCACGTTCGGCGGCATTTTCGAAACCGCTTTGTTCGAGTGGCTAAACCGTCTCGCCTCGCTTCTGGGCGGTCGAGTGGTCCAGGTGCCCTCCGCTCCGGGACGGCCGCGCCTTCCGCACGTGATCGGAGCGACCGCGACGGCCGCCGACGTAGCCAAGCACACGAAGGCTCTTTATCAGCGCCAGGTCGTTCAGTTTCCCCATCCGGGCCCTGCGCTGCACGCAGGCTTCTACACACGAATGGCGACGTTCGATCGGAACGGCGATGCGGCCGAGGCACGCGCGGCCTCGGGGAATACGCCCCGCGGTCTCGAATTAGCGGCGCCGTGGGGACGCGTCTACGCGAGCCTGATGACCAACGGGCGTCTGCACACCGTCACGACCTTGTCCGTGCTCGCAGCCCACGCTGCCACGATCACCAGATGGCAGCGCGATCTGAGCGCTCCGGATCCGGCTCTTCGAACGAGGGCGGCTGAGGAGATGGTCGCGAGCATATCGACGGCGCCGTGGTCGGACCGAAGACTGGCGGCGCTCAGGCAGGCGGCCGGCACCGGGCGGCACGATCGGCTCGCCGAGCTCGTCGATCTGCATCGAATTCAGCTCACCTACGTCACCAATAAGAAGGGCGGCGACCAGATCCTATCCGCGCTTGAGACCGAAGTACGCGAGATGCACGCCGCGATGGGAGAGGACTACGCGCTGTCTGAATTCTCGATGGAGCTCATTTCCGGCGGGGTGGACATCGCCGGCATCCAATCCGTCATCCGACGCGCCGAGGAGAGATTCGATCCGATGTCAGACGACATATCGGCGGCGCTGCGCGGAATCGTCGCGACGTCGGCGATTTCTCATGGCGTCGATGTCGAATTTTTCAACGCGATGGCGTTCGCGGGTATGCCGTCCGACATCGCGGAATACATTCAGGCATCGTCGCGCGTGGGCCGTACGCATGTAGGATTTTCTCTGCTGATACCGACGCCCCAGACCCGACGCGACCGGTTCATCGTCGAAGTCCACGAATCCTTCCACCGCCTTCTGGAGCGCATGATCTCTCCGCCGGCCATCGAACGATGGGCCGACCGCGCGATCAGCCGGACGATTCCGTCCATGGTCCAAACATGGCTGTCCGGAGTCCGACACAATGAACGCTTCGTAGCCGCACCCGACGACCAGAAGACAACAGCACTGATCCCATCGACGGTAGAGGCCGCGGCAAGACTCCTCCGTAACCGTGCGGACTTCGAGGATTGCGTCCGCTTTGTCGCCGCTGCCATTGGTATAGGTGCAGCTACAGGCTCACCCACGAATCCCGAATATTACGGAGATCTCGCGCGCTCCGAAGTCGAACGCATCCGACAGGTCCTCGACAGCAAGAACTACACCGGCAGCCTCAACGACTTCTGGAAGGCGACGAACACTGGCCTCATCCGTCCTATGACGAGCTTGCGGGACGTCGACGTCCAAGGGCGCATCGAAGGCAGCCGTCTGTCGCAAAAGAACAAGCCGATTACCGACGAACAACTTCTCGACGCCATCACCATGATTCGCAATCGATCCTTCTCCGGCAGAAGGCGCGGATCGGCAAGCGAGCTCGATGTCGGAACCGACGGAGGGAACGCATGACCACAGCCAAACCGCCCACAATGCAGCGCTCTCGCGGGCAACTCGCGACGGCCTACGCGCCACACAGCCTCTTCACGTTCGAAGGTGGCTCCGGAGCATGCCTAGCACTCCCAAGTTCGGGAAACCGGGTCGCCGGCGACGAGCTGCGCCCGAACACGCAGAGGATGATCGCTGAACAGATACAGGAATACTTTGATGCTTGGGCACTGCGGGCGACCCGCGGCACCAACCTCAGGCATCCCGTTCCATTGAACCTTGCAGTGGACGGACAGGCGATCAGCGACGACCGCGTGCGCGTGCGTCTCGGCGAGCTCGCGTTCCAAGTGCCGGATCACGTTGGCTACGTTCCCTTCCCTCTCGCCTTTGTCTGCACTCGCTGCAAACTGCACAGGCATACAGAGCGTGTCGAGCGCCTGGCCGACGAGGCTTCTCGGTTCAGAGCCGCGTGTCCATCGGGCGCGGATAATTGCCTCAACGATTGGCAGCAACTCGACGTCGTGTACGCGCACTGGTCGGGCAACGTTGAGGCCATCACTCCCAATTATAGGTCGTGGCAGGATGGCGACGTGCGGGAATTGAACCGGTGCACGTCCTGCGGTTCTGATCGCTTCTTTCTGCACAGGCCGCCCGGCAGACTCGGTAATTGGGAATTTCAGTGCGTGAACTGCAAGCTACCCCGACAGATGCAGCAAAGGGACCTTACAACTCTGGAAGAACTCGGTCCTCTGCTCGCTCAGAATCAGGCACTTCCCGCCGAGATCAACATGGAGCCCGTGTCCTACCGAGCATCGGCTGCATACTACGTACACGGCGACAGGCTGCTGGTGTTCGATCAGGAGCGCTACATCCAATTGCTGGGATCGTCACACATCGGTCCGCTGGCCGCGCTGCTATCGAACGAATACGGGTATCCGCCGACAGCAATGGACGACGCCGAAAAGGAGAGGCTTCTGCAGGCGGCCGGGCAAGCCGACCGGTGGACACACTATCGTCAAATCCGCGACTTCATTCCGGTCCTTGAGGCCCTGCCAAATTCGTCCCCCCAACTCATCGCGGCTCAAAGGGCAGCCATCGCCGAGATGGAGAGCGACTGGAACGCCACCGTGTTCGCCGGACACCAGCGGGCCGCCGACGGCATCGAGCGAGCGTGCCGGGAGCGGACGGAGTATGTCCGCCGCTTCGATCCGGTCCGCATGGCACTCGAACACAAGACGCTCACCGAAGAGCGTCTCCATGGAAGACAGATGCCGGACGGCAAAGATGTTTCTGTGGATTTAACTATCCTCGACGACTTTCTGTTTCCGGACGATCTTCAGCAAAGCGATCGAACAAGGCTGCTCGAGCAGGTGCGTTTACGGCGCGATCTGCTCGGCATCGCCGAGATGCGTCTCGTCCGCGACGTGCGGGTTTGCGAGTACACGTTCGCCTACACCCGCACGAGCTCGCTCCCTACGGTAACGCGCGACAAGGCCGGTGCCGCCGAAATGCCGGTGCGACTGCGGCTGTTCGATAAGGTGCGCGTCGGTGACAGAGGCGTTCACCCCGTGCTCTGTCTCGTCCAATCCAATGAGGGCTTCTATGTGCGCCTCGACGAGGCGTGCGTTCTCGAATGGCTCGAAGCTAACGGCATTCATCTCACGCCCGCGGAGGCGGGCGTCCGCCTGGGAGGCCGCCTCATCGAGGAATTCGCCCACATCCAGAATAACGATGACGTCCGCTTCTCACGTTTTCTCGATGAATATCGCCGCGAGCGCCGCGTCCCGCGACTTGCCTACCCGTATGTCTACACTTTGCTCCACACAATGGCGCACCATCTCCTCGGGATTTCGGCATCAATGTCCGGCCTGGATCTCGGATCCTTTGGCGAACACATTTTCGTGCCCGACCTCGCCTTTTTGGTCTATCGCCGCGGCATGACGATGGACCTAGGTAATCTCTCTTCGATGTGGCGCGACCGCGGCGATCCCGCCTACGGCAACGAAGTGCTCGAACGCATGGTCGATCCCGCCAGTCTGCGATGCGGTTCCGAAAGTGTCTGCAATCATCGCGGAGGAGCTTGTCCGGACTGCCTCCTTATCCCCGAGACGGCTTGTCTTACCCGCAACGAGCTTCTGTCGCGCTCGGTTCTAATCGGTCGGGGCTTCCCGCGCTGGGATGCCGAAGGCCAGACGCTGGTCGGCTATTACGACGTCGCGCGCCGACGAACGAGAGCGGCGGCAGCCGCATGAACCCTACGATCGGGAGCTCGCTGTCACGGTCCCTAGTCGTCGATCTCGGCGACGACTGCGCGGCGGCCGCAAAACTCGCTGGCGCGATCGCTGATCGGCCGACCGGTACGATCGATGCCTCGATTGTTCCTTCTATTCCGCGATCAACACTGCTTCGCGTCGCCGACGATTTCGCTAGGCGCGGCTGGCTGACACCCATTCCATCGGGGTGGCGAATCGGTCCGAGTGCCTGTCCCCATGCTGTGGTGGCTTTCCTGGAAGGAGCGGCCGCGATGCGTACGCACGACGCCTCCAGAGAAACGGCGACGGCGATTGTCACTATGCCACCCCCTCCGAGTGCGATCGCAGTCGCGCTTTCGCAGACCGGCGTCGCGCATAATTCCCTCGTTTCCACGCCCGATGCACTGTCGAAGGTGGCAGAGATGGCCATCGACACCTTCACGATCATGACGCCCTTCCTGAATCCGGAAGGCCTTGAGTTCGCTATGACGCTCTTCGCGGCTACCCGTGCATCGAACAAGAAGCTGATTGTGCGTCGCGCCGGGGACGCCACCCGCGTTGTCCTAGACGGCGCTATCGGCGCTGGGTGTCCAGGCCTTCGACTACACAATCGAGGCGGGAAATGGGTTCGAAACGTTCCATGCTAAGGTCGCCCTAGCCGACAGCGAGTTGGCATACGTCGGCAGCGCGAACATGACAGTGTTCGCAAGGAACTCGATGGATCTCGGCATTCTCGTCGAAGGCAGATCCGCAAGGGTGATTGCGAACGTCGTGCGCGCCGTGTTCAAGATCGCCACGCCAATAAGGCTTTGAACTCCTGCTGTAACACCGCGAACCGCGCCTTCGATGCGCGACAGCGTTCGGGTCAGGTCCGAACCCGTGAGCCGTTCAACCAGCCTGACGATCTCCGCCGTGCGCGCCGTCAATTTGCCCCCTCCAGCTCCAGCTGCATCCATTCCGTCAATTCGCCATCCAGCTTGGCATCAACATAGACGTCGCACCGACATGCAACCGCTGCCTTCACATCGATCACCAGATGAAGCCCAACCAAATAACCGTAGGCTCCTGCTTGCTCCCTCATACCTTTGAGCTTCCAGATATCGCCCTCAAAGTCCCTGTTCGTTGACTTTTTGACCTCGACGACTAGCAAATTCTCTCTTTTTCCAAACCGATGCACGATCAGATCTGGCACGATGGCATCCTTGCCAATCAGCTCTCATCTTCGCTGAAACCATATCGGAGCGTTTAACGACATCCTCGCGGCGATTCTATTCGAGATTGATCGACCAACCCGCGTATTGACCGTGAAGCAGATCCCGAATCCGAGCGACAAGCGCGCGCTCGGCTGGATCGGCGTAAGCAAGATCGTTATTCTGCAACAACGCACGGACTGCAGCCGCGAATACCGAAAGTATTGCTTGCAAATCACCCCTCATGACACTCATTTATCATGAAATACCTCTGAGAAAATCGGGCGCTCCGATATGAATATCGACCTTGCGCCTCGGTCGGCATCTTCTGCGTGCGGCGGACTCCCCCAACTGTCGTGCGGTAGGACGCGCCACTCGTTGATCCGGATCTTTCCCATGGCTGAAGAGCATTCACCTTCATCTGATTGGATCACTTGGATGCGCGACTATGTCGACGCGGCGCGGGGGTCCCCTGTTCCGGACATTCCCGACCTTCTTATCGACCGGCGACGCCTGGATCCATTCGTCCGCACAGGGACGAAGCATTTCCAATAACTCTTGTTCGGTGGCTTCCTCTCCACCCAACCAAAGCGCCCATGACGGCGTTTAAAGCCGTCGTAGTCTGCGAGCATCCTTCGAGAGACCACAGCAAAGAAGTCGTGGGCTTTCACCCCTGATCCGATTTCCCAGAAGGCAACTCCCCGAGGGTATGCGCGCTCAAAGACCCGGAGGTTTGGATAGATCGGGCAAGGCACCCAGTTATCGCGGAATAGCCGCCGAGCTGGTCAAAGTAGCGACGCTCGACGGCGCTGGGCTTGCCGCGCGTTCTGAACTTGCCTTGATTGTTCTAACCGATGGAAGATTGTCCACCTTATCTTTACTGAGTGTCATCCCTTCCGCGGAGATATTTTCGGCGAGATCGTTTGCTACTTCGTGAATAGTATCGGCGTATTTCTCAACCAACTCACCTGCTCGATTTGAATAATCGGCTACGTATTTGTCGAGCAAATCCTGTCTGTTATCATCATCGATCTCAATTCCGGCCAACAACAATAAGAGCTCTCGAATTTTCGCGAAATCATTTGTTGCGTGATCCGACTCAAGATCACTCAACACCTGTGGTTCATGTATTTTCTTTCCACGCAGCGCTTCCGCGCATGCACCGGCATAGAGAACAATCACACGCCGTTTGATGTAGTCCTTCGTTTGGTCTATGTCCGCAAGGTGAGGTGCGAGCGTTATTTCCGCGCCAGCATCTTTTGCGGTCAATCTAACCGAACCCGTTTCGAAGCCTAGAAGCTTTCCGACGACCAAATGGCCTGCCTCGTGCCGAAGAATATCAATCTTTTTTCTAATCCGAACAAACATTGCCCCTCACTTTGCCCCGTTACTTGCCTTCAGTACGATATCCTATACTTCGTCATCCGACTTACAGCAGGTTTCATTTAACAGCTTCAGGCGAATGAACTCCATACGCTGTTTGGCCTGTAGCAATTCACTTGCATGGCGCTCCGGTGCCGTACGCGAATTTTGCCCTTCTGAAGTGCGGTCTGCAGTTAAAACGCAGGCGTGCGATGGCACCAGTAGCGCCAGGTGGCTTCCCGGCCGGGTTTGACGCCCTTCCCGCCTTGGCGAGGTTTATTTGTATCCATGGCTACCTTGGCCTGATCCCATTATTTCCTTTTTTATGACCTCCATCTGCCGTTCGCAATTCTCATACGCATAGAGCAGGTAAGATATTCCCCTGACCATCTTTCAACGCGTCACACTTTTCCGTCGGCATGAAATCTCTAGACCACTGCTCTGTTACGGCGGACAGTCGGGTCGGCTTGCAAATATTGACTGTCCGACCAGCTTCTAAGTTCGCCTTAGAGCACAGGAAGCGAAGTCAGCTCAGATTGCGACCGCTGCCGACGCCTTCAACGGGCAGCTCGACAAGGCGCCGGCCTTTAAGGGGAGGCGGTCAAGGGTCAAGGAGCTCTCTCACTCCGAATACATGGCCATTGGAAGCGCTTTGACGTCCAGCGCATCAGGCCCATCCGTACCTAACGAACTGCTTCGAAAAGACGCTCTTCCAACGTAGCGATCTTCCGCTGTAGTGCGGAAATCTCCACTCGCAGCTGAGTGTTCTCACGCACTCGGGAGTCGAGTTGCTCCTGAAGACCTGCAAGCCGCATATCTGTTTCGTGTCGGCGGGCCGATTCAGCCTTGAGTTCGCGCTGGGCCGACAGGCGTTCGGTGCGCGCGGTTTCCAGCTCCAAGCGCACGAATGCCTCAAGCCTCTCTTGGTTGGTCATACGGGTCTGCAAATACGTGAATTCTTGGTCGCACTCCTTCAACCGAGACTTCGTCCCTTCGAGCTTGGCGGCCAGGAGAGCGCGCTCATCGACCACGGTCTTGAGTTGCTCGTCCAGTTCTGCGGTACGGAGCTCCAGGGACTCGACCTCTTCCGCCATTACACTAGCGCCCTCCCTCGCCGAATCCGCTTCAGCTCTGGCCTCACGGAGGGCGGCCTCGGACGCTTGGATCTGCGCCTCCATCGCGGTTTGGGACCGGCGCTGCCCCTCCTCAACAGCGGACTTGATGGTCATCGCGAAGGCTTGCCCCAACCCGTCAATCTGTGCCTTGGCGTCGCTCGTCAGCTTCGCAATGGCGTTGGCAAAGGGCTCGGCGGCTGGCCCGGTGTTGTCCGGCGTCTCCTCGGACCGTGTGCCTTCGAGAGCGAGTATGACCTCTAAGTACTTGTGGACAGTGCCAGTGGAGGTAAGTCCGGCGCGTTCCTTGATCCGCTCCACAGTCGGGTCGACGGCTTCACCAATCAGCTCGCTGCGAGCTTTATGCACGCGATCGTAACGCTCTCGCATCGCCATCGTGTAGCGCCCGAATTCGGCGAGCGCCTGCTCGCGGTTGATCCGCACCTTCATGTTGATTTGTCCTGATTTTCCGGAATTTGATCTCTTTCCGGAATTTCCGAGAATTCCGGAATCTTCTCGTTGCCGTTTGATGCTCCGCTACGGCCGATACTTCGGTGGCTCGATCGGAATGCCCCAGATGTCCGTCAACCCCCACTGTCGTGGCATGCGCGGAGGCAACTCATATGGCAAGCTGTTCCGGTAGCCGCGTTGCAGGTTTCTTCCCACTGTGCGCAGTACCGCTAGAGCTCGCCAATACGCAGGGCCGCGAGAACCGCGTCCAGCTTCGCGCCGAAGGCCTGCATTTCCGCCGCCTGATGCTGGCCCTGAATTGTGAGGTTCTGCAGCAGCGCCGTGATCTCGGCGATCGGATCCCGGCCCGTCGGCAGGTCGGCGGGCTCCGTCAGCGCGCGCTTGAGCTCCTCGATCTGAGCGTTCATGTGCCTCGCCTGCTCGTAAAGCTGCTTTCCGTGACCGATGGTCATCGGCTGCCTCAATTGCGTCTTGGAATGCTCCATCCTTATTCTCCATCATTGCGCAGACAGCGTTTCGTTTGCATTTGAGCAGCCGGTCTAAGGCGCCGATCGTGTTGCCGGCCGAGTCGACAACCACCCACACACTCTTCTTCGCGCCTGGTTCGATGCGAAGTCCTTGCCCCGTGAGCGCCTCTTTGAATTCGGGCAAGGTGCGAGCGCGCGCGAAGGCGCGGCCGACAGCGGCTTTGGCTTTGGGAAGGCTGATTCCGGCGCGCTTCGCGGCCTGCCGCGATTTACTGCCGTACGATGACTGAGGCGGCTCCGACCGCGCGTCGTGGACGGACTTGATCCAGTCTGCGACATCATCTCGGCCGCGCTGGCGTAGAATTTTATCGACCTGCTTCGCGTGCCTCGATCGCACGGGCATCTCGCCCTCCGCGTGCTCTAGGCAACGCGCGACGACTTCCGTTCTGACCTTACACCTCCCATCTTTCAGCGCTCGGCGGCCATCTGAATGTCCAAGCAGGAGGTGCGCATGGAGGCTACCCTGCGCATCGACGCCACCCTCGGCCGAGTTCTCGCGCCGCTTTCGGTGAGCGACCACAATATAGGGCCGGGTACCTTCCGGATCGAGCTCGTCACGAAGGCCCTTCGCAGCGCGGAGGAGCTGCGCATCCGAATAGTCCATGGACGGGTTTATGCTGAGATGGTGAAATGCAGCCCGTGCCGATGATCCGTCGCGCAAAATCTCCATGTCGCGCACGACTCCGGCCAGATCGCCCGCAACGGAATTGCCGATCTCCAAGATGGCAATCGCTTCGTTTTCGGGTTTCAGGAGGTGCGCGACCAGATTTTTGGACTCGTTGCGCGTTCGGCCGTGCTTGGAATAGGTGATGATCATTCGGCCTCTCGATCAAAGGCCACGACGACTTCGCGCAGCTGCGCAAGCTCGGCGCGGATGCCGGCCAGCATTGCCCGCTCGACCGAGCCTCCGCTGTTCAGAACCCGGGCGCACTGATTGAGATTATTGCCGAGCCATCCAAGCTGTGCCGTCCATCCCGCGAGTGCCTGAGCATAGGCATCAGGCCTCCGACGCGGGGGCTTGGCCGGCTTCCGGCCAGCGGCCTTAACGGCGCTCATCCGCGCAAAGGAGCAAGGACCGAGGCCAATTGTCTCGGCGGCCGAGATGATCGCGGCGTGCTCCTCGGGCGTCACTCGGATCCTGATGACAGAGGTGCGTTTCGACATTTCCAGGGGTTCCACAGGGGCCGGGTGCCCCCTTGGCCCGCGAAGGCGATGTGGTCCAAAAGGACCACTCGCCCCCGCTGGCTACTCTGTTGCTGTCCCTTCCAGTTCTTGCTGACTTACAGCCGCGGAGCGATCGGCGGCGTGTTCTCGTCGCGCGGGTTGTCGCCGTCGTCGGACGGGGGCTTCGGCCGGCCCGCTGATTGCGATCCAGCCCTCGTGGAGTGTCCATCCGGAGCGAGTGAGTGTCTCGCGCGACAACTGCCCGCCACCGGGCTCGGCGATCTGCAGCCTGCCCCCGCGGCCGTGCTCGTACACGCGCGGCACGATCACTCTTCCGTCCGGGTGCTCTGCCGACCGAATGCTATCGCGGACGTGGACTTCGCGGCGGGCTTCGGGGCCGCCGGGGTAAATCACCACAGGCTGGCAGCCCCGCAGTTGGTGCTCAACGTCGCGGGCCATCAGGTTCTCGACAGCACGCCAGGCGCGAAGCGACGCGCCCGTACGGACAGCCGTCACGACCGTTTCGATCTGCTCTGCTACCAGCTTCAGCGTGGTCGTCAGCCAGCTATCCGGATCGGCCCACCGCGGGCAAAGGGGCCAGCTCAATCCGAGGTGACTGCAGGCACGCAGGAAACCCGCGAGCGGCAGGAGGAGATTTTCGAGCAGCAGCCATGCCGCGGTTGCTTCATCGGCCGACGGCCGTGCAACGCCCAGAACGTGCGCGCGTTCGAACCTGTCCAGGGTCGTGACGGCGTCCCGCACCTGCTGGGCCTCGGTGCGGATGCGCGGGCGGACGGTGGGCGGCGAGCTGGTGGCCGCGACCATCTTGCCCGGCCCAGTGCCGAGCGGCTTGGGCCTCCAGCCGAAGAATGAGAGGAGCAGAAGGAAGAAATTAACCATGACGGTCTCCGTTCGTCGGGACCGCCTGGAGCATTGACAATGAGTCCCCAGGTGCGGTCCACTACGCCCGCATTCGCGCGGGCCGTGCGGAAAACCGCTGTCTTTCCAGGGCATCAAAACTTGGCTGGGGAACCTGGATTCGAACCAAGATTAACGGAGTCAGAGTCCGCTGTTCTACCATTGAACTATTCCCCAATCGATCGAGGGTCCCAAGGGAGCGGGCTTCAGCCCAAGCTCATCCGTTGACGGGAGCCGCAAATCAATCGTGGCGCAGGATATAAAGCGCGCGGGAGCCGCGGTCTACCCCCACTTTCCGTCGAAGCCATATTCTCGCGGATATGTCAGGACCCGACTACAAAGCGAGATTTCTTCGCAATTATACGTTCAAAAACAAATAGATACAAGAATTCTCGATCGACTAACCTGATCCCGGGGGAACAATGCCCATTCACCCGCCGCGCTTTTCCCTTGGACGCCCGCCCACCTCGCCCGCCTTCGATTCGATACGAGTTCCATGGGCCGTTTAACAATTTGTGCAACAAGGGCCGTCATAGTCCTGAAAAATTAGACTTCCTGACAGGCAAATCTTACGCATGTTGACCTCACCGCAGGCTGCCTCGCTTGGGCGCGTGATTTCGGTGCGCGGCTCGCAGGCCCGCGTTGGAATCCTCGCGACCAACCAACTATCGAGCAGCGCTCCCCGCGCGACCGTCGGCCAATTCTTCGGAATTCGCACCTCAATCACGACAATCGTCGCGATCATCACCGAGGTGACGCGGGAAAACCTACCGACGACTGACAATTATGTTGCGGTTGCTTCTGTTGACCTGCTTGGCGAAATCGCAAGCGGACCGACCGGCCGGTTCCAGCGCGGTGTCACCTCCTATCCAACCATCGGCGACGCTGTTGATGTGCTCACCAATCACCAGCTCAGAACAGTCTACGCACCGTCGAAAGCAGAGCAGATCAGCATCGGCACGCTGCAGCAGGACCCCTCCGTCATTGCGCATGTCGATGTCGAAGAAATGCTGAGCAAACATTTCGCGATTCTAGGCTCGACGGGCGTCGGAAAATCCAGCGGCGTCTCGTTGCTGTTGAATGAGATTCTCCGCGTCCGCCCGCATCTGCGCGTGTTTCTGCTCGATGTGCACAACGAGTACGGCCGTTGCTTCGGCGACAAGGCGCTGGTCCTGAATCCCCGCAATCTCAAACTGCCGTTCTGGCTGTTCAATTTCGAGGAATTCGTCGATGTGATCTTTGGCGGACGCCCTGGCGTTCCTGAAGAGCTTGAAGTGCTTGTCGAGCTGATCCCGCTCGCAAAAGCAACCTATACGCAGTACCAGAACTCCGATCGCCTTGGCCTCAAGCGGATCGATCCGAAAACTGTTGGCTTTACACCAGACACGCCCGTACCCTACCGGCTCGTCGACCTGATCTCGCTCATCGACGAACGCATGGGCAAGCTGGAGAACCGATCTTCGCGCATCGTGTATCACAAGCTGATCTCACGGATCGAAGCCGTGAAGAACGATCCGCGCTATGCGTTCATGTTCGAGAACGCGAACGTCGGCGGCGACACCATGGCTGAAGTCGTCAGCCTTCTGTTCCGTTTGCCTGCCAATGGCCGCTCGATGACCATTATGCAGCTCGCGGGCTTCCCTGCCGAGGTTGTGGACTCCGTGGTTTCCGTGCTTTGCCGCATGGCGTTCGATTTTGGATTGTGGAGCGATGGTGCGTCACCGCTGCTGTTCGTATGCGAAGAGGCTCACCGTTATGCGTCTGCCGATCGCAGTGTCGGATTTGGACCGACGCGCAAAGCCGTGTCGCGCATCGCCAAGGAAGGCCGTAAATACGGTGTTTATCTGGGCCTGATCACCCAGCGTCCCGCTGAACTCGACGCGACCATCATCTCCCAGTGCAACACGCTATTTACAATGCGCTTGGCGAATGATCGCGACCAAGCGCTGCTGCGCTCCGCGGTCTCGGATGCTGCAGCAAACCTTTTGTCGTTTGTGCCGTCACTCGGCACTCGCGAAGTGCTTGCGTTCGGCGAAGGCGTCGCGCTGCCCACACGCCTCCGTTTCAAGGAAGTGCCCGCACATCAATTGCCGCGTGGCGAAGCAACCATTGCAACCTCGCCTTCCGCCTACACCGGTCACGACATCAACTTCGTCAGCTCGGTGCTGGAACGCTGGCGCGGCGCGCAAACCCACCGCGAAGCTCCGAACGATCCGGTCTTCGGCAGCGGGTTGGGCGATCGCCCGATTCCTCGCATGTCCGAAGCGCCCATGCTGCAACCATCCATGGGCCTCGATCCCGATCGGTTCTCGCTCCTGAAAAAGCCCTTGCGCTAACCTGATCTGCGTTCCGATTATTCGAGAGCTCCCGCTTGCACGGCGGGCGCCTTTGCCTATGCTCGCAACAGGCAGTTCTCACATCGGGCTATGCATATGTCTCAACGTCCCATCAGCCGCTTTCCCGTCCCTGCATTGGACTCATTGCCAGACGACATCCGGACTCGGATTCTGGCAGTCCAGGAAAAATCCGGATTCGTTCCGAACGTATTCCTCGCGCTGGCCTATAGGCCGGACGAGTTTCGCGCGTTTTTTGCCTACAACGACGCGCTGATGGAAAAAGATGGCGGATTGAGCAAGGCCGAGCGCGAGATGATCGTGGTCGCGACCAGCGCCGCCAATCAATGCCACTACTGCGTCGTTTCGCACGGCGCAGTGCTGCGCATCCGTGCCAAGAATCCGCTGATCGCGGACCAGATTGCCAACAATTACCGCAAGGCGGATATCACGCCGCGTGAGCGCGCGATGCTCGATTTCGCCGTCAAGGTTTGCCTGGAATCGCAGACAACCTCGGCCGAGGATTTCAAGACGCTGCACGCACACGGCTTCAGCGATGACGACATCTGGGATATTGCAGCGATTGCCGCGTTCTTCGCACTTTCAAATCGGATGGCCAGCGTCACGGACATGCGGCCCAACGATGAATTCTATATGATGGGCCGTGTCCCGAAGGCCTAAAGGGAAAGGCGTTTCGATTGCTCGAGTGGTCTGACATCGTCCTGCGGCTGGGCGTGGCGACGCTCGCATCCGGCGCCATCGGCCTAAACCGAGATCTGCACGACAAGCCGATCGGGTTGCGCACACTCGGTCTGGTCGGCCTAGCAACTGCGCTTGCTGTCATGCTTGCCAGTCCTGCAGCTATCGAAGCCGGACGGTTGTCCGACGCCACAAGCCGCGTCATTCAGGGAATTCTCACCGGCATTGGCTTTCTCGGCGCGGGTGTGATCGTCCATGCCGAGCAGCACAAGGTGAAAGGCCTTACAAGCGCGGCTTGCGTCTGGTTTACCGCATGCATCGGCATGGTGTGCGGTTTGGGACACTGGCGGCTCGTTGCCGTGGGTCTCGGCATCGCGCTTTTGCTGCTCGTCCTCGGCGGACCGCTAGAGCGCGTGATCCATCGCCTTTTCACCGGCCGGAATACCAGCGACCTGCCACCAGCCCCTTAGAGCGTTTTCGAGCGAAGTGGCTACCTAGTGGTCCGATTTGAACGTTCGCATCCCGTCTCAGCAAGCACTGTTGCGAACGTTCAAATCAAAGGACCACTAGCAAATCTATAATTTGAGTGGAACTTTAGGATTTAACGTTCGCATTACAACCTCGCGGCAAGCAGGGGCGAACGTCAAATCCGCTCCACTCATTCGCTTGAAGGAAACGCGTTAAAACAAGAATTGAGAGCTTCGGTTCTGATTCAATCAGACCCAAGTATGCCCTAGTCGTCTGATGCAGGACCGCACCAGCCAGGCAGATAGATCGCGTCTTTACTTTTTCCCAACGCCAGCGCCTGCTCGATGGCCTTTTCAAAATCGGCCTCCACGGATTTACGCGACATCCGCCGGCGCAGAAAATCCGCCCAAAGAAACTCGCTGAATGGTGTGGTATCCTTGGCAAAGCCTCCGGCACGCCGCAATTCGCCGGCCAAGCTCCGGAATGGATCGTCTTTCAAACCGGTGATGTTTTTCGGCAGATCAACATAGTGCCGACGTTCACCTTTGACGTCGTAAGGGTACACCCAACGATGGTTGTCGAGCACCACCCAGAACGACTTCTTGTCCACCATGGTGAGATCGGCCACCACAGATACCAGAACGTCTTTCTCGCCTTCTTCGTGAAGCGCGCGTGCCAAGTGATGATGGTCAATGACGTAATTGCGCTTATCCGGGCCAACCACGACCGGAATCATGTGCCTGCCGAGCAGCTCGGCGCGCTTCTTATCGCTGTGCGTGCGCCACCGTTTGCGCTTCTCGTCAACCTCCCTCATGCCGACGGTCATCTGCGTGGGGCGCAGCGAGAGGATTGAAACTGGCTCCAGAACCGGCTCGCGTTTGTTGGCCATTGGCTTCGACAACCTCCGATGGGTAAGAGGCTCAAATGTATCTGAAAATGTGATCTGGCTGGACATCACGATCGAGGCATGATGCAGTGCAAACTAGTGTGCTGGCTCAGAAGCTCGCGTCATCTTTCCCGCGGGTCGTTCCAGTGAACTTCTGAACCTAAAGTTCGCTATGGATCGCGCTGCGCGATGAGGCGAACTTTGGATTCGGGACACTAGCCCGGGCCTCATCCACGACGCTGGCTTCGCGGAGTGACGACAATCGGTTCCATCTATCCTTTAAGGCATCACAGGAATACCTTCTTTTTCCAAGACACCTTGAATCGACGTGCTAAAAATATTGGTAGTTTGGATTTACGACTCATGACTATCCAGCGACCAGCGACGACGGACGGTGAACATCGCGTAGTGAAATTTCGCCCGCGGACTTTGGCGCGACCGCCAGCATCCGTTGCCAACGAGAACACCAATAACGTCGCCCAGGTTAAGAGCGGCAAAGTTGCGCGTGATCTGTCGCAATACGAACGTGGGCGTGAAAGCCCTGAAGAATATCGCCATAGGATGATTGCCAACGTTGCCGCGATCGTCTTCACGGCGGCGCTAACAGGCATCGGAATTTGGCTGGCGATGACCCTCGCCGATCTTCGCAATACGCAGGATTGCGTTCTGATGGGTCGGCGGGATTGCGCTCACATTTCTGCTCGGGCCGTCCATCTGGCACGGTTCAACTAGTCCCCCGGCAGGAGAGCCACACGGCTCCCTGCGCCATTGAACTCAGCCCGCTGCTCCGATATACGGGAATCCAACTCGTCCTTTCGGAGGCTGCAATAGCCTTCCCTGTTCCTGCTCCGCGCCAAGAATGGGCAATTTACCCTGAAATATCAAAGGTTTATAGATGTCGACTACATTCGACCAGGTCGCCACGATCATTGCGGAAACATGCGACATTCCCCGCGACACGATCACCCCTGAGAGCCATGCAATCGACGATCTGGGCATCGACAGCCTGGATTTCCTCGACATTGCGTTCGCGATCGACAAGGCATTCGGCATCAAGTTGCCGCTTGAAAAGTGGACCCAGGAGGTCAATGACGGCAAGGCGACCACAGAGCAGTACTTTGTTCTGAAGAATCTTAGCGCCCGCATCGACGAACTGGTCGCTGCCAAGGGCGCCTGACGCGCCCAGCCATGCACCTCGAATATTTTAAACTGATCGACCGGATCGCCGACCTCAACGTCGGCGAACGAACCATTACGGTTGAAGCACAAGTCCCGACGACCAACACGATCTTTGAGGGGCACTTCCCCGGCTATCCGCTGATGCCGGGCGTTCTGCTGATCGAGTCGATGGCGCAGACGTCGGGCTGGCTTCTGATCGCTCTTTTGAAATTCGAGCGCATGCCATTTCTCGCCAGCGTCAAAGAAGCCAAGATGCGGGACTTCGTGAAGCCGGGCGAGCTCCTGACCATTGACGCCAGCCTCTCCCACGATGGGTCGGGCTTTGCGATCACGGAGGCAAAGGTCCGCGTCAACGGCAAGCTGAAATGCAACGCCACGCTGACCTTCCGCCACACACCGTTTCCGAACGCAGAACTGCGTGGACACATGGAAGCCATGGCGAAGCAGATCGGCTTTCCCGAACAGGCAATGACTCATGACTGAAGCGCCCACATCGAACGGCGGGTCGCGTGAGACCTGGATCACCGGCATCGGCCTTGCAACTTCGCTTGGCGAAGGTCTGGACGCGCATTGGGATGCGCTAAACAAAAAACAGATTAATGCGGACGTGACCTCATTCGCGCCGTACATCGTTCACCCGATGGTGAAGGTCAGCTTTGACTCGCAGATCCCTAAGAAAGGTGATCAGCGCCAGATGGAAGCCTGGCAGCGCATCGGCACCTACGCTGCGGGGCTCGCGCTCGACTCGGCCGGCATCAAAGGCAACACCGAGATTCTATCCCGGACGGACATGATCGTTGCTGCCGGCGGCGGCGAACGCGATCTGGCCGTGGATTCTGCGATCCTCAACGCCCAGGCTCAGGGCAACGACTCACCGGGTTCGTTGAACGAGCGCCTGATGAACGATTTGCGCCCGACGCTGTTTCTGGCGCAGCTTTCCAATCTGCTCGCAGGCAACATCGCGATCGTGCACGGGGTGACCGGATCATCCCGCACGTTCATGGGCGAAGAAGCCGCGGGCGTGGACGCGGTACGCATCGCGCTGGCACGTATTGCTGCCGGACAGAGCGATATCGCACTCGTAGGCGCGGCACAGAACGGTGAGCGCAAAGATCTGCTGATGCTCTATGAGTTTGCAGACTACAATATGAAGGACAAGTTTGCCGGAGTATGGGAGCGCGAGGGCGGCTTCGCACTTGGCTCCGGTGGTGCCTTCCTGGTCCTTGAATCCAAAGAACATGCGCAGGCGCGCGGCGCAAAGCCGTACGCGAAACTGTCGAACGTGGTCGCCGACTACGCGCGGCGCAAGAACGCAGGCGATGTCACCACGACGCTTGATCGCCTGTGGTCAAAGGTTGGCCAGGTTGGAAGTAACGGCGCAATTATCACCGGTGCCACAGGCGCCGCTTCGGTGACAGCCGAAGAGCGAGCATTCCTGACCAGGCATCAGGAGATTCCCGCACGCGCAACGGGCACCTCTTTCGGCCATATCATGGAAGCCCAATTCCCTCTAGGAATAGCGCTTGCCGCGCTGTCAATCTCGCGTGGGGCGCTGTTTCCCGCGAACGATGGCAGCGGTGTAGAGATTGAAATGACGAAGGCGCCTTCCCAGATTGTGGTGATCGGGGCTGGCCACTGGCGCGGCGAAGGCATGGCGCTAGTGGAGCGGATTTGACATTCGCTCCCCGTTGCGCAGCGGGTTCGTTCGGCGAATGTCAAATCCAAAGCTCCACTAGCAGCTTATATTTGCTAGTGGTTCTTTGATTCTAACATTTGCAAAGATATTCGCCGAGATGGGATGCAAATGTTAGAATCGAACCACTAGTTGAGGCTGTATAAACTGCGGGGACACCATGACAGCGAAACGCGATAAATTCGGGCGACCCATCGTCGTTGTCACTGGCATGGGCGTCGTTACCTCATTGGGCGCCGGCAAATCCGACAATTGGGCGAAGCTGTCCGCGGGTGAATCCGGCATTCGCACAATCACGCGCTTTCCGACCGATGGCCTGAAGACCACGATGGCTGGCACCGTCGATTTCCTTCCAATCGAGCCCTTCTCGTCGACAGTCCTTTCCGAGCGTTTGGCTGATGTTGCGACCGAAGAGGCCGTCGCACAGGCAAACATTGGCGCAAAGGGAGACTTCCCCGGTCCGTTGTTTCTGGCTGTTGCCCCTGTCGAACTCGAATGGCCTCCGCGCCAGGACATTGGCCGTGCCACTGGATTGAAATCCGGCATCGATTACGACGCATTGCTGCGCGTCAGTGGTAACGGCAAGTTCACAAACTTGCACCGTCGCTTCGTATTTGGCTCAGTCGCTGACCATCTGGCAGAAACGTTCGGCACCAAGGGCTCACCCATTTCGTTGTCTACCGCGTGCGCCTCTGGGGCAACCGCGATTCAACTCGGTGTCGAGGCAATCCGCCGTGGCGAAACAGACGCCGCGCTATGCGTCGGAACGGACGGCTCGGTCAACGCCGAGGCCCTGATCCGCTTTTCGCTGCTGTCTGCCCTCTCCACCCATAATGATCCGCCGCAATCGGCCGTGCGTCCCTTTGCGAAGAATCGCGATGGCTTTGTCATGGCTGAGGGGGCTGGCGCGCTGGTGCTCGAAAGCCTTGAGTCCGCCGCTGCGCGCGGCGCAAAAATTCTCGGCGTTCTGGCGGGGTGCGGCGAACTGGCAGATTCCTTCCACCGCACGCGCTCGAGCCCGGACGGAAAGCCTATTGTGGGTTGCGTGCGCAATGCGCTGGCCGATGCCGGCATGGAAGTCGAACAGATCGATTATATCAACGCCCACGGCACGGGCACGCCCGAGAACGACAAGATGGAGTATCTTGGCATCTCGACCGTGTTCGGTGAGCGCGCCAAGCAGGTGCCCGTCTCCTCCAACAAATCCATGGTGGGCCACACCCTTTCGGCCGCCGGTGCAGTCGAAGCCGTGTTTTCATTGCTAACGCTTGAGCACCAGCGCATCCCTCCCACCATCAATTACGATGTGCCTGATCCGGCAATCCCGTTCGACGTGGTGCCCAACCAGGCACGCGACGCCCGCGTGACGGCCGTAATGTCCAATTCGTTCGGATTCGGCGGCCAGAACGCCTCCCTGATCCTGACCGGCGAGCCGATCTAGTGGTCCGATTCTAATGTTCGCATCCCGTCCGGGCGAGCACTCTTGCGAACGTTAGGATCGAAGGACCACTAGCAAGTATAAGATTCTAGTGGAGCTTTGGATTTGACGTTCGCATCACGAATTCGCGGCAAGTAGGGTAGCGAACGTCAAATCCGCTCCACTAGCCGCGTTTCCGGCCAGAGCGATGGTTGACGCCATCGCCCGAACCGGCGATACGCTCCCGAACAGTTCATGAACCTTTAGTCCTGGAGACGCAGTAATGCGTGCGCTTAGCCTTGTTGCCGACCGCGAGCTGGTGGTCACAGACGTCCCGCCCCCTCCACCACCGGGCGCAGGCGAAGTGCAGATCCGCGTCAAGGCCGTCGCCCTGAACCATATCGACGTATGGGGCTATCGCGGCATGGCCTTCGCAAAGCGCAAGCTGCCGCTTGTCGTTGGCGCGGAAGCCTCAGGCGAGATCGCATCCGTCGGCGAAGGGGTGACGCGCTTCAAACCCGGCCAGAAGGTCGTGATGTACGGCGCCTTGACGTGCGGCACCTGCCCGGCCTGCAAGGCAGGCCGTGACAACCTCTGTGAGAACGTTGCCGGCATCATGGGCTTCCATGTCGACGGGTTTGCCCGCGAACTGATGAATCTGTCGGAGCGGCTTGTTATTCCGGTTCCGGATGGTGTCAGCGACCGCGATGCAGCCTGCGCTCCGATCGCCTTTTCCACCGTCCAGCACATGCTGTTCGACAACGCCAAACTCCAGCCGGGCGAAACCATCCTGGTACACGCCGGCGGCTCGGGCATCGGCACGGTCGCGATCAAGATGGCCAAGGCCATCGGTTGCACGGTCATCACCACGGTCGGCGACGACTCCAAGATCGAAGGCGTGAAGGCGCTCGGCGCCGACTACGTGATCAACTACCGCAAGGACCGTTTCGAAGGCGAAACCCGCAAGATCACCAAGAAGAAAGGCGTCGATGTCGTCTTCGAACACGTCGGTGCGGATACCTTCAATGGCTCTTTGCTGAGCATGAAGCGCGGTGGCCGTCTTGTGACGTGTGGATCAACATCGGGACCGACCACAACGATCAACCTGATGCAGTTGTTTCAGCAGCAGTATCGCATCTTCGGTTCGTTCGGTGCGACCATGCGCAACATTGCGGACAGCCTCGACAAGATCGCCGCAGGTATGAAGCCAGTAATCGATACGGAAGTGCCGATCAGCGACGTCGCATCGGCCCTCAAGCGCATGGAAAGCCGGCAGGTCTTCGGCAAGATCATCGTCACTTTCTAATGCAACGCTTCCTCTTACGCGCCAAGGCTGGCCTACGCGACGCCGTGAAGCCCGTGACGGGAGCGATCGTGGGTGGCATCGCTGTGGGCGTATTGCGTATGACGCGTTATTTCGATCCGCAGCGCACAGCGGACGCGTTTGCATCCGTCACGCGCAGGATCGGCCCATGGCTCCCGGAGCATAAGATCGGCCGCGCCAACTTGACTTCGGCATTTCCGGAAAAGTCGCCTGAGGAAATCGAAACTATCCTCAAAGGCGTCTGGGAAAATCTCGGTCGCGTTGCCGCGGAATTCGCGCATATCGACCACATCTGGGACCTCGATCCTGAGAATCCCGAGAAGGGCCGCATCGAGGCTGCTCCGGGCACCATCGAAAAATTTCTGAAGTTGCGCGATGACGGAAAAGGCGCGCTGATCTTCGCAAGTCATCTCGCCAATTGGGAATTGCCGGCCCTTGCCGCGCCTGCCTATGGACTGGAATCGGCGGTGCTATTTCGCCGACCAAACGTCGCCGCTGTCGATCGCGCCATTCAGACTATCCGCGCGGTGAATATGGGCACGATGATCGCAACCACTCATGATGCCCCGTTGCGTCTCGCACAGGCGCTTCAGGACGGCTTTCATGTGGGCATGCTGGTCGATCAGCATTTTGGACGCGGCGTCGATGTGACATTCTTCGGCCGGTCGGCGAAAGCCAATCCCCTGTTGGCCCGCCTCGCCCGTCAAGTTGACGTTCCGATCCACGGTGTACGCATCATGCGGTTGCCGAACCACCGCTTCCGCATCGAGGTCTCTGACGAAGTCGTCCCGGTTCGCGACACTGAGGGCAAGGTGGATGTGCAGTGCACCACCCAGGCGATCACGTCGGTGATCGAAGGTTGGATTCGCGAAACTCCCGAGCAGTGGCTCTGGCTGCATCGCCGCTGGCGCTGACACAGCCTCCTGTTAGCGGCCGGTTTTTACGCGCGTCCATATCCGATTGATGATCCGCTGCGTCGCAGGATCGCGCGCTGTGATGACAAACAGCCGATTAAACGTCGCGTCGTCCGGATAAATCGTCTTGTCATTAATGACTTTTGGACTGATGAGCTTCTGGCTGGCGATATTGCCATTCGCATAGGACAAGAAATCGGAATTCTTGGCCGCAACATCCGGACGATAGAGATAGTTGATGAGGTCGTAAGCCTCTGCAACGTTCTTCGCATCCGCCGGAATAGCGAAATTGTCGAAGAACATCTGCGCCCCCTCCTTGGGGATCGCATACCCGATCTCAACGCCGTTGTTCGATTCCGCAGCCCGTGTCTGCGCTTGTTTGATGTCCCCGGACCAGCCCACAACAAAGCAGATCTCGCCGGTGGCCAGCGCGTTCAGATATTCCGACGAGTGAAACTTGCGAACGTAAGGCCGTATCTTTCTGACGAGCTCGGCCGCTCTTTCAAGATCGGCCTGCTTGGTCGAATTCGGATCAAGCCCCAGATAGTTCAGCGCCGCCGGCAGAATGTCGTCCGGAGAATCCAACATCTGGACTCCGCAATCCTTGAACTTCACCAGATTTTCCGGCTTGAACACGATGTCCCAGGATTCAATCTTCGCGTCCGGCCCCAAGATGTTGCGAACCATCTTGATGTTATAGCCGATGCCCGTGGTGCCCCACATGTAGTTGACGGCGAAATTATTTCCCGGATCGTAGATCGCGAGCCGCTTGGTCACTTCAGGCCAAGCATTGGCAAGATTGGGAATCTTAGTCTTGTCCAGCTTCTGGAAAACATGCGCTGCGATCTGGCGCTGCAGGAAATAGGCTGTTGGAACGACAACATCATAACCGGACTTGCCGGCAAGCAACCGCGTTTCCAGCGTCTCGTTGGCATCGAATGTATCGTAGACAACCTTGATGCCGGTTTCCTTGGTGAACTCATCAAGGACGCCCGGCGCAATGTAATTCGACCAATTGTAGAAATTGACGGTCCGCTGCTGGGCCTGCGCTGCAAAACCTGTCAGCACGCCCGCGACCAAAGCTATGAGGCGTAGTCCTCTCGCAATCCCCATCGCCATCAGCCCTCTTTCAGAGTCTCAATCAGCCGTTCAGTACACGCGACAACCGTTCCAGCGCGGTATCGATCGTTGAGTCCTTCTTTGAGAAGCAGAACCGCACCACCGACGTCACGTGATCCTCTTCATAGAAAGCGGACACCGGGATCGTCGCAACCTTGTGCTCGGTAACAAGGCGCTTACAGAAGGCTTCGTCGGTCTCGTTCAATCCAAGCGGAGCAAGATCGACATTAACGAAATACGTACCCTGCGATTTCAGGACAGGGAAACCGATCCGCGACAATCCCTCACTCAACCGATCGCGACTGCGCGCCAGCTCTGCACGCATGTTGAAGAAGTAATCATCCGGTTTTCCAAGTCCATACGCAACGGCGACCTGAAGGTTTGGCGCCGTGGTAAAGGCAAGAAACTGATGGGCCTTCGCCAGCACGCGCAGGATATGTGGCGCGGCGCAGACAAAGCCAATTTTCCAACCGGTCAGTGCGAAGATCTTTCCGGCCGAGCCGATCTTCACAGTGCGATCGCGCATTCCAGGAATTGAAATCAAAGGAATGTGCTGCAGTCCGTCGAAGACCACATGTTCCCAGACCTCGTCGCAGACCGCGATCAGGTCGAACTCCTGACAGACGCGCGCGAGCATCTCTAGGTCTTCGCGCGGATAAACCACGGCAGCCGGGTTGAGAGGATTGTTGAGAACGACGTACTTCGTCTTCGGCGTGATCGCCCGGCGGATCGCCTCTTCCGGCAACCGCCAGTGCGGTGGCTCCAGGCGGAGGAATTTCGGGATGCCGCCGGCCAGCCGGATGATCGGCACGTAAGAGTCGTACATCGGCTGGAACACAAGGACTTCGTCACCGGGCTTGATCAAGCCAAGCAGCGTTCCCGCCAGCGCTTCGGTTGCGCCGGACGTGACCATGACTTCCGTCATGGGATCGAGCTCGACGCCATGCCAGTGCGCATAATGGGTCGAAATCGCCTGACGGAGTTCGGGGATCCCCATCATCGAAGGATACTGATTGTAGCCGTTCAGAACGGCATCGGCCGCCTTCTCACGGATATCGAGCGGCCCGGGATCATCTGGAAATCCCTGGCCGAGATTGATGGCGTTGAGGTCACGCGCGGCCTGTGACATGGCCTCGAAGATTGTGACGGGCAGGTCCGCGAATATCTTGTTCATCGCGAAATCAGCCGCCCGTCTTCGTCGGCAGACCGGCGGCCTTCCAAGCCAGTATGCCGCCCGCGAGATGCGAGTCGTACGGCTTGCCATCCTCTTGCGCAGCGAGCGACGCTGTCACGGAACGCCTGCCGGAACGGCAGGCAAAGACAACCGTCTTGCCCTGTGGATCGGGAATTTCGGAAGGATCAAACGTCGAGAGCGGCAGCACGACCGCGTCCGGATAGGCTTCGACCGCAACTTCGTTCGGCTCCCGAACGTCGATCAGCAGATAGCGCCCTTCGGCAATTCCCTTGGCAACGTCCGCCGCCGCCAAATCGTGAACTTTATGAGCCTGGTCTGACAATCTAAGCCTCCGGGAGGTGCGTGGATGCCGCAAACTCTCTTTTTATGACGGGAAAATCAAGCGTTTGGGCGGACTAGTGGTCCGATTCTAACGTTCGCATCCCGTCTCGGCGGGCACTCTTGCGAACGTTAGAATCGAAAGACCACTAGCAAATATAAGTTCTAGTGGAGCTCTCGGATTTGACGTTCGCATCACGAATTCGCGGCAAGCAGGGTAGCGAACGTCAAATCCGCTCCACTAGATTGTCACCTGCGTTCCCACCTCCACGACCCGCCCGGTCGGGATCTGGAAGTAGTCGGTGGCATCGTTAGCGGACCGGCTCAGAGCAATAAACAGGTGATCTTGCCAGCGCGGCATTCCCGACTGGGCTGCCGGCTTCAAGGCACGGCGTGACAGGAAAAACGAGGTCGACATGATGTCAAACTGCCAGCCCAGCTTGCGAGCAATGACAAGGGCTCGCGGCACGTTTGGCGATTCCATGAAGCCGAACTTGAGCACGACTCTCGAGAACATTTCGCTCACCTCTTCAAGCCGCACGCGCTCCGATAGATCGACGCGTGGCGTCGGTGCGGTCTCGATAGTGAGAATAACATTCTTCTCATGCAGCACTTTATAGTGCTTCAGACTATGCATGAGTGCGGTCGGCGCGAAATCAGGATTGCTTGTCAGAAACACTGCGGTGCCGGGCACACGCTGCGGCGGCTTCTTTTCCAGCATCCCGATCAGGTCAATCAGGGGAATTTCCTGCTTGTGCGTCTTTTCGTAAAGCAGTCGGCTACCACGGCGCCAAGTATACATCAAAAGCATAACAAAACTGCCGAGGGCGAGCGGTACCCATCCGCCATCAAGAACTTTCAGCAAGTTTGCCGTTAAGAACGTCAGATCGATGACGAGGAAGGGCAAAATCAAAGCGGCGGCCGCGAGTGCATGCCATCGCCAAACTTTCCAGATCACTACAAAGCCCATCATCCCCGTGACGACCATCGTCCCGGTGACCGAGATGCCGTAGGCAGACGCCAGCGCGCTGGAGGAACGAAATACGATCACCAGCATCAACACCGCGATAAGCAGCAGCCTGTTGACGCGAGGGATATAGATCTGGCCGAAGTGCATCTCCGATGTGTGAGTGATTTCAAACCGTGGCATCAAACCGAGCTGGATCGCCTGACGAGTCAGCGAATAGGCGCCCGTGATCACCGCCTGGCTGGCAATAACCGTTGCGATGGTCGCAAAGATCACCATCGGCACCAGAGCCCAATCCGGAAACATCAGATAGAATGGGTTCTCGATAGCCTTTGGGTTGCCGATGACGAGCGCGCCCTGGCCGAGATAATTCAGTGCCAACGACGGCAGGACTATGCACAGCCACGCCGCCTGAATAGGCCGCTTGCCGAAGTGGCCAAGGTCCGCATAGAGCGCCTCTGCGCCAGTGACCGCCAGAAAGACGGCGCCCAGTGTCACCAGCCCGATCAAGCCATGGTGGATGACGAACGACACCGCATAAACCGGGTTCAGGGCTTGCAGCACCTCGGGATGCTGCAAAATTTGCGGAACGGCCGCGACGGCGATGATGATGAACCAGAGGCACATTACCGGACCGAAGAACGCAGCGACCCGAGCCGTTCCGCGCGACTGAACAGCGAACAGCGCGACGAGAATGATAACCGTCAACGGCACGACGTAGGGATCGAGCGCCACGGTCGCCAGCTTCATGCCTTCAATGGCAGACAGCACTGAAAGCGCGGGTGTAATGACCGCATCGCCGTAAAACAGCGCACCGCTGATAATGCCAAGTGTCACGACCACCCCGCCGCTCGACTTGAGCGCACGTTGGGCCAGCGCCATGAGGGCCAGGGTGCCGCCCTCCCCGTTGTTATCGGCTCGCAGCAAGATCACCACATATTTGAGGGTCACAACGATGATCAGCGCCCATAGGATCAAGGACACGACGCCGAGTACTGCGAAGGGTTCAAGGACTTCAGCCTTCGTAACGGCTGCAGTCACAGCTTCACGGAACGCGTAAAGCGGGCTGGTGCCGATATCCCCATATACCACGCCGATGCTGCCGAGAATCAGCGCACCGAGTGAAGCAGTCGAATGCGTCTCGCCATGGCCGCTTGCCGCCTGCGTATCGGCGGTCATTGATGTCTCGGTGGTCATGGATCAGTGCCTCAATCCTCGCTGCCTTGAGGCAGACGACGAAATATACCGGTAAATTCACGCGGACACACCGCGAGAGCATCCGTAACGGCTAAACGTTTGCGCATACAGTCCGGTTCAATTTCCGACGTTAGATAGTGACTTGCGTACCGACTTCCACGACCCGCCCCGTCGGAATCTGGAAGTAGTCGGTCGCGTCATTAGCGGAACGGCTCATCGCGATAAACAGATGATCCTGCCAGAGAGGCATTCCCGATTGTGCGGCCGGCTTCAAGGAGCGCCTTGAGACGAAAAATGACGTCGACATGATGTCAAACTGCCAACCGAGCTTACGGGCAATGGCCAAGGCCTTCGGCACGTTCGGCGATTCCATGAAACCAAATTTAAGACCGACCGTCGAAAACTTGTCGCTGATGCGCTCCATCTTCACGCGCTCAGAAACGTCCACCCGCGGTGTCTCAGCCGTGTGAATGGTCAAAATGACATTGTGCTCGTGAAGAACCTTGTTGTGCTTGAGGTTATGCAACAGCGCAGTCGGCACGTATTCCGGGTCACTGGTCAAAAAGACTGCTGTTCCCTTTACGATGTGCGGCGGCCGCTTCTCCAGACTCTGGATCAAATCCCGCAACGGCACTTCAGTCCGGCGGGTCTTGTCGACTAGAATCGCAGCGCCCTTACGCCAAGTCCAGATCATCACCACCATGATGGCGCCGAACAGCAACGGCACCCATGCTCCCTGAAGCAGCTTCAGCAAGTTCGCCGTAAGGAACGTCAGATCGATCACAACAAGCGGCACAATCAGCGCAGCAGCCGCGGCCGCTCGCCAATTCCACAGCTTCCAGATCACGACGAAACACATGATGCCGTCAGCAACCATCGTGGTCGAAACCGCGATGCCGTAGGCCGATGCCAGTCCACTCGATGTCCGGAACAGACCAACCAGCAACAACACGCCGATCAGCAAAAGGACATTCACGCGCGGCAAATAGATTTGTCCGGCGTGCGCCTCAGAGGTGTAACGAACCTCGAAACGGGGCAGCAATCCGAGTTGGATCGCCTGACGCACCAACGAGAACGCACCGGTGATCACCGCCTGGCTGGCAATCACCGTCGCCGCAGTCGCCAGACAGATCAATGGCACCAGAATGTTTTCCGGCACCATACGATAGAATGGATTTTCGACAGCCCCAGGATGAGACAAAATCAGTGCGCCCTGGCCAAAATAATTGATGAGCAGACAGGGCAGCACAAAGAAAAACC
Source organism: Nitrobacteraceae bacterium AZCC 1564 (assembly GCA_036924835.1). Lineage (NCBI taxonomy): Bacteria > Pseudomonadati > Pseudomonadota > Alphaproteobacteria > Hyphomicrobiales > Nitrobacteraceae > Nitrobacteraceae bacterium AZCC 1564. The sequence continues at coordinate 879,059 of JBAGRR010000001.1, forward strand.
ATGCTGCCTGAATCGGTTTGCGTCCGAAATGCCCTAGATCGGCGTAAAGCGCCTCGCCACCTGTGACGGCCAAAAACACCGCACCCAGGATAACCAGACCGATCACACCATGCGTCAGTAGAAATCCTACGGCATGGACGGGATTGATCGCATACATCACTGTGGGATCGTCGCTGATGTGCATCAAGCCCATGACACCTAGCGTTGTGAACCACATGATCATCACGGGAGCAAAGGCGCTCGCAACCAGCGCCGTTCCCCGGCTCTGCACGGCAAACAGGCAAACCAGAATCAGGACCGCCAGCGGCACAACATAGTGTTCAAGCGCGGGGGCAGCGAACTTCAAACCTTCGACTGCCGAGAGCACGGAGATGGCCGGCGTGATCATGGCGTCGCCAAGGAACATCGAGCCGCCAACGACACCCAATGCAAGAAGGAACCAGCTTCGCCGGCCAAGCGCGCGCTGACCGAGCGCCATCAACGAGAGAGTGCCCCCCTCGCCGTTGTTGTCGGCACGCAGCAGCAGCAGCACGTACTTGATGGTCACGACGACAATGAGCGACCATAAGATCAGTGACAGCACCCCCAGCACGATGTCGCGCGACACCGGTCCGCCATGGGCGGCGTTGTGAACCGCTTCGCGGAAGGCATAGAGGGGCGACGTGCCGATATCACCGAACACCACGCCGATGCTGCCGAAAGCAAGTGCCCAAAAGCCGGTACTTACCGGGACTTCGTGCGAAGCTTCGGCCGATGTCTCGCTGGCCGCCATATCGAGGGAACGCCTATGCGGTTTCTTTGATCCGGACGGGCCGTGATCGATTTGAAATGGCGCTTCTTATAGCACCCCAACCCAAATGGCACCTGCGACAATGCAGATCAGGCTCCCTCGATCGCAAGAGGTATAATGGTAGCGATATCTACTTATGGTTTTAAATTTGGAGGCAGCGGTGGGTCTTCCCGCATCAAGGTGATGGTCACACGCCGATTCGCCGCCAGCATCGGATCATCCGGAAACAGCGGCTGAGTGTCTGCCTTGCCCGATACCGCGAAGATATGTGACGTCGGCAGGCCTTCCTGCTCCAGAATCTGACGCACAGCATTGGCGCGATCGGACGACAGATCGAAGGCATCGTATCCGGATCGCGACGGAACGAAGTTGGCCGAGGTATGGCCAACAATCGATACGCGGAGCGGAGTAGCTCGCAGCGGTGCAGCGAGCCGCTGAATCAATCGCCGCGTTCTCTCCAGCGGCTGTTTTGACCCCTCGGCAAACATCGAGCGGCCATCTTGATCAACAATTTCAAGATTGAGCCCCTCCTTGGTCTCCTCGAACATGATGTTCTTGGACATCTCGGTTATCTCCGGCATGTCCTGCAGAGCCTGTCGCAGCGATGCCGACGCGAGGGAGAACTCGCGGTCGGATTTCATCTTCGCGCCGGCAATCTTGTTCTTGTCTTCCTGGTCGGGCGTAGGTGTGGGCGATGCCTCTTCCGGGGGAATATGGGCGGCGTTCTTCATCTTGGGGCGCGTCGGCAGACCATCGGCTTCAATGATCCCCGCGTAGCGCTGAATCGAAACGCCGAACGCGTCGCGCATGGAGCCCGCAACAACCTTCAGTTTGTTTTGGTCCTGATTGGAAAATGCGACGAGCACGACGAAAAACATCATCAGCAATCCCATCAGATCGGCGAACGTGACGAACCAGCCGTGACCGCCGGCATGCCCGCCACGATTTTTCTTGGCCATGACCTGTCTCCTGCCTCGGCGTTATGAGATCAAGCCGGAACCGGCTCGCCCTCTTCATGGCGGTGCTTTTCCGGAAGATAGGCCAGCAGCATTTCACGGACGAGCGCCGGAGACTTCGCATCGCGAATCATCAGAATGCCATCGATGATCAGGGTGCGGTTGGTTTCCTCGTCAGCCAATTTGACATGAAGCTTGTCGGCAATTGGCAGACAGAACAGGTTGGCCACAAGCGCGCCATACAGTGTCGCAAGCAGCGCAACAGCCATGAAGGGGCCGAGCTTGGACGCGTCGGACATGTTGGAGAACATCTGAACCATGCCGATAAGCGTGCCGACCATGCCGAACGCCGGAGCGCAGTCGCCGATAGCGCGATAGATCTTCTGTCCCTCGTCGAGGTGCATCAGGAAGTTGTCGCGATCGCGCTCAAGGTTGTCGCGAATGAAGTCCATGTCGTAACCGTCAGCGACATAGCGGATGCCTTTGGCAAGGAAAGCGTCGTCTGTCTCGACCTTTTCAAGACCAACCGGCCCCTGCTTACGAGCGACTTCGGCCAAACGCGCCAGTTCATCGACCAGCTCACGCGACGTGGTGCTGCGCATGGTGAAGGCGAATTTCAATCCCATCGGCATGCCATGGATGATAGCGACCAAAGGAAAGCGGATCAGCGTTGCGGCAAACGAGCCGCCGCCGATAACGATAAGCGCGTGGATATCGTAGAAGGCTCGGAAGTCGCCGCCCAAAAGAATAAGTGTCGAAACAACAATGGCCCCCGCAATAAGGCCGGCCGCGGTAGCGATATCCATAGAGCACCCCAACGCATTTACGGCGCGCCTCGTTCTGAAACGCGCAGCGTGACCCTAGCGTCGATGCAATTAAATTCGCGTAAAGGTTATCGGGCGAAGTGCGCGGACAACCGTAAGCGACCATGGATGTTGATTAGGACGCGCCACGAGATTTTTAACAATCTCCTAACGACCACTGAGGCCGCAATGAATTGTTGTCAGTTCAGACGCGACGGACGATCCGTCTGATCCCGCTCAACCGCAGGAGCGCTGAAGTCCGGCACAGCCTCCTGACGGCTGATATCTTTTGAAGCCGCGGCAACGCGGGCTCGGCGTTCATGCTCGCGATAGGACTTCCATCCGATGGGGAGAGAAATGAGATACAGAAGCGAGCCACCCGTCAAAAGATGCCATGGGAAGCTGATCAGAATGGCGATGAACAGGACGACCAGCACGACCACAGGCAGTACCATGTCGGGTGCAACCTTGGCTCCAATCATCTTGCCGGAAAAGACCGGCAACCGTGACACCATCAGGAAGGCAATCGTCAACGTATAGATTGCAGTCAGCGCGGCTGGCAGTTGAGGCGCCCCGACGAGCACAAGGTACATCGGCAGCAGCACGCAGATCGCTCCAGCAGGCGCCGGCACGCCAGTAAAATAATTCGCGGCGAACGGCGGCTTGTTCGGATCGTCCATGGTGGCGTTAAAACGCGCCAGGCGTAGCCCACCGCTGATCGCGAAGATCATCGCAGCAATCCAGCCGACATTGTTGAGGTCGTGCAGTTGCCAAAAATAAAGAATGAGACCAGGCGCTACGCCAAAATTCACAAAGTCCGCAAGGCTGTCGAGCTCGGCGCCGAAGCGGGACTGCCCCTTAATCATGCGCGCCACGCGGCCATCGATGCCGTCCAGTACCGCGGCGAAAACGATCGCCGCCAGCGCCAACTCATTGCGCCCCTCGATCGAGAGCCTGATGGCCGTCAGTCCGGCGCAAATCGCCAGCAACGTGATGACGTTGGGAACCAGCATCCGGATCGGAATCTGGCGAAACCGGCGGCGGCGAAAATCGGGCGATCGTGGATCAGAAACCATTGGCATAGAACCTTATATAACAAGTCCACCCCGCTCCGCCACGACAGTCAGAGCCGTGGTTAATCGACCCGGTACGTCCGTCCGCCATCGCCGAGGCGGAAATCCGCCAGGACAGTCTCGCCGGCAACGGCGGTCTGCCCCTCCGAAACCAATGCCTTCGCCCCTTCCGGAAGATAGACGTCCAGACGCGACCCAAAGCGGATCAGTCCGAACCGCTCGCCTGCACCCAAGACCTGCCCTTCCCGCACGAATGACACGATGCGCCGGGCAACCAGCCCCGCAATCTGGATGACGCCGATCCGGCCCGCCGGCGTCGAAATCACCAGCGAATTGCGTTCATTGTCCTCGCTTGCCTTGTCGAGATCGGCATTGAGGAATTTCCCCGGACGGTAGGCAATCCGGTCAATCCGTCCGGCGACCGGGCTGCGGTTCACGTGACAGTTAAAGACGCTCATAAAGATGGAAATGCGCGGGAGTGGCTTGTCCCCCAGCCCCAGCTCCGCTGGCGGCACAGCCTGCACAACCATGGAGACGCGCCCGTCAGCTGGCGAGACGACAATCCCCTCACGGATCGGGGTGACCCGGACGGGATCGCGGAAAAATAGCGCGCACCACACCGTCAACCCGCACCCGATCCAGCCCAGCGGCGTCCAGATCCAGAAGAGGATCAGGCTGGCGAGCGCAAAACCGCCGATAAACGGATAGCCTTCCGGATGGATCGGAGGGATTTGCCCACGAATGGAGTTGGCGACAGACATAAGATTTCTAACCTGTGTTTAAATGTATTTCAGATTATTCGGCGGCGGCGGCCGGCGCAACCAGCGGCTCGTCGATCTGTGGCGGCGCGCGGTTGAGTGCGATGTTTTCATCGGCCATCATCGCCAGCTTCTCGCGCGCTTCCTGAGCTTCACGTTGCCTGTTCCACATGCTGGCGTAAAGGCCGTTTGCCGCCAAAAGCCGTGCGTGCGTGCCACGCTCGACGATACGTCCCTGATCCAACACGATGATCTCGTCGGCGCCGACGATTGTGGAAAGCCGATGCGCAATCACAAGCGACGTACGGTTGCGCGATACCTTCTCAAGTTCGTCCTGAATTTCCTGCTCGGTGTGGCTATCGAGCGCAGAGGTCGCCTCATCGAGAACCAGAATGGGTGGCCCCTTCAGGATGGTGCGTGCAATGGCGACGCGCTGCTTCTCGCCACCAGACAGCTTCAAACCACGCTCGCCGACCTCCGTTTCATAGCCATGTGGCGACCTGCGGATAAAGCCATCGATCTGCGCCATGGCTGCAGCCTCTTCGACTTCCCTATCGGTCGCATCCCAGCGGCCATAGCGGATATTGTAGCGGATGGTGTCGTTGAACAGCACAGTGTCCTGCGGCACCATGCCGATCGAGGCGCGGAGTGAAGCCTGCGTGATATTGCGGATGTTCTGCCCGTCAATCGTGATCTGTCCACCGCTCACGTCGTAGAGCCGGAAGAGCAGCCGCGAAATGGTCGACTTGCCCGCGCCCGAGGGGCCAACGATCGCCACGGTCTTGCCCGCCGGGACCTCGAAACTCAGCCCCTTTAGAATAGGACGTTCAGGATCGTAGGCGAACTGCACGTTGTCGAACCGGACAACACCTGCAGATACATGCAGGGCCTGTGCGCCCGGGATATCCTTCACTTCCGGGTTTCTGCCAAGCACACCGAACATCTTCTCGATGTCGATGATCGCCTGCTTGATCTCACGGTACACCATGCCCATGAAGTTGAGCGGCTGGTAGAGCTGAATCATCATGGCATTGACCATAACGAAGTCGCCTACCGTGTTCGTGCCGTTGCGCACGCCGATGGCGCACATCATCATTGTCGCGGAGAGACCCAGGGTGAAGATAATGGCCTGTCCGGTGTTGAGCACAGCGAGCGATGTGTAAGTCTTGACGCTCGCACGCTCGTAGCGCTCCATCGATTTGTCGTAGCGAGTGGCCTCGCGATCTTCAGCGCTGAAGTATTTCACCGTCTCATAGTTGAGCAGCGAGTCGATCGCCTTGGTGTTCGCCTCCGTGTCGGAATCGTTCATCTTGCGGCGAATTTCGATGCGCCATTCCGTCGCGATGTAAGTGTAATACATGTAGATGACGACAGTCGCGAGCGTCACGAGCGCATAGCGCCAGTCGAACTGCCAGACCAAAACCGCCATCAGCAACGCGAGCTCGACGATGGTGGGCGCAAGCTGCAAGATCACCATACGCACGATGGTCTCAATACCGGTGCGGCCGCGTTCCAGCACGCGCGTCAAGCCGCCGGTCTTGCGCTCTAGATGAAAGCGCAGCGACAGTTCATGCATATGGATAAAGGTCAGATGGGCAAGCTTGCGCACCGCATGCATCGCCACCTTCGCAAAGATCCCGTCACGCCACTGGGTCAGCACCGCCATGAGAATGCGCATGCCGCCATAGCCTGCGGTCATCAGCAGCGGCGAGGCAAGCAGCCAAAGCGTCCAGTTTGACGCCTCTACCGGTGCCGAACCTGTTCCGGTCAGGGCATCGGTCGCCCATTTGAAGGTGAACGGCACCGCTAGCGTTGCCAGCTTGGCGATCAGCAGCAACACCATCGACCAGACGACGCGCATCTTCAGATCGAAGCGGTCACCCGGCCAAATATAGGGCCACAGGCGCGCAAGCGTTCCGAACAGCGTCGCCTTTTCGGCTTTCAGTTCTGCAAGGGCACTTTCAGCAGCGGCGGCGGAAGCCGAGGGGGACGAAGCGCTCGAGTCAGCCATTGGCCGTCCCAGTGACGTCGGGCAGCCGTTCTCGGCCGCCGGTCTCTTTTTGTTCGCGGATTGTCATGCGCCCCCCATATAGAGGCTTTAGGTCCGGTTCGCACCCTTTTTGGTGGTAATTCTTTCCAATCCCTGCTCGCCTTGGGACGATTTTCCCCTCACGATTTCTCCATCCCATCATCCCGCAATGCGGCCGTCTTGACGATGTCGCAATGCAGTGCCACATCGCAAAGCATGAAAATTATCAAGAATGTTTGCGTTTATTGCGGTTCCGGTCCAGGCACTAACCCCGCTTTCGTCCAAGCAGCCACAGCCTTCGGCAAGACCCTTGCCGAGAACGGCGTCGGCCTCGTTTACGGCGGCGGCTCCATCGGCCTCATGGGTGCCGTTGCGACGGGTGCGCTGGACAATGGCGGGACAGTAACCGGCATCATCCCGGACTTCCTAACGGCGCGCGAGAACGCCATGAGGCGTGCGCAGGAACTGATCGTCACGAAGAACATGCACGAGCGGAAGCAACTCATGTTTGATCGCTCCGACGCGTTCGTGGCACTTCCCGGCGGCATCGGCACTCTGGAAGAGCTCGTTGAGCAGATGACATGGGCACAGCTTGGCCGTCACACCAAGCCAATCCTTATGGCGAACATCGAGGGCTTCTGGAATCCCCTTCTCGTGCTGCTCGACCACATGAAGGACACGGCGTTCATCCGCGCAAATTTGTCAGTCGATGTTTTGACCGCAGATCGCGTCGAAGACATTTTGCCGATCCTGGAGAAGGCCGCGACCCGCGCTCCCGAAGCGACAAAGCTGATGGAAGACAAGGTCGCAAGCGGGCTCTGACCTGCCTCAGCCGGTTTTGTCCTTCAGAAAGGTCACAGCCTCAATGCGATTGCCGTCCAGATCGACGATGAAGGTCGCGTAGTAGCTCGGGTGATACTCCAGACGCGGCCCGGGCGCTCCGCCAGATTGCCCGCCAGCTTTTAACGCGGCTGCATGGAAGGCTTCGATCGCGGCCGTCGTCGGCGCCCGCAGGCAGATATGTGTCCCGCTCTCGATCGGGATCGGCTTCATGCCGGCGCGCAGATTGATCCAGAACTCAGGATATGTTTTTCCGAAGCCGATCGTGGTGGGACGCTGAACCAACTTGGTCATACCAAGTGGCGCAAGCACCGTTTCGTAGAATTTCGTGCCGCGCTCAAGGTCGGAAACCCCAACAGAGACATGATCGATCATCAGACCTCCTCACGCTGGTGCGTTCGATTTCACCAGCTTGTAGATCACGGAGTCCATTAGAGCCTGAAATGACGCATCAATAATATTGGGCGACACCCCGACGGTCGTCCAGCGCTCGCCTTGCTCGTCCTCGCTCTCGATAAGCACGCGGGTTACGGCTTCGGTACCTCCGTTGAGGATACGCACACGATAATCGACCAGTTTGAGGCTCTCGATATACTTCTGATACTTTCCGAGATCTTTACGGAGCGCCACGTCCAGCGCATTGACCGGACCATTACCTTCCGCCGCGGAAATCAATGTCTCTCCGGCGACATCGACCTTCACCACCGCCATCGCCACGGTGATGCGCTCGCCAAGAGAATTGTAGCGCTGCTCGACATTCACGTCGAACTGCACAACATCGAAATAGTCTGGAACCTTGCCAAGCGTCCGGCGCGCCAGCAGCTCGAACGATGCATTGGCGGACTCGTACGCGTAGCCCGCCGCCTCCCTCTCCTTCATCTCTTCCACAAGGCGCGCGAGTTTCTGATCATTCTTGTCGAACGGAATATTCGCGCGCTGCAGTGCCGCAATGACGTTGGACCGTCCCGCCTGGTCGGACACCAGTACGCGCCGATGATTACCCACTGCCTCGGGCGCGATATGTTCGTACGTCTGCGGATCCTTCAGGACCGCAGACGCATGAATTCCAGTTTTTGTGACAAATGCGCTTTCGCCGACATAAGGCGCATGGCGATCCGGCGTGCGATTGAGAATATCGTCGAGCGCACGAGAGGCATGAACCAAGGTCGCGAGCTTTTCCTCCGACACTCCGATCTCGAAGTTGTCGGCAAATTCCTTCTTCAGTTTCAGTGTCGGGATCAGCGAGCAAAGATTGGCGTTTCCGCAACGCTCGCCGAGCCCGTTCAGTGTCCCCTGTATTTGCCGCGCACCCGCGCGGACCGCGGCGAGCGAATTGGCCACCGCCTGTTCGGTATCGTTGTGGGTGTGAATTCCAACGTGATCGCCGGGAATGTACTTGACGACGTCGGCGACGATCGCCTCGATCTCATTCGGCATGGTGCCGCCGTTGGTGTCGCAAAGCACAACCCAGCGCGCCCCCGCGTCGTAGGCAGCCTTCGCGCAGGCCAACGCGAATTGGGGATTTTCCTTGTATCCATCGAAGAAATGCTCGCAATCGAGCATCACTTCGCGCCCCGCAGCTTTGGCTGCACTGACACTGTCGCGGATCGACGCGAGATTTTCCTCATTGGTCGTCTCAAGCGCCACCCGCACCTGATATTCCGATGACTTCGCGACAAAACAGATTGCATCTGCCTTGGCTTCGATGAGCGCTCCCAATCCAGGATCGTTCGATGCCGAGCGGCCAGCGCGGCGGGTCATACCGAACGCGGTAAACTTGGCATGGCCGAATTTCTGCTTCGCCGAGAAAAACTCCGTGTCCGCAGGATTGGCGCCCGGATAACCGCCTTCGATGTAGTCGATGCCGAGATCATCAAGCATAGTGGCGATGATCTGCTTGTCGTGCAGCGTGAAATCGACACCATTTGTCTGCGCACCATCGCGCAGTGTCGTATCGAACAAATAAAGGCGTTCGCGGCTCATGACGGCCTTCCGGACATATCACCCCGAGAGCCACCCAACGCTTTATTCATCGTGGTGTTGGTGAGCCATTCGTCGCCCACAGAAACCGTATTACGTTGCTCGGCCGCATAGCCGCGCCTGGCAAAAAACGTCTCGGCTGTGTCGCTGGCCTCAACCTTGAGGGCCGTCACGCCGCGCGCGGCCGCCAATTTCTCAACCGCATCACACAGGGCCGTGGCAACGCCCTGCCGGACGAAACCGGGATGTACGTACAGCAAATCAATGTGGTCATTGCCCTTTACGGAAATGAAGCCCACCGGCGAACTTTGAATGGTCGCGACCAATGTCAACTGACCAGCGAGGCGCTTACCGAACTTCTCCTCATCCTCCGCGACGCTGGCCCAAGCCTCGCGCTGCGCCTCCGAGTAGTCCTCCTCGGTCAGCTCTTCGACACTCGCGACGAAAATCGCAGCGAGCACCGGGATGTCTGCGGGAAGAAGTGGCCGCAGGCCGACCTTGGGAAGCCCTTGTCCCATGACGTCAGAAGACTCCGAATACTTTGAGTGCGATCACCACAGCGGCAGTGATCACAATCCACTTGAGCACGATGTAATAACGCCAGTGCTTCGGAAACGGGGTGTCCGGCTTTGTCATCGCGCGATCTCCCAGGTTGTTCCCTCTTTCGAGTCCTTGATGATGACACCCATCGCGGCCAGTTCGTCGCGGATGCGATCGGATTCCTTGAAATCCTTGCGGGCTCGAGCGGCGGCGCGATCGGAAATCAGGCTATTGACCTGAGCAACGTCAACCCCGCTCGCCTGTTGTTTCTTGGCCTTCCATGCGTCCGCGCTCTCAGACAGGAAGCCAAGCAGGCGCAGTGATGCAGCAAATTCTTCACGCGGTTTGGCGTCGCCGTGTGCGGCTGCGTTTCGCAAACCATGCAATGAGGCAACAACCTGAGGCGTATTAAGATCATCGGACAGCGCCTCGAGAACCGCACCTGATGCAACGTCTCCCTTGCTGTCAGCAGCGACCTCATACCAATCGTCAAGAGTCTTGGCGCTTTCTTCCAATCCCTTGACTGTCCAATCGATCGGCGAGCGATAGTGCGTCTTCAGCATGTTGAGCCGCAGCACTTCGCCAGGCCAATCCTGCAACAGTTCATGGATGGTGACGAAGTTGCCGAGGCTCTTCGACATCTTCTCGCCTTCCACCTGCAGGAAGCCGTTATGCATCCAGATATTGGCCATGGTGTGCGTGCCATGCGCGCACCGAGATTGCGCGATCTCATTTTCATGATGAGGGAAGATGAGATCGAGGCCACCGCCGTGGATATCGAAAACCTCGCCGAGATAGGCGGCGCTCATCGCCGAGCATTCGATGTGCCAGCCGGGGCGCCCTCTGCCCCACGGACTGTCCCATCCGGGCTCGTCGTCTGATGATTGCTTCCACAGCACGAAGTCGGCCGGGTTCTTCTTATGCGCATCGACTGCGACCCGGGCGCCCGCCTGCTGTTCATCGAGCTTGCGGCCCGACAGCATTCCGTAGTCGGGCATAGAGGCGGTATCGAACAGCACCTCACCTCCAGCCTCATAGGCGTGTCCGCGCGCGATCAATTGCTTGATCAAGGTCACCATGTCGGATTTGCCGTCAGGGCGCGGCAAAACAAATTCGGTCGCACGCGGCTCGAAAGTCGGCCTCAAGCAGCCCAATGCCGCCACGTCGGCATGGAATTGGGCAGCCGTCTTTTCTGTGACTCTCCTGATCGCGTCATTGAGCGGAAGGTCGGGAAAATCACGCAAAGCCCTCGCGTTGATCTTGTCATCCACGTCCGTGATGTTGCGGACATAGGTCACATGGTTCTCGCCATAGACATGCCGCAACAGGCGGAACAATACATCGAACACGATGACTGGGCGCGCATTGCCGATATGAGCGAAGTCGTAGACCGTCGGTCCGCACACATACATACGCACATTTTGCGGATCGAGTGGCCGGAACGACTGCTTCTGCTTGGTCAGCGTGTCGTAAAACTTCAGTTCCATGGAAAACGTATCCGTCCCTTGCCTTGCGGCCGGGCGTCCCCTGATCTCATTTTTGAGAAAAGACGGCTCCAGCCAGCGAATCGCTAGCGAATAATCCCGCGGCAAATGCCGAAAATGGAGAGAGAACCGTTCATATTCGGCACAATGGTCCAGCCAAGGGGAGCGCGTCAAGGCCGCGGTATGCCCGAGAGCTCTCCAAACCTTTGTATAACTGGGTGACATACCCTTAATAATTCTTAACTCTTTGGACCTATTCGTGTATGCGCCAGCTTCCTTTCGTACCGGTGCACCATGCGATTCGTGTCCGCGCTGTCCTTTTGCGCACTTGTGTTGATGAGTTCGCCCACTTTGGCCGACAGCCGCATCTTTGTGATCGCCAATCAGTCGGACGGGTATGGCGTGAACGAATGCCTCGCCAATGGGGAAAAATGCGGTGAACACGCCGCCCGGGCCTATTGCCGGTCTCGGGATTTCACCCAGGCTACCAATTATCACCGCGTCGCCCCGGACGAAGTGACCAATTCAGTTCCGGTATCCACAGGCCGCACCTGCAGTGCCGGCGAATGCGGCGAATACATCGCGATTACATGCCAGCGCTAAGCGGTACCAACTCACGTTCCTTTGCATTTTTTGCCTTATCTGCGCCCCGGAATCGACGTGACCTCGCCGCCGGAAGCTAGTATGTGAGCTTCGTCGGCCGCGTCGCGGTTAGTCAGCCGGATCGTGACAGTTTGCCTAGTGGTCCGATTCTAACGTTCGCATCCCATCTCGGCGGGCACTCTTGCGAATGTTAGAATCGAAAGACCACTAGCAAATGTAAGATTCTAGTGGAGCTTTGGGATTTGACGTTCGCATCACGAATTCGCGGCAAGCAGGGTAGCGAACGTCAAATCCGCTCCACTAGCCTTTTCTCCAAGCGATGCATCCTTGCCTGCGCCGCCGTCTTGAGCGTCGCAGCGGTGGCTTTCGAGGCCGTGGCGCAAGGTGCGCCTCCGCCCCCTCCCGGCCCGCCCGGAAGCAGCCCCATCTGTCAGCGGCTCGTTGGTCAGCTCTCCGCGATCGACAACAGTGGTGGAGACAGCGCTCGCGCGGATCAGATCCGGCGTTACGACGAAGCCGCCCACCGTCAACAGGCCGAGCTTGAGCGTGTGCAAGGCCAGGCGCGACGCCAGGGATGCGACAGTTCAGGATTTTTCTCACTGTTCAGTGGGCAGTCGGCGCAGTGCGGCCCGATCAACAATCAGATTCAGCAAATGCGCTCGAATCTCGACCAGATCACCAACAACCTCGAGCGGCTGCGCGCCGGTGGCGGCAATCCTGAGCGCGACAACCAGCGCCGCTCTGTTCTGCTAGCGCTGGCCCAGAACAACTGCGGCCCGCAATACGCCAATGCAGCCCGTGCTGCAGGCGGCGGTGGGTTCCTGGAAAATCTGTTCGGTGGCGGTGGAGGCCAGGTGGTGGATGCTCCCCCAATCGACAACGGCGCCCCGTCATCGACATACCGCACTGTCTGCGCACGTAGCTGCGATGGATATTACTTCCCGATTTCCTTTGCGACGGTCCCAAGCCGTTTTGCGGACGACGAAAAGGTCTGCAAGAGCCAGTGCCCGGCAGCGGACGCGACCCTCTTCGTCTATCGCAACCCCGGCGAAGACATGAATCAGGCCGTATCACTCACTGGACAACCCTACTCGCAGTCTCCGAATGCGTTCCGCTATCGCCAGCAGTTCGACAAGTCGTGTAGCTGCAAGGCTCCCGGGCAAACCTGGTCCGATGCTCTGAAGAACATCGACGACAAGGCGTCTCTTGAGCAAGGCGACATCATCGTTACTGACGAGCGCTCGAAGAAGATGGCGCAACCGCAGCAGACGTCGCAGCGCAGAGGCGCGGCGCCTCCAGCGGCAACCGCACAAAATCCAGCGCCAGCACCAGCTCCAACCCAGAGCACACCGCCATCGGAAAACAAACCGATCCGCTCGGTCGGCCCCACGTTCATCCCGGCACGTTAGAGGCTATTCGGTTCTGATTGAATCAGAACCCCTCTCAATTCCTGTTTTCGCGTTTTCTTCACGCGAACGAGTGGAGCGGATTGACGTTCGCCCCCTGCTTGCCGCGAGTTCGCAATGCGAACGTCAAATCCCAAGCTCCACTCGAATTATATAGCTGCGCGTGGTCCTTCGATTCTCAAGTTCACAACAGTACCCACCAAAACGGGATGCGAACTTGAAAATCGGACCATGAGGTAGCCCCTTCGCTCGAAACGCTCTGGTTTACGCGCCTATCAGGACGCGGTTCAGCCGTCGAAAGCTTCGACCGAGCCACGGCTTGAGCGCGTCACGAGCGTGTCGTCCGCCTTTCGTAAGGGCACACCGTTTTCACGGAATTTGTTGGTGATCGGATAGCGGCGGTCGCGGCCGAAATTCTTGCGGGTGACTTTCACCCCGGGCGCCGCCTGGCGGCGCTTATATTCCGCAACGTTCAGCAAGCGGCTGATACGCAGCACCGTGTCGCGGTCGAAGCCATCGGCAATGATCGATGCCAAGGGCTCTTCACGCTCGACGAGACGTTCAAGTATGGCATCGAGCATATCGTAAGGCGGCAGCGCGTCCTGGTCGGTCTGATTTTCACGCAGCTCCGCGGTCGGCGGCCGCGTGATGATGTTGGGGGGGATGACCTCGCCCGAAGGTCCGAGAGCCCCTTCCGGCTTCCATGTGTTCCGCAACGCCGATAACCGGAACACCTCGGTCTTGTAAATGTCCTTGATCGGATTGTAGCCGCCGTTCATATCGCCGTAGAGCGTGGCGTACCCCACCGACATTTCAGACTTGTTGCCAGTGGTGACCAGCATGGCGCCTGTCTTGTTGGAGATCGCCATCAGCAGCACGCCGCGCGTACGTGCCTGCAGATTTTCTTCCGTGACGTCGCGTTCCAGCCCCTTGAACGGCCCGGACAAAATCTCTTCAAAACCATGCACGGCGGGCGCAATGGGAAGCACTTCGTATTGAATGCCGAGAGCTCGCGCGAGCTTTGCCGCGTCATCGAGCGACACCTGCGCCGTAAATCGGAACGGCAGCATCACACCGCGCACCTTCTCGGCTCCCAGCGCATCGACCGCAATGGCCGCGCATAGAGCTGAATCGATGCCGCCGGAAATGCCCAGCAGCACGCCAGGGAAACCGGTCTTGGTCACGTAATCGCGCAGCCCAAGCACACAGGCCGCGTAGTCACCCTTGTCGCCACCAAGAATCGGAGCGATCGGCCCCTTCTTGCAACTCCAACCCTCCTCGCCCTTGATGCATTGGATAGTGGCGATGTTTTCCTCGAATGCGGGAAGCTGCAGCGCCAGCGAACGATCGGCATTCAGAGCAAACGACGAGCCATCGAACACCAGTTCGTCTTGCCCGCCAACCTGATTGAGATAAATCAGCGGGAGACCGCTTTCGGCCACACGCGCCACTGATACGGACAAACGCATGTCGTTTTTTTCGCGTGTGTAAGGCGAGCCGTTGGGCACGATCAGGATTTCCGCGCCCGTCTCCGCGAGACACTCGACGACATTTTCGTAATCGCGGGATTCTTCCATCCATGTATCTTCACAGATCGGAATCCCGATCCGCACACCACGGATGGTGATCGGTCCTGAGACTGGTCCACGCGCGAACACACGCTTCTCGTCGAACACGCCGTAGTTCGGTAAATTGACCTTGAACCGCAGAGCAGCGATGCGCCCTTCGTCGAGCAGCACGCAAGCATTATAGAGGTTTCCGTCCTCGACCCAGGGCGTGCCGATCAACATCGCAGGTCCACCGTCGGCCGTCTCACGCGCGAGATCCTCGACCTCGGCACGGCACGCCGCCTGGAAAGCCGGCTTCAGCACGAGGTCTTCCGGTGGATAGCCGGCGATGAACAATTCGGGCAACACAACAACATCCGCTCCATCGGCTTTCGCCTGAGCGCGAGCTGTCCGCGCCTTGGCGGCATTGCCGGCGACATCACCGACGACAGGATTGAGTTGCGCAAGTGTGATCGTGAGTTGGGAAATCTCGGCCATATCTGCTTTTAGCCCGGCGGATAAGATTTCCGCAATTGCTCGCTTAGATGAAGCCTATGCGCTCCGCGATGGCAAATAGCCAAGTGATACCGGCAATGAGGAGCGCCACGCCCACCGCTGCTGAGCCCATATCCTTGACCCGCCCGATCTGCGGATCGTGATCCATCGTCAGGCGATCCGATAGCTTTTCAATTGCCGTATTCAGAAGCTCGACCACGAGCAGCAGCAATATAACAACAACGAGTTCGACACGGCGCGCCGGTGTCACACCAATAAGCCAAGCCAGCGGCACCGATATCAAGAGCGCGACCAGTTCCTCACGGATGGCCTGCTCGGAACGGACTGCAAAAATGAGTCCGTTCCTGGTGTTGATGGTGGCGCGCCAGATGCGCAGCACCTCAGAAGCCTGCGACCGCCGGCATCAGTTTCACCTTGCCTGCGCGCTCCTGCTTCAGCAACTCAGCGATCAGGAAAGCCATATCGATGGACTGCTCGGCATTGAGCCGCGGATCGCAAACCGTGTGATAACGGTCGTTCAGATCCTCGTCGGTGATGGCTCGTGCACCGCCGATGCACTCGGTGACGTCTTGACCGGTCATCTCCAGATGCACGCCACCCGCGTGGGTGCCTTCCGCTTGGTGAATCGAGAAGAACGACTTCACTTCCGACAGCACGCGGTCAAACGGCCGGGTCTTGTACCCGGAGGTCGACGTAATGGTGTTGCCGTGCATCGGATCGCACGACCAGACCACCACCCGGCCCTCTCGTTGAACAGCGCGGATCAGCTGCGGCAGATGATCGCCTATCTTGTCCGAACCGAACCGGTTGATCAGCGTCAGACGTCCCGGCTCGTTGTCCGGATTGAGAACGTCGATCAGCTTGAGCAGTTCATCAGGCTTCAGCGACGGGCCGCACTTGAGGCCGATCGGATTCTTGATGCCGCGGAAATACTCCACGTGGCCGTGATCGAGCTGCCGGGTACGGTCGCCGATCCACAGCATGTGGCCGGACGTCGCATACCAGTCGCCGGTCGTGGAATCGACGCGGGTGAACGCCTGCTCGTAGCCAAGCAGCAAGGCTTCATGGCTGGTGTAGAAATCCGTGGCGCGCAGCTCCGGATGGCTTTCGAGATCGAGCCCGCATGCGCGCATGAAGTTGAGCGCATCGGAAATGCGATCGGCGAGTTCCTTGTAACGGCGCGACTGCGGTGAATCTTTCAGAAAGCCGAGCATCCACTGATGCACGCTGCCCAGATTGGCGAAACCACCGGTCGCGAACGCGCGCAGCAGGTTCAACGTTGCCGCCGACTGGCGATAGGCCATCAACTGGCGCTGCGGGTCAGGCATGCGAGCCTCAGCCGTGAACGCGGTGTCGTTGACGATGTCGCCACGGTAGCTTGGCAGTTCCACGCCGTTGATCTTCTCGACCGGCGAGGAACGTGGCTTGGCGAACTGCCCCGCGATGCGACCAACCTTCACCACCGGCAGCGCACCGGCATAGGTCAGCACCACCGCCATCTGCAGCAGGACCCGGAAGAAGTCGCGAATATTGTTGGCACCATGCTCGGCAAAGCTCTCGGCGCAGTCGCCGCCCTGGAGCAGGAAGGCTTCGCCCGCCGAAACACGCGCCAGGGCCCTCTTCAGGTTGCGAGCCTCGCCTGCAAAAACCAGCGGCGGAAACGTCGCAAGTTGCGCCTCGACATCGGCCAACGCCTTGGCATTGGGATATTCAGGCACTTGCAGCACTGGCTTCTTGCGCCAGCTATCGGGCGTCCACCGCTCGGACATCACTGAAACTCCTAACAGAACCGTCTGGACAATAGCGCGGGGTTATACACAGATGGCCCCCCACTTGCCAGTTGCAATTCGCCGTTGCATTTCAAGCGCTTGCACATCCGGCAAGTTAACGTTTGACGATTTTATTGCCGTTTTGGCCCAAACGCGAAGGGAATTGCCGTGACGTTCGGGATTTCGCCCCCACCGCCGGATGCCAGCTCTGGTGAGGACCTCACATTTAGGGCCTCTGACGGTTACCCGCTTGCAGCCACCCTCTTCAGGCCATCCGGGCCGATCCAGAGTGCAGTTCTCATCAATTCGGCCACAGCCGTTCCGCGGAAGATCTACCGGGGGTTCGCCAGCTATCTGGCGGAACGGGGCTGCGCGGCCCTGACCTACGACTATCGCGGCACCGGCGGCTCGCGGCCAAAATCACTGGTGGGGTTTAAAGCATCGATGGCGGATTGGGCCGCGCTCGATGTAACCGCCGCCGTTGCGTGGATGCGATCGCAATTCCCCATGCCGCTCCGCTATGTCGGCCATTCGTTCGGCGGCCAGGCTCTCGGGCTGCTCCCGAACAACACCGAGATTTCGCGTGCACTGCTTGTGGCAGCCCAGGCGGGATACTGGGGGCTGATGACGCCGCCGGAAGGCTACCGTGTCTATGCGCTGATGAACTTCATCGGCCAGCCGCTCACGCAGATCATGGGCTACGCCTCGGGCAAGATGGGCCTGGGCGAGGATCTGCCCAAGGACGTCTATCTGCAGTGGACCCGCTGGGTCACGAGCAAGCGCTACTATTACGACGACCCGTCTCTGACCGCACTGGCGAACTACCCGAACTACCGTGGCGCAGTGCGGGCGCTGAGCTTCAGCGATGACCCATGGGCGACGCCGCGCGCGGTGGAAGTCCTGTGCTCAGGCTTCACATCGACCAAGCCGGAGATCGTCACGATAACTCCCGCCAGTGTCGGCGCTACAAAGATCGGGCATTTCGGCTTCTTCCGACCCGAGCATCGTGACCGCCTTTGGAAAGATGCGGCCGATTGGTTGTTGGCCGACTAGTGTCCCGAATCCAAAGTTCGCCTCATCGTACAGCGCGCTCCGTAGCGAACTTTGGATTCGAGAGGACACTAGTAAATCCGGCCGCAAGCCTGTTCGCCCAACGGGAGTTTTTATTCGGCCGCCTGCCTGACATGCCGCGCACTTGGCGTACGCATCGTCACGAGTTCTTCAGCGGCCGTTGGATGCACTGCCATCGTCGCATCGAAGTCGGCCTTAGTGGCTTTCATTTTGACGGCGATCGCCACGATCTGGATGAGCTCGCCCGCCTCGGGCCCAACGATGTGGCAACCCAAAATGCGGTCGGTGCTTGCATCGACGATCAACTTCATCAACACGCGGGACTCGCTACCCGAAAGCGTCGCCTTCAGTGAGCGGAAATCCGCCTTGTAGATGTCGATGTGCGTATACTGCGCCAGGGCTTCGGCCTCGGTCAGTCCCACCGTGCCAACTTCGGGCTGCGTGAACACCGCGGTCGGAATATTGGAATGATCGACCTTTATGGGCTTATTGCCGAAGATCGAGTCGGCAAACGCATGCCCTTCCCGGATAGCGACCGGAGTGAGATTGGTCCGGTGTGTAGCATCGCCGACCGCATAAATATGCGGGACCGATGTTTGCGAAGACTCGTTGACCGCGATGCCGCCATTGGCCGGATTCAGCGCAACGCCAGCCTTCTCAAGACCAAGCCCTTTCACATTCGGATGCCTTCCGATGGCGAACATGACCTGATCGGACGCAATACTCGATCCGCTCGATAAATGCGATGTATAGGCTTCGCCATGTTTCTCGACTTTGGTCACGATGCAGCCGGTCAGAATGGTAATTCCGGCCTTCTCCATCTCGCGACGCACATGGGCACGCACATCATTGTCGAAACCGCGAAGGATATTGTCGCCGCGATAGACGACAGTTACGTCCGCACCCAACCCCGCAAAAATGCAGGCGAACTCAAGGGCGATATAGCCTCCGCCCTGGATCAGGATGCGCTTCGGGAATTTCGGAAGATGAAACACCTCATTTGACGAGATGACGTGTTCAATGCCTGGAATGGCATCACCGTGATTGGGCGCTCCACCGGTTGCAATCAGGACATATTTGGCTTTGACAGTCTCACCCGTGCTGAGACGCAGTGTATGTGGATCTTCGAACACGGCACGGGCCTTGATGATCCGCGCACCCGCTTTTTCAGCGTTGAATGTGTAAGCCGCCTCGAGGCGAGCAATTTCCCGATCCTTGTTGGCAATGAAGGTCGGCCAATCGAACGTGGCCGGAGGAATTGTCCATCCGAAACCCGCCGCATCGTCCAGCTCATGACGGACATGCGACGCATACACCATCAGCTTTTTCGGCACACAGCCGCGGATCACGCATGTGCCGCCCATCCGGTATTCTTCGGCGATGAGGACGCTGGCCCCGTAACCGGCGGCAATTCGGGCTGCGCGCACGCCACCCGAACCTCCGCCGATGACACACAAATCAACGTCCCGATCTGCCATAAGAACCACCTGCAGAACTATCTGCCGTCCACGCCTTAGATGTCTTTTCCGCGCGCCTTCATTTCAGCGCGAAACTTGCCGTTGATTTCTTCGGAAAATTTCAACGCCCACTGATCCATGTATTGCCGAGCCGAAGCGAATGCAGCCGGCTCCTGGGCAATCACTTTCGCGCCCAGCGGCGACTTGTAGAACGTAGCGAGCTCCTTCAGTTCCTGTTCGGTGAACATAGAAGCGTAGATCTTTGTCATCTGCTCGCCGATTTCCTTCTCGCGACCGGCAAGATCCTTGGCCACCTTCACAGCCACTTCATTAAGGTCTTTCTGGTAGTTCAGATTGCTCTGAAGCAGGACGTCCTTGGTGCGCTGGACCAGACCCGGCACTGCACCCTGATAGATCTGCTCAACGTGCTTGGCGGTGAGGATTTCCCTCGCGTAGCCGAGAGCAGCCGCGCTCGGCGGCGTGGCTGGCTGCTGTGCCTGCGCCGTGACGCAAAGCACCGCGAGCGCCGCGCTGGCTGCAAGCAGCGTTTTCGAGAACTTCTTCATTTGCAATCTCCTCAATTACGGCGCGAAGCCCGTTCAATCGTCCGAATTCCATCAGCCCCCGCGAGCACAGTCATGCTCGCCAGACCCACAAATAGACCGTGCTCGACCACGCCTGGGATCGAACTCAGCGACATTGCCAAGCGAGGGGTGTCCACTATCCGTCCAAGCCGGGCGTCCACAATCCAGTGGCCACCATCGGTGACAAAAGCATGGCCATCCTTACCCCTGCGGACATCCATTTGGCCGGAGACGCCGTTTTCGGCAAAGGCCTTTGTGATGGCCCGCCGGGTGGCGCCAAGACCAAACGGAATGACCTCAATCGGTAAGGGAAAGCGGCCAAGAGCATCCACCCACTTCGACTCGTCGGCAATCACGACCATCCGGTCGGAGGCGGCTGCAACGATCTTTTCGCGCAACAGCGCACCGCCCCCACCCTTGATCAGGTTGAGTTCGGGATCGATTTCGTCCGCACCATCAACCGTCAAATCGAGCCGGTCGATGTCATCTAATGTTGTCAAAGGAACGCCACATCGCTCGGCGTCGGCGCGCGTCGCTTCGGACGTCGGGACCCCGATGACGTTCAGCCCGGTCCGCACCCGTTCCCCCAGAAGCTCCACGAAATGCTTTGCCGTCGATCCAGTGCCAAGGCCGAGCTTCATCCCATCCTGCACCAGCTCGACCGCGCGAGCCGCCGCCTGCCGCTTTAGATCATCCATCGACATGACCGACCTTCGTGAAAGTTCCAACCAACAGGAACGCGTGGGCATATAGCGCGACTTCCACAACTGTGGATACCGGTTTTGCGCCCCCGATGACGTAAATTCCGCCAAATTTGCTCGACCGGTCTTGCATCTTGCGTGATTGCCCGTCGCCCGCTAGCCATTTGTCATGGCTAGCTCTCCCCTGATCGTTTTCGACCTCGATGGCACCCTGATCGACACTGCACCTGATCTGGTGGCCGCCCTCAATTTCGTCCTCCAGCGCGAAGGACTGCCCCTGGTGCCCATCGCATCAGCGCGAAACATGATCGGCGCTGGCGCGCGCAAGCTGATCGAGCGCGGACTGGAGCTGGATGGCCGCACCATGAGCGTGCAGGACATCGACCGGCTGACCGCCGACTTCATTACCTACTACAAGGCGCATATCGCCGACGCCTCTCGGCCCTTCGACGGCCTTCATGCCGCACTCGACGAACTTGAGAGATCCGGTTTTCGGTTTGCCGTCTGCACCAACAAGCTGGAAAGCTTATCCAGGCTTCTGCTCGATAAGCTCGATATGACAGCGCGCTTCGAAGCCATTTGTGGCGCGGATACATTTGGCGTTTCGAAACCGGACCCGACAATTCTCCGCCAAACCATCGCGCGCGCCGGCGGCGATGTTGCATCATCAATCATGGTTGGCGATTCAGGCCCCGATATTGGTGTCGCGCGACGCACCGCCATTCCCGTCATTGGTGTCACGTTCGGCTATACCGAAATACCAATTGCCGAGCTCAAGCCTGACGTCGTTATTGCGCACATGAGCGAGCTGCCGAATGCCGTCAAAACCGTGATGTCAGAACCAGCACCTCAGTAAGCCATTGAAATCAAACGCACAAACCTCAAAGGGCCCAACCTCGAAGAACATTAACCTTTTCTTAACTAAAAAGACCCCTCCGGTTGCACCCACCAGATGAGGCTTCTATTGTCCGCCCTTGGGGATTTGCGGCTCGCCGCACTACTTGACGGATGCACCATGCGTAAAATTGTTGTTGTCGCTGCGGGCCTCGGCCTCGCCGGCTGTTCGTCGTTCTCGACACCGGAGATGTTCAAGTCGGCGCCACCCACTGTGACAGTCCAACTTGAGTCACAGCCCGCTGGTGCTGAAGCTCGCACGTCAGGCGGCCAGACCTGTCAAACGCCCTGTTCTTTGTCGGTCCCTGCAGAGGGCGATTTCACCGTTACATTCTCGCTGCCCAAATATACGCCTGAGACCATTCCGGTGCAGGTTGTCCGCCAGCAGCAAGATGGCCTCACGGGCTCGTCAGTTCCCGCAACCGTGGATCCAAATCCGGTCTATGCAGAACTGCAGCCAGCGCCTGCAGCGGGTAGAAAGAGCAAAGTGGCGAAGGCTGCACCACGGCCGAAGAAGCCAAAAGCAGCGCCCGCCGCCGCGGCACCAGCCGAGGCCCCGCCTCCGCCAGCAGATGGCAGCTCACCATTCCCGCCTCCTCCGGGGCGCTAAGTCAGCGCGCCCCCAAAGATCCGTTGTATACCACCGCCTGAATGCCTAAATTACTAGTGGCATGCGATGCTTCGTGCGGTCACGGAGCATCCGTTACAAGGCATACTGAATGACTGGATCTTTGCCGAGTTCCCTCCCCTCAACCACGTCCGCGATGACCGATCCGTTCGGCCGGACGATCAAGTACCTGCGCGTCTCCGTGACGGATCGCTGCGATCTGCGGTGCTTTTACTGCATGTCCGAGGACATGACGTTCCTTCCGAAGTCGGACCTGCTTTCCCTGGAAGAGCTCGATCGGCTGTGCTCGGCGTTCATTGCCAAAGGCGTCCGCAAACTCCGCCTCACCGGCGGCGAGCCCCTTGTCCGCCGGAACGTGATGTCGCTCGTACGTTCCCTGTCGCGCCATCTCGGTACGGGCGCGCTCGATGAACTGACGCTGACGACGAATGGTTCGCAGCTTGAGAAATTCGCCACCGAACTGAGAGATTGCGGCGTCCGGCGCATTAATGTCTCGCTCGATACTCTAGATGCAGCGAAGTTCCGTGCGATCACGCGCTGGGGCGATCTCGACAAAGTCTTGCGAGGCATTGAAGCCGCGCGTTCCGCGGGGCTTAGGGTCAAGATCAATGCCGTCGCCCTGAAGAACATGAATGAGGATGAAATTCCCTCACTCATGGAATGGGCCCATGCCAAAGACATGGATCTTACCCTGATCGAGGTGATGCCGATGGGTGACATCGGTGAAGGCCGCATCGATCAATACGTCCCGCTGTCCATGCTGCGCGCGCGTCTCGCCGCGCACTACACACTTACTGATCTCGATGACGACACCGGAGGGCCGGCGCGCTATGTTCGCGTAAGCGAAACAGGCGGGAAGCTCGGCTTCATCACACCCATGACTCATAATTTCTGCGAGTCATGCAATCGTGTCCGTATCACGTGCACCGGCACGCTTCATACATGTCTCGGCCACGAAGATGCATCCGATCTGCGCAAGCCGCTTCGCGCCTCCCCAGACAACGAATTGCTGAGCGCGGCCATCGACCGGGCCATCGGCCTCAAGCCGAAGGGCCACGACTTCATCATCGACCGCCGCCATAATCGCCCGAGCGTCAGCCGGCACATGAGTGTCACCGGCGGCTGAGCGTTCCCGAGGGTTGCGCCCAAGACCCGCCTTTACATCTTGAAATTGCCTATTTTCCAATTGACGGCGGCCTAAGTCGCTGATTTGGTTGCGCCGCTTCACGCCCCCTCCGGCAGGGAAAAGCCGGCATGCTGCGCCTCACGAGGCCGCAGCAAAGTCCGTGCAAAGCTGAGGCGCACCTGGAGGAATGGTTTTGCAATCGCTTCTTAAGTTGAGCCGAGGCATCGACGCGTTCAGTACGTGGATCGGGCGCTGGATATCGTGGCTAGTCGTCGTCGCCGTTATCATTTCGGCGGTCAATGCCATTGTCCGCAAGGTGTTCGACGTGTCGTCCAACACCTACCTTGAGCTCCAATGGGTGCTCTTCAGTGTGGTGTTTCTGCTCTGCTCTCCATGGACTTTGCTTAAAGGAGAGCACATCAAGATCGACATCATCAATCATACCCTGCCACTGAAGGTCCGAAGCTGGATCGACATGATCGGACATGTCTTCTTCCTACTTCCATTCTGCGCAATCCTGGTTTGGACGTCGATCCCGTTCTTTCTTGTCTCTTATCGACAGAACGAGCAATCGTTCAGCGCTGGCGGATTGCCGCAATGGCCTACCAAATCCCTGATCATGATCGGCCTTGCTATTTTGTTTGTGCAGGGAATTTCGGAAATCATCAAACGTGCCGCGATCATGCGCGGACTGCTACCCGACCCCAATGTTCATGCGCTCAGCGCGCATGAAATTGCCGAGCAGGAAGCCGTCAAAATCGCACAAGCCATTACAACCGAAAAGCCATGACGGTCACGTCCGTCAGAGCGCATCTAAAGAGAGATATCTAGATGGCCGCTATGTTCATCCACTACATGGCGCCGATCATGTTCGCGTCATTGGTACTGTTTCTGCTGCTGGGATATCCAGTCGCATTCTCGCTTGCAGCAAACGGATTGCTGTTCGCCTTCATCGGCATCGAACTTGGACTATTTCGTCCCGACTTTCTGCAAGCGCTGCCCGAGCGCGTGTACGGCGTAATGAACAATGAGACGTTGCTCGCGATCCCGTTTTTCACCTTCATGGGGCTAATACTCGAGCGATCTGGAATGGCCGAAGATCTCCTTGAGACCATCGGCCAGTTATTCGGCAGTATTCGCGGCGGAATCGCTTATGCTGTTGTTTTCGTCGGCGCGCTGCTTGCGGCAACGACAGGCGTGGTTGCGGCATCCGTAATCTCAATGGGATTGATTTCACTCCCGATCATGATGCGTTACGGTTATGACAGACGTGTAGCGACGGGCGTGATTGCTGCATCAGGCACGTTGGCACAAATCATCCCACCTTCGCTCGTTCTTATCGTGATGGCCGACCAGCTCGGGCGTTCCGTTGGGGACATGTATGAAGGCGCTTTTATTCCCGGCATCGTACTTTCACTGCTCTACGCAGCCTACATTTTTCTCGTCGCGACCTTTTTTCCGCAAGCCACTCCAGGCCTGCCGCTAGAAGCACAAACTCTGCGCGAGCCCGAAACCGCAACTCATCCAGTCATTTTGCCTCTGGCCACTTTGTCCGCCGCAGCGACTGCCTACCTTTTTACAGTAAAACTTGGCCTGTTTGACTGGACCTCGCCTGTTTTTAACAAGGTTTCGGATAATCCGCTGGTGTTGCAGGGCTTCTGGTTTGTTGTCCTCACCGCCCTCTTCACCAAGCCGTTCATCGGCATCATTCGTACGATGACCTTGTCGCTCTATCTTGTGATCGTCGGTGCAACCGCAATCGCACTCGAAGTCATGAGCTTCACAGACGTCAAGGCTGGCGCTGATTATGTCGTGCTGACCATGTCCATCGTGGTTGTCATGTCCTTTTTACTGGCTTTGATCAATCGCCTCACCGGGCTCAAGCTGCTCTCGAAACTTGCAGAGCAGGTCGTGTTCGTCATGGTCCCTCCGCTCGGCCTGATTTTTCTCGTACTCGGCACGATCTTTATTGGCGTCGCAACGCCGACGGAAGGCGGAGCCATGGGTGCGGCCGGCGCTATGATCCTTGCGATCATGAAACGGCGTCTCTCGTTCGACCTCACCCGTCAGGCGGCGGAATCGACTGCGAAACTATCTGCCTTCGTCATCTTCATTCTTGTCGGCGCGCGTGTGTTCTCGCTGACTTTCTACGGTGTCGATGGCCACCGCTGGGTGGAAGAACTACTCGTGGCGTTGCCGGGCGGGCAGACAGGGTTCCTGATTTTCGTCAATGCGTTCGTCTTTGTACTTGCCTTCTTCCTCGACTTCTTCGAGTTGGCATTCATTGTCATTCCGCTGCTTGGGCCTGTGGCAGAAAAACTTGGCATCGACCTGATTTGGTTTGGCGTCATTCTCGGCGTCAACATGCAAACGTCGTTCATGCACCCGCCATTCGGATTTGCCCTGTTCTACTTGCGATCGGTTGCCCCGAAAGACTCCTATATTGACCGCGTCAGCGGTAAACGAATGGAGCCTGTCACAACCGGTCAAATTTATTGGGGCTCAGTCCCGTTTGTGATCATTCAGGTGATCATGGTTGGACTTGTGATCGCCTTCCCTGCGATGGTCATGCACTACAAGGGATCGCTTTCGACCATCGACCCGAGCAAGGTCAAGATTGAAATCCCGCAGATCGAGATGCCACAGCTCGATTTTGGACCGCCCAGCATCAAATAGAGCAGTGAGCCAACAAAAAACCCGGCCTTCTCGCGAAGGCCGGGTTCTTTTTTCGGTGCTTTAAGTGATCAGCCGCGGGTGCGCGAGCGGATCATGAAGCTGTCGAAGGTGTACTCGGCAACCTGCCACCACAGATATTGATCGGAGCGATAGGCCTGCATCGCATCGATCGACTTCTTAAAGTCGGCGTTCTTGGCCGAGAGTTCAGCCCACAGCTCGTTGGTCGCCTTGAGGCAGGCATCCAGCACGTCGTTGGTGAACGGACGCAGTTGCGTACCGCCCGCGACGAGACGCTTCAGCGCGGTCGGGTTCTGCAGGTCGTAGCGCGCAGCCATCCAGGAGTTGGTGTTGGCAGCCGCATTGGCGAGGATCGCCTGATAGTTCTTCGGAAGCGAATTGAACTTCTCGAGGTTCGTGAACGCGTGAACCGTCGGTCCGCCTTCCCAGAAGCCTGGATAGTAGTAGTACTTGGCAACCTTCTGGAAGCCGAGCTTCTCGTCGTCATAAGGACCGACCCACTCGGCAGCATCGATGGTGCCCTTTTCCAGCGATGGATAGATGTCGCCGCCGGCGAGCTGCTGGGGAACGACGCCAACCTTCTGCAGAACCTGACCGGCGATGCCACCGATACGCATCTTCAGGCCCTGAAGATCCGCAACGGTCTTGATCTCCTTGCGGAACCAGCCACCCATCTGGGTGCCCGTGTTGCCGGCCGGGTGCGCGATCACGCCGTACTTTTTGAAGAACTCGTTGCCGAGCTCCATACCGCCCCCCTGGTACCACCAGGAGTTCTGCATACGCGCATTCAAACCAAATGGCACGGAAGCATAGATCGCGAAGGTTGGATCCTTACCGACGTAGTAATACGCAACGGTGTGGCACATTTCGACGGTGCCGTTTGACGTCGCGTCCAGCGCCTGCAGACCGGGAACGAGCTCACCCGCCGCGAACACCTGGATCTGGAATTTGTTGTCGGTCATTTCGGCGACTTGCTTCGCCAGCTGTTCGCCGCCGCCATAGATCGTATCAAGCGACTTCGGGAAGCTCGACGCCATGCGCCACTTGATCTCGGGCGATGACTGGGCGATCGCCGGCGAAGCCACCGCAGCAGCGGCGGCCCCGACGGCCGATACTTTCAAAAACTCACGACGCTTCATTAGGCATCTCCTTTGGGGTGTGTTTCTTCTTGAAATCCTTCGGTCTCTAGCATGGAAGCTCTCCCACAGAAAATGCGGGGAAGTGCCCTATTCCGAAGGATTAAACGAAAGTCGAATAACGCAAAATCTCAGATATGAAGGGATATCTCAAACCGTCGCGCCCGCAAGCTGCGATTTGATCTTCTCCCCGATCGCACGATAAATCGCCGCGTGTGGGCCATTTGGCTCGCTATCGACCACCGGCGCGCCTGCATCGGACGATGTGCGAATCGCCATGTGAAGGGGGATTTCTCCAAGGAACGGCACGTTGAGGCGCTCCGCTTCGTGCCGGGCTCCCCCGTGCCCGAAGATATCCGAACGGGTCCCGCATTCAGGACATTGAAAATAGCTCATATTCTCTACGATGCCGAGCGTCGGAACGTCGACCTTGCTGAACATCGCGATGCCGCGTCGTGCATCGATCAAGGCGAGATCCTGAGGTGTCGATACGATCACTGCTCCCCTTAACGGCACCTGCTGCGCCAGCGTCAATTGCGCGTCCCCGGTCCCTGGCGGCATGTCGACGACCAGCACATCCAGCACGCCCCAATCGACATCCCACAGCATCTGCCGGACTGCCGACATCACCATCGGGCCGCGCCACACCATGGGCGTCTCCTCCCCCACCAGAAAGCCGATGGACATCAGCGGTATGCCGAAACGGCGGATGGGAATCATCTTCCTCGCGTCGTTCAGTTGCGGCTTTTGCAAAACCCCGGTCAGCCGTGGAATGGACGGGCCGTAAATATCCGCATCGAGCAGCCCGACCTTGAGGCCAAGATCACGCAAACCGAGTGCAAG
Source organism: Nitrobacteraceae bacterium AZCC 1564 (assembly GCA_036924835.1). NCBI lineage: Bacteria > Pseudomonadati > Pseudomonadota > Alphaproteobacteria > Hyphomicrobiales > Nitrobacteraceae > Nitrobacteraceae bacterium AZCC 1564. Next base: position 907,287 of record JBAGRR010000001.1, read on the forward strand.
ATTGAGCGCTGTGGTCGACTTGCCGACGCCACCCTTGCCGGAGGCGACAGCAATAATGGCGCCCACTCCGGGAATCGCGACCTGCTTGCCCATCGGTGAGTCTGCCGGGGCGCCGTGCGGACGGTGTTGTGCTTCCGGTCTTACACCGCGAGAATGTTGCGGTGCAGGCGCAGGTCCCGGCCTACGTTCGGCGGTCAACGCGACCATCACTGTTGTGATGCCCGGAATGGCCCGAACCGCAGCCTCCGCATGTGCACGGGTATCCTCCCACGCACGCGCCTCAGCGGCATCGACATTGATGGAAAAAAACACCTTCCCGTCGCTTGCCACGATCTCGGACAATGCCCTCGCCTCGGTCAGCGGAACACCACGTGGCGACATCACCGACCGAAGTGCGGCAAGGACTTGATCTTTATCGACAGACAAAATGCATCTCCCGGGCGGCGGAACGAGGGAAAACGCCGCATCACGGCCTTCATACGCGCGTTACATACGTCGTCAACGCCCTTGCATCGGAGCGCATCATACGCATAGCTGTCGGCGCCACGCGGGCCTGCGGGTCCTCATCCACAATCTCAACCACCAAAGAGTATACGATATGGCAAAAGTCGCATTTCTCGGTCTTGGCGTCATGGGCTTCCCTATGGCTGGTCATCTCGTCGCCAAGGGCGGCCATGAGGTGACGGTGTACAACCGCTCCGGTGCAAAGGCGAAAGCCTGGGCCGAAAAATTCGGCGGCCGCACTGCAGCAACGCCGAAAGCCGCTGCCGAGGGACAGGACTTCGTCATGGCCTGCGTCGGAAATGACGACGACCTCCGCGCCGTGACCATCGGAAACGATGGCGCTTTCGCCGGCATGAAATCGGGCGCGATTTTTGTCGATCACACCACGGCCTCCGCCGAAGTGGCGCGCCAGCTTGACGCCGAAGCCACCAAGCGCGGCTTCCATTTCATCGACGCTCCCGTCTCCGGTGGACAGGCCGGCGCCGAGAACGGCGTTCTCACTGTGATGTGTGGAGGCAAGGAAGCGGACTACAAGCGCGCAGAGCCGATCATCGCCGCCTATGCGCGGATGTGCAAATTGTTGGGGCCTGCTGGCGCCGGCCAGCTCACCAAGATGGTCAATCAGATCTGCATCGCGGGTATTGTCGAAGGTTTGTCCGAAGGAATCCACTTCGCCAAAAAGTCTGGTCTCGACGTGAGTGCCGTGATCGACACCATTTCCAAGGGCGCGGCACAGTCCTGGCAGATGGAAAACCGCTACAAGACCATGGACCAGGGCAAGTTCGATTTTGGCTTCGCGGTCGAATGGATGCGCAAGGACCTGTCGATCTGTCTCGCAGAAGCCCGCCGTAACGGCGCGAGCCTGCCCGTGACCGCCCTCGTCGACAACTTCTACTCCGAAGTTGAGAAAATGGGCGGCAAGCGCTGGGATACCTCCAGCCTCCTCGCCCGGCTGGAACGCTGATTTTTCCCATTTGGGCTCTTTCCGAGCCTGACGAACCAAAGGCGGCACTACAGTGCCGCCTTTTCCGTTTTTGAGGCTTTGAGCTAACCCGCACCCTCAAATTTAGACTTTCTTAACTCGATTAAATTGACCTTTAAGCTACCTCTTAATGTTTTAGCGCCAAAGATAGCAGTGGCAGTTTGTGCGCGACCATACGTGGCATTCGCACGGGTTCGGGAATTCTGCGTTGTAGTTGTTAGTGTGTAATGAGTGAGTCCGCCGACAAGATCGAACTTCCCGCGGCACCCGCGGATGGACCGAGCGCGACTCCCGCACGGAACCGTCGTGCTGCCTCGCAGCGTGTGCGTGAAGCGCGCGATCGCCTGACATCCACCAGCGGAACGCGCCCCGCGTTCGATCACGAACTGCTGCGCCAATACGCCCAAACACGAATTTCTGCTTCGCTGGTGGTCGTCCTCCTTGTGGTTGCGACTGGCGTACTTTGCAGTGTCTGGGTTCCGCCAATTGTCGCTGCAGGGTGGACTTTCGGCGTCCTGACTCTCCACGCCATCATCATCCGCTATTGCCGCAAGTTTCTTGGGAAAGCATCGTCTGCTCCAGCCACCACCCGTAAATGGCGCCTGCGCTTTGTTGCGCTCGATTTGCTTTACGGCTTGGCGTGGTCCTTCATCCTCATCCATCCGTCTGGCATCGACGTCGTCTCCAACACGCTGATGCTGTTCTTGATGCTGCTTGTCGTTGCCGTCTCCAGCATGCTGTCCGCGAGCCTGCCGATCGCAGCCTTCGCAGCCACAGTGCCGGTTGCGACAGTCATCGCCGTAAACTTCGTTCTGCGGAGAACCTTTGACGACTACATGCTCGCAGCGCTTGCTGTTACCGCGGAAGGCTATTTCGCGCTTCTTGCCCACCGGCTTCATTCGACAACCCTCGCAACGCTGGAGGCTCGTGCCGAAAAGGACGCCTTGATCGGCGAGCTTGAACAATCAAAGGCCATCTCGGACGAGGCCCGCTATCGCGCGGAAGCAGCCAACGTCTCGAAATCGCGCTTTCTCGCGCAGATGAGCCACGAGTTGCGCACACCACTCAACGCCATCCTCGGCTTTTCCGAAGTCATGAAAAGCGAGATTTTCGGCGCACATACGGTTGAGGTTTATAAAGATTACTCTGCCGACATTCATAACTCGGGCGTGCACCTGCTCAATCTCATCAATGAGATCCTCGACTTGTCACGCATCGAAGCGGGGCGTTACGAGCTGAATGAAGAGCCGGTATCGCTTACACACGTTGTCGCTGACTGCCACCATCTTTTGAAACTTCGGGCCTCCAGCCGCGGCATTACCATCCACGAAGTGTTCGAACATGGCATGCCCAAGCTGTGGGGCGACGAGCGCGCCACGCGTCAGGTCGTTCTCAACCTGCTGTCAAACTCGATCAAGTTTACGCCGCCAGGCGGCGAGATCTGGCTTAAGGTTGGCTGGACCGCATCGGGCGGCCAATACCTCAGTGTCAAGGATACCGGCTCGGGCATCGCGGAGGATGAAATCCCCGTGGTTCTGGCCTCATTCGGTCAAGGATCGAATTCGATCAAATCGGCCGAACAAGGCGCCGGCCTCGGCCTTCCCATCGCAAAAAGCCTTATCGATATGCACGGGGGAACATTTACACTGAAATCAACCCTGCGTGTCGGCACGGAAGTCATTGTCACCTATCCGCCGGAGCGTGTGATGACCGCGTTGGCGCCAATGCGAGAGGAGGCCCCACCTCTGCAACCAGCGCCGGAAGCAGTGACCAGCGAGAAAAGTCGCCCGCGTCATACACCCATCATGAGCGCAGGAACCGGACTATGACGCCAGGGCGCACGACACTCACCGATCGAGATCCTCTGCCCTTGGCCCCACATTCCATGCTTGCGCGATCCGTCGAAATATCCATCAGTAGCGCTCATGAAAATCGAAACACCCTGTATCGCGGTCTGTTTCATCGACCCCAAAACCGATCTTTGTCTGGGCTGTGGACGCACTTTGCCCGAGATCGCGCGGTGGCATGCGATGACCAATCCCGAACGCGTCGAACTCATGGCGACATTGCCTCAGCGCATGCTCGACGCTGGCCTTTCCGTGCCGGCCGCAATCAAAAGGCGACGCGCGGAGTCCTGATCCGCCGCATCTCAAATGCCGACGCGGCAGGTGCGGCATGATCCGCGCCTTCCTCATTCTCACGGCCGTGGTCACGGCGGTGACCTTCCTGCTCTCGATCTCTGATCCCGTCGCCTTCGCAAACATCAAGGGATCGATCACCCGCGTTGCGGAGAGACCATTCTATTCCAGATCGTCATCGCGCTCAGTCGAGATTACGCGAAGCGACAGAGGCGATTTTGCGTTGCGTGCAAAGGTGAACGGCGTCAGCGCACCGATGGTGATCGACACTGGAGCAACGTCCGTTGTTCTCACGTATGAAACCGCGAAGGCCGCCGGCCTGCCGCTCGAGCTGCTCGACTACAATGTGGATGTTGAAACCGCCGGCGGACGCGTTCGCGCCGCGCGTCTGACACTGGATCGGCTTGCTATCGGTAAGCTTGTCGAACGGTCAGTGCCTGCGCTGGTGGTGCCGCGCGGACAGATGAAATCCAATCTGCTCGGCATGAGCTTCCTCAACCGCCTTGAGAGCTGGGAAGTGCGAGCCGACCGCTTACTGCTGCGCGGCTATCCGTAAATTACGCCGCGATCGGCGCAACCGCATCTTCATCGACGAGCTTAAGGGCTTCCTGCAGCGAGGCAACGCCCGCTCCCGGCTTCGTGCATACCTCGGCCAGATAACGGCGAAACGCCCGAGCGCCCGGAACGCCTTGAAATGCCCCGACAAGATGCCTCGTAATCGAATGAAGTCGCGTGCCTGCGGCGAGCTCACGCGCGATATAAGGCATCAGCGCCTCGATGGCCTCATGCATCGATGAATGCGGAGCTGCTTCGCCAAACAGCTCAGGATCAACACTCAAGAGACGCCATGGCTCCTGATAGGCTGCACGTCCAAGCATCGCACCATCGACATGAGCGAGATGCTGCTTCGCCGCAGCGATGCTGCCAATGCCGCCGTTAATGACGATCAACACGTGAGGCAGTGACGCTTTGAGCCGATGGACACGATCATAGTCGAGCGGCGGAATGTCACGATTTTCCTTCGGCGACAAACCGTTGAGCCACGCCTTTCGCGCATGCACGACCAAGGCGTCAGCTCCGGCTGCGAGCACTGCATGCGCAAGCGTATCGAGCGCGACTTCAGGGTCCTGGTCATCGATCCCGATGCGGCATTTGACGGTGACCGGAATCCTGACGGCCTTCTTCATCGCAGCGATACATTCCGCAACGAGATGCGGCTCCGCCATCAGGCAGGCGCCGAAGCGACCGTCTTTCACGCGATCTGACGGACAACCGACATTGAGGTTGATTTCGTCATAGCCGAAATCTTCACCGATGACGGCGCTCGCCGCGAGATCTACCGGATTGGAACCACCAAGCTGAAGCGCAACGGGGTGTTCGCTTGCATCAAAGCCAAGCAGCCGCTGCCGGTCGCCATGGATGACAGCGCCGGTCGTTAGCATCTCCGTGTAAAGCCGGGCACGACGCGACAGCAGACGATGGAACGCGCGGCAATACCGGTCAGTCCAATCCATCATGGGGGCAATGGAAAAACGATGCGCTAACATGTTGCTTTTGCTAAACTTTCGGCGATCTTCCGATCTCTGCTGCCATTGGGCCAACAATGGCTCCCAATCTAGACCTATAGCCTTTTCCTTTCTTTTCAAACAGTTGAGGATGTGATCGTCCGCGATCAGCTGCACAACCATTTGTCGCGGTACGACATTGAAGTACCGGTGGTACTCAAGTCGTACCGGGCTCCGTTGCCACCTTCTCCATTCCGGCGGATCCAACGCGCGGTTTCGATCTATACGAGCCAAGCCAGCGCTTCGCAGCTTCAGCGGCCAATCGCGCGAAAAGGTTAGCCTCGAAAGATGCGGAGTCCACTTTGCCGCAGGCGCATCCAATAGCGGACACATGCCTCTCGTGCAAAGGCCTGGCGCTGCTGGCGTTGTCGCTTACACGCGAGTTCTGGAGAGGCCCCAAGGCATTACGTGGAAACCTTTGCTAACTGGACGCGTTAAGTGGTTAGCCTCAAAGTGTTTTGAGCGCATGATCGGAAATTCAAAGTGATTGCCGATCCCGAACGCAAACCCGACGACACCACAGCGATCGCGCCGAGCGCGAGCGCAGAGGTCGGGAGATTGCAGCTAACGGCCAACCCCAGACGTCCGTCCCGATTTTCAGAAACGCAAAGCGACAAAAGCGCGATGCGCGCCCGGTTGCGGCGTAGCGGGCCATTTGTCGAACGAGCGGCGAAAACATGGTTATGGGATCGGCATCGAACGACAGAAACAGAAGCGTCCCAAGAGAGGGATGCCGCTTATTAGAGGGAGAAAACCCATGGGTGTCCGCAAGCTTCGTCTCGGCTTATCGCGCCGCGACGTTATCAAGACGGTCACTGGCGCCGGCGCTGCCGTCGCGGTTGCCGGCCCGTTTTTCCATGTCACTCCGGCCCGCGCCGCCAAGACCCTAAAGATCCTGCAATGGAGCCACTTCGTCCCAGGCTACGACAAGTGGTTCAACAACACCTACACCAAGGAATGGGGCGCCAAGAACGGCACCGAGGTGGTGATCGACAACATCAACCTTGCCCTGATCCCCTCGCGCGCAGCGGCGGAAGTGTCGGCGCAGAAGGGCCACGACCTTGTGATGTTCCTCGCGCCGCCCTCGGTCTTCGAGGATCAGGTCGCCGACATGACGGAGGTCTATGCCGAATGCGAAAAAAAGCACGGCAAGCCCATCGATCTGGCGATCAAGAGCACCTACAACCCCAGGACCAAGAAGTACTTCGCATTTTCCGACAGCTTCGTGCCGGATCCCGTCAACTACCGTTCGGACCTCTGGGGTGACGTCGGCATGAAGCCGGACACCTGGGATAACGTCCGTATCGGCGGCAAGAAGATCAAGGACAAGACTGGCATTCCGGTCGGCGTCGGTCTTTCCGCCGAGATCGACACGGCGATGGCCATGCGGGCGCTTATGTACTCGTTCGGTGCGCACGAGCAAGACGCCGAGGGCAATCTCGCCATCAATTCCAAGGAAACCCTCGAAGCGCTCAAATTCGTCAAGGCGCTGTTCGAGCAGACCGAGACGCCGGAAGTGTTCGCCTGGGATGCGTCGTCCAATAACCGGCAGATGCTCGCGGGGCGCTCTTCGCTCGTGCTCAATGCGATTTCAATCACGCGCGCCGGCGAAAACGATAAGCTTCCGATCCACGAGAAGATCGCCCTTGCCAAGCCACCGAAAGGTCCGGTCCGGCAGATCGGCCTCGAACATTTGATGAGCTGCTATCTGATCTGGAAGTTTTCCGAGAATATCGACGGCGCTAAGAAATTCCTGGTCGACTACATCGACAGCTTCAAGCAGGCGTTCATGGCGAGCGAGTTCTACAACTTTCCCTGCTTCTCGGACACAGTGCCCGATATCACCCAAATCATCTCCAAGGATTCCAAGGCGGTGCCGCCGGACAAATACGCGGTTCTTTCCGACGTGCTCGATTGGGCGACCAATGTTGGCTATCCCGGCTACTCCAGTGCCGCGATCGACGAAACCTTCAACACCTGGGTGCTCAATACGATGTTCGCCGAAGCAGCTGCGGGTGCCGAGACCCCGGAAGAATCTCTCAAGCGCGCAGAGATTAAGATGAAGGCGATCTGGGCGAAATGGAAAGACCGGAAGATGATTTGATTGTCGCTCTGCTTGTTGACGACGGAGGGCCTTCACAGCGGCCCTCCACCGGCGGCGGCGCTTGCGCCAGAGCCGCTGCCTTTAACAACTCCGCAGATTCAGACAATCGGGGATTGCGATGGCGATTGTCGAAACACGGCGAGTGACCAAGCTGTTCGATGCGGTCCGCGCCATTGATGGCGTCGACCTTCTCGCCAACGAAGGAGAATTCCTGGTTCTGCTGGGCCCATCGGGCTGCGGCAAGACGACCCTGATGCGCATGATCGCCGGGCTCGAGCCGCCAACCTCCGGCGACATCGTGATCGACGGCGAAATCGTCACCGGCCTGCCCCCACGGGCTCGCAACGTCGCCATGGTGTTTCAAAGCTACGCGCTCTATCCGCATCTCACGGTCGAGAGGAACATCTCGTTTCCACTGCGCGCGGTCGGCATGCCAAAGGAGGAGATTCGCAAAAAGGTAGACTGGGCCGCGCAGATGTTCGGCATTCAGAAATTCCTCGGCCGCAAGCCGCGCCAGCTTTCCGGCGGCGAGCGCCAGCGCGTTGCGCTGGCGCGCGCGGTCGTGCGAGAGCCGGTTGTCTTTCTTCTTGATGAGCCCTTGTCGAATCTCGACGCCAAGCTGCGCAACTCCGCGCGCGACGAGCTGAAGCAATTCCAGGACAAGCTCGGCACCACGACCATCTACGTGACCCATGATCAGGCGGAAGCGATGGGCCTCGGCGACCGCATCGCCATACTCAATCAGGGACGCGTGTGCCAGGTCGGCACCCCGCACGACATCTACAACAACGCGATGGATATCTTCGTTGCGACCTTCATCGGATCGCCGCCGATGAACTTGCTGGAGGACGGCAAGACCTGGCTCGGCTTCCGACCCGAGTCGTTCCTGCCCAAAGGGGTAGAGCCCGGCGACGACAACATAGGCTTCCCGTTCCGGATCACCCGGGTCGAGTATCTCGGCGCCGACCGCCTGGTTTACGGCGTGATTGATGGCCGCACATCCGAGGCGCACATCATCTCGAAGATCCCAACCAACATCCGCACACCTCTCGATGCAGGCCAAGTTTACAACTTCGTCGTCCGACGTCAGGACATCGCGCGCTTCGACCGTGACAGCGGGCGACGCGTAAATCCGGGGCCGGTGTGATGTCAACCGTCGCAGGAACGTTCGGCAAGACCCGTACACAGCACCACGTGCTGTCGCGCCTCGCCGACAATGATCGCTGGCTGTGGAGCGCCATGCTCGCGCCCGCAATCCTCTACATCATCCTCCTCGTCGGCTTTCCCTTCCTGCTCTCACTTTACTACAGCGTATCGAATGCGACGGTCGCGGGCCGCGAGGTGCAGTTCGTCGGGCTGGAGAATTTCCGGCGCATCGTCGAGAGCGGCACATTCTGGCTTTCACTCCGAAACACCGTCGTGATTACGGTTGTGTCCCAGTTCTTGGTTGTCGTGCTTGCCAATATCCTCGCGACCGCGCTGCTCGCCGACTTCCGCGGCAAATGGCTGGTTCGTCTCTTGATCCTGCTCCCGTGGGTAGCACCGATCTCGCTCGGCTCAATCGGCTGGCTCTGGATTTTCGATTCGATCTACAGCGTCATTAACTGGACGGCCCGCGCCGCAGGCTTGCTCGGACCAAACGAATGGCCGATCTGGCTTGGCGAGCCAAATCTGGCGAGAACGTCGATCATCATCGTCAACGTCTGGCGCATTCTTCCGCTCGCGACAGTGATCATCCTCGCTGGGCTTTCGTCGATCCCCCAGGATATCCACGACGCGGCGGAAGTCGACGGTGCGGGATTCTGGCGCCACCATTTCGAGATCACGACCCCGCTAATTCTGCCGATCACGCTGGTGGCGTTGTTGTTCGGCATCATCTTCACCTTCACCGACCTGATTGTGGTCTTCGTGCTGACACGCGGTGGCCCCTACGACACGACACAGGTTATCGCCAGCTGGGCCTACTTCACGGGCATTCAAGGTGGCGATCTTGCAGGAGGCGCCGCCATCTCCCTGTTCCTGTTCCCGGTGCTGGCGGGCGTTGCAATCCTGTTCCTATGGGTCGCCCGGCGCGCGGAGGTGACGTGAGATGATCTCCCAATTCGCCCGCGGACGTCGTATCGCCAGCCGAGCTGGTCACGCCGCGATTCTCATTTTCTTTGTGACCTTCCTCGCCTTTCCCTTCTACTGGATGGCGATCACCACCTTCAAAACCACGCAGGATCTGCACAACATCCAGAACAATCCTTACGTGTTCCACGACCCGCCGACACTTCGACATCTCTCTGTGTTGTTCAACGACACGCAGTATCTGCAATGGCTGTACAATACCGGCTTTGTCGGGGTGATTGTCGTCGTCATCACCCTCCTGCTCGCCGTGCCTGCCGGCTACGCGCTGGCACGCATGACCGGCGCCTGGGCGCAAACTCTCGGCACTGCAATATTCCTCACTTATCTCGTGCCACCGACGATCCTGTTCATCCCATTTGCGCGCATCGTCGCGGCGCTGGGCTTGCAGGACTCGGTATGGTCGCTCGTTCTCGTCTATCCGAGCTTCACCGTTCCGTTTTGCACCTGGCTCCTGATGGGTTTCTTCAAGGCTATACCGCGCGATCTTGAGGAGGCGGCGATGATCGATGGATTGAGCCGTTTTGGAGCGTTCCTCAAAGTCGTGATGCCGATTTCCACCGCAGGAATGCTGACGGCGGTTATCTTTGCCTTCACTCTGGTGACCCAAGAATTCGTCTACGGCGTCACGTTCATCACGGCCTCGTCGAGCTATACCGTGAGCGTGGGTGTCCCGACGTTCCTAGTGCGAGGCGATGTGTATTTCTGGGGATCGATGATGGCAGCTTGCCTGATCGCCAGTGTGCCGATCGCCATTATCTATAATTTCTTTGTCGATCGCTTCGTCGCTGGCTTCACCGGCGGTTCGATCAGATAGTTGCGGATGGTGAGCCATAAAGGATCGATGCAAGCTGGCGCCGTTCGCGGAAAGAGAGTGTGTCAAACTAGAACGCGTAGAGGCACGCGGTTTTGAATCATCTCCTGATCGGTGATCTTCGAGGCCTACCATTGGAGGAAGCTCAACACCTGGACGGTTCTCACGTTCGACTAGCACTTCGTTACAAACCCCGCCGATGGACCCAGTCTCAATCTTTTCGGGCCGCCTGCACGCCGAATTCTAACACAGACCACGTCCCATATGAGGCTGTCGGATATCCGCACTGCCGCTATCGTGCAGGCATTGCGAACGTAAATCACACTAGAATCATAAATTTTGCACGACGAGGCAAACTTTGGATTCGGGACACTAGCGGCCCCAGCGATCCTGCCAGAGCATCTCGCCGATCGTGCAGCTCACGCGCGGCTCTTTCTCGGCGACCGGCACCACCTGATGCTCCGGCGTCCTTCCTGCCACTTCGAGCAGGAGTTTTGTGCGGATAGCCTCTTTGAATTTGTCGTGATCCTGGATCGCCACCACAAATGAGCCTGGCCCCCCTATGACACAGTCCTCATAGTACCAGTCGAGATTCTCGATATCCATCGAGGAATAGGATGGCTCCTTCACCATAATCGGGAGGCCGTTGATGACGACGCCCTTTCTGAGTGCCTCATCGCGAACGAGCGTGATTGGCGGGCCGTTGTTGTTGGGACCATCGCCTGAAATATCGATGACGCGCCGAAAGCCCCGGTTCGGGTTCTCATCGAAGAGCGGCATCGCGAACAGGATTGCGCCCGAGATGGAGGTACGGGATCCTCGCCGGACTGGCGTCTCCATGATCTCGTTTGCGACGGCGCCTGCTGTCTCGGGGCCGTCAATCACCCGCCACGGAATGATGATCTTCTGGTCATTGGACGCCGACCATTCAAAATACGTCACCGAAATCCTGCCATTTGGACCACCCTTCAGTGCCTGCAAGAACTCCTTTGAGACGATGGCTTGGGCATACCCCTCTCGTTGAACGGCCAGTTCGTCGAAGTCCATCGAATAAGATACGTCGACCGCAATGATGAGTTCGACATCTACGGAAGGCGCGACCTGGGAGTCCGCAATCGGAGCAGGCGCCGCAACGGCGCCACACATGAGCATGCTGACTGCAACCACGGTTCCGAACGAGACACGCCATCGCATGGCAACCTCCGCATCTCGCAATGAGATGGTGACATGCAATTTTCACCGCCCGAAGCCCGGCGAATAGGCTATGTTTTCCAATAACTTAATTGATGACTTTAAGCCACATTCGCGAACGCGATCGTCTGCGATGCGGGCTTCTCACCCGCCCAGATAAGCCTCTTGGATGTGCTTGTCATCAATCAACTCTTCGCCTTTTCCCGATAGCACGATTGACCCGGCCTCCATGAGGTACGCGTAATCGCACATGTCGAGGGCTGAGTAGGCGTTCTGTTCCACCATCAGCACCGTTGTGCCCGACTTGCGGATGCCATCGATGATCTCGAATACCTGCTCCACGATGTTGGGTGCAAGGCCGAGCGAAGGTTCGTCGAACATGACCAGCTTCGGTTTCGACATGATGGCACGTCCGATCGCAAGCATCTGCTGCTCGCCGCCGGATAGCGTGCCGGCAACCTGATGGCGACGTTCCGCCAATCGTGGAAACTGGGTGAATATCCGATCGCGATCCGCGGCAATGCCGTCAGTGTCGTTTCGCAGGTATGCGCCCATGTCGAGGTTCTCCTCGACCGTCATATCGGGAAACACCCGACGCCCCTCCGGACAATGGGCAATGCCGCGCGCCAGAATCTCGCGAGCCGAACAGCGCGTGATGTCTTCGCCCTCGAACATCATGCGGCCGGAAACCGACGGCAGAATCCCCGAAATCGAACGCAGCGTGGTGCTCTTGCCGGCGCCATTCGCACCGATCAATGCAACAAGCTGTCCTTGCTTGATCGACAGCGAAATACCCTTGATGGCTTCGACCTTGCCGTAGCGGCAAACGAGATCGCTAATCTCTAGCACGTCTCTTAGCTCCCTGCCCGAGATAAGCGCGGATGACTTCAGGATTGCCCTGGATTGCCGCGGGCGGTCCTTCGGCAATGATCCGGCCGTAATTCAACACAACGATACGATCCGACACGCCCATCACCATGGGCATGTCATGCTCAACCAGCAGGATCGTGACATCCAAACCGCGCAACTTGTCGAGAAGTTGCATGAAGCGCGCAGTCTCCGTCGCGTTCATGCCGGAAACTGGCTCATCCAGCAGCAGCATGGAGGGATCCGCGGCCAACGCCAGCGCCACGCCGAGAAGCCGCTGATCGCCGTAAGCAAGCGATCCGGCGAGCTCACGCGAGCGGCGCTCAATGCCGACAAGCGCCAAGATCTCGGCTGCCCTCGTCCTCAACTCGTTTTCCGATTCTCGCTCACGCGGCAGCGCCAGCAACGTGTCCCACAGATGCGAGCGGCCACGACGATGCAGGCCAATCATCACGTTCTCAAAGACACTGACGCTTTGAAACACGCTGGTGCGCTGGAACGTTCTGACCAGCCCGAGCGACGTCACCTGATGCGGCTTCAGATTGCTCAGGGGCGTCCCGCGATAGCGGACTTCGCCCTTCGTCGGCCGCAAAAATCCAGTGATGACATTGAAGGCGGTCGTCTTGCCCGCACCGTTCGGACCAATCAGGCTGACGACCTCGCCCTCATTGACGACGAAGTTCATGTCCGAGATCGCAACAAGGCCGCCGAAATGGACGGCGATGTGCTCGATCGACAGCGCAGGCTGTTTCTGTGTCGGGTGCGCGTCCATCATCGTGCATCCTGCATTTTAGCTTCCGTTGCCGGAGCAACATTCGGCTCATCTTTCACGCCAAACCACTTCTCAATCGCCGGCACGATGCCCTGCGGCAGCACGAACACGATCAAGATCATGAACAAGCCGTACAAGATCCACTGAATCTCGGGGGCTGCGAAGGATCGTGCAACGACCGGAATAAATCCGAAAATCAAACCGCCCACGATCGGCCCTGCGAGTGTTCCCTTCCCGCCCGTGATGACCATGATCACCATGGTGACCGTGTAGAGGAACAGAAACACGTCCGGATCGATGATCTTCAAATAGTGCGCGTAGAGACTGCCAGCAGCACCAGCGATGCCAGCCGAGACAACCGCAGCAAGCACGAGGTAACGCGTCACGTCGATGCCAACGGACACTGCCAGCGACTCGTTTTCCTTCAGCGCGACCATCGCGCGCCCGACGCGCGAATGCACGAGCCGCTTGATTATCACATAAGAAATTACGATGACCGCGAGTACGAGATAGTAGTTCGACTGCTTGCTGTAGAAGTCGAAATAGCCGAGCCCCGGCAATCCCAATGTCATCGGCGGAATGGACGTGAGCGCCAACGGTCCCTGGGTGAGCTCGACCCAGTTCAACGCCACCAACCGCACGACTTCGGCGAAGCTGATCGTCACAATGACAAAGTAAGCACCGCGCACGCGGAAAGACAGTTTACCGACGAGGTAGCCACAGAAGCCGGAAAACAGGACCCCTATAATAAAGCCAAGCCAGACCGGCCATGGCTCGTGCACGACGCGATATCCGCCGATCAATTCGACGTCGAAACCGAGCGACACCAGTGCACTGGTGTAAGCACCAATTCCGAAAAACGCGACATGGCCGAGACTGAGCTGTCCCGTATAACCGAGCAGCAGGTTGAGGCTCATCGCCGCAATAATGAAGATGCCTGTCGTGATAAAGGCATTCAAAAGATAAGGATCTTTAAGCCACAGTGGAACGGAAGCGAACACAAGCAGCGTAATCCAGGGGAGCCAACGCCTCATCCGATTCGCTCCGATTTCGCAAACAGGCCCGTGGGCTTGAAGAGCAGCACCGCAATGATGATCAGGAATCCCATAGCATCGCGATACCCGGATGAGATGTAGCCCGCCCCCATTTCCTCGGCGAAAGCCAGGATGAAACCACCGATCGTGGCGCCGCCGATGCTACCGAGCCCGCCGAGGATAACGATCGCAAACGCCTTCAACGACGCAATATTACCCATCTGCGGCGAGATCACGTAGACCGGCCCCAGCAGCGCGCCAGCAGCGGCAGCAAGACTCGAGCCGAGGGCGAAGGTCGCCATGTAGATCATCTGAATGTTGACACCCATCAGCGACGCCGTGTCGCGGTCCTGAAAGGTCGCGCGCATCGCCTTACCGAGTTTGGTGCGGTTGATCAGGAAATAAGCCACGGCGATCAGCGCCAAGGCCGCAAAGAACACAAACAGGCGCAGCCAGGATACCGAGAACGGCCCGATGACAAGCGGGGTCTCGGGAAAGGGCGTCGCCACCGACTTGGCCACGCCACCCCAGACATATTGCTCGGCGTTCTGCATCACGATCATCGCGCCGATCATGATCAGCATGGTGGTGTCGATGTCCGCGCCGCGCATCGGCCGTAACAGAACCACCTCGATCAATGCCCCAAGCAGACATCCCGCGACAATCGCCACCAGGATTGAAAGAAAGAAATTCAATCCCAGCATGATGGCGACGAAATAAACGAAGTACGCCCCGAACGCGTAAAGCTCGCCATGCGCGAAGTTAACGACGCGCATGATGCCGAAGATCAGGGTCAGGCCGATACCGAGCAGCGCGTAGGTGCTGCCGAGGATCAGCATGTTGATCATGTGTTGCAGAAATTCAGTCATTGAGCCTTGTCCAGGACAACCTTCTCCACCCGGCGAAGATCGCCAGCATCACAACAGAAACGTGGGCACCGGCCAGGGACGGCGGTGCCCACGCAAACATGCTTTAGAGCTTAGGAAGAACCACCTTCGCGTCGTCGATCTTGATCAGATAGACGTTCGGCATGCTCTGGCCGCTTTCCTTTCCGGCAGGGCCCTGCTTCTGGAACTTGATCTTGCCGTTCAATCCGAGCAGGTCGATTTCCCAGAGAGCCTTCGAGATAGCTTGAGGCTCTGCCTTGCCCGCCTTTTCGATAGCAGCCGCGATGGTGCGGATGCCGTCATAGCCACGGAAGCTTTCCGTTGCGCCAGCGAAATTGAAGCCGCGCTTCTTCCATTCGCCGAGGAAGTACTTGGTTGCCTCCGGATTTGGCGTCGCATCCGGGTACCACGGTGCGAAGGTCGTCAGGTGGAAAGTGCCGTTGGCAGCGACGCCGGCCTGCTCGATCAGCTGGTCAGGATTCTGTGAACCACCCGTGGTGATGATCTTCTTCTTGATGCCGAGTGCCGTTGCCTGCTTCAAAACAAGAGTGAGCTGCTCGACGGCAGTCGTGACCATGATCGTATCAGAATCCGATGCCTTAATTTTAGACAGCTGCGCGCTCATATCTTGAGCGGACTGATCCATGGTTTCAACAAGACCGACTCCAACATTATCGGCCTTGAAGATCTTTCCGAAATCGTCGGCCGCACCGCGCCCCCAATCATTGTTGATGACGAGGAAGTCAGCTTTCTTGACCGACATCTTTGGCAGGATGTCCTTGAACGCCGCGGCTTCAACGGAGGACGGCGGCGAGATGCGGAAGATGTAAGGATTGCCGGTCGTCGTGATCTTGCCCGACGACGAGGTCTCGACCACCATCGGGACCTTGTATTCCATCAGCTTCGGCATGACTGCGAGCGTCAGGCTCGAGCCCCATGCACCCATGATGACAGGAACTTTGTCGGCCGTGATCAGCTTTTCGGCAACGGCCGCAGCTTCGGTCGGATTGCTCTTGTTATCTTCGATAACGAGCTCAATCTTCTTGCCGAGCACGCCTCCCTTGGCGTTGATTTCATCGGCTGCGATTTTCGCGCCGTTGACAACGTAAGTCCCGGAAGCCGCGAATGGCCCGGTCAAGGGTTCGTTGACGCCAATCTTGATGGTCTGTGCAAATGCCTGCGTCGCCAGACCTGTCGACAGCAGCGCAGCGGCCGCGATCGCCCTAAATAATTTCGAGTGCTTAATCATCGTCCGTTTCCTCCGTTACGTGACATGCGGAAAACCAGTTGCCTTATTTTTCAAGCAAGCATTATGCCAGTTGAACCGCACTTGTTCGTATTTTTCTATTAGCTAGTCGTCCCTAACTACAATCGTCCTATTTTTGGTAACTTAGCATCATCTGCATCGGCCGTACGGCGTCAAGCTCTTTCAGCAGTCAGGCACATTCACCGCGAGGCCCCCGCGCGAGGTTTCCTTGTATTTCGCCTGCATGTCGGCTCCGGTATCCCGCATCGTGCGGATCACCTGATCAAGCGAGACATGATGCGACCCATCGCCGCTTAATGCCAACGACGTAGCGTTGATCGCCTTTACCGCGCCGAACGCATTGCGTTCAATACACGGTATCTGAACCAGGCCACCGATCGGATCGCACGTCATTCCGAGATGGTGCTCCATCCCAATCTCCGCAGCATTCTCGATCTGCCGGCTGCTGCCGCCCAAGGAGGCTGTCAGGCCCGCGGCAGCCATGGAGCATGCCACACCAACCTCGCCTTGGCATCCGACTTCCGCTCCGGAGATGGACGCGTTCATCTTGCAAAGCGCCCCAATGGCGGCACTGGTCAGGAGAAAAATCCTGATCCCCTCCTGCGAAGCGCCCTGGCAATGGTCGGCGTAGTAACGAAGGACTGCTGGCAACACACCGGCGGCACCATTGGTCGGCGCGGTCACCACACGGCCGCCCGCCGCGTTTTCTTCATTGACGGCAATTGCATACAGACTGGCATAATCCATCGCCGGGATCGAATGCCGCATGTTGCGGGTTTCCGACGCCTGCAGCCGGTCACGCAAGGCGCGTGCACGGCGCTTGACTTTCAACCCTCCCGGGAGCTCACCATCGGTACGCATGCCCCGGTCGATACAGTCGAACATCACGGCAGTGATACGATCCAATCCAGCGTGAACCGCCGCTTCATCCGCAAAAGCTCGCTCGTTCGCGAGCACGATGTCCGCGATCGAAAGGCCGGACCGATCGCACATGTCGATTAGTTCAGCGGCGCTGTGATAATCATAAGGAATCTCTGACGACGACGCTGCGGTCGAACCCAGCTCCCCTTCCCGCTGGATGAACCCGCCGCCGATCGAATACCAAGTCTCTCTTTTCACCTCGTTGCCATTCGCGTCGAATGCCGAACACCGCATGGTGTTCGGATGACCGGTGGGAGCTTCATCAAAGTTAAAATCAATATCTTGGGCAGGATCGAACGCGATTGTCCTGCCGCCCGGTAATGTCAGCTGCTTCTTTGCAGCGACCGTGGCGACGTTGTCGTTTGCCTTATCCGGATCAATCGTCTCGGGCGCGAAGCCTGACAGGCCGAGCACAACAGCCTTGTCCGTGCCGTGACCCCGCCCCGTCCATGCAAGCGAACCAAGCAAGGTCACCTTCAGCCGATCAACGGCCAATTGCTCGTCCGCACTCAGCAAACCGATAAAAGCCGCAGCGGCTTTCATCGGCCCCACCGTATGAGAAGACGATGGCCCGATCCCGATCTTGAACAGGTCGAAAACGCTGATCATGACGCAGGACCGGACATTGTTGCGACCGATGCTTACTTGGCTTTCAGCCGTGGAATGATCTCGCGTGCAATCGTCTCAACCTGATCCATCTTGTACTTGTAAGGAACGAAGATGATCTTTTGCACGCCGACGGCAAGATGCGCTTTCAACTGCTCAACGCATTCGTCGACCGACCCCATGATCGCACTTTCGCGTGAACAATCGCTGTGTTCCGGGAAGTCCCATTCCTTGTTCAGCCAATCCATCATCTCGTCGCGGACCGCCGCTTTCGATGGACCGACCATGATTGGCAGTTGCGACGCGTTCAGCAGCTTGTCGGGATCCTTGCCGCCTTCTTTGGCGAAATTGCGCAGCTTGGCCCAGGACTTTGCGAACGCTTCCGGGGAATAGAAATAGGTGAGCCAACCATCACCGGCCGTCGCCGCACGCTGCAGCACGCGATCAACGTAACCACCGATCAGGATCGGCATGCGCGGCTGTTGCACCGGCTTTGGATACATCACCGCCGCAGAAATGTTGTGCGCCAGGTACTTGCCATCGACCATCGGTTCGGTCCACAGGCGGTTGAGAATGTCGAGATTCTCATCCATCAACTTGCCGCGCTTGTCGAACGGGATGCCCATCGCATCGAATTCGCGCTTATACCAGCCGGAGGCCATGCCCATCAGCATGCGCCCATTGGAGAACTGGTCCATGGTCGACAGCTGCTTCGCCAGCGCAACAGGATTGCGCAGCGGAAGAACAAGAATACCGGTGCCGAGCTTGATCTTGCTCGTGCGCGCGGCAATCGCCGTCAGTGTCGTCAAGGAATCAAGAATCGGAAAATGCGGATCAACACCGAGGAGGATGTGATCCCAGACCCAAAGCGAGTCATAGCCAAGCTCTTCAACGCGCACACCGTAATCAATCAGCGCCTTGGCGTCCGGAAGCTCCGGCCAAGCGGTGAAATTGCGCGCGGCGATACCGAACGTATTCGACAGGATTGTCATTCTTACTCCCCGTTTTACTTATGCAATGAAGAGACGATCGGGATCGAGCATCCGCAACGTCGATAGTTCGTGCTCGGTCGGCGGCTCGGTGACGTTGATCTGATCCTCAAAAATCAGATCGAAACCAGTGTTGTCCTGCACCTGCTCCCGCGTGATACCGGGATTGAGCGCAAGAACTTTCATCCGACGAGACGTCTCGTCGAACGAAAACACCGCCAACTCGGTGATCACCCGGAACATGCCGCCCTGGGGCAAGCCGCTTTCAGCACGCGTCTTGCCACCGCGGATAAATCCCGGGCTGGTGATGAAATCGACTTGATCGACGAAGCGACGCTTCTCGTGCTTCATCGCAACAATCATGTTGGTCAGGCTGGAAATATCGTTGCCGCCGCCGGTGCCCGGAAGCCGGGTTTTCGGATTGTCGGAATCACCAATGAATGACGAATTTAGGTTTCCGTACTTGTCGATTTGCGCGCCGCCCATAAAGCCGACATCGACATAGCCGCGCTGGAGCAACAGAAGCACTTCGGCGCTCCCGAGCACCATGTTGGCGCGCTTAGTGCAACGCTGATCGTTTGTGGACGGTGGCAGCTTGCCCGGCTCCACGAAGGCGCCGATCACCCCACCTTCGAACAAGATCGTAAGGCCAGGACAACGCAGGCGCTGCGCGAGCGTCGCTGCGAGCAGCGGAATGCCGATGCCGGCGAAGACCACCTGCCCTTCCCTCAGCTGCCGCGCGCTGAGAATCGCCAGCATTTCCGACGCGGTGTGACGGTTCTGCTCAGTCATCGAAAATGCTCCTGCCCCTTCGGCTCGCTGTCACGATTTCTTCCATACCGATCATCGACAGGAAATCGTTCCAGGTCTTCGGCCCGTAGACATAGTCGTCGAGATATTTCTTCATGCCGCCGACTGGGTCACCGTTCACCTGCTTCACATAGGCATCAAGGTGATTCATCATCGGCTCGTAAACACCGTAGCACTCATGCGGCGCACTGCCGTAAGGCACCTCCACAACCGCATCGACGCAGAAGAACGGGATCTTGGTCTGATCCGGCGCACGGCGGATCTGGTCGTTGGAGACGATCCGCTCCGTCGTCAGGATCACACGGTTAGCAGCCATCGCCAGGTCGATATCCATGAACTGAAGACCATCGATCTGCGCATTGCCGTAGGCGTCGCAACGCTGCACATGGATCAGCGCAACGTCCGGATTAAGCGCAGGCACGAGCAGGATCTTCTCGCCGGTGAAGGGGCAATCGATCTCCTTCGTTTCCGGCCGCTTCTTGCCGACGTCCGAGCCGAGCATCGAGCGCATCGGCATGAACGGAACACCCATGGCGCCGGCGCGAAAGCGCATGCCGACACCCATGTGGCTCCATTCGTCATAACGCGCGTGGCCACCCTCGATATGATGACGCATCACTTTGGACAGGCCCCACAGAATGCCCTGGGCGAACCAGCTCGAGATGATGTGGTTCGCGGCGCCTGAGCCCAGCAACAGATCGCCATCCGTCGAGATGATGCAACGCGAGCAAGACAACTCCTTCTTACGCGCGCGGATAAGCTGCCAGATCATCGCCATCGGCGTGCGCGACATGGTCGAACCGCCGATACCGACTGTGGCGCCATCGCTCACAAACGATGCAGCTTCCTCCAGCGTTACAACCTTTTCGCGCAGGCTACGGTCGCGCCGCGCCAGATTTTCCCGCAGCGTCTGATAAGGCAGAACCGTACTCTGATCCACGCTCATGACCTCGCTTTACCTGACTCTTCTGTATTCGACCCGGCGACCTCTGCGTTGAAGTCCTCGATCAGCTTGTCCCACTGAGGGAGGCTCGCCGCGATCCCTTCCCAAAACGATTGATGTCTGCGCCGTTCGAAATCCTCGACGCTGACGCCCTGCTGTTCGACCCAGGTGTAGTAACCGAGATTGAAAACCTGGCGCCGCAACTGATCCGTCAGCTCCATCACATGGTCCGTTGCAATCGACGTCAGGCACGATCCGAAGATCTCACCTGCGTTCACTTCATCGAACGCGCCGAAATGCTTCTCGCGATAACTGTCGCGCTCACTGTCATAGAGCGACGCGCTGTCGGTCGCGACCGTGACGATGACGTCATCAACACCGTAGTGGAGCTGCTTCGCCAATTTGATCGAAGCCACGATGTTCGCGAAGCCGGAAATGCCGACGTCCGCGAAGGACTCCACCAGCGCCTTGTCGAGCTTGCGGCGATTCTGCAGATACTTCCGTCCAACCTCGGAGCCAAACAGCAGATTGAGCTGGTCAGAGACGCGATCCGACACGCCGATCACGAGGTCCGTGTTCATCACGTTATGGATCAACGGGATATGCTTGTCGCCGATACCCTGGATGTTGTGCTCGCCATAGCCGTTGTTCAGCATGGTCGGACACTCAATCGCTTCGACGGCCGCAATTTTCGTGCCGTGGCGCTTCTTCAGGTAGTCACCCGCGGCAATTGTACCTGCCGATCCCGTCGCCGAAACGAAGGCTGCAAGGCGACGGTTACTGCCGCTCTTGAACGCGTTAAACGCATGCTCGGCTGCAGCGCCAGTGCAGGTGTAGTGGATGAGATAATTCGAGAAAGCAGAGAACTGATTGAGAATTACGTTCTGTGGATCGCGTTCAAGCTCCGCGCACTTGTCGTAGATTTCCTTGACATTGCTCTCGGTGCCCGGCGTGCGAATGACATCCTCCGGATGCGAAACCCACTTCTCCAGCCACTCGAAACGCTCGCGGCTCATGCCAGCAGGCAGAACGGCAACACCGCGACATCCGAGAATTCGCGACACGGACACACCGCCGCGGCAGTAATTACCCGTAGACGGCCAGATAGCCTTCTGTTTTTCCGGATCGAAACGCCCAGTCACGAGCTGCGTTGCGAGCGCGGAGTAAGCCGGCAACACCTTGTGTGCCCCGATCATCGGGAAGCGCCGGCCAAGCAGCACAACGATCGGTGCTTTCACACCCGAGATCGATTCAGGGATCACGATGTATCCCGGCACATCGGTCTGGGTCTTCCGATCAGCGGCGTTGTACCAGTTCACGCGCCACAGATTCTCTGCACGCGGCTCATCCGGCGCAACATCCGCGAGCTTCTTGGAGACCTCGGCTGGAATGGTTGCGGGATTGGCGAGCTGCGAAAATGTCGGCAACACCATGCCATGTTCTCGTGCCCGGGCAACGGCCCGCGCTCTTAGCTTGGCGTCGACGATTTCCGGATTAATGACTGAAGACATTCGCAAACTTCTTTCCGCTTCACGTCGGGTTGAAAGATACTAACATTAGTATGATAGGATGTCGAGCGACGCCCTGCCTCAAGAGGAGGCGACCATGTGCACATTTTTGTCGCGACTGGCCGCTAGTGCTCTCGCTGCTGCAGCATCGAAAGAACGTTGCCGCACGACATCATCGGCGTCGGAATAGAACGTGGTTCGCTGCCGCGGCGTCCGTCCGCTCGAAAGGATAATCCGTTCCATCTCTTGCGGCGTCATTTCCTGACCGTGGGATGCGCCGGCAGAGCGCGAAATACTCTCGTCCATCAGCGTTCCGCCGAGATCATTCACCCCAGCAGACAAACACTGACGCACGCCTTCCGCGCCGAGCTTGACCCATGACGCCTGGATGTTCGGGATCAAGGGATTGAGCACCAGCCGCGCGACAGCATGCATCAGGATCGCTTCTCGGAATGTCGGTCCCGGCCGCGCCCGGCCCTTGAGATAGATTGGCGCTTCCATGTGGACAAACGGAAGCGGCACGAATTCGGTGAAGCCGCCGGTGTCCGCCTGCAGATTGCGAACGCGCAACAGATGCCGCGCCCAGTGATGATAGCCCTCGATATGTCCAAACATAATCGTCGCAGTGGACCGGAAGCCGACCATGTGCGCGGCACGCATCACATCAAGCCACTGCTGAGTGCGGATCTTGTCTGCACAGAGGACCGCACGGACTTCGTCATCGAGAATTTCGGCCGCCGTGCCCGGCAACGTTCCGAGACCAGCCGCCTTCAGCTCGCGCAGAAATTCGACGACAGGAATTCCAAGCGTCTGCGCGCCCTGATGAATTTCCAGAGGTGAGAACGCATGCATATGCATTTGCGGCACGGCATCCTTCACGGTGCGGCAAATATCGAGATACTTCTGGCCCGTGTAAGACGGATGAATTCCGCCCTGCATGCAGACCTCGGACGCACCCCGCTCCCATGCTTCGACCACACGGCCAGCGACTTCCTGCATGTCGAGATCGTAGGGCCGTCCACGCAGGTTCTCGCTCATCTTGCCCTTGGAAAATGCGCAGAATTGGCACTTGAAAGAGCAGATGTTCGTATAGTTGATGTTGCGTGTCACGACGTAGCTGACCACGTCGCCGTTCACCTCACGGCGCAGTTCGTCGGCGGCACGGCAGATCGCCGAGAAGCCATCGCCCCGCGCGCGGAACAGGTTGATGATCTCCCCCTCGCCCAGCGCCTCGCCGCGTTGTGCCTTGGCGAGGACACGGCCCAAATTGTCGGACGGCGTGACTGAAGGCGCTCTTGCAATCCAATCCACTTCACGGTTCGGCAGTTCGCCAACATGCCCCGGACACCAGTCGTCGACGCGCGGCATGCCATCGCCGTCGATGTGATTAAGCACTGCGGTACGCAGCCCCTGATCAACCCAGCGATTGGTATCGCGCGCAAGTGCCGGATAGATCGCGAGACGCTCCACCAGATCCATGCCGGCAGCTTTGGTCGCAGCTTCGAGCACGCGCAGGTGCGGCCACGGCGCCTCAGGATTCACGTGGTCCGGAGTCACCGGCGAAACGCCACCCCAGTCGTTAATGCCAGCAGCAACAAGTCTACCGAGCGCCCCGGGGCTGAGATTTGGTGGCGCCTGGATATTCATCTGCGGTTCGAAAATCAGACGCGCGATCGCAATCGTCCAGAGATGATCCTCTACGTCGGGCGACGCCGCAGCCTCCATCCGCGTACCCGCTTTGGGGCGGAAGTTCTGGACAATGATTTCCTGGATGTGCCCGTACTGATCATTGAGGTCGCGCAGCGCGAACAGGGAATCGATACGTTCCTGTCGCGTCTCGCCGATACCGATCAATATGCCCGACGTGAATGGAATCTGCCGTTCACCGGCAAGCTTCATGGTTTCAAGTCGCGCAGCCGGCACCTTGTCCGGCGAGCCGTAATGTGCACCGCCCTTTTCACAAAGCCGGTCGGAGACGCTCTCCAGCATGATGCCCTGAGAGACCGAGACCTTGCGCAGGGCATCCAAGTCCTCGCCAGTCATCAGACCCGGATTGATATGCGGCAAAAGTCCGGTCTCGCGGAATACTGCGCCCGCAGCTTCAGCCACATAAGACAGCGTCGTCGCATGTCCGAGACGATCGAGTTCTTCACGCGCGACGCGATAACGCAGCTCCGGCTTGTCACCGAGCGTGAACAACGCCTCCTTGCATCCAGCCTTCTTCCCGGCCTCTGCGATCGCAATCATCTGCTCAATCGACAGAAAAGGCTTCTCGCCCGCGCGCGGAGCATGAGCGAACGTGCAGTAGTGGCAGACGTCGCGGCAAAGCTGCGTCAGCGGAATAAAGACCTTGCGTGAGTAAGAAACCTGCCGGCCATGCGCGGCATCGCGCCGTGCAGCAGCGGCATTCAGGAGGTCATCAAGACCTTCGACGTGGACGAGGTGCGCCGCTTCTTCGCGCGTCAGCCTGCGGTCATTCGGGAAATTCTGCAAAAGAGAAGTGACGTTCATGTCACACATGCCTCTCGGATGCCGGTAGAGCAGCGGCATGGAGCCGTTCCGCGATATTGAATTCAGCCAGCAGCGCAGCCGTCAGCGAGAATTTTTTGACGCCTGCCCAAGGAAGCAGATCGTCAGGGCAGTCGATGTCCCGGCCAAGACCTTCATTGCGCACGATGCCACAATCGATGCCGCTTGCCTGAGCCAATGCCTGGTGCCGCACGAAGCTGTCGTCACCAAAACTTGGAATGATAAGATCGGGAGAACGCAACGCCAGCGCGTTGGTGCCTCCGTCGGACAGCGCAGGCGCCAACACGATTGGATGACGATCAAGCTCACCGATGACGTCGCGCAGATCACTGGCCGTGGCGAAAGGCACATCGGCCGGAACGACCAGCGCAGCGGACGATGCATCGAGCGTCTTCAGCCCCTGCTGGACGGCGGCATTGATGCCCGCCTCTAACACGTCCGTCACCACGCGGGCCTCGAACAAAGTCGCCAGGTTCGCCACCATCGGATCGCCGGTCACCACGATGGTCCCAGCAATCTCCGGCGTCGCGCACAGTGTGGTCAGAACTTCATGCAGCATGGTGCGGACGAGTTTCACGCGTTCGTTGCGCGACAAGACATCGGCAAGCCGCTGCTTGGCTCTGCTCAACCGCTTGACGGGAACAATAGCCCAGACATGACCGGAGGTTTCTGCAGCGATCTGCATCACGCGACGCTCTCTCTCTTCTGCGCAGCGGACAGCTCAGCCGCGAACTTCAGGCATTCGGCAGCCAGCCGATCCCTATCTTCGAGGCTTCGCATCCAGGTCGAAGTTAAATGCACCGGCATACCGATTTTATCGGACTCGCCCTCGTCGGTCTGATCGATGATCAGCCCGCTTAGGAACGGATAGTGGCGGGCGATGGTCACCGAGTCCGCTGGCAGACCGAGCTCCGCCATGATCTTTGCCGTCGGTCCCTTGACCGCTTGCCCTCCGATCAACGGAGAGACTGCAACGAGCGGAGCTCTCACTGCAGCAAGGGCCTTGCGGATATCCGCGACAGCGAGAATGGGATCGACGCTGAGATATGGATTTGAAGGGCAGATAATCACAGCAGCGAGATCCGGATTCTGGAGCGCTGACAACACCTGCGGCGTCGCAGCGGCTTTCTCTGCTCCCTTGAATTCGAGTTGTCTGACGACCGGTGCGCATTGCAACCCGACAAAGTAGCGCTGGAACGGCAATGGTCCATCCGCAGTGACCACCATCGTCTCGATGCGGTCATCGGACATAGGGAGAATGGTCGCAGCGATGCCAAGACGACGCGCCATAGCGGTCGTGAATTCCGTCAGTGTGGTTCCACCGCGCAGCGCCTGCGTCCGCTCCACATGCATGGCGAGATCACGATCGCCCAACCGAAACCAGGTTTCGCCGCCGAGATCACCGAGCGATGCCATGAAGTTCCAGGTTTCATCGGCGCGGCCCCAACCACGCTCGACATCACTGAGGCCGCTCAGCGTATAGACGACCGTGTCAATGTCAGGCGATACATGCAGGTCGAGATGTTCGAAGTCGTCGCCGGTATTGACGACGACGGTCAGGTCCGCACCGATCAGACGATTGAGGCCGAGCGCCAGTTTGGCTCCGCCGACGCCGCCGCACAGCGCCACCACCGGCTTGCCAACCAATGCTTTTGCGCTTGCGGTGCTCATCGGAACATATCCCGTTCGCGCGGACGGATCAGAGCAGACGCGGGCCGCGATGCTGCAGAAAACGTCAGCCCCCGGACCACAACCACCGGCAGCCCTTCCGCTGCCTGCCCCATGAGCAACGACGCTCCAGCGGCAATTTCATCGGCCACAGCGATCTCGGTCACCTGCATCGGCCTGCCGAACATGTCCGGCGCGCCGATCATATCCAGCAGCGATGGCAAACCTGCGACGCCAAGCGCAACGCCGACAACGCCGTTGCGCCATGGCCGCCCGAAGCTGTCATTGATGATAACGCCGACATCAGCTCCAAAGGCAGCATCAAATTTCGACTTCAGCGTCACAGCAGAACCATCGGGATCCTTCGGCAACAACAAAACGCGTTCTTCGCCATCGCTGTGCAGGATGTTCGACTGATCAATGCCGGCGTTGGCCATCACGTATCCAAGTCGATGAGCAACGATCATGATGTTCGGCCGATAACGCACGACCTCATCCGACTCGGAAAGAACAACCTCGATGAAACGCGCGTCCTTACCTATTTCTTTGGCAAGCGCATGCGCTTTCTCCGAAGGAACGACGCTCTTCAGCTCGACGTAGCGATCTTCGGATTTCGAAACGATTTTCTGCGCGATGACAACGATGTCGCCCGTCGTCAGTTCAAACTGTGCGGCCTTGAGAGCATCTGTGATCGCCGTGGCGAGATCGTCACCCGGCTGGATCAACGGAATGCCGGGTACGGCAAAATATGTGACGCTCTTCGCCATCGCGAATGCCGGTTACGGAGCAGGCGCGGGAAGTCCGGTGATGCGGATACCCGCGCCCGGCACTTTGTAGCGGCGGTTGATCCCGATCAGAACTGACGTCAGCGCCTCCGCCGCAGCCGAGTTGGCAAGAACGCCCCCATCAACACCAGAGGTCGCAACTTCGCCGGCCAGCGCGATCACAAGATCACGGGCTTCCTTGTCGTTGCCGAACACCAGCACATCGCAGTCCGCACGGCCGCCAGCATGCAGCTTCGTGGCGCCGACATTATGAAACGCAGAGACAACCTTGACGCCGTCGCCAAGCAGCTTCTGCGCGATCTGAGCGGCAGACCCTTCCGGTGGCAACTGCACGACAGAAACCTTCGGTGGCACCAGTGGCACAGCAGCGTCGACGACGATCTTGCCCTGAACGGCATCCTTCACTTCAAGGAGCGTGGCCTCATGGCTGCCGAACGGCACCGCGAGAACCACAATGTCAGCCGACGTCGCAGCACCGACATTGTCATCACCTCGCGCATTGCCGCCTAGTTCTTTGGCGAACGCCTGCGCCTTCTCAGCAGAGCGGGATCCTATCACGACGGAATAGCCAGCGGCGATCCATCGCTTCGCAAGACCTGAACCCAGGTCGCCGGTACCTCCCAGAATAGCAATACTTGGCTTTGCGCTCATGTGACCGGCCTTCCCTGGATCAGATTTTTTTCGAGTGGTGTCAGTCGAGCGACATCTCGGTCAGAGGCACCAGCTTGACCCCCGCCTTTTCCAGCCCTTCGCGGACCTTCTTCGCCAAAGCGACTGCGGTCGGCTCGTCGCCGTGGACGCACAGCGAGTGCACCTTGCACGGGATCTTCTTGCCGGTGCGCGAGGTGATGGTGTTGTTCACTACCATCTCGACGACCTGCCTCGTCGCAGCTTCCGGGTCGTGCAGCACGGAACCCGGGATCTTGCGCGACGTCAGGTTGCCGTCGTCCTCATACTGACGATCGCAGAAGCCTTCGAGCGCGACCGGCAATCCGAGTTCGCGACCGGCTTTTTCCATTTCGGATCCGGCAAGTGCCATATAGATGATCTTGGGATCGACCGCCTTGATCGCGCGACCAATGGCCATGGCGTATTCCTTATTCTCCGCGGCCATGTTGTTCAGTGCGCCGTGCGGCTTGAGGTGGGTCACCTTGACATCCGAATAAGCCGCCAGCGCCTGCAAAGCACCGATCTGATAGGCAATCATGTATTCGAGATCCTCAGGCTTCATATCGATGCGGCGGCGCCCGAACCCCCAGAGATCGTTGAATCCGGGATGCGCGCCGACGGTGACGCCTTCCCGCTTCGCATCGGCGATGACCTTGCGCATGGTTAGCGGGTCGCCGGCATGGAAGCCACATGCGATGTTGGCGGAACCGATAATTTTCAGAATGCCGTTGTCGTCGCCGATCTTATAGGCGCCGAAACCCTCTGCCATATCTGCGTTGAGATTGATCTTGATCGTCATTGCTCGCTCCGGATTACCACGAATGGCAAAAAGTCATCTATCACAGGCTCAAATGAGGATAAGGTACTATCTTTAGGATGACAATACCTTTGCCGCCGCTTGAGTCTTATTGTCTGCCGAACAGTCGGTTCAGCAGATTTTGGAACCTATCTTTTACCACTGAGAATACCAGCGATCCCGCATCAAGACCGACCTCGGCGGATGGCATGTCTCCGCTCGACTTCCCTGCCAGACGCGCTTCGAGGTTCCTCACGAACATCGCAATCAGGCGCCCGGCAATATCCTGCACGAGACCCGAGCGACTGAACTGCGCGAGCGCTCCGGTCAGCGTGAAGCCGATATTGACGTCGACACGTGTCTGATCTGGCGTGTCACCCTGCTTGACCGCATAGCCGACCAGTCCCCGCGTTGCAGAGTTGCTGCGCTTGTCTTTGCCCGAGCCGATGATCGTCCCTGTCCTGGTCGCCTCATCACGCGTGATGTCAGCGACGCCGTGGAATTCCGCCGAGATCGGGCCGACCTTGACCTTCATCTGGCCTTCGACATGGCCATCCACCGGCTCGCCGGTCAGCGACGCGCCGGGCAGACACGCCGCAACACTCGCCACATCGCCGAAGAAGGTCCAAACCACGTCGACTGGGTGGGCGACCACGAAGCTCTGCGTAAACGTTGTCTGCGGCTTCCAGTCTGGATCCATGCGCGCGGCAGAAACAGGGGACACGCGTTTCGCGGTGACCTTGGGCGCAGCGGCAATGCGCGGCGCCGATCCGGACGTGACCAGCACTGCGTGTCCCGATCCTGAGGGCCCGAGCCGCGTGCGATTGCCGTTCGGGATCGCTGCGATACCACGGCTGCGCCTAGCCTCGACCACACGCTGTACCGCGCGGATGATGCCAACGTAGCCGGTGCAGCGGCAGAGATTTCCACTCATAGCGACACGAATGTCATGCTCGCTCGGCGCCTGCAGCCGCAGCACAACATCGCGTGCGGACACGAGCATCCCCGGCGTGCAATATCCGCACTGAAGCGCATGCTCCTGCGAAAAGGCAGCGCGCAGTTCGGTCGCGATCTCGTCGTTGTCGAGCCCCTCAATGGTTGTGACTTCGGCCTGCTGGCAGGCGACCGCGTAAGTTATGCAGGAGCGCGTCGGCACACCATCCACAAGCATCGTACAAGCGCCGCATACGCCGTGCTCGCAACCCAGATGGGTGCCTGTGAGATTCTGGGTTTCGCGTACGAAGTCAGCGAGATGGGTGCGCGGCTGGACGCTGGCGCTGACGGATTTTCCGTTAACTGTGAGACTGACGAGATTCATGCTGACTGCGCCTGTTCGATAGCGCGCCGCAACGCGACAATATGGGTTTGCTTGTCGAGCGGATCGATCATGCCCGCTGCTTCCATCGCATCCGCGACAGCATCGCTGTTGAATACCGTATGGAGCTGCTTTGCGCGCCCGTCGCCGAGAATGTTGCCCGCTTCAGTGACGACGATCGGCCGACTCTCGGTAGCGCCAATCACGACGCGGCTGACACCGCGATCAGGATCCGACAAGAACGAGCCGATGGCGTGCGCGAATTCACCGGTCTTGCGGCAGGTCTTGTAGTAACCCCAGCGCGCTGAACGGCTAAGTTTTGGCACTCTCACGCCAACGAGCATCTCGCCAGGCTGCAGGTCGGATTCCAGCGCACCGACCATATAGTCTTCGACTGGGATCGTGCGCTCGCCGCTCGGGCCGCGGAGCACAACCTTCGCGCCCACCGCGGCCATGATCGAGTGCCAGTCGGCCGAAGGATCGGCGTGCGTCAGACTCCCGCCGATGGTTCCGCGATTGCGCACCGCCCGATAAGCAATCCCACGTGCAACGTATGGAAGTGCGCCGCTGGTCACATCCGGAACGCGCAAGTCCTCGATATCGGCATGGGTGATGCAAGCGCCGAGCACGATCTCGTCCGCACGCTGATCGACGCTGCGGAGTTCCTCGATGCCGGTGATGTCCACCAGTAGATCAGGCTGAACCAAACGCATGTTGAGCATCGGGCCAAGCGACTGGCTGCCGGCCATGATCTTTACCGTCAGGGTATCGTCGGCGATCAGCTTGAGCGCTTCGTTGACGTCGCCGGGACGCGCATAATCGAAATTGACCGGCTTCACGCGGAAACTCCTTCATCCGCTTTCGTCCGATTCTTGCCCTTGGCCTGCTGAATTGCTTCCAGCACTCTGCGCGGCGTAATCGGCGATTGGAGCAATTCCGCGCCGAGCGATTTCAGCGCGTCGTTGACGGCATTGCCGATGGCGGCCGGCGGCGCAATTGCACCACCCTCGCCGAGACCTTTGACACCGAACTCAGTGTAGGGTGCCAGCGTTTCCATGTGGCCGAGCTTCGGCGCAGGCACCTCGGTCGGACCCGGCAGAAGATAATCCGCAAAGGTCGACGCCAAGGGCTGGCCTGACGCATCAAAGTTCATCTCTTCGTAAAGCGCTGTGCCGATGCCCTGCGCGAGGCCGCCGTAGATCTGACCATCGACCACCATCGGGTTGATCAGCCTACCGCCGTCCTCGACGATGGCGTAATCGAGAATTTCGATGTCGCCTATTTCCGGATCGACCGCGACCACCGCAACGTGCGTTGCATAGCTGAAGGTCCCGGAGTCGCGCACCGGCTTGTAGCCGACCGTCGCCTCCAGACCTCTGGGATCGACAGATGGCGGCAGATCCTGCGGGCGCCGATACCACGTGTACGCGATCTCCTGCAGGGTAACGCTGCCGTTCGGGCCAACCACGGCGCCGTCGCTGAGATTAACGTTCTCGATGTCGGTCTGCAGCAAATGCGCGCCGATGCCCATCGCAAGCTTGCCAACTTCACGCGAGGCGGTCGCCACCGCGCCACCAGCCATCACTGCACAACGCGAGCCCCAGCTTCCGGTGGAATACGGCGTATATTCAGTGTCGCCATGCACGAGCTTGATCTTGGCCGTGTCGATGCCGAGGATTTCGTGAGCCACCTGCGGCAGCGTCGTCTCCATGCTTTGGCCATGGGAGTGGACGCCGACGCGCAGTTCGAGCCCGCCATCCGGGGTCATGCGTGCAGTCGCCTGCTCATGACCAGGGACCATCGGAATGCCCCAACCGGCATAGACAGACGTCCCGTGCGCGCCCTGTTCGCAATAGACCGCCAGGCCAACACCGATCAGCCGGCCATCGGGATCCGGCGTCTTCTGCCGCTCACGCAACGCGGCAAGATCAATCTTTGCGAGCGCTTGCCGCAGCGATTCCGGATAGTCGCCGCTGTCGAAATGCTTCTTGGTGATATTGTCGAACGGCATCTGTTCGGGCCGAACGAGATTCTTCAGCCGCACCTCATACGGCTCGAGTCCCGCCTCGCGCGCGATCGCATCCATCATCAGCTCAATGGCGAAACAGACGCCCGTGCGCGCCACGCCGCGATACGGCAGAATTGGACACTTATTGGTCGCGACCGACCAGGTGCGGCAGCGATAAGACGGAAAATCGTAAGGCCCCGGCAAAATGCTCGCGACCTGCGCGGCTTCCAGACACGCGGAGAATGGATATGACGAATAGGCCCCGGAATCGACCGTGGCTTCGCATTCAACACCACGCAGCGTGCCGTCACGGTCCGCATAAACGGTGATGTTGTAGTGGTGTTCGCGGCAGTTGGCGCCCGCCGTCAGATGCTCACGGCGATCCTCAATCCAGCGTACGGGATGACCACAGCGCATTGCGAGCCAGCCAAGGCAGACGTCTTCCGTCAGCACGATGCCCTTGTAGCCGAAGCCGCCGCCGACATCGGGCGACACGATCCGCACGTTAATCTGCTCGAGCCCGAGACATTCGGACAAACCATTACGTACGATGTGCGGCTGCTGGTTGCCCGTGTACAGCACAAGCTGACCCATTCGCTTGTGCCATAGGGCGACCGTGCCCCTTCCCTCCATCGGCGCCATACTCTGGCGCGCGGTTGAAATTTCGCGGGTAATTTTGATCGGCGCATCGTACGCCGCTTCCATGTTCACATCGACAAATGTCTCAAGAAAGACGTTGTCGCCCCAATGCTCGTGAAGCAGCGCCGAATCCGGACGCTTCGCCAGCAGCATATCGTAAACGGCGGGTAGCTCCTCGAACTCGACCTCGACAGCAGCGGCAATATCTTCCGCTTCGGCGCGCGTGTCGGCCACACACATCGCGATCAGCTCGCCGACCTGACGCACCTTCTCGAAGGCGAGGATCGGCTGTTCGGAAACCTTGAAACCTGGCAGGCCAGATACCGCGCGGATGGGCTTCACGCCCTCAAGGTCCTTTGCCGTGAAAACGCTATCGCGGAACTGGGGCGGAATCCGAATGTCCTTGATGCGGGCATGTGCCAGCGGACTACGAACAAACGCCACGTCGCGCATACCGGCCAAGCGAATGTCCGCAACGAACTCCCCACGCCCGCGCATCAGGCGGTCATCTTCCTTGCGCAGAAGCCGCGCACCCACACCCTGCTTCGTCATGCACATTCCCTCGAAGGCCCGGTGACAACTGCCACGCCAAATTCATCCTATTTTTAGAACGATAGCAAGACCTCGTTCGCAGACTTCAACGATCAAAGAATTTGCAAAAATAGAGGCAGATTGACGCGGATTTAGGCTTTGCGAGCTTTGCTGCGCCGCGCCAAATCAACGGCTTTGTAGCCATTGCGCGCTTTTTTTTCCCGAACCGGGTTGGTCGCGAGAAGATCCATCTGCAATTTGATGCTCTCACTACGATAAATGATATCGCCGACGTAGATGGCAATCCCGCCATCATTGACGACAACACAGTGGGCTGCGACCGTTGGCGCCCCGATCGAAATCTTCAGAAGATCGGCAATTTCGGGATCCGCACTGCCGATCGTCAGGGTCTGGTGCGCTTCAAGCAGCGTAATCTCTTCCATGGAGTCGATTGTGACCAGCGCCGCTGCGTTTTTGAAACGAACCGGATTCAAATCAAAGACTTCGCGCGCCAGAAGAATATTAACGACTGAATATGGATCCTCATTGCGGTACTGAACGCTGCGCAATTTCACGTAGCTCGAAGCAAGATCGCCATCGGAATTGCCCAGATTGGGAGGCGGCACGTCTTCGTCGATCGTCAAGCGCCGAGGCACATTGTCCTTGAGGGAGTCGATCAAAGTATTCCAGCTCGTTGCAAGCTTGACCCAGTGACGGTCCGGAGTCTTTTTTGCAACGAACGTGCCAAGCCCCTGACGAGCCTGAAGCAATCCCTCTTCACGCAAGATGTCGACAGCCTGCCTGACCGTGACGCGCGCGACCTCGAACTCTCGTTCAAGCTCTTCAAGAGTGGAAATTTTCTCCCCGGCGCCCCATTGTCCGGACTGTATTCGCGTTCGCAACACCGAGGCCACCTGAATATACAGGGGCACGCGGCTACGATCATATGCCTTTAACAGCTTGGACACATTAGCACTTCTTATTGGAATCCGATGCTTGCGCGAGGATCATAACTAACCATGAAATCAAAGCAATGTGCTAGCAACTGTTTAGCGTATGCACCTCACCGCGGGGACTATTCATTGTGACAACACCATTCGGTATGGCGCAGGAATTGCAGAGCACCCTAGTCCGCGGATTTGAAGTTCTTCCGAGTGAAGCCGCAAGCCTGCGCGAACTTCGGATTCGGGACACCAGGTGAAATGTGCATTTCCAGTCTGTCCCATTGAGGGATTTGACGCAATAATACTATCTTCGGTACAATAATATCAATGCGAACGGGTGTCTGTCATGGCTGACTTTAGGATTTTGAAAGCGGCGGACAGCGCGCTCGTGATCGAATTTGGATCGACGATCGATCGCAAGATCAGCGACCGTGTGCTCGCACTTGCGGAAACCCTTGAGCATGCCAAGCTCCCCGGGGTCACCGAAGTCATCGCAACATTTCGTTCGCTGAGCATCAACTACGACTCTCTCGTCACAACAGGCAATGAACTCGAACAGGCGGTTCATGCGTTCGTTAATCAGTCCACGCAGGCTTCTGGCGGCAAGCGGCTTTGGGAGATTCCGGTCTGCTACGAACCGGAATTCGCGCCCGATATCGAGGAAATAGCGAAAGCCGCGAAGCTTTCGGTCGAGGAAGTGATCACGCTTCACTCCGGCACCCAATATCATGTCTACATGATCGGGTTCGTTCCCGGCTTTCCTTACATGGGCGACGTCCCGGAAAAACTTCGATTTCCCCGCCGATCCGATCCACGAACACGCGTGCCTCCCGGTTCGCTCGCCATCGCCACCAGCATGACCGCTGTCTATCCCTATGAAAGTCCAGGCGGCTGGCACCTGATCGGAACGTCGCCTGTGCGGTTCTTCGATGCGGCATCGGCGCGAGGCGCTCTGCTCGGCCCCGGCGATGCCGTGAAGTTCAATCCGGTCGCCCCGGCCGAATTCGAACGCATAAAGCTCGCAGTGCAACGAAACGGCTACGTTCCGGATAGTTCGGAGATTGCAGCGTGACTCCGGTTTTCAAAGTCATTGCCCCCGGCTTTCTCACCACCGTTCAGGATGAAGGGCGGCGCGGTTTCCAGCACGTTGGAGTGCCGGTTGCCGGCGCACTCGATCGCAACGGCTTCACGCTAGCGAATGCCTTGGTCGGCAATCCGCAAAGCAGCGCCTGCCTGGAAGTGATGGGATCGGGACCAGAGCTGGAAGTCCTATGTGACTCTGCGAGGATTGCGCTGGTCGGCAGCGGGGGCGGCCTTGAAATCAAAGGACGCGATCAGCCGCTCGTCCCTTCGGGACAGACCGTGCGCGTCACCAAGGGAGAAATCGTTCGCGTCAAGCTCGGGGGCGATGCGTTTTGCTCGTATCTCGCGATTGAAGGCGGGTTCGAAGTCCCATTGTGCCTCAACAGCAAGTCCACCTATACACGGGCCGCCTTCGGCGGCTTTTCTGGACGGCAACTTCAGGCCGGTGACATTCTTGACGGCAACAAGGATGATGTTGCCGCGCGCGAGGAAGTCACTTTAAACGAGCCCCGCGATTTGCGTTTCGCACAGCCAATACGTGTCGTTCTCGGACCGCAGGACGATTTTTTCACGGAAGCGGCCATTCAAGAGTTTCTCTCCGGCACGTACACCATTACGCCGGCCTCGGATCGCATGGGCTTCCGGCTGGAAGGACCGCTGCTTGAGCACAAAGGCGGCAACTACAACATTGTCTCGGACGGTATCGTCGCCGGCTCGATCCAAGTCCCCGGTTCAAAGTTGCCGATCATCCTGCTGGCCGACGCTCAAACGGCCGGCGGATATCCGAAAATTGCCACTGTCATCTCGGCAGACCTGCCGCTGCTCGGCGTTCGCGGATCGGGACGAACCATTCGGTTCGAAGCGGTGTCACGCGAGGAAGCCGAGAACATTCGGCGCGCCGAGCACAAGCGAATTCAAGATGTCATTCAGGCGATCCGCCCCGTGGGCGAAACGCTCGGTATCAACCTCGAAGCGCTGTACAGCCACAACCTGATTGACGGCGTCGTTGACGCATATGCGTGACAGCGCGGCATCCTTCTCAGGTGCCGGAGAACGAGTCTCTAATAACCGCGCTTCAGATCGACGACATTGTCGAGCGGGCGACCAGCCTCGAATTGCTCGATCTGCCTGGCGACGTACGCCGAGATTTCGGTCGGGTCTGTGTCCGCCGCATTGTGCGGCGAGAGAATAACTTTCGGGTGCGACCAGAACGGGCTTTGCGCTGGAAGAGGCTCTGTCTCAAACACGTCAAGCGAGACGGCCCCTAACGTGCCGTCATCCAGGCAAGCGAGAATATCAGCTTCGTTCTGTAACCCGCCCCGCCCGGCGTTGATCAGCACCGGAGCACCCAGCGGACTATTGCGATCGAGTTGTGAGAAGACGCTTCGATTAAGGATATAACGCGTATCCGGGGTTAGCGGCAGGAGACATACAAGAATATTAGTGCGCGCCAGAAACTCCTTCAGTCCGGCTTGCCCCGAGTAGCACTCAATGCCTGGCAAGCTCTTCGGGCTCGCACTCCAACCGACCACACGAAAACCGAGACGCTTCAAGACATCTGCTGCATCGCGGCCTAACGTGCCGAGCCCCATCACGCCGACGGAGATCTCGCTCGCCGCCGATTGATGCTTGGGTGCCCAGACCTTGTTCTGCTGACTTTGGGACAGGTACGGCTGCTGGCGGTGATGCATCAGCACATGCATCACGACGTATTCCGTCATGCGTCCCGTCAGATCGCCGATGGCAACACGAACGATCGGCACGTTCGGTAACGTGGAGTCTGCGATTAGTGCATCGACACCGGCGCCAAGATTGAAAACGGCCTTCAGATTTGGAAACCCTGCGAGCGCGCCCGGTGTCGGCTTCCAGACCGCAGCGTATCCGACATCTTCGAGCCGACATGCGTCGCCAGGCAGCAACGCGACTTGCCTGTCCTTGCAGACAGCGTTGAAACGTTGCCTCCAACGTTCCGGCGACCAGTTATCCGTACCGCCATTGATCAATACCGCGAGCGCTGCCTTACCCATCCGATTCATCCTGCGTGAGCCGCACACACCAAAAGCACGCCTTGTTTCCCACGAGACGCACTCGGTTCGCAACCTAGTGTGGTGGTTCAGAAGTTCGCCCGATTTCCTGCGCGTCCTTCAAGCGAACTTCTGAACCTGAACCACACTAGAATCATAGATTTACTAGTGTCCTCTCGAATCCAAAGTCCGCTACAGAGCGCGCTGCACGATGAGGCGGACTTTGGATTCGGGACACTAGGGCAGGACAGACTTATTTGGCGCGCGGAGTTGCAACCAGACGCAGGAAGCTCATTACGGCTCCGAACGCGGCAAACCCCGCACCAAGTGCCAGAGCGAGGGTCGCACCTTGCCGATCAGCCAGACCAAAACAAAGTGCAGCAAGGGCCGCGCCCGTGGTCTGGCCAGTCAGCCGAGCGGTGGCAACAAGACCGCTGGCCCCACCACTTCGACCCGGCGGTGCGCTGGACATGATCGCTTTCATGTTCGGAGATTGGAAAAAACCAAAGCCACATCCGCAAACCATCATGCGCCAGACGATGTCTGCAATGCTTGGTTCAGCCGGGAGCATCGCCAGCAGCGCCATGCCGATGCCGAGCATGACAAGGCCCATTCCTCCGAGGAGCCCGGCGGGATGACGGTCTGACAAACGCCCGGCAATTGGCGCCATGATCCCCACGACGAGGGACCAGGGCGTCATAAAGAACCCCGTCTCAACCTGCGTCCGGTGCAGAACATCTTCGAAGTAAAATGGCAGCGACACGAATGCGAGCCCCTGCACCGCAAATGAGCAAACTGCAGTCGCGACTGACAGGGAGAAAATCGGCCGGCGGAACAGGTCGATCGGCAACATCGGAGCCGGATGGTCGGCCTGCCTGCGGATCAGAAGCGCACCGAAGACGACGGCACCGATCACTTCCACAATGACAAGCCAAGCTGACGTATTGTGAGCCGCACTGCCGATGCCGAGGATAAATAGACAAAGGCAAACCGATGTCAGCAAAGCGCCAGGATAATCGAACGCATGGGTAGCGCGTGGGGTTTGTGGCAACGTCTTCAGGCCGATGAGTATCGCGGCCACGCCAAACGGAATGTTAATCGCAAAGAGCCAGGTCCAAGGGCCAACAGAAAGAATGCCCGAGGCGATGGTCGGACCAAGAGTGAACGCAGTTGCTACGACCAGCGCGTTGTTGCCGAAGCCCCGTCCGTGCATGCGTTCGGGATAGATAAAGCGAACCAGCGCCGTGTTCACGCTCATGACGCCAGCCGCGCCCAAGCCTTGCAGAACACGGGCGACCAACAGGCTAGGCAAGGACCAGGCGCACGCACATGCCAGGGATGCCAGCGTGAACAGCAGCAAACCCCAAAGATAAATGCGCTGGTGCCCGACGATTTCGCCCAGAGCCGCGAACGGCAGCAGCGTCGCCACCATCGCAATCTGGTAGACATTCACAACCCAGATCACATCGGCCGGGCTGACACGAAGGTCCGCGGCGATGGCCGGCAACGCGATGTTGGCGATAGCGGTATCAAGCGCCGCCATCGACAGCGCAGTGAAAACCGCCAGCAACGCCCAGCGCCGTCGCTCCGGAGGAAGGCCATCGGTCACAGGAGGAAACTTCCCCGAAATTGCATCCATCCTGCGGGCTTTCCGAGTCAGATTTTCAATGTGGTTGGATTAAGCGCTTATCTAGTCGGGATAGGTGACGGTCGGCAGTAGCAGGTGTGCATGCGGCATATGCGCCAGAGCCTTACAATGGTCGCGCTGAATTTGGCCGAAAACGACCGCCTGCGGATTAAGCCTTTTGGATCCAAAACTGATACATCCCGATAAAGATTTCGGGATTCTCCGTCTCGAACACATGCCAATTGTCGAGATTGACTGCAGCCGTGTCTTCCGGAAAACGCTTCAGATAACGTCTTCGGTGCGGAGTCTCAAATCCCAAAAATTTGAAGCCAGCTTCCGTCAGGAAAGCAGCTATGTGCGGGATCGAAAACTGGTGCTCCTGAACGTGAAAGAGCAAATCCCTGCATTCGCTGGCGCTGAAGAAATCGCTAAACTCCGTAATGTTTTTGAACTTGGGGTCTTGTTGCAAACCCGCGACCTGAGCCCGCAATCTTCTGACCTCCGCGACGGAATAATCTCGCCCCTCACTGGTCAGAAAATCGCGGGCGAGGTTAATGTTCTTCCGTGCAATCGCGCTATAGAGCCCGATGTGCATCAGGCCGCCGGGCCGCAGTAAGCTTGCCAGATTTCTCCATCCCTCGAGCGGATCTCCGAGGTGGTGAAGCACACCCGATGAATCGATAACATCGAACATCGTATTCGGCTTAAATGCCAGAATATCCGCTTGCCCATAACGGATGTTTTTTAACCCCAGTTCCTGGGTTTTTCTGACTGCATAGCTAAGGCTACTCAAGCTCAGATCGATCGCAAGAACGTCAGCGTTCCTGAATTGCTGTGCGCGGTGAATCGCGTGCATGCCCGTTCCACACCC
Organism: Nitrobacteraceae bacterium AZCC 1564; assembly: GCA_036924835.1. Taxonomy (NCBI): domain Bacteria; kingdom Pseudomonadati; phylum Pseudomonadota; class Alphaproteobacteria; order Hyphomicrobiales; family Nitrobacteraceae; species Nitrobacteraceae bacterium AZCC 1564. Next base: position 946,805 of record JBAGRR010000001.1, read on the forward strand.
CGCAATCAGAACACTGATCGGACGATCGCCAATGGCCTGATATGCGACGCCCGGCAAGTGCGCGCGCAGGTATTGATCGATCGGCATTGCTTCCTTATCCGCTGGAATCCTTGTCCAGCGCGGATAAGGGTTTTCCTCGTACTGGTCCCTCACCTTCTCCGAAACGATATCTTCAACTGCAGTCAGCTTTTCGATCTGCCCTCGAATTCCCTGCTCTTCGACCCATTCCGAAATTTGCTGCTTGATAACGGACTGAAGGTCATCGGGCCAAGCCGCTTGCAAAAGGCGGTCTGCGCCCGAGAGGGAATGGAGAGGCATGTAGCTTGCGAGAGCAGCTATTTGAATTGGCGCGACAACTTTGTCGGCGTCCAATGCATCAACGATCGCGTCGCGAAGATTCACAATCTGGGATTCTTCACGATCACTGACGTCGAACACATATTCATTGATGTAGCACTGTTGAGCGATAGCAGCACTTAACGGCAGCCACTCATCAAAAGCTTCTAGTTTTCCGTTGGAAACTTCGTCCAAAAGTGCGGCGCGGGTCTTCGTCAAAACCCGTTCGAGCGCAATATTGGTAACCGGACATGCGACCAAAAGGGCTTGCAACAATCCGTCAACCGCAATTGACGCAAGTTCATCAGTGTTGAACAGATCATTCAGGTGAGAAGGCGTCGATGTCAGCGAGCGCTCAAGGCTTCGCCCGAATGCGGGCATCCGGACAAGAAGCGCACACACGACTCCGGAAACATCCCTTGGCCGGCACCAGGATTCGATGAGTGCGCGGGATAGAAGCTGGACCATGTTGCGGTCAAACTTGATGCTCGAGGGATCCAGAGGTCGCAGCACCATCACAAAAGTGGACTTCAAAGCTGGCGTTACGCCCAGTTGCAATCCTTGCACGACGATTTTCAGAGCTTCGGTCACGTGTCCCTGCAGCAACAACAATGCAGCGAGATTGTTGTGCGCGCCGGGATAGTCAGGCTGCAACTCCAATGCTTTCCGGTTGTGGCGAATGGATTCTTGATCATGCCCACAATCAGCCAGCACACACGCTAAATTATAGTGCAATTCCGCGTTACGCTTGTCCGACGCAACAGCCTTCTTGAGCAGATCAATGCCATCGGCACTGTGGCCTGACTGATGAGCCAGAATACCGAGGCATCCGAGTGCGCCGGGGTGCCGAGAATTAGCGGCCAACACCTGTCGATAACCTGCTTCGGCATCTCTCAGTTGCCCGGCCCGGTGATACGCAAAGGCCTGCGCAAACAGTGCATCTTCGAATTGCTTTGATTGCAGTTTTTTACTGTTCATGAGTTCTTCATTATTTTCCGACCATTCGAGCGATGGGTTCGCAATGTCACAGCATTACCGGAGCGAAGTGCATTGATCCGCGCGCTGAAGGCTGGACACTATCTACTGCACAATCTCGTGATTAAATAGACCTTGCTAGGCGACCCCATTCTACTTAAAAGCGGCTGTTTCCTCTTGGATCAAGGGAGAAACATCTTGGGTGAACTTACCACGTGGCTTTCAAGCCAACATCCCGGTCTTCATACCTACCGGGCCTTTCGCAACAAAACCCTCCAGCTTTCAGCGACGGACACTGAACACCGCGCGCTCTATGCCCTGCTCGCTGCGATGGCCGGTCGATATATCGAATCCTTCGATGAAGAGCCGCTTCCTGTCGAAACAGCCGATCGCGCTTACAAAAACCTTCTCAAGATCGTCTCGGAAGCGGAAGGATCAACCTCGGCCCCTGCGTCACAGCAGATTCAGGTCCTAAATCGGGTGGCGTCGACCGAACTCATTTGATCCCGGCACTACCCGCTTGAGAGCGCGGAAGTAAATTCGCTGCGCGGCGCTCAGCGTACTCGCGGGTTTATTGAGGCTGCGATATTGACGCCGCAAGATGCGGCCCATCATGTCCCGGTCCTCTCCGGAACAAGATGATTGTCGCGGAACAGATCGCGCCACAGATTTGCGGTACCGAACGATCCTGATTTGGAAATAACTTCGACGCCCGACCAGCGCCCGCCTTGTATCACCGATCGCGGCAGACCAGGCATGATCTGGCCCGTCAACTTCAACGATCGTGCGCCAAGGCAGATGCAAAGTGCCTTGAGCGTTTCCCCACCGGCAACAATAAGTGTGCCCGGCGGTTGGAGCCGAGAGGTCATGGCCGCGAGTTCTCGCGCAATGCGCCGGGCAGCATCAGTCCTGGAAAGTCCGGAGGACAGGCCAAACTGCACCATGGCAACGCCATCCGTTGCTAAACGCTGCTCGACATCGCGTGCGTTGTCCGGCGCCCCTTCGCTAAGCGTGATCGCCTGCGGTCCGCATGCTGCAAGCTGCGCTGCTGTTGCGGGCTGATCAGAGCCAAACAATCCAAGCACAGATGGCCGCAGCCTTGATGAGGCACTCACTTCATTGCCGCGTGCGAGCGCACGCGCGAGGCCAGCGCTTCCAACCCATAGCACAGAGCCTGTCGCGCGGCGCCCCATCGCAACCACGCGGTCCATGTCATCATCGCTGTCGGCATCGAAGACGCTGACGCCTAGCGGCAACTCGCTCGAGAGCCGTCCTTGACGCGCTTCAATTCCTTCCGCCGCGAGTTGCGTTAGAATGTTGCCGCCGACGGGCGACCAACTGCCGTTCTGTGTCCGCGCAAACTGCTGACTTCCGCGCGTTCGCCGGCCCTGATACGCAAACGCCGGCGCAACGATGCAGGATGACCACCTGCCCGATCGCAGGCAGGCCGCGAGTTCAGCGGCCCACTCTCCGCGCATCAAGCTGTCGACTTTCTTGAAAGCAATGGTCGCACCGTACAGCGCGGGCACCATCCGCTCCATGATTGGCAGCACCTCGGCCCTGCCAAGTTCGCGCGTACCGCTATCGAGGACCAAGCTTCCCGAGTGGGTTGGCTGCAGGGTCTCTGTCAAGGAGACCTCCAACGGACCGCATAATCCGACGAATTCGACCGCGGTGTCGAGCGCACCGGTCAGATCGTCAGCGAGGAGCCGAAGCAGCGCCATCGGGTTTCTTTTCTAAAAGCAATGTCACGCAATCGTGGGTTTGCGCGGTCCTGGGATTTGCGTCAAGACTAACGCGATCATCTGCAAGAAACGTCAGGAACGCCCATGAAAGCTTATGTCTATGGCACCAATGGCGCCGCCATCATCGATACGCCGAAGCCCGCCCCCAAGGGATCGCAGATCCTGGTCAAGGTCCACGCCTGCGGCATGAACCGCGCAGACCTCGGCATGATCAAGGGCCACGTGCACGGCTCAGCCGGTGGCGTGGGCACAGTCCTTGGTATGGAATGGGCCGGCGAGATTGTGGAGCTGGGACCGGAGGCAAAGGGCTGGAAAGTCGGCGACCGTGTCATGGGCTCCGGCGCCGGGGGGTATGCCGAATACACCGTAACAGATTACGGCCGCGGCCTTCCTATTCCATCGGGGATGAGCTTCGAACAAGCCGCATCGCTGACACTGGCATTGACCACGATGCACAACGCCGTTGTCACCATCGGTGGACTTCAACCGGGCCAGAGCATCCTGATCCAGGGCGCCAGCTCAGGCGTCGGGCTGATGGCACAGCAAATTGCCAAGCTAAAAGGTGCAAAACTCGTCATCGGTTCATCGACCGATGCAGCGAGACGGGCAAGGCTTAAAGAATGCGGAGCGGATCTGGCGATCGATTCCAACGATCCGAAATGGGTCGATCAGGTGCTCGAAGCCACGGGTGGCGCCGGCGTCGACGTCATCATTGACCAGGTGTCAGGCAAGCTCGCCAACCAAAATCTGGCCGCGACCAAGGTCCTCGGCCGTATCGTCAATGTCGGCCGCCTCGGCGGTACACACGGCGACTTCGACTTCGATCTCCACGCCGCACGGCGCATCAGTTACATTGGCGTGACATTCCGCACGCGCTCGCTCGAAGAGATCCGGGAAATCTTCAGCCAGGTCAGGCAGGATATCTGGTCGGCTGTCGAAAGTGGTCAGTTGAAGCTGCCGATCGACCGCGTGTTCCCGTTCGACGACATCGCACAAGCCGTCGACCATATGTCCGCCAACAAGCACTTCGGTAAGATTGTCCTTAAACTCTGAAGCCTGCTGCGAATGAAACTCATTTCAACAAGCAACTAGCGTTGTTGACGCTCGCCGCAGGATCGTGACAAGTCCCCTTCAGCGAGAGGGGCCGATGAGCGCAGTCAAACAACAAGTTGCAGCAATCTCGATCGCGGCCAGCGCCAGCATGGCCGCGGTCAAGCTCGTCGTCGGCGTCGCAATCGGCAGTATCGCGCTCATCTCCGAAGCATTGCACAGCTCGGTCGATCTTATCGCCACGATCATCACCTGGATCGTGGTCCGCATCTCAGACAAGCCCGCCGACGCCGAACATCACTACGGCCACGGCAAGATCGAGAGCCTATCAGCGCTGGGCGTCATCGCCATGCTCTACATCCTGGCTGGCGGCATCGTGGTCGAGGCGTTCGGGCGATTGCGTGAAGGCGCTCCTCCACCAACCCTCTCAGCACTGCCCTTCGTCGTTCTGGTCATCGACATCGCGGTGAACTTCTGGCGCGCGCATGCCCTGCATCGCACGGCGATGGATACAAAAAGCCAGGCCCTCGAAGCCGACGCTCTTCATTTCGCCTCGGACGTCCTGGGCTCGACCGCCGTGATCATCGGTCTCGGCCTTTCTGCGTTCGGCTATGAATGGGGCGATTCCGCTGCGGCGATCGCTGTTGCGATCCTCATCTCGCTGTTGGGATTGAGGCTCGGACGCTCAACGATCGAAACCCTGCTCGACCGAGCCCCCGAGGGCGCAACTGAGGCCGCCGAGAACGCCATCCGGGCGATCCCTGGTGTCATCGATGTCGAGCGGCTGCGCGTTCGAATGGTTGGCGCCCGGCACTTTATTGACGCAACAGTGCAAGTGCCCCGCACCTACCCCATCGACCGCATCGACGCCATCAAGAACAAAGCCCAGGACGCCGTCACTCTCGCACTCCACGATGCAGATTTGACGTTCACTGCGGTACCCGTTGCACGTGACAACGAGACTGTTCGCGAACGGATCATGGTAATCGCGCGTAATTCGGGCCTCGCCATCCACCACGTCACCGTACACGACCTTGTCGAGAAGTTAACGGTCGGCATTGACCTGGAAGTCGATAGCGACATGCCTCTTGATCGCGCCCACGGCATCGCACACGACCTCGAACATGCGATCCGCGAAGAATTCGGCTCGGACGTCGAGGTCGACACACATATCGAACCGCTGCAACCGGAACTGCCGGTCGGCACCGATGCCGGACCTGAACGGGTTGCTGCTATTCAGCAGACGCTTGCTCATCTCGCGGCTGAAGGTGGAGCCATACATGACGTGCATAATGTGCGCGTCCGCAACACTGATGCGGGCGAAATCGTAAACTTTCACTGCCGTGCGACGCCATCAATGACTGTCATCGAAGTTCACGAACATGTCGATGCAATCGAGCGTGGACTGCGCCGCGCCTATCCCTCGGTCAAGCGCGTCATTAGTCACGCCGAACCGGCTCACTAATTCCAAGCTTTCCCTTCCCATTGGGCGGTGCGTTCTCGTTTCGGACTCACTTTGCACGCACCAAATCGTCCAAATCTTCTTTGGATAAGATTTATTTCGCTTTAAGGATTCGTTGACTCTCGACAGCACCGAAAAAGTGGATTCAAATCGACCTATGATTCGAGAGGTCGGGGAAAACCTTTCGGGCGGGGTGGCAGACAGAAATTCGAGGGGCCGAAGGCATGGCGCGCTCGCACGCAGCGACGACGTGTGTCCAATCCGATTCCATCAAGGGGATGGCACAATCGATTGCGAAACCGGCCTATCACCGGTGGCTCATGGCAGAGCCCGCGCTGCGACGTGCCGTTCCGATTCTCATCATCGCCTTCCTGATCACCATCTGCATTGGCGCCTTTGTTCAGGTGATGGACCAAAACAGACAGCAACGCTTCGCGACGAAGCGCGAGCTGTCGGCATTGGCCGACCTGCTCACCGAACGCCTCGACCACGTAGTCTTCACCCGGCAGGAGCGGATTGCGCCGGCCGAGCGACTTCAGAATCTGTTGCCAAGTCTGCTGCCGCCGTGGGGTGTCGTCGCTGGCCGCCATTTCATCATTACCAATGCGGAGCAGCGCGTCGTGGCACGCATGTCCGCAGAAGGCTTTGCGGAAGATAGCGATCGTATCCGCGATATTCTGAACGCAACGCAGCTACTCACATTGCAAGGTGCGAATTCGGATGTGGTAGACGTGAATCTCCCTGATGGCGCCCCCGCCTCGGCGACACAGCGTGCCATCAAGTCCCTCCCCGGCTTTATCACAGTCATTCAGGAACCGGTCGAATCCCTGTGGCGCTCCGATGCCGCGCTTCAAATCACGCTATCGGCCACGACCGGCTTCGTGGTGCTTATTCTCGGCTTTGCGTTCCACTGGCAATCAACGCGCGCCCGCGAAGGAGATCTGATCAACGACGCCGTGCGCGCACGAATCGATACGGCCCTTAACCGGGGACGCTGCGGATTGTGGGATTGGGACCTGTCGCGCGGACGCATCTTCTGGTCGCAGTCCATGTTCACACTGTTGGGACTTGAAAGCCGCAGCGACCTCCTGACGTTCGGCGAAGTCAACGCGCTGGTGAAATCCGACGACATTGATCTGTTCGAAACCGCAAACCAGCTCATGTCCGGTCATATCGACCACATCGATCAGAGCTTCCGCATGCGTCACGCCAGCGGCCACTGGATCTGGTTGCGGGTTCGCTGTGAGTTGAGCCAGGGTCAGGGCGACAACGGCTGTCATCTGATCGGCATCGCTGTCGACATTACCGAACAAAAGAACCTTGCCGAAAAGACCATCGAGGCAGATCTGCGGCTGCGCGACGCCATCGAAACCGTCCCCGAGGCCTTTGTCCTGTGGGACGCCGAAAATCGGCTGGTGCTTTGCAACTCCCATTTCAAGCGCCTGCACAAGCTCCCGGACTCTGCGGTGAAACCGGGCACGCCTTTTGAAACGGTCGCCCAAGCGGGCGGCATGCCGTCAATGCGCTCCCGAGTGCCGAACTCGGTCGAACCCGGCGCGCGCACTTTCGAGGCACAACTCGAAGACGGGACTTGGCTGCACATCAGCGAGCGCCGCACCAAGAACGGCGGTTATGTTTCGGTTGGCACCGACATCACCCAAATCAAGCTCCACGAGCAGAAGCTGATTGAAAACGATCTTCGCCTCACGGCCAACGTGATCGATCTCAAACGCTCGCAGACTGAACTAGAACGACAGGCTCAGGAGCTCGCCGATCTGGCGCAGAAATATTCGGAAGAGAAAAATCGCGCCGAAGAAGCCAACCAGACCAAGTCGAAATTCCTGGCCAATATGAGCCATGAATTGCGCACCCCACTCAACGCCATCATCGGCTTCTCGGAAGTGATGGGCAGCGGCATGTTTGGTGCACTGGGCTCAGAAAAGTATCAGGAATACTGTCACGACATTCTAACCAGCGGAAACTACCTGCTTGAGGTCATCAACGACATTCTCGACATGTCGAAGATCGAAGCTGGTCGCATGAAGCTCGACTATGAGCAGCTCGATCTCGCACAAACCCTGACGGAATCGCTCCGCGTGGTGTCAGGGCGCGCTGAGAACAAGAAGCTTACCGTGACGGCGGATATTGAAGGCGCGATCCCAATTGTCGCTGACCGCCGGGCCATGAAGCAAATCGTCGTCAACCTGCTGTCCAACGCCGTCAAGTTCACCCCGGACAATGGACGCGTGACGGTTCGCGGGCGCATGCGCGGAAAGTGCGTGATCCTAACCATTGCCGATTCCGGCATCGGCATCGCTCCGCAATCCCTGGCAAAACTTGGACGTCCGTTCGAGCAAGTCGAAAGCCAGCTCACCAAGAGTTACCATGGTTCCGGGTTAGGCTTGGCAATTGCTAAATCGCTCGCCAGCCTGCATGGGGGCTCGATGAAACTTCGTTCCAAACTCGGCAACGGAACGATTGTTTGCGTCAAATTTCCGTTGGCTGCCTTGAAGGAGGAGCCGCAAGTTATTCAACTTGAGTCTATCAGCCCGCCGCTTCAACCAGCTTCAAGAAAACCTCGCGCACGGAAGTCTGCGTCTCTCGCACATGCGCCTCGAGTGCGGAAAAATCCGGTGCATCACCAGCCCGCGTAAGCACGCGCAACAAGTCCTCCCCCGCCGTCTCCGGATTGAATTTCGCGCTGACACACAGTCGAAGGATCTGCGTCAGATCGTGATACAGCCGTGCGGCTGCGCGCAGCGTATCGGCGTCGGACTGTGACAGAACCCCGAGCGTCGCTGCGTTGGCGAGAACCTGCACGGTGCTGACATTGAGGATGCCGGGCTGATCCGCTGCGTGTATCAACTGAAGATACTGCGCGATGAACTCGATATCGATCATGCCGCCAGCGGCATACTTCAGGTCCCAAACATCACTCTCGCCTTTTTCCTCGGCGATAGCGCGGCGCATCTCAAGCACGTCGTTGGCGATAATGCGCGTGTCGCGGCGGCGTGTCAGCACGTCGCGGATCACCTGCTCTATCTTTGCCTTGAATTCAAGCGAAGAAGAAATCACCCTGGCTCGCGTCAGCGCCATGTGCTCCCACGTCCACGCTTCGTGCTGCTGATATTCAGCAAACGCGTCGATGCGCGACGCGAGCGGCCCGGCACGACCCGATGGCCGCAACCGCATATCGATCTCGTACAGTACGCCGTAGTTGGTACGTGTCGTGAACGCACTGATGAGACGCTGGGTGAGCCGCGCAAAATACTGCGAGCCGTGCAACGACTTGGCACCATTCGAATCCGGATTCTCATGATCGAAGTCATAGATCAGGATCAGGTCCAGATCGGAGGACGCCGTCATCTCGCGGCTGCCGAGCTTACCCATCGCCACGATCGCCGTTTCCTGCTCAGGAATCCGGCCATGCTGCTCGGCAAACTGATCCATGACGAGGCCATGGACCGTGTGAGCAATCCCTTCCGCAACATCGGCGAACGCAATGCCGGCTTCCCGCGCAGATACGGTACCGGAAAGAATGCGCGTGCCGATCAGGAACAGGCTTTCCTGCCCAAACAATCGTAAGCGGTCGAGAAACTCTTCGTAAGAGTTTGCGTCCGCCAACGTCGCAGCAAGGCGTGCCGACAGCTCATTTTGATCCGGCATAGCTCCGAAGAAGCGTGGATCAATCAACCCATCCACGATCTGCGGCTGCCGTGCCAGCATGTCGCCTAAACGCGGCGCAGCGCCAAGAACGAGCGCGACCAGCGCCACCAGTTCCTTGTTCTGACTCAGTAAAGAGATCAACCGTCCACCGCGCTGCAACGCCTGCAGGAAACGATCGAACGCCATCACCGCGTTGTCTGGCTCTTCTGCACGGGACAGCCCACGGATGAGGTCTGGGACGAACTCCTGAAAGGCCTGGCGGGTCGCGTCGACCTTGAACACGCGGTACTCTCCGACGACCCAGCGCTGAACGGTCTCGGCCGCCAATCTCGGCTTCTCGAACCCCAGATTGAGAAGATGATCCACGAGCCGCGGGTCCTCGGGGCCCGCGCCGTAGTTGATGTCCGGCGACGTTTCGGCGCTGGAATCCCCCTCGAAGAGCCGGCCATAGTGGCTCTGCACGCAGTTCAGGTGAGCCAGCAGATCCTTCGCAAAATCATCGCGGTTCTTGTATCCGAAGAACCGGGCAAACCGCTCGACAGCCTCTGCATCGGCGGGGAGCGAATGCGTTTGTTCGTCAGCGACCATTTGCAGACGATGCTCGACGCGGCGCAGGAACGTGTAGGCGGACGTCAACTCGTCACGCGCCTCGAATGTGATCCAGTTGCCTGCGGCCAGAACTTCCAAGGTTTCCAGCGTCGGGCGCGTTCGCAGCTCGGGATGCCGGCCGCCCGCGATCAGTTGTTGCGTCTGCGCGAAAAATTCAATCTCTCGAATGCCGCCGCGGCCGACCTTGACGTTATGCCCTTCGACAGAAATCTCGCTCTGACCACGATACGTCTGCATCTGACGCTTCATGTCATGAATGTCGGTCAGCGCTGCGAAGTCGAGATGCTTGCGCCAGACGAAGGGCGCGATGTCCGTCAGCAACGCGTTGCCTGCCTTGAGCATCACCCGCACAAGGCAATGCCTTGATCATGGCAGCGCGTTCCCAGGTCCGCCCCTCCCGCTCGTAGTAGTGCAACGCCGCCGCCGTTGAGACAGCGACGGGGGTCGATGCGGGATCAGGCCGCAGCCGCAGGTCTACACGGAAGACATATCCATCGCCAGTACGCTGCTGCAGAATTCGCGGCAATCCTTGCGCGATCTTGACAAAGAACGGCGAAGGATCGAGCCCTTCGGCCAGTACCGGCGTTTCGAGATCGTAAAACACGATCAAGTCGATATCGCTCGAGTAGTTCAGCTCGCCGGCTCCCATCTTGCCCATGGCGAGCACGATAAGACCTGTTCCGTCTTCAGGATGATCGGCATCAGGTGGTAACAGCCGGCCGCGCGCGGCCTCCTGCATCAGCAGGAAACGGATGGCACATTGGACCGACGTGACGGCAATGTCGGTGAGCGCCTTGGTCACATGCATCACGGGCCACACTCCACCGATGTCGCACAAGGCAATCATCAGCGCGGCCTCGGACTTCATACGGCGCAAAGCGGATATGACGTCGGCTTCGGTTGACGCCGCTGCGACCTCAGCGACCGCATTGTCGATCAGTGCAGCCACATGATTGTCCGGGTCGCATTGAAGCAACCGCAGCGTCCGCCCCGCGTCGAATCTGATCAGATCGAACAGGTAAGGAGAAGCCTCGGCAATTCCCGCGAGGATCGATTTCGCATGAGGGAAACGAGCGCTGATCTCTTCAAGCGCACGCGCATGCTCGGGCGAGATTTCGCCAAACCAGTCCGCGAGACGCCGTTCCGCCTCTTCAGGCTCAGACAAGTGGGGCCCGGTTACAAGACGCGCAGCCAGATACGGCCGATCCGCGTCGCCCGTCGCGGTAGACATCATACGTTCTTTTGTTCCACGCCCCGGCTCGGGATCACAAGCGTCACGCGCAGCCCCGGCTGGCTATCCGCGAGTCGCAGGTCGCCACCATGCAACGTCGCGACGGCCGAGGCCAGACTTAACCCGAGCCCCGACCCCGGTTGTGTGCGGCTGGCTTCAAGCCGGACAAATCGCTCGACCGCGCGCTGGCGGTCGGCCTCGGGAACTCCCGGACCGTGGTCTGTGACACTGAGGTGAACATTGTCGCCTTCCCGCCGGGCTTCGATCAGAATATCAGGGGCTTTGTCGACGGCATTCTTGTCGAGTGAACAAGATTCTGCAGCAGATGCAATCGGTTGGCCGTATTTGATGGCATTTTCGACGAGATTGGCGAGTGCCTGGCTGATCAACTCACGATTGCCGTGGATCGTTGCGCCTTCCGTCTTCACCGCGAGTGATAGACCCTTATCCTCCGCGAGGGGCTCATAGAGCTCCTGAATACCCTCCGCCACCTCGGCGGCATTAAAATCGATCATGTTATCGCGGGCCTGTCCCGACTCGGCGCGCGCAATCATCAACAGTGCGTTGAAAGTCCGGATGAGACCATCCGACTCGTCGATCGTCCGTTCCAGAGCGGCGCGGTACTCGCTTTCATTGTCCGCCTTAGCCAGCGCCTCCTCGGCACGGTTTCGGAGCCGCGTCAGCGGGGTCTTGAGGTCGTGCGCGATGTTGTCGGAGACTTCTTTGAGCCCCGCCATCAGCGCCTCGATGCGCTCCAGCATCGCGTTGAGATTTTCGGCAAGACGATCAAGTTCGTCGCCGCTGCGCCCAACGGGTAACCGCTCGCTCAGGTCACCCGCCATAATGCGCTGGGTCGTGCCGGTCATCGCATCAATCCTGTGCAGCACGCGACGCGCAACGAAAATGCCGCCGCCGAGTCCAAGCACTATGACGATGAGCAGCGACCACTGCGCCGCCTTTGCCACAATACCGAACAGCCTGCGTCGCTCTTCAAGATCACGGCCGATTAGCAGGCGAAACCCACCGGGAAGCTGCGAGACACGTACAAGCGCATAGTGACTCCTGGTGTCGGTTTCATCGAGCCGCGTGTAGAACGTCTCCGCCCAGCCTGGATGATCCATGACGCCGGGTGCAAGCGAGGCAATATTGCCAGCAACACCCTGCCCTTGTGATGTTGTGATCAGATAAAGATTAGCACCGGGCCGCAGCGCGCGCGCCTCAATTGCCGACACAAGCCCCCGAAGCCCTGCCCGCGAATACTGATCCGTGAGCTCGCTGAGTTCGGAGTTGACGGTCTCGGTAATCTGTTCGGTGATCATGCGGCGGGTGTTCCAGGCGAAATAGCCCAACAGCGACGCCGCAAATAGTGCAAAAAGAAACAAATAGACCAGCGTCAATCGAAACGCTGTGGTCCGGATCAGTTTACCGAATGCCGTCACGTACCATATATCCCGCACCACGAATGGTGTGCAGCAGGGGGCGATCGTAGCCCTTGTCGATTTTCGAGCGCAGCCGCGAGATATGAACGTCAATTACGTTTGTCTGCGGATCAAAATGATAATCCCAAACATTCTCAAGCAGCATGGTGCGCGTGACCACTTGCCCTGCATGCTTCATCAGATATTCCAGCAGTCGAAATTCGCGCGGCTGCAGCGTGATCTCGGACGTCCCGCGCACCACGCGATGCGACAGCCGGTCCAATTCGAGATCGCCGACGCGATAAATGGTGTCTTCGGATGGCCCTCCCTTGCGGCGTGAGAGCACTTCAACGCGCGCCAGCAGTTCAGCGAATGAATAAGGCTTTGGCAGGTAATCGTCGCCGCCGGAACGAAGTCCCTTGATGCGATCGTCGACCTGCCCGAGTGCCGAGAGAATAAGCGCCGGAGTATGATTGCCTTTGCCGCGTAGGGTGCCAATGATCGAAAGCCCGTCGCGCTTCGGAAGCATCCGGTCGATCACCAAAACGTCGTACTCGCCAGTCTCGGCCAGTGCGAGGCCTTCCTCGCCGTCTGCAGCAAGATCGGCGATATGCCCCACCTCGCGAAACGCTTTAACGAGGTAGTCCGCCGACTCGCGGTCGTCTTCAACGATGAGCAGTCGCATTTTTGATTCGGTCTGAGGCCAAACAGCTGTGCTTTGTATCACCATGGCGCGATGCAAGTCCTCATGCAAGCCGCGGGGCGGTCCCAGGCTCCATAAAGGGAAACGGGCGGCGAAGCTGGGGAGACTCCGCCGCCCGCCGCACGACCGACTGGAGTGCGATCGCGCTTTCTTTCGACGAAGGGGGGCGTATTCCGTCGAAAGTGGGGAACGAGGGATGGGCTTTTGACCCATCCCCGGGAAGGAGCCGTCGGCGGGGGCGAAAATGCCGGCGACAACTCCCCATTTGATGCTCCGCGCCTTACGGAACGGAGCAATCCATCATCAGCCCTTGGACACCGGCAGCGCGACGAAGCGCGAGGAGTCACCCGAGCGAACACGTACCAGCACGCTGTTCTTGTTCTCGGCGCGCGCGGTGGTCAGCGCTTCGCGAACCTCGCCCGGCGAGGCGACCAGCTTGCCGCCAACTTCAAGGATGACATCGCCTTCCTTGAAGCCACGTTCGGCTGACGGGCTGTTCGGGTCGACGTCGGTCACGACGACCCCGTCCTTGCCCGCACCCGCGACACTGTTTGCCGGAGCCAAGGTCAGACCGAGATTCGGCACTGTTGTCCCGCGATCCGGGCGACCACGGTCGTTCTGGTCGGTATCGGCCTTCGCGGCTTTCGCGTTCGGCAGTTCACCCAGCGTCATACTGAGGGTCTTGTCCTGTCCCTTGTGGAGCACGGTGAGCTTGATCGTGGTTCCGGGCGCCATGCCGCCGATGGTGCGAGCAAGCTCACGCGCATCCTTGACCGGCTGATCATTTACCCGCGTGATGATGTCACCGGATTCGATGCCTGCCTTCGCCGCCGGACCACCTGCCTGCGGTTCAGCCACCAGGGCACCTTCGGTCTTCTTCAGACCGAGGCTGTCCGCGATCTCGGGCGTCACTTGCTGGATCTGAACGCCGATCCAGCCGCGGCTGACCGAGCCCTTGTCCTGCAACTGCTTAACGACGCTCTTCACCGTCGCCGCCGGAATCGCGAAGGCAATGCCAACGCTGCCGCCGGACGGCGAATAAATCGCGGTGTTCACGCCCACAACGTCGCCCTCGGTATTGAAGGTCGGGCCACCGGAGTTCCCTTTGTTAACCGGCGCGTCGATCTGGATGAAATCGTCGTACGGACCGCTGCCGATGTCACGACCGCGCGCCGAAACGATACCCGCCGTCACGGTGCCGCCGAGGCCGAACGGGTTGCCGACTGCGAGCACCCAATCGCCAATACGAGGTTGACCGTCGGCAAGCTTCGCGAACGGGAAGTTGCTGATGCCATCCACCTTGATGAGAGCAAGGTCTGTACGCGAATCCGTGCCAATCACTTTCGCGGTGTGAATCTTGCCGTCGTCGGTGGTCACCTCGACCTTCTCGGCGCCGTCAACGACGTGATTGTTGGTCACGGCATAGCCGTCAGCCGAGATGAAGAAACCCGAGCCCTGACCGGTCACCATCTGACCACGGTTACGGCCGCCGCGTCCGCCCGGGAAGCCATCCGGACCACCAAAGCGACGGAAGAAACGTTCCATCGGAGATCCCGGAGGGAACGGAGAATCTTCAAGAGCACTCTCCGGCGTCTTCTCGTTGATCTTCACGCGAACCGAGATAACGGACGGTTTCACGCGCTCAACGATATCGGCAAAGCCGATCGGCTGTTGAACCTGGCGAACTTCTTTATTGACCTGCGCATACGCCGAAGAGGTCAGCACATCGACATTGTTCAGCGCCGGGCTAAAGCCATACGCAGCAACACCGAGACCAGCGACCACCGACGCCATCAGCGCAAACTTGCGCGCAGACAACAGCGTGCGACGTGGAGCAGAGTCCGAAGGAAGATTAGAATGGTTAGGCATGAATGATCTCCAGGGGGCAAAACTCGTGGTGCAGCTGTGCACCTGTCCTCTGGAAGATGGACTTCGCGGCCTTACCGCGCACTGACAGGGGAATTAATGTTTTGTAATAAAGATGGCGCCGGAAAAGCCCATCAGACCGGCTTGTTCATTGATTCTTCATCGGCAATGAGCTTCTCGAGCCGAGCCGCTTCATCAGGGCTGAGTTGGAATGTCGCACCTTCCTCATCCTCAGCCACGCGGTTGCGGCGGCGGTTGTAGAACCACAAAGCTACACCACCACCGATCAAGGCGAGAGGCGGGATCAACCACAGCACGAGCGTGTGCCCTTCGAGGCGTGGTTTCAGCAGAACGAATTCACCGTAGCGCGACACCAGGAAATCCATGACCTGCGCATCGGTATAGCCAGCAGCGATGCGCTCGCGCACCAGCAGGCGCAAGTCTCGCGCCAGCGGCGCATCGGAATCGTCGATCGATTGGTTCTGGCAGACCATGCAGCGCAGTTCGCGCGACAGCGCCCGTGCCCGCGCTTCCTGCTCGGGATTCGCCATGACCTCGTCAGGCTGAACGGCATGAACCAGTGACGGAGCCAACAGCAATGCCGCCAACAAGACAGGGATGATGCGTTTCATCATGGCCCTACTCCGCAGGCTGCAACGCGCGCGACGCCTTCGCAGGCTTTGGCGCTCCGACACGCAGCCGCCGGTCGGACAACGACAGCAGGCCGCCAAACGCCATCAACACAGGTCCGAACCAGATCAGCAGCACCATCGGCTTATAATAGGCACGAACGGCTATCGAACCGTCGGTATGCTCGTCACCCAACGAGACGTAAAGTTGGCTTACGCCGCGCGTGAGCAGTGCAGCCTCGGTTGTCGACATGCCGCGCGTGGCGAAGTTGCGCTTTGACGGCGTCATCACCCCGATGGGCTTGCCATCACGGGTCACAGTGAACTGCGAAACTTGTGCACGAAAGTTCGGCCCCTGCTGCTGGGTGATGCTATCG
This sequence comes from Nitrobacteraceae bacterium AZCC 1564, assembly GCA_036924835.1. Taxonomy (NCBI): domain Bacteria; kingdom Pseudomonadati; phylum Pseudomonadota; class Alphaproteobacteria; order Hyphomicrobiales; family Nitrobacteraceae; species Nitrobacteraceae bacterium AZCC 1564. The sequence goes on from JBAGRR010000001.1 coordinate 962,872, forward strand.
AGCTTGACCTCGTACCCGCCGACCTGCGCGACATCCCCCGGCTTCATGGACGCGATGCGTTCGCTGTTCCAGGTCGTCTCGCAGACGATTCCGATGAGCGCAATGCCGAGACCGGCATGGGCAAAGGCGGCTCCCCAAGCCGAACGCGGCAGCCCACGAGCGCGGCGCAGCGACGTCACGAACGGCACGCGAAATAGCTGCGCGCGCTCAACGATATCACTCAGTGCGCCCGCGATGACGAAGACAGCAACACCGATCATCAATGGCGCAAACGCCCCGCCGCCGCGTGTCCATGCCCAGACCACCGCGATGGTGACCAGCGCGACAATACCGGCAGCCGTCAGCCGCTGCGCAGCACCGAGAAGATCGCCGCGCTTCCAGGCAAGGAGCGGCCCGAACGGCACAGCCAATAACAGCGGCAGGAACAACGGCGCAAACGTCAAATTGAAGAACGGCGCGCCAACGGAAATCTTGTCGCCGGTCAGGACCTCAAGCGCCAGGGGATACAGCGTTCCGATGAACACCGTGGCACAGGCCGTGGTCAACAGCAGGTTGTTCAGCACCAATGCGCCCTCGCGCGAGATCGGTGCGAATAGTCCCCCTTGCTTCAGGGCCGACGCACGCCAAGCGTAAAGGCTAAGGCTGCCGCCAATGAAGAGGCAGAGGATCATCAGGATGAACACGCCGCGAGCCGGGTCGCTGGCGAAGGTGTGAACCGAGGTCAGCACGCCGGAGCGCACGAGGAATGTGCCCAGCAGCGACAGCGAGAATGTGAGAATGGCGAGCAGAATCGTCCAAACCTTGAGTGCGTCGCGCTTTTCCATCACCACAGCGGAGTGCAGTAGCGCCGTCCCCGCGAGCCATGGCATCAGCGAGGCGTTCTCGACCGGATCCCAGAACCACCAGCCGCCCCAACCGAGCTCGTAATAGGCCCAATACGACCCCATCGCGATGCCGAGCGTCAGGAATATCCATGCCATCAGCGTCCATGGCCGTACCCACCGCGCCCATGCCGCATCGATGCGGCCCTCGATCAGCGCGGCCACGGCGAACGAGAACGAGATCGAGAACCCGACGTAGCCGAGATAAAGCATCGGTGGATGCACAGCGAGGCCAATGTCCTGCAGGACCGGATTGAGATCGCGTCCTTCGATCGGCGGGTTGGCGATCCGCAGGAACGGGTTCGATGTCAGCAGAATGAAAAGATAGAACGCGGTGCCGACCCACGCTTGCGCCGCCAGCACATGAGCACGCAGCGACAATGGCAGATTGTTTCCAAACGCCGCGACAAGGCCGCCGAACAGCGAAAGGATGAGCACCCACAGCAGCATGGACCCTTCGTGGTTCCCCCACACGCCAGTGATTTTGTAGATCAGCGGCTTCAGCGAATGCGAGTTCTCATACACATTCGCCACGGAGAAATCCGAGGTGACATGGAGGTATGTCAGAGCTGCAAATGACGCCGCTGCGAACATGAACTGCGTGAGCGCAGTGGAACGCGCGACGTTCATCAGCGCCGGATCACGCAGGCGCGCACCAACGACGGGTACCACCGCCTGGATCAACGCCAGTGCCAATGCCAGGACCAGTGCGTAATGTCCCGCCTCCGCAATCATTTCGCGGCTCCCTGCACATCGGATGTCTTCTTCTCGTAGTTGTCCTTCCAGTGGCCTTCTTTCTTGAGTTCATCGGCCACGGCCTTGGGCATGTACGTTTCGTCGTGTTTGGCCAGCACGGTATCGGCTTTGAACACGCCGCTTGCGTCGAGTGAACCTTCGGAGATCACGCCCTGCCCTTCACGAAACAGATCCGGCAGGATTCCCTGAAAGGTCACCGGCACCGAAGCTTTGCCGTCCGTCACCTGAAATTTCACCTTGAGATTCTCGCCACGGACCAGCGATCCGTTTTCGACTAAGCCACCCAATCGAAACCGCTGGCCGGGCGCGATGTGCTTTTCGGCAATACTTCCAGGCGTTGTGAAAAACACAATGGAATCACGCAGGGCGTTGAGGACCAGTGCAGCAGCAATCGCGAGCACCGCCAGTGCTCCGCCAATCAAAGTCAGTCGCCGTTGCTTACGCGTCATGCTCTAGTGTCCCGGTTCTAACGTTCGCATCACTAGCCATCCAGTCCGAGATTCTTCAGGCCGTCGTTCAACTGCTGTAACCGTGTCGCGTCTTTGCCTACGGCCCGCCGCGCCTCACCGAGTGCCGCCTGCGCCTTGTCGTGTTCGCCGAGCACTGTGTAGGCGCGCACAAGACGAAGCCATCCTTCAACGTCATCACCGTTGTCTTTCAGGCGCGTGGCGAGACGCTCCACCATGCCGCGGATCATCGTATTGCGGTCGCCTTCGCTCATGCTCTTGGCCGCCGCCATGTCCTGATCGGACAGTTTGGGCACGACGACACCGACACGCTGCAGCGAGCTTTGCACCAATGGTCGCCAGGGCGCATCAGCCGGAGCATCCGCCAGCATTGCCCGCCAGATGTTTGCGGCATCGGTGTTCCGGCCATCCTGCTCAGCCGCAAGACCAATGAAATAGCGGGCCTTGACCTCCTTTGGGTCGAGCGTGACAGCGCGTTCGAATTCCGACTTCGCCTCTGCCGTCACGATGCCGTTGGCGGCGCCCGCGATGGCTTCTCCGAGATCGGCCCGGCGGGCTGCGGTGTCGCCGTTGTATGTGATCGAATTGCGGAAGGCGCGCACGGCATCGTCATAACGGCCGAGCTTTACCAGCACTGGTGCCAGCACCTCCCAGCCGCGCCCGTCCGCGGGGTTGGCCTCGAGATGGGTCTCGACCTGCGCAACAAGCTTATCCATGGACGCCGAGGCAATCGGCGCACGTGCCCGCTCCGCGAGCGGAAAATCACCCAGCAGCGGCGACCCAAGCCGGGCATAAAGCAGGACCGCAACCAAGGGCACGCCGACGAGCGCCACCACCGCGACACTGCGACGGAACGGCATGTTAATGGATGTCGCGATGCCCTTTTCGGCATCTGACGCAGCGAGCAGACGGCGGCCAATTTCGACGCGGGCCGCCTCGGCTTCAGCCGGCCCGATCAGACCCGTCGACGAATCGCGGTGAATTTCAGCGAGCTGGTCCTTGTAGACCAGCGTCTCACGGCCCTCGCGCTCATCAGGCTTGGCCCCGCGCCCCAATGGCCACAGCACGGCGAAAACAGCTGCGGCAGTCATTAGCGCGAACACAAACCAAAGCGTCATTCATCAAGGTTCCAGTGGGCGGCGGAATCCAAGGATCGAACCTTGAATCTGTCGGCATGGGCCGGGTTACACCATGACTGGCCAAGGTGTGCAATTGACATTTCCGGCACAGAACGGTGCGGTTCTGCAGCAAAAACAACGCGATTGACGCCGACATGAAGCCGGAACGTGCAGGTCCCAGCGGACGAACGGTCATTGCCGCGCCGGATCAGCTGGCCTTCGCTTCCTTGCGTTCAACCGGCTTGACCATTTCAGCAGCCCTGCGCATCAGGGAGGCATAATCAGGGCCGAACATCACCTCGCAAAACCGGATCGCCGCCTGCATTTGCATCATGCGGTAAGCCCGAATCTTGGGATCTGGCGCACGCAACGATTCCATCAGGGTTTGAGTGGCGCTCTCAACGTATTGCTGCAGTTCCGAGTAGGAGCGCAGGCTCGCCTCATTGATCGCAAGCTCGCCGGCATAGTTGCGGCAAATCGCGACGAAATCGATCAGCGCGGCGGCTTCTTCGACATCGACGGGATCGACCTTGCTATTTGCAGTGACTTCCTTATCCGGTCCCTGCCGCAATAGGCGCCGCACCTTTCCGGGAACGCTGTCGATTTCTGAGTGCAGCGCATTTGAAATTTCGGACCGGATTGCGGTCAACTGGCGGCCCCAGGCGGAATCCGTGCGAATGTCGAGCTCGGTGCGCAGGCCGCGCATGCCATCATGAAGCGCCTTGAGATGGTTCGACAGATCCTTGAAGTGGCCACGCTTGAGGTCCGAGCGCAGAGCTGCCACCAATTGCGACATGTCATGAATTGCCATGGTGACCGTGACACCGAACGGTGTGCCGGCAACCCGGAGCTCATCGTCTGACGCCGCGACCGAGATGCCAAGCCGGATAATCTGCCACGGGGCCGGAAGACGCGGCATGACCAGCGACAGGGCAAACGGCAAAGTCTGAGGTGTTTGAACTGCCGGAACGTTCATGGATCCCATGACCGACCTGATCTGGGATTCGGCAAATGTCCGCATGTGCCCCGGCAATTTCGAATTCAGTGTATCCAGCGCATCAGCGACGCCGAGCACCGCACCGATGGACACGATATCCTCTGACACGCTCTGAGAGCCTATGCGGGCCATCGGCCGCTGGCGTGCGCTTCCATCTGAGGGGCCCGACCCAGTCGCTTGCGCGATTGCCTCGGCGGCCGCCATCTGCACCTCGCGGACTGCGCGCTCGCGGTCATTCGCGTCGCTCGGAGTTTTCAAGAAGGCCTCGAAGGCGCGTAGCTTGTCGGGGATGCCCTCGTTGCCCAGCCAGACCCAGACCGGTCCAAGCGACGAGCGCCGGATCTGCCCGGGCCTGATCGACGGCACATTGTCCACAAGAAACCGATCAAGGGGGCGAAAGACCAGCCGCATCGGATCATCCGTGCGGGCAGTCAAATCTTCACTTGGTGCCCGAACGATCTTGCGCAGTTCAGAAAGTACGAAATTCGCCACGGTGGCGTCGTCACCGCGCTCGATGGAACGTTCAAACTCCCGCATGAGCAGCGCCTGCGCGCTCGGTGGAAGTGCCCCGAGATACTCTCTCAACCGTTCGATCGACATAGGCTGGCGCCCACCGCTTCACCTTCGCAGGGGCCCGACGCGGTCCCCTCCTCGGCAGTCTTAGCCGAGACGCCGTTAATATCGCGTTGAAGCCGAAGGGCTTAGGCTCACCCTGGGAGATTCGGCGCGAATTTAGCAAATGCCGCTAACGCCCTGCTCTGAGAGGAGAATCTGAACCGTACGTCAGATCCCCGGCAAAATCAGCTCTGCCCGCAGTCCCCCGATCGGGGCCGAACCTAATTGTAGATTGCCACCGTAAAGCTGGGCCAGATCCGTCACGATCGACAGACCGAGGCCGGAGCCGGGTTTGGTTTCATCCAGTCGCTGACCGCGACGCGCCACCTGGGCACGTTCGGCCGGCGACAATCCAGGACCATCATCATCGACGACGATGCGTAGCGTGGGCTCGATCGCACCCGGAGCACGTTGTGCAAGCACTTCAATCAGCACTCGGTGGTGCGCCCACTTACAGGCATTATCAACCAGATTGCCCGCCATTTCCTCGAGATCCTGACGCTCGCCTCGAAATCTCGCCCCGGCGGAAACCTCGGTGTCGATTTGCATATCGCGATCGCGGTGAATTTTCTCCATTGTCCGGCGTAGCGCCTCGATGACCGGGCCAACTTCTGTCACCGTCCCGATTGTCGTCACGCGCGCGGCGATGCGTGCCCGCTCCAGATGGTGAGCCACCTGCTCGCGCATGATGTCGGCCTGTTCGAGGACCTTTGCAGCAAATGGATCTCCACGATTTACCGTGGCTTCGTTGACGATCACCGACAGCGGCGTCTTGATAGCGTGGGCAAGATTTCCGACATGAGTGCGCGAACGCTCGACAATCGCACGATTGGCGTCAAGCAGCGCATTGGTCTCGCGTGCAAGTGGCGCGATCTCCAGGGGAAATTTCCCTTCAAGTCGTTCGGCATTGCCCGAGCGAATGGCTGCGAGTGAATTTGAGATACGCTTGAGCGGCGCAAGGCCGAACCGAACCTGAAAGATGGTGGTCAACACAAGGCCGATGCTGAGCGCGGCGAACGTCACCGCAAGATAGAGATCGAACGTCTGGGTCTCTTCATCAATCTCGGTGGCATCCCCTGCCACCGTCGCGAGGTATTTTCCCTCGCTCCCGAGATCAACCGGCCGTTCCACCATGCGCAGACGTTGGTTTTCCGGTCCATTCACATAGGCAAGACGTACGCCTGATTGATTCAGCTCAATGCCCATGTCCTCGAGCTTGGGAAGCGTCGCATCCCACAGAGAGCGTGACGCCCGCACCTCGGGCTTGTCGCCATCCACACGAGCCATGCGCCAATACCAGCCCGAGAGAGGCAGCTCGAATAGTGGCTCACCGAGGGATTGGACCGACCGATCCGATTTATCGCTCTTATCTGAAGAATCATCGGGCTGCACCGCTTCGGCGATCAGGGTGCGGAGATAGAAATTAAGCCGACGGTCGAACGCACGCTCGACCGAGCGGTTGTAGAGTGATGAGAGCGCGATGCCTGTGATAACAAGGATCAATACAACCCAGGCCGTCGCCGAGACGAACAGCCGTGTCGCAAGGGAACTAGCGCGCATTGGGCGTGGATGGCGGCGTCAGCAGATATCCAAGACCCCGCACCGTCTGAATGATATCGACATCGAGCTTTTTACGAATACGGCCGACAAACACTTCAATCGTATTCGAATCCCGGTCGAAATCCTGATCGTAGAGATGTTCGACCAGTTCAGTGCGCGACACCACACGTCCGGAATGATGCATGAGGTAGGCCAGAAGCCGATACTCATGCGATGTCATCTTGATCGGATTGCCGTCCACACTGACGCGGTTGGTACGGGTATCCAACATCACCGGCCCACACGTCAGTTCGCTCTGAGCATGGCCGGTGCTACGGCGCAGCAACGCGCGAATTCTCGCCAGAACTTCCTCGAGATGGAAAGGCTTGGCGACATAGTCATCAGCCCCGGCGTCAAAGCCCTGCACCTTGTCGCTCCAGCGATCGCGAGCTGTCAAAATTAAAACGGGCATGGTGCGATTGTTCCGCCGCCAGGCCTCCAACACGGAAATGCCGTCCATCTTGGGCAAGCCGATATCGAGCACAACTGCGTCATAGGGCTCGCTATCCCCAAGGAAGTGTCCCTCTTCACCATCGAATGCCCGGTCAACGACATATCCCGCATCCGACAGCGCTGTCGTCAGTTGGCGGTTCAAATCAGGATCGTCTTCGACAACGAGAAGGCGCAAGGTAGTCTCCGCAAGTTTGCTAGCCCGCTTATGGCAAGCCGTTACCTATAACATGAACGCCTCGGCGGTGAATGGCACATGAACACCGCAGCCAACGATATTACTTTTTTACATCGGCGTGAGGTCGCCCGGATTGGCGGCCCCGTTCCAGCAACCCATCCTTAGATCTCAAACAGCGTGGTGCGACAGCACTCGTTCGGATATACGTTCCTCGCTATCGGCGAGCAGAAGCTTTCTCGCTGCCGCGCGGAAAAACCAGGCGCTCCTCTCAGCCGCCGACACGGAAATTGGAAAGTTCAGGAAGTGCTTCGCCTCCCCACCGCGATCGCCGGAATCACGCTTGTCTTCATTCATCCCTCGTTTGCCATGACCGGCGGTGCACCAATTTCGAGCGCGAATATCAGCCGCTCAGTCGTGACCGTGGTCGGTTCGCGCGGCAATGTGTGCACCGGTTCATTGATCGCACCGAACATCGTACTAACAGCCGGTCACTGCATCGCACCGAAGACATCCTATCGTGTGATCGACAGCACAACGCAGCCGCCGCGCCTGATCACCGTCAGCAAGGTCGCGACACATCCTCAGTTCAATCTGCAGACGATGCTTGCACATCGCGCCACTGCCGACGTTGCACTCCTGTTGCTGCCTGCGCCGGCGCCTAAAAAGGAACCCGCTCAATTCGGCGCACCACGCGCCCCCATCGCTTTGGGCTCGCGCTTCACCGTGGCCGGCATTGGCGTGACGACGGCAGGTAGCGATGCCGGGATCGGCACCGCTCGGACAGCCGCCCTCTCTGTCACGGGACATCCCGGCACATTGCAGATGCGTCTGGTCGATCCCTCCACCGACAACAAGCGGGGCGGCATGGGTGCCTGCACCGGGGATTCCGGCGCGCCAGTGTTTGAGGATCAGGACGGGCGGGCAGTGATCGTCGGCGTGGTGAGCTGGTCGACGGGTCCAGGTAACTCTGACGGTTGCGGTGGTCTGACCGGCGTGACGCCGTTGACGCTCTACAAGGACTGGATTGTGAAGACCGTGCAAAGCTGGGGGGCAAGTTTAGCTGACTAAACTTGAATCTGTTCGCATATGCTTCTTAGTTAGCTGCTTTACGATTGTATCGTGGGAACAGCAGTTGTCAGCGAGCAGCGTAAATTCTCCACTAATTCCCGCCGAATAAGGAACGCCACCAGGCCTCCTCTCAAGAAGCGTCTGCTCAAGTTCGAAAAAATACGAACCAGACGATCGCAAGCACGAACACGGCCGCAATCGTGCTGACTGTGAGCAGAGCCAATACCGAAGGTCCTCGTTCGCCCTGCCTAGCCTCAGTCGGGGTTTCCACCACCCGATGATGTTCTTCAACACGTTCTACCTTAGGCATCGCGCCCTCATTGCTTCTGCGGGTGTTTCGAAGGCAACGCTTCGTGTTCGGTGATGTTCCGGGTCGTTCTCCGCAGGACCTCCTGACGATGCAGATCTACATCCACGGTCCTAGTGCCGTGTCCTTGACCATTCAGCTTGACGCAACAGTTCGAGTGGCAACCAAGGCTTCGGCATAAACAAGGTATTTTCTGGAATGTGGTCGACACCATGTGCCGACGTGATGATGACATCGATTTCGGGAAAACGCCGCTTGGCAAGTTCGGCCAATTCCACGCCTGACATTTTTCCCGCGAGCTCGACATCGGTGAACATCACGGTCAGATTTCGTCCCGCTTTTTCCAGGATCACCGCTGCCGCTTCCGCGCTCTCGCATTGAATGACATTCATTTCGCTTTCTTCAAAAATCAGGCTCACGAGTTCCCGTTGAAACTCATCGCCTTCAACAACCAAAGCGGTATGTTTGAGAGCGCGTCCCATCGTCACCTCCGTGTGATGCCAAAAAAGCAATGCATCAGCCGCGCCGAAGTTCAAAAATACGGATGCATGCGATTTTCGCATTCGAGCCAGACGGGCGCGGACCTCCTGTGACCGGAACCGGAACTCTCGAACTCGCGTTGGCGTCTCGGAAGCGAGGTGCCTGATGAAAGAAATCATTGAGCGAGTTGTGAATGCGCTTTCGCAGAAATCTCCTGAGGTGGCGTCCGAGCAGGAGCGAAACGTGCACGACGAGATTTCTGATTTCGTCGCGGAGCTGCTTTCGAAGCGCGCCGATCAACTGACCAGATTTGGTCGCACAAAATCGCGTGCTTCAAATTTCGGATCGAATTCTCGCTCCCAACGGTAACAAGTTGGTCTGGTGCGGTGGTTCAGAAGTCCGCCGATTTTCCTGCGAGTCCTTCCAGCGAAATTCTGAACCTGAACCACACTAGAATTATTGCCTGTCTCGTCGATGAGATCCACGTCGCCGAGCTTGCCTGAATGCGCTTGCAATTGGTCTCAACGCGGCATGACGTTAGTTGGCAATGAGCTCGAGCCCCAGCGCGCGTTCCACAGCTTCCAGAAGCATCTCCGTCCCTTCAAGTGCAGCTTCAGTCTGCTCTGCAACAAAATCGCTGCAAGGTTTGGACAGAATGTCGTTAAGGCGGTCGAGGTCGGCAAGCAGCCTGGCCTTGGTCTGCAAAAGGGTCGTCCGATTGTCACTCATGGAAACCACTCAACACAAACTCAAATAATATACTTAATTTATCGAACGCTCATCAGGCGCTCAATATGCTTTCTCTGGCAATAACTTGGATGTGAAAGATATTGTTAACGATTGGCAAGAGGATTTTAATCGGCACTCGATTCGTTCTTTGCGAACAAAATGGAATCGTTCCATGAACCAAAGGAGCCAGGGTGCCGGTGTGAGCAGTTAACTGGCATCGGCCGAAATCCACGTCTCCAAACTGTAATCGAAATAGCGCGAGAAGCGCTTCCCATCCCATTCGTACTGCAGGTGACGCTCCTGTATTGGGATACCGATGACGTCGGGCCAGAACGCTGCAACACAGGTACCCCCGTTGTCGCGCACGCTCGGATAAATCAGCCCATTGCTGCCCGCCTCTCGCAACTCGAATGCAAACGACCGGCTGTACGAATAAGAGGCTGGGTCCAATAGCCGTTTCCGTGTCGTCTCCTCCACCGAAGCCACATCATGCAAATCTCTATTGATCGTCCCCAGCAGAACGCGCATGTCTTCACGGCGCGGTGGGTCCTGAGCGTCCGCCGCAAAGCGCGCGAAGTGATAGCCGGTCTCAAAGATAGCGGTCCGCAGGGTGTTCGCGGCGTAGTAAACGCCGTAGCTTCCGTCCGAAAAACGGGACCCCTGCCGGTTCACATGGGTGAATGGCGCCATCACCCAGGATGCACCGGAGCCTGCGATTCTGCGGTCCGCCGGCACCAGAACGATCTCTCCGGTCTCGTCGCGCACGCGCGGATTGGTCGCCTGCTCAAGTTCGATCAGCACATCCCATACCGCGGGGTTGTCCGAAACACGCTCAAACAAGGCGATTGGCGGATAGCGTGACGCGATGATGCGCCATGCCTGCGGCCACCGGACACGCAAGATCTTTACGTCACGGGTCGGTGTCACGACCACGGTGCGCGGGCCGCGTCGACATATGTCCTGACCGCAGCAAGGTCAGTGACATCCCCCGCCACCATGCGGGCGAGCGGTGTCTGTCCGCCAAAGGCTTTGTTCGGGCGGGAAATCCAGGTGTCCGCAAGCGCAGCGTCCGAATAAACAATCTGCAGGGCCTTCCAGATGCCCGCGACGTAGCCGATCCGGCGGAGCGTATCGTCCGGCACTCGGGTAGCCTTACCGCTCTTCCATTGAAAGAACGTGCGTTCGGCAGGATTGCCTAAGATGCGGCGCGCGTCGCTGTTGCCGACATGCCAACGCGCCATGATCTGGAAAAATCCCTCCAGCGCGAGAGCTTGGCGGTCAGCAGGAACCGATTCCAAAATCCTCTGCGGAATTGCAGTCATATAGCAATCTCCTGCATCTTTGCAGAAGATATGGTGTGCCGGCATGCTTCGTCAACGCGGCAATCCAAGGACTATATTCCCTAAAACGCCCTCCGCCCGATGACCAATTATTCGGCCATCGCCGATGCAGCGCTAGCCTTTCCAGGACCGGCCAGCGGACGTTCTTCCATCAGCACAATCAGTACGGCAGCCGCGCCAAGCAGCACCGCGGCTGCGCCAAACACGTAGCGGAACGCTGCGGTCATATCGGCGGCAGCGATACCTTGCGTCCCTCCCACCTGATGTTCGGCACCGATCGACAGATGAGAACCAAGCACCGTCAGCAGGATCGCGGTGAACACCGCCACCGTGAAAGACGCCATCAGCGAACGGAAGAAGTTCATCGCGCCGGTCGCGGTACCAACCTGGTTACGCGGGACCGCGTTCTGGATCGACACCACGCTGACCGGAAACACTGTGCCGAGGCCAACAGCAAACAGTGAAAGAAGTGCCAGCAGCTCCCACAGCGGCAGCGGAGTCGCGAGCGCCATTGTGATCGCGGCGCAGGCCGAGATCGATGCGCCGCCAATTGCCGCACGCTTGTAGTGCTTCGTCATCGTCATGGCGCGCCCAGCGGCCCACGCCCCCAGCACGGAGACCGCGACCAACGGGATGAGCGCCACGCCCGCTTCACTCGCCGACAAGCCGTACACGACCTCGTAGTAGAGCGGCATATGAACCGTAAGACCGATCATCGCGCCGATGCAGCATCCTCCGGCGACCATCGCAAATGGCACCACCGTTCCGGACAGCAACGGAATCGGCAGGAACGGCTCGCTGGTTCGCAGCGCGTGGACAACAAAAGCAGCCCCGAGACACACCGCTGATCCAATCATCGCCAAGATGGCCGGCGACGCCCAGGCGAACTTGTTGCCGCCCCATGTCAGGACCAACATGATGATGACGGCAGACGCCATCAACAGCAGGCCACCGATCCAATCGACTTTGCGTTTTCTATGGAAGACTGGGATCTTCCCCATTTTGGGCAGCAATAGCGCAAGCGACAGCACACCAAGCGGCAGGTTGATCCAGAAGATCACTGACCAATGCAGATGCTCCGCAAACAAACCGCCCAGAACCGGTCCCCCGATCCCGGCCGCGACCCACACCGAGCTGAAGTAAGCTTGGTACTGGCCCCGCTCACGCGGTGAGACCACATCGGAAATAACCGTCTGCACCAAAGGCAGAATGCCGCCGCCGCCGATACCCTGTAGCGCCCGAGCGAGAATGAGCGTGAGCAGGTTTGGCGCGATAGCACACAACACCGAACCGACAAGAAAAAGCGCCAGCGACAGGATGATCATCGCGCGCCGGCCGTAAATGTCGCTGAGAGTGCCATAGACCGGCGCAACAGCCGTCGACGACAGCAAATACGCAGTAATGACCCAGGAGAGATTGGTCACGTCCTCAAACTGCCGTCCGATGGTCGGCAGCGCGGTGGCGACAATAGTCTGATCCAGCGCCGTCAGAAACATCGTGAGCATTAAGCTCAGCAAGATGGTTCTTACCTCGCCTTTCGTCAGTGCCGGCGCTGGCGAAATCGGCGGCGCTTCATTGATCTCCACGACTTCGGCCGGGAGGTTTGAAACGTCGTCTGCCGCTCCGGTGTCCTGCGTCTGATCCGCGTCAAAACGCTGTCGATGAGTCTCGGTCATGAGTCTGGTTGGGAGAGGCCTAGAAGAATACAAATCTGAAGAATGGCTCGCGCGTAGCGGCAACGAACTGAAATCATCAGGGATGAGGATGATTTATCTCGTTCGGGAGGTCTTCATAAGGCACGCGAGCGCATGGGTGCACCGCGCTGGCGGCCCATCACATTCTTGGGACAGCTCAGCAGTCGATTCAGCGGGATATCGGGCGCTTTTTTAGGCGTGCGCGCTTCGGCAGCGAGGCCGGCCACTGCACGATGTGATCCTCGAGATCGGCCTCCTCCACTTCGTCCTCAGTTCCCCAGACCCTGCCCTGGACTGAAACGCCTGCCTCGTGAACCGTGTTCGGATCGCCGGAGATCAGCGGATGCCACCAATACAGATCCCGCCCCTCGGCCACGAGCTTGTAGCCACAGCTCGGCGGCAGCCAGTTCAAGGTTCGGACATTCTCCGGCGTCAACCGCACACAGTCAGACACCTTGTCTGACCTGTTAGGATAGTCTTTGCAGGCGCATAGTCCTGCGTCGAGAAGCGCGCAGGAAATGTGGGTAAAGTAGATTTGTCCGGTGTCCTCGTCCTCAAGCTTCTCCAGGCAGCACCGCGCGCAACCATCGCACAGGCTTTCCCACTCGCTGTCGGACATCTCCTCCAACGTCTTGGTTTTCCAGAAAAATTCGCTTTGCGTTGATGGCGGCCGCGGCCGGGTTGTCATAGCCTGAAACTCATCGTGCCCATAGGGGCGTTGGTCTTTGAAGTGCTTTATGGGGCTTGTTAGCGGATACGCAAGCCGCCAGACGCGAGATGCATCGGTTCCGCCTGCAAGAAAGGATGGGACAGCATTCTTGCTTACGATCAAAAAACCAACGGCACCATTGGTTTATGACCGATGGTCGGCTAGAAGATGGCGGATTCCCAAAGGCCGAAATCGCCTTGGGGATGCCGCAAATGGACGAGCATCGTTCTCGCCAAACGCATTTTAGTCGGCGACTATTCGCCGCGTCATGATCAAGGGTTCCGGTGAGCCAGATCGAACCAGGTGGATGGAAACGAAGACTCCGGCATTTCCTGCTGGATCTCGACGCGCGCATCGATTCGACGCTGTTTTCGTCGGCCGTTGGTCTGCGCGAACTGTTCGAGCGCTACACGACCTTCATGGACAGGTTCTATGTCGGCCGGTGGAAGCGTTGGGTTTTCGTCGAGCCGCTTTCGGAGGCTGCAACCATCGGCCTTGGCGGTCTGATCCTGATGCTGGCACTGGCGTTGCCGGCGTTCCGCGAAACCTCTGACGATGATTGGCTGAAGAAATCCGACCTCGCCGTCACGTTCCTGGACCGCTACGGGAATCCGATCGGCAGCCGCGGCATCAAGCATAACGACTCGATCCCGCTCGAGGAATTCCCCGACCATCTGATCAAGGCCACGCTCGCCACGGAAGACCGCCGCTTCTACGACCATTTCGGAATCGATATCGCCGGAACTGCGCGCGCATTGATGACCAATGCCCAGGCCGGCGGCGTGCGGCAGGGCGGCTCCTCCATCACCCAGCAGCTCGCCAAGAACCTGTTTCTGAGCAACGAGCGCACGATCGAGCGCAAGGTCAAAGAAGCCTTCCTCGCCATCTGGCTGGAAACGCGGCTAACCAAGAACGAGATCCTGAAGCTCTATCTCGACCGCGCCTATATGGGCGGCGGCACCTTCGGCGTGGACGGCGCGGCTCATTTCTACTTCAACAAATCTGCACGCGATGTGAACCTCGCAGAAGCCGCGATGCTGGCCGGCCTGTTCAAGGCGCCAACGAAATACGCCCCACACATCAACCTGCCCGCGGCCCGCGCCCGCGCCAACGTCGTGCTCGACAATCTGGTGGACGCCGGCTTCATGACCGAAGGTCAGGTGTTCGGTGCCCGCCGCAATCCAGCCACCGCGGTCGATCGCCGCGACGAAAATTCTCCGAACTACTATCTCGACTGGGCCTTCGACGAGATGAAGAAGCTCGTCGAGACGTTCCCGAAATCCTACACCGAGCGCGTCTTCGTCGTACGAACAGCCATCGACATGAATGTGCAGCGCGCGGCGGAAGCCACGGTTGAAAACCAGTTGCGTCAATTCGGCCGCGACTATCACGCTACTCAGGCGGCTGTCGTCCTTGCCGATCTCGATGGCGGCGTTCGTGCGATGGTCGGCGGGAGGGACTACGGCGCCAGCCAGTTCAACCGCGCTACCGATGCGATGCGCCAGCCAGGCTCATCGTTTAAGCCCTATGTCTACGCAACAGCGCTGATGAATGGCTACACGCCCAAGTCCATCGTGGTGGACGGACCGGTCTGTATCGGCAACTGGTGTCCGCAAAACTATGGCAGGTCCTATTCGGGTTCAGTCACGCTGACGCAAGCCATTACGCGGTCGATCAACGTCGTTCCCGTGAAGCTGTCCATCGCGATGGGCGGCAAGGGTGGCCCGAAGGCCGGCCGCGCCAAGATCGTCGAAACTGCGCGCAGGTTTGGCATCAAGGCGCCGCTGCCGGATACGCCCTCGCTGCCGATCGGCGCCGACGAAGTCAATGTGCTTGAGCATGCTGTGGCCTATGCCACCTTCCCCAACAAGGGTAAGGCAGTCACCCCGCATGCCATCCTTGAAGTGCGCACCGGGGCCGGCGATCTCGTCTGGCGTTTCGATCGTGATGGCAAGAAGCCGACACAGGCGATCCCCGCGTCGGTTGCAGCCGACATGGCGGAAATGATGAGCCACGTCGTTGATGAAGGCACGGCGCGCCGCGCCCGTCTCGACGGCATTCCCGCTGCCGGCAAAACGGGGACGACCAATGCGTTCCGGGACGCTTGGTTCGTCGGCTACACCGGCAACTTCACCATGGCGGTCTGGTACGGCAACGACGATTACTCGTCCACGAACCGCATGACTGGCGGCTCCCTGCCCGCCCAAACATGGCACGACATCATGGTCGTCGCGCACCAGGGCGTCGAGATCAAGGACCTGCCGGGCGTTGGTGCAGGCAAGAAGCTGCCCGAGTCCGAGGTCACAGCATCCGCAAATGCGAAAGCTCCCGAGGTCGCCCCCGGCCCGCCGCCAGTCCTGACCCGTCGCGGCGCGAATATCCTGGTAAAAGTCGAAAAAATGTTCGACGACGCCGCAAAGACCGTAGGCGTGCCCGGCAAAACGTCGTTAAACGATGCTGATAAGAAGGCGTCGTCTGACCGGGCTTTCCCCGATAGCGTTGCGTCATCGGATCTGCCCACGGGTTCGGCGCCATCTCGAAAGAACTGATCGCCCTCATGACCGCGCCCCGATCGTGCGACTGATTTTTATCACCCTTTTGTCTTTGGTGATTGCGACCGTCGTCGGCCTTGGCGCGACGTGGGTGACGTCGACGCGTGGCGTCAACGTTGGCACGATCACAATTGGCGCATGGACGGCGCGGCCAAAAACCGGCACCAGCGACATTGATCCCTACTCGCGCGCATCGATCGCGCGCAGCGGTGAGCTCCCGGTCGGCACCGGCGATGGCATCACCTTCAGCACGACCAAGGATGACGCACAACGACGGCTCGATGGGCGATGTGATGTCGTCGTCAAAGGCGTAACGCCGCCAGCCCGCTTCTGGACCCTGACTTTGTACGACATGAAGGGTCAGCTCGTGGCCAACGCGCTGCAGCGCTACGGCTTCACCAGCCAGGAAATCGTCCGCGAATCGAATGGCTCATTCGAAATACGGATATCGTCGCGGTCGCGCGCAGGAAACTGGCTGCCAACGGCTGGCGTCGGCCATTACTTCCTCGTCCTGCGGCTTTACGATACGCCAGTGGGTGTTGGCACGCGAACGCAGAAAGATGCACCAATGCCTTCGGTGACCACGGTGGGCTGCTCATGATCCGCTGGCTGTTCGCAATTGTCGGCGGCCTCCTGCTCGGCGGGATCGTGCACCTCGTGAGCGTGCTGGTGCTACCGCGCGTCGCGACATTGGACGCCTATTCTCGGCTCGCGCCGATTACGCAGCTCAACGCCGTTACGGCCCTTCCGGCCGCCGCACCGACCGGTGCGCCGATGCCTTTCATGGATCCTGCTTTTGCGACGGCCGCCTGCCGTTATGATCTTTCAGACGGCCCGATCAAGCTGAGCGTGCCGGTCAGTCAGGCATATACATCTGTGTCGTTTTATACTCGAAGCGATGTCGCCTACTACGCCATCAACGATCGTTCAGCCGGGCGGCGCGTGATCGAACTCGACCTCATGACTGAAGCGCAGCACGCCGACTTGCCGGAAGACGAAGAAGTCACCGCTGCCGACAGGCTCATTATCGATTCCCCAACCACAACGGGCATCATCATCTTGAAGGCCCTGGCACCAGAGCCGGGCTTGATGCCGCAGGCGCAGGCCTCTCTCGCCGCATCCACCTGCCGCGTACAAACCGAACCGGCGCAGGCGAAATAGCTAGTGCCCCGAATCCAATGTTCGCCTCATCGTGCAGCACGCACACGTGGCTTGGATTGGTGTTGTTTGCCTATCGCGGGACGCTCTTTGTGAAGCAAGAGCGTCCCGCACTCTCACGCAGCTTATGAAGCAACGCGCGGATAGATTTCGAGTGTTCCGCGATAAATCATGTCACCCGCGACATAGAGAATGACAGCAAGGCCGACATAGGCAATCCAGCGATGGTTCTGCAACAGCCGCGCGATAAAGGAAGCAGCAATGCCCATCATCGCAATCGACAGTGCCAAACCAAAGACCAGCACCCACGGGTGTTCACGCGCGGCACCAGCAACAGCCAACACATTATCGAGGGACATCGACACGTCAGCCACGATGATCTGCCAAGTTGCCTGAGCGAGCGTCTTACGGGGCATGTCACCAGTTTCTGCCGTTATCGGCACTCCATCGGCAACCACCATCTCCGAATGCGAAGCCGGCGCCCGCAGTTCTCGCCACATCTTCCAGCAGACCCACAACAGCAAAATCCCGCCTGCGAGAAGCAAGCCGACAATTTGTAAAAGCTGAGTGGTCACACCAGCGAACAGAATTCGCAGCAATGTCGCCGCGCCGATGCCGATAAGGATCGCTTTGGTGCGCTGCCCCTGCGGTAGACCTGCAGCCGCAAGACCGATGACAATGGCGTTGTCACCCGCGAGAACAAGATCAATGAGAATGACCTGAAAAAGTGCCGTCAGGACGTCAGCGCTGAGAAAATCAAACATGAGCCGGGCTTCCCTTGTCTAAGGAAGAGCGGCCTCCTATCGCAGGCTTGTATATGCAGCATCACAATTACGTCCGCGATGCCGGCAATCAGCCGAGCAACGCTTCACGTGCAACACGCTTGTGCCGCATATCAGAAAGGGGCCACTCCAACTGAATTCCAGTCCGACATCGCAGCCTGCTGGCTGCCAGAGGGGCCCGGCCTGGTAGGTGTTTAGTATCTCCTGCTATTGCGTGTTGGGTCGATGTTCGAACAGATGCTCGAACAATTGTGTGACTTGATCGGGCTCGCCGAGCACGGATGCCGCGCAGCCGGTCAGGACAAGCCCACCGGCGACATCCCATAGCGTCAGATTTTCAGGATTAGTTTCGGTCCGCACCGAGCAAGCCAGAACAACTGCAACTGCGGCACCTGAAAACAAAAGAACGCTAAATGCCGGTAGAATGAGTTCCACCTCAAGCGAATACACGATCAGGGCAGCAGGAACCGCGAGCGCGACACTCACGAGTGCCAGCAGCCTAGATGACTCGGTCGGATGCGGAATCCAGTTCATCCGATGCTTGATGGAACCACTCACGTCATACCTCTTCGAGCAATTCACATCATCAACCTTGACGCGCATCGCTACGCGTTTCTCAAAATCCTATGACCTTAGTGTGGAGAGAACATCCGATTGCGCGTTGAAACAACGCGACTTTCAGCCGCACAATTCGCGGTAACGCGTTGCTGATTTGATCAGCCGCCCACGCGAAGGACACGGCCGACGACGGCTGGTGCACTTGTCCATGCTGCCGACGCACGATCCGACAATTGCGCGATGAGACGATCCGCATCTACTGCCATGGCATCAGGTGCATGAATCACCAGGCGCTCGAGCGCCCAGCGGTAAGATGAAACGCGCTGCTGCAAGCATTGCTGCGCCCACTGCACCACCAGCACGTTCTCGCGCATACGCGCCTGAGCATCATCACGCTCGCGCGGAGACAACTCAGAGACGTAGCTCAACGCCTTGTTGCGCTTGATGTCCAGATCGTTGACGCGTTCTGCAACCGGAAGCAATTGATCCAGCATGTAGCCGTCGTTGCGGACATCCTCGATCAGACCGGCATAGGCCGCAGCCTGAGAACGATGAGGCTCATCGATCATGCGGCGGCCGTAAAGCGTGCGATCGAAAACGACCTTTTGCCGCCACGGCGCCGGGAATGGTTTGTAGTCACCGAACACAGCCTTCCACGCCGGGCGCGAGTGCGGCGGTTCGATAAAATAATAGGCGTAATCGCGCAGCGACCGCTCGTAATCGGTCAACTGGAATTGCGAGGGCCGCCCGCCGAGACTGGTCGTCGCCTCGATACCAACCCAGCTGTGCATGTCCTCATGGTAGAAGGTCGGCCCTGTGCGGCCGAAATCGCCCCCAGGACAGGCGAGGCTCGCAACAAACGGCAGAAGATACATTGGGTTGCACATTGTAGCCCGGTGCTAGGTGTTGAACATCCGGTGACACGCCCGAATCAATCTGGTTGCTTTTACGAACGAGCCCTGCGCTTACGTCGGCGTCCCGTCGTCCCTTCCTTCGGACCACTGTCGCCACGCGTTTCCTCCGCGTAGCGCTCGATTCTTATGACGGGAAGAATCACAACTGTTGCACTTCCCTCACGCGGTACTCGATACGCGCTCTCTCCCTCGCGGCGCGCAGCAGCGCCCACTGGGAATTCAACGACAGTGCCCATCTCACCACTCTCTGCTGGCCGCCCCCTAAACCTCGCAAGGCCCTGCGGCGCACGGTCATTAAGGACAAACGTGGTTAACGGCTCATTAATGGGCAGGCGATAACGTCGGGTTAAGATTTAACTCCGGCTGCGCACGGCATGACGGCACCTGCAATCCCCAATGGCCTCGACGGCCTTTTCAATTTATCTCAGCGAGAGGGGGTCGACATCCGCCCGACGCTCCTGCGCGTGCTGACTGATCTCTATGTTCAGACGCGCAATCACACGCGCGATGAGGAACGGCAATATGTCGAGCTCGCGTCAAGATTGATCGACGAGGTTGACGATGCGACGCGCGCGGCCATCCGGGCCCGCTTGTCGATCTATCCCGAAACGCCGACACCGCTGGTCTGGAAATTAAGGCTGAGCACTCCAGCCGACCCGCACACGGGTCAACCCGGCCGGACACAAAGTTATGCCGCGAGCCAGCAGCAGCAGGACATCTTCGAGATCGACGTAGAACCCGATCTGGAGGACCTAGAAATCGTGTCCGAGCCGGAAGTCCAGACTGCACCGACACTGTCCATGCAGCCCGAGGACGCGTCGAAGTTGATCGATGTGTTCCTTGCGGCAGGGCGGAGCGAGCGCACGAGAATGCTCTATAGCCTGACGGATGCGCCGCTCAAGCCATCTCCTCGCATTGACCCGCGGCGTGCACGGCGTGCGATCGCTCTGCTCGAACAGGCTGCAATGGCCGCGGATGCACCAAAGTTCACCGCAGAACTCGCCGACTCGTTGATTGTCACAGCGCGAGTCGCGCTGCAGATCGTTGAAGACGCCGGAGGCGAGCCTCTCGCCTGTGCCGCCAAGGCCCTTGGGATGCCGTCCGATGTGTTTCAGCGCGTGCTGCTGTTTCTCAATCCAAAGCTCGGAGCATCGGTCACCGACGTGTACCGGCTTGCCCGCCTCTACGATACGATTAGCGAGCGTGCGGCCCTGATCATGCTGACCGCATGGCGCGGCGCAACCGTTGCTGCAACTCGGGCTAAATACCGCCCTGCCCTTTACGACGACGAACGGCAGCGTGCCCGGTCAACTCCGTCGGAAACCCGCTCGACACTTCAGCCAGGCGGAGCAACGGAGGTCCGCAACCTTTCCGTTGGGCCATCGAGACGCTAGTCAGATCTTGAGTCAGGCCCTGGCCAGATCGAGGAAATGCCGTCCCGCCTTGTCCTCGATCTCGACGATCCAGATGTCCGGATCAAAGCTGACCTCCTTCGCCAGCCGAGCTTCGATCACCTGTTCTTCAACAGGCTGAGGAGGTGACGGCGTAAAGACCCGCTCGACCGGCCGGCTATCGTCATAAGCCGTTTGTGGCGCCGGCACGTAGAGCCACGCGGTCCCATCCAAGAGAGCGAGCTTGACAAAAACAGCGCCAGCCTCCTCGGCGCCACGCCTTCGAATTGCGCCGAAGACCCCTTCACTCTGACATCGCCGCAGATATCCAGCGACCCAGATAGATGATTTCAGACGGGACATAAGGTGAGCCAGTTGACGATGTGAAGCGGCGACGCACGCAACATATCAGCGGATGTCGTGACGTTGGCAGCTTTTTTCCGAACGAATCGAACTGGCGGCGACTACTCGATCGGCCGCCCCGTCAACACGACAAGATCCTTGATCAGACGATCTGAAAGCTGGCCGGTGACCGGC
Source organism: Nitrobacteraceae bacterium AZCC 1564 (assembly GCA_036924835.1). Taxonomy (NCBI): domain Bacteria; kingdom Pseudomonadati; phylum Pseudomonadota; class Alphaproteobacteria; order Hyphomicrobiales; family Nitrobacteraceae; species Nitrobacteraceae bacterium AZCC 1564. The sequence goes on from JBAGRR010000001.1 coordinate 984,152, forward strand.
AACTTGCGATCCCGCTCAAACTTCTGAATCGCCGCCTGCGTGTCTGTTCCAATTACCCCCGTCGGCTTGAGCTGGCCATAGCCATATTCCGTCAGTGCGCGCTGAACAGCCGCGATACGGCGTGTGGAATTGATCAGGTCGCCAACCGGGTCCGCCCGGTGTGCAGCAGCCGCGGGCGTTCGTGTCGTGTTGGAAGGTGAAGGCGCAACCTTTACCGGCGCCGACGCTTCAACCGGCGTGGGTTCGGACGGGCGAGGATCGGCCTCGGCAGGACGAACCCGCGGAAGCGGCGCTGAGATTGGCGCGGGAGATATAAACGCCGTGCCGAACATGGGCGACGGATGCCGGCCAGCCTGCAGGAACAGCGCATTGGTCATGATGGCGATAACAGCAGCCAACGCAGCGGCAGCCGCAACGGTGTCCTTCGGGCTATGAAGCAGCACGCGCATGATCAGCCCACGCTCGCGCTCGGGCTCAATCGCGACGGCTGCAGCGGCGCGACGACGGCGCGGTTTCTCTTCATCGGCTGAAACACGTTTAGGCACTTTTCTTCACCTGATAGTCTTGTTTCTGGACGCGCTGCGTTGGCGCGAGAGTTGCGACATTGTTCGTATTGCTGAGCGCGAGCGGCGTATAAACCAGCGGCAATGCGACGGTCACCGTGGTGCCTTCGTCGATTTTGCTCTCGACAGTCATGTCCCCGCCGTGCAGTCCTACCAGACTTTTGACGATGGAAAGACCAAGCCCCGTTCCCTCGTGGCGACGCTGATAGGTCTTGCCCGCCTGAAAGAATGGGTCGCCGAGCCGCTTGAGATCTTCTGCTTCGATGCCGACGCCAGTATCCATAACACGCACTATAAGGCGCGGCCCCTCGACCAAGGCAGTGACGGATACCGTGCCCCCGCGTTCTGAGAACTTGATCGCGTTGGACAGCAAATTCAGGAGGATTTGCTTGAACGCTCGCGGATCGCCATTGATCTGCGGCAAATCCATCGGCGCACGGGTGACGAGATCGATGCCGCCTTCACGCGCCTTGAGCACCATCAGGTTGCAGCAACTGACGAGCGATTCTCGCGGCGAGAACAGCTCCGGCACAATTTCAAAATTACCGCTCTCCATCTTCGACATGTCGAGAATGCCATTCACGACAGAAAGCAGGTGTAGTCCGGATTCGTTGATGAGCTTGGCATATTCCTTACGCCGTGCGGCGTCGATCATCATCTCGTCTTCGTGGACGATCATCTCGGAGAAGCCGATGATGGCGTTGAGCGGGGTGCGCAGTTCATGACTCATAGTGGCGAGGAAGCGCGACTTCGTTTCCCCTGCCCGCTCAGCCTCATTTCGAGCAGTCTCAAGAGCCTGCTCCTGAAGTTTGCGTTCTGTCACATCGCGCATCACTGCGACGACTTCAGCACCAGGCTCCGCATGCGGTCCGGAAATAATATCAATCGGCCGGCAGCGCATTTCGATCCAGATGAATTCAGTTGCCGAAGTACGCGAGGACGCGTCGCGTTTGACACGAAACTCAACGCTGCGTTCGCTTCCGCTGCGCGCGGCTTCCGAGAGTGCCGTGAGATACGATGGACGGTCAGCGACGTGAACCCGATCGAACAATCCATGCTGCAGCAAACGCGCTGCAGGCGCACCTAGCAGCGTCTCCGCCGCCGGAGAGATGAACTGGATCGCGCCGTTGCGGCTGTGCCGGGAAATGACGTCGCTGATGTTGCGGGCCAAAAGACGATACCGCTCCTCCTCGTCGCTCAGCAATTTCCTGCTGGTGCGAGCCAGAGCTTCAGCGCTGAACGCAAGAGCCGCAGCATACATCGTCGCAGTCGCGATGCCGATCGTAGCGAAGAATGAATTGAAATGCGGCGGCACTTTCGACGCAGGCAGCACCCCGAGCGACTCCATGGCGACCAGAGCCAGCGCGCAACCAAGCGCCAGCACCACGGCGGTAGCCACGATCCGACGCGACGCCGACAGCGCTGCTTCAAGCGGAACGGCGATGAGCCAGACGGCGGCGAACGACGAAATGCCACCTGTATGGATGCACAGAATCAGAACAACCGCGGCAAGCGACGTTGATGAAAAGATATGGGCGCTTTCGTAGTGGCCGGTCCGCGACAGATAGTACGATACCAGGATTGGCACGATGAGCCATGCGAAGGCCATCACCTCGATCACAGTCGGCGCGCCACGAACCGCGAGATAAAGTGGAAGCGAAGCAAGCGCTACGAGACTTCCCAGCAACCGAGGAGCAATAAAGGCGCGATGCCGTGCGCTGGTCATCGCATCCCGCCGTGCTGACGGATGCAGCAAGGTGTCCAGGTGGTCCCGTATGATCGCAAACACTGTCACGCTTTAATACTCACGTTCGGCTCTCACGTCAGCGACGCATGCCGGAACGCCCCCTTTATTCGTTGCCGGATGCTGTCAGAGCGAACTTAAGCGAACACTAAGGCACGCGGGCAATCGCGGCTTGCGGTCGCCGAACATGCGGTTTTACCGATAATCCGCGTTGCATTCGACGGGAATGGTGAACGCGAAGTTTCCATTGGGGAGCCGGTATGGTTTCGAAATGGTGGACGAAGCGTTCGCAACGATCATATCGACGTCTCAGAGACACTTAACGAAGTGAGCATCGGTCAATTGAAAATTTACGCCAAATGAAACGATTCGAATTTTAGGCAAATTGGATTTGGTCAAAACACCGGGGATTTAACCGGCCCTGCTAAAGAACAGGCGCGTTTGGAGGCGACCTGCAACAACGTGAACGCTTCAAGGTGAATGAAGCGCGTCATTGGGGACAGAGATCGACGGGGTTTGAGATGTTCTTTCTGCTTCGCATGGCATTCTGGCTCGGCCTCGTACTCGTGCTGCTGCCGACAGACAAGACGCCGGATACAGACAAGACAACGCCGGAATTGGCGACGTCCGATGCCATTTCCGCTGCCACTGCCGCGGTCTCCGACATGAGCCAGTTCTGCACGCGTCAGCCGACGGCTTGCGCCGTGGGCGGTCAGGCCGCGACAGTCATTGGCGCGCGCGCTCAGAACGGCGCCAGGAAGGTCTATCACTTCATCACCGACAAGGCCGAGAACAAGACTCTGATCGGCCCTGAGAAGCCGGAGAAGAAATCTCCGGATCATACGGGATCCATTGCGTCACTGGACGACGATGCTGACACCAGCGGCATCACGCACCAGACGCTTACCCAAGAAGACTTGCAGATGGAATGGCAGCCTCCCACCGCCGAACCCGTTCCGGCTCCGTAAAATCATCATTGCGATATAGCTATCGAAGGTTTTCGATCTCATATAAAGGTTCTGCCCATGAGATCGGAACTGTCATGACCATTGATGAAATCAGGGACAACTTCGCGCTGCTGGAGGAGTGGGACGATCGCTACCGCTACGTGATCGAACTCGGCCGGACACTGGATCCGATGACCGAAGATGAGCACTCCGCTGCCAACAAGGTTCAGGGCTGCGCCAGCCAGGTCTGGTTGTCTCGTGATATTAATCGCCAAAACGGCGAGCCCGTGCTCAGTTTCAAGGGCGACAGCGACGCACATATCGTCCGGGGCCTTATCGCGATCCTGCTGGCTCTCCAGTCGGGAAAGACCGCGCGCGAGATTCTCGGCGCTGATCCTATCGCCGTCTTCGATGAACTAGGTTTCCGCGAGCATCTGACGCCGCAACGATCGAATGGTCTGCGAGCGATGGTCGAGCGCATTAAGAGCGATGCGCGCGAAACACTCGCGGAGGCCTGATTCCCAGCCGGGAGCCGTCCCTGAGCGCACCCGATTACTTTGGGTTCAGAGGGTCTGTTTCAGCCAAGTGCGGAAATTATTCCCAATTCTAAACTACCGGCCACGCCGGCGGCGCTGCTGTCCGAGCCCCATCTTCTTGGCAAGATTTGACCGGGCAACGGCGTAATTCGGCGCGACCATGGGATAGTCCGCGGGCAGCCCCCATTTCTCCCGGTATTGCTCAGGAGTCATGTTGTACTGTGTCCGTAAATGCCGCTTGAGAGACTTGAAGCGCTTGCCATCCTCAAGACAAACCAAATAGTCCGGCGTCATCGATTTCTTGACCGAAATCGCCGGCTTAACCGGCTCCAGCGCAGCTTCGATGCCGCCGGTGGACACCCGTAACAGCGCTGCGTGAATTTGGCTGATCAGCGCCGGGATCTCTGCAGCGGTCGTCGTATTGTTGCTGACATAGGCCGACACGATTGACGCGGTCAGGTCGACAAAACTCTTCGCGGACGTCTCGCTCATCTTAATTCTTTCGGGCGTTCAAATCTGACGGGCCGAACAACTCCCGCCGATCGACGATTTGTTACCGATTATACTTTGCAATTATGGGGAATGTTGCAAATCAGACAAGTAAAACGCCGTCATACCGATGTTTATTTTTGGCGGAGTGCGAGCTTAGCCGCGTTGATCGAGATGCGCACGCAATTCCTCGATGGATGCGAAGCGGACCATGCCCTCAGGCATCTGCGCCTCGATCGAGCCATCAGAGTAGAGCGAATAGGCCATCGAATCGACCACACCGGACTTCACGATCGTGACCGACTCCGTCTCGGCCCGCTTCGGAGGCTGATAGCGCTCACGTGGCGCCTCGGGCTCACTGCCTTCAGAAGTCGGCGCGCGAGAGGGACGACTGCTTCGCAGTGGGGTCGGATCACGCCGCGGTCGTTCACGCTGCGGCCAGGCTGTTTCAAAGAGACGTCCAGGCTCAGGGTTGGACCGATGCTGTCCAGACTCCTCTCCCGACAAATCCTCGGTAGATTGCTGATGGGCTGGGGTTTGTTCGGTGAACGATTCATCTCGAACCTCCACCTCGCGTGGGGTCTGTTCCCGCCGCCTGGACGAAAACAAAAGATTGCGGCGCTGCCGTTGCGCAGACGAGGAAGCCGCGTCAGATGCGTCCGTCCCTGAATTGCGAGCGTGATCATCCTCCCACGGCGCCGGTGCTTCGGCTGGCGGCACCGATGCTGCTGGGCGCGGCGCATGCAACGCCTCCTGAGATGAGCGGTCTGCAAAGTCCTCGGCCGCTCGAGGCCGATCCCTGGGAAACAGCGTGTCCTCCCGACTTGATCGTCCGACCGGCAGAGGCGGCATTGGATCCGGAGGGTTTTTGGAAGACCGGATAACGTCCACCAGGTCGGTCGCCTCACGGCTTCCGGCAAAAGGCGGAACCGACGGGATGCCAGTCTCAAGCCGGCGGGCCAGAGCCTTCAATTCCCGGCCCACAAAATAGAGCCCGATCAGGAGGAGACCTGTGCAAGACACAACTGTTCCGGCAACGATCATGGTGTTGCCGAAGCTGAATTCCTTGATCGGAACTCCAAAGAGGACCGTCAGAAGGCCAATACAGAGGACGACCGTTCCGCCGATCAACAGCGCAATCATTACAGACTCCCAAAGCTGCAGCCGGGAACTCGCGCCGCAGTGCATTATAATACTTTCATATTATTCCCATTACTAATTGGTAACTTTGCGCGCGCCCGCGCATATTTCTCACAGGCGCATCAAGAGGGTCCAGCAACCATCTGGATCAACAGGATAATCTATAGGTCTCGGAAAAAAATTTTACCTTGCCGCAAATGCTGCACTGCACCGGGAAAAATGCGCCATAATTGGCAATTACTTCAACATATAACTGAGATACATTGTTCCCGGGGAATGGCCTTCGACGCAATGAAGGCACGGGACACCGGGTTTATTGACTGATCATGTCAGCCATCACGACATCAGCCCTCGACACGCCTGCGCGGCGCTCGGTCGAACAGGTATGTGACGATCTCGCCATTGCCGTTTTGGCCGTGGTTAGCATTATCGCAGGTCTGACGTTCCGTGACTACGGCCTCGGCTGGGACGATTATACGCACGCAGAATACGCCGATCTGCTGCTGAAGATGTTCAGCAGCGGCTTTACGGATACCAGCGCGTTGTCGTTCGCCAACCTGTACATGTATGGCGGCGGCTTCGACATGGTCGCGGCGCTGCTGCATAAGATCATCCCACTCGAACTATTCGAAACGCGACGGCTCCTCGGCGCGATCGTGGGCGTCATAGGTCTTGGCGTCACATGGCGATTGGCACGGCGGATCAGCGGCCCAATTGCAGGTCTTACGGCGTTGGTTCTGCTGGCACTGTGCCCAATCTTTTACGGGCACATGTTCATGAATCCGAAGGATGCGCCATTCGCCGTCGCGATGGTGATCCTAATGCTCGGGCTTGTCAGGCTGGCACAGGAATATCCGGCACCGTCGCCACATACGACCGTAATCATCGGACTGGGCGCCGGACTCTCCATCGGTTCACGCATCCTGGGTGGCCTCGCCTTGGTTTATGCAGTTGCGGGATTCCTGCCGATCTGGATTTCCGATATTCGTGAACAGGGCCTGCGTGAAACGGTCCATAGGCTTGGACGCGTTTTGTACGTGCTGCTTCCAGCCGTCCTGCTTGGCTATCTGATCATGGGCCTGACGTGGCCGTGGTCGATCATCGAACCTGCCAATCCATTTCGCGCGCTGACTTATTTTTCCCACTTCTTCGAAAAACCGTGGAAGGAATTGTTCGACGGCGCGATTGTCTCCGTGCCGGACATGCCTTGGTCGTATCTGCCGACGTTGTTCGCGCTGCAGCTTCCAGAGGTCATGCTTGCACTGCTTGGTGCCGGAGTGATTGGCACGCTCGTGTCGCTGACACGCGGTAATGTCGACGCCAAGCGCAAGACCATCCTTTCGATGCTGACGCTCGCCGCGATGCTTCCTCTGATCATCGCTATGGTGAAGCGCCCTGCCCTTTACAACGGCATTCGTCACTTCATTTTCGTCATTCCGCCAATGGCGGTGCTGGGTGGCGTCGCGTTTGCCGCCATCTTCGACCGGTTGCGAGAGCGCGGCTGGAAAGTCCAAGCTGCTTTCGTCACGGTGTTTATTTTCGGTCTGGTGCTGCCGCTCAATGAGATGATCCGCCTGCACCCCTATCAGTACACCCACTTCAACCAGATCGCCGGAACGGTTCGAGAAGCAGACAACCGATATATGCTCGACTACTGGGGACTTGCGCTCAAACAGGCGTCGGAAGGCTTGCGACAGGAGATCATCCAACGGCACGAAGTTCCGCCGCGTAACCGCAAATGGCGGGTTGCTGTCTGTGGACCTCAGCGTCCTGCTCAGGTGGCGCTCGGCCCCGAGTTTACCATCGGGTGGGATAGCCATGCAGCCGATTTCGCAATGACACTCGGGGAATTCTACTGCAAAGGATTGAATGCCCCCGTGGTCGTTGAGATCAAGCGCGACGATGTGGTCTTCGCCCGTGTCTACGACATTCGCGGCAAGAGCATCGCGAGCTTGTTGGCCATTCCCGCTCCATAGAGCGTTTTCGAGCGAAGTGGGCTAGCTACCGGTTCGCGTGAAGAAAACGCGTCAAAGCAAGAATTGAGAGCTTCGGTTCTGCTTGAAGCTCTAGCCACCACAACCCAGCCACGACATAGCCGCCGTGCAACGCGCGCGTGTTGCTGCGCTGATCTCCCGGCGCTAGCTTTGATGAAAGCCTATGACAATGTGGGCCAAACTGCGGGAGAAACGTTCCATGTCACCAGCCGAAACTGCTCGCCTGAAAGAAGTCCAGTCAACGATGTCTGAGGCCGAATGGTCCCAGCGAGTCAACCTCGCCGCGGCCTATCGGCTGGTCGCTCTCTATGGCTGGGACGATCTGGTCGACACCCATATCTCGGCACGCGTCCCCGGCCCCGAGCATCATTTCTTGATCAACCCATACGGCCTGATGTTTGACGAGATCACTGCGTCAAGCCTCGTGAAGGTCGACCTCGACGGCAACCAGCTGACGCCGAGCGAGTACAAGATCAATCCCGCAGGCTTTACGATTCACTCCGCCATTCATGAGGTGCGAGAGGACGCGGGCTGCGTGATGCATCTGCACACCCCGGACGGCACTGCTGTTGCGAGCTGTATGGAAGGCCTGCTTCCACTCAACCAGACTGCGCAGCTCGTCACTGGCGACCTCGCCTACCACGACTATGAAGGCATCGCGCTCGACCATGATGAACGCCCGCGCATCCAACGGGACCTCGGCCAAAAGAATCATCTGCTGCTGCGCAATCACGGCACACTGACCGTCGGTCGTTCGGTCGCGTCGGCATTCGAGCGTATGTATCATCTGGAGCGGGCATGCACGATGCAGGTGCGCACCCGCATGTTGGGACCGACGGCCTACCCGGTCGACAAGTTGGTGATCGAAAAGAACGAGAAACTGGTGAGCGATCCGGATCGCTCCGATCTGCGTTCGACAAAGCTCGTCTGGCCGCCGCTGCTGCGTAAGCTTGACAGGATCGATCCCAGCTACAAGAATTAACTCGTCAGCCTCTACACTGACCGGACTACAAACGCCGCCCAATTCCGGGCGGCGTTTTTACTTTTGAAGGCAGAATATCAGCTACGAGCGTCTGCGAAGGCGGCCAGAATGCGCGCCCAGGAACGGATGCCCTTGTGGAAGCTCTGGAGGTCGTACTTCTCATTCGGCGAATGGATATTGTCATCCTCAAGCCCAAATCCGATCAGCACGGTGTCGAGGCCGAGCGTGCGCTTGAAGTCAGCGACGATTGGAATCGACGCGCCGGAGCCGATCAGCAGCGCCTCCTTGCCCCACTCGTCGGTCAAAGCGCGCTTTGCCGCTGCAAGCGGCTTCATTCCCCAATCGAGAGCAATGGCCGGCGCGCCCGCATGATCGGTGAACTCGGCGGAGCAATCTTTCGGCAAGCGGGCCGCGACGAAATCGCGGAAGGCCTTGCGGATCTTCTCGGGGTCCTGGCCCTCCACCAGACGGAACGAGACCTTTGCTGAGGCTTCGGCCGGAATGACGGTCTTTGACCCTTCACCCGTATAACCACCCACGATACCGTTGATGTCACAGGTCGGGCGCGACGATATCTGTTCGATCAGAAGGCGATCCTTCTCACCGGCTGGGACGGAAAGACCGATCGGCTTGAGGAATGTTTCAGGTGTGAGATTCAATCCCTTCCACTGTTCCAGAATGTCCGACGGCAAATCCTTCACGCCGTCATAAAAGCCCGGGATCGTGATGTGTCCGTTCTCGTCGAACAGACCGCCGAGTATCCGCGTCAGCACACGGATCGGATTCTGCGCCCCGCCGCCAAAAATGCCGGAATGCAAATCGCGGTTTGCCGCTTTGATCTTGACCTCATCGTACACGAGCCCGCGCAGCGACGTCGTGATCGCCGGCGTATTTGGATCCCACATGCCGGTGTCACAAACCAGCACGAAGTCCGCAGCAAAGTCCTTCTTATGTTTTTCGAGAAAAGGTCCGAAGTTCTTCGATCCGATTTCCTCCTCGCCCTCGATTAGGATCGTCACGTTCAGCGGCAACGAGCCGGTGACATTCTTCCAGGCTCGGCAAGCTTCGACAAACGTCATGAGCTGGCCTTTGTCATCCTCAGCGCCTCGCGCCACGATGATCTTGCGCCCATCCGCGTGATTGGTGACGACCGGCTCAAACGGGGGGCGGTGCCAGAGATCCAGTGGATCAACCGGCTGTACATCGTAGTGTCCATAGAACAGAACGTGGGCACCACCGGTGCCATTGCTTTTCCCCACAATCGCCGGGTGCCCTGCGGTTTGGCGAACCTCAGTCGCAAAACCGATGCTGGCAATGTCAGCCGCAAGATGATCGGCCGCGTTGCGGCAATCTTCAGCGAAGGCAGGATCAGCCGATATCGACTTGATCCGTAACAGCGCGAACAAACGCTCAAGACTCTTGTCGAAATCAGCATCGATGCGCGCAAGCACATCGGAAAGCGCGGCAGTCTTTGTCATCGTCGGGCTCCGGATTCTAGAAAGAGATTATCGGCGTAACAGACCGCCGAGCGCGCCACGCACAAGGGCGCGGCCGATCGACCCACCAAGTGAACCGCCCACGGATTTACCGACATCAGAAACCATGCCTCCGATCACTTTATTGGTCACGGTGCGCGTCACATCACGGGCAATGACTTGCGTCGTGGACAGTCTTTTCCCGCGCGGCGTATCGGTGCCGAAAATGCTTCCGACGATCGAGCCAAGCTGGCCGAGAACCCCACCTTCCGAGGCTTCTGTTGTTGCTGCGGTACCAGCAACGCGCTTCTGCAGCACCTCATAGGCGGATTCAGAGTCGATCGTGGTGTCGTATTTGCCCTTTACCGGGCTTGCCGCCATGATGGCCTTGCGCTCATCCGGAGTGATCGGTCCGATCCGGGCGGTCGGCGGACGGACCATTACCCGCTCGACCATGGCGGGCGTGCCATTGCCCTCCAGGAAAGACACTAGTGCTTCGCCCTTCCCCAGTTCGGTAATGACCTGGGCCGTATCAAGCGCAGGATTGGGCCGGAACGTCTCTGCGGCCGCCTGAACCGCCTTCTGATCGCGCGGTGTGAAGGCGCGCAAGGCGTGCTGAACACGGTTGCCAAGCTGGGCGAGAACCTTGTCTGGCACGTCGATCGGATTCTGCGTGACGAAATAGACGCCGACACCTTTGGAACGGATAAGACGTACCACCTGCTCGATTTTGTCCATGAGGGCCTTTGGCGCATCATTGAACAACAGGTGCGCTTCATCAAAGAAGAACACGAGCTTTGGCAGCGGCGCGTCGCCGACCTCGGGAAGCTCCTCGAATAATTCGGACAGCATCCACAACAGAAACGTCGCGTAGAGCTTCGGATTTTGCATCAGCTTGTCCGCGACGAGGATGTTCATCATCCCCCGACGATTGGAGTCGGTTCGCATGAAGTCCTTCAGCTGCAACGCCGGCTCGCCGAAGAACTTGTCAGCGCCCTGGTTCTCAAGCACAAGCAACTGGCGCTGGATGGTCCCCACCGTCTGCTTCGAGACATTGCCGTATTGCGTGGTCAATTCGTCAGCATGCTCCGCAACGAAGGACAGGATTGCGCGCAGATCCTTCATATCAAGCAGAAGCAAGCCCTGCTCGTCCGCCACGCGGAACGCAATGTTGAGGACGCCCTCCTGCACATCGTTGAGGTCCATCATCCGCGAGAGCAAAAGCGGCCCCATTTCTGATACCGTCGCTCGAACGGGATGGCCCTGCTCGCCAAAAACATCCCAGAAGACCGTCGAGAACTGATCGGGCTGAAAAACAAGCCCCATTTCCTTGGCACGGCTCAAGATAAAGTCCTTGGCCTCTCCCAACTCGGAGATACCCGACAGGTCACCCTTGATGTCCGCGGCAAAGACCGGCACCCCGGCACGGGCGAAGCCTTCCGCCATAACCTGAAGCGTGACTGTTTTTTCCGGTCCCCGTCGCACCGGTTACAAGGCCATGACGATTGGCTAGCGCAAGCGTCAGGAAGGCAGGCTGATCGCCTTTGCCGACAAACATCATCGTGTCGGTATCGGCGGATGCCGCACTCGCCGCAGCGGCAGGGGGCTTGGTGGCCGTTGCGGATTTCGATGTTGAAGCGGTCTTGGAGGATTTCTTTGCCATTGCCTTGTCTCTTGCAGGCTATCGATGTCGTCAGCTCGGCCGAAGCAACGCATTATAATGCGTTGGAACTCATCTTGCAGGCGGCAATCGAGCGGTCAACCCGCAACGGTAGAACGATCAGATATAAAGTAGTATCGCCTGTGCGCATTGTTCAGTTCCGGACGACCAAAAGAAATAATCCTTTTTCAATACCTGCCTCCTAAGCAAACCGGCTCAGTTGCAACACAACATTTTTTAGAAGATCACGTGCGCTTCGCACACCTTGATGCATCTCTAAATCGGAAATGCAGGACGCCGAACCAAAGAAAATGCGACAAAATCGACGATCACTCTTGCATCACGGCAACACTTTGCACGCGATCGAACTCAAATAGGCGAATCAAGCGCAGCATCGCTTGATATTCATCTCGCACACGCTCAAGATAAAATCATAAGCAAAACATCCGGACGCGTAACCGGAACCGACGGGGCATCTGATGGACGGGCTGATTGATCAGCTGGCTGAAAAAGCTGGCGTGCATGGTTATGTGTCGATACGAAACGTCGATATCGGCGATCTTCAGAACTTATCCCTCAATCCACCGACCAATTGGCTAGGCAATTCTGGAGCAAGCCAAAGCGCTGCCGGAACGCAGCACCTTTTCCAATTCGCTTGAAATCATTTTTCAGTACGAGTCCATGACATATTCTATTTCAAAGATTGACGGGTTGGGCCTGCAGGCCCAGGCCAAACTCAAAGCGGAAGGCATCCGCACAACGGCTGCCCTTCTCGAACAGGCGAGCACTGTAAAGGCTCGCAAAGCCCTTTCTGCAAAAACCGGGATCAGCGAACAGCAACTGCTGGCATGGGCGAATATTGCGGACTGCATGCGCATCAAGGGCATGGGCAAGGCCAAGGCAGAGTTACTTCGCGCCGCCGGCGTCAATACTGTCCGTGAGTTTGCACTTCGCAATCCGGAGCGCCTTGCCCAAGCGATGAAAGACGCCAATGAAAAGCGTAAACTTGTTCGGGTGCTGCCCTCCGAGAAATCGGTCGCACAACTGATCCAGAATGCGCGCAAGCTCCCGCTGAAAATCAGCTACTGAGGCCGCGGGATTATAAGACCCGCGCCCAAGCCTAACTCGACGGCTTGACTCCGTGTGACGGACCGCGCAAAGCCACGCCATGATGGCAGCACCGTCCAGATCGCCCGAGACGCCTGTATCGCAACAGCACACGCTGCTGCAGCCCCTATTTGTGCGCGCCTATCCTGCCGTCATGGGGGTGCTCAATGTCACGCCCGATTCATTTTCCGATGGCGGACAGTTTACGACCTCCGATCAAGCTTTGGCTCAGGCAAAACGCATGATCGCCGAGGGCGCGGATATTATCGATGTCGGAGCGGAATCCACCCGCCCCTACGGCTCGGCGCCGGTCTCTGCAGAAGAAGAATTGCAGAGATTACAGGCTATCCTGCCGCAGGTTGTCGCCCTGGGGCTCCCCGTTTCCATCGACACCATGAAAGCATCAGTCGCGGCGTGGGCGCTCGGCCAGGGAGCGCAAATTGCCAACGACGTATGGGGTCTCCAGCGCGATTCAGACATGGCCCGTGTCGTCTCAGACCATGACGCGCCGATCATCGTGATGCACAATCGCGATACCGTCGATGCCAACATCGACATCATGCAGGATTTGACCACCTTCTTCCGCCGCTCACTCGATATTGCGGCCAAAGCCGGCATACCGCAGAAAAATATCGTGCTCGACCCGGGCATCGGCTTTGGCAAGACGCCCGAACAAAGCATGACAGCGTTAGCCCGGCTCGATGAACTGAAACAGTTCGGGCTTCCATTGCTTGCCGGCGCTTCGCGCAAACGATTTATTGCCAGCGTCACACCGTCAGAGCCGCATCAGCGGCTAGGTGGCTCCATCGCGGCACATCTGATCGCCGTTCAGCGGGGCGCCCAGATCATTCGCGCTCACGACGTGGCGGAAACCGTTCAGGCGCTGCGGGTGGCGGCGGCAATCGAGGACAAACGATGAGTGACACGATCTTCATTAAAGGGCTTCTGATCCATGCCCGCCACGGTTTGCTGGAGCATGAAGCGGAGGTCGGTCAGCGCTTCGTCATCGACCTCGAACTCTCCATAGATCTCGCGGAATCTTCGCTGACTGACAAACTCGCAGACACAGTTTCCTATTCAGATGTGGTGGCAAGCGCGATCGAAGCCTTCAAGGGCCACAACTATTACTTGCTGGAGCGAGCGGCTGGCGCCGTTGCGGAAGCCATACTGTCCACGTTCGACCGCATCAGCGCGGTCAAGGTCACCGTGCACAAGCCTCATGCCCCTATTCCCGCAATCTTCGACGATGTCGGCGTGATCATCACACGCAGCCGGTCCTAGAGTTCGATGGCGAGCGTCCTGATCGCACTCGGTGGCAATGTCGGCGATGTCCGCAGCACATTCCGCAAGGCCATTGCCAACATCTGTGGCATGGCACAGGCAACTTTGATCGCACGATCGTCTGATTACAGCACACCGCCGTGGGGTGACGAACAGCAGGATCGCTTCATCAATGCCTGCATCGAGATCGAGACCGATCTCGATCCACACGCGCTCCTCTTTACGATGCACAAGATCGAAAAGAAGTTCGGTCGCGACCGGGCCAATGAACGGCACTGGGGCCCACGCACGCTTGATCTCGACATGATCGCTTATGATGATGTCCGCCTCGACAGGCCGGAGCTGACATTGCCCCATCCGCGCCTGTTCGAACGCGCGTTTGTGCTGGTTCCACTGACAGAAATCGCGCCCGATCGCCTGATTGCCGGGCGGACACCCCGCCAGGCGCTGTCCCGGCTCGAGGTGGAAGGCATCGAACGCTTGCCAGACCTGCCCTGAAAGCGGAAACAATCATTTGGCTTACGCCCCTCCACGTGGCATTTTCCGGCAAATCAATAACGAAGCTGCCGGGAGTTAACCTGCTGAATGTCCACGGAAACTGACGATCTGCGGCTTGCCGCCGACTTTGCGCCGTCGTCGCGCGACGACTGGCGGAAGCTGGTCGACGGAGTGCTCAAAGGAGCCCCCTTCGAAAAGCTGGTCGGCAAAACCTACGATGGTTTGCGGATCGATCCGATCTATGAGCGCGCGAAGAACGCAGTCGTCATCCCTGGCCGCGCCCCGACAGGTCCATGGCAAATCATGCAACGCGTCGATCATCCCGACGCGGCAGCCGCAAATGCGCAGGCCCTGCACGATCTCGAGAACGGCGCGAGAGGACTCACCTTGGTCTTTGCCGGCGCGAAAGGCGCTCATGGCACCGGCCTTGAGCCGACGGCCGCGGCCCTGGCGCGCGTGCTTGACGGCATCTACCTTGACGCTGGTATCGGTATCGAATTTCAGATCGGCCCGCAGACCCGCGATATGCCGGTCCATTTCGCCGCTCTGCTGCAGCAGAAAGGCATCTCGCCCTCCAATGTGGACGCGCGCTTCGGGCTTGATCCGATTGGCGCGGCGGCTACGTGGGGTAGCAGCCCCTATCCATGGTCAGACATCGCCAAGGTTTTCGGTGCAGCGGTTGGCCAGTTTGCAGCTCAGGGATTTCGCGGACCGTTTGCGGTCGCAGATGGTCGCGTGATCCACGACGCAGGCGGAACCGAGGTTCAGGAGCTCGGCTTCGTACTTGCAGTGGCCGTGGCCTATTTGCGTGCCATTGAAGCAACCGGCGTGCCACTGGATGCAGCCCGGCGAATGATCTATTCGCGGCTCAGCGCCGACGCCGATCAATTCCTCACAATGGCAAAATTCCGCGCGCTGCGATTGCTGTGGGCGCGGGTCGAAGAAAGCTGCGGGTTGACGCCGGAGCCGATGTTCATCGCAGCCGAGACGGCCTGGCGCATGCTGACGCAGCGCGATTCCGACGTGAACATGCTGCGCGCAACCATCGCAACCTTCTCAGCCGCGCTCGGCGGCGCGAATAGCATCACCGTGCTGCCTCACACTCTGGCACTCGGACTACCCGACGCCTTCGCGCGGCGCATTGCACGCAATACGCAGCTCGTCCTGCTGGAAGAATCCAATCTAGAGAAAGTTGCTGATCCTGCTGCGGGCGCAGGCGGCATCGAAGCGCTAACGAGCCAGCTTTGCGAAGCGGCGTGGACGCTATTCCAGGAGACTGAAAAGGCCGGCGGCGCGTTCGCGGCTCTTGAACAGAACATCATTCAGAAGAAAGTCGCCGCCGCACGTGCCGCGCGAGATGCAAACATTGCAAAGCGCCGTGACATCCTGACCGGCGCCAGCGAATTTCCAAACCTCGACGAGAGAACACCAACAGTACTGGATGCCAAGCCGGTCGACCTGCCGTCCTATGGCGAGGCCAAGATCACGTTCGATGCACTACCCCCTATCCGCCTCGCAGCACCATTTGAGGTCTTGCGCGACGCGTCCGACGTGATCCTGGAGACAGCGGGATCACGCCCGAAAGTGTTTCTCGCCAATCTCGGCACGCCAGCGGATTTCACTGCGCGCGCGACCTTCGCCAAAAGCTTCTTCGAGGCCGGCGGGATTGAAGCTGTCGACAGCAACGGTTTTTCTGAACCGGAGAAACTTGCGGCCGCTTTTAAGGACGCCGAAGTTTCCCTCGTCTGCCTGTGTTCCTCGGACAAGGTCTATGCGACGAGCGCGATAGCCGCAGCACAGGCTCTTCATTCAGCGGGCACAAAGCATATTTATCTAGCAGGACGCCCAGGCGATCTCGAAGCTGAGTTGCGAAAAGCCGGAGTGAACGAGTTCATTTTTGCGGGCGCGAATGCGCTGGCTATTTTGAAGGCGGCTTACGAACACATCAGATGAGCAGTATGACAGACAGGACCGCTGTTCTGACTGGTGGTTGCCAATGCGGCGCAATCCGTTTTGCGTCCTACAGCGACCCAGGACGGATCAGCATTTGTCATTGCCGCATGTGTCAAAAGGCCGTGGCCGGACCGTTCGCTGCGTTTGTTGAAATCAATTATGCCGACTTTGCATGGACCCGTGGTGCGCCCGCGACGTTCCGCTCATCCTCCATCGCAGAACGCGACTTCTGTGCGGCGTGCGGAACACCGTTGAGTTACCGTAAAATTAACGGCCCCATTATTGAGATCCTTACCGGTGCTCTGGACCGGCCGGAACTCGTGGTTCCGGCATATGAAACGGGCATCGAGTCCAAGCTGCCATGGCTTGCGACGTTGAGTGAGCTTCCGGGCAGAACTACCGAGCAGAACGACGGTTTTGACGAAGCTGCCCGCATTGTCAGCTATCAGCATCCGGACCATAATACGTAACTGCGCGTTGAAAGATCACGACACCTGAATTCGAGGCGGACGAATGAGCCAGATTCCAAACTTCGCAGACATCGCGTTCCAGGCCGCTCCGTTAGCGACTGCCTCGAACAGCGCGTCTCCCTGGCTCACGCCCGAAGGCATTCCGGTCAAGTCGAGCTATAGCGAAGCGGACCTCAAGGGCATCGACTTCCTCGAGACATGGCCCGGTATCGCGCCGTATCTGCGCGGACCGTATCCCACCATGTATGTCAATCAGCCCTGGACCGTGCGCCAGTACGCCGGCTTCTCGACGGCTGAGGACTCCAACGCCTTCTATCGTCGCAACCTTGCCGCCGGCCAGAAGGGTCTTTCGGTCGCCTTCGATCTCGCCACCCATCGCGGCTACGACTCCGACCACCCGCGCGTCTCCGGCGACGTCGGTATGGCTGGTGTTGCGATCGACTCGATCTACGACATGCGCACGCTGTTCGCTGGCATTCCGCTCGACCAGATGAGCGTGTCGATGACCATGAACGGAGCGGTGCTGCCGATCCTGGCGCTGTTCGTTGTCGCCGCCGAAGAACAGGGTGTGCCACCGGAAAAACTGTCGGGCACCATTCAGAACGATATTCTGAAAGAGTTTATGGTGCGCAACACCTACATCTACCCGCCCCTGCCCTCGATGCGGATCATCTCGGATATCTTTGCCTTCACATCGCAGAAGATGCCGAAGTTCAATTCGATCTCCATTTCCGGCTACCACATGCAGGAAGCCGGCGCGACGCAGGATCTTGAACTCGCCTACACATTGGCCGATGGCGTGGAATATGTCCGCGCCGGCATGGCTGCGGGCCTCGACATTGATCGCTTCGCGCCGCGGCTGTCGTTCTTCTGGGCGATCGGCATGAACTTCTTCATGGAAGTGGCCAAGATGCGCGCGGCCCGCCTGCTGTGGGCCAAGCTAATGAAGGAATTCAACCCGAAGGATGCGCGCTCGTTGTCGCTGCGGACCCATTGCCAGACTTCGGGCTGGTCGCTGACCGCACAGGACGTCTTCAACAACGTTGTCCGCACCAACATTGAGGCGATGGCCGCCACCCAGGGCCACACTCAATCATTGCACACCAACGCGCTCGACGAAGCCCTCGCACTGCCGACGGACTTCTCGGCCCGCGTTGCGCGTAACACGCAGCTTTTCCTCCAGCAGGAAAGCGGCACCACGCGCATCGTCGACCCCTGGGGCGGCTCGTTCTACGTAGAGCGGCTCACCCATGATCTAGCGACGAAGGCGTGGGGTCATATCCAGGAAGTCGAAGCGTTGGGCGGCATGGCCAAGGCCATCGAAGCCGGCGTTCCGAAGCTGCGGATTGAGGAGGCCTCTGCCAAGACCCAGGCCCGGATCGATGCCGGGAAGCAGTCCGTGATCGGCGTCAACAAATATAAGCCCGAGAACGAAGCGCCAATCGATGTGCTGAAGGTCGAGAACTCCACCGTGCGCCGTCTGCAAATTGACAAGCTGTCTCGGCTCAGGAAAGAGCGCAATCAGTCGGACGTTGATGCTGCACTTGCCGCCCTCACCCGGGCGGCGTCCGAGGACAACGGCAACCTGCTGGCGCTTGCCATCGATGCCGCACGCGCCAAGGCAACCGTGGGTGAAATTTCCGATGCGATGGAGAAGGTGTTTGGCCGTCATCGCGCCGAGATCAAGTCGATTACCGGCGTCTACAAACGCGAGGCTGCCACCATGTCCAACCGGGTTTACAAGGTCCAGGAACTGATCGATGCCTTCGAGGAAGCCGAAGGCCGCAGGCCGCGCATCCTCGTCGCCAAGATCGGCCAGGACGGCCATGACCGCGGCCAGAAAGTGATCGCGTCCGCCTTCGCCGACGTCGGCTTTGACGTCGATATCGGACCGCTGTTTGCCACAGCGGACGAAGCGGCCCGGCAAGCCGTGGAAAACGACGTGCACATGCTGGGACTTTCGTCACTCGCAGCCGCGCACCTCACCGCAGTCCCGGAAGTCAAAGCCGCGCTCGCCAAACGTGGCCGTGACGACATCATGATCGTGATCGGCGGTGTCATCCCTCCGCAAGATTATGATGCTCTTTACAAGGCCGGTGCCGAAGCGATTTTTCCGCCGGGCACTGTCATTGCGGACGCCGCCGAGGAACTGATCAACAAACTCAACGTACGCCTTGGACATTCAAGCGCGGCGGCCGAGTGACGACGGGCGCCAATTTTCCTTCAACAGTCGATGAGGACTGTCTTGCCGCAAACATTCTTTGAAAAGTCCGCGCGTATCGGTCGGATCGCTGCGGGAGCAATACTGTTTATGTTTGCGGCGTCGGCATCGCTCCACACCGCGCGTGCCGACAATCCAAAACCTGATTTGACACTCAAAAGCAAAGCTGCCGAGATCACGGTCTCGCTCGATGCCGATCTTAAAGCCAATCAGCCGCTCGCCGAGAACCTGCTCGCTGAGGGCAAACGGTGGGCACAGAAATATCTCGCCGACGCCAACAAGGAATTCAAGCAATCGCCCGAGCTTTTCCGCGAAGGGCGAACCTGGAGCGTTGAGCGGAACTACGAAACCAGATCGGTCGTTGCAGGTCACTACGTGAGCATCGCGCGAACCGATTACATGAACACGGGCGGCGCGCATCCCAACACGGACATCAATACGATCATCTGGGATAACACGGCCAAGAAACGCATCAGCATCCGCCCATTCTTCAAGGAAACCGCCGACAACGGCCCGACGATGAAAGCGATGCTCGAGGCCATCGTTGTCTCGCTTCGTGCCGAGAAGAAAAAACGCGACACCTACACCACGGATGCGGACATCAAAAACTACATTGAACCCAAGCTTCTCAAGATTGGCGCAGTTACGTTCGCGCCATCAACGGAGGCAGGAAAAAGCTCGGGATTGATTTTCGACTATCCGCCCTACGCAGTCGGCGCCTATGCGGAAGGCGCGTATGATGCATTTGTGCCGTGGGATGTGCTCAAGCCGTATCTTTCAGCCGAAGGGATTGCAGTGTTCGGCGGCAGTCGCCCGGTGGACACCAGCAAATCCGAAAAATGATGAAAGCCGCGTCGGCCTCCCAGCTTGCTGACGATATCCGGCGTGGTGACCGCGCAGCCCTCGCCCGCGCGATCACTTTGGTGGAAAGCCGCCGCGCCGATCATCAGGCGCAGGCGCGCGACCTCGTGCAGGCGCTTCTGCCGCAAACCGGCAAAGCGGTGCGGGTCGGCATCACCGGCTCCCCTGGGGTTGGAAAGTCCACGACCATCGATGCGCTAGGAATGGCGTTGATCGCGAAGGGCAATAAGGTCGCGGTGTTGGCTGTAGACCCCTCGTCGGCGCGCACCGGAGGCTCAATCCTCGGCGACAAGACCCGCATGGCCCGGCTCGCCGCCGAAGATAACGCCTTCATCAGGCCATCGCCTTCATCGGGCACGCTGGGCGGCGTAGCGGCCAAAACGCGCGAGGCGATGTTGTTGTGCGAGGCCGCCGGCTTCGATGTGGTGTTGGTGGAAACGGTCGGCATCGGACAATCGGAAACCGCCGTCTGTGACATGACGGATTTTTTTCTGGCCTTGATGCTGCCCGGTGCCGGCGATGAATTGCAGGGCATCAAGAAGGGTCTTGTCGAACTGGCCGACATGATCGCGGTTAACAAGGCCGAAGGTGACAATCTCAAGCGCGCGCAAGCCGCCGCATCGGAATACAGGGCGGCGCTCCATATTCTGGCACCGCGATCCGAGCACTGGTTTCCCCCCGTCGTCACCTACTCCGCCCTGACCGGCGATGGCATGGATGCACTATGGGACAAGGTGCTCGCCCACCGGACCGCGATGCAGGCATCCGGCGACTTCGAGGCACGCCGCCGCGACCAGCAGGTCAAATGGATGTGGGCGATGCTGGAAGAGCGGTTGAAGGCCCGTCTGCGCTCCGATCCCGCGGTCCGTAGCAAGGTCAAGCAGGCGGAGGCCGCCGTTGCCGACGGCCGCATGACACCGGCCGTCGGGGCAGATACAGTGGTGGCGCTGCTGGAGCAGTGATGGGCGACAAACTGCGCATCCTTATCACCGGCTTTCAGCCCTTTCCGGGCGCCCCCTACAATCCGACACAGAAACTCGTTGAACGGCTGGTGCGGTTGCGCCGGCCAGCCTTCAACGACATCGACCGCATCGGGCATGTTTTCCCGGTGACCTACAGCACGGTCGACCGCGAGCTGCCCGCGCTGATCGCAAACCACCACCCTCACGCCCTGCTCATGTTCGGCCTGGCGTCGCGAACACCGCATATGCGGATCGAGACTCGTGCCCGTAACGCTGTCACTCAAATCTGGCCCGACGCAGACCATACGCGTGTCCAGGGCTGGGCAATCGTTAGGGGGGCGAATGATGCGACCCGCCGTTTCGGACCGCATACAGCGCGCCTTCTGCGAGTCGCTGAGGAAACCGGTGTCGCCGTGAAAAGCTCGCTGAGCGCCGGCTACTATCTCTGCAACTATCTCAGCTGGCGCGCCATCGAAGCTACAAAAGTGGAGAAAGGCCCCCGTCTGGCTGCATTCATCCACGTGCCGCTAATCCCGCGCGGCATTGTCTCCAAGCGTGCATCGCTGCGAGGGCGAGTCTCGTTCGAGGAAATGGTCGATGCCGGCGAAGCCATGCTCATGGAAATGGCACGGTTGGCGCGTCATTGTGCAAACAACAACTGAAACAGCCGGCTGACCGATATCGTCTGGCAGCCATACGCGAAGATGAGTTGTGCGTCGCAACATCCGCGGCCTAGAGATAGGCCCAACTTCGCGAGTCCTCCTCTATGACCGATCCCAATGCTAGCGGATGGGTGTCATCCGCCCACCGCCCGATGGGTTTTCCCGAATTTGTCGCCATCGTCGCTGCCATCATGGCGCTGAATCCGCTGGCGATGGACATGATGCTTCCGGCGCTGCCCGATGTCGGCGCGACCTTCCACATCAGCAATGCAAACAGCCTTCAGACGATCCTGTCGGTCTTCCTGACTGGCTTTGGCGCTGGTCAGTTCATCATGGGGCCGCTCTCCGACCGTTTCGGCCGGCGGCCGATCCTGTTGTTCGGAATGCTCGTCTATGGCGCCGCCAGCATTCTCGCAATTGTCGCACCATCGTTTGAGGCGTTGCTACTTGCGCGCGCACTTCAGGGGCTCGGAACATCGGCAACCCGCGTCATTGCCACCTCGGTGGTGCGGGATTGCTACACCGGCCGCCGCATGGCGAGCGTCATGTCGCTCGCGATGATGATCTTCATCGCTGTTCCGGTGATCGCCCCCTCTTTCGGACAGGCTCTCATGCTTGCCACGCAGTGGCGCGGCATTTTCGTCGTGCTGCTGATCTATGGCGTGTTTGCGCTGGTCTGGAGCGTCCTGAGACTGCCCGAGACATTGCCGACATCCGAGCGCAAGTCACTCGCGTTCAATGTGGTGGCCGGTAACTTCTGGCAGACCGTGTCGAACCGCCAGACCATCGGTTACGCCATCGCCGCCGGCAGCATCCAGGGAATCCTGTTCGGCTACGTCTTCTCATCGGAGCAGATCTTCACCGAGATCTACGGACTTGGTCACTATTTCACGATCGCGTTTGCTGCCGTTGCCGTGGGCATCGCCATCGCTGGTTTCCTCAACTCCCGCATCGTCGGCCGCTTCGGCATGCGTGTCATTTCGCATATCGCGCTTGTAGCCCAGCTTATCACTGCAGTTCTGATGCTCGCTGCCGCCATAGCGGGCTGGCTTCCCTTGTCGATCTACATGATCCTGTCGACAATCAGCACGTTCTCGTTCGGGCTGATGTTCTCGAACTTCACAGCGCTCGCCATGGAGCCGCAGGGCCACATCGCCGGGACCGCATCATCGCTGTTCGGGACGATCACGACGCTACTCGGCATCCTGATCGGTTCCACGATCGGGCAACACTACAACGGCACTTTGGTGCCCTTCGCGATCGGAGCTGTTCTAGCTGCGCTGTTGGCGCTTGCGGTCGTGCTTGTGGTCGAGAAAGGCCGCCTGTTTACCCCGCACAACAAGCCGATCTGACGCGCAATGATGGATGGATCATTCCGGTCCATTAACCCTACCCCCGACAAACGCGTAGATTCCCGCGTGTGAAAGCCTCGGTTGACGGTTTCCTGCATTAGCTCCTGTGCAGGAGAGCCACATGGACATCAGCCGTCGTAACCTGATCAATGTATCTGCAACCGCCGCCGCGGCGGGTGCGCTTGCCATGCCTGCCGACCCGGCGCGCGCCGCGCCGCTGACGTCTGTGCTCGGGCGGGACGCGACGCAATTCGGTGTGCGCCCCAACAGTCCGGACGATCAGACCAAAGCACTTCAGCGCGCCATCAACGAAGCCGCGAACGCGCAAATGCCGTTGGCGCTGCCTCCGGGAATCTATCGCACCGGGCAACTGCGTTTGCCGAATGGGGCGCAACTCGTCGGGGTGCGCGGCGCGACAATTTTGAAATTCGCTGGCGGGGCGTCCCTCGTCACCGGCGAAGGATCAAACGGCATCTATCTGTCGAACCTCACCCTCGATGGCGGCGGCATCAAGCTCGCCGACCGGCGCGGACTGCTGCACTTCGTGAACGGCCTGAATGTGCGCATCCACGATTGCGAGATCGTCGGCAGCGGCGGGTACGGCATCTGGTTTGAAAACATTGCCGGTGAAGTTCGCGGCAACATCATTCGCAAGACGGCCAACACGGCTTTTACGTCCTTCGATGCACTCGGCCTTCTGGTGGCACAGAACACCATCCAGGATGCATCCGACAACGGCATCGAGATCCTGCGCTACGCCATCGGCGACGACGGCACGCTGGTGATCAACAATCGTATCGAGGACATCAAGGCAGGTCCGGGCGGATCCGGCCAGCACGGCAATGCCATTAACGCCTTCCGCGCCGGCAATGTGGTCGTCAGCGGCAACCGGATCCGCAATTGCGACTATTCCGGGGTGCGCGGCAATTCAGCCTCGAACATTCACATCACGGACAACAGTATCAGCGACGTGCGCGAGGTCGCGCTCTATTCGGAATTCAGTTTTGAAGGCGCCGTGATCGCCAACAACACCGTTGATATTTGCGCGCTGGGCGTTTCGGTCGCCAATTTCAACGAGGGCGGCCGGATTGCGACCGTTCACGGCAACATCATCCGCAACATCTTGCCCAAGCGCCCCATCGGCACCGCGCCGGACGATGACGGTGGCGTCGGGATCGTCGTCGAGGCGGATGCGGCGGTCACCGGCAATGTGGTCGAGAACGCCCCGGCAGTCGGCATCATGGCCGGTTGGGGAAAGTACCTGCGCGACGTCACCATAACAGGGAATGTGGTCCGCAACGCCTATATCGGCATCGGCGTCTCAGTCGTGCCCGGCGCAGGAACGGCTTTGGTCAACGGCAACCTTATCTCTGGGGCTGCGCGCGCATCGATCGTTGGGCTCGACCACGCCAAAGTCGTAACCGACGACCTTGGCAAACAGAGCACGTCACGATTTGCCCAGATCGTACTGGGTACCAATGCCGTGCGCTGACGACGTCCGCAGCGCCTGCATCGCCAAGGATGGCCTCGTGAAGGATGGGGAAGCCAACGGCGGGGCAGTTAAGGGCGGAGCGCTGACCGGCCGAGGCTCAACAGGTGGCCGCTCGACTGGCAGTGCGGCCTCTACCTCAACCGGCCTGTCCCGACCGGGCTCAGGCGGTGCAAGCGTTTCCCAAGCCTTCAGCGCGGCATGGGCTTCGCGGACGATCTTCAGGAATTCCGGCTCATTGTAATAGAGTTTCCACCGACCACTCTCATAAAGCTCAATCAGATATTTGAGCCTGCGTTCGGCGAGCATTCGCCAGCGTACGACGACGCTTCGACCCGAGTCAGCAGCAGAGAGCTTGGTCATCAGAAATTCCGTTGTGGGTAATCAAACTGAGCCAGCACTGAATCGTATAGCGACAGATTCGCTATGAAGGCTCAAGACCTGCGGCGCCCCCAAGCGCGGCCTGGAAAGAGAAATATCTATAAAAAGCGAAAGTCCTGTGACGCAATTCCTTAACGATCAAGGTGAGACCGGCCGATCAGCCGGCCTCATGCAGGATTTCAGCGGACCTGAAGCTGAATCGCTGCCCTGAAAGAGACGCGCGACCCTTGGGGCGGCGGCTGGCGCCCCGATACCGCGGCTGCCCCGGTATTGGTCACCCCCGATATAGCCGGAGCACCGGAATTGGCAGGGACGACAGCGATGGAGCGAGCAACCGCGGTGGTGTAATTCGGCACCGGCGTAAACTGGTTCTTGTTGAAGTCATGCTGGATCCGATCCCCGCCGCCCGCCTGTGTGGCACAGACAGCCGTGACCGTTTCGCGCCCTTTGTCCTTCATCCTGAACTGAAACGGCGCCCCCGCCCCGGGAAATTGGATCGGAACGCCCGCCTTGATGAAGTTCTCCTGCTGGAAGCGGTTTGGCATTAAGACCGTGCCTTCGCCCTTCTCGTCGATATCCATCAGTGTCAGGAAACAATCTCGGGAGGTCACGATGGTGAACACCGGACTGTCACCCACACGGTAGCTGTCCTGGTCCGAGGTCAGCGAAAGATCTATGTCGCCCCCAACCGGCCGCGCGACAGGCTGGACGGCCGGACGCCCGCTCATCTGCACGGGCTTGAGATCAGTCATGTCCGGAGCAATTTCGCGAAAGGCGAGCTCGAAAGCATCGCGGGGGACCGATCCTTGCGAGAGCCGGCGCAGCAACGGACGATACTTCTTAGCGACATCCGCGCCCCCCTCCTTGAATTCGGTCTTGGTGAGGCCAAGTTCGGCTGCTGCTAGCGTCAGATCGAGATCGTCTTCATAGCGCTTCGCCAACGCATTGATCATCTCAATGCCGTTAAGCTTGAGTGCGGGATCAAGCCCCGCGCGCTTCATGGCATCCGCGAAGCGCTTGCCGTCGCCCTCGATCAGGGCATCCATCTTGTCATGCGGCGGATAAAGACCCTCGACCTGCTCCCGAACCTCACGGGGGAAAGTGCGGCCATTCAGGATCAGGTCGCGGACGTCATCCTTGGCCTTGCGCATGCCCTGATCATGGCACCCCATACACGAGATGCCGTTGGTGACGGAGAAATCCTTACGCGAGGGATCGCGGACAATTGCCGTCGGCCCTTTGTCGAGCCGCTCACCGGTGGCCTTGTTCAGGTAGTAGGCCTGAAACCCATTGGGCAGGCTGAAGATCGTCTCCCCGCCGTCGTGATGGAAAGTGTTCTGCCCCGACGGACCAAGCGGGTAATCGAACAGGTTTTGACGGTCCTTGTTTCCAGCGAAATCATATGACGTCCAGAAGTAGCCACTGCGCGATGGATGGCGTTCGATCAAGCGATTGTTCTGGCTAACACCGGACTTCTGGAACGCTGCGCGTTGCGCGACGAAATTGCGGATGTTGCCTTCGATATCGATCCCCTGCTCGCGCGCGAGCTGCTGAAACGTGTTGGGCAACTGAAGCAGCACGTCGTACAGCGGCGGTTGCGAGGCAACGAACGCAAACCAGTCCGCACGAACATAAGCCATCGGAGCGCGCGTGCTGGTGGCCAGGGCGCGGCTGGTCTCGGTATCCGGGTCGACCATGTAGGGATACGTCGCGATAACATTTTCCCAGTCACTTCCATTCCAGCCAAGATCGGCCAGATTGAAGCGAATGATCGTGCGTTCGGGATCGATCGTCTCCAGCTTGATCACATCCGAGGAACGGCTGAGCGAATTGAGGAATTTGACCGCAGCCTGCCGGTAGACATTCATCGCCGCCGCATCGGCGCAGATGTTGGCGAGATGGGTTAGCGTCAGATAACGCGTGGTCTGGCGCCGCTGAGGCAACTGCTTGTCGAGATCTTTCGCCATCAACGCAATCATGTCGTTCGGCGTTATGAACTTGTGCGCTTCGCATGTCGCAGTCGCTTTGGTCCCGAGTGCGGAAATCCAGTCCTCAAGCGCCTTGATGTCTGCCTCCGATACGCGCGGATATCTGGTCTCGCCTTCGTAGTTGATGTCGTATGGCATCTCCTTGTCGGCAATCTGCCGAAAGAGCTTCGAACCAAGCGGATTTCCGGGAAGTACGTAGTGCGGGTTTGAGGCAATCTCGTCGAGCTTCAGAATGTTGCCGAAGTTCTTCGCCGGCCGCTCGCGCTCCACCAGCTTACCCTGCTGGTGGCAGCGCGCGCAGTGCTGTTCGAGAACATTGAACGCAGCCTTCGCAACCGGGTCAGACGGTGAAGTGATGGCTTCCGACGTGTTTGCACGGACAGCTGCCTCGCCGGGTTTCCCTTCCTGAGCGAACGCAATTCCGGAAATACCAAAAGCCAATCCCACGGCGACCGTAAGCCCGATCGCCCTGAGGCGAAATTCCGGCAATCCGCTCATCAAAGCTTCCCCTCACATACTTCTCAACGACAGGCCGTCGGCTATTGGTCGTTTCAGCGCATGAGCGCGTTCAAGGAACTATCGTCCAGTCGTCGCCTGGATTGTGGTGTTGACGATCTGAACGCGGCGATTTTCCGCGCTCAGCGGGTCGGTCGTATTCTTCAACTGTTCTGCGCCGAAACCGGTGGCAATCAGGGTGTCTGGCGCGAGCTTATATTGCTCAATCAGAATTCGGCGAACGGCATTGGCGCGACGCTGGGAAAGCGTTTGATTGTAGTCCGCACGACCGGCAGCGTCCGTGTGGCCGTTGATCAGGAAGACAGAGCCCTTCGGACCTTGGCGTGACAATGCAGCTGCGAGCGCCATCAACACCGGCGCAGCTTTTGGCGTGATTTCAGCGGAGTCGTAATCGAACAGGATGTCCAGATCGATCGCGGGCTTGTCGCGCGAGATGTCCGCAATCAGCGCCCGCTCATCGACGCTTGGGACTGCAGCCGGTTCGACGCTGATGGAACGGGTCCGAATCCGATCAATGACCTGCCTTTCGGCAACAGTTTTCGGATCAGCCGCAAGGCTTCGCGTCAGCGGCACGTTCGATTTCAATGCCGCTCCAATCTGGTCTTCGAGCGACTGCGCGTACGCGGGATCGACCAGCGCCGCCATCGCAAACACCGCCAGGACCGGCGCAGATCCAATGATTGTCAAAAAAGGGGGAAATTTGAATTGCATGAGAAGGTCTTCAACAATGTCATTTGCGGCAGTCAGCCCGCCGCTTGTGCATCCTCGTCTGGTTGGATCAAAACGGTCAAGTCTTGGGCAAACTACAAGTTCATCGGCAACGCCGGATGACAGCACGGCTGGCGAAGACCCGTCCGGGGGACAACCGGACGGGTCAAGCCGTGACGGCGCGAGGGTGGATGGGCACACGCGCCGGCAAGCTACGAGGGCGGGAAATTCGCCTTCGCGTGAATTCGTCGGCCGACAGCGGAACAAGGTTCACACAAGAACGGCGACAGAATTTGCAAAAATCCACCAGCCGGCTGCGTTGATATGGACGGTAAGAGCCCGCGCGAACGATTTAGCGCGTCGTGCCTTTGTCTGATGCGGCCGCCAAAGGCGCCGGCGCCACCGCAGAGACCGCACCGAAAGCATCCGCCTGCCCGGCCCCGAACTGATCGTCACGCCCCTTCGGTCCGAGGTCACGTGCAGTCGAGGCCAAGGTTGCGCGGATGTCGGTAGCGGATAAGTCCGGATTGCGTGCGATCAACAGCGCGACCAGTCCACTGATGAAGGCCGACGATAACGACGTGCCGGAAGCCATCTGATATTTTCCGTCAGGCGCTGGAGACAAAATATCCACACCCGGAGCCGCGATAGCGACATAGCTGCCGCGATTGGATTGTACGAACAGCCGATCGGACTGATCGGTCGCCGAAACCGCGATCACGTTCGGATCCGCGGCGGGATAAAGCGGCGGAGATTTCGGCCCAGCGTTTCCGGCGGCTGCAACGAGAACGACGCCTTTGGCTGCCGCCGCCGCAAGCGCGCGTTGCATGACGGGATCATGGGGGCCCGCGAAGCTCATATTGACGACCTGTGCGCCGTTAGCCACCGCGTAGTTCAGGCTTTTGAGAAGAATGAACGACGTGCTTTCCGGGCCGCTCTTCTTTGCGCCAAAGGCGCGAATGGCGAGAAGATGTGCTGAAGGTGCCGTTCCCATCAAACGGCCATGGGCGGCGATGACACCTGCGATTCCAGTGCCGTGGGGGTGTGGCCCTTCCTCGCTGTTCAAAGCATCGAACGTGCCCGCGATGACCCCCGCCAACTCTGGATGCGTGACGTCAACGCCGGAGTCGATGACGGCAACCGTCACATCCGCACCGACCGACAGGGCGTGCGCCTCTGGTAGTCGCATCTTCGCAAGCGCATACTGGGCCGGGTCGCCTTCGCTGGACGTCGACTGTTGCTGGAGCTTGAAGATATTGTTTCGCTGCGCCGATCGAACATCTCCGCTCGCCATCAGCTCTCGAACGACGGTATCAACCGAACGGCCATCCGTGATCCGCCAGCGGAAGAAGGTGCTGTTGGTCAATGCGAAGTTCTGCGATTGCACACGCGTCAGGCGATGGCGGCGTGTAATCCCATCAACCTGTTCATCGGACGGCGTCCCATCGATTTCGATCAGCACTTCCTTGGCGACGTATGAATTGTCAGCCACGGTCGCCGGACTCTTTTTCGTCCGACGCGGTGGCGCGGCGTCACGCGCGCTCTTCGCTTGCCCCTGCTCAACGTTCCTTGCGGCACGCGGACGCGCCTGCGGTCTCGGCTGATCGATTCCGTCGTATTGAACGTTGGGCGAGTACCGTACATTTGGATTGACGGAGATCCGCGGCCCGACGTTGATGCTAGGAGTCCGCATGACGCTGGGGCTCCGCACGCTGAAATTAGTGTAGCTCTGCGCATGCGCAATAGGGACGACGAAACTGGCAACAACGGATGTCGTGACAGCCACACACGCGTAGCGAAAGATCGCACGAACGCGCTCGGCATTTCGTTTGGCGTTTCTCGCTCTGATCATCTCGCGTCCTCGCCCACTTCCTGCGCGCGCACGATTCGCAAAGTTCTACCGCTTCTGGACAGGCAGTTATTCTGCCGCCACAGCCAGGCTAATGATCTTTTCGCCCTGCACCTTTGCGAGCAATTGCGCAGCCTCCTGCTTCGACAATGCTGTGTCACCGAACCGGACACGGAACATTCCGGCCTGAGGTCCCGAAACGATCGACGCCTTATAGGTATCGAGCAGCTTGGTGATGTCGGACGCACTGGCATCCGGCGCGAAGCGGATTAGAGCATAAGTCCCAGTGGCTTGCTGCGCCTGGAAAGATGCGGTTTCAAAATTGCCGCCGGAGCGATCCTTGACCAGCACTGTGCCGATCACCCCTGCTTGCAACAGGAGCACGGCAGCACCGGCAATAGCCGAATAAGCCAATGTCCGGGGGGCGAGACTCGAAAAGAATTCTGAGATCCGCTGCAACGGACTGAATGAAGACGACGGCTTGCGCGCAGGTTCCGCGTCGATCGCATCGAACAGCTTTTGCATCGCGCGTGTCGATGGCGCTCCCAGGCTCTCGTTCAACAATATTGTCTCTGCGTATTCATCCTGGATCGCGGCATACTGGCGGGCAAGATCGGGATCATTGGCCAATGCTTCTTCAACGCGGCGCGCATCACGCAAATTGAGCGTTCCAGCAGCATGGAATGGCAGCAGAGCCTCGATCTCCGTCGGTTCACGATCCTCGGTCTGTTTGCTTGCCGCAGTCATGGCCAACCTCGCTCGACACCGGCTGCTTTCAGCAGCTCGGCCAATTTCTTTCGCGCATAAAACAAACGCGTCTTCACCGTGTTTTCCGGGATACCCACGATCTCGGCCACCTCTTCCACGGACTTCTCGTGGTAGTAGACGAGATCGACGATCTCCCGATGCTCTGGCGAAAGTGCGGTCAAGCAATTCCGCAACGCGTTACCAGTATCTTTCTTCGCAATAACGGTTTCCGGATTGTCGGACGTATCCTCGATCGCGGCAGCCGCCTCCTCATCCAATTCCGCGTCCTTCCTCTTGCGGAGGGCAGACAGGGCCTTGAATCGGGTGATCGCCAGGAGCCACGTAGAGACGGCAGACCGGCCTTCAAATTTGCCGGCCTGACGCCACACGTCGAGAAAAACCTCACTAATGAGGTCTTCCGCGACAGACTCGTTACGAACGAGCCGCAGCGCGAAGCGGAACACCCGTACATGGTGCCTTCCGTAAAGCACCTGCATGGCGAGACGGTCACCGTTGGCTATGCGACCGATCAGAACTTCGTCCGTGGCCGCCTGTGTTGCACTCAATGGCCGTCTCGCAAGGTTGGTCGCTGAGGACTGGGAAAGGGTTCAATCAAATCCGTGAAAATCTTCGCGAATCTCTGGAAGACTCTAGTGTGGTGGTTCAGAAGTTCGCTTAATTTTTCCCGCGAGTCCCTCCAGCGGACCTCTGAACCTAAACCACACCAGAATCATAAACTTACTAGCGTCCTCTCGAATCCAAACTTCGCTACGGAGCGCGCGGCACGATGAGGCGAACTTTGTATATTCGGGACGCTAGATGTCCTAATCCGAACGGGCCGCAAAATGCCCTTGAATCAGCGACAAGAGCAAGTCACGGTTCCAGACATCGTAAAAGAGTATTATGATACCATCGTCCGCTGACTTAGCGACGGGGTATGCGACGCCTCCGGTCCCCACGCGAACGGGAGACGGGCTGCTCGACACTCCAAAATCTCTTTATCTGATCAACGGTTAGGAGCCCCGACGAGTTAAAGTCGGCTCTCGAAAGATACCAAACCTAAAGGCTTTTCGACCTAGAGTTCTCGCATTGCATCCCAATGGCGAGTTCATGCGTAGCGCGGCGTCCCCAGTTCCTGAATCACTGCTTGGTGCTGTTGGCGGTAAGCCGGCGCCTGCCGCTACCGAACTCGCAACAGACTCTCTCGCCCGGCGCGGCAAACAGCGGCGAAAAATGCTGGGCATGGTTGGCACCAGCTATGTCGTCGATGCCGTGGTCCTGCTCGTCTACGCCTACGCCGGAGTGACAGCATACGGGACAGCGCTGGCCTATCTGACATGCGGCCTGCTGTCAGTGGCTTTTTTTCTGACGTTGTCCGAAGCGAAGATCAGTGACCGCTTCAAGGAACATCACCTCGTCATGCAGCAGTCGAGCGTCGGCCTCGGCATCATGCTGCTCTTCCTGTACATCGCGCCCGAAGTCGGCTGCGTGTTCCTGTGCTCGATCTTTCTCGTCTTCACTTTCGCCGCATTGAGGGCCACCACCCATCAAACGATGATTGGATGGACTGCAGCCACAGTGGGACTTGCCGCACTATTTCTATTGACTGACAAGCCCATCGCAATGCCAACCGAAACGCCGCTCGAGCGTTTCGCAACCATGCTGGTTTTCGTGCTAGTTCTCGGGCGCGGAATGATTGTCGGGCTGTACAGCAGCTCTCTTCATGACTCGCTCTACAAGCGTGGCCTGGAGCTCAAAGAAGCCTACAAACGGATCGAAGAGCTCGCCGAACTCGATGAACTCACCGGCTTGCTCAACCGTCGCAGCATCATGCAGGCGCTGGACGACGAAATGGTTCGCGCCAGGCGCAGCAACGCTCCCCTCACGGTTGCATTGATCGACCTCGACTGGTTCAAGCGGATCAACGACGAGTATGGCCACCCGACCGGTGACGAAGTGCTGCGCACTTTTGCGATTACGATGTTCGCCAATATCCGCAGCATCGACAGGTTCGGCCGCTATGGCGGGGAAGAATTCCTGCTCGTCCTTCCAGAGACGAGTAACGATACAGCAAAGCGCACCCTCGACAGACTGCGGGCTATTATCGCGGACCTCGATTGGAGCGCGATCTCCCCTGGCATGATGGTCACCATTTCCGCAGGCATCGCAACGCTGCGTCCCGAGGATGCACCGGACAGCCTGCTCGCGCGTGCGGATTCCGCACTCTACAAAGCCAAGGATCTCGGACGTAACAGAGTCATCGTCTGACAGTTGATTGAGCCAGCCGAGAACCGTGACTGGCTTTTAGTTTTGTTTCCAGGACAGAAGTCATGCCATCGAAATCGGCAGTTGCTCCACCAAATCTTCTCGAGGAACTGCAGAACGCACTCTCGCACGGGTCAGTGGCCCGTCGCGTGGAAACACTCCACCGGATTACCGACCTCTTTATTCAGGGCGAGGTGAATTACTCCGACGAGCAGATCAGCTTATTCGACGATGTCTTCCACTGTTTGATCGAGAAAATCGAAACGTCCGCGAAGGCTCTGCTTGCGAGCCGCCTGGCTCCCATTCCAAAAGCGCCTCCCCAACTCATGCAAACGCTCGCCTTCGACGATTTGATCGAGGTCGCCGCGCCTGTGCTGGCACAATCAGACCGGCTTGACGACGACATGCTCATTGAGAATGCACGAAGCAAGAGCCAGGGACATCTTCTCGCGATCTCGAAGCGAAAGGCCCTGAGCGGCGCGGTGACGGACGTGCTGGTCGAGCGCGGCAACAACGAGGTCGTCGAGAGCACCGTCAGGAATCCCGGAGCCGAATTCTCCGAGGACGGCTTTAGCCTGCTGGTTTCGCGTGCCGAGGGCGACGACAATCTGACGACCTGCATTGCGCTGAGGCCGGCGATCCCGAGGCACCACTATCTTAAACTGGTTGCAAAAGCCTCTGACTCCGTACGCGCGCGCCTGGAGGCAACCAACCCGCAAGCATCAGGTGAGATTTCATCGGCGATCAGGGAAGTTGCGCGCCGCGCCAGCACGAATACATCAGCAATCACGGAACAAACCGTCATCGCGCATGAACTCGTCAAATCGCTTTTTGATGACGGGCGTCTCGACGAACACCAGGTTGCAACATTCGCAAAAGCCGGCCAATTCGACGAGACCAGCGCGGCACTCGCGGCGATGGCGAATGTGCCGGTATCGACCGTCGAAAACATGATGATCGAGTCCCGCTCCGAAGGCTTGATGATTCTAGCCAAGGTAACGGGGTTGTCCTGGCCGACGTTGAAAGCGGTCATGGACATGCGTGGCGCTTTGTCCGGAGCCACTATCGACGATATCGATGAATTCAAACGCAGCTATGAGACGTTGCGTGCATCAACCGCCCAACAGGTCTTGCGCTTCCATCGGATGCGGCAGAGTACGATGCAGGCTGAGCCGATCTAAATTTGCATCAGCAGCTAGTATTTGAACATCTTCGAGCCGGCAAACGCACCGATCGCAACGACGACTCCGGTGGCGAGTGTATACCAGGTCGCGACGAACAGCGGTGAATCGTCCATGCAATGCGACGCATAAATCGCCGCCGCAAATCCTGCCGACAACAAGCCGGCAAAGGCACCGGCAAGCGCGGGCCGAGAGGGGGCGCCGTGACGTAGCGCCAGCAATGCTGCGGCCAGCACCGGCAATGACAGCAGCGGAATAGCCATCACACATACGCGCGAGCTGTTGCCAATTAACCGTGCCGACCATGTGGTGCGCTGAGGCATCATCATGTCGCCCATCACCCCGATACCCAGCAGGCCGATGGGAATCGCCAGCAGCCAGCCCCAGCGGCCGATGGTCTGCTCAGGTCGCGACAGATGCAGGCTGATGGCAATTGACGCGCCTGCCAATGCAATCGTGACAGCGAACTTCAAATCAAAAAATGGATTTCCCAGAGCTTCCATGAAATCCTTGCGCATGCCGAGCGTCGCCAGAAGCATTGCCGCCGATACGGGGACAGCGAGCAAAAGCGCCACCAGCAGTAAGTCGCTTACAGGCCTTTCTTGCGTCGTATTGTCGGCGACCAGCGTGCGAATAAGATCATCGGTCTTCATGGTGATCAGTCTTTCCGCAATCGGTTTGCCAGGCCGGTCAGCCCACGATGCAATGCCACACGAACCGCTCCTTCAGTCATTGAAAGCTTCGTCGCCGTCTCCTTGATCGACGCACTGTCAACTGCAATCGACCGCAGCACGTCGCGCTGTCGTTTGGGCAAGGTTTCGAGCTGAGCAGCAACCGTGCTTGCCGGGACGGTCTCTTCGGCTGGCTCGTCGGGCAGCGTTTCGGAAAAGTCATCGATGTTGACAAAAATGCGCCTGCCCCGACGGCGCAAGGCATCGATCAATTTGTTGCGGGCAATGGCGAATAGCCACGGTGCAAACGGGGCCTTCGGATCCCACGTATGTCGTTTCAAATGCACCGCGAATAGAATGTCTTGCACGATGTCCTCGGCTTGATCGAGCGGCTGGCCTGCCCGCCCCAATCCGCGGCGTGTCACAGCTCTTAGAACCGGCGCCACGGTCATCAGAAGACGACCATATGCGGCATTGTCCCCCGCATTGGCCGCTTTCATCAGGTCGGTCCACTCGTTTTCCCGTCCGCGCACGCGGTCTCCTGTACAGACATTTCGTGTCTGTTCCTAAAGTGTTACGACGCAAAGCTGCAATCACGCGATCGTGAGTTCGAGTAAATAGGAAAATAATCTCTGTCATTTTCGGGGCATAGGTCCAAAGATTCCCCTTTTTTGCCGTTCTGTGGCCACGCGATCCCGGTCCTTTGTTAACCGGATGGGGGCAGGCAAGGAGATTTGCCATGCCGAAAAAGGATGTCCGGCTGGTAGCAGCGACCACCGCTGTCGGAATACTGGTGTGTTTCTCGACGCCCGAACAAACAGCCGCGGCGCCCGCCAAATCAACGGTAAGCGCGGAAAAGCCTATCGTCTTGTCGAAATTCAACAAGCGCCGAGCGCACACTGCGAAGAAATCGCGTTCGGCCCGATACGCTCGAAAGTCCTCCTCGAAGTCATCGGCGAAAAAATCCGACGAGAGCAAAGTTACCCAAAAGACAACGGCAGCGTCTAAGCCGGAATTGCCGGCTGTTGTGGCGAACGCTCACGCGGAAGCGCCAAAGCCCCGAACGTTGGCGGAAGACGAAGCGCGAAACCTCGCGGCGCTCGATAGCACTGACGTAGTCTCAAACGTTGATGGCGTGCCGATTGCGGCCTCGGATCAGTTGAACGACGTCGATCGTGCGCTGACAGAAGAGAGCGCACCTGCCCTCGTCTCGACGGCAGCCAAATCAGTTGCGGCTGAACCGGTCCCTGTGAACAAGATCATTAAGGCAGTACCATCCGGAGAAAACCCAACGGTTAAAAAAGCCGATGACAGTGATCCTTGGAGCAAGTCATCCCTTCTCGGCAAGTTTTTCATTACCTTCGGCGGCCTCCTTACGCTGGCCTCGGCCGCACGAATATTCATCGCCTGA
Organism: Nitrobacteraceae bacterium AZCC 1564; assembly: GCA_036924835.1. Taxonomy (NCBI): domain Bacteria; kingdom Pseudomonadati; phylum Pseudomonadota; class Alphaproteobacteria; order Hyphomicrobiales; family Nitrobacteraceae; species Nitrobacteraceae bacterium AZCC 1564. Next base: position 1,020,255 of record JBAGRR010000001.1, read on the forward strand.
GACCTCAAACTCTCCCTGCTTGACTGACGCCGGTCTGTTTCAGACCGGCGTTTTCTTTTGCCTGACATTGCTGATATTCTGACCGGTTACAAACCAGTCTTGCAGAGACCTGCCTGAGCAGGCACAGTGAATGCTACGGGCAGCCGAACGCTGCCCTCCAGGAGAGACAGGGCGAACCATGGCTGCATTCGAGCACATCATCGTAGAGAACAAAGGCGCGGTCGGAATCATCCAGATCAATCGTCCGAAAATGCTCAATGCTCTGTCTTTTGGTGTCTTTGGCGAGATCGCGGCTGCGATTGACGACTTAGAGGCCGATGACGCCATCGGCTGCATCATCATCACTGGCAATGAAAAAGCGTTTGCTGCAGGCGCCGACATCAAAGAAATGCAGCCCAAGAAGTTCATCGACATGTTCAGTCAGGATTTCATGGACATCGGCGGCGATCGCGTCGCCACTTGCAAGAAGCCGACTATCGCGGCCGTCAGCGGCTACGCGCTGGGCGGCGGTTGCGAGCTTGCAATGATGTGCGACATCATCATTGCATCCGACACCGCCAAGTTCGGCCAGCCGGAAATCACCCTGGGCACCATTCCGGGTTTGGGAGGCACCCAACGCCTGACCCGCGCGGTTGGAAAATCCAAGGCCATGGACCTGTGTTTGACCGGACGTATGATGGATGCCGCCGAAGCCGAGCGCTCCGGCTTGGTAAGCCGAATTTTTCCAGCCGATAAGCTGATGGAAGAAGCACTGGCGATTGCCGAGAAGATCGCTGCAATGTCGCGGCCAGTCGCTGCAATGGCCAAGAATGCCGTCAACCGCGCACTGGAAACGTCGCTGGCCGAAGGTATGAACCTCGAAGGCGACCTCTTCCACGCAACCTTTGCCCTCGAAGATCGTTCGGAAGGCATGGCCGCCTTCATCGAGAAGCGAAAGCCGAACTTCAAGCACCGCTAAATTTGTTGCTTCGCTTAAGCGCAGCAATCACGAGCGCGCGGTAGAGCCGATCGGGCAGCGACTTTGGCTGGTCGAGTTGCAGACGCGACAGGCACTCTATCGCTTTCGAATTCGGCTGACCCGAAAAGAAGCCTTTTGCAGCCAGCCGGATCACATCCAGTGGATTGGCCGAAGCTGCCGCAAGTATCTGCAGCGCCGGGATCAGACGCTGTTCGATGTCGGTAAAGTCGCTTCCGAACGGAAATGCCGGCAACAACCCCGCATCCCGCGCAGGCCTCAATGTCTTTGCAATCCGGTCGGGATCATTTTTGCGGTAGGCAGACGGAATTTGATAGTCTTTTGGCAGCTTCCCGGCGTCTTTCGCCTGCCTCATCAACTCGTCCTGAAAACGAGAGTCTGCGATCGACAGCATTGCAGCGATCACGTCCGCATCAGAACGGCCTCGAAGATCGGCTACGCCGTACTCCGTAATCACAACATCGCGGAGATGGCGCGGGATCGTCGTGTGGCCGTACGACCAGCGAATGTTCGATGTAAGCTTTTTGCCTGACCCGCGTGCGGCCTCGAGCGTCAATATCGATCGCGCACCTTCCAGCGCAAAGGCTTGCGCCACGAAATTATATTGTCCGCCGACGCCGCTGACGACCTGACCATTGTCGAGACCGTCCGAGATCGCGGCCCCCAACAACGTCACCATCATCGCGTTGTTCACAAACCGTGCATCGACACGCGCTCGCCGCTTCGCATCTTCATTGCCGTAGATCTCATTCGTGAATGACACCGGCATCATCTGAATGCGCGCGAGCCGTTCGGGAGCCATCTCGCGCAATGCACGATAAAAGGATTTAGGGCCGAGAAAGAACGCGGCATGCAGCAGGACGCCGTCGACATCGCGCTTGATAATGTCTGCGTCGATCAAGGCGAGAAACGCCTCGAAGAACATTTCGCTGACACCGTAGAGACCGGACACGAATGTGCCGCTCTCCAGCAAAGGACGATCCGGTGCGAGTCGTGACATGATATCTCGAAACGCTGCGTTGTCGCGGTGACGAACGATCAACCCCTGCGCCAACGCATCACCCACCTGGCCAATGCCAATCTGTAGCGTGCCGCCGTCGCGTATGAGACCGGCGGCATGAAGACCGATCGCATATTTTGCATCGGTGATCGGCTCGGACGGTGGTGCGAACAACGGAAAATCAGTCTCGGGACTATCGAGAACCGCGTGGAATTCATCGGCGGGCAGATCGCCCTCACCAGACATGAAAGGCAGTTCGGAATTCACCTGCGCCACAATCCTGAAAGTGGTGCGGCCCTCGCGGCGCGCCCGCATAAAGTCGAGCGTGGTGTCGGTATTTCCGCTCAAGCTGTAACGGGTCTGGCCATTGACGATGCGTTTGGCGACGAGTTGGGCAATCACGTTGACACCACGTGTCAGCAGATAGGACGCCGCATGGGTGTAATTTGCTGCGATGTATTGTTCCTGCGCATACGAGTTGCCGAGCCATTTTCCGGCAAGGAAGAAAAATTCGGTGACCTCGATATTGGAAGGCAAAGCCTTGGCGTGTAGCGCCTTGGCATAGTCCAGATCAGGATAGCCGCCGAACAGGCGCTCGATCACAGGCCCGATAAATCGCCGTTCAAGGTCGCTCGACGGCGTCGGCTTTTCCAGCGTCAGTGCCGTGAAGATCGTGAGGTGGATCGACGGATCGGCGACGGCGCGTCTGAACAACGCATTGATGATATGGTTCGCCTTGCCCAGCCCAAGTGGCAACCCGACCACCAATCTCGTCCCAACTTCGCGAATAATGTCATCCGCGATCGCTTCTGGATCGGAAAAAACTCTCGGCATTCAGTTTCTGCTGAGTTATCGGCACCCGCGGTAGCCGAGGAAAGCGTTCATCCCTGACATAGCGGCAACTTGCCTTGCAATCCCATCACAGAGCCTTGATCGGCTAGTGTCCTTCGATTCCGAAGTTCGCATCATTCCGCTGCACCTTCGTCTGCGAACTTCGGAATCGAAGGACACTAGCAAGTTATTGATCTAGTGGTCCGATTCTAACATTCGCATCCCATTTCAGCAGGCGCCTCTCCTGCGAATGTTAGAATCAAAGGACCACTAGCAAATATAAGTTGCTAGTGGAGTTTTGGATTTGACATTCGCTTGACGAATTCGCAGCCGCGTGGGTAGCGAATGTCCAATCCACTCCGCTAGTGTGGCTTTGGTTCAGAAGTCCGCATTCCAGACTCGCACGAATGATGCGGACTTCTGAACCACCACACGAGGCAAATGTACCTTTGCAGGGGATAAAGGCGATCACATTGTCACAGCTTGGGAAATTCTTCGCCGGACGGTTTGCCCGGGGCACCGCCCCCCTCTAAACAGCGTAGGGATGAGCGCATCACTTGAATGGTGACGCGCAGGATTTGTTGTGGGAAACGATGGTTCGGCGTGGTTCAGTAGTCGGTCGCAGGGGGTGGCGTGTGCTGTGGTCCAGCGTCGCCTTCGGCGTCGGCTTTACCGGTTCCGCCGGGGCCGAAACGCTCAATGAAGCTCTCGTCAAGGCCTACCAATCCAATCCTCAGCTTAATGCCGCCAGGGCTCAGCAGCGAGCAACGGATGAAAATGTCCCGCAGGCGCTTTCGGGATATCGGCCGCAAATCGTTGCAAGTCTCAGCGCCGGATTACAACCGGTGCGCAATCTCCTTGTGGACAACACGATCCAGACCGCGTCCCTCAAGCCATGGACGATCGGCCTCACCGTTACGCAGAATCTATTTAACGGATTCAAGACCGCCAACAGCGTCCGGGTTGCCGAACTTCAGGTGCGCTCAGGTCGCGAGGCCTTGCGGAATACCGGCCAAGGCGTCCTGCTGGACGCAGTCACGGCCTATATGAACGTCATCGCCAATCAGGCCCTGGTTGAAACCCAGCGCGGTAACGTGAACTTCCTGCGCGAAACCGTCGGGATTACAAAAAAACGCCTTGATGCCGGTGATGTGACACCGACCGACACGGCGCAGGCCGAAGCCAGGCTGAGCCGCGGTCTCGCCGACCTCAATGCCGCCGAAGTGGCGCTCGAGACTAGCCGTGCGGTCTATGCGCAGGTGATCGGCAATGCGCCCGGCGCCCTCGCCCCGGCGCCGACCGTCGATCGTTTCGTGCCGCCCAGCCGACAGGAAGCCATAGAAGCTTCAAGCCGTGAAAATCCGGCGGTGATGGCCGCGACCTATGATGTCGATGTCGCGACCACCAACATCAGCGTCGCCGAAAGCAGCCTGCTGCCGCAGGTCAATGTGCAGGCCAACGTCAACCGCAGCGCCGACAGCGATCCCAATCTCGGCACTAAGCGGGCCGATCAGGCCTCGGTAATCGGCTCCCTCTCGGTCCCGATCTATGATGGCGGGACGGCCGCATCGCAGACGCGACAGGCGAAAGAAACAGCCGTCCAAAGCCGCCAAGTCCTCGAACAGGTCAGGAATCAGGCCCGTACGGCCGCGATTAGCGCCTGGATCAGCAGCGAAGGAACCAAGGTCGCCCTTGCCGCTGCCGAAGCTGAGGTCAAGTCGGCCAACATCGCACTTCAGGGTGTCCGACGTGAGGCTCAAGCTGGCCAACGCACCACCATTGACGTCCTCAACTCACAGCAGGATCTCACTGCCGCGCGCTCCCGCCAGATCCTGGCGCAGCGTGACCGTGTCATTGCGTCCTACACGTTGTTGAGTGCTATCGGCCGCCTCGACGTGCGCACCCTGGGCCTCAACACCCCGGATTACCTGCCTGAAGTTCACTATCATCAAGTGCGCGACGCTTGGCACGGCCTCCGCACACCGTCAGGTCAGTAGTTCGTTCACCGCGTTCGGCGGGAGAAGACCGAGATCAGCACCGGCAGCGTGATCAAGATCACCAGCGGTGCTAGGGCCATGCCCGTCACCACAACCACCGCCAGCGGCTTCTGAACCTGCGACCCAATACCAGTCGATATCGCGGCCGGCAGCAATCCGATGCCCGCGACGGCGCAGGTCATCAAGACGGGACGCATCTGCAGTTCACCAGTGCGAATGGCGGCCTTCACGCGATCAAGCCCCTCATCGATCAACTGGTTGTACTGCGAGAGGATGATGATGCCGTCCATCACGGCAATACCGAACAATGCGATAAATCCGATCGCCGCCGAAACGCTGAACGGGATGCCGCTGAATAACAGGCCAACCACGCCACCGAACACCGCCATCGGAATGACGCTCATGGCGAGCAGCGTGTCCACCATCGAGCCAAAATTGAACCACAGCAGAATGGCGATCAAAGCCAAGCTGATCGGAACGACAATCGACAACCGGCGGATCGCATCCTGCAGATTGCCGAATTCGCCCACCCACTCCATGTGCGAGCCAGGCGGAAGCTGCACCTGCTCCGCAACCTTATCCTGTGCTTCCTTGATAGCGCTGCCGAGGTCCCGTTCGCGCACCGAGAACTTGATCGGCAAATAGCGCTCCTGCTGCTCGCGATAGATATAGGCAGCCCCTGACACGAGATTGATCGATGCCACCTCACTCAACGGGATTTGCGTAATGCCATTAGAGCCCTGCGTGCCGATCCTGAGATTTTGGATCGCTTCCGCGCTCTTGCGATATTCGGGGGCCAGACGAACGATAATCGGGAAATGCCGATCGCTGCCCGGTTCATACACGTCGCCTGCGCTGTCGCCGCCGATCGCAACGCGAATGGTCGCGTTAATGTCGCCAGGCGAAAGCCCGTAACGCGCCGCCCGCGCGCGGTCGATATCGATCTGAATCGTCGGCTGTCCCAGCGAGGTGAACACCGACAGGTCGGTGACACCTTTGACCGTCGAAAGCACTGCCTTGATCTTGTTGGCCGTATTGGTGAGTTCGACGAGATCATTGCCGTAGAGCTTGATTGAGTTCTCGCCCTTCACGCCCGAAACAGCTTCGGCGACGTTGTCCTGCAGGTATTGCGAGAAATTGAATTCCACGCCCGGGAATTTCTTCTGCAATTCCGCCAGCAGTTCACTTGTGACCTTATCCTTGTCATGCGAGCCGGGCCACTGGCTAACGGGCTTCAGCGGCGCAAAAAACTCCGCATTAAAAAATCCGGCCGCATCGGTGCCATCGTCTGGCCGGCCATGTTGCGAAACCACTGCCTCGACTTCCGGCCGCGCCCGGATGACCTTTCGCATCTCGTTGACGTAAGAGTTGCCCTCCTCCAGCGAGATGGTCGGCGGCAAGGTCGCACGGATCCAAAGATTGCCCTCTTCAAGTTTCGGCAAGAACTCAAGGCCAAGAAAACGCACCGCAACGAATGTGAAAACAACGAGGCTCACAGCCAGCGACATGATGACCTTGCGACTGCCGACGGACCATTTCAACACCGGCACATAAATGCGATGCAGCCATTGCACGATCAGCGTTTCGGTATGCTGGATATGAGCGGGAAGAATGATCGCGCTCAGCGCAGGCGTGATTGTGAATGTCGCAAGCAGACCGCCCACCAAGGCATACGCGTAGGTCTTGGCCATCGGCCCGAAGATATGGCCTTCCACGCCGCTCAGGGTGAACAGCGGCAGAAACGCCGCAATGATGATCGTGGCCGCGAAGAAGATCGAGCGCGAAACGTCGGCAGCAGCGCTCAGGATCGCGTGCTTCTTGATGCCCATGACAGTTTCAGGCGAGATTGCACTTTGCTCTTCAGGCGATAGCTCTGTCGTATGCGACAGCCGGCGGAAGATCGCCTCCACCATAATGACCGTGCCATCGACGATCAGGCCGAAGTCGATGGCACCGACGGAGAGCAGGTTTGCCGACTCTCCCCGCAGCACCAGAATGATGACGGCAAAGAACAGCGCAAACGGAATTGTGGCACCGACGATGACAGCACTGCGCAGATCGCCGAGGAACATCCATTGCAGCAGCACGATCAGCAAAATGCCGACCACCATGTTGTGCAGCACCGTGTGCGTGGTGGTGTCGATCAGGTCCTTGCGGTCATAGATGCGTTCGATCCGAACGCCGGGCGGCAAAATGCTCGACTTGTTGATCGATTTGACGAGCTGTTCCACTCGCTCGATCGTGGGGGCGCTCTGCTCGCCGCGTCGCATGAGCACGATGCCCTGCACGATGTCGTCGTCCATATCCATGCCGGCAATGCCGAGGCGTGGTTTAGACCCGATTGTGACGTTGGCCACATCTCTGACGAGAACGGGATTGCCCCCGCTCTGAGCCACCATGGTGGTTGCGAGATCGTCGACGGGAGCGGATTGATCCTACACCGCGCACCACCGCCGACTGCGCGCCGATGTTCACGGTGTTGCCGCCGACATTGATATTCGAGTTTCCAATTGCCTGAAGCAGTTGCGGCAGGGTCAAGCCGTACGCGATCAGCTTGTTGAAATCGACCTGCAGCTCGTAGGTCTTGGTCTTACCGCCCCAACTGGTGACGTCGATGACGCCCGGCACCGCGCGGAATCGCCGCTGCAAAACCCAATCTTGCAATGTCTTGAGATCGAGCACACTGTAGTTCGGCGGACCGACCAGGCGATAGCGGTAGATTTCACCAATCGGACTGAGCGGCGATATCTGCGGCTGCACATTGCCAGGTAACGGCGAGAGCTGTGACAGCCGGTTAAGTACCTGCTGCAAAGCTTCTTCATAGGTGTAGTTGAAGGAAAACTGCAGTTTGACGTCGGAGAGGCCGTAAAGCGAAATGGTGCGGATCGTGCGGAGGTTCTTAAGACCCGCCACCTGCGCCTCGATCGGAATCGTGATGTAGCGCTCGACTTCCTCAGCTGACAGGCCCGCGCTTTGCGTGACGATGTCGACCATCGGCGGCGTGGGGTCGGGATAAGCTTCGATGTTGAGCTGCTGAAATGCGAAGACGCCGCCGATCAAGATTATCGCGAACAGCGCCACCATGAGATAGCGGCGGTTGACGGCAAGGGCAACAAGACGATCCATCGAGACCGGGTCTTTCAAAAAAAGCGGGATCTTTCAGGGAAAGACACGATTCAGGTTAGGTACCTGATGATGCAGCACGATCGATGAACAGGCTACCCTTGGTCACGATTCTATCACCGGGAGAAAGATTACCTTTCACCTCGACAAGATCACCATTGGCCAAGCCGACCTTGATCTGGCGCAACTCGATCGACTTGTCGTCGCGCGCGACCCAGACCCGGACCTGATCGCCTTCATAGATTAACGCCTGCTTCGGCACACCAATGGCCGGACGCTCACCGGCTGAGTAGATCGTGACATTGGCAAACATTTCCGGCTTCAGCACCCCGCCCGGATTATCGATCGTAGCGCGAACCATCAACCGGCGCGTCGAAGGCTCGATTGCAGCCGACACGTAATTGATCCGCGCAGTCATGGTTTTGCCGGGGAGCGCGAGAACGCTGAAGGTAATCTCCTGTCCCACCTCAATGGCCGGGGCCTCGGTTTCGCGAACGAATGCCGTGAGCCACACGGTCGAGAGATCACCGATCACGAACACCGGATCGCTTGCGCCGGCATTGACATATTGACCAGGGCCCACCTTGCGCTGAACAACCGTACCGGTGATCGGCGAATAGATCGTCGTTTCCGGATTGATGCGACCCTTTTCTTGGAAGACGGCAATCGCTTCATCGGTGAGGCCAAGGAAGCGGAGGCGATTGCGAGCGGCTTCAAGCGCGGTCTCCGATGAGCGCATGTCGTTCTGGGCGGATACAAGGGCCGCCTGGGATTGTTGGTAATCCTTCAGCGGCGCCGCCTTGCCCTCATAGAGATCGTGCGCCCGCTTATCCTGAATTTGCGCCAGATCGAGTTGCGACTTCGCCTTGTTGAGGGCTGTCGCCGCCGTAATGAAGTCGTTCTGGGCCTGTACGGTGTCGGCGGCTTCAATCACGAACAGGGGCTGCCCCTGCGTGACCCGATCGCCAGGCCGCGCCAGCAGCTTTGTGACCCGGCCTGCGTATGGCGAAAACACCGGCGTTGAGCGGTCTTCGTCGACCGCAATCTTGCCCTCGGTGATGTGTTCGGCCCGAAAAACGTGCTCACTCACCGGCTGAATCGTCAGGCTGGCGAGCTCAGTCGGCGTCGGCGTATAGCGGAAAAGGCTCTTCCGCGACTGGCTCGAAATTTCGGAACTGCCCTTTTCCGGGGCTCCACTGCGCGTCAGACCAAAGGCGGCCGCGCCTGCGAGCACCACTAGCCCTGCACAAACAGCTAAACGCTGTCGGGCAAGGCCCTGAAATACGGCGGAAAAGCCGCCCAATCGGAAGTTGTCTTTGGTCATGCAAATGCTTCCTGCGACCGGCTGACGCAGCCAGTTCGCTAATAGTGCTACTTTGCAGCTTAGGACAATCAAAAACGGCGGAATGGATATTATTTTCAGTTAACGCCGATTTTGGGCCACGCTGGGGGGCTGCCCCCCAGTTGCACTGCGGGATGGGACCAACTCGAAGATGTCGCCGAGAGTACCGCCGAATGACGAACTGCTCGCAGCTTTCCGAAACCGGAGGAGCTGTCCTCAAGAAACGGTTCAACCGTCTCGCCCTTATTAATATCGGCGCATCCAAGTCCATCGTCCAAACGGCCGAGATTCCAGAGCCAGCGTCCGGTCTGGGCCAATGAGACCCGGACGTGCCAACTGCCACCTTCGCGAGACTGCCGGAGCCGCGCCATCATTGCCCCGAATGCCATCAGGTAGCCGGTCGCATGGTCGAGGATCTGCATCGGCAATTCCTTCGGCCCTTCAACGCCAGCCGCCTGGCCCCTCAGCATGGTTGAAACCGGTCGAGGTCTGCACGAGTGAATCAAAGCCCCGGCGACCTGACCAGGGGCCGAGGTGACCATAGGCCGATAGCGACACGTAAATAATGCCCGGGCTTATCCGCGCGGCATCCTCTGGCGAGAAGCCAAGCGCCGCGATTGATTGCGGACGATAGCCTTGCGAGAAGATGTCGGCTCCCGACAACAGGTCACGCAACGTATCTCGCCCCTCTTCCGTTTTAAGGTCGGCGAAGCTCGAGAGCTTGCCGCGCCCGGTGTCAATCACCAGCCACGGGATCGACGGGAGGTGGGGCGAAGAAATCAACATGACGTCCGCCCCGTGCGCTGCCAAGGTGCGGCCCGCAACAGGTCCTGCGATGACACGCGACAGGTCGAGCACACGTAATCCCGCCAACGGCCGATCACCCGCCGGCCATGGTTTCGGCTCCGCCTCACCGATCTTCTCAATGGTGAGCAGCGGCAACTGCTTCAGCGCCTTGGCCTGCGGATGTGCGAGCCATTCATTATGGGTGCGCATCATTGAGACCACACAACCGCCGGCATAGGCCTGCGTTTCGAAATCATCGGCCTTCCATTGCATCAACGCGCGCTGCACGTCGTCGCGGTCCGGCTTGCAGGCCAGCACCTTGCAAATGTTGTTACGATGATGCGGAAAGTTGGTGTGAAGGCGGACATAACGGCCATCACCGGTTTTATAGATGCCTGCGGTTGGGTCCCACGCCGGCGGAGGCGGCTTGTCATCAACGCGGAGATAGCGCTCGCTGCGGCACTCTACGGCCGCATGGAGCATATCCACGGAAACGGTCTGCGCCTGACCGCTACGAGCCTTCCATATCTCAGCGGCGGCAAGGCCCGCGGCCGCGATGGTGACTTGTGCTGCCGCGCCGACGCGAAACGAAGAAGGAAGAATGGGCTCCTGTCCGGTCAATGTGACGGCATCGAGCGTGGATGAATCGCCTCCACCGAGTGTCCAGACATTGGAAAGAATATCGCGTGTCGATTGCATCGACGTCTCCGGCAAATTGACGCCGAACCATCGCGCCGAACTTTCACCGCATCAAGCGCACTCAGTGGAAATCCCTCGACCGTGGGAGAATACGTACATTGCGCGGATGGCGCATCTTGTGCGCGGGCATGTCTGACTGCACAGGCAATTCGTCTTCCAGTGGTTCGATGACATCGGCGCCGTTCGGCACGATGGGCTTACGGCTGAGCGCATCATTGGCGAGCTGCTGTAGGTCATGAGATCGGTCGACCAGTCGTTCCGCCACCAGATGGACGACCTTCTCTGGGCTGCTTTGAATAATTCCTTCGATTTCGATCAGTCGAGAACCCATGACTTCCTTGCGGAAAGCCTCCATGATCTTCGGCCAGACCACGATATTTGCGATGCCGGTTTCATCCTCCAAAGTCATGAAAACGACTCCCTTGGAGCTGCCAGGACGCTGCCGCACCAGCACCACGCCAGCACATCGCACACGTCGTTTGTCATTGGAATGGTTCACGCCTTGGCAGGAGATCACGCCCTCATTCGTGAACATCGGCCGCAGGAATTCCATCGGGTGTCCTTTAAGTGAAAGGCGGATGGTCTGATAATCCGCCACCACCTGTTCCGGCAGCGGCATGGCTGGCAACGGTTTTGTGCCTTCATCCGGCTGTTCACGTGCCGCGGCTGCCGAGAATAACGGCAACGAGATGTCATCTGGCAACCGACGCACTGTCCACAGAGCCTCGCGACGATCGAGACCGAGCGAGCGAAATGCATCCGCATCCGCAAGCAGGATCAGGGCGCGCTTCGGCAACCCGGTTTCTCGAGCGAAATCTTCCAGTGAGGTGAACTCTTTTCGCTTCCGCGCATCAACAATGCGTTGATCCCAATACTCCTCGCGGGATTTCTTTTGAGTCTTGCCGAATTTCTCGGAAAGCCTGTCATCGACATCAAACACCTCGAAACCATCGATCTGACGAAAACCGAGGCGCACCGCGTTGTGCTTATCACTTTTTTCTTCAAGCGTATTCTGACCAAAGCTGTGGGAGACATCGATCTCACGAACTTCGACGCCGTTCTTGCGCGCATCGCCGACAATCTGCGCCGGCGCGTAGAAGCCCATTGGCTGCGAATTCAACAAACCGCAGCAGAAGGCATCAGGGTGAAAATGTTTGAGCCATGAGGACACATACACAAGCTGCGCGAAACTCGCGGCATGGCTTTCAGGAAAACCGTAACTGCCGAATCCTTTAATCTGATCGAAACAGCTTTTGGCAAATGCGGGATCGTAACCGCGCGCGATCATATTGCCGACCATCTTGTCTTCGAATTTATGAATGGTGCCCACATTGCGGAATGTGGCCATGGCACGCCGCAAGCCGTTTGCTTCATCGGCTGTAAATTTCGCGGCTTCGATTGCGATCTTCATTGCTTGCTCTTGGAAGAGAGGCACGCCCATTGTCTTATGCAAAACTTGCCAGAGCTCATCAGGTGGACCATGTTCTGGTGATGGCGATGGATATTCCACCTTCTCAAGCTTGTTTCGCCGTTTTAGATAGGGATGAACCATGTTGCCCTGGATCGGTCCGGGCCGAACGATGGCAACCTCGATCACCAGGTCATAAAATTCGCGTGGCTTGAGGCGTGGCAACATGTTCATCTGCGCACGGCTCTCGACCTGAAACACGCCAAGGGATTCGCCTCTGCAGAGCATGTCGTAGACTTCCGGCCGCTCTCGCGGAACTGTCGCCAATTTATAGTTCTCGCCTTTATGGTCCGCGATCAGATCAAAGCACTTGCGAATGCAGGTCAGCATACCGAGCGCCAGCACGTCGACCTTCATCATTTTCAAATTGTCGATATCGTCTTTGTCCCACTCGATAAAGGTGCGATCATCCATCGCAGCATTGCCGATCGGCACATAGGTATCGAGCCGATCCTGCGTCAGCACATAGCCCCCCACATGCTGCGACAAATGGCGAGGAAATTCGATTAATTCGCTCGCGAGCTCAACGGCGCGGAAGATCATCGGATTGCTGGGATCGAACCCGGCCTGTTTGACCTGCATCTCGCTGAGACCATCGCCCCAGCTTCCCCACACCGTATCAGCCAGTGCAGCGGTGACATCTTCCGTCAGACCAAGCGCCTTACCAACATCGCGGATGGCACTGCGCGGCCGGTAATGAATGACAGTCGCAACAATCGCCGCCCGGTGACGGCCATAGCGCTTGTAGACATATTGCATCACCTCCTCACGACGTGAGTGCTCAAAATCAACGTCGATATCAGGGGGCTCCCGGCGCTCTTGAGAGAGAAATCGCTCGAACAACAGATCGACCTCCGTCGGATCGACGGAGGTGACCCCGAGCACATAACAAACGGCAGAATTTGCTGCCGATCCCCGTCCCTGACACAAAATGCCTTCCGTGCGCGCGTGATGCACAATGTCATGTACGGTGAGAAAATAATGCGCGTAATCGAGCCTCCGGATCAGCGCGAGTTCTTTCTCCAAAGCTTTCTGGACTTTGAACGGGATTTCTTGCGGATAATAGGTTTTGGCACCTGCCCAAGTCAGGTCTTCAAGGTGTTGCTGCGCCGTCTTGCCGGGTGGCACCGGTTCGTCAGGATATTGGTATTTCAGTTCTTCGAGTGAGAACGTAATGCGATCGGAGAAACGCATGGTCTCCTCGATCGCCTCCGGCGCATCACGGAACAACCGCGCCATCTCCTCGCCTGACTTCAAATGGCGTTCGGCATTGGCCTGAAGTTTTTTCCCAATGGCATGAATGGTGGTCTTTTCCAGAATGCACGTCAGCACGTCCTGCAACGGCCTGCGGGTAGGATCATGATAAAGCACCTCGTTAGTCGCGAGCAGAGGCACACGGGCAGCGGCAGCAACACGTTGCAATCTTGCCAGACGCCGTTTGTCATCGCCGCGATAAAGGAGGCTCGCAGCCAGCCAGATTCCATCCGCACCGCTGCGTTTTAACCGGTCGAGCGTTTTCAGCGTCTGCGCGACGTCAAAGTGATGCGGCAATGTCAGAACCAGCAATTGACCTTCGGAAAACTCCAGCAAATCGCCGATCTCGAGGCTGCACTCGCCTTTATCCGCTCTTCGTTTGCCAAGAGTCAGCAACTGACAGAGACGGCCGTAAGCAGCGCGATCCCGAGGATAGACAAGAATGTCCGGCGTCCCGTCCATGAACACGAGACGCGAACCGATCAGCAATTTCGGCTTACGTTCAACCTCCGGATTACTCAACTCGGTGTAGGCACGTACCACACCTGCCAGCGTATTGCGGTCAGCAATGCCGATTGCCGGCATTCGCATTTTGCTGGCTTCATGAACATAGTCCTGTGGATGCGAGCCGCCGCGCAGGAACGAGAAGTTCGTCGTGATGCCGATTTCCGCATAAGCCGTCATGCGAATAGCCCGTGCATGAACCACTTTGGAGGAACAGGCTTGTCCCCTTCTTGAGGGATCTCACTATAAAGACCATCGCGATAAATCCAGAAACGCAGCCCTTCCTCATCCTCGACCCGGAAGTAATCGCGCGTCAAAGCTTGCCCCTTATGCTGCCACCATTCCATGGCGATGCGTTCGGGTCCTTCTACCCGGACCACCGCATGCGTCGCCCGTCGCCAGATGAAGCGGCGTGGCGGACCATCCGGAACGGTCGCAAAAGGCACGTCGATCATTTCCGGCTTTTCGAATAGCCGCAAAGGACGCAATGGCGGCTCGCTCTCCACACACGCGGGCCATTCCGCAACAGAGGCTGCGGTCAGGTGCTGCTGCGCGGGCAAAGCCATTTCGGCATGTTCAGGGATATGCGTGTCCCGCGGCAGATGCACCACCACACGCTGGCTGCCGATACGCGCGGAGATGCGATCGATCAGGGCAGCAACTTCGTCATTCTCCTGAACACGCGTGTCGAAATCACGCTGCTCCTGCACGACAATTTCGACATGGCTTGCGGACAGGCGAATAAGATCGAAACCAAAGCCAGGATCGAGCGGGTCCGTCAGCGCATCCAGCTTTTCGCGGAACAGACGATTCATCACCGCTGCTTTGGTCACGGGACGGCCCGCGTCCACCGCGATGACACGCACCACGCCATCGGTGCGAAAGAAGCTCGCCTCCAGCCGGCGCGCGCCCTTGCCCTGCTTGTCCAACGCCTCGACCAGCATCTGCGCAAGGTTGGACAAAACAGATGCGATTACGCCATCGGTGGCGACAGGCTCCGCAAAGCGTCTTTCCACCATGAAGTCAGGCAACGGCTTGCGCGGCGAGATTGGCGCATCACCCTGCCCCAAGGCTTGTTCCAGAAGATCCGTGAAAGTCGCACCGAAACGCGAGGTCAGCTCATGGGGTGCACGCGAAGCCACGTCACCAATGGTCTTGAGTCCGGCACGGCGCAGCCCTCGCGTGATCGCATCATCTGCGCAGAGGGCGAATACCGGCAGCGCACTGACAGCCTGCGCCTCGTTTCCATCTTCAACGATGCAACCTCGTCTGGCTCGCGTCAGCGTGCGCGCGCAGACTGCCGTTCCGGCAATCGCAGCATTGACAATGAAGCCTTGCTGTTTGAACGAAGTGCAGATGCTGCGCAGCATAGCGGCTTCGCCACCGAACAGATGCGCGCATCCGCTAATGTCGAGAAACAGGCCATACGGCGGATCGAGCGCCACCAACGGCGTGAAACGATCACACCAATCGGCAATGGCCTCCAGCAATTTGGTATCCGCTATCTCATCAAGGTCAAAGACCTGCACATCAGGATCAATCGCGCGTGCATTGGCGAGCGGCAGGCCGACTTCAAGGCCGATATGCGCGGCTGCGTCGTTCAGCGCTCTGACTTGCAATGCGTTGTTGAGTTTGCCAACGACGACGCAGGGACGTGCATCATCCAGTACGCCGCCTGGCAGTCGCTTCAATCTGTCGGTAGACAGGCGGGGCAGCCACAGGCTGAGAATACGCCGCCTGCTCACGGAAGAGGCCCTCATCACATTTCCACTCCATGATCCAACGTCCAGTCTGGCCGTGACGATTGCGAACAAGTTCGGCATCCAGTATCGGCGCGCCCCATGCTTCGGTTGCTAAAGATGACGGCACGCCGCGCACCATCCAACGGGTTTCGGCCGTGCTGGTCGCGGGCATTGCCGCTGTACGCAGCACAAGACATGTGACGTTTGACGTCCTTGCGGTGAGCGTCAGCCTGCGGCTCGCAACCAGATCGAACTGGCGCACCTCACCCCAAACATCGAGCACCACTGCGCCAAGGGCATCGCACGCCAGAGCATCGGCCGTGACGCGCAACGCTTCCTCTGCATCCGAAGCCTTGACGACGACCAGCAAGCGCGGGTCCAGACCTAGTTCGGCCAAACCTCCGAACGACAACGCACCGGATTCGATCTCCGCAAAATCCTGCCGCACCCAGAGCAGTGGTCGCCGTCCAGCCAGACGATGAGCAAGCCCTGCGATGAAACCGGTCGCCGCCGTTGCATTGCGCCCGCCCTCGGCGAACACCTCATGCAGCGCCCCCCGCACCAAGCCGCCATGAAGCGTGGCATCCGCACCGGCATGACCCAATGTCACACGCACCAACCCATCCGTCTCGCCTTCGAGACGGCCGATGGTCTTTCGCAGAGACGCGAGTGTATTCATGCGTGCGCCGGTCATGCGCCGCTCCTGACAGTTCAAAATCGTCATCGCCAATTGAACGAATGACGAGCTTATTTGTTCATGATATGTTCTAGTATAAAACTAAGAGCCGAAGAGTCAATCGACGTATTTTCTTCAATTAAAACAACGAATAATCAATTGACGCCGCATCATCGCCCGCACGCTGTGCCCGCTGGGGTGGCTGCCAAGACACATCAAAGGCGAGAGAAAGGCCGATGCCCCGGCAGGCGATCAGCTCGACGAAATCTGACGCCGGTATTTTCAATCCCGCACGATTGAAGATCAAAGCCATGCAACGAGAAATGTCCTGGAAGTATTGGCGGAACCTTCCCGAGACTTTGCTGATTGATCCGTTGAACCAGAAGGCTTCACATGACGCAGGCGGCGATCGCTGCGATGCCTCTCAATCTCGAACATCTCAACAGCGAAAAGAAGTTCCAATGGCAAAGCATCCGGCGCAAGACAGTTTGACAGCGCTGCGGGCGGAAGCCGCCGATTGCCGTGCCTGCCACCTCTGGAAAGATGCGACCCAAACGGTGTTCGGCGAAGGACCCCGCCATGCGACCATCATGCTGGTGGGCGAGCAGCCCGGCGACAAGGAAGATTTGGCGGGCAAACCGTTCGTGGGGCCCGCGGGCCGGATTCTCAACCGCGCCCTCGAAGACGCAGGCATTGACCGTGACAAAGTTTACGTCACCAACGCGGTCAAGCATTTCAAGTTTGTGCCTCGCGGCAAGATCAGGCTACACCAGAAGCCGAATACGCCCGAAATCAAGGCATGCCGCCAATGGTACGAGCGTGAGCGCGCAGTGATCAAACCGCTGCTGGTTGTGGCCATGGGCTCCACGGCCGCGCAAAGCGTGTTCGGCAAGATGACGCCGATCGGCAAGAACCGCGGCCGCTTGATCGATCTGGAAGACACGAAGGCATTGGTGACGGTTCATCCCTCCTATCTGCTGCGTCAACCCGATGAAGACGCCAAGGAGCGCGAATACGAAGCGTTCGTACAAGACCTCAAGGTCGCAACGTCATACCTGCGCAGGCGTGAGGCCGCCTGATCAAATATTTGAACTGACCACCGGAGAGCGTGCTCGCCGGTGGGTCGTTCGCTCTGGAACATCAAGCCGCGAGTGCTTCAGAATTCACAGCAGCAAGAGCGATGCTGGTCAGCGCCTCGTCCGCCTTATGCTCTTCCAGAAGAGTTTCATCCAGCAGACGCGCTGCCTCAGTCATACCGAGCCTTGTCGCCCAAGCCTTCAGGGTTCCATAGCGCGAGATTTCATAGTGCTCGACCGACTGCGCCGCCGCCAGAAGACCAGCGTCCAGCGCCTCCGTCCCCTTGTATTCGTCCATGATCTCCTTGCCTTCGTCGAGGATGCCCTGGATCGCTTCGCAGGTTTTGCCCCTCGCCGGCTTCTCGAGCATATCAAAGATCTTGTCGAGCCGATCCACATGCCCTTCGGTCTCGCCGAAGTGCTTTTCGAGCGCCGCGCGCAGCTTGTCGGAATGAGCTGCCTTCGCCATTTTGGGCAGGGCTTTTAGGATATGCTTCTCGGCAAAATAAATGTCCTTGAGGGTGTCAAGGAACAGATCGTGGAGGTCTTTCTCCTTCATGGTAACGTCTCCCACTTGGTTGTTGGGGCATAACCCGCGCCTTCCAACACAAAGCAGAAGACATCGTTCCGGATGCCCAAGCTGAGAGCGCAGTTCCGCTCTCCGGTCAGCCCGCGAGCTGCGTTTCGACGAGCTTGATCCAATAGGACGAGCCGTACGCGATGGCATCGTCGTTAAAATTGTAGGCTGGGTGGTGCAGGCCCGCACTGTCACCATTCCCGATGAAGATGAAAGCGCCCGGCCGGGCTTCCACCATATAAGCAAAATCTTCCGCGCCCATCACCGGTGGAATGTCGATGCTGACGTTATCCTCGCCCACGATATCGGCAGCCACCCGCGCCGCGATACCGGCTTCGGCGGCATGATTGACCAGCACCGGATAGCTCCGCTCATATTCAAGGGTGATCTTGGCGCCTGAAAGCTGCGCGACACCTGCAACCACCTCGCGCATGCGCTGTTCAACAAGGTCCCTGACCTCGGGCGTCAAGGATCGGACGGTTCCTTTGAGCTCCGCAGTCTGCGGGATGACGTTGCGCGCGTTACCTGCATGAAACTCGCAGATAGAAAGCACCGCCGCGTCGAGTGGATCGACACTGCGCGAAACCACCGATTGCAACGCTGTGATGAGCTGAGCTCCGACCAGAACGGAGTCGATACTCTTGTGCGGGCGTGCTGCATGGCCTCCGAGGCCCGCGATGTGGATATCGATGTGGTCGGTCGCCGCCATAGTTGGCCCCACACGCGTCGCAAACGTTCCGACCGGCATGCCAGGGCTGTTGTGCATGCCGTAAACCTGTTCGACGTTGAAACGGTCCATCAAGCCATCCTTGATCATGGCAGCAGCACCGGCACCGCCCTCTTCTGCCGGCTGAAAAATCACCACCGCATCGCCAGCGAAATTCCGCGTCTCCGCAAGATAACACGCTGCGCCAAGCAGCATCGCCGTATGACCATCGTGACCACAGGCGTGCATTTTTCCCGGCACGGTCGATCGGTATTCAAGCCCCGTTTCTTCCTCGATCGGCAGTGCGTCCATGTCCGCACGCAGGCCGATCGCCTTCAGGCCGCCGTTGCCTGGTTTGCGTCCTTTGATCACGCCAACCACGCCGGTGCGCCCCACCCCGGTTGCAACCTCATCACAACCGAACGCGCGCAACCGATCGGCAATAAAAGCCGCCGTGCGATGCACGTCGTACATGAGTTCGGGATGCGCGTGGAGCTCGCGCCGCCAGCCCATGATATCGGGTTGCAAATCGGCGACGCGGTTGACGATGGGCACGATGAAACCTCTCAATCGGACGAGTGCGGTGGATCTGACGTTCGTATCAGTATTAACTGCTAGTCCATCATACGAATGTCAGAACCGGGACGCTAGGGAGCGCGAAGCTAGCATGAGCCTGCGACAGACCCAATATCTGCGCAAACTGGAATTGCACAGGTTCATACTGTACAGCGAGGGCCTGCTGAGGCCATAAACGATCCACGATACGGAAAAAGAAACGCAGGACAGGATATGGCGAAACGCCTCGAGGGAGATTTCGATTACATCATTGTCGGTGCCGGTACAGCCGGGTGCATCGTCGCCAACCGCCTCTCGGCCGATGCCAGCAAGCGCGTGCTGATCCTCGAGGCCGGCGGCAAGGACAACTGGATCTGGTTTCACATCCCGGTTGGTTATCTGTTCGCCATCGGCAATCCACGCTCCGACTGGATGTTCAAGACGGAGCCTGAGCCTGGCCTCAACGGCCGCGCGCTGGCGTATCCGCGCGGCAAGGTCATCGGCGGCTCGTCCGCGATCAACGCGATGATCTCGATGCGTGGACAAGCCGCCGACTACGATCACTGGCGGCAGCTCGGCTTGACCGGCTGGGGCTGGGACGATGTGCTGCCCGCTTTCAAGAAGCTCGAAGATCATTTTCTCGGCGAGAGCGAGCATCATGGCGTCGGCGGCGGCTGGCGCATTGAAGCACCACGTCTCTCCTGGAAAGTTTTGGACGCTGTCGCCGATGCTGCCAGCCAGATGGGGATCCGCAAGATTCCTGATTTCAACACCGGCAACAATGAAGGCATCGGATATTTTCACGTCAATCAGAAGCGCGGGCGACGCTGGTCATCGGCGCGCGGCTTTCTCAAGCCAGCTCTGTCGCGCACCAATCTACGCCTGGAAACCAATGTCCTGGTGGACCGGCTGATCGTCGAGAATGGCCGCGCCGCCGGGGTCAGGTTCAGCCAAGGCGGTGAGACGATCGAGGCGCGTGCAAAGGGCGAAGTCATCCTCTGCTCAGGCTCGATCGGATCGGTGCAGGTGCTACATCGCTCGGGCATCGGCCCGCAGGAATGGTTAGCTCCGCTCGGCATCGAGACCATCCTCGATCGGCAAGGCGTCGGCCGCAATCTGCAGGACCACCTGCAGCAGCGCGCCATCTACAAAGTCGAAGGCGTGCGGACGCTGAACGAAACTTACTATAACCTGTTCCGGCGTGGCTGGATGGGCGTCGATTACCTGTTGCGGCGACGCGGGCCACTGACCATGGCACCGTCGCAGCTCGGCATCTTCACACGCTCCGACGAACGGCAGGAGCGCGCTAACATCCAGTTTCATATCCAGCCCTTGTCGCTCGACAAATTCGGTGAGCCGCTGCACCGCTTTCCGGCGATCACTGTTGCAGCCTGCAATCTGCGCCCCACGTCGCGCGGCACCATCCGCATCAAATCGAACGCACCTGACCAGGCTCCGCAGATTGCGCCGAACTATCTGGCGACCGATGAAGACCGGCAGGTTGCGGCTGACGCCATTCGCGTGACTCGCAAGCTGATGAAGCAGCGCGCACTCGCAGCGTATCATCCGCAGGAATATCTCCCCGGCCCCACCGTGGGCGACGATGATGCCTCGCTGGCCAAGGCTGCCGGCAATATCGGCACTACGATCTTCCACCCCGTCGGAACCGTGAAGATGGGCTCCTCAACTGACCCGATGGCCGTCGTCGACGAACGCTTGCGCTTTCACGGGATCGCGGGCTTGCGCGTGGTGGACGCATCGATCATGCCGACGATCACATCGGGCAATACCAATACGCCCACGGCGATGATTGCCGAGAAAGGCGCCTCGATGATCATCGCGGACGCGCGCCGCTAGTGGAGTGGATTTGACATTCGCTACCCACCCGGCTGCGAGTTCGTCAAGCGAATGTCAAATCCAAAACTCCACTAGAAATTTATATTTCTAGTGGTCCTTTGATTCTAACATTCGCAGGAGGTGCCTGCTGAAGCGGGATGCGAATGTTAGAATCGGACCACTAGCTTACGGTCGTATCGCCATCGAGACTGGTCCTGGCGTACGCAGCGGCTCCGCAAGACGCGCGAACTCGCACAGCAGCGAGCGCGTTTTGCGCGGATCGATGATCTCTTCGATCCAGAATTTTTCCGCCGAGCGGAATGGCGAACGCAATTTGTTCAGCCGATCCTCAATCTCAAGGAGCTTTGCCTTCGGGTCTTCGGCGGCATCGATCTCGGCGCGATAAGCCGCTTCGATGCCCCCTTCCAACGGCAACGAGCCCCAATAGCCTGACGGCCACGCATACCGCATCGAGAACCGACCAGCCGGTTGGTGCACGACGCCTGCCACGCCGAACGAGTTGCGAACGATGATCGTGCACCAAGGCACTGTCGTCTGGTTCACTGCGGCCATTGCACGAACGCCGTGACGGATCGTGGCTGACTTTTCCGCATCAAGCCCGATCATGAAACCAGGGCAATCCATCAGATATACGACAGGCAGATGAAATGTTTCGGCAAGGTCGACGTAGCGCACGACCTTCTGACAGGCGTCGGCCGTCCATGATCCGCCGTAAATATACGGGTCGCTAGCGAGCACCATCACTGCCCGGCCCTGCAGGCGCGCAAGGCCGGTAATAATCGACCGACCAAAATTCTGACTCATCTCGAAGAACGAGCCCCGATCCACCACGGATTCAATGATCGGGCGCATCTTGTAAATCTGCCGGCGATTACGCGGCACGGTGCTCAGCAACGATTCATCCTCGCGATCAGGATCATCGTCGCAAGCGATTGTCGGCGGCAGATCGTAGACCGAGGACGGCAAGTACGACAAAAATCGCCGCGCGCATTCGAATGCTTCTTCTTCCGTATCGACGGCGTGATCGATCGCGCCTGCTTTTGCCTGAATCTGCCAGCCGCCGAGCTCCTGCTTTTCGAGCGATTGCCCAAGCCGCGCCACCACCGGAGGACCGGCAACAAACATCGCGGATGATTTCGTCATCACAGAATAGTGGCTGGCGGCAAGGCGCGCTGCGCCAAGACCCGCGACGGATCCTAGTCCAAGTCCCACGACAGGCACGTGGGCCATATTCGCAGTCGTATACCAATACCACTCTGTCCCGCCGACACCTCCGGGCAGATTGGCCGCCCCCTTTGTTTCAATGGTCTTGACCGATCCACCACCGCCGGATCCTTCAATGACACGGATGATGGGCAACCGGAAATCATGCGCCATCTGTTCGGCCATCAGCGGCTTGGCGGAGATCGACGCGTCGGCCGATCCACCACGAACCGTGAAGTCGTCGCCGACGACAACGACAGGACGACCATCAATCTTGCCGCGACCGAAAACGCAGTTGGCTGGCGTCAGCGATTTCAGGTCGCCGTTTGCCTCGTATTCCGCAACGCCGGAAATTGCGCCGACTTCGTGAAAACTCTTCTGATCGATGAGTTTGTCGATTCGCTCGCGAACCGTCAGCCTGCCCTGATCGTGCTGCCGCTTGACCTTGTCCGCTCCACCCATCGCCCGGGCGAACGTTTCACGCCGTGCGAGTTCGTCAAGTTCAGGCTTCCAACTCATTTCAACTCCTTGCCACGGTGTATCGCGTGCACCTTTGTGAAAGCAATTTCCCCTTGCGGAACAAGCTACCCCGGGCAATCCTGCCTCACAATAAAAGAAGCCGCACGCGCAGACTCCAACGCGCAACGGACAATTGGGGAGCAATATGGACGTCAAGATCACGACTGAAATAGCAGGACGAATCTGCGCAATTCCTGCCGTCATCGGCGGAAACGTCGAATATGGCGACGACATTGCGGTCATCGAAGCGATGAAAATGGAAATTCCGGTGCCCTCACCGGCGGCGGGACACATCAAATCGATTCTCGTCAATATCGACGACGTCGTGGCGGAAGGTCAGACCATCGCCGTAATCGAAACATGACTCCTTAAAATGTATCGTGCCGCGGCAAACTGTCCGCCCTACAACGATCGTCTTGAACGATAGTCTTGTAGGCGGGCGTTGCACTCGCCGAAGCACGGTGACATGATCCGCCAAAATTAAAAAATGCATTTCGCACAGCGAAAGCAGTTGGGAACGCGAGGGATAACTACATGAAACAATACGTCACCACAGTTGCGACCATTTTTCTGGCCGGCGCAGCGGTCATGCCGCTTGCACAAGCGCAGGACCTTAAGCTTCCGCCTTCGATGGCTTTCACCGCTTATGACACCGGCAGCTCCGGCTTCAATATCGCCGTCGGCGTCGGCAAGGTGATGAAGGACAAGTTCGGTTCGGATGTGCGCGTGCTTCCCGCCGGCAACGACGTCGCGCGTCTCGCACCGCTACGCGCCAAACGCGCAGTCGTCGCCTGGATGGGAACAGGCAGCTACTTCGCCCAGGAAGGTGTATTCGAATTCGGCGCCAAGGAATGGGGACCTCAGGCTCTCCAGATGATGTTGTCGACGGTCGACTGCAACGGCTTGTCGGTCGCAGTCGCCAAGGACGCCAACGTAAAAGAGTGGAAGGATTTCCGTGGTAAGCGCCTCGGTTTCGTGGTCGGCTCCCCCGCGCTCAACCAAAATGCGCAAGCCATCATTGCCTATGCGGGTCTCACCAAGAACGACGTCAAGATCGTCGAGTTCGCAAGCTACAATGCCATGTGGAAGGGCGTCATCAATAACGACGCCGATGCCGCGTTCGGTTCGACGGTAACCGGTCCAGGCAAGGAGCTCGAGACCTCACCCCGCGGCATTTCGTGGCCGGAGCTTCCGGCAGAGGACAAGGAAGCCTGGGCTCGTGTCCGACGCGTTGGGGCGTTCTTCAATCCATACAATGTCACCTGCGGCGCGGGCATCGAGGCATCAAAGCCTCTCCGGCTCGCAACGTACCCCTACCCGATCGCAACGGCTTACGCGACGCAATCTGAGGAGGACATCTACAAGATCACCAAGGCGATGATCCTTGGCTACGACAGCTACAAGGACTCCGCCCCCGGAGCCACCGGTCTCGATATCAAGCGTCAAACCATGAAGTGGGTCATCCCCTATCATCCCGGCGCAGTGAAGGCGTTCAAGGAATCCAATCAGTGGACCGCCGAGGACGAGGCGCACAACAACAACCTCATCAAGCGGCAAGAGGTTCTCAAAGCTGCGTGGGCGGACTACGGGAAGTCCAATCCGCCGTCAGACGATGCTGCATTCCTGAAGGGGTGGATGGAAGCACGCAAGGCTGCACTGGCAAAAGCCAACATGCCAAACGGCTTTGAAGATTAAGCGTACAATACGGCCGGTTTCCGATCGCGAGGCATCGGACATCTAAACTTTGAGAGATCATTCATGTCAGCTTCGTCCGGCCCCACAACTGGACCGGTAGCCGCGAACGCGGCTGCCGGAGTTACTTCGGAAAAAAAGAAGATCGTGTTCGACGATCCGCACGCAGGTGTCGGAACCCTTCAGGAAGCCGAAGTTACACGTGTACGAACCCTACACGGTGTGTGGCGTTGGGCCCTGATCGTAGCAACGGCTGTCACCATCCTGCTTTGCATCAACCAGCAGTTCACGCTGCGTTTCTTTGTTGGCTATACGCAACTCAACACGGAATATTTCTATCTCTTGATCGCACTGATGCTGCCATTCACGTTCCTGATTTTCCCTGGCAGCCAGTCGGCGTCTCTCAGTCGCATCCCTTGGTACGATCTTATTCTGTTTGCCGTGACGTTTGGCGCATCGATCTGGCTGATGCTCAACATTCGCAAGGCGGCGGAAGCCGGCTGGGAATCGGATGGCGCCCCAAAAAATGTCATTGTCGCCGGTGTGATCATGTGGGCGGTGCTGATGGAGGCGCTGCGGCGGACAGGCGGATGGAGCCTGCTGCTGAGCGTTCTTCCGTTCACTGTCTATCCAATGTTTGCGGAGTCGTCGTGGCTAGGCCCATTTCGCGGCTCGGAGCTCACGCTCGAGCAAACGACAGCTTATCACGTGCTATCCGGCGAAAGCTTGCTGGGCATTCCTATCCAAGCTTTTGCGGATACCGTTATCGGCTTTCTGGTGTTCGGCACCGCATTGATGATGACCGGGGCGGGCAAGTTCTTCATCAATATCGCATTCGCACTATGCGGCACCTTCCGGGGTGGTGCTGCAAAGGTTTGCATCTTTGCCAGCGGCTTGCTGGGCATGATGTCGGGTTCGATCATTTCGAACGTATTAACCGCCGGGACCATGACCATTCCAGTCATGAAGAAGAGTGGTTTCCGAGCGTCTTATGCTGCAGCCATTGAAGCATGTGCCTCAACAGGCGCTGTTCTGGCGCCACCTGTTATGGGCGCGACGGCCTTCGTCATCGCACAGTTTCTTAATGTCGGGTACGCCGATGTCGCGATGGCAGCTATCATTCCAGCCGCGCTCTATTATTTCGGCTTGTTTATGCAGGTAGACGCGTACGCGGCGCGCCACGGCCTGGAAGGCCTCCCGCGTTCAGAGCTTCCAAAGGTGTGGGATACGGTCAAGGAAGGCTGGTATTACATTTTTGTTATCGCGCTGCTCATTGTCATGCTTCTGCATTTCAAACGAGAAAGTCAGGCGCCATTCTACGCCACCGCCTTGCTGCTGGTCCTCAATCAGATCTTCTCCAAAGATACGCGGTGGACACTTGGGACAATCAATAAATTCCTCGAAGTGAATGGACGGACTTTTGTCGAGTTGGTTGGTATTCTCGCGGGCTGCGGTCTTCTGATCGGCGCGTTCTCGATGACAGGTGTGGTATCGAGCCTCGCGAACGACCTCCTCAGAATCGCCGGAGACAACGCGTTCTTCTTGTTGGCCATGTGCGCCTTTACCAGTCTCTTCCTTGGACTCGGGCTTACAACAACGGCCTGTTACATTTTCCTCGCG
This sequence comes from Nitrobacteraceae bacterium AZCC 1564, assembly GCA_036924835.1. Classification (NCBI taxonomy): domain Bacteria; kingdom Pseudomonadati; phylum Pseudomonadota; class Alphaproteobacteria; order Hyphomicrobiales; family Nitrobacteraceae; species Nitrobacteraceae bacterium AZCC 1564. The sequence goes on from JBAGRR010000001.1 coordinate 1,046,458, forward strand.
ATCCTTGTTGCGCCAGCACTTGAAAAGGTTGGCCTCAACCGGATGGCCGTGCACATGTTCATCTTTTATTGGGGCATGCTGTCCTCGATTACCCCACCTGTCGCTATCGCGTCGTTTGCCGCTGCAGGTATTGCAGGCTCGCCTGCAATGAAAACAGGATGGGAATCGATGTGGGTGGGAAGCATCATTTACTTCCTCCCCTTCTTCTTCGTGCTCAATCCCGCCCTCGTTCTGCAGGGCAACAGCCCATACCTTGCCGCGCTTGGCTTGATGGCACTTGCGTCCATAGGCATCTTATTCATCTGCGGCGGCATCCAGGGATATCAGTCGTTTGTCGGAGATCTGCGGCGCGCCGGCCTCTTGGAATGGCCACTGCGCGTATTGCTGATCATCGGCGGGTTCATTCTCGCCACGCCGGGCGGCGGGATCATGCCGGTTTCACAGTTGCAGATAATGACAATCGCGCTGGCGATCCTTGTCCCCACCGTGCTCGTCGCACTTTTCCTCGTGCGGCGAAATCCACTAGTGGAGCAGATTTGACATTCGCTATCAGTCACACAGCGGGCTCGTTCGGCGAATGTCAAATCCAAAGCTCCACTAGCAGCTTCTATTTGCTAGTGGAGCTTTGATTCTAACGTTTACAAAGGGATCCGCGAAACACGATGCAAATGTTAGAATCACTAGTTCCTGCGTGAGTCCAATTGTGGCGACAATTTGCATCAACGCAAATGGGCTGATGACCTGTGCGCTGACGACACACTTGGGAAAATACTAAGGGTACTAGGCCTTGTAACTGACATGGCGTCTGGAATCTGATTGCGGCTACTTATAGTCTGTGGCCAATCGAACGACTGACCAGAACAGGAACAACAATGCTTAGAACGCTGCTTGTCGCGACCTTGCTTGTATCGGCCACGACCATCTCATTTGCTCAAAGCGCCGCGCGCGGTGGTACACCGGAAGAACAGAAAGCCTGCGCTCCGGATGTTTCCCGCTACTGCCGCGCTGTGATGAACGAGAGCGACCTCACCATTCTGGGCTGCCTGAAGGCCTACCGCACCAAGCTCAGCAAGAAATGCGACAAGGTGCTGACCGACAACGGCCAGTAAGCTCTACTTTTCCAGCGACTACGAAAGATCGATGCATTGCGCGGCCCTCAAGCCGCGCAATTTTTATTTTTAATCTTAAGCTGATTTTCGCGCGGCGTTGTCGACCAAGGTCTTACCGAGCGACCAGATCGCGCCGGGGACCTTATGGCTGCTTTCAATCACGGTATCAAAAGCGCTGGTGATCCAGTTGCAGTCTTCATCCGTAATCGTCAGCGGCGGCAGCAGCTTGATCGTGTGGCTGGCATGGCCGGCGACCTGCGTGAGGATTTTGTGATCCTTGAACAGCGGAATGGTGATCAACTGGCAGAACAGCCCCTTGCTGGCTGTTTCCAGCACACTCCACGATGCCTTGAGCGCGAGCGATTTCGGCGGCCCAAACTCCACGCCGATCATCAGGCCCTTGCCGCGTACATTCTTGAGCAGTTCGTAACGAGGCACCATTGCAGACAGCGTCGACAGCAACTGGGCACCGCGCGTCGCGGCGTTTTCAATCAGCTTCTCGGACTTGAGTACGTCGAGGGTCGCAATTCCCGCTGCCATGGCAAGATCGTTCTTGGCGAAGGTCGAGCCATGCACAACGGCGCGGTCCATGCGGTCAAACGTCTTGTCAAAAATCGCTTTACGCATCAGCACGGCGCCCACCGGCACATGCCCACCGGACAACGATTTGGAAAGCAGGACCATATCCGGCTCGACATTCCAATGCTCGACCGCAAGGAAACGGCCCGTCCGGCCCATGCCGGTCTGGATCTCGTCAGCGACGAAAATCGTCCCGTATCGTTTACAAAGTGCTGCTGCTCCGGCCAAAAACCCGTCATCGGGAATGTTGACGCCCTTGCCCTGAATAGGCTCGACAATGAAAGCTGCGATCTGGCGCGACATCAGCGCCTTCTCGAGCGCCGCAAGGTCATTGAACGGAACAGACGAGCAATCGGGCAGCAATGCGCCGAAGCCTTCGCGGAAGTTCCGGTCTCCGGTCAGCGACAGCGATCCGTAGGTGAGCCCGTGGTAGGCATGATCACAGTACAGGATGCCGGGACGACCGGTCGCGGCGCGCGTAAATTTAATCGCAGCTTCGACACATTCCGTCCCCGAATTCGCAAAAAAGACCTTGTCCAAATAGGGGACGTGCCCGATCAGTCGTTCGGCCAAAATGCCGGCCAGTGTGGACAGGTCAAGCTGGACGAGATTGGGCAAATCACTGTCGAGGACGCTCTTAAGGGCTTCCTTGACGATTGGATGGTTGCGGCCAAGAGCAAAAACACCAAACCCGCTTAACAAGTCGAGATAACGGCTATTGTCGCGGTCATAGAGATATTGCCCCTGCCCGCGCTGAAATCCGACGTCATAACCAATCGTCTTGAGAACCCGGACGAGTTGCTCATTGAGATATCGTGTGTGGAGGGCGTTGCGCTGGAACTGACGGTCCGCGAACATCTCTGAAATGTCTAGATTCGACTGCATGATATTCTACATACTTCGGTTGTTGGGCATCTAGTCAACCTAAAATAATGTATGCGTCCATTTGTCTAACTCTGGAACTACGAACGATTCTTGTGCTTTAAACCGTTTGGCAGTGCACGCGAGGATTCATGCGGAAAACAGCCCTTAGTGGAATAATTCTTCTAGCCGCCGTGACAACGGCAAATGCCGCCGAACCCCTTGGCGAATGGCGCGACGAAGACGGTAAGGCGACGATTAAAATTGTCGACTGCAACTCGAGGCTCTGGGGCGTCGTGGCCTCGGAATCGATTCCTGGAGGCATCGACAGGGAGAATCCGGACAAGGCCAAGCGCGGTCGACCGACGCTTGGAATGCCTGTGCTTCTCAACATGAAGCGGTCGGGCGAAAAGGAAAAATGGGCAGGCAAGGTCTACAACGCCGAAAACGGCAAGACCTACGACGCCACCATTCAGCTTAAGTCTGCTAACGCGCTGCGTGTCGAAGGATGCCTTGTTTGGCCGTTATGCGGTGGGCAAACGTGGACGCGCGTCGAGCCGGGCATGTCCGGCTTTAACTATGGACCGGTAGAGTCAGGCGCAGCCGGCGCTCCGAAAGCGCAAACACCCCGAACAACGGCAACCGCGCCCGCCGGCTCTTCAAAAACGACGGCAACAGCTGTTCCTCCAGGCTCTCCGAAGGGGGCAGCTCCAAAAGGAGCCGCCGCCCCCGCCAGCAAAGCTGGACCAGCCGCAGATACCGCAACCAGCGAAGTTTGCTCACTTCCCGAGATCGCGGGGGCGGCCCATTAGAGCGGGCTGAAACAAGACCGCTGCCGCAAGCGTCGTTACAAGCGACAGCGCCAACAACTTGCCCATGCTCGACGTACCGGGATGGCTCGACAGCCAGAGGCTGCCGAACGCCGTTGCGGTCGTCATCGCGCTGAAGAAAATTGCTCGCGTCAGGCTGGACTGCAGCAGATTGGTCTGACCGCCACGCCATGCCGTCACATAGTAGATCTTAAATGCCACGCCGATCCCCAGCAGTAGCGGCAGCGCAATGATATTTGCGAAATTCATCGGCAGACCGATGAGAACGCAAATTTCGAGAGTCAGCACGCCGGCAAGGATCAGTGGCACCAGCGTCAACAAGACGTCGCCGATACGTCGCAATACGATCCAAAGCAGGATCGCGATCGACAACAGCGCCCAACCGCCGGCTTGAATGAAGGCAGACACAATCGTATCGCCCGATTTCAGGATGGAGATCGGCCCACCGATCGCCGTCGGCTCGACCTTCAGGACCGCAGCCGCGAATTGACGAAGAGTGTCGTTGTCATTTGGATCGCCCTTGGGCTGGACTTCCACACGGGTGCGTCCATCTACAGAAGTCCATTCGCTCACAATGTCTTGCGGCAATGTCTTCAGGCTAACCGGCTGCGCCTTAAGCATGCTGCGGACCTGATCCAGCGCCACGTTCAACGGGGCAATGAAGACCTTTTCGGCGGTGTCGCGCGTCGTCTTGTCCGCCTGCGCAAGCTTTGCCAATGCATCGGCAAGACGGCGGGACGCGGCCGCCCCTGGCCCTTTGTCATCACCTGCGAACTTGCGCAGGCTTTCGGCGGAACCGTTCAACGCCGCGACATTCTCCTCATCCGAAGGAGGGGCTCCCTGCGCCTCCGGTTTCAAGATCGAATCAAGGGAAGCAGCAGCCTTGCGAATGATCGCAAGCTTGGCTGGCTGATCCTCCGGGACGAAACTTTCGAGCGAAAAGGTCCGTGAAACCTCCGGCACCTTGGCCAGCCGAGCTTCAATTTCCTTTGCTGCGGCGGGCGATGAGGCCATGACTTCGACCGCATTGGTACCTGTATTCGGATCCCGCCGCAGATCGAGATAGGTCGCAATCGATTCAACCTTCGGGCTACGGAGATTGATCGGGTTGAAGTCGAAGTGAAGGAAATAGAGCAGTGGCAAGCCGAGCACAGCAACGCCCAGCGTGCAGGCAACAACCGGGACGCGGTACCGCTCAAGAAAATCATCAACGGGAGCCAGGAACTTAAACCCGAGCGGCTCAGCTTCACCCGGAGGATTAAGAAGCTTGAGCAACGCTGGAAGCACGGTGATCGCCGCAAAGAACGCGATGATCATACCGGCGCCGGCAATGATACCCAGTTCTGACACGCCCTTGTAGGCGGTCGGGAGGAAGGAAAGAAAACCTGCGGCTGTCGCCACGGCGGCAAGCGTCAGCGGAACGGCGGAATTCTCGCCGGCCTTCTCCAAGGCGCCAAGCAGATCGTCATGTTCATGGCGTTCAGCGCGGTAACGGACGCTGTACTGAATCCCGAAATCTACGCCAAGTCCAACAAACAGCACGAAGAACGCGATCGAAATCAGGTTCAATGCGCCGACCAACATCAGACCAACGGCGGTCGTAATCGACAGCCCAATCGCCAGCGTGATGAAAACCGCCGTGATGATCCTTGGAGACTTGAGTGCGCACCAGAGGATGAAAAGCACGATGAGAACGGTGCCGATGCCGTTTTCCCAAGCCCCCTCCTGGACGGTCGCAAACTCCTCGTTCGCAATTGGAACAGGGCCGGTCAGGCGGACCCGGGCGCTGTATTTTCCTGCGAGGTCGAGGTCCTGCGCGGCTTTGCGAATCGCGTCGGTCGCCGCCCCGCCCGGTTCGAGTGCATTGAAGTCCAGCACAGGCCTAATGTTGAGAAGCACCCGGCGGTCAGACGGTGTCAGGGGCTCGTTACTGGCCAATTCCCGCCACGAGAACGGAGCCGGTTGTTTGGCTAGAACCTTTTCGACCGTATCAGCGACCATATTGAGGGGCCGCGCCATCGAATCGCGGGAGTACTGGCCACGCTGAGCGCCGGTCAGCCCGAATTCGAGCACCCCGGTCAAACCACGGAGGCTAGGATCATCAACCAGGATATCAAAAATAGGAGCTGCCGAGGCGAGCTGGCTGGTTTGCTTGGCAACCTCCGCTGTCGGAAGGAACAGAAGGCCGTTGGTGTCGAAAAACGGCCCACTCCCGGCAGGGCGAACCCAAAGGAATTTATCGGTCTGGGGAAGCAGCTTTTGTTCCAAAGCCTCTCCGGCCTGACGGGCCAATTCGGGCGTCGGCGCCTCAATAACGGCCAAAATCAGGTCATTTCGACCCGGAAATGCCTTCTCGTAGTCAAGTTCCCGCTTGCGCCAGTCCAAATCCGGCGAAATAAGCTTCGCAATATCGGTATTGATGGCGAAGTTGCGGTGGGAATAAAAACCTGCCGCGACGGCCAAAGCAATTCCGGTAAGGAGCACCAGCCATGCATGGCGCGTGCAAAAACGAACAAGCGATACAATAGTCCTTGTCAGCACAGTTTTTCTTTCTATTTCTTGCGATCAGCTCAGGCGTAGGCAACTGCCTAGGGGATGGGCGGTTAACTGTAGGGGCGTCAAACGGTGCCCTTAAGTCACACAATAGTGGCATAACGCCAGCAGTTGCTCAGATTTACTGCTGAATACCTGCCATAATGCTACACTGCAAAACGTTCCTGTCTTGTTCTTATATGGTACTGGAAGCCTCGGTATGACCTCATCCACTCCGTTGCTCGACGCAATCAAATCACCTGCCGATCTTCGTAAGCTCAAAGAGAGCGACCTGCCACAAGTTGCGGCGGAGCTGCGAGCTGAAACGATCAGCGCGGTCGCGGTCACAGGCGGTCATTTGGGCTCCGGTCTCGGTGTCGTGGAACTCACTGTGGCGATACATCATGTTTTTAATACGCCGTCAGATCGCGTCATTTGGGACGTCGGACACCAGGCTTATCCTCATAAAATTCTAACGGAACGACGCGACCGGATTCGTACACTGCGGCAGGGTGGCGGTCTCTCCGGTTTCACGAAGCGCGCAGAGAGCGAATATGATTGCTTCGGTGCTGCGCATTCCTCGACGTCTATTTCAGCAGGACTTGGGATGGCCGTCGCGCGCGATCTTGCCGGCGAGGAGCGAAATATCGTCGCAGTGATTGGTGACGGTGCGATGTCGGCGGGCATGGCTTACGAGGCAATGAACAATGCCGGCGCAATGGACTCACGTCTCATCGTGATTCTCAATGACAATGAAATGTCGATCGCCCCGCCCGTCGGCGCGATGTCGGCCTATTTGTCGCGCTTGATTTCGGGCAACACCTATCGATCGCTGCGTGAAATCGGCAAGCAAGTTGCCAAGCGCCTACCGAAGTTCGTGGAAAAAGGCGCCCAGCGCGCGGAGGAATATGCGCGTGGATTTCTCTCCGGCGGCACGCTGTTCGAAGAATTGGGATTCTATTACGTCGGCCCGATCGACGGTCACAACCTCGACCACCTGCTGCCCGTGCTTAAGAACGTTCGGGACTCCAAAGTCGGCCCAACTCTCATTCACGTCGTGACTGAAAAGGGCAAGGGCTACACCCCGGCAGAGGCCGCCTCCGACAAATATCACGGTGTTGTGAAGTTTGACGTCGCGACAGGCAAGCAAGCCAAGGCCCAGGCCAACGCCCCCTCCTACACCAAAGTGTTTGGCGAAACGCTCGTTCAGGAAGCGGAGAAGGACGACAAGATCGTTGCCATCACCGCGGCCATGCCGTCGGGAACCGGCGTCGACATTTTCGGCAAGGCTTTCCCGAAGCGCACTTTCGATGTCGGCATTGCCGAACAACACGGCGTGACGTTTGCAGCCGGACTGGCCGCGGAAGGCATGAAGCCCTTCACGGCCATCTATTCGACCTTCCTGCAGCGCGCGTACGACCAGGTGGTTCACGACGTGGCCATTCAGCGTCTGCCGGTGCGCTTCGCAATCGACCGTGCCGGTCTGGTCGGCGCTGATGGCCCCACCCACGCAGGCTCGTTCGATCTCACCTACCTGGGCTGTCTCCCCCACTTCATTATCATGGCGGCCGCAGACGAGGCTGAGCTGAGGCACATGGTGGCCACAGCCGCTGCAATCGACGATGCCCCGTCCGCATTCCGATTCCCGCGCGGTGATGGTGTTGGCGTGGATCTTCCGGCATTCGGTGTGCCGCTTGAGATCGGCAAGGGCCGAATCATTCGGGAAGGCTCCTCGGTGGCGCTCGTGTCCCTAGGAACCCGTCTCGCCGAATGCCTGAAAGCTGCAGACATTCTAAAGTCTCACGGCTTAACGACGACGGTTGCTGATGCCAGATTTGCCAAGCCGATCGATACGGATTTGATCCTCCGCCTCGCCCGCGAGCACGAGGTTCTGATCACGGTCGAGGAAGGCTCGATCGGCGGCTTCGGGGCGCAGGTTCTGCATGCGCTCGCCGAGCATGGCGCATTGGATAAGGGATTGAAGGTTCGCTCAATGGTCCTTCCGGACACGTTCATCGATCAGGATAGCCCTGCCGCGATGTATGCGAAGGCCGGTCTCGATGCGAAGGGCATCGTGATGCGCGTCTTCGAAGCGCTGGGTCGCGAAGCAAACATCAGTGCGGTGCAGCTTGCTTGATCAAAGTCCGATGAAGATCCTGCTGGCTCAGCCGCGCGGATTTTGCGCCGGTGTCGTGCGCGCGATCGAGATCGTCGAACGCGCGTTAGAAAAGTATGGCCCACCGGTCTACGTGCGTCATGAGATCGTGCACAACAAATACGTCGTGGAAAACCTCAAGGCGAAAGGCGCGGTATTTGTCGAAGACCTGCATGAAGTCCCGGCAAACGCGATTACGGTCTTTAGTGCTCACGGTGTCGCGAAGAGCGTCGAGGAAGAAGCCGCGGCGCGCGGCCTTCCCGTGTTGAACGCGACCTGTCCTCTTGTCACGAAAGTTCACAATCAAGGGAAGCGATACGTCTCCAAGGGCCGTTCGCTCGTTCTTATTGGGCACGAAGGTCACCCTGAGGTTGTCGGGACGATGGGACAAGTGCCTGGCCCGGTCATCCTGGTGCAGAGCGTCGAGGACGTGGAAGCCCTTGATTTACCGAGTGATGCGCCGATGGCGTACATCACGCAGACCACGCTGAGTGTGGACGACACCAAGGATATTATCGCCGCGCTTGAAAAGCGCTTCACAGATATCGAGGGACCAGACACCCGCGACATCTGCTACGCGACACAAAATCGCCAGTCTTCGGTACGAGATCTCAGCAAGCTCGTCGATGTCATTCTGGTCGTTGGCGCTACCAATAGCTCCAACTCGAACCGCCTCAGGGAGATCGGGACCGAAGTGGGCGTCCCAAGCTACCTGATCGCCGACGGCAGCCAGCTCAATCCCGAATGGTTGAAGGGCGCGAAAACCGTCGGCATCACCGCCGGCGCATCTGCACCAGAAATCCTCGTCGATGATGTTATCGAAGCCCTGCGGAAAATTGGACCGGTCACAGTGTCCGTTCTGCCTGGCCGGGAGGAAAATATCGAATTCAGGCTGCCGGCCGAATTAATGTCGAAGCAGGCAGACTTCTCACCCGCGATGCAAGAAAGATAGTCCTTAGATGGCCATTCCGTTTTTCAAAGAGATCAAGATCGGCTCGTATCTGGTGAAGCAGAAACTGCTTGGCCGGAAGCGCTATCCGCTGGTGCTGATGCTTGAGCCCCTCTTCCGCTGCAATCTCGCCTGCGCAGGATGCGGCAAGATTGACTATCCGGATGCGATTCTGAATCGGCGTATGACAGCGCAGGAATGTTGGGACGCCGCCGAAGAATGCGGCGCGCCGATGGTTGCGATTCCCGGCGGCGAACCGCTGATCCACAAGGAGATCGGCGAAATCGTCCGCGGTCTCGTCGAGCGCAAGAAGTTCGTGTCGCTCTGCACCAACGCGTTGCTGCTCGAGAAGAAGCTCGATCTGTTCGAGCCCTCGCCCTACCTGTTCTTCTCTGTCCATCTGGACGGCTTGAAGGAACACCACGACAAGGCTGTGTCCCAGAAGGGCGTGTTCGATCGCGCCGTCTCGGCGATCAAAGCGGCCAAGGCCCGTGGCTTCACCGTCAACGTCAACGCGACGATCTTCGATGGCCATCCTGCCGAAGAGATCGCTAAGTTCCTCGACTTCACCACCGAGCTCGGTGTCGGCGTTTCGATGTCGCCCGGCTATGCGTATGAGCGAGCGCCGGATCAGGAGCACTTCCTCAATCGTAAGAAGACCAAGGAGCTTTTCCGCAAGGTCTTCGCGATGGGCAAAGGCAAGAAGTGGAATTTCATGCACTCCGGCCTGTTCCTCGACTTCCTGGCCGGTAACCAGAATTTCGAATGCGAACCTTGGGGTATGCCCGCGCGCAACATCTTCGGCTGGCAGAAGCCCTGCTATCTGCTCGGCGAAGGTTATACGAAGACCTTCAAGGAGCTGATGGAAACCACCGACTGGGATTCTTACGGCACCGGCAAGTATGAGAAGTGCGCCGACTGTATGGCTCACTGCGGTTACGAGCCAACGGCAGCAAACGCTGCGGTTTCCAATCCATTGAAGGCTGCCTGGGTCGGCATCCGCGGCATCAAGACCGAAGGTCCGATGGCGCCCGAGATCGATCTCAGCAAGCAGCGCCCGGCGCAGTATGTGTTCTCGTCGGAAGTGCAGAAGCGTCTGTCGGAAATCCGTGCTGACGAAGCACGTGCGGCTGAAGCTAAGGCTGCGAAGCTCGCGGAAACTAAATCAGCCCAGAGCGCTTCGACAGCCGCGTAAGGAACGGAGGGCGCGGCTGAAGTCGCGCCCCGTCGAAATCAGCGCAGGGATCGACTTCGGATTACGGGCGATCCCGCGCATCACCTTCCACATATCGACATTGCCGTTCGGCTTGATCGCGTCCTTCGTCAGCTTCGGCAGCTCACGGTGCGCAGGATCGCTGATCACGCGTACCGCAGCGAACGGAAGACCATTTTCAGTCGCGTAACGTGCCGCGATATGGCTCTCCATATCGACAGCATCCGCACCGGTTGTCGCTCGCAAAGCCGCCTTGCCGACCTGACCGGTCACGACTTCTTCGACGCCGGCCAGAACGCCAGACACGGTACGGCGGCGCTTCATGGGGAGCGCAATCAGATTCTCAGTCAGCGCAGCCTCCGTCGTCCACCGCTCCTCAGCGGTGACGATTTCGGTCGCGACCACGATGTCTCCCGATTTGAGCGCCGGGTTAAGCCCGCCCGCCACACCAAAACTCACGATCCCGCGAATGCTCGCCGGATCGAACGAGATCATCATCTCACGCAACTGAATTGGATTGCTGGAGCTACAGATGACGGTGAGACCGGGCCCGGCTGCAATGCGAGCCTCTTGTTTCAGGCCAGTAACAATCAGAACTGGCAGTCCGTCGTGTGCGGCGTCCCCGCCCGCGCCTATAATCACATTCCTATCCCCACGAAGCGACTATTAGTATTACGCAAGTTGCGATACCGCGCCAGCGCCCACAGAGGGAAGAACTTAGAATATCCGTGGTATCGCAAATAGAACACACGTGGGAACCCGCCGCCTGTGTAGTTCGGCTCGGTCCACAGCCCGTCCTTGTTCTGCATTTTGATCAAATACGAGATTCCGCGCTGAGTCGCCGGGTCATCGACCTTGCCCGCCGCCATCAGCGCCAGCGTTGCCCATGCCGTTTGCGAGGCGGTGCTCTCGGAACGCTCATAGCCCTTATAGTCGAGCCTGTAGCTGTTGCCGTCCTCGCCCCAGCCACCGTCGGCGTTCTGAATCGCAATCAGCCAATCAGCCGCCTTGCGAATCACCGGATCATCATGGGCAACCCCGGCCGCATTGAGCGCGCACAGGACCGACCATGTGCCGTAAATGTAATTGACGCCCCACCGCCCGAACCATGATCCATCCGCCAATTGCGTACGCCGGAGGTATTCGACACCGCGCGCAAGCGCCGGGCTCGTTGCAGGCGTCTCGCCAAGCTGCGCCAGCATCGACACACAGCGCGCCGTGACATCCTCCGTCGGCGGATCGAGCAGCGCGCCGTGGTCGGCGAATGGAATATTGTTGAGATAGTATTCCAGATTGTCGGCATCGAACGCCGCCCAGCCGCCATCCTTGCTCTGCAGGCCAAGCAGCCATTCACGTCCACGCGCGATGGCTTCGTCATACTTCTCGCCCGCACCGCGGCCGCGCGCGCGATCCATCGCCATCACCACAACTGCTGTGTCATCGAGATCCGGATAATGCGCGTTGTTGTACTGGAAGGCCCAGCCACCGGGTCGCACGCCGGGCCGCTTCTCGATCCAGTCGCCCTCGACGTCGAGAACCTGGCGAGGCTTCAGCCAATCAAGCGCCACCTTGGCGGATTCGACTTCCTTTTCGCCGCCCACTTCCATCATCGCGTGGGCGGTAAGCGCCGTATCCCAAATCGGCGAGACGCACGGCTGGCAGTAGGCTTCGTCATCCTTGATAATGAGCAGGTTTTCAACCGACTGCCGCGCCAGCACATAATGCGGGTGATCCTTCGGATAACCGAGCAAATCATACATCATCACGGTGTTGGCCATCGCCGGAAAGATCGCGCCAAGACCATCGACGCCGTTGAGGCGTTCGGTGACGAACGCGACGGCCTTGTCGATCGCCCGCTGGCGGCTCTTCTTGGGGAAGAATGGGTCAGCCACACGAAGCAAAGCATCGATCATCGCAAAGCCGGTAAACCAGGCCTGACTCTGATGTGGCGCCTTCGGCGTCATCCCGATGCTCTTCGGGTCTTCTACGAACAATTCGTTGACCGTGACACCAAGCGGATTCCGCGCCAGTGGTTTCTTATGCATCAGGACCAAGAGCGGCACGATCACCGTGCGCGCCCAGTACGACATCTTGGTCAGATGAAATGGAAACCAGCGCGGAAGCAGCATGATTTCGACAGGCATCATCGGCACAGCGCGCCACGTCAGCACGCCAAACATCGCAAGCATGATGCGGGTAAAGACGTTGCTCTTGGCCGCGCCGCCGCGTGACAACATCGCTTCGCGCGCGCGAACCATATGCGGTGCGTCGACGGAATCGCCGATCATCTTGAGCGCGAAGTAAGCCTTCACGCTGGCGCTCATATCGAACTCGTGACCGTAGAACAGCGACCAGCCGCCGTTCTCGTTCTGGATGCGCCGCAGATAGTTTGCGATCTTGGCCTCGAGCTCGGAGTCTACCGGCTCCGCGAGATAGTGTCGTAGCAAAATATATTCAGCCGGGATCGTGGCGTCGGCCTCGAGCTCGAACACCCAATGCCCGTCCGGCTTGCGATAATTCAGCACAGCCCGGCTTGCAGCCGCGATACTGCCTTCGAGAGCCGTTGCCATCGGCACGGCATCCACTTTCTGCTCGTCCAAAGTCATGCTTGGCGGTCTATCCACTATTGCATCTTCAACGCAAAATCGGCCGCGCGATCACCGGATCGGACTGATCCCTCGATGGTCGCAGGCAGTCCCGTATCAGTCCAATCGCCCGCAAGAAACAGGTTTTTCCACTCGGTGACCGTCCCAGGACGCATGGCATTCTGTTCCGGCGTGGCCTCGAACGTGGCCCGGCGTTCCCGCACGATCTGCCAAGGCGGAAGCGGCCCTTCCGCAACATCGTTGCCGAAATTTGCCGCCTGGCAGATATCCCGCCAGATCGCGCGGGCCAGTTCCTCACGCGGCGTATTCACCAACCTGTCGGCGTCGCTGATGGTGACGGAAAGCCGCTGCGGGAACGCGAAAAGCCACTCTACTAGTCCTCCGATCACGCCCATCATCGGCGGCATATTCGCCGGCGGATCGTAGCGGAAGTGCGCATTGACAATGGCGCGGAACTTCACCGGCGTCTTCAGTCCGAGCAAAATGGAGGATGCCGCACGTGGCGGCACCGCAAGCACAATGACATCGCCGGGGGCAATCGTCACAGCATCATCGCCGAATTCAAGGGTCGATATCTTTTCACCGGCCATCAACACCTGGCGCAGTTCATGCCCGAAGTTGATGCGTGCCCCCTTCTCACGCAGCAGCTTGAGCGCGGGATCGATCAGCACCGCACTCAATCCTTCGCGCGCGATCAGCGGACGGCAGGCTTGCCCACCGGCCAGAAGCGTTTCCTTGACGATAGCACCTGCCAAACCTGCCGAGCCTTTTGGTGGATCGACATTCAGCGCGGCAAGCAGCAATGGCTGGACCAGACGATTATACAGCGTGCCTTCGCATTTGATGGTATCGCCCACCAACGCATCGGTGCCCGCCCAAATGACAGGAGACAGCGCGAGATAATCGCCGACGCTGGTATCAGGAACGCGGCGCTTCTTGTCGAACACCCACAACGGCAAACGGCCGTTGCCGAGATCCAGCGTCCAGCGCTTGTCTGATTTGACATCGACGAATGAAAACTGCGCGCTGTCTGGGCCGACCAAGCCCGCTTCACTGCCGATCGAGCGCGCATAGGCGCGCACGTGGCTATTGCCAGACAGCACCAGATGATTGCCGTTGTCGATGACGAGATCCGTCGCACCGTCGTAGTAGGAGCGGCAACGGCCCCCGGCCTGGTGCGTGGCTTCGTGAACGTGAACTTGGAAGCCTGCATTCGCGAGACGAACAGCGGCAGACAAGCCGGAAACCCCGGCTCCGATGATGTGAGCGTTCTTTGCCATCAGATAAATGCGTACCGAATAAGAATGAAAATCTTCGCGGCTTTGCTGAGCTTGACCGGACGTCGTGGCAACGCAAAACCGCGCTCCACCAGCTTATTGAGGATCGCGTGATAGTATTCCGACATGATCTTCGGCGCGCGGATCAGGCGGCGAGGATTGCGCGCCATGATCGCATCCGATGTGACGAAATGATTGATCGCCTGTTTCAGGATATCATCGCACACTTGCGGCAGGCGCGGGTCCGATACAACCGTCAGCGGATCATTTGACGTGATGCCCGCGGCGTTGAGACTCTCGCGCGGCAGATAGAGTCTTCCGAGCCCGGCGTCCTCATCGATATCACGAAGGATGTTGGTCAGTTGAAGCGCGCGGCCCAGGTGGTGCGCGAGGAGAATTCCATCTTCTTCACCAAGGCCGAAGACGCGCACAGACAGGCGGCCGACGGCGCTGGCGACGCGATCGCAATACAGATCGAGCGTCTTCGCATCCGGCGCCCGAATATCCGCCGGCACGTCCATTTCCATGCCGTCGATGATCGCAATGAAATCCTCGCGCCGCAGACCGAAGCGCTTGATGAAGGGCACATAGCTCGCCACGCGCGCCGGTGGCGCGCCTGCATACAGCGCGTCAATATCGCGCCGCCACTGATCCAGCGCGGCGAGCCGCTCGGCGCGCGGCCCGTCGGAGTCCGCGATATCATCGACCTGACGACAGAAGCTGTAGATCAGGAACATCGCATCTCGCTGCGCCTGCGGCAGAATGCGCATCGCAGCATAGAACGAACTGCCTGAGGCCGAGCCCTGCGGTGTGGTTTCGGTTGTTGTCATGGAGAATTACGCGCCGCCGGATGCATGCCGAACTGTAGATGCCTGGCCGGTTACGCGCCGGAACAGGCCGCAAACCATTGCCGACAGTGCATAGCCCAACATCTGTTGCTTGGTGAGATGAACCTGCTCGCTCAGCGGATCGCGAACCTTGAGGAGATTGACGATCTTATCGGCGAACGTGTCGATCACCGAGATTTCGAGCCCCAGCCGCGTATCCTTCACCTCTCGTGCGAGAGAGCGGCTCTCGCCGAGTAAAAGCTCCGTGCGTCGCGCGAGCGCGTGAAGACACTGCAGCAACTGCGGCGAGGCACGATCCGCACCCAGCATCTCGACCGAAGCACCGGCTGCAGCAAGGGCATCGAGCGGTACATACACACGGTCGAGATCGCGATAGTCCTTGCCGCAATCCTGAAGATGATTGTTGATCTGCAGCGCGGCACATAGCGCATCGGAAGCAGCCCATGTGGCGCGGTCCTCGCCGTGCACATCCAGCATGAAGCGGCCGACCGGCATTGCCGAATAACTGCAATAGTGAATGACGTCGTCCCAGGTCTCGTAACGCTTCTTCGTGACGTCGAGGCGGAACGCCGTCAGCACGTCCTGCGCATGGCGCGGCGACATGCCCCGTTCAGCCAGAGCTTCACGCAGCGTCACAGCCTCAGGCTGGCTGTCGCCTTTGCCCAAGAGCTCAGCTTCGAGGATGTCGAGCTGCTCGAGTTTCGTTTGATCGTTCAGCAAAGCATGGTCAGCGACGTCATCAGCGGTGCGCACGAAATTGTAGAAGGCGAGGATCAATGCGCGGTGACGCGGATGAATGATCTTGGACGCAACCGGGAAATTTTCGTCCTTGTGCCCTTTCCCAGAGCGCAGCTCGCCTGCTGTTGTTTCGCCTGCGTTTGTCATTGCGAGCTGGATACCTGCGCTTGGGCTCGGCCCTTCCACATTCCACCACGTCCCAGGAAATGCTGGACAGCCGAGTTGATCGTGAACACCATATAAGCCAATGCGATTGCGGGGAGAGCCGGCCCCCAAAGGGCCGATTGCTTATAATACCGCAGTGTCGGCTGGAACGCGAGCGCCATCAAAAGCCATGCAGCCGCGGCACATTCACGGCTCAGATCGTGACCAAATACGGTGATTGCAACCGGAGCCAGAAAAACGATGCTCATCGCGATGATGACGCCAACGAGCAGCGCGAGTGAGTAGTGTAGCTGCGCGTAAGCGGATCGCGAAATCATGCGGCCCACCTCGGCCACGGTTTCGGATGCACGCACGCTTCTGACATTCTGCGAGAAACCGAGCCAGATACGCCCTTGCGTTTTCAGGCGTGCACCAAGCGCACAATCGTCGATCAACGATCCTCGAATGGCATCGATGCCGCCCGAATTCCGCAGTGCGTCCCAGCGCGCAAGAATGCAGCCACCTGCGGCTGCCGCAGTCGCGCTGTTGCGATCACGCACCCAGGAGAACGGATAGAGCATGTTGAAAAAGAAAATGAAGGCGGGGATCAGATATTTTTCCGCGAAGCTCTCGCAGCGAAGCGTCGCCATCACCGACGTCATCGCCAGATCTTCGCTCTGGGCGCGGGCAACAAGCCGCATCACGACGTCACCCGAGTAGACAATATCGGCATCCGTCAGGAGAACATAATCCGGCGGGACCGGCCGGGTTTCGAGCAGAGAAAGTCCCTGCTTCACAGCCCAGAGCTTTCCGGTCCAGCCGGAGGGCAACGGACGGCCGGACAACACCGTCAAACGCTGTGACGCTCCAATCGAAGCCGCTGCCTCGCTGGCGATCTGCGCTGTACCGTCCTGGCTCTGGTCATCAATGAGGATCATCGACAATTCGCCGGGATAGGGCTGACCGAGGATCGATTTCACGCAATCGGCAACCCCGGCCGCTTCATCGCGGGCCGGCACCACAACCGCAATGGTCGGCCACGTCGTGAGCCCTGATGCAGGCGCCAGATCGTCAAATTTAGAGGTCCGCCAGAATCCACCCCTGCCCGTGATCAGATAGACCCAGATCGCAAGCGCCAATGCGGCAACGACAACCAGTAACATGTTGGCGGACAATTTCGATTTCTCTGGCAGATGAACGGCGGCGGTTCGGCTCGCCACTGCAGTCGATTACAGGTTCGGGGCGCCAAAGACAATCCTCCTATTGAAGGAAATCCTCTTATGATTTCATTGACTTAGGAAAGGGAAATTTGCTCCGGAATTAACATTTCCGTGTCCAGGCGCCTGAAAGCCCCTTCAAAGCTCGTTGGGTCGTCACGTCTGCGCCAAAGGTGTTAAATTACCGCTCTCGTCCTTCAGAGCGACGCCAGAGAGTTTTCGCCCCAGCCCTTCCCGAACCAGCCATCCGATCTTGAACGCGGCCTCGTCGTAGCTCAGTCCCGCTCCGTGGATGTTTGAGACGCAGTTACGGTCTGCATCGGTCAAACCCGGCCTTGGCGCATAGGTAACATAGCATCCAAGGCTATCAGGAGCGGAGAGACCTGGCCGCTCGCCGATCAGCACCACGATCATCTGCGCATTCAGAAGCTGTCCCACCTCGTCGCCGAGCGCGACGCGCGCGCCAGACGCCACGACGACCGGGCTCAGCGTCATTCTCAGCCCCACAAATCTGGTCGCAAGCCGGCGAACGACCTCAAGCCCGTGCAGATGGACGGCTGCGGACGACAACCCATCGCCGATCATAATCGCCAGGTCGCACGGGGTATGGTTCAAAGCGGAAAGACTATCCCTGGACTGGGTATCAAGTTTTCGCCCCAGATCGGGGCGCCGCAGATAAGTCTTGCGATCAACCGCTTCGCTCCTCACGGCGATGGGCCGCAATTCAAGTGCTGTGAGGCCGTCAACCATCGCACCGGCATCAAACGGTGTGTGAACTGCATCTCGCGCCTTAGCATGGTCGAGTGTGAAATCGAGCAAGGCCTCTGTCGGCATGCTTGCGCCACTGCGGCCAAGCGCGACCCGTGCCGGCGTGAGACGCCGCAGATCGCCGGCTGAGACGATCGAGGGCGGCAATTTGGTCATGACGCGCTATTCCGCTGCGACCGGCATGTCTTCGCGCAATTTAGTCGAGTAATATGATGCATTCTGATGTCCACCCGAAGCATCCCGGGCAAACAATATCAGGTGATGCGCAACCAGACCAACGCTGATGACGCGTTCGATATCGCCGACCTTGAGACGCGGCCACGCGAACTTCCAGAATTCCCTGCGGTAGTCGCTTTTCACGCCCACGCGCCAGAGGATCTTCGCCAGCATTGTCAGGCCGCGCTTGACATTCGGCCATGCCACACGCTGGGGCGTATTCGGGGGCTGCAGGCGGTTAGGATAGGTCTGACGCACCTGATGCTCGAAACGCGCAAACAGCTTCTCAGGCGTGTAGGCACGCCCCATGCATTCACGCCATGTGGAGACGACATGATCGTACGGCAGGAAGAAGTCGACATTGGAGTCGCGGTCGGTGTCTTCCAGCAGACGGCCTTCACGCTTGAGCCGATCCCATAAGGGTGTGCGCGGCAAAGCCTGCAGCAGATTGATCGTCAGCAAGGGAATTTGCGACTGATCGATGAATTCTAGAATGCCCTCGCCCGCGTCCAGCTTATCGGTATCCAAGCCGAGAATAATGCCCGAGACGACCTCCATGCCGTAGCCGTTCAGGGTCTGCACGCCCTCGATGATCGGCACCATCATGTTGTGCTGCTTCGACATCGCTTTCAACGCATCAGGGTCCGGCGTTTCGATGCCGCAGAACACGGTCGTGAAGTAGGCATCGCGCATCAGCGCCAAAATTTCCGGTCGTTTCGCAATGTTGAGCGTTGCCTCGCAGGCAAACTGGACCGCGAAGCCATTGCGCTTCTGCCATTCGATCAGGTGCGGCAATAGATCATGAGCTGCCTTGCGGTTACCAATAAAATTGTCATCCACGAAGTAGACCGCGCCTAAAAGGCCGCACTCCAGCATCTTGTCGAGTTCTGCGGTCACCTGCTCTGGCGATTTTAGGCGCGGATTCCGGCCGTAAAGCGCGGGAATATCGCAGAATTCACATTGGTACGGACATCCGCTTGAGAATTGGATGCTGCCGATGAAATAGCGGTTGAGCGGGACGAGTTCGTAGGCGGGAATCGGGAATTCCGACATGTCACGACGTTCTTTTGTCGTCAGAACGATCTGCTTGTCCGGCCGCGACGAATCGCGCCCGATCAGCCGAAACAGTTCATAGGTGGCATCGCCAAGCTCACCGACATGCAGATAGTCGAAATCGGGGTAGTACTCCGGGCTTGCGCTGACAGATGGGCCGCCGAGGGCGACAGCGAGATCGTGTTCGTGCGCGCGGCGGCAGATGTCGTTGATCTGGCGGCGCTGGATATGCATGCCGCTCACAAACACCGCGTCCGCCCACATGAAATCACTGTCGGTCGCGGCCTCTATATTCTCATCGATAAAACGGACTTCCCAACCTGCAGGAAGCGAGGCCGCAATCAGCAAAAGTCCCTGCGGCGGCATGAAAGCCCGAACGCCGTCCGTCAGCGGATAAGCGTACTCAAACGTTCCAAACGAGGGCGAATACCGGGGGAAAACGCAAAGAATCCGACGGATGGCAGGATTTACGGTATCTCTCATCAGGCCCCCTGCTCTGAAGATATGCAGTTGCGCATAGAACGAGCCACAAATTCGGTCAGATTAGGGCACGAACGCGACAGCCTGAACTCACCCATCAGCGCGCGGGAAGCACGCCACGCACCAACTCCGAGGCAAACTCGGGCAATCGCTTTTCGTTCCCCTCTAGACGGAAGTCCGCGCCAGCAAGGCCCACACGCTGCAGCCAGTCATCAAATTCAGGAGCCCGCTTGAGGCCAAACACCTCCCGAACGTAGAGCGCGTCGTGAAACGATGTCGACTGGTAGTTCAGCATGACATCGTCGGCGCCCGGTACCCCCATGATGAAGGACACGCGCGCTGCAGCCAGCAGCGTCAATAGGTTATCCATGTCGTCTTGATCGGCTTCGGCATGGTTGGTGTAGCAAACGTCGACCCCTAACGGCAGGCCAAGCAGCTTGCCGCAGAAATGATCCTCCAGCCCCGCCCGTATGATCTCCTTGCCATCGTAGAGATATTCGGGACCGATGAATCCCACCACGCTGTTCACCAGTAGCGGGTCGAACGCACGCGCGACTGCGTAGGCTCTTGCTTCGAGCGTTTGCTGGTCGATCCCGTGATGCGCGTTGGCCGAAAGCGCCGAGCCCTGCCCGGTTTCGAAATACATCACGTTGCGGCCGATCGTTCCGCGGTGCAGCGATAGCGCCGCCTGATGCGCTTCCCTCAGGATCGAGAGATCGACACCAAAGCTCCGGTTGGCCGCCTCTGTCCCCGCAATCGACTGGAATACCAAGTCGACCGGCAATCCCTTAGCCATCAAATCGAGCGTCGTCGTCACATGGGTCAGCACGCAGCTCTGAGTCGGGATTTGCAGACGGGCAATAATGCTGTCGAGCAGATGCAACAGATCGCCAATCACCGCGGGATCGTCGCTCGCTGGGTTGATGCCGATACAGGCGTCACCCGCGCCAAGCAGAAGGCCGTCGAGAATCGAAGCCGTAATTCCCTTCGCGTCGTCGAAGGGATGATTGGGCTGCAGCCGCACGCTCATCCGGCCACGCAAGCCGATGGTGTCACGAAACCGCGTGACGACCTCACATTTCCGCGCGACCAAAATGAGATCCTGATTGCGCATCAGTTTCGAGACGGCTGCCACCATCTCCGGCGTGAGACCTCGTGCCAGCGTTTGTAGGACAGAAGGCGTTGCTGCATCGGACAGCAACCAGTCGCGAAATGCGCCGACTGTGAGGGACGACACCGCAGCAAAGGCAGTCTTGTCATGGGTATCCATGATAAGCCGCGTAACCTCGTCGTCCTCGTAAGGCACGACAGCTTCCAGCAGGAATTGCTGCAGCGGGACATCCGCAAGCGTCATCCGTGCCGCGACCATCTCTTCAGCGCTTTCCGCGGCAGTGCCGGCAAGACGATCGCCCGAGCGCGGTGGCGATGCCTTGGCGAGCAGGTCACCCAGGCTTTGAAACACGAACAAGCGTGATCCGATTTGATGACGGTAGATCATTGCCACTCCAATCAGTCTGCCGGGTCGAGCTTATCGATAATCTATCGCGCCCTGTAGCAAAAACGGGATTTCCAGTTGAGGCTAAAACGCTGCTATTGTGAGCAATGACAAAGTACTTTCGGGGAGCGCCATGGCACAAGCGATCAACCGCCAAATCCTGCTGGTCGAAAAACCGACCGGGAAACTCGGCCTGCAGCATTTCAAGATGTCGGAATCCGCCGTTCCGGAACCGAAGGACGGCGAAGTCCAGCTACGCGTCCTTTACATCTCGCTCGATGCGGCCAACCGCGCGTGGATGCAAGGCGCAACCTATCGCTCGGCTGTGGAAGCCAATTCGGTGATGGCGGGAGGCGGGCTTGCCGAAGTCATCGTTTCCAATGCTCCCGGCTTCGCGCCCGGTGACCTCGTCTTCGGCGACACAGGATGGCAGGACTTCGCCGCCGTTCCGGCAAAACATCTCGTAAAAGTGCCGCGCATGGAGCCGCTGACGCATCTTCTCAGCGTGTTCGGCATTGCTGGCCTCACCGCCTATTTTGGATTGCTCAACGTCGGCAAACCAAAGCCAGGTGAGACAGTCGTCGTGTCTGCTGCCGCCGGATCCGTCGGCTCGATTGTTGGTCAGATCGCCAAGATCAAGGGATGCCACGTGATCGGGGTTGCCGGTGGCAAGGACAAATGCAACTGGCTGACGTCCGAACTCGGTTTCGATGCCGCTGTCGACTATAAAGCCGAAGCTGTCTTCAAGGCGCTGAAGTCCGCAGCACCTAACGGCATTGATGTCTACTTCGACAATGTCGGCGGCGATATTCTCGAAGCCTGTCTGCCGCAAATGAATTTGCGCGGCCGCATCGTCTGCTGTGGCGCGATCTCACAATATGACGACGTTCCGTCCGCGACTGGACCGCGTGGCATCCCGGGCTTGATTGTCGTCAAGCGCCTGACCATGCAAGGCTTCATCGTCACTGACTTCTACGATCAGCGCGATCAGGCACTGGCCGACCTGCAGTCCTGGGTGAAAGCCGGCCAGCTTAAGGTGCAGGAGGATGTCATCAACGGCCTCGAAAGCACACCGCAGGCGCTGATCGGACTCCTAGCCGGAGAAAATCGCGGCAAACGCATGGTCAGAGTTTAGGCAGAGCGGAAAGGGTCCGACTTCCAGGCTCTTCTGGGCTTGAGCCGGGCGTTTTTATCTTTTGTCACGTGGCCATTTTCGCCTACACAGAGCCTAGCTCGCCTCTACCAACTTCCCAAAAGACGGACACGACACATGCTGAATACGCTCCGCTCCCGCCGCGGCATGGTGACTTCGCCCCATCATCTCGCCAGCGAAGCTGGGCTGCGCGTATTGCGCGAGGGTGGCAACGCAATCGAGGCGACGCTTGCCATGGCAGCAAGCCTGCCCGTCGTCTATCCGCACATGAACTCGATCGGCGGCGATGGCTTCTGGCTGATTTCGGCCAACGGCAAAGCTCCCATCGCTGTCGACGGCTGCGGTGCGGCCGCCCAAGCTACGACGAAAGACTTCTATCGCGCCAAGGGCCTGTCCGCGATTCCATCGCGCGGCCCGCTTGCCGCCAACACGGTAGCAGGCACGCTTTCGGGCTGGGCGGAGGCTTTTGCGATCAGCCAGGAAATGGGTGGACAGCTCCCCTTCTCTCGCCTCGTTGAAGATGCCATCTGGTCGGCGGAAAACGGCTTCGCTGTCACGGCAGGACAGCAGGAACTGACGGAAACCAAATTCGCCGAACTGAAAGACTCGCCGGGCTTCATCGACACTTTCCTGCTTGGCGGCAAATTGCCGAAGGAAGGTGAGCTGATGAAGATTCCTGCGCTGGGCACAGCGCTGCGGCGCATCGGCCAACATGGCCCGATGGATTTCTATACCGGAGCGCTTGCCAAGGAGATTGCAGCGGACCTAAAGCGCTGCGGCTCGCCGGTGACGCTCGACGATCTCAAGACTCAAAAGGCACAACGACGCGAAGCCCTTCATGTCGCCATCAAGGGCGCAACGCTCTACAACTTTCCTGCACCGACGCAAGGTCTCGCCTCGCTGATGATCCTTGCGCTGTTCGAACGGCTGGGTGTGAAGGAAGCCGAAGGCTTCGACTATCTGCACAACATTGTCGAAGCGACCAAGCAGGCCTTTCTCGTGCGCGACCGCATCATCGGCGATCCGGCGCATATGATCGAAAAGGCCGAAGATTATCTGAAATCAGACAAGCTCGATGAACTCGCTGCGAAGATCGATCGCAAGCGCGCCCTACCCTGGCCGGTGCCAGTGAATCCCGGCGATACCGTCTGGCTCGGCGCAATCGACAAGGACGGCATCGCCGTCAGCTTCATCCAGAGCATCTACTTCGAATTCGGCTCAGGGTGTGTGTTGGAGAATTCCGGGATCGTTTGGCAGAACCGCGGTTCGAGTTTCGTGCTCGATGGCAACGGCCCGCGCGCCCTGCTGCCCGGCAAGAAGCCATTCCATACCCTCAACCCCGCGATGGCGCTCTTCGATGACGGACGCCGCATGGTCTATGGCAACATGGGCGGCGAAGGTCAGCCGCAAAGCCAATCCGCTGTCTTCAGCCGTTACGCGATGTACGGCCAAGGCCTGCAGGCTGCGGTGACGGCTCCACGCTGGCTACTCGGAAAGACCTGGGGTGATGCCACGGTCACCCTCAAGCTCGAAGGCCGCTTCGACCCTAAGGTCGTACAGTCCATGCGCGACGCGGGACACGATATCGAAATGTTGCCGGACTTCACATCGACCATGGGTCATGCCGGTGCGGTCGTCATGCATCCAAACGGTGTCTTCGAGGGCGCGACCGACCCGCGGAGCGACGGCGCCGCGATAGGCTTTTGATCAGCGTGGGCGGCGCCGCAACGTCTTCATCATATCGATGCAGCGTGCGGTGATGACTTCCCAGTTCGCATATTTGACGTCCGCGGCAGGGCAAAGCCACGATCCACCGACGGCGACGACATTCGGCTCAGCCAGCCACGCGGCAGCATTGGCACCTCCGATGCCGCCTGTCGGGCAGAAGCGCGCGTGAGGAAACGGCCCCGCCAGGGCGCGAAGCATGTCGATGCCGCCGGACTGCTCTGCCGGAAAAAACTTGAGCACGTTGAAGCCATATGCCTGCGCCTGCATCAATTCCGATGCCGTCGCGATGCCAGGCAAGAAAGGTAGACTGCTGTTAGCGGCGGCATCGAGCAAGGCCGGCGTCGCCCCCGGACTGACCCCGAAGCGCGCACCGAGCGCCTCCGCGCGTTTGAGATCGTCAGCTGTCGTAATCGTTCCGATGCCAACAACGGCATCCGGCACCTCGGAAATAATCGCTTTTGCCGCGTCCACGGCCGCATCCGTCCGCAGCGTGATCTCGAGAGTCTTGACGCCACCCAACACCAAGGCACTTGCGAGCGGGATTGCATCCTCAGCACGCTCAATGGTCAACACCGGAACGACATGCGCCGACTTCAGAAGACTAACGAGTTCTTCATCGCGCGTCATGGGGGCGGACTGTACGCTCATGCCTTGGTGCTCCCTTGCGGCATTTCGGTTCGAGGCATGATGGCCCCGCGATGCGCAACAACTGCTCCCGCGAGACGGTGCCCCGCCTCAGCTGCCTCCGTGGGCGACAATCCCTTCAATCGGGCCGCAAGATAGGCGGCAGAAAAACTGTCTCCCGCCGCCGTGGTATCGACAACTCTTGCGACTGGGTCCGCCTTCACGGTTCGATCCCTGCCGCCGGACCTGACAACGCAGGCCGGCTCCGGGAGTTTCAGGATCGCCTCGTCCGCCACTACGCGATTGAGCAACTCGGCATGCGGGCGCTCGCCATAAAGTGGCATGAGGTCCTCGGACGAAGCCAGCACAATATCCGAAATATCGAGCATCGCTTGATAAGCGTGCCTTGCGACATCAACCACCGGCCAGCCTCGCGCCCGGAAATTGGTATCGAATGCAATGCGGCTGCCGTTCTCGCGGGCCTTCTTCAGTGCGGTAATGAGGCGATCTCGCCCCTCCTCGCTAAAGAGCGACAGCGTAATCCCTGACAGATAGATCAGGCCGTAGCCTTGCAGCGCGCCGAGAAGCGCATCCGATTCCGGTTGATCGAACATGGCGCGGGCGGCGGCGCTGTCGCGCCAGTAATAAAACGACCGCTCACCCACAGCATTGGTGCGGATCGCATAAAGCCCCGGCATCTTGCCCGGGATACGCAGCACGCGGCCCGTACCTACCCCTTCGCCCTGCCACGCCGCGATCAGCTCATCACTGAACGGATCGTCTCCCAGCGCGGTGATGTAATCCACGCGCACACCAAGCCGCGCAAGGTAGACCGCTGTGTTGAGCGTGTCCCCGCCGAAGCCCCGTATCAGTTGATTACCGTCACCCTGCGTGAGCTCGATCATGCATTCGCCGATGCAGGCGACCTCAGTCATCGCTGCACCGGACGTTGTTAGTTGACGAACTTTCCGCCGAGCTCATCCTCAATATGAATGCGGATGATGTCGTCAAACGTCTTTTCCGCTGTGGTGAAACCGAGCTTCAACGCACGATCAGTGGCGAAGTCGCGCGGCCAGCCCGCGACAATGCCCATGATCGTCTGGTCCGGCTCACGCTTGATGCGCGCCGTCACGTTTGCGCCTGCCACGCGTGTCAACGCAGCAATCTGTTCGCCAACCGTCGCCGAGAGACCGGGCATGCTAAGCGCACGGCGCGGACCAATGGTGTTGGTGTCCATCGTCGCAGCGTGCAGCAAAAAGCCCACGGCCGAACGCGGCGATGCGTGCCAGTGGCGCACGTCTTCGGACACTGGAAGAACAGCCTCCTTGCCCGCGAGCGGCTCACGGATGATGTTCGAAAAGAAACCGGACGCGGCCTTGTTCGGAACGCCTGGCCGGACGCAAATGGTGGGAAGACGGATGCTGACACCGTCGAGCAAGCCTTTGCGGGTGTAATCCGAAATCAGAAGTTCGCCGATCGTCTTTTGGGTGCCGTAGCTCGTCAGCGGCGTGTTGAAGAACTCGTCGCCGATCTTCTCGGGGAATGGCGCGCCAAAAACCGCAATCGACGACGTGAACACCACCCGCGGCTTATAGTTGCCGCCGATCGCGCGAATGGCATCGATCAGATACCGGGTGCCATCGAGATTAATCCGATAGCCCTTGTCAAAATCCGCTTCCGCTTCGCCGGAGACAATCGCCGCGAGGTGAAAGATCACATCAGGTTTACTGGCAACTAGCTTCGTTACAGCCGCCTGCTCAGCCACATCGCATGTCACGATCTCAACCGGGATCGAGGTATCCGGCTTCGCCGGCGGCACGACATCCTGCAGCGTCATGCGTTTGATGTCGGTCTTGCCGAGACGACCATCGCGCAACAACCGATCGACCAGTTTGCGACCGACCATGCCGGCAGCACCGAGAACAAGAATATGCAAAGGCCTCGCCCCTTCTCTGGAGTTTCTTCTAGTGTGGTGGATCTGACGTTCGTATCACTATTAACCACTGGTCCATCATACGAATGTCAGATCCAAAACCGCACTAGCTT
Organism: Nitrobacteraceae bacterium AZCC 1564; assembly: GCA_036924835.1. Classification (NCBI taxonomy): domain Bacteria; kingdom Pseudomonadati; phylum Pseudomonadota; class Alphaproteobacteria; order Hyphomicrobiales; family Nitrobacteraceae; species Nitrobacteraceae bacterium AZCC 1564. Next base: position 1,073,079 of record JBAGRR010000001.1, read on the forward strand.
TATATTTTGCTAGTGTCCCTTAGGTTCTGACATTCGTAAACGAGATGACCGGAAGCTCATACGAATGTCAGAACCGGGACACTAGAAGTTGAGATTATTCTTTGACGGCGCCGGTCATAGCCGACACGTAGTGCTCGACAAAGAACGCGTAGAGGATGACCAGCGGCAGCGAGCCGACTAGCGCACCCGCCATCAACGATCCCCATTTGTAGATGTCGCCATCGACGAACTCGTTAACGATGGCCACAGGGACCGTCTTATTCTGCGTCGATGACAGGAACGTCAGCGCATAGATGAACTCGTTCCAGCACAGCGTGAAGCAGAAGATGAACGCCGAGATCAATCCGGGAATCGCCAGCGGCAGAATGATCTTGACCAGGATCTGCCAGCGGCTGGCGCCGTCGATCAGCGCGCATTCCTCAAGCTCGTAAGGAATGGTCTTGAAATATCCCATCAGCAGCCAGGTCGAGAACGGAATAAGGATTGTGGGATAGACCAGAATGAGCGACAGCGGTGAATCGAACAGTCCGTAAGAATGAATGACCGACGCCAACGGAATGAACAGGATTGACGGCGGCACGAGATAGGCCAGGAAAATCGACGCGCTGACGACGTTCGAACCCTTGAACCGCAGACGCACAATTGCATAGGCGGCCATCACGCTCGCAACGATCGACAAGAACGTCGCGGCCGTTGCCACATACATCGTATTCCAGAGCCACCGCGGATATTGGGTCTCGAACAGCAGCTTCTTGATGTGCTTCAGCGTCGGATCGACAACCCAGAACGGATTGAACGTATCCATATCGATCAGTTGCTCGTCCGGCTTAATCGACGTCAGAGCCATCCAATAGAATGGAAACAGCAGAACGACGACGATGATAAACAGCGGCAGATAGAGCGTGAGGATCTTGCTGGGCAAAGACTCCAGATAGCTCATGCCCTCGCTGTTGTCGGTCGCAACAACTTTTGCAGGCGGATGTGCGGCGTGATCAGTCATTGTCGGATCCTTGCTGCCATTTACGGCGCTGCATGCCGAACCACGAGATGGTAATCGCGGCAAGAAGGAACGGAATCATGGCAGTCGCAATCGCAGCGCCCTCACCCAGGCGGCCGCTGAGAATGCCGCGCTGATAGCTGAGCGTTGCCATCAGGTGCGTCGCGTTCGCCGGTCCGCCACGCGTCAATGCCCAGATCAACTGGAAGTCCGTGAAGGTGAAGAGCACTGAGAACGTCATGACGACGGCGATGATCGGCGTCAGCAACGGATAAGTGATGTATCGGAAACGCTGCCAATTGGTTGCGCCGTCCAGTGTCGCCGCCTCATAGAGCGAGGGCGAGACGGTCTGCAGGCCAGCCAACAGCGTGATGGCGACGAAGGGCACACCGCGCCAGATATTGGCAATGATCACGCAGATACGCGCCCAGGTGGCATCGCCAAGGAAATTGATGTTGTAGTCGATCAGACCAAGCTTCCGCAGCGACCATGAAATGATCGAAAACTGCGAGTCGTAGATCCACCAGAACGCGATAGCGGACAGCACCGTCGGCACGATGAACGGAATCAGCACCGCGGCGCGGATGATCGCCTTCCCCGGCATGTTGCGATTCAGCAGCAGCGCCAGATAGAGACCGAGTGCAAATTTAATCGCGCTCGCGACCGCCGTGTAGATCAGCGTGTTTGTAACCGAGAGCCAAAAGATGGCGTCGTCCATCAACCACTGATAGTTCTCAAGGCCCACAAACTCGCCGCCGCGGCCGATGCGCAGGTCGGTGAAGCTCATCCAGATGCCGAGGCCGAGTGGATAAGCCAGGAAAAGTAACAGGAACGCGCCCGCGGGGAGCATGAACCAGAATGCGATCCAGTTGCGGTTCGCGGACAGCCGCTGCCAGAACGACAGTGAACTGACATATGGCTTCGGTGCAGGCATCGACGCCGGTATCGTGCTCATGGGCCGGACCTTCTCAGAATAACGAAAGACGCCGGCGCGAATAAACTCGCGCCGGCGAAGCCGAACTTAGCGATAGAGCCGCTTGGCCTGACGCTCAGCGGACGCAATGGCACCCTTGGCGTCTTCGCGGCCAGTGCAGTAGTTCGCGAACATGTCGACGACGATGAAGTCGGCGATCGCCGCTGCAGCGTTCTCACCCAGTGTGCCGAGGCCCGCCGGCGTCAGCGTGCGCTTGGCAACATCGCGATACACCGTGCGCTTCGGATCCGCTGTCCAGATCGGGTTGGCGTCGTAAGCCAGCAGGAAGTGCGAGAGATAGCCTTGCGCCGCGGAGACCCACGGATTGAACTGATCGGCTTCAAGCATGAACGCCGTCAGCGCCTTACAGGCCTGTGGGTACTTGGTGAAGTTGAACGTCAGCATCGTGAACGGCAGATGCAGCTCGGTCGGCTTACCAACCGGCCCGATCGGCATGTAGGCGTGGTTCATGTCGTCGGCGATGGCCTTGTTTTCCTTTGACGCCGTCACGTAAATCGAGATGCCGTTGACGGTGCAATAGAGTTGGCCGGCCAGGAACGCCTTGTTGTTCGAGGAGTCGTTCCACGACGCGGTACCCGGAATGAAGGTCCCGTATAGCGCCTTCACATATTCCAGCGCCTTCATTGTCTCTGGCGAGTTGATGATAACCTTGTTGTCTTTGTCGACGAGGTAACCGCCATGCGACCACAACGCCCAGTGCATCCAGGTGTTGGCGTCGCCCGAAGCATGGCCGATCGCCATGCCGGCCGGCGTGCCGTTCTTGTTGAGACCTTTACACAGTTCGAGGAAACCGGCGTTGTCCTTCGGGAATTCCTTGAAGCCCGCCTTCTCCATGGCGCTGATGCGATAGTTCATCAGCGCGCCGGTGCACGCGACCGGAATACCGATCCACTTGCCCTTGGATTTGCCGTAGGCATCTGCTGACGGCGCCCAGCCGCCGTACTTGCCACCAAGATAGGTCGCGACGTCGGTCACATCGGCGCACTTTTCAGGGAACAAGTGCGGCAGCGAATATAGGCCCCACACCATGTCGAGGCCCTGCCCAGTGTTGGCCGCAACCGAAGCCTTGGGCTGGATGTCATCGTAGGATTCGTTCGAGACGTTGACTTCAACACCGGTCGCCTTGGTGAAGGCCTGGATCATGTTCATGAAGGCCTGATCCTCGGCTTCCACGAAGCGCTTCCAGCGCAGCAGGTTGATCTTGGCGCCTGCTTCCGGCTTCCACTGAGCGGTCTGCGCCCAAGCCTTGGCGAAACCCATCAGCTGATCCGCTGTCAGGGTTGCCGCACCGGCGAGCACCGAGGCGCCACCTTTCAGCAACGACCGTCGATTTGGCATAAACGTCGTCATAATTGACCTTCTCCCTGTTACACCGGCTCTTGATGATGCGGGCCGGCTATTCGTTATGAACGTTGTCGTTTCTCAGAAGCGCTTCAATTAATAAGGCGCTTTCCTGTTTCCTTGTCGAAGACGTGCGCAGAGCTCGGGACCGGCCTCAGCTTGATCTTGTCGCCCGGCTTGACCGGACGGCGGTCGCGGATCACCGCGATCAGATCCTGATCACCAATGCGCGCCACGATCTGCGTCTCCGAGCCGGTCGGCTCGACGACAGCAACCTCCGCCTCGACGCCGTCATCGGCGAATTCGAGATGCTCGGGGCGGATGCCGTAGGTCACCGGCTTGCCATCCAGCCCGGAGCGTGAGGCCAGCAGCGGCAGACGGCTGCCGTTTGGCGTTTCGACATAAGGCTGGTTGCTGTTCACGAGCTTGCCTTCGAGGAAATTCATCGCGGGCGAACCGATGAATCCGGCGACGAACTTGTTGTCCGGGTGATCGTAAAGCTCGAGCGGCGAGCCCATCTGCTCGACGATCCCATCGTGCATGACGACAATCTTGTCCGCCATGGTCATCGCCTCGATCTGGTCATGCGTCACGTAAACCGTGGTGGTCTTGAGCCGCTGATGCAGCTCCTTGATCTCCGTGCGCATGGCAACGCGCAACTTGGCATCCAGGTTCGAGAGCGGTTCGTCGAACAGGAACACTTGTGGATCACGCACAATTGCACGACCCATGGCGACGCGCTGGCGCTGACCGCCCGACAACTGCCGTGGATAGCGCTCCAGCATCTGTTGCAAGCCGAGGATGTCGGCCGCGCGGCCCACAAGCTTGTTGATCTCGTCCTGATTGACGTTACGCAGTTTGAGCGAGAAGCCCATGTTCTGGGCCACCGTCATGTGCGGATACAGCGCGTAATTCTGGAACACCATGGCGATGTCCCGCTCCTTCGGCTGCACGTCGTTGACGACGCGGTCCCCGATCGAAATCGTTCCTGACGTGATCTTTTCCAGACCCGCCAGCATGCGCAGCAGGGTGGATTTTCCGCAGCCCGACGGGCCTACAAGAACCACGAATTGACCGTCCTCGATCGGAACCGTCACGCCGTGCAAAACTTCGAATCCGCCAAATGATTTACGCACGTCGTGAATGTGCACGGACGCCATGTAGCTCTCTCCTTGTATTCCCCGGCGTCGTCCGGCCCTCAAGCCGTCGCAGCTCTGTCTTTTTCTGAAACTTCGTGTTGGAAGTTTATCGTGAAGGTATTGCCAGCGGTTTGACCGTTCTTGCTATTAGACTGATGTCTATCAGACTTTTTTGTTCGTGTCCCTTAATTGCTCAAAGATCGGATGTTTGGCCCGGCAACGTTGCAGAGGTCGGCCCGACATGCAAACATTACTGAAGCCAGTCACACAAACTCGTTGTGTGCAGTGCGGGAGAAAACAGTGACAAAAAACGCTAACGACAACGACGCCACGACTAACAATGCCGATAATAAAGGCAAGGGCCGCAAACTCCGTTCCCAGCTCTGGTTTGACAATCCCCATAACCCGGGCATGACCGCGCTCTATCTCGAGCGCTACCTGAATTACGGCCTGACCCGTCAGGAATTGCAGTCCGGCAAACCGATTATTGGCATCGCGCAGACCGGCAACGATCTCTCCCCCTGCAACCGCCACCACATCGAGCTCGCTCAGCGCGTGCGCGAGGGCATCCGCGAGGCCGGCGGCATCGCGATGGAGTTCCCGACCCATCCAATCCAGGAAACTGGGAAGCGGCCGACCGCGGCACTAGACCGTAACCTGGCCTATCTCAGCCTGGTCGAAGTCCTATTCGGCTACCCGCTGGACGGCGTGGTGCTGACCACCGGATGCGACAAGACGACTCCGGCGTGCATGATGGCCGCGGCAACGGTCAACATTCCGGCGATCGTGCTCTCCGGCGGGCCGATGCTCAACGGCTGGTTCAACGGCGAACGAACCGGTTCAGGCACCGTGGTCTGGAAGTCGCGTGAAGACCTCGCCGCCGGCAAGATCGACTACGAAGAATTTATGGAGATTGTCGCCTCCTCCGCACCCTCGGTTGGCCACTGCAACACCATGGGCACCGCCTCCACCATGAACTCGCTGGCGGAAGCGCTCGGTTTCTCCCTGCCCGGCTGTGCGGCCATTCCGGCGCCCTATCGTGAACGCGGACAGATTGCCTATGAAACCGGCAAACGCGCCGTCGAAATGGTTTGGGAAGACCTCAAGCCATCGGATTTCCTCACCCGCAAGGCATTCGAGAACTGCATTGTGGTGAACTCCGCGATCGGCGGCTCCACCAACGCGCCGATTCACATCAATGCCCTCGCCCGCCATATCGGCGTCGACCTCACGATCGAGGATTGGCAGAAATTCGGCCACGATGTTCCGCTGCTCGTGAATATGCAGCCTGCGGGATATTACCTTGGCGAAGAGTATCACCGTGCGGGCGGCGTACCGGCCGTGGTGCGTGAACTGATGAAGCACAAGCGCATCCACGAGGATGCGTTGACCGTCAACGGCAAGACCATGGGCGAGAACTGCAACGATGCGCCCGCGCCCGACAACGACGTGATCCGCACCTACGACAAACCGCTGGTGAAAGATGCAGGATTCATTGTCCTGCGTGGCAATCTGTTCGACTCAGCGATCATGAAGACTAGCGTCATCTCGAAGGAATTCCGCGATCGCTATCTTTCGAACCCGAAAGACCCCGATGCTTTCGAGGGACGTGCGATCGTGTTCGAAGGCCCGGAAGACTATCACCACCGCATCGACGATCCGTCCCTGAACATCGACCAACACTGCATGCTGTTCGTGCGCGGCGTCGGCCCGATCGGGTATCCCGGCGGCGCGGAAGTGGTGAACATGCAACCACCCGCCGCCCTGATCAAAAAGGGGATCACCTCGTTGCCCTGCATCGGTGATGGACGGCAATCCGGCACCTCGGGCTCGCCCTCGATCCTCAATGCATCACCGGAAGCCGCAGCCAATGGTGGCCTTGCGATTCTGAAGACCGGTGACCGTGTCCGCATCGACCTGAAAAAAGGCGAGGCGAACATTCTGATTTCCGACGACGAAGTGAAACAGCGCCATGCGGACCTGAAGGCAAAGGGCGGCTTCCCCTTCCCGAGCAATCAGACGCCGTGGCAGGAGCTTTACCGCAACACCGTTGGCCAGCAGTCCACCGGTGCGTGCCTCGAACTGGCAACACGCTATCGCAATATTGCCGGCACGGTCGGTGTTGCGCGCGACAACCACTAAGAGCAATTCAAGGCAGAAACAAATGTCTGATCGACTGAAAGGCAAGCGCGCATTCGTGACAGCGGGTGCGGCGGGCATCGGGCACGCGTGCGCGGCCGCCTTCGCGAAAGAAGGCGCGACCGTGATCGCGACCGACCTTGATGAGGAGGCCGTCGCGACATTGACTAAGGAAGGTGTCGCGGAAACGTTCAAACTTGATGCGCGTGACACGGCTGCGGTCGACGCTCTCGCTAAGCGGATCGGCAAAGTCGACATCCTGTTGAACGCTGCAGGCTTCGTGCACAACGGCACCGTTCTGGAATGCTCTGAAGACGATTGGGACTTCTCGTTCGATCTCAACGTGAAGTCCATGCACCGCACGATCAAGGCGTTCCTGCCTGCCATGCTGGAGGGTGGCGGCGGCTCGATCGTCAACATTTCCTCCGCCGCCGGCGTGTTCAAAGCGGCCCCGAACCGCTACGTCTACAGCGCGACCAAGGCAGCAGTTGCCGCCCTCACCCGCGCGGTGGCGGTCGACTTCATTGCCAAGGGCATCCGCTGCAACGCGATCTGCCCCGGCACCATCGAAACTCCGTCCATGCTGGGCCGTGCTGCGGCGCTGGGTGCCGGTGGCCGGGACATGTTCGTCAGCCGGCAGCCCATGGGACGACTCGGTACGGCAGAGGAAATCGCAGCGCTTGCCGTCTATCTCGCCAGCGATGAGAGTGCCTTCACGACCGGTGTCGCGCACATCATCGATGGCGGCTGGACGCTCTAACAAAACAAATCTGGAGAAACGCTTTGAACAAGATTGATCTGACCGGACGATGTGCCGTCGTCACCGGTGGCGCACAGGGTTTTGGCCGGGCCATTACTGAACGCTTTGTGGCCTCGGGCGCAAAAGTCGCCATCTGGGATTTCGACCAGCCGCTGGCGGACAAAACCGCCAAGGAAATCGGCCCCGCCGTGACGGCACTCGAGGTTGATGTCACCAGCGTCGATGCCGTCGAAGCCGCTACCGCCGCGACGCTGAAGACGTTCGGCCGTATTGACATTCTCGTCAACAATGCGGGCATCGCGGGCGTCAACAAGACGGTCGCTGACCTTTCCTATGACGAGTGGCGGCAGGTGATGAAGATCAACCTCGATGGCCCGTTCATCTGCTGCAAGGCTGTCGTGCCGACGATGATGAGGCAAAACTACGGGCGCATCGTGAATATTGCCTCCATCGCGGGCAAGGAAGGCAACCCCAATGCCTCGCACTATTCGGCCTCCAAGGCCGGTGTGATCGCGCTCACGAAGTCACTCGGCAAGGAACTTGCCAACACGGACATCGCCGTCAACGCGGTTACGCCAGCCGCTGCCAAGACCGCGATCTTCGATCAGATGACGCAGCAGCACATCGACTTCATGCTGTCGAAGATCCCACGCGGGCGCTTCCTCAAAGTCGATGAACTCGCATCGCTTGTTGCATGGATGGCGTCGGAAGAATGTCTCTACACCACGGGTGCGGTGTTCGACATTTCGGGTGGCCGCGCGACCTACTAAGCCTGCTAAACGAGCACTTCATAAGAAAATGCCGGGCCTTTGGCCCGGCATTTTCTATTCTGTCGTGAGCGAAATGATTACTTCCCTTCACGCCGCATGAAATCGAAGTCGCAGCCTTCGTCGGCCTGCGTGATCGTCTCGTTAAAGAGCTGCGCATAGCCGCGCTTCGCCCAATCAGGTGTCTGTGACTTCGGGAGTGCGGCCTCCCGTTTCTTCAGCTCCGCCTCCTCAACCAAGAGTTCGATGCTGCGGCCGGCCACGTCGAGCTTGATCATGTCGCCGGTCTGCACCAGCGCCAGCGGCCCACCGACGGCGGACTCCGGCGCGATGTGCAAAACGATGGTGCCGAACGCAGTGCCGCTCATGCGCGCATCGGAAATACGCACCATGTCCTTCACACCCGTGCGCAGAATCTTCTGCGGGATCGGCAAGTAACCTGCCTCCGGCATGCCCGGCGCGCCCTTCGGTCCCGCATTGCGCAGCACCAGCACGTCCTCCGCCTTCACGTCCAGGTTAGGATCATCCACGCGCAGGGTCATGTCTTCGACGGATTCGAAAACGACCGCCCGGCCGGTGTGCTGCAACAGATTCGGACTTGCTGCGGACTGCTTGATGACGGCGCCGCGCGGCGCGAGGTTGCCGTGCAGGACGGCCATCGCACCTTCCGATTTGATGGGATTGTTGCGCGAGCGGATCGCATCCTGCCCCGGCACCTCTTCGGCCTTGGCGACGACGTCGCGCAGCGTGCCACCGGCGACGGTCTTGGCATCAAGGTCGATCAGATCGCCAAGCTCCTTCATCAACTTTGGCACACCGCCGGCATGATGGAAGTGCTCCATGTAGTGCTGGCCGGACGGCTTGAGGTCGATCAGTACAGGCACCTCGCGACCGAGCTTGTCGAAGGCGTCCAGCTCAATGTTATGCGGCGTGCGATTGGCAATCGCGGTTAGATGAATTAGGCCATTGGTCGAACCGCCGATGGCCTGGAGTACCACCTGGGCGTTGCGGAACGCCGATGGCGTCAGCAGCTCGCTCGGACGCGGACCGCCGGTGACAGCCATCTCGGCAGCGCGCTTGCCGCTGGCCTCAGCCGAACGGACGCGCTCGGCATGGGGCGCCGGGATAGTCGCGCTCATGGGCAGCGACAGCCCCAACGTCTCGGTGATGCATGCCATGGTGCTTGCGGTGCCCATCACCATGCAGGTGCCGACCGATGGAGCCAGACGGCCATTAACCGCCTCGATCTCCTCGGCGTCGATTTCGCCCGCACGATACTTCCCCCACATGCGGCGGCAATCGGTGCAAGCTCCCAGCACTTCGCCCTTGTGGTGGCCGACGACCATCGGACCAACTGGGATCACCACTGTCGGCAGATCGGCGCTCACAGCGGCCATGATCTGTGCAGGCAAAGTCTTGTCGCAGCCGCCAATCACCACGACCGCGTCCATCGGCTGCGCGCGGATCATCTCCTCCGTATCCATCGCCATCAGGTTGCGAAGATACATCGACGTCGGGTGGGAGAAGCTCTCGGCAATGGAAATGGTCGGGAACACCATTGGCATCGCGCCGGCGAGCATAACGCCGCGTTTTACCGCCTCGATGAGCTGCGGAACGTTGCCATGACACGGGTTGTAGTCGCTGTAGGTGTTGGTGATGCCAACGATGGGACGCTCCAGCGCCTCTTCGGAATAGCCCATTGCCTTGATGAAGGCCTTACGCAGGAACAGCGAAAACCCGGGATCGCCGTAGCTCGTCAGCCCCTTCTTGAGACCCTTGGTCATTTGTCTTGTCCGTCAGATTCTTAAGCAATGCGCGCGCGTGAATGGCACTTAAAGACCATTTTCCGCTGAAACGCAAAGCCGCCGCCTCGTGTGGCGTCTCGCAATTGCCGACCTGTCTTGCGGCTCGTCTCTTATCGGCAATTGCGAGACAGAAGCCACACTGGCATTTTGATTTTGCTAGTGTCCTTTCGTCTCCGAATAACCGTGCGAGCGCGCGACAAATTGGTCGGTTATTCGGAGACGGGACACTAGTCGATCCGGGCGCCGGAGTCCTTGGCAACCTTCTTCCACTTCGTAGTTTCCGTGGCGATGAAACTCGCCACCTCGGCCGGCGGCTGCCCGCCGGGTTGCGCGCCCATGTCTCGCAACCGCGCGACGATATTGGCGTCTTTCAGGATATCGCTGATTTGCCGATACAGCTTGTCACGAACCGCGGGCGGCGTGCCTTTGGGCACCATGAAGCCATACCACGTGGTGACGTCGTAGCCTTTCAGTCCGGCTTCCGCGAGCGTCGGCAGATCGGGGAAAAACGGCGAGCGCTCGGCGGTGCTGACCGCGAGTGCACGGACGCTGCCAGCCTGAATATGAGGCGTTGCCGATCCGCTGGTCTCGATGGCCATCTGAATTTGCCCTGCGATCAGATCGGTCATCATCGGCGCACCGCCCTTGTACGGTACATGCACCATATCTGCGCCCAACATCGCCCGAAACAGTTCGCCCGACATGTGTTCGGTGCTGCCCGGCCCCGCCGAGCCGAAATTGATCTTGCCCGGATTGGCCTTGATGTAGGCGATCAACTCACTGACGGTCTTCGCGGGCACCGAGGGATTCACGATCAGCACGTTGGGGACTTGAGCTGCCAGCGTGATCGGTTCGAAGTCCTTCTCAAAATCATACGGCAGTGACTTGTAGAGCCCCGGCGCCATCGTGTGAGCCACCGTGGCGAGAAAAATCGTGTAGCCATCCGGCGCAGCCTTCGCGACCATACCGGCCGCGAGCGTGCCTCCTGCCCCGGCGCGGTTCTCCACCACGACCGGCTGACCCAGCTTTTCGGTCAAGGCCTGTGCAATGGGCCGCGCGACCAGGTCCGTCGTGCCGCCCGCGGCAAACGGGACAACCAGCGTGATGGGGCGCGTCGGCCAGTCCTGCGCATATGCAGAACTGGACAACAGCAAGGCAACGAAAGCGAGTGCACTTCTAACGAGAGACATGCGGATCACTCCATTGCGTTGACGGCCATCCAAGTTGCTTCGGCTCACATCGTCGCGCCGAGAACCCATGGTGCGAATTCGGCTGCACCGAAATCGAATGCTTCGCTCTTGGTCTGCTCGCCGGATGCGACCCGCAGCATCAGATTGAAGATCCGCTCGCCGCACTCCTGCACGGTTTCATCACCATCGAGGATCGTGCCGCAGTTCACATCCATATCCTCTTCCATGCGCTTGAACATCGGCGTGTTGGTCGCAAGCTTAATAGACGGGGCGGGCTTGCAGCCGAACACGCTGCCGCGACCGGTGGTAAAGCAGACAAGGTTTGCGCCACCCGCCACCTGGCCCGTTGCTGCAACAGGATCGAAACCCGGGGTGTCCATGAAGACAAACCCCTTTTTGGTGACGGCTTCCGCATAGGCCACCACGTCAACCAGATTGGTGCTGCCGGCCTTTGCCATTGCGCCCAACGACTTCTCAAGAATGGTCGTCAGACCGCCTGCCTTGTTGCCGGGGCTCGGGTTGGAATCCATCTCCGCACCTTCACGTGCGGTGTACTCCTCCCACCAGCGCATCAGTGCCACGAGCTTTTCGCCAACCTCGCGGCTCACGGCGCGTCGTGTCAGGAGATGCTCCGCGCCATAGGTTTCAGGCGTCTCCGACAGAATGACTGTGCCGCCGTGCCGCACCAGCAGATCGCTGGCCGCACCGAGCGCGGGATTTGCCGACACCCCAGAATAACCATCCGAGCCGCCACACTGCAGGGCGACAGTCAATTCGCTCGCCGAACAGGCTTCACGTTTCACCTTGTTGGAATCAGCAAGCACCTCACGGACGAAAGCAACTCCCGCCTCGACCGTCTTGCGCGAACCACCGATCTCCTGGATGTCCATGGCGCGCAACCGTCCGGCCAGCTTCTGCTCTTCCATGAAACCACCGATCTGGTTGATCTCGCATCCGAGACCAAGCACGATCACATGAGAAAAGTTCACATGCCGCGCGTAGCCGCCGAGCGTGCGCCGGAGCACCGTGAGCGGCTCAAGCTGCGTCATCCCGCATCCGGTCTTGTGCGTCAGCGCGACCACGCCGTCGACATTGGGAAAGTCCGCCAGCGGATCATGTCCCGTAAACGGATTCTTCTTGAACACATCCGCGACGAGACCTGCCACATGCGCACTGCAATTCACGCTGGTGAGAATGCCGATGTAATTGCGCGTGGCGACGCGCCCATCCGGGCGGCGAATCCCTTGGAATGTCGCGGGCAAGTCGAAATTCGGCGTTGGCTTGACGTCCACGCCCCATGCATAGTCCTTTGAAAATTCACCCATGCCGAGGTTCTGCACGTGGACGTGTTGTCCCGGCGCGATCGGCTTGGTCGCGAAACCGATGATCTGGCCATAACGCCTGACCGGTTCACCGACTGAGATTGGCTTCACGGCAACCTTGTGCCCGGCAGGAATTCGTTCGGTCGCGGTGATCCCTTGTGCGACTTCCACGCCAGGCAATAGCGCCGCGCGGGCAATGACCACGCTGTCGTCAGAATGCAACCGAATGACAGGTGCAGGCGCCATGAGGGTCTCCCGTTATAACTTTGGCTTTGTCGTTATCGCCGGGTGTCTTTTCCGGCTTGCTTCATTTGTATCGTATAGCAGAAAAGGGGATGCCCGGCGCGAAGCCGGGCATCTCTCGTTTTGTTCCTAGTGTGGCGGCTCTGACGTTCCTTTCAGTTTTGCTGCGCACTCTTCGAAGGAACGTCAGAGCCAAAAGCCACACTAGTGGAGTGGATTTGACATTCGCTAGCTACCCGGTCGCGAGTACGTCAAGCGAATGTCAAATCCAAAACTCCACTAGAAACTTATATTTGCTAGTGGTCCTTTGATTCTAACATTCGCAGAAGGTGCCTGCCGAACGGGGTGCGAATGTTAGAATCGGACCACTAGAGTTTCGTATTTGCTAGTGTTCCTTTGGTTCTGACATTCGTAAAGTGCCCGCTGCGAGGTGGTACGAATGTCAGAACCGGAACACTAGTGAAGGCTTACGCCTTCCCGCCGGAATTCTTACGCGTTTCCGCGACGTGGCTCTTGGCAGACATCGCCAGCAATCCACTGTCATTCAAGATCGTGACCAGCTTGAACCCGCGCTGGATCGCAAGGATTGCGCCAGCCGCACCGCTGCAGTGGATGCCTGGGAAGATGCCGCGCTTCTCGCAAGCCTTTACGACCTTCTCGTAGATCGCGAGCATTTCAGGCTCAGTCCGGTCCAGCGTCGGATGCAGGCCATAGGAGAACCCAAGATCTGACGGACCAATGTAAACACCCGCGATGCCCGGCACGTCGAGAATGGATTCCAGATTCTCGACTGCCGTCTTGGTCTCGATCATCGGAATGCACAACGTCTCTTCATTGGCGGTCTGCTGGTAGGTGCCCGCCGAGCCGTACATCATGGCGCGGATTGGTCCGTTGCTGCGCGCACCGCGCGGCGGATATTTACAATAAGAGACAAACCGTTCCGCCTCTTCCTTGGTGTTGATCATCGGACAAATCACACCATAGGCGCCGCCATCCAGCACCTTGCCGATGATGCCGGGCTCATTCCATGGCACGCGGACCATCGGCGTGACCGGATGGGCCTGCATTGCCTGGAAGCACTGGATCATCGACTGATAGTCCTGCACGCCGTGCTGAATATCAACGGTGACGCTGTCGAAGCCACACTGCGCCATCACTTCGGCGGAGAATCCCGACGGGATCGCAAGCCACGCGTTGACGACGACTTTGCCGGCCGCCCAGATTTCCTTGACCTTATTTGCCATTCGCTCGTTTCCAATTTCTGTTCTGATTTTTGTTTCACTCGGGCGAACATCATGAACATCATGCATGGACCGCCCTCCGGTTGATGGTGTTATCCGACAGCCTTCGCAATGGCCGCGTCATCGATTCCAACCGAGCGTGCAGTGGCCGTGATCGAATTCCAGGTTTCCTCGGTTAGCGGCACGCCGTTCTTGGTGCGCTCAGCGCGCGTCGCGGACTCGGGCTCGCCGGGAATGAGAACCGCGTCGTGGCCTTGCGCCAGCTTGCTGTCCTTGAAGTAGGCAATATAGCGGGCCACCTCGCCGTCGAAGAAATGCTCGGGATCCACACGCTTCGGATCGATGTAGATCGCCAGCATGCCGTTGGAGAAACGGCGGTCCGGCTTGGTTGCACCGTTGCCGGTGAGCGCGCCGCCCAGCAATTCGCACATCAGCGCCAGACCTGAGCCCTTGTGCTCGCCAAATGCACGGATCGCGCCTTTGCCCTGCGCATGGACACGCGGACCGTTCGGCTCATATGGCCCATACAAAACGTGAGGATCCTCACTCAGGCTGCCATCTTCGTCGACCAAGGCGCCCTTCGGCAGCTTCTTGCCGCCACGACTCGCCACCATCACCTTGCCTTCAGCGACGATGGAGGTCGCGAAGTCGAGCACGACCGGATCTTTGCCGGGACGCGGAATGCCGACGCAATAAGGAGCTGTGGACAGCTTGCGGGCAACGCCGCCATAAGGCGCAACCAGGATCGAGCCGGCCGCGTTGACGAAGTAAATCGAGATCAAGCCTTCCGCTGCCGCCATTTCCGCCCAGTCGCCCACGCGTCCGAGGTGGCCAGAATTGCGCAGCGTCATGGCCGCAAGCCCGTTGGCTTTGCACTTCTCGATGCCGATCGCGACGGCCTGCGGCGTCACGGTCTGTCCGTAGCCAAATCCACCATCGACAACGACCAGCGACGGCGTATCGACCGTGAGCTTGATCTTCTGGTCAGGAATAATGACCCCTTCCTTGGCCCATTTCACATATTGCGGCACGCGGATCACACCGTGGCTGTCATGCCCGGTGAGGTTTG
This sequence comes from Nitrobacteraceae bacterium AZCC 1564, assembly GCA_036924835.1. Taxonomy (NCBI): domain Bacteria; kingdom Pseudomonadati; phylum Pseudomonadota; class Alphaproteobacteria; order Hyphomicrobiales; family Nitrobacteraceae; species Nitrobacteraceae bacterium AZCC 1564. The sequence goes on from JBAGRR010000001.1 coordinate 1,088,086, forward strand.
CGGTCGTCAGATATTTAGCGATGCGCTCTGCTTCGGCTTTTGACGACCCTGCACGCGAAAAGATGTCAGCGACAAAGTCGATGAGCTTCTGAACTTGTAGTGTTACCATTGCTAGACGTTTGCCTTCGTATGGCCGCCTAGATAAGCGGCTCTGATTGCTTCGTTACCCCACAGCTCGTCGGGCTTTCCGCCGAGAGCGAGACGACCGGTTTCCAGGACATACCCATAATCGGCGACGGACAATCCCATTCGCGCATTTTGTTCAACAAGTAAAACTGTTGTGTTGCGGCGGATCTCGGCAATGATCCGAAACACCGCCTGCACGATGACCGGGGCAAGCCCTAGGGAAGGTTCGTCCAGCAGCAGCAGGCGCGGCTTGGCCATCAGACCGCGCGCCACCGCCACCATCTGCAATTGCCCGCCGGACAGCGTCCAGCCCAGCTTGTCCGAAAAGGCCCGGATGTCCGGAAACAGGTCGAACATCGCATCGGCCTCGCGCGACAGTGCAGCCGCTCCGACCTTGCGGTTCGATGCGCCGAGCATGATGTTTTCTTTGACAGTCAAGCCGGGAAAGACGCGCCTGCCCTCCGGCACATGAGAAATCCCAAGCCGGACAATCTGCTCCGGCCCAAGTCCCACGACCGATTTGCCATCGAACAGGATTTCACCAGCGCTTGGCTTCGTGAGCCCCGAAATCGCGCGCAGCGTGGTGGATTTGCCGGCTCCGTTGGAGCCGAGGAGCGTCACCACCTGCCCCTCTTCCACCTTCAATGAGACGCTGCGCAGCGCTTCGATTTCGCCGTAACGGACGACAAGGTCCTTGATCTCAAGCAGGGCCATGTTCACTCCGTCCCGAGATAGGCTGAGATGACGTCGGGCTGCTGCAGCACCGCCAGTGATTCACCGTCCGCAATGCGGCGGCCAAAGTTGAGAACAGTGATGTGCTGAGCCGCCTCACGCACCAGCGTCATGTCATGATCGATGATCAGAATGGTGAGCCCCTGCGCAGCGATGCGCTTCAGAAGGTCATGCAGCTCGACCTTCTCAGTGGAGTTCAAACCTGCCGCCGGTTCGTCCAGCAGCAGAAGCGTCGGATTTCCGGCGAGCGCGCGGGCGATTTCGATCAGACGCTGATGGCCATACGAGAAGCTGGAAACAAGCTCATTCGCACGTGCTCCCAGCCCGACGAACGACAGGGCCGACACGGCTCGTTGAGTCAGCTCGTCTTGGCCACCCTTGCCGATCAACGTATTGCCAGGCCGCTCGGCACCAATCACAACGTTTTCAAGCGCCGTCATCGATCGAAACAGACGGATGTTCTGGAACGTACGTCCCAATCCCGCCTCCGTGCGTTGATGGGGCGGCATGTTCGTGATGTCCGTGCCATCCAGCACGATCTTGCCGGACGTGACCTTGTAGAGGCCGGACAACATGTTCAGCGTTGTGGTTTTGCCCGACCCGTTCGGACCGATCAACGCATGAACGCCGCCGCGGCGGACAGACAGATCGACCTTGTCGACAGCTTTCAGACCACCGAAGTGCTTGGATAACCCGGTCACCTCGAGGACCATATCGCCCCCGGTCGTGGCAGGCGTAAGCTTCAGCGCCGGCCCCGCTGGAGGAGATGCGACCTTCGCCCGCCACTTGGCGGCGATGTCCTGGACAAAGCCCCAGATGCCGTCCGGCATGAACCGAATGATCAGGATGACAAACAGACCGTAGATGGCGAGATAAAGCCCCGGGACGTTTTTGAGAAAGCGCAGCCATTCTGGAATGAGAATGAGCAGGCCCGTGCCGATGACCGCGCCTATCGGCGACGCGACGCCGCCAAGAAGCGCCATCGTGAGGAAGACGATGGATTCCGCGAATGAGAACTGGTCGGGACTGACATAAGAGAAACCGCCCGCAAACAGTCCGCCGCCGACGCCACCCAGCAGAGCACAAATCGCAAAGGCTGCGACCTTGGTCCGAAAAATGTCGATGCCAGCGACGCCTGCAGCAAGTTCATTGTCCCGCACCGCGCGCATCGCCCGGCCCATCCGCGTGTCAGGCAACTGCCAGATGATGTATCCGATCACCGCAAGTGCCGCGACGCAGAAGGCAAGGAATGATTGCTGGGTTGGAAACAGCGCCGGTCGCCCAATTCTTGAGATGCCATCGGGGCCGCGTGTGAGCCAGATCGCATTGATCATCACGAGCGTCACGATCTGCTGGAACGAGATCGTGACCATCGCGAGATAGTGGCCGCCCAATTTGAGCGTGCTCATGCCAAGGAATGCGCCCGCTGCGAGCGCTAGGAGCGCGCCCGCAATGAGGCAAAGCCAGAAATTGAGCTGATAATCGGCGGTGCCGAGACCGACGATATACGCGCCCAATCCAAAGAAGGCCGCCTGTGCAAGGTTGATCTGTCCGCACAATCCCAGCACGACCGTTAACCCGAACACCGCGACGGCAAATGTCGTAGCCTGCATCAGGATATTCAGAACATAACCATCGAAATTCATTGTCGCTGCAACCACAACGGCAATCGCAGCGACAACGAAATAAGGCGCATGCCGCAACAGCGACGGCGTCGAGCGCGCGGGAGCGCTTACGGATACGTTTTCGCTCGGTACAGTCATGCTTTCTCCGCGACGCGTTCGCCGAAGATGCCTTGCGGACGAAATACCAGGAACAGGATGAGCACCATGAACGCGAATGCATCCTTGTACGGCACAGAGATGTAAGCTGCGCCGAACGTCTCAATGATGCCGAGTGCAAGGCCACCGATGATCGCACCGGTGACATCACCAAATCCGCCGATGATGGTGGCCGCGAATGCTTTCAGCGCAATCGTCGAGCCCATCTGGATGGAGACAAAGAGAATCGGCGCAACGAGGATGCCCGCGAGGCCGCCAAGCACTGCAGAATAGATGAAGGTGATCATGATCATCGTCGACACGGAAATGCCAAGCAGCGAGGCCATTTCCTTGTCCTGGGATGTGGCCTGCAGCTTCTTTCCGATCATCGTGTGTTCGAAGAACCAGAAATTGAACACCACGAGCGCGAGAGTGACCGCGATGATCAGCAGATACTGGCTATCGAGATAGACCGGGCCAAGCTGGATGCCAGGTGTTGAGAACCACCCTTCCAGCACCTGCGGCGCGGGCCCATAGATCGCCAGCACGGAATTCGCGAGCAAGATCGACGCGCCGATGGTCGCGATGATGACTGGTAAGTACGTTCGATGACGCAGCGGATAATAAACGCCGAGATTGAAGATCACGCCGAGCAAAGCCATGCCGGCAAGCGCAATCAAAAACGACAGCCAGTATGGCCATCCCAGGTCGAACGAGAACACAACCATGAGATAGGCGGCGACCATCGAGAATTCGCCCTGCGCGAAGTTCACGACGTTGGTTGCACGGAAGATCAGCACAAAGCCGAGCGCCACCAGCGCATACACCGAACCAATGCCGATGCCCGTAAAGAGCAACTGAAGGATCTGATCCATGAAAATCGACTTTCGGGATTCTTTGGCACAGCTGGAAGATTAGCCGGCTCTATCGAGACGCGCAGAGGAAGTACGGCGGCCCCGTCAGGAGCCGCCGTCACGATCACTTGGTAGCTTCGATGTGCTTCTCGAAGACGATATTTCCCTTCTCATTCTTCACGATGTTATAGCCGTGAAGACCATCACCGTTCTCGTCGAAGTTATACTCGCCTTCCGCTCCCTGATATTTCTTGATGGCCAGTATCGCCGCACGGATCTTTTCAGGCTCGGTGGACTTCGCAGTGTTCATGGCCTTTGCCAGCACGTTGATGGCATCGTAGGTCCATGCGCTCTGGTTGTCCGGCGCGAGCTTGTAAGCATCGCGATAGGCTTTGCCATAGGCCTTGGACGCCTCGCTGGAGTCTTCGGCATAGTCGGCGACACCGTATGTTCCATACAATGTGGCGCCGGCAAGTCTCGTCGACGACACGCCAACAATAGATGGCGATCCCACCCACGGAATGTTGACGCCGAGTTGGCGTAACTGGCGAGCGAAGATGCCGAGATCGTTCTCGAAGGTGAAGTAGCTGCCGAGAACATCAGCACCGGACTGCTTGATGGCGAGCACCACCGGCGTGAAATCCTGGCTCTGGTTTGCGTAGCCCTGATCAAGCACCGGCTTTATCCCGAGCTTGGCCAATCCTTCTGTAAGCGCCTTGCCGCCCGCCGTGCCGAAAGCGTCAGTGGAATGCAGGATCGCCCATTTCTTCTTGCCGAGCGTGTTGACACCGTACTCAGCAATCACGCTGCCTGAGTAGCTGTCGTTGGGACGGAAGCGAAACAGCCATTTGTTGCCCATGTGCGTCAGGTTGGGATCTGTTCCTCCGATCGCCATCGGCTTGCCGAGCTTCAATACGTCGGGAGCCATGGCATGAACCTGTGTCGAGCGGATCGAACCAAGGAATGCCACGATGTCCGGCTGCGCAGCGAGCTTGGAAAACGCGAGCACGACGCCTGGATTGGTGGTCTGATCGTCTTCTGTCACGAGCTCCAGTTGTTTGCCGAGTACACCACCTGCCTTGTTGACGGCTTCTAGTGCTAGTTTTGCGCCGTTAAGCGCGAATTTGCCCTGTTCAGCGGCTGAGCCGGTGACAGGAAGGACCATGCCAATCTTAATAGTGGCACCCTGGGCGGAGGCGCTTCGGATTAATGCAGGCGCAGCAAGCCCGGCAGCCAAACCAATAGAAAAATCACGTCGCGTCAGCTTCATTGTTTTCTCCCTAATGGTCGTGCGTGTACCCGCCGACCTTGTTGGGTCAGATTAGATGACCGAAAATCGATGTTGTCCACTGGGGGAAGAAAAATCGTTTTGGATGGCGATGCGTGCTGCGTCGCACGGCTCAAAACTCGCCGAGAAAATAGTCACTGGCCAAAGGTAAGCCGATAAACCCGATTTACGCGGCGACTGCGGCCGACTTCAGAAAAGGTTTACGACGATTGGCATCACGGGCCATATCGCCTTCTATTGTTGCAGTTTTTGCGCTTTTGAACCACTTTGCTGACATTTTCCCGTGAACCAAACCGTGGTATGAGCCACAAACATATACCGACATCAACGGATGAGCTTTCAAATGACTCTCTCGGGGCTAGGTTTTAATTTGCGTCATTTTCGCGGTGGGGCTCTCGCCGCTGCAATTTTTGTAATGGCTCCCGCCGTCGTCCACGCCGACTCCGCGCCGTTTGCCAATTTTGCGGGCAACTGGTCAGGCAATGGCACGATCTCCATCGCCGAAGGGGGGACCGAACGTATCCGCTGCCGCGGGACCTATACGGTGGACGGCAGCGGCAACAACCTGCATCAAGTCCTGCGTTGCGCCAGCGACAGCTACAAGTTCGAGCTGACCAGCGACGTCGCAGCCAGCGGAAGCAACATTTCCGGGTCCTGGAACGAAGCCAGCCGGGGCATCAACGGCAGCATCCAAGGCAGCGTCGCCAATGGTCAGATCAACGCCTTGGTCCAGACCAACGGTTACGCAGCCACATTCAACGTTGTGACCCGCGGCAACAAGCAGTCTGTCAACATCAGCTCGAAGGGCGAGCTGCGTGGGGTCAACATCACGCTGGCCCGCGGCAACTGATCCTCAACGAAACAAAAAGAACCTCATGGCGGAAATCCGTCATGAGGTTCTTTTTGTTTTCACAGGCGAATGAGCAGTAGTAGCTCTATTTAGTTGCCCTTATTTAGCTGATTTGGCTCCCCAAGCAGCCTGAATGCGGCGCGAGGTACTGATCAAGAACATCGCGGTTGGTCTCAGGATAAAGAGATCGGCGACCAGTGCCGCGATCATTGAGAACGCGCTGAGCCATCCAAACAGACGCAGCGATGGCAGGTCGGAGAAGACTGTCACCACCAGACCACAAGCCAACACCACCGTCGTCAAGATCAGCGCCGGACCGACCAGCACCGTGGCGCGCTCCACTGCCTTGCCTTCGTCAAGGTCGGGCCGCTCCTCCAGCCGCAAGCGGTTGAGGAAGTGAATCGTCGCACTGAGCCCCAATCCGAACGAGACCGTCAGCGCGACCACGCTGGCAAACTGCAATCCCTCCCCCATCAGCCAAAGCACAGTGCCGGACAGTACGACCGGGAAAATGCCCGGCAGAATGCTCACAAGCATGACGACCACTGAGCGGAACGCGAGCCCGATAAAGGCTGCGACCAGCAAGAACTCAATTGTGAGACCGTGATTGAGCTTGTCGATCATGGCAGCGCTGTTACGGGCCGCGATGGCCGACAGGCCGGTCACGGCGATCTCATATCCAGGATGAGCCGAACGAACCGCCCCCATGGCCCTATCGAGCTTTTCGACGGTGGGCAGGATCTGGCTGGAATCGAGGTCCGGCACACGCCCTGAAACGACAACCGCATCCTGCTCCTGGGAAATGAAGCGCCTGACCAGATAGGCCGGAAGCATGTCGACATACTGCTTCAGGATTTCCACGTCAGACCGCCCCGCCTTTTCAGCGAGCCAGCGCCGCAGTGTCTCGAGAGACCAGACGTTACCAACCCCTGCCTGCTTTTCGATGATCGAATGCACCGCCGCGATCGTATCCAGCGTCTCCTTGTCATACAGGGATTTACCCTTCGGAAACTCGATCAGCACGTCGATCGGATTGGCGCCGGTCAACTTGGCATCGAGACGGCTCGACGCAGCAACCGCCTGCTGTTTGTCGGGCACCTGATCGGCCAGGCGGTAACGCGGCTGAAGGTTTGCATAAATAATGCCCAAGCCACCAACCACCAGCAACGCGATCAGGCTGAACAATGCAGGCCGGCCAACCATGCGCACGGCGATCCAAGCACAGAAGGCACGAAGCGCTTCAACCCCCTTGTCGGCCCCCTTGATCTTGGTGGCGAACACATTCTCCTTGCGCACAAGGAGAACACCGAAGACCGGCACCAGTGACAGCACGGCGAGCAGCGCAATGAGCGTCGCCATTAGTCCCGCTTCACCGAACGTGCGGATCAGATCGGAATCGGAAAACTGCAGCGCGATGAAGGACAGCGCGGCAGTGCCGTGGGTCAGCACGCAAGCCGGGCCAACCACAAGGACGGCGTTTCGAAAAGCCGAATACTTGTCTTCGCCTGCAATGAGCCGATCGCGGGCTGCGAACGTCAATTGCATGGAGTCAGAGAAACTGATGACCATGATCAGCGGGGTCATCACGTTCAGGAACATGTTAAGGCTGAATCCCAGCCAGCCCAATGCACCGATCGAAAGCAGGATCGCCAGCAACGGTGGAAAAGCCGCCACAATCATGAACGAGATGCGGCGGAAGAAAATGATCGCGATGATACAGCCCGCAAGAATTCCCGCGATATTATAGGTAAGACCATCGCGCTCGACAGCGTTGCGGATCTCAAGCTGCATCACCGGAACACCGGACAGCTGGCTGGTGAGACCTGTGCCTTCTAGATCCTCCGCCATCGCCTTGCGGACTTCGCCGATGGTGGTGTTGAGCCCCTTGTTGCCGACGATCTGCGGGTCCAACGCCAGCACGATCAACGCAAGCGTGCCGTCTTCCGAGAGCAGCTTGCCGCGGATGACTTCGTTAGATTTCACCTTCGCGATGAAGGCGTCGTAGTCCTTGCCCTCGGGCAATGTCTCGGGGAACAGCGCCGCAGGCAGCTTGCCGTTTTCCGGCGGCTGACGCGCAGAGAACAAGGAGATGATGCCGCGCGTACCGTCGATCAACTGCAGGTCAGTGACCAGATCGCGCAGCTTCTCAAGAGAGTCCCGTTCGAGCAGAGTCTTGCCTTCGACCACCACCAGCACGTCATATTCGCTGGAGGGGAAACGCTTCGTCACTTCCTCGTACTGCTTGTATTCGGGGGTATCGGATCGAAACAACTGGCTGAGCGAGTCGTCGATCTTGATGCGCTGAATGCCGAAGACGGCGACGACGCAGAGCGCCAAGAGAATGGCGGCAGCCAGCTTTGGCGCGCGGAGTGGGATCAGGCCGATCCTCTCGATCCCAAATGCGATACTGAATTTACCGGCAGTGCCGGGGGTCGGATCGTTTGAAATTCCGTGCGACAAGGCAAACCCGATTCGATGGAAGGCAGGGAACTTTTATCTAGCAGATTTCCGGCGTGACGAGGCGTGGCATCCAAATAAAGCAGGAATAAGTGCCTGAAAGTCACACATTTAAGAGCTAGTTTCCCTCACCTAAGGGGTAGGTCTTTCCCATGACACCGGCCCGCCCTCTGAAGGGACTTCGCCCCTCCGGGAGCCCAAAATGACCATGGAATCCGCCAAGTTAGCCCGGCTGGCCTCGGGAACCGGCTTCAATCAGAAGACCTCACTGCCATCTACCGCTCCGTCAGCGCGCTGATATAACGCCGCCATGTCGTACAAGGTCGCTGCTTTTTATCAATTCGTCACCCTGCCGGATTTCCAGGCCCTGCGGGAACCCCTCCGCAATATGTGCGTGGCCCTGGACATCAAAGGTATTGTCCTGCTTGCCGAGGAAGGCATTAACGGCACGGTCGCCGGCCGCGAGGTCGCAATCGATGCGTTGGTGAACCAGCTACAGAATGGCGCCCTCTTCAACGGACGCCTGAACAATCTGGAGCTTAAATTCTCCGGCGCCGCTGAAATGCCCTTCAACAGGATGAAGGTGCGGCTGAAGAAGGAAATCGTGACCATTGGCGATCCGGACACCGATCCGAAGGCGAAAGTCGGCATCTATGTTGATGCCGCGGACTGGAATGAGCTGGTCAAACAGCCGGATATTCTTCTGATCGACACCCGCAACCAGTTCGAGGTCGAGATGGGAACGTTCGAGGGCGCACTCGACCCGAGCATTACCCGCTTCGGTGAATTCCCCGATTTCGCCAGCCGTGCACTCGACCCAGCCAAGCACAAGAAAATCGCGATGTTTTGCACCGGCGGAATTCGCTGCGAAAAAGCCAGCTCCTACCTGCTCTCGCAGGGCTTCGAGGAAGTTTATCATCTCAAAGGCGGTATCCTGAAATACCTTGAGGATATTCCGCAGGACCAAAGCCTGTGGCGCGGTGAGTGTTTCGTATTCGATCAGCGCGTAGCTCTCGGCCACGGCCTCGTCGAACGGGAGAAGGTCGTAGGCCCCCTTATCGAAGGGGAAACGAGCGAGGCCGCGGATGAGTGAGCCCCAGTCGCTTGCGGCACGGATCGACGCGCTGGAAATCCGCATCGCCTATCAGGATGAGACTATTGAGGCCCTGAACAAGACCATTACTGAACAGTGGCGCCTGATTGATGCGCTAAACCGGGAGATGGTCAATTTGCGCGACCGCCTCCATGACGCCGAGTTGAAATCGGCTGCCGGGGGGCCGCCCGAACCGCCACCCCCGCATTATTGATGGATGGCGGATGGCCAATCCTAGTGGTTCGATTCTAACATTTGCACCCCGCCTCGGCGGACACCCTTGCAAATGTTAGAATCAAAGAACCACTAGCAAATATAAGCTCCTAGTGGAGCTTTAGATTTGACATTCGCCGGATGAACTCGCTGCGTGACCGGTAGCGAATGTCAAATCTGCTCCACTAGCCCAAACGGCTACTGATTTTTTTGCTGCGGAATAAACGGCAAAAAAATAGCAATTCCAGCGCGGAACTGTATGGTCCCCCTAAGGACAATGAGGAGGACATGAATGCGTAAAATTGCAATTTTCGCGGCAGCTGCCGCGGCACTGGCCGCGACATCGGCATCGGCCGACGATCTAAAGATCGCGCTGATCTATGGCAAAACCGGCCCGCTCGAAGCCTATGCCAAGCAGACCGAAACGGGGCTGCGGATGGGCCTGGAATACGCGACGAAAAACACCATGACCGTGAATGGCCGTAAGATCGTCATCATCACCAAGGACGACCAAGGCAAGCCGGACCTCGCCAAGGCTGCGCTTGCTGAAGCCTATCAGGACGACAAGGCCGATATCGCGATCGGGACCACCGCCTCGGGCGCAGCGCTCGCCATGCTGCCCATTGCGGAAGAAAATAAGAAGGTGCTGATCGTTGAACCGGCGGTCGCCGATGCTATCACCGGCGACAAGTGGAATCGCTACATTTTCCGTACCGGCCGCAATTCATCCCAAGATGCGATTTCCAACGCCGTCGCTATCGGCAAGCAGGGCGTGACCATTGCGACTCTCGGCCAGGACAATGCCTTCGGCCGCGATGGTGTCGCAGCGTTCAAGGAAGCGCTCGCCAAGACCGGTGCAACCCTTGCCGCTGAAGAATATGTGCCGCCGACGACGACCGATTTCACCGCCGCCGGACAGCGCCTGTTCGATGCGTTGAAGGACAAGCCGGGCCGCAAAATCATTTGGGTGATCTGGGCCGGGGGTGGAGATCCGCTGACCAAGCTGCAGGACATGGATCCGAAGCGCTATAGCATCGAGCTGTCCACCGGCGGCAACATCCTGCCTGCCCTCGCCGCCTACAAACGGCTGCCCGGCATGGAAGGCGCGACCTATTACTATTACGGCATCCCGAAAAACCCGATCAACGAGTGGTTCGTCTCCGAGCATCGGAAGCGCTTCAACGCGCCGCCGGACTTCTTCACGGCGGGTGGTTTTGCCGCGGCTATGGCGGCTGTGACGGCCGTTGAAAAGGCTCAGTCGACCGACACCGAGAAGCTGATCGCAGCGATGGAAGGCATGGAGTTCGACACGCCGAAGGGCAAAATGGTGTTCCGCAAGGAAGACCATCAGGCGCTCCAGAGCATGTATCACTTCCGCGTCAAAGTTGATCCCAACCTGGCCTGGGCAGACAACGAGCTGGTCCGGGAATTGAAGATCGAGGACATGAACATCCCGATCCGCAACAAGCGCTGAGCGTGTGAAACCTGATGGCCGGGCTTGTCCCGGCCATCGCCATTATGACTATGGCCTGAAGCCGGTCTACCCGGCATAACGTCAGGCTTGGCGATTCCAATGCGAGCGGCCGATGACCCTCACCCTCGAAACACGTGACATGACCATCCGCTTTGGTGGCCACGTCGCCGTCAATAAGGTCAGTTGCACATTCCGTCCGGGCGAACTCACCGCCATTGTCGGCCCCAATGGTGCCGGCAAAACCACCTATTTCAACCTGATCTCGGGACAGCTTCGTCCGACCAGCGGCGAGGTATTGCTCGATGGCGAGAATATCACCCGGCTGTCCGCGCCTTTGCGAACACGCAAGGGACTTGGCCGCGCGTTCCAGCTTACGAATCTTTTTCCGAATTTGAGCGTGGAGGAAAACATCCGCCTCGCGGTGCAGGCGGCCTCCGGCGCGCATTACGATATGTTGCGACCATGGATGAAACGGCGCGACCTGATCGAGCGTGCCGACGACATCCTCAACACCATCGCACTCGGCAATCGGCGCACTGTGGCAGCGGCCGCCCTTTCCCATGGCGATCAGCGCAAGCTCGAAGTTGCACTGATGATGGCACTTGAGCCAAAGGTGTTCATGTTTGACGAACCAACCGCTGGCATGAGCGTGGACGAAGTGCCGGTGGTGCTCGACCTGATCGCGAAGCTCAAAACCGACAGCAGCAAAATCATTCTGCTGGTCGAGCACAAGATGGATGTGGTGCGCTCGCTGGCTGACCGCATCATCGTCCTGCACAACGGGCAGCTTGTTGCCGACGGCAAACCTGCGGAGGTCATCGCCTCGCCAATCGTGCAGGAGGCGTACCTTGGCATCGCCCCCGGAAAGACCGCGGCATGAGCGATATGCTGAACCTCACCGGCGTCCACACCCATATTGGGCAGTATCACATCCTGCACGGCGTCGACTTCGTGGTGCCCGCAGGCCAGACCACGATGCTGCTTGGCCGCAACGGCGCAGGCAAAACGACAACGCTGCGCACCATCATGGGCCTGTCATCGCCCTCGTCCGGCCAGATCGCTCTCGCCGGGCAAAACATCGAAAAGAAGGCCACACCGGATATTGCCGCTCTCGGCGTCGGCTATGTGCCGGAAACGATGGCGGTGTTTTCCGACCTGACGGTCAAGGAAAATCTCGTGCTAGCCGCGCGGCAGGGTCCGCTTGATGATACACAGCTGCAATGGATCTTCGGATTCTTTCCAGCTTTGAAGCGCTTCTGGCTATCGCGCGCCGGCTCTCTTTCCGGTGGACAAAAGCAGATGCTGTCCATCGCACGCGCCATCGTCGAACCACGCAAGCTGTTGCTCATCGATGAACCGACCAAAGGTCTTGCACCCGCGATCGTGGTCAATCTGATCGAGTGTCTGGCCGAAGTGAAAAAACGCGGCGCAACCATCCTTCTTGTCGAACAGAATTTTCGTGTCGCGCAGGAAGTCGGTGACAGCGTCGTCGTGATGGACAACGGCAAAATCGTGCACCGCGGCGCGATGACCGATCTTGCACAGGATACCCCTCTGCAGGAAAAACTCCTTGGCCTCAGCCTGGAGGCACATCAATGACCGATTTGGCAGCCACCGAACCACTGCCGCAGGCCAAGCGGGACTTCATTCCGTTGCTGCTGCCAATTGCATTGGCACTTGTCACCGTCCCGTTGATTGGGTCGCCCAGCACGTGGGTCACGCTGACCGTTGCAAGCCTCGCCATGGGGATGATGATCTTCATCATGGCGTCCGGCCTAACGCTGGTGTTCGGCTTGATGGACGTGCTGAATTTCGGCCACGGCGCTTTCATCGCGGTCGGCGCTTACGTGGCGACACTCGTGCTGGCCCCTCTCGCGACCTACGTCCAAGCGGATTCGCTTTGGCTGAATCTCGCGGCCCTCGCCCCAGCCGCGTTGTTGTCGATGGCGGTGTCAGGTGCACTCGGCCTTGTGTTCGAGCGCGTGCTGATCCTTCCGGTGTATGGCAACCACCTCAAGCAGATCCTCATCACCATGGGAGGACTGATCGTTACCGAGCAGGCCCTCTATGCGCTTTGGGGACCGGCACGTATGCCGCTGCCACTCCCTTCCTCCCTGCGCGGCTCGTTCATCTTCGGCGACATCGCCATCGCCAAGTACCGCGTTCTTGCAATGATCGTTGGCCTCGTCGTGTTTGGGATCATTCTGCTGGTGCTGAACCGAACCAAAATCGGCCTCCTGATCCGCGCGGGCGTTGAGAACGGCGAGATGGTGGAAGCTCTTGGATACCGCATCAAACGGCTCTTCCTCGGTGTCTTCATGGCCGGCTCTGCGCTTGCAGGCCTTGGCGGCATCATGTGGGCCCTTTACCGCGAGGAAGTCCATGCCTCGATGGGCGGCGATTTGATGGTGCTTGTCTTCATCGTCATTATCATCGGCGGCCTTGGCTCCATCAGCGGCTGTTTCATCGGCGCAATCCTGGTGGCCATGGTTGCCAACTATGGCGGCTTCCTTGTGCCGAAACTCGCGCTGGTCTCGAACATCCTGCTGATGGTCGCGATCCTGATGTGGCGACCACGCGGCCTCTTTCCGGTGACAAATCGATGATGATCCTTTCCGGCGATCCGCCGCGCAGCCGCGTTCTCAGCCTTCTGCTCATCGTCATCGTGGCAGCGTTGGCGCTCGCGCCCTTCCTGTTCCCCGGCGCGAAAGCGATGAACGTCGCCACCAAGATCTGCATCTTCGCAGCGCTGGTCGCATCCTACGACCTGCTGCTTGGCTATACCGGCACGGTATCGTTTGCCCACACGATGTTCTATGGCATCGGCAGCTACGCCATCGCCATTGCACTCTACGCGCTAGGGCCGACATGGACGGGCGTCGCCGCAGGCATTGCCATCGGTCTGCCGCTGGCGGTGCTGCTTGCGCTTGGCATCGGCCTATTCTCGCTTCGTGTGCAGGCGATCTTCTTTGCCATGATCACGCTGGCGGTAGCGTCAGCCTTTCAGGTGCTCGCCTCTCAGATGTCCTGGCTCACCGGCGGCGACGACGGTCGCAGCTTCCAGCTTCCTGAATTGCTGCGCCCCGGTACGGTGCTGATTTCGAAGAACGTGTTCGGATTTGAATTCAATGGCCGGACGCTGACCTATTACATCGTGTTTCTTGCAGCGGCCGCCATGATCCTTGCTCTGCTCCGGATCGTGAACTCACCGTTCGGTCGCGTACTCCAGGCAGTGCGCGAAAATCGATTCAGAGCCGAGGCGTTAGGCTACCGCACTGTGTTTCACCTGACTTGGGCCAATTGTCTTGCAGCGTTGGTGGCGGCGGCAGCAGGCATGCTCAACTCTCTGTGGCTGCGCTACGCCGGCCCCGACACCTCGCTTAGCTTCACCATCATGGTCGATATCCTCCTGATGGTGGTCATCGGCGGCATGGGAACAATTTATGGCGCCGTGATCGGTGCGGCCATGTTCATTCTCGCAGAGAATTATCTGCAGACGCTGATGGGGATGGCAGCAAAAGCGACAGCAAGTGCCGGCATTCCCGTGCTACCCGACCTGCTGCATCCCGACCGCTGGCTGCTGTGGCTGGGGCTACTCTTCATCGCCAGCGTCTATTTCTTCCCGACCGGTGTGGTCGGCAAACTCCGCAGCCGGAAATCCTGATCGCACAGCCCCCTTTCCGACCGAAATAGCCTGCGGATTTTGCGATTAAGATGCGCTAGGCTTTCGGCAGTGCGCTGGATTTGACGTTCGTACCAGTATTTCGGCGAGTCCTCAGTACGAACGTCAAATCCAAAAAGCGCACTAGCGTCATAGAGTTGCTAGCGTCCCTCCTGGTTCTAACGTTCGCAAACGAGAGTGCTGCGAACGTTAGAACCGGGACACTAGTGATGCTGTCGGATATCGCATGAGCACCTATCGCCTCGACCATCTGTTCGCGCCGCGCTCCATTGTGCTGATCGGAGGAAGCCCGAAATCCAATTCGGTGGGCGGGACCACGCTGCGCAACCTCCGCGAGGGCGGGTTCGGCGGTTCAATTCATGTGATCAACCGAAAATATCCTGAGATCGAAGGCATCAAGACGTTGCCGGACATCAAGGATGTGCCTGATACACCGGACCTCGCGATCATCAGCGTTCCCCCGTCTTCCGTCGAAAGCGTGGTTAAGGCCGTTGGCGCGCGCGGCTGCCCAACCGCAATGATCCTCACCGCGGGACTAGGGCATGGCGCGGGGTCCGTTACCGAAGCGATCGCCCGGACCGCGCGTGCGACCAGCTTGCGCCTGATCGGACCATCGCTCGGCATTCTGGTTCCCCGCATCAATCTCAACGCCAGTTTCGCCTCGCGCCTGCCGAAAGCAGGAGATCTCGCGCTGATTTCCCAATCGGGCTCGATATCCACGGCTCTCGTCGATTGGGCCATGAACCGCAACGTGGGATTTTCAGCCATTGCATCGATGACAGAAAATCTTGATGTCGATTTCAGCGATCTGCTTGATTACTTCGCACTCGATATCGAGACCCGCGCCATTCTTCTCTACGTCGAGTCCATCAGCGACGCGCGCAAGTTCATGTCAGCGGCAAGGGCCGCTTCTCGCGTCAAGCCGGTTGTCGTCATCAAATCCGGGCGGCACAAACAAGGGGCGCGCGCGGCTACTACGCACACCGGTGCGCTCGCCGGAACTGATGCCGTCTATGACGCCGCGTTCCGGCGTGCCGGCCTAGTGCGCGTGTTCGATATGGACGAGTTGTTCTCAGCCGCTGAGACGCTTGGACACCTGCAGTCATCCCATGGTCATCGGCTCGCCATTGTCAGCAACGGCGGTGGCCTCGGCGTTCTCGCCGTGGACAGATTGATCGACCTCGGCGGCGAACTGGCGAGCATTTCGGAAGATGTCAGAAAGGCTCTCGCAGCAATCCTTCCTGAACAATGGTCGAATGCCAATCCGGTCGACATCCTCGGCGACGCTGACGGCGAGCGTTATGCGGGGGCCTGCGAGCTGATCCTCGGAGATACCGCCAATAACGCCCTCCTGATCATGAACTCGCCTAATACACTGGCGTCTCCGATCGAGAACGCGAAGTCGGTCGTGAACGCCGTGCTCAAACACCGCAAGGAGACCTATTCCCGCAAGCCGGTGTTCGCGGCATGGATTGGAGACGCTGGAGAAGCGGCAGCCGCGTTCGGCGCCGCGGGTATCCCTCACTTCTCAAGCGAAGTCGACGCTGTTCGCGGCTTTATGCACATCGTGCGCTACCGCGAAGGTCTGGATGTCGCCATGCAGACGCCGCCCAGCCTGCCGGAAGATTTCGCGCCGGACGTGATCGCCGGACGCGCCATTATCAGGGAAGCGCTGAAGGATAATCGGACCTGGCTCAGCCCAATCGAGATCACCGATCTGTTTGCGGCTTACGGCATTCCGATCGCGTCCGCCGTTCTAGCCCGGGATCCGCAGCAGGCAGTTCGGGCGGCAACGCCGCTTCTGGCGGAAGGCAATACCGTTGTCGTGAAAATCAGCTCCCCTGACATCCCGATCAAATCCGACGTCGGCGGCGTACGGCTGAATCTCACCAGCGAACGTGCTATCCACGATGCAACCGCGGAAATCCTTCAGCGCGCCCGCGCCATGAAACCCGACGCCCGCATCGATGGCGTGACGGTGCATCCGATGATCCTGCGGCCTCGCGCCCGCGAATTGATTGCGGGATTGGCCGACGATCCGACCTTCGGTCCCGTAGTGGTCTTCGGTCGCGGAGGAACCGCAGTCGAGGTCATCAACGACAAGGCGCTTGCACTACCCCCGCTCGATATGAATCTCGCGAAGGACTTGATCTCGCGCACCCGTGTATCTCGCATTCTCAAGAGCTATCGCGACGTGCCTGCAGCAAATGAAAATGCGGTCGCACTGCTGTTGGTTAAACTGGCCCAGATGGCCGCAGACATTCCCGAGATCCGGGAGCTGGACATCAATCCGCTGCTCGCCGACAGAGAGGGGATTATTGCTGCTGACGCCCGCGTTGTTATTGCACCGCTGACCGAAGCCATTCACGGATCGGGGCAATACCGCTTTGCGATCCGGCCTTACCCGAAAGAATGGGAACGGCATGAGACGCTCAACGATGGCCGGAAGATCTTTGTGCGGCCGCTTCGCCCCGAAGACGAGCATCTCTACCCGGAATTCTTTGAGCATGTCAGCCGAGAAGACATCCGCTTGCGTTTCTTCTCCGCGATCAAGGAGCTCACTCACCCCTTCATTGCGCGCCTCACCCAACTCGATTACGCGCGTGCGATGGCGTTTATCGCGATCGAGGAGACAACCGGCAAAATGCTTGGCGTGGTGCGCCTGCATACCGACGCGGATTTTGCGAGCGCCGAATACGCTATACTTGTGCGCTCAGACCTGAAAGGTTTCGGTCTCGGATGGATGCTGATGCAGATGATCATCGAATACGCACGCGCGGAAGGCGTGCGTGAGATCCGTGGCCAAGTCCTAAGCCACAACCATGCCATGCTCGCCATGTGCAAAAGGCTCGGATTTACCGTCGGCCCAGACCCACAGAACGGCGACGTTTCCCTCGTCGTTCTGCCGATCGTCAAATAGGTGTATAGACCTGCGCGGACCGCACAGGAGATCCCATGTCGAGAATCATCATTTCAGCGGTGATTGCCGCAGCCCTTATCATCTGGGTCTATTTCGGCGTTATGATGCATTGACGGAGAGCGTTTTCGAGCGAAGTGGGTACCGGTTCGCGTGAAGAAAACGCGTCAAAATAAGAATCTACAGCTTCGACTCTGATTCAATCAGAACCGAAGCTGTAGGTCCCATTAAGGGACCAGCACCGCGCGTCCAACAAGTTTGCCCTGCTGCAAATCAAGAAGCGACTCGTTGGCCTGCGAGAGCGAACGGCGCGTGACAGGGATCGGCGGAAGCTTCTTCTCGCGGACGAGATCAAGCAGCTCTTGGGTTTCACGTAGGTTGCCGACATAGCTGCCCTGGATCGTGATCGCCTTGATCGGGATCAACGGCAACGCCCAGGGTGCTCCACCACCAAATAGGCCGACGATGACTAGCTTGCCCCCCTTGGTGAGGCAGTCGAAACCCAGTGTCGCTGTCGCAGAATTACCAACAAGATCAATCGCGCCGCGAATGGGACCACCGGCTTTTGCCATGATCTGCTGAAGGGCGTCAGGAGCCGCACCATCGACAGTCCCGAGCACGCCCTCCTTCTCGGCCGCCTCGCGTTTCTTCGCGTCGATATCGACCATGATGGCGCCCTTGCCGCCCATTGCCTTGAGCAGCGCCAGGGCCATAAGGCCGAGGCCGCCGGCACCGAAGATCACGATGGGCTGATGGATGTAGGCTTCGACCTTCTTGATCGCGCTGTAGGTCGTAACACCCGAACAGGCATAGGGCGCTGCCGTTACGGGGTCCAGCCCCTTCAGATCGAGTAGGTAACGCGGATGCGGCACCGTGATGTGATCGGAGTACCCGCCGTCGCAATAGACCCCGAGCGAACGCGGCTTGGTGCACATGTTCTCGTCGCCAGCCTGACAGACCTCGCACTTGCCGCAGCCGATCCATGGATAAACCAGCCGAATATCGCCGACGGATACGCCACTTGCCTCTGGGCCCAGGGCGACCACCTCGCCAACGGTCTCGTGCCCCATAGTGAGCGGCAGGTTTACGCCGCGATCCTTCAACGACAGCGGCTTACGGCCGTGTCCGAGCTCGTATCCGCCCTCCCAGATGTGCAGATCGCTGTGACAGACGCCAGCGGCCTTTACCTTCAAAAGGACCTGCGAACCTATCGGTTGCGGGGTCGCGATGTCGACCTCCTTCAACGGTCCCTTGAACTCGGTGACCTGAAAACTCTTCATCGCGTTTCTCCCTGATATTTTCAGAATGCTTTCACGCAGCTCATTGAAGCAATCGCTGCGAATATCCAATGGAATAGATGCGCGCAACGCGCCCACTGTCAATACAAGAGCGCTGTATGGCAGCATCGACAGAACGTGAAACCTGGTCGAAGATGCCTTATGGATGAGCTGAAGATTGTCGCCGGCGTTCGCCGCTGCGGCAGGAAACTGAAAGCCGCGAGATGAGCGACCAATTTGACTGGAATCTTGTCAGATCGTTTTTGGCGATCACACGTTCCGGCAGCATGACGGCAGCCGCGAAGCGGTTGAAAATCGACTATTCGACCCTCAGCCGCCGCATCGCCGCGCTTGAAGCATCGCTTGGGGCCCAATTGTTTGACCGGCGCACAAGTGGCTCGTCCCTGACCGACGCGGGCGAACGACTGCTTGAGATGGCCGAGCAGATGGATCAACTCGCCACATCGGTCGAACAATCGATCGGAACTGCAACGCTGCAGGCGACAGGCGCCGTGCGAATCGGCACACCGGACGGGTTCGGAACGCGCTTTCTCGCCCCTCGCCTTGGCATCCTGTGCGACCGTCATCCCGACCTCACCGTCGAATTGGTCGCGATGCCGCGCGAATACAATCTTTCCCGCCGCGAAGCAGACATTGCCGTGACGGTGACGCAGCCAAGCGAGGGAAGGCTCCATGCCCGCAAGCTCACGGATTACGAATTAGGCCTCTACGCTTCCCGCACATATCTGGCCAATCACCCGGCGATCGACAGCACCGGCGATGTACCGTCGCATCGCTTCATCTCGTACATTGAGGATTTGATCTTTTCGCCCGGGCTTGAGTACACGCATTTCGTATCGCCGGACCTGCGTCCAGCGATCAAGAGCTCGAACCTCATCGCCCAGCTCAACGCTACCATCGCCGGCGCCGGGCTTTGCGTGTTGCCGCGCTTTATCGCCAAGCACGAACCGGAGCTCGTCCGTGTTCTGCCGGGACGTTTCAAGCTCATCAGATCTTTCTGGCTGATGCTGCATAGCGACCTGCGCAATATTGCGCGCGTTCGTGTGACGGCGGATTTCATTGCCGAGCAGGCCGCAAAGGCACAAGATGAGTTTCTTCCGCCCGACTCGTGAGAACGAACCTCGGTAAGTGATCGAAGCGGCGGCTTAGTGGCCGCAATTTAACGAAAAGACCGCTCACCTGCGGTCGATCCATTGAGCTAGATCAATCACAAGCGACACTTTCGTTCAGAAGCTGCCGTCGATCTCTTTTTCGATGGGGCGACAACATGAACCTTCTGCTCAAGGAAATTCGACACAGCCCACTGCTCTGGATGCTGGTCTTCGTCCCCATCGTGCTAGCAGTCGAATATACAGCCCCCTCCGCCCACACAGCCCTGTTTGTGCTCGCTGTCCTGGCCATCGTGCCACTGGCGGCGCTTCTCAGTCACGCGACCGACAGCGTCGCAGAAAAAACGGGCGATGCAATCGGCGGCTTGCTCAACGCAACGTTAGGAAACTTGACTGAGTTAATCATCGCGATCGCCGCGCTTCATGCTGGAGAATATATGCTGGTCAAGGCATCGATCGCTGGTGCCATCGTGACCAACTCGCTCTTTATGCTCGGCGCGTCATTTCTGCTCGGTGGGCTTCGGCATCACGTTCAAGAGTACAATCGCGCCGGGGGAAGATTGTACGCAGCCTTGCTGTTGATGGCCACGATTGCGCTTCTCGCTCCGGCATCGGTGGCGAACCTTGACATGGCACGAGGCGAAGTGATGGCGCAGAAGCTCAGTACAGGCCTCGCCGTATTGCTCATATGTGCCTACGGACTAGGCCTGCTGTTCTCGCTCAAGACACACAAAGAGTTGTTCGTAAGCGAGGAACATGGCGAGGCGGGCGGCGCTGGTTGGCCGATCGGACTGGCGATCGGCACGCTCATCGGGGCCACAGTGCTGGTTGCGTTGGTGAGCGAAATATTCGTGAGCTCGGTGCAGAAGGCGGGAGAGACCTTGGGATTGAGCCCGGCTTTTGTTGGCTTCATCATCGTCGCGCTTGTCGGCGCTGCCGCGGAAATGGCGGTTGCGTTTTCTGCAGCGCGCAAAAACCGCCTCGATATGAGCGTCAGCATCGCGCTCGGAAGCGCGTCTCAAATCGCTCTGTTCGTTGCGCCGGTACTGGTGCTCCTCAGCTACGTTATCGGCCCGAAACCCATGGACTTGCAGTTTTGGCCGGGAGCCGTGACCATGGTTATGATCGCCACTATAACGTCCTGCTTCATCACGAACAGCGGACGGTCAGCATGGTTCATTGGTGTCTTGCTCGTGTTCATCTACGCGATCTTCGCCATGACCCTGTATATGGTGCCGCCTGGCTCCCATGCGCCTTTGTAAGAGGGTAGCGGTCAGAAATGAGCCAAGAACAACATTATTTAGGCCGCTGGGTTCGCACCATCGGGCCTGTTGTCGTCGGTTACAGCGTCGTCGGTTTGTTGGTCGAAGCGTCCATACCGCGATTTCTTCCTGAGAACACTCTGACGATGGCCATTGGAGAAGCCGCGAAAGCTGGCGTGTTCGCTATTTGGCTTTATCTGATTTGGCGCATATGCGGCACGATCAAGGCCATCTACGGTCCGGATAGTGCAAGTTATCTCGAGCGCACGCCTATCTGGAGAATTCTTTTGGACATCACGGCTGCCTATGTCTTGGCGGCGTTCTGTTTTTCTGTGATTTACGTCTACTTGGTGCGTCGGGACGCGAATGCGTTTTCTGCCGAACTCAATTTGGGTGACGCACTCTATTTCAGCTTCGTATCCATGACCACAACGGGTTATGGCGACATATCGCCGAGGTCAGGATCGGCAAAGTTCGTCGTTTGTTTGCAAATCCTGTTTGGCTTCCTTTACAACGTCCTGTTCTTCTCGATTTTTGCCGGGCTTGCGGGCCGAAGACGTTCAGATTGAAGCGCGCTATCATTAAGCTATATGCATTTCGGCATGTATGGCATGTACGTCCTCCATGAGGGGGCAGATGCGTGGTATCGCACCGGCCCAGGTGCCCAATGCGAAGATATCCGTTTGCCATGGCGTCGGCGGCATGTTTGCTGCGTCAGGTACCATCATCTTCACCAACGAACGCTGAGAACAGCAACAACAGGATATGAACAAAATGACAGATCAAAAGTCGCTGGATGGCAAAGTTGTCGTCATAACCGGCGCAGGCCGCGGCATCGGACGCGAAATCGCCCTGCTCGCGGCAGCCGAAGGCGCGAAAGTCGTGGTCAACGATCCCGGCGTTGCTTCCGACGGCTCAGGAACAAATGCCGCTCCTGCCGAGGAAGTGGTCGAGGAGATCCGTAAGCGTGGCGGCACGGCGGTCGCCAATTTCGAGACGGTGGCGGAAGCAATCCCCGCCAGCAAGATCATCAAGGCCGCAATTGATTCATTTGGCCGCCTCGACGGCGTCGTCAACAATGCCGGCATCCTGCGCGACGCGATCTTTCATCGCATGAGTGTCGAAGCGTTCGAAGCCGTCATCAAGGTTCACTTGATGGGTTCGTTCTATACGTCGCACGCGGCCGCACGCATCTTCCGCGAGCAGGAGAGCGGCGCCTTCGTGCATTTCACGTCGACTTCCGGCCTCATCGGAAATTTCGGCCAGGCCAACTATTCGGCCGCGAAGCTTGGTATCGTCGGCCTCTCGAAGTCGATCGCGCTCGACATGAACCGCTTCAACGTTCGCTCCAACTGCGTATCGCCATTCGCCTGGAGCCGAATGATCGGCACCATCCCGACAGAAACCGAAGAAGAGAAAGCCCGCGTCGCGCGCATGCAACAGATGACTCCGGAGAAGATCGCACCGCTGTCAGTGTTCCTGTTGAGCGATGCAGCGAAAGACGTCACCGGACAGATCTTCGCGGTCCGCATGAATGAAATCTTCCTGATGGGACAGTCGCGCCCATTGCGGTCGATCCATCGTGCCGAAGGCTGGACCTGCAAGACGATCGCAGAGCACGGGATGCCCGCGCTGAAATCGTCGTTCTACAAGCTCGACCGCTCGGCCGACATCTTCTCGTGGGACCCGATCTAGCCTAGTGTGGTGGTTCAGAAGTTCGCCCAATTTTTCCTGCGAGTCCTAGCGAACTTCTGAACCTAAACCACACTAGAATTATAAATTTACTAGTGTCCTCTCGAATCCAAAGTCCGCTACGGAGCGCGCTGCACAGTGAGGCGGACTTTGGATTCGGGACACTAGCTGTTTACTCACTCATCCGCAAACCGAGGCGCGCGCTTCTCAATATTGGCGCGCACCGCCTCGCGCTGGTTTGACGATCCCAACAGCTTCATTTGTTCCACCGATTCCGCCAACAAAGCAGGACCGGGATCGATCGACAGGTTGTTGAGCATCCGTTTGATCGCGCGGATCGCATCAGGGCTTTTTCCGGCGATCTCGCGTGCCGCCTCGAGGGCGACCGCTCTCGGATCGTCGCAAATCCGCGTTGCGAGGCCATAAGACATTGCTTCCTGCGCGGAGAATGTCCGGCCGGTGAACGCCAGATCGCGAAGGATATCGTCACGGACAAGGCGGCTCAGGATCGGTGTTCCGGCCATGTCGGGCACCAGCCCCCATTTGATTTCCATGATCGACATGCGCGCATCTGGCGCCAGAAACCGCATGTCGGCCCCGAGCGCCAATTGAAATCCACCCCCGAACGCAACGCCGTGAACAGCAGCAATCACCGGCACCGGCAGTTGACGCCAACCCCAGACTGCCTGCTGTGAGTGATTGGTCTGCCCATGGGTGCGCGCCGCAAGATCGCGAAGATCGCTCTTGCCCTCCCCCATGGCGGCAAAGCGGCCCATGTCCAACCCCGCGCAAAATGCACGCCCCTCGCCTGAGAGAACCACAGCGCGCAACCCTTTTTCACTCTTGAGACGATCGGCTGTGTCAACAAGCGCTTCAAACATGGCAGCGTCCAGCGCATTCATTTTGTCGGCGCGGACAAGGCGAACGTCGGCGACACCGTCCGACATCGAAACCGTTACGCGATCGTTCATCGAAGAGCTCCGCTTGTCATTTTGATTACCGCTTTACAGGCCAAAATCACCCTGCTCTAATCCACGTACAAACAGAAGAAAATATTGATCCGTAGCATTCTCCTCCCAACAGATGATAGCGATGGTTACACACGGCATTCAGCTCCTGTCGATTGCCTCGCTTGAGAATGCAATGTGACGTGTGAGGATGAGATGGCCGCGCCCAAGCCCCCTGCGTTTGAAACACTGAGCCTGCACGCTGGCCAGCATCCCGACCCGGTAACGGGTTCCCGGGCCGTCCCCATTCATCAGACGACGTCCTATGTCTTTCAGGACGCTGATCATGCCGCAGCACTGTTCAATCTCGAGCGCGCCGGGCACATTTATACGCGCATCTCGAATCCAACGATCGCAGTTCTTGAGGAACGCCTTGCCGCACTCGAAGGCGGTGTGGGCGCCATTTGCACCGCGAGTGGGATGGCGGCGATGCATCTCGCGATTGCGACGCTGCTGGATGCCGGCGATCATATCGTCGCGTCGGCTTCGCTCTACGGCGGCACGATCAATCTCCTGACCCATACGCTGCCGCGCTTCGGCATCACCACCACCTTCGTCAAACCACGCGACCTCGACGGTCTCCGTGCGGCCATCAAGCCGAACACCAAGCTCGTCATCGGCGAAACCATCGGCAATCCCGGCCTAGAGGTTCTCGATATTCCCGCGGTCGCCGACATCGCGCACAATGCGGGCATCCCTCTTCTGATCGACAATACGTTTGCAACACCCTATCTCGCGCGGCCAATCGAGCTCGGTGCCGACATCGTCATGAACTCGATCACTAAGTGGATCGGCGGTCATGGCATAGCCATCGGCGGCGTCATCGTTGATGGCGGCCGGTTCGACTGGGATAAGTCCGGAAAGTTTCCGACGCTGACAACACCCTATGCCGGGTACCATGGCATCGTCTTCAGCGAGGAATTCGGACCCGCCGCGTTCATCATGCGGGCGCGCGCCGAAGGCCTTCGCGATTTCGGCGCATGCATCTCACCGACTAACGCGTTCCAGGTTCTGCAGGGCATCGAGACGCTGCACGTCCGCATGCAGCGGCATGTCGAGAACTCCAAAGCCGTGCTGGATTTCCTTGGATCGAACAAAGCCGTCGAGTGGGTGCTGCATCCCTCTCTCGAAAGCCACCCCGATCATGCTCTGGCTCAGAAGCTGCTGCCACGGGGCGCCGGCTCGATCATCAGCTTCGGCATCAAGGGCGGCCGGAACGCCGGTCGAAAGTTCATCGAAGCGCTGAAGCTCGTGAGCCACGTTGCCAATGTCGGCGACGCCAAGACTCTTGTGATTCACCCGGCGAGCACGACCCATCAGCAGATGAACGCCGAACAGCTCAAAACTGCCGGGATCGGTGAAGAACTGATCCGGCTGTCCATCGGTATCGAAGCCGCTGACGACATCATCGGTGATCTCGGCCAAGCCCTCCGCTTCTCCCAAAAGGCGTAATCCATGCATATAAATGTCAACGGAGCCGAGGTCTTCGCAGCCACTGGCGGAAAGAGCTTTGATCCGAAATTACCGTTGGTGGTTTTCCTGCATGGCGCAGGTTTCGATCACTCCATGTGGGCGTCGTATAGCCGATGGTTCGCCCACCATGGCTACAGCGTGCTGGCTCCTGACCTGCCCGGGCATGGACGTTCCAAAGGCCAGCCGATTCCGACTATCGCTGGGATGGCGGACTGGGTTATTCGCTTAATCGAGGCCGCGGGCTCGGCCGATGCCCGGCTTGTTGGCCATTCGATGGGGGCACTTGTCGCGCTGGATGCTGCAGCTCGTTACCCTGCAAAGGTCAAAGGTATCGGCCTGGTTGGCGTCGGCGCGGCTATGCCGGTCTCTGCGGATTTGCTCGCCGCCGCGCAGGCAAATGATCATGCCGCCATTGATATGGTTTCGATCTGGGGCTTTGGATTTGCCGCAGGCCTCGGCGGCTCCCAGGCCCCGGGGCTTTGGATGATGAACGGGGGCCAGCGGGTTCTCGAGCAAACACCACCGGGCGTATTGTTCAGCGATCTGTCCGCGTGCAACGATTACAAGGTCGCACTGGACGCGGCTGCGCAGATCAAGGTTCCGGCCGCGCTTATTCTCGGCGAACGGGACATGATGACACCGATGAAGTCCGGCAAGCAACTCGCTGCCGCCATTGCGGGCTCAAAAGAGGTTATCCTGCGCGGTGCAGGACATATGATGACAGCCGAACGTCCCGACGACGTGCTGCTGGCTCTTGGCACGCATATTCCAAAGTAAGCCCACTAGTGTCCCCGCTCTAACGTTCGCATCACTTTGCAGCACTCTCGTTTGCGAACGTTAGAACCAAAAGGGACACTCGTGTGGCGGTTCAGAAGTCCGCATCGTTCGTGCGGCAAATCCGGAATGCGGACTTCTGAACCAAAGCCACACGAGAACAATAACTTACTAGAGTCCTTCGATTCCGAAGTTCGCAGACGGGCGAGCAGCGGAACGATGCGAACTTCGGAATCGGGACTCTAGCAACTTGATGAAACTAGTGCGCTTTTGGATTTGACGTTCGTAATGAGGACTCGCCGCAATGCTGATACGAACGTCAAATCCCGCGCACTAGTGCCGGGATGGCGGTTCATCCAGAATGTCCAGCGCCTCAGTGAATGGAAATTCGAGCACGATCTCGCCGTCCGCATCGGTTACTTCAAGAATGGCTGACAGCAGGTCTGGAGCTTTCCCTTCATCCGCGAACAATTGCCGGATCGTTGCCCGTGCCACACGCCACGCGTGGTCCGGGTCCTGCAATTCCGCACCCTCCGGATCCGGGATCAGCGTTTCGCCGATGCGTGTATGAAAGAAGTATCGAGGCATGACCGGCATCTATTGCTGACAACCGCACAGTGCAAGGCCTTCCTCCTCCTCGACTGGTCAAGCGACAATATCGGAGGGGTGATCTGCATAAGCCCGATTGATCTCGCAGGGCGTTTTAAGGCCTAACTTAGCGACTGCCGCTGGAATCAATTTCGTGCCTGCTGTTTTCACTGATCCGTTGTTTTATTGCGCCGCCATTCCCGCCGTCATCCTCCTTGGGCTGGCCAAAGGTGGCTTTTCAGGTATTGGCACCGGAGCCACCCCGCTGGTTGCCCTCTACCTTCCGCCACTTGAAGCGGCCGCATTGCTGCTGCCGATTCTCATCACCCAGGACATCATTTCGGTCTACGTCTATCGGAAAGACTGGGATGCATGGAATCTCAAGGTGATGCTGCCCGGCGCGGCGGCTGGCATGGGTATCGGCTGGTTATTGGCATCGCACCTGCCGGATTCAGCGGTACGCATCATCGTCGGCACCATCGGCGTCGCGTTTGTCATCAATAGCTGGCTGAAGCGCGCCAAGGTCGACCCGGAGCAGAAAACCGCCACAAGCGGATTTGTGTGGGGTGGCGTTTCCGGCTTCACGTCCTTCATGACGCAGGGCGGCGCGCCTCCCTTCCAGATCCATGTGTTGCCACAGCAATTGCCGAAGATGACGTTTGTCGGGACCGCGACGATCTTCTTCGCAATCGTCAATCTGATGAAAATTGTGCCCTACTTCATGCTCGGCCAGTTTTCATCGCAAAATCTGGCAACCTCGCTGGTGCTGCTGCCGCTGGCGATTCTCGCCAACTTTGCCGGCATCTGGCTGGTCAAGCACATGCCGACAAAGCTGTTCTACCAGATCTCCTACATCCTGCTGCTGGCCGTGTCGGTTGGCCTATTATGGCAAGGCCTGTTGGACCTCATTTAAACGCAGCCCAACTAGTGTCTTCTGAGCCACCACACTAGATCATCGGCAGGCTGCGCGGCTCGGGACCCCGCGGGAACGCCTTGTCGATGATCTCGATGTCCTGCTTGGTCAGATCGATTTTTCCCGCAGCCGCGTTCTCCGCCGAGTGAGCCACAGATGACGCTTTAGGAATTGTCAAAACGGACGGCTGGCGTGTCAGAAAGTTAAGCGCGATTTGTCGCGGCGTTGCACCATACTTGTCGGCAATCTGCTGCAAAACTTTTCCTTTCGATGACTGGGCACTTGGAAAATCATCGTGCCCGAACGGTGAATATGCGACCACCGCGACACCATTTTCCTCGCACCATGGAGTGACGGAATGTTCGATGGCCCGTTCGTTCAGGTGATACAGAACCTGATTGCAGGCGATACGGCCCTCGCCAGCAACGTCCAATATCTCCTCAAGGTCCGATGCATCGAAGTTGCTGACGCCCCATGACAAGATCTTTCCGGCGGCGGCAAGATCCTCGAACGCAGCCACCGTCTCTTCCAGCGGATATTGTCCTCGCCAATGCAGCAGGTAGCAATCCAGACGATCCGTCTTGAGCCGCTTGAGCGATCGCTCGCAGGCCTGGATTGTGCCGCACCGTGACGCGTTGCTCGGCAGGACCTTGGAAACCAGAAACACCTCGTCGCGTCGCCCGGAGATCGCATCCGCGATAACCAGCTCGGCATCGCCATACATCTCAGCGGTGTCGATATGTGTCATGCCGAGATCGAGGCCCTTGCGCAGCGCTGCAACAGCAGCCGAGCGATCTCCGTGATCGATATACCAGGTGCCTTGCCCAATCACGGAAGTCACGTGTCCGGATTTTCCGAATGGCTTTTGTTTCATACTAGGAAGTCCTCAATCCAATTTCGCGATCAATAGCCGGTCATTTCGAGATAGCCCATGCCGCTCTGAGTGCCTTTAAATGTGATGGGCCCCTCCCAATAGGAAAACCGAGTCCCCATCCAGCTCTTTGGATTCAGCGGCGCGCTCTCGATCTTCAGTCCCCTATCTGGCAGAATGATAGTCCACGATGTCGGAAGCTTACGGCCGTCAATGTCCGTAAAGCCAGTAGGAGTCATCGCAATCGAGCTCGCGGCGAGAACCTCTGAGCGTCCGCTCCGATCAATCCAGTTGCCCGCGAAGTAATTGCCACCGTCTTTCTGGCGAAGCCGAAAGAGCATGACTTTTTCGCCAGATGCGAGATGCAGTGAAAACCAATCCCATCCGGTCTGATCGGACGCCAGTGGCTGACTGCTCCATTCGCGGTCCATCCATGCAAATCCGTCGACCTGAACGGTCTTGTCATCCAACGTGACGGAGCCTTTGGCTTTGTAATAAGGCTGACTGAAATAATAAGACGCCTGCCCGCGCTCGGACTTTTTGCTATAGCCATTCTCACCCTGCAGCACGAGCGGCTGATCCGCCTCGAGTTTCAAGGCGTAGCTGAAATTGTCTCCCGAAGCTGAGAGCTCCAGCGGAGCGACGTTTTGGGCAGACCAACCATCATCGCCGCCCATCCTCCACGAGTCGATCCACGCTTGGAATAGATTGGCTTGCGCCCCAGCCTGACCTACGCCGCCGCGTGCAAACCGTTCGGCATAGCGGTGCGTATGTGCATTGGTGATGGCGGCATGCCCCATCCAGAGCTGCCGGTTATCCCAGCCGGCCTGCTGCGCCCCCGGCGACATCGCCTGCCGGAACAACGTCCACTGCACACCCCATTGAGCGCCGTCGATACCCTTCAAATTTGCCGTGAGATACCACCACTCGATGCGATAATCGGGATGCGGACCTAGATCGCGTGGAAACTCTAAAACTTTGCCGGGGACAACTGGGGCAAACCCATCGCTTGCACCACCGAGCCCGGCAAAACCTTGCGCACGCGCGAGTGAGCTACTGAGCGATGCCAGCAAGCTTCCGCCCAGAAAAGCGCGCCGGCTGATGAGGATGTCAGCGTTCATTGCTAAAGATCTTCACCAGAGTTGCAGGCTGTAAACGCGCCAGTCTCAGAATAGGCAGACACGTCGCCAGTAGTGCAGCCAGCATGGCGACCCCTAACAACTCCAGCAGTTGCACCGGAAATACATAAAGTGGCAGTCGCCAGCCAAAGGCCTTCACGTTCACCACCGCGACCAGACACCAGGACACGAGGATCCCCAGCGGCAACGCAAGCAGCGCTGTCAGGAACGCGACCGACATCGTCTTCAGCAATTCAATAGCCGCAAGTCGCCGGCGGGTGATGCCTAGCGCCCACAGCGGTGCGAGTTGCGGCAACCGACTATTACTTAACGTCAGCAGGCTCGTCAGCAATGCGACCCCGGCCACACCAAGCGTAAACGCATTCAGCGCTGAGGTCACAGCGAAGGTGCGATTGAAAATTCTCATTGAATCCGCCTTCAGGCTTGCCTGGTCGATCAAGCGCGGCGTGTCGAGACCGAACTTGTCGCGAAGCGCATTCACCAGTTCAGTCACTTTGGCTGGTGCCACACGCAAGCCAAAGCGCGTATGCGCGACGTCTGGCCAGTGAGCGGCCAGCTTATCGATGTCGATACCAATCTGGCCTCTTGGATTTCCATAGTCAGCATAGATGCCCACAACCTGCACAGACCACGGGCCCTTCGCAGTGGGGAGACGAACTCGGTCTCCAAGCTTGATCTTGAGGCGCCGCGCCAATTGCTCGCTGAACAGAGCACCATCGGCGGAGAAAATTTTATCCCAAACATCCGGCAAAGATTCCAGCAGCGGCCAACGATCCCGATATGTCGAATGATTGGCGAAACTCAGAACTTCGACCGGAAGACCGTCAAGCGTCACATTCGTTCGCCACGCCGGCAAAATGGCATCCACTTCGGGCCTGTGTCGCAACCATGAGACAATCTCCTCACCCTGCTTGTCGCTCGTGGCGTTGAGATAGACTTCCGCCCCCAAGCGGTTATCCAACCAGTTTTCAAATGTTCGGCTGAAGCTCTGCACCATGGTGCCGACACCGACATTCACCGCGAGCGCAAGCAACAGCGCCATCAAGGCCAGCGAAAGACCGGGAAGCTGCTGGCGGCCGTCCGCCCAAAACCATTTCGCGAGAGGGCGTACGGTTCGGTGTTGGCCAAACCACAAGATGGCGCCCAGAATCACGGGCAGGATCAAGGCAGCCGCAAGCAACAAGGCCGCCAAGACGAGAAAACCAGCAACAAGCGAATCGCCCCAGTACAAGGACGCGGCCGCAACGAGCGCAATGACCACCGCGATGGCGCCCTGGCGCTTAAGCCAATGCTGCTGCGCCTGTTGCCATGCATAAGGTTGCGCCGCCGCAAGAATGGGCAATCGGTAGACACGATAAAGACCGGTTGCCGCGGCGACCAACGCCCCAATGATGCTCATGCCAAGTCCGGACAACCACCACTCAGGCTTGAGCGACAGCTGCCCTGGAACTTGCGCTCCGTAAAGCCCACGCAAGCTGGCTGCAACGTCGGGCAACAGAAAGGCGGCGACGACGTAACCGCAGATCAGTCCGACAAATCCAGCAACGACGGCGAAGCACACCAGTTCAATGACGAGGACGCCAGTGAGCGTGCGCGCGGAGACACCGCACGCGCGTAACGTCCTGATCGTCGGCAACCGTTGCTCAAGGGCAAGACCAATGGCGGAGTGAACAATGAAAAGCCCGACTAAAAATGAGAGCAATCCAAATGCAGTCAGGTTGAGGTGAAAACTGCTGGTCAACTGTTCAAGATCACTTGGCGCCCCCGCCTCCACCAAGCGCAGTTGATCGCCCACGACATCTTCGAGCGGCGCTCGCCTGCCGACCTGTTTGCCGACCAGCAGCCGGGAGATCTGTCCCGGCATTTTGAGAACGCGCTGCGCGACGCCGATATCAACCACCAGCACGCCGGGTGCGAGATTGTCCTGCAAGGTCAGCGGCGGCAGTGGTGTAATCCCGTCGACCAGCGAGACATCGTCTTCACGTTGCTTGAGGTCCGCCAGCGTTTCCGGCGCGACCAGTGTCTGCCCGGGCGTGAAGAATTTCTGCAGATTCGTCTGTCCGATGTCCGGTGCAGATCCTGCTCCAGGCGGCAGTGTGATAGGCTCAATGCCAATCAAGCGATATGTGCGGCCCCCGATCAGCACGCGTCCTTCAACGACTGGCGAGACCAGCCAGTTGGCACGGCGTAAATCGACGAATAACTGCTGCGGAAACGACGGACTATCACGGCTGACGAGCATTGCCGTCTCGCCGCCGCCGAATGTCGCGGCGGCGCGATCGTAGCTGTTGCGCGCCTGCTGATTCAGCGCTTGCACGCCACTCCACAATGCGGTCGCAGAAATCAGACCGACCAGCAAGGTGGCAAGCTGCATCCGGTGCCGTTTCCAGTGGCTCAGAAGAGTCACGAGAACCCAGATCGGATGCATCACGTAATCCGCCCTGCGCTTAAGTGCACCTGACGATCCAGCATACCGGCAAGCCGCGCGCTATGCGTGACCATCAGAAACCCGCAGCCCGTGCGTGCCACCAGATCGCGCGCAAGCGCAAGAACATCATCGGCGGTGGCCTCGTCGAGATTTCCCGTCGGTTCATCCGCGAGCAGCACCAGGGGCTTGATGGCCAAAGCGCGACCGATCGCAACACGCTGCTGCTGGCCACCGGACAATTGCTCTGGATAGCGATCAAGTAGCGCGCCTAGGCCAAGGCGCTCCACCAGCTCCGCCTGCCACTTGGCGTCGTGACGTCCGGCGATCCTTGCCTGAAACGCGAGGTTATCACCGATCTGTAGGCTGGGAATGAGATTGAACTGCTGGAACACCAGCCCCACACGATCACGCCGCACCGCAGCGCGATCGCTATCTGACAGACCGGAAACCAACACGCCGTCGAGCCAAACCTCGCCGTCGTCGGCACGATCCAACCCCGCGATCAGGTGGAGCAGCGTACTCTTGCCGCTGCCAGACTCACCTGTGAGCGCAACGCTTTCGCCGGCCGCGAGGGTGAAGTCAACGCCCCGCAGGACCGCAATCTGCTCTTCTGAGGTGCGATAGGATTTGCGGAGGTTGCGAACGGTCAACATGCGTCACCCAGCATATACATTCGCTGCAAATGCGTAAAATGGGCGGCATGGCCGCTCCCTCCCATGATGGGAGGGAGCGGATTGCAGTTACGTCAAGCTAAGCTCGTACTTCTCGATGTCCTTCGCGCGTTCGGATTCCGCCGCCGCCCGGTGATCGGTTGCGAGCGCGGTATAGACCGCCGGCAACACGAACAGGGTGAACAGCGTGCCGATCGACATACCGGCCACCACGACGATGCCGATAGAGAACCGGCTCGCCGCGCCTGCACCGCTCGCCGTCAGCAGCGGCAGCAGACCAGCAACCATTGCAGCGGTGGTCATCAGGATCGGCCGCAACCGGACGCGGGCGGCCATTTCGATCGCCGATCGCCGATCGAGCCCCTCCTTCAACTGGAGTTCGTTGGCGAACTCCACCATCAGGATGCCGTGCTTACTGATCAGGCCGATCAGCGTCACGAGACCAACCTGCGTGTAGATGTTGATCGTTGCCAGTCCGAAGAACAGCGGAATGAGCGCACCACTGATCGCCATCGGCACGCTGATCAGGATCACGAGCGGATCACGCAAGCTTTCAAACTGCGCGGCCAGCACAAGATAGATGATGATCAACGCGAAGATGAACGTGACGGTCAGCTGATTTCCTTCCTGCACATACTGGCGGGAGTCTGCCAGATAATCGTGCGTGAAGCCCTTCGGTAGCTTTTGGGCCTGGTTCTCAAGGAACTCCACCGCCTTGCCGACCGTGACGCCCGGCATGGGCACCGCCTGGAACGTTGCCGAATTCAACTGGTTGAAGTGCGTCAGCGCGTTCGGGTTGGTCATTGTTTCGACCGACACGACCGTCGACAATGGCACCTGACGGCCGCCCGTCGTCGGAACATAGTATTTTCCAAGAGCCTCCGGCGACAGGCGCAGTTCACGCGGCACCTGCGGGATAACCTGATACGATCGCCCTTCGAGATTGAAGCGGTTGACGTAGTTGCCGCCGAGCAAGGTTGCCAGCGTATTGCCGACCGCCATCATGTTGATGCCAAGGTCGTTTGCCTTCGACCTGTCGACGGTTACGCGAACCACCGGCTGGTTGAACTGAAGGTCGCTGTCGGCCACGATGAACAGACCGCTTTCGCGGGCAGCCTTCTTCAGCTTCTCCATTTCCTCGAAGACCGATTGGAAGCCGTTCGTGCTGCTGATCACCATCTGCACAGGCAAGCCGCCCGGTCCACCCGGAAGCGGCGGCAGATTGAACGCGAACGCATTGACGCCCTCGACCTTGCTCAGCCCGCCCTGCACGAGAGGCTTCAAAGCCAACGACGATCGCTTACGTTCATCCCATGGCTTCAGGATCATGCCGGCGATGCCGTTGGCGGGACCGCTGGTGCCGTTGATGATGAAGCGCAGATCCGTTTCCGGAAAGCTTGAGAACACCTTGTCGAGCTTGTCGCCGTAGTAATCGGTGTAGTCGATATTGGCGTACTGCGGTGCCTTGGTCACTGCGAACAGAATGCCCTGATCTTCCTCAGGCGCAAGCTCCTTGCTCGTATTCATGTACATGAAGCCGACGAGCCCGAGGATCGCGACAGCAAACAGCGCCGTGATCGGACGGTAGTCCAGCGAGCGATCAAGCTTGCGGCCGTACCAATGCGTCATTCTGCTGAACACGCGGTCGACGAGCTTTGCAAAGCGACCGTGGTCACCTCCGCCCTTTAGCAACACCGAGCACATCATTGGCGACAGCGTCAGCGCGATCACACCTGAGACGATCACCGATCCGGCCAGTGTGAACGCAAATTCGCGGAACAGCGCGCCGGTCAGGCCACCCAGGAAGCCGATCGGCGCATACACCGCCGCGAGCGTGATGGTCATGGAAATGACCGGCCCGACGATTTCGCGCGCCCCGATCAGCGAGGCCTCCACCGGAGATTTGCCCTCCTCCAGATGCCGGTGGATGTTCTCCACCACCACGATCGCGTCGTCCACCACAAGGCCGATGGCGAGCACCATTGCCAGCAGCGTTAGCAGGTTCAGCGTGAAGCCCATCGCCAGCATCAGGATACAGGCGCCGACCAGCGACAGCGGAATCGTCACCACCGGAATAATGACTGAACGGAGCGAAGCCAGGAACAGGAAGATCACGATGACGACGATGATCACCGCCTCGACCAGGGTGTCACGGACTTCCTCAATCGATGAACGAATGAACTTGGTCGAGTCGTACGCGACTGTCATCTTCATGGATGGCGGCAAGTTCCGCTCGATTTCAGGGAATAGCGCGCGCACGCCCTGAACGATATTGAGGGGGTTACCTTGCGGCGTCGATTGGACACCGATGAAGATCGCGTGCTGGCCGCTCAGCGACACGCTCGAATCCGTGCTCTGCGCGCCCAGCTCGACAACAGCAATGTCCTCGAGCCTGACGAAGCCACCGTCCTTGGCCTTCACCGTCATCTTCTTGAACTGGTCGATATTGGTGAGGTCGGTATTGGTCGTCACGTTGGAGACGATAAAATATCCCTTCGACTGGCCGGCAGCCGCCTGGAAGTTGTTAGCCTGAATGGCGGCAGCAACATCCGTCGGAGAAACGCCGCGGCCGGCCATACGCGCCGGATCGAGCCAGATACGCGTGGCAAGGGTCTGCGCGCCGAGAATGTCGGCGGATGCAACGCCATCCACCGTCGCGAGGATCGGCTGGATCACGCGCGCCAGATAGTCGGAAATCTGCGGACCGCCGAGTTCGTCACTCGAGAAGCCGAGATACATCACGGCCGTTGTCTGACCAGTCGATTTGGTGATGACCGGATCGAAGGCTTCCTTCGGGATCAGATACCGCACCGAGTTGACCTTCGACATGACTTCGGTCAGCGCGAAGTCCGGCTCAACGTTCAGCTTAATGTAGACCTGGATCGTGCTGGTGCCCTGTACCGAGGACGACGTCATGTAGTCGACGCCTTCGGCCGAGGCGACCGCCTGCTCGATCGGCTGCGTGATGAATCCTTGCATCAGATCCGGCGACGCACCTGGATACGACGTTGTCACCGTGATTACAGTATTCGACAGCTTAGGATATTGCCGAATGCCGAGACTGGTCACGGCCTTGAGGCCGATCAGCAGGATCAGCAGACTGACGACAACCGACAGCACCGGCCGCTTAATAAAGATATCAGTGAAAGCCATCTGGCTACACTCCGGTACGAGTTCAGTTGCGCGGCGGCTGAGCGGGAATTGGCGGCGGCGGATCGTCCGAAATCGCAACCGGCGATCCCGACTGGAGCTTGAGCTGCCCCACGGCCACGACACGATCGCCCGGTTTCAGGCCAGTGGTAATCACCACGCGTCCCTGAATACGAGGACCGGTCTTCACAAAGGTCCGGTCAGCCGTCAGATTGGTTTTGCCGTCTTCCGTCTTGTGCTCTTTGATCAGCCAGACGGAATCTCCGTACAGAGTGTAGTCAACAGAGGTTTCCGGAACCGTCACCACGGCTGGCTTCGGCGGCAACTCAACGGTTGTCGTTGCGAACATACCCGGCTTCAGGATGTGGTCCGGATTCTCGAACGTCGCCTGAATGCGAACATTGCGCGTGTCCGCGCTGATCTGAGGCTCGATCGTGGTGATCTTTCCCTCGAACGTCCGTCCCGGATAAGCGTCGACCACAATGCGAACCGATTGTCCGACATTGAGAACCGAACGTTCCTTTTCCGTCGCCGTGAAGTTCAGATAAAGGCGCGATAGGTCGGTCAGCGAAACGATCTGGGTGCCGGCACTGAGATACTGCCCCAGTTCAACACGACGCACACCGAGTTCACCATCGAATGGCGCCAGAATCCGCTTTTGTGAGATGATCGCTTCAGTTCTCGACACCGACGCACTGGCTTGATCGAACGCGGCTTGCGCTTGATCAACCGTCGCCTGCGTACCGGCCTGTTTCGCAACCAGTGCCTTCGCGCGGTCAAGCGCAAGCGACGCGGCAAGCGTTTGCGCCTTGAAGCTTGCAAGATCGCTCTGGTCAGGGGCATCGAAGAGCTGGATTAGCGCATCGCCCTTCTTCACTTGAGTACCCGCCGTGAACAGGATTTCGGTGACGCGGCCACTTACATCGGTCGTCACATCCACCTGGTGAACAGCGGCAAGGTCACCGACGCCGGTCAGCAGGTTTGGCAGCACTTCCGACTTGGCTTCAGCAATGCTGACAGATGTTGGCGGCGGCTTGTTGTTCTTGAAAAACTCCGCAATCATGTGATTACGGAATGCGTTGAAGCCTACAATGGCGCCGACGAGCAGAAGAAGCGCGCCGCCGACGATCACGAACCACCGCGTCATGCGTATCGGCTTGGTACGCAACGTATCTCCGAGCGGAGGCGTCTTTTGCGACGGTGAGGTTTTGGCGTCCATGTCATTTACTTTCCGAAATACGAACCTTCGCTCGAGTTGGCGAAGGTCCAGCATCTAAATATTTGGCGATAGCCGCTTCAGTCAGCCCGATCCCCCGTAGGATGAACTGGCAAATCTGTCGTTCAATGTCCGGCGCGTTGAGATACGCCAGTGAAGGAGTTGCTGGAAGCCGCGTGAGAGCAACCATGTGAACAACCTGATGAGAGAACCAGAAGAGATTGAGCGGTTCGATGTTCACAGGAACCGCGTCTCCCGCCGCGATCGCCTGCTCCAGCGACGTCTTGAAAAAAGGACCGATCAAATCACCGATTTTTTCGTGAACCAAACGCGCGAATTCACCGTCCCCTAGTTGGCTCGAGATCATCAACCGCATCCGCTGGGCGTCTTCGTCGTCCGGCGCTTCACTGGCCCGCATAAAGTGCGCGACCATTTCGCGAATGGAGATCACCAGCGTGGAGGTAGATGGCTCCAGCTCAAGCAGTTGATGCAGTTCCGGATCAGCCTCGCACTCCTCCGCGAGAATCTCCGCATACAGCGCCGCTTTCGTCGGGAAGTGCTTGAACAGCAATCCCTCCGATATTGAAGCTGCAATAGCGATGCTCTTCGTCGTCGTGCCGGCGTAGCCATAGCGCGCGAAACAGCGCTTGGCCGCGTCCAAAATCTGCTCGCGGCGCAAATCGCCGGTCAGTCTCAGCGTGCTCATGGCGTGAGTAAGCACTCACTTTGAGTGAAGTCAATTACCTTCCGCACCACAGAATCAAAATTCGCGGCATGGATAGCTTTTGAGCCGCGCTGTGGCGTCAGAACCACAGCCATTTAAAATTAAAGTACGCCCAGCGAACCGGGCCTTGAATATCGGCACTGCAACAACGCCACCCAGAGTGTTGATTCTTTTGATCTCGTCCGAATGTAGCCTTGCCTTGTGCGAGCAAACCCGCATGAATGCGCCCCGAAACGAATGGCCCCGCCCTGCGCGGAAAGGTCGCACGCCCCAACAGTATAAAGAGGGGCTTGGAGGAAACGATGACGACGGTGACGACACCGACCGGAGATGCTCCGGCGGCTATTTCTGACGAAGCCCTCAAAAAAGCTGAAGAGTTCATCGAAGCCGATGAGGGTGCCACCAACCGGCTGGGCGGTTTTGCCGGTCAAGCGGTGACCGTCATCGCCGTGGTGATGACCCTGTTTCACCTCTATGCCGCTTATGCCATCGTTCCGACACAAGAGCTTCGCTACACCCACGTCGCTTTTACGCTCGTCCTGAGCTTCCTGCTGTTTCCCCTGGCTGCGCGCTTTCGCAATCATGTGCGCTGGTGGGACGTCATCCCCTGTATCCTCGCGGTCGCGACCATCGGTTATGCCCTATGGGGCGGAGACGACTTTACCGATCGCGCCACAACGCCCGATCATCTGGACGTCATCGTCGGCCTCATCTTCATTGTCCTTGTGCTTGAGGCCACGCGACGGACGACAGGCCTCATCATGCCCGTGGTCGCGCTGTTCTTCATCGCCTACGCCATGCTGGGACCACACCTTCCGGCCCCGTGGACACACCGTGGTTACGACCTGACGCGCCTTGTCGGACATCTGTTCATCACGCTCGAAGGTATCTTCGGCGTCGCTGTCGACGTCTCAGCAACTCTTATTATCCTGTTCACGATCTTCGGCGCGTTCCTGCAGCAGTCCGGCGCCGGCAAATTCTTTATCGACTTCTCGCTCGCCTTGATGGGCGGCAAGACCAACGCTGCCGGACGCACCGTCGTGCTGTCGTCGTTCCTTCTCGGCGGACCTTCAGGATCGGGCGTCGCCACGACCGTGATGATCGGCACTGTCGCCTATCCAATGATGCAGAAGGCCGGCTTTGAAAAGAATGCCGCCGGCGGCCTGCTCGCGGCAGGCGGCCTCGGCGCGATCCTGTCCCCGCCTGTTCTTGGCGCGGCGGCGTTTTTGATCGCCGAATTTCTCAAGATCAGCTATCTCGACGTGATCTGGATGGCGACCATCCCGACGTGCCTCTATTACGCGTCGCTCCTTGTCATGGTCGAGCTCGATGCCAAGCGCTTCGGCGCTCACAACGTCGATATCAGGCCCGACATGTCGCTCGGTGAGATGACCAAGCGTTACGGCTTCCATTTCATCTCGTTGATCGCTGTCGTGGTGTTCATGGTGCTCGGCTATTCGCCGATGCTCTCCGTGTTCTATGCGGTGATCACCACGTTCGTGCTGAGTTTCCTGCGCAAGGAAACCGCATTGATGCCGAAAAAGCTCGTGCGGGCGATGGCCGACGGCTCGATCGGCGCACTCAACGCCGCAACGACCTGTGCGTCCGCGGGCATCGTGGTCGGCATCGTGACGCTGACCGGACTTGGACTTAAGTTCTCGTCAATCGTAATCACTTATGCCGGTGGCAGCCTGCTGCTGACAGCGATCTACACATCATTGATCGTCTGGATCATCGGCCTCGCCGTCCCAGTCACGGCTTCGTACATCATCTGCGCGGTGATCGCGGCGCCCGCGCTGATCAAGCTCGGCGTGCCTGACTACGCAGCACACATGTTCATCTTCTATTATGCTGTGCTCTCGGAAGTCTCTCCGCCGACCGCTCTGTCACCATTCGCAGCAGCGGCGATCACGGGCGGTGATCCTTACAAGACGACGTTGCAATCGTGGAAATACACCCTGCCCGCCTTCCTCGTTCCGTTCGTATTCGTGCTCGATCCGCAGGGCGTGGGATTGCTGCTCAACATTCCCAAGGGCGGCTCGTGGGTCGACATCATTGAAATCAGCATCAAGACCACACTGGGCTTGATGGCGCTGGCGGGGGCTGCGCAAGGCTGGGCCTTGCGTCGCACGACTTTGGTCGAACGCTCTCTGCTGGTGTTGTCGGGACTTCTTCTCGTCTTCCCGAGCTTGATTGAAGCGATCATCGAAGCGGCGATTGGCCGCGACATCAGCTACACGTATGTACCCGGCGTCGTGATCGGGTTAGGGGTATTGTTGTGGCAGGCCAAGGGACCGGCGATCGAACGACCGGCCTAACATTTAACAGGAGGAACACTGACAATGTTGAAGAGAACAAAAGTCACTGCGGCGCTCGCGTTTGTGCTGTCGGTCGGATTGGGCTTAGGCGCGTATGCCCAGCAGAAAACCATGTCGATCGGAACAGGCGGCACCGGCGGCGTGTACTATCCGCTCGGCGGCGCAATCGCCAACGTGCTCTCAAAGAACCTGCCGGGCGTACAGGCGACCGCCGAAGTCACTGGCGGCTCCGTGGACAATCTCAAACTCATCGGCTCGGGACAGAGCGAGCTTGGCTTCACCATGGCTGACGCCGCACTTGACGCTTACAAAGGCGAAGACAAGTTCAAGAGCGGCAAGATTCCGCTGCAGGCGCTCCTGGTCGTCTATCCCAACCGTATGCATGTCGTCACCGTCGAAGGAACTGGCATCAACACGATGGCGGATCTCAAAGGCAAGCGCGTTTCCACGGGCTCTCCCGGCAGCGCTACGGAAGTCATGGCCTTCCGCGTCCTCGAGGCAGCAGGCCTCGACAAGGACAAGGACATGAAGCGCGAGCGTCTCGGCGTTGCTGAATCGGTCAACGCGATCAAGGACGGCAAGATTGACGCATTCTTCTGGGTTGGGGGCGTGCCGACCGCATCAGTGACGGACCTCGCCGCGACGCCAGGCGTCAAGATGAAGCTGATCGATCATGCCGACCTCGTCGACAAGATGAACGCAAAGCACGGCAAGCTGTACAGCGCCGGCACGATCAAGGCTGGAACGTATCCAGGCTATGACAAGGACAACAAGAACACCGAGGTCTGGAACATCATCGTCACGGGCAACAAAATGAGCGACGACGATGCCTACAAGATCGTCAAGACGCTCGTTGAGAAGAAGGCCGACATCGTCGCCGTGCACAAGGAAGCTCAGAGCTTCACGCTGGACAATCAGGTCCAGGAGCGTTCGCCGATCCCGTTCCACCCAGGTGCCTTGAAGTATTTCAAGGAAAAGGGCATCGGCAAGTAATTGCTATCCGCCTGCTCATCATCAAATGCCCGGCCTCTGCGCCGGGCATTTTCTTTTCCGCAGACTTCCTGACCTTGGGATACAAGACGAGGAAGCCGGATCACGCTCCTTCGTCGAGCGCGACAAGTTCACGCTTCTTGCGCAGGGACGGCAGCAAGGGGCCAATCAGAAGAACCGCTGCGAACGCCAGACAGATCGCGGAAATCGGACGCTGCACGAACGTCATAAGATCGCCCTGCGAGAGGATGAGCGACTTGCGCAGGTTATTTTCCAGCATCGGCCCCAGCACGAATGCCAGAACGAGAGGAGCCGGCTCATAGCCGAACTTGCGCATGAAATATCCGACAACGCCAAACCCCACCATCACATAGACGTCGAAGACATTGTTGCCGCTGCAATAGACCCCGATGATGGTGAACAGCAGGATCAACGGAAACAACACATTGTAGGGCAGCTTCAGGAGCTGAACCCACATGCCTATCAAAGGCAGGTTCAACACCAAAAGCATGGCATTGCCGATATACATGCTGGCGATGATTCCCCAGAACAATCCGGGATTCTGTGTGATCATCAGCGGACCGGGCTGCAGACCGTGGATAACGAACGCCCCCAACAGCAACGCCATCACCACGTTTGGCGGAATACCGAGCGTCATCAGCGGAATGAAGGCGCCGCCGGCCGCCGCGTTGTTCGCAGCTTCCGGCCCCGCGACACCTTCGATCGCTCCTTTGCCGAATCGTTCAGGCGCAGATGACAGCCGCTTTTCGAGCGCATAGGACGCAAAGGATGCCACTACCGCGCCGCCGCCCGGCAAGATCCCGAGAAAGAAGCCGAGCACCGTTCCACGTCCAATCGGCCCCGTGCTGGCCTTCCAGTCGGCCTTGTTGGGCAAGAGCTGCGTGATCTTGGCGTCGATGACATCGCGCTTGATGACCTGCTCGATGTTGATGAGAACTTCGGCAACACCGAACAATCCCATCACCACAGGTACAAGGCCGATGCCGTCGATCAGCTCAAGGCGGCCGAATGTCAGGCGTGGCTGCGCGGTGATGCTATCGAGGCCAATCAAACCGAGCACCACCCCAATACAGGCCATCAGCAATGCCTTGGCCATTGAGCCCTGCGTCAGGAACGTCAGAACCACGAGGCCAAGGACCATCAGGCTGAAATATTCAGCCGGACCGAAAGCGACCGCGAGACTTGCCAGCGACGGCGCGATCAGCATCAACGCGATCAGCGCGAAGGTCCCCGCAATGAAAGAGCCGAGCGCGGAAATTCCAAGCGCCGGACCAGCCCTTCCCTTCTTCGCCATCTGGTGACCATCTAGACAGGTCACGACCGATGCAGCCTCGCCGGGAATGTTGACCAGGATCGATGTGGTCGATCCGCCATACATCGAGCCG
This sequence comes from Nitrobacteraceae bacterium AZCC 1564, assembly GCA_036924835.1. NCBI lineage: Bacteria > Pseudomonadati > Pseudomonadota > Alphaproteobacteria > Hyphomicrobiales > Nitrobacteraceae > Nitrobacteraceae bacterium AZCC 1564. The sequence continues at coordinate 1,130,561 of JBAGRR010000001.1, forward strand.
TAGTAGATGCCGGCCATCATGATGATGCCGGACTCCGGACTGCTCGACAGCGTGACCGGCAACAACAGCGACATCGCCGAGATCGGACCGATGCCCGGCAGTACGCCGACCAGCGTGCCTATGAACACGCCAATGAAACAATAGAGCAGATTGATCGGCTGGAGAGCGACGCCAAACCCGTGCCCGACATTGAAAAGAACATCCATGGCGCAAATCCGCTCAGCCGATGTTGAACATGCCAACCGGCAACTGGATCAGAAGAGCTTTCTTCAATATCCACCACATGCCAAGCGGTGCGAGCACCGCGAGTGGAATAGCCAGCGTCCAGCGGACCGGATCGATGACGCGCAACAACACCAGCATCAGCGGGATCGATGTGAGAAGAAAGCCGAGCGGCTCCAGTAGAAACGAGAACGCCGCGAGGCACACAATCACCAACAGCGGCTTGGTCCAGCGTGTGCCGGCCCATAATGATCCGAGGGCCGGTCCTCCCTCGGTGATCGCCGAGACGATGATCGTGCCCGCGAACAGGCACATCAGAATTCCGGTGTAGAACAGCACATAGCCCGATCCGGGATCGTTGATGCTGCCGATGTTGAGGCTGTAGCCGGAGCGGATCACAAAAACGCCAAGCGCAAGTCCGACCACCCCGCCCCACAATTCGGAGTTATTCAGCCTATTCTTCGTATCGCTAGAACCGTTCATAGCGAACCGCCTCCCGCAAACATGCCAAATGCAAGAACTGCGACCACAATGGCCGCAGGTCTTGCGCTGTGCGTACGCTCAGTTCGTCTTCTTGCCCAATCCGAGGTTATCGATCACCTTGCGCTCAGAGTCAGTGACTTCGACAACGAACTTCTTGTAGTCCTCGGTGTTCTTGTAGTTCGGCACCATGTCGTATTTCGCGAGCGTTGCGATGACTGCGGGATCTTCGATCGCCTTCTTGAAAGCATCATGCAACTTGGCGACGATTTTCGGGTCCATGCCCTTCGGTCCAGCGATGCCGAACGGTGAATCGTAGACCATCGGATAGCCGAGTTCCTTGAGCGTCGGCGCGTTCGGGAAGTTCGGCGAGCGCTTATCGGTCCACACCATCAGCAGGCGAAGCTTGCCGGCGTCGACCAATGGCTTCCACCCCGTGGAGTCAGCCTGCAGCATGGTATGATTGCCCAGCACCGCTGCGTTGGTTTCCGCTCCGCCCTTGAACGGAACCTGCGTCAGCTTGATCCCGGCCATACCGGCAATCTGCTCCATACCGATATGCAGCGATGTACCCGCGCCCGGAGTTGCATAGGTCACCTTCCCCGGATTTTGCTTGGCGAAATCGACGACGTCCTTCCACGTCTTGAACTGGGAATCCGCATTGGTCGTTACACCGAAGGTATAGCCGGTCAAATGAACGATGTAGGTAAAGTCCTTACTGGGATCCCACGACACCTGCTGCATCAGAGGCAGGCGAAACACCGTGATCGGAATCTGGGAAATGGTATAGCCGTCCGGCTTAGCAGTCGCGGCCATTGTCGCCGGGCCCACCGTACCGCCGCCGCCGGCCTTATTGTCCACAGCGATCGGCTGGCCGAGGTGTTTCGATGCAGCATCCGCGATCGCTCGCATCGAAATATCCGTCGAACCGCCAGCCGGCCATGGCACAATCAGCGTGATCGGCTTGGTTGGATAATCCTGTGCCATCGCGGCGCTGCCGAACAAAGCCAGCATTGCGGCCGCAATGGCGGTTTTCACACGTGTCCCGTGATTCATAAAAGAGCGCTCCCCTTTGCGGTTCGTGATCGTTGTCAGAACCTGCCGTTGTTTTATGTCGTGGGCCGATGATCCACGAAAACGGTGCGAAAGAAAAGCGATGAAACGCGTTGCCCGTCTATTGCGGCGCAACGCATTGCCGCACGTGCGGCAATGCGTCTCAGCTTCAGAGAGAAAGGAATTGCGAGAGAAGGGTCTCGTGAATCGTCATTGCACCGATCGATAAGGTTACAATCCCTACCACCGCTTGAAGTGCGTGATTGGCCCAAGTGAGAAATCGAGCGGAAGCTGCCAGTGGCAATGCGATGACCGCCGACAGTGCGCCCATTCCGATCATCGATCCGATCCCGAACAGCACGATGTACAGAACGCCCTGAAGCGGCTTTTCGACCTGCGAAACAGCGAGCACGAGCAGCGCGGCTGAGCCTGCCATGCCGTGCATCAGCCCCACGAATAGAGAACGCCAGCGGAAACCGTGTGTGTGGGAATGCAGGCTGCTCGCATGCGGCACAGTGTCGTGCGCATGGCTGTGAGCATGCAGATGCATCGCCCCGTCGGCATGACCATGCGCATGGAAATGCACACGGTCGCGCCATAGCCGCCACAGCACGTGTGCTCCGAGCCCGACCAGCATGATGCCCACGGCCCCCTCAAGAGGCTGCGCCAAATGTTCCGGAATCGCATGGCCCAGGACAATAGCGGCGCCCGCGAACAGCGAAAGCGTGATCGTGTGGCCAAGCCCCCACGTCAGCCCGTGCCGGACGATGTCTCCAACGTTGGTTCTGCGGGCGGCGATGCTGGAGACGGCTGCGATGTGATCGGCTTCCAGCGCGTGCTGCATCCCCAACACGAAGCCAAGCCCCAAAATCCCAAACATTCCTACTCTCTCTCTTTGACGGCTGACCATACTCGAAACGGCAAACCGGCAAAGTCCCTAGTGTGGTGGTTCAGGAGTTCGCTTCCTTTTCTCAGCGAGTCTTTCAAGCGAACTTCTGAACCTAAACCACACTAGGATCATAAATTGCTAGTGTCCTTTCGAATCCGAAGTTCGCTAAGAGGCGCGCCGCGGTATCGGGCGAACTTCGGATTCGGGACACTAGTTAGAATTGTCCCGCAAGCGTGAGGCGGACCCCGAGCGGCTCCACCGGATGCAGCACGCGGTCCATGACACCTGTTTCACAGACAGCGGCGGGCGGCGGGCTGCCGGAATTACACCGCGCGTACAGAGAATCCGTTTTCAGCAGCGAACCATAAGCATACGTGATCTGGTCGGATTTGCTGTCGGTCAGGTTGAAGGCATCCAATTGAATGCGCCATCCATTCTCAAAACGATAGCCAACCTGTCCGTTCAGCAGTCCGGTCGCTGGTGATAGGAACGCACCATCTTCCGTCAGTGGCCGGGGACCAAAGTAACGATAGCGCAAGGCGGCAAACCACCCGGTCGCTTCGCCTATTCTCATGCCGGCTGAGGCGATCATATTGGGAGCACCCGGGATGAAATTTCCGGGCGCGTTGCCGATTTGCGCCTCTGGATACCCGGCCAGCTCCGCATAGGCAGCCGCTTGATCGGAATTGTCGCCACGAAAGCGAGCATGTGTGACAGCAAGGTCACCGTCGAAACTGAGCCACGAGTATGGCTTGTAGTGGTTGGTCCACTCGATGCCGTAACGGCGGCTCGGCCGGCTCGCCTCGGTGTCACCTGCGTCGCCGACAAACAAAATCTCCGACGCGGAATCGAGCACGAACAAGCTGACCGAACTTTCGAGATTGGGAATCGCACGCGTCCGGATGCCGATTTCGGCGCCGCGCGTCTTCACGAGAAACGGCGATGAATCCACCGCGATGTGATCGGATGGCGATTCCTTGATGGTCACACCGCGGGCGTCGTTGCTGTGAAAGCCCTCGCCTGCATTGAAGAAAAACTCCGTCTTGACAAACGGCCCGAACACAAGGCCGAATTTCGGACTGCCGATCGACGCATTGGCGTTGCCGGAGTTGACCGGATCGAGAAGCGAATTGACGTTGGCGTTATAGAAGTCGCCGCGATAACCCACATAGCTTCTAAACCAGTTCGTCCAATAAACCGTATTCTGGACAAACAAACCCACACTTCCTTCTTTCACCTTATCGCTGCGTGTGCCTTTGAGGAACTGGCGCTGAACGGTATCGGACAACGAGACATTGATGTCATCGTATCGACTCTGAAAGCCCACCTCCGTCTGCATCGGCAGCCCGGCAAACACGGTGTTGAACGTATGCGAGGCATTGATACCGGCGAGCACGCGATCATCGTGCTGATGAAACTGATCACCGTCGTTGGGATTGCCGAGAAAAAACGTGAAATCGTTATAGAGATTGAGCGAGCTCTTGATCGCGTAAAAATTTATCTTGGACGAACCGTCCTTATCTGACTGCGCCCATCGACCCGAAATCGAGAACCGGTCGGAATTTCCGCCGTCCGTCGGATCAAGCGCGCCGTAAAGACCGAGCTGTCCCGAGGTGATCGCGCGCAACGGCACCTGATCCGTCGAATTCCACCGGTTGGAATAAGCCATACCCGTCAGCGATAGACCATTGTCCACGGTGCCTTCGGTATAGCGAACGACGGCATTCAGCTTTCGAAGCTTGTCGGGATAATCCCAAGGACCATTGTATGTGTTGACTTCCCCGGCCACGAGCAGGTTGCCCTCGCCCGCTTTCGCCGACGTCACCCCGAAGACCCGGCGGTAGCCAAAACTGCCGACGGTGGCCAAAGCCATGGATTTCTTGACGGTGTCGATCAGGCTGACATTGACCGCACCTACGGACGAGAAGTCGCCTTCGTCCGCGAAGTACGGCCCCTTCCTCACACCCACCGACCCGATCAGTTCGGGAATCAGGAAATTGAGATCGGCATAGCCCTGACCATGACCATGCGTGCGCATGTTGACGGGCATGCCATCAATGGAGATCGCCAGATCCGTGCCGTGATCCAGGTTGAAGCCGCGGAGGAAGTATTGGTTGGCTTTGCCATCGCCGCTGTGCTGCGTGATGATCAGGCCCGGCACCACCTCAAGTGCTTCCGCCGGGCGGGAAATTGGCCGCTCGTTGACCTCCGTACCGGTGAACGACTTCTCGCTTGACGACAATACGGGCTCGTTCGCCGCACTGTCCGTCGAGTCTGCAGGTGCGGACGCCCCCTGATCAACTGGTCGCCTTGTGGCGGGCGCCACGCGCTGCCGGCTCGCGACCACATCCACAGATGGCAGTGAAGTCGCGTTCTCAGACGTATTCGCGTTCTGTGCCGATGCAGGAGGCACGAAGGCGACAAATGAGGCAAAGGTTGCAATTCCTGCGAGCCGCCACCGAACTGAAAATGAATTACAAGTCACCGCAAGCAAACGCCCACGGCCGACCACTTGATCTTTGGTCTTGCCCACCACCCACGACGCTTCTTAAAAACAACAGCCCGGCAGGCGCAAACTGGCATGTCGAGTATGACAATGTCAACAAATCATCATACCGATCCGTTCGGAGTCCCTCGATGCAGCGCGTGACGATCACCCTTGATGACGATCTGGTGGCCGAGCTCGATCGCATGATCGAACAGCACGGCTATCAAAATCGCTCTGAGGCTATCCGCGACTTTACCCGCGCAGGCATGCAGCAGGCCGCCCAGGACGCCGGTAAATCCGGCGAATGCGTCGCTGCGCTGGTCTACGTCTACGATCACGCAGCGCGCGATCTCTCAAGCCGTCTGGTCAACAATTTCCACGACCACCACGACCTGTCGCTCGCAACGATGCATGTCCATCTGGACAATGACAACTGCATGGAGGTCACGGCCCTGAAAGGGCCGACGTCGGAGGTGCAACATCTCGCCGACCACATTATCGCGGAGCGTGGCGTTCGCTACGGACGTGTGGTTATGATCCCCACCGACAGCAAATCCACCAAGCCGCACAAGCGCCCCGCCCACCGGCACACCTGACACGCACTTTTCGTGGGATGTATTCCATCCGAACCTGGGTTATCGAGGACTCATGAGCAAGACAAAATCCAATCTTCAGATCGACTCCGCACGCCTGTGGAATGACATTCACGAAACGGCAAAATTCGGCGGCACACCCAAAGGTGGCGTGCGGCGCCTGACCCTCGGTGCGGAAGACAAGCAGGTGCGTGACTGGTTTCGCGCCGCCTGCGAAGCTGCAGGATGTGAAGTCCGCGTTGACGCGCTGGGCACTATGTTCGCCTTGCGTCCCGGCCGCGACATGTCGAAGCCGCCCATCGGCATCGGCTCACATCTTGATACGCAGCCGACCGGCGGCAAGTACGACGGCATCCTTGGCACACTCGCCGCGCTCGAAGTCGTCCGCGCCATGAATGACGCAGGCATCGAGACAGAAACTCCGATCTGCGTCTGTAACTGGACCAACGAGGAAGGCTCGCGCTACGCGCCGGCGATGATGGCGTCCGCCGCCTATGCCGGCGAGTATACGACCGAAAACATCCTCGGCCGTAAGGATATCGATGGCATCACTGTTGCGGAGGCGCTCGACACCATCGGCTATCGCGGTGCCGAGCCGGTTGGGAAGCAGAAATTCAGCGCGTTCGTCGAACTCCACATCGAACAGGGTCCGATCCTCGAAGCTGAGAACAAAACCATCGGTGTCGTCGACCGCGGCCAGGGCATCATGTGGTACGATGGTGTGATTACCGGTTTCGCAAGCCATGCGGGCACGACGCCAATGCCGTTGCGTCGTGATGCGCTTGCTGCCTTCGCGGAATTCGTTCTGGTGGTCGAGAAGCTGGCGAAGGAACACGGACCAAACGCAGCCGGAACTGTCGGTGAAATCATCATCGACAATCCTTCGCGCAACGTGATCCCGGGCGACCTCAAGTTTACGGTTGATATCCGTAGCCCCGAGTCAGCAACGCTGGACAAGCTGCACAGCGGACTGCTCGCAGCGATCGAAGAGATTTCCAAGCGACGCAAGGTGACGATCGATCTCACCCAGGTCTGGCGCAAGGAACCGACGATTTTCGACGCCAAGCTTGTTACTGCTGTCGAAAACGCCAGCAAAGAATTGGGCTATTCCAGTCGCCGTATCACCTCGGGCGCAGGACACGACGCCTGCAATCTGGCGACCGTCATGCCAGCGGCCATGATCTTCGTGCCGTGTAAGGATGGCATCAGCCACAACGAAATCGAGGACGCGACGCAGACAGACTGCGCGGCAGGCGCGAATGTACTGCTGCACACGGTTCTCTCCCTTGCAGGCATTGCATCCTCGGTAAAGACGAATAGCTAAGCTGTCGTAGTGATCCGGTTCTGACATTCGTATGATGGACCAGCGGTGAATGCTGATAAGAACGTCAGATCCACCGCACTAGTGGAGTGGATTTGACATTCGCTCCCCACTCGGCCGCGAGTTCGTCAAGCGAATGTCAAATCCAAAACTCCGCTAGAAACTTATATTTGCTAGTGGTCCCTTGATTCTAACATTCGCAGGAGGTGCCTGCCGAGACGGGATGCGAACGTTAGAATAGGACCACTAGTTTACCGAAGGCACAACGCATGAACATTCGACAGCCAGCTCCGGCGCCCATTGCGCCGCGCCGTCCGCACAGCTTCACTCGCCATGGCATCACTGTTGCCGATGACTATGCCTGGCTGAAGGATGAAAACTGGCAGGAGGTCCTGCGGAATCCTTCGATTCTGAAAGCGGACATCCGCAGCTATCTGGAAGCGGAGAACGCCTATACTGAATCCGTTCTGGGACACACGGCGGGTCTCCAGAAGACGCTGGTTGCTGAAATGCGCGGCCGTATCAAGGAAGACGATTCCAGCGTCCCGTCGCCCGACGGGCAATTTTCATACTTCCACAAATACCGGGAGGGCGGCCAGCACGAGATGATCGGCCGCTCGGCACGCAACGGCGGCGACGAACGCATCATCCTCGACGGCGATCAACTGGCTTCGCAAAGCGAATACTTCCACTTTGGCGGCGCACGGCATTCTCTGGATCACAAGCTCGAAGCCTGGAGCGCCGACATCAAGGGCTCGGAATATTTCACTATCCGGGTGCGTGATTGGGAGACAGGCCAGGACCGCGACGACGCCATCGAAGAAACCGATGGCGGCGTGGTTTGGAGCGCGGACTCCAAATCGTTCTTTTATGTGAAGCTCGACGACAACCACCGCCCGATGCAGGTCTACCTCCATCGTCTCGGCACGCCGCAATCGGATGACCTTCTCGTTTATGAGGAGAAAGATTCAGGGTGGTTTACCCACATCCACGAGAGCGCCAGCGGTCGCTTCTGTGTCATCGCCGGCGGCGATCACGAAACTTCGGAGCAGCGGCTGATTGATCTTGCCCATCCCGACGCACCGCCGCGACTGGTCGCGGCGCGCGAAGAAGGCGTGCAATATTCCGTATCGGATCGCGGTGACGAGCTGTTCATTCTCACCAACGCAGACAAGGCGATCGACTTCAAGATCGTGACTGCGCCGCTGAACGCGCCTGAGCGATCGAACTGGCGCGATCTGATTCCGCATCGCTCGGGAATCTACGTCATCGACGTCGAGCTCTATGCCAACCATCTGGTGCGGCTGGAGCGGGCGAATGCCCTTCCCTCCATCGTCATCCGCGACCTTACGACAAACGAAGAGCACGCCATCGCTTTTGACGAGGCGGCTTATTCGCTGGGCACGTTGGGCGGCTACGAGTTCGAGACCACGAACTTGCGATTCTCCTATTCATCCATGACCACGCCGTCGGAAGTTTTCGACTACGACATGGTCAGCCGTGAGCGCACCTTGCGCAAGCGCCAGGAAATTCCGTCCGGCCACAACCCTGCGGACTACGTAACAACGCGCATCATGGCGACGTCCCATGACGGCGCGCAGGTGCCGGTTTCCATCCTTCATCGCAAGGGACTGGTTCGCGACGGCAATGCGCCGCTGCTGCTCTATGGCTACGGCTCATATGGTCACGCCATTCCTGCATCGTTCTCAGCGAACCGCCTGTCACTGGTTGATCGCGGATTTGTCTATGCCATCGCCCACATTCGCGGCGGCTCGGACAAAGGCTGGGGCTGGTATCTCGACGGCAAGCGCGAGAAGAAGACGAATACTTTCGACGATTTCGCGGCCGCTGGCCGGGCCTTGATCGACGCGAAGTACACGTCCGCGAAGAAAATTGTCAGCCATGGCGGTAGCGCCGGCGGCATGCTTATGGGCGCCGTTGCCAACCGGGCTGGCGAATTGTTCGCCGGCATCGTGGCGGAGGTCCCCTTCGTCGATGTGCTTAACACGATGCTCGACGACTCTCTGCCGCTCACGCCGCCGGAATGGCCCGAATGGGGTAACCCAATCCAGAGCGCGGACGATTTCAAGACCATCCTCTCCTATTCGCCTTACGATAACGTTGCAGCGAAAGATTATCCGGCCATTCTCGCGATGGGCGGCCTCACCGATCCGCGTGTGACATACTGGGAGCCGGCGAAATGGATTGCGCGGCTCCGTCCGACGATGACCGGCGGCGGCCCTGTGCTGCTGCGGACCAATATGGGTGCGGGACATGGCGGTGCGTCCGGGCGTTTCAACCGGCTTGATGAAGTCGCGATCGCCTATGCATTTGCGCTCTGGGCGGTTGGACTTGCAAGCGGCGGCGCTTGATCGCAGACGTTCACCTCTCAACGCTGACGTCGATATCAGGACGATATCCCGCATGGAACGCATTGACGATGGACGGCGGCGTCAGCAGCCTTGCGTCATCAAGCGCCTCTGAAGCACGGCTATAGCCAGCGAATGACCACAGCCATGCCCCTCCATCGGCGATGAGATAGCTCTTCTCGCCGACCGTGATCATTGTGCCGTTCGGCAGCTCGCGCGCGGGCATAGGCAATGGATGGAGACGCTTGGCGTGGCGATCCAACCGTTCACGGTGAAGGATTTCGTCTATATCCTTGGCATGGGGCTTGGCGTGGCCATTCCCGTCGCCCCACGCGTCACGAAAAGCCACGGCGTCCGCGCGGCGACAATAGAAACAGGGCCGATGCCCTGCCGCGAATGCTGTTGCTTCATCAAGGAAGAATAATTCAGTCCAGCTCCGGCCACTCATCACCTTGCGCCTGCGCCCCTTGAACTCGCACACGCATGTAATCCAAGCCTTCGACGACCAGCGCCGGTTGAGCAGCGTTCGCGTCGCGGGATCATGAATGATCCCGCGATTGCCGGTAAAGCGGCCGCGATGCGGTGTTGAGACGATCTCGCCGAACGGTGTCACGCGGTTTTGCAGCGGCATATTACACGTCCGGCTAGTGTCCCAATTTCGAAGTTCGCACAAGCTTGCGGCCTGCTCGGATGATGCGAACTTCGAAATCAAAGGGACACTAGCAAACCTATGATGCTAGTGCCGCTTTTGGATTTGAAGTTCTTCATCGACCTTATGGATTCACTCGGGAGAACTTCAAATCCGCGGTACTAGGACGTCAGTTCAGGACGTCCTGATTGACGACGTTCTCGCGAATGGGAGCCCCGTCGAGCGCACTGATGATGTTGCGTGCAGTCTGCAGGCCCATGCGATCGAGCGCCTCGCGCGTCACGCCTGCGAGATGCGGCGCTGTGATTACGTTGGGCAAGGTCAGCAGTGGATTATCTGCCGCCGGCGGCTCCTGCTCGAACACATCAAGCCCTGCACCGGCGATCATCCCTTCGGTCAGCGCCGTATAGAGTGCCTTCTCATCAACGATGCCACCTCGTGCGGTGTTGATCAGATAGGCCGTGCGTTTCATCTGCTTGAGCTGCTTCGCGCCAATCAGCCCGACCGTCGCTGGAGACTTTGGACAATGAAGCGAAACGAAGTCGGCGCGAGACAAGGCCGCATCGAGATCAGTCACGCACTCCGCACCGGCGTCCTGGATCTCTTCATTCGTCTTGAATGGGTCATAGACCAGCACATTCATTTCCATCGCCAGCAGCCGCTTGACCAGCCGGGTGCCGATGCGGCCAAACCCGACGACGAGGGCTGTCTTGCCAAGAAGGTCGAACGGAATGGCGCCGAGCCGCTTATTCCATTGATTGCTCTTCACCATCTCGTCCAGCTCAGCGGCACGTTTGGCCAGCGCCATCATCATGAACAAGGCAGCTTCAGCGACCGACGGGGAGTTGGCAGTGCCCGCCGTCATCAGCGGGATGTTCTTGGCGCTCAGCGCCGGCACATCGACCGCGTCGTATCCGACACCGATACGCGCAACCACCATCATCTCGCCGGATGATGCGATCTCGTTTTCGCCGAACCGCGTTCCGCCGAGCGCAACGCCGTTGACTGGCGCATGCTGCCGCAGCATCGCATTGAAATCCGGAGCCGAGATGGTGTTGGGAAATTCAATCGCTTCGATGTCGCTGCGCTCCTTGAACAGCGCCCATCCGCCCGGCGACATCGTCTCGACGATCAAAAGCTTCTTCTTGTTTGTTGCCATTTCATCCCCTGATATTTTTGTCAGTTTTCTATACCGCCGCGCAGCCAATCCGGACATCATCGTATCGATGATATTTCACCCTACACAAAACATGGGATGGCGCCCGCGTCCATCCTTTCCAAAGCTTGCTGCCTGACGCCAGGAGCGGCAAACTCGCCCCGCGACCGCTCGTCTGGATCGGGACAGCAAACAAAATCAAAATCAGGAGATGAAACCCGTGACCGAACCACTTCCTGCCGCATTGCTCGCAGAACTGGCCCGTTATGACACCCCCACAATTTGCAATGCGATGGAAGTTGTCGCCCCTGAGCGCCGCCTGACCGGTTTTACCAGCAAACCGTTCGTTTGCCCGTTCCCGGACCTGCCGCCAATGGTCGGCTATGCCCGAACCGCGACGATCCGCTCCACATCGGCGTCCAGCCTGTCCCCCGCAGATGCGCGGGCGCAGCGGCTGGCCTATTATGAATACGCCGGAACTGGACCCGGCCCGCGGATCAGCGTGATCCAGGATCTGGATGGCGCGAATATCGGGTTCGGCGCATTCTGGGGTGAGGTCAACAGCTCCGTTCATAAGGCACTCGGCTGTCTCGGCGTGATCACGGACGGGTCCATCCGCGACATTCCGCAATGGGCTCCGGGATTCCAGGCCCTCGCCGGAATGCTCAATCCGTCCCACGCTTATGTTCATCTCGACGGGTTCGGTGACGACGTCTGTGTCCACGGCATGACGGTGCGATCAGGCGATCTCATTCACGCCGATCAACATGGAGCGATTGTCATTCCAGCCAATCTCGCAGCTAAACTGCCGGAAGCCGCAGAATTGTGCGCGCGCCGAGAGGAGCCAATTCTCGGCATCGCCCGCAGCCCCGAGTTCTCCCTAGAGAAGCTCAAGGAGGCGCTGGCCCGTTCGGCGGAGATTCACTAAAAGGCAGGCGCGGTCAAAGTCTTTGACCCGCGCCTACAGTGAAAGGATCTTGGAATGAAAGTCGCGCTTGGTGTTCTGGTCGGACTCGTGATCGGCTTTCTCGCCATGTACTACTTCAAGAGCGGCCACCTGCCGTTCTGAACGATCTCCTGCGATCTAGGTTTCCTGGCGCGATCTAGATCGCCTCATAGGCAAACAGCGTCGCGATCAGCGTGATGCTGAATAACCCCGCCAGAAAGAACTGATCGGCCAGCCTCTCGCAATGCGCACCTAACCGCTTCCGATCTGAAAAGCGGATCGATAAATAAGATGCCGCCGAGCTGATAAGGAACAACAGCGCCGCAAGCGCCGCGTACTCGTCAACATGACTGGGGCCTATCCTGGCTTCTGCCAGTTTGACCAGGCCGATGAACGTGGTGCAGATTCCGATCATAGTCGCCGATGTCGGCAAAATGTGCCGCGACAGCTCTCTGTTGGCCCGCAATTGCCCCTGATGATCCGTCATTGCAGCGCTCTTTTTTGAACCCGAACACGGTTCCATCCGTTATGGTGGAGGTGCTAGTGTCCCGAATCCAAAGTTCGCCTCCATCGTGCAGTGAGCTCCGAAGCGAACTTTGGATTCGAGAGGACACTAGTAAATCCATCATTCTAGTGTGGTTCAGGTTCAGAAGTTCGCTAGAAGGACTCGCAGAAAAAAACGGGCGAACTTATGAACCACCACACTAGCGTTTTCCATCATTCGAGTTTTTGATGCCCGCCTCTCCCCTGTATCGTGCCGCGACCAACCATTCCGCTCTGGGTCCCGACTTTTACGATATCGTTGCCCCGGCTTCGTTTCCCCAACACATTCTGCGCTATCGAAACCAGCGCGCAGCAAAGTCAGTTGGCCTGGATACGCTGACCGACGAAGAATGGATCGCGCATTTTGGCCGCTTCACGCCGCTGCCCGACAGCTTCGTGCAGCCGCTGGCGTTACGCTATCACGGCCACCAATTCCAAGTATACAATCCTGAATTGGGCGACGGACGCGGCTTCCTGTTCGCACAATTGCGGGATGTGCGCGACGGGCGCCTGCTCGACCTCGCCACCAAGGGAAGCGGCAAAACACCATGGTCGCGCACCGCCGACGGACGCCTCACGCTGAAGGGCGGCGTGCGGGAAATTCTCGCCACCGCGATGCTGCAGGCATTGGGCGTGGACACCTCGAAATCGTTCAGTCTGATCGAGACCGGAGAGTCGCTCATTCGCGGCGATGAACCCTCCCCGACACGCTCATCGGTTCTCGTTCGGCTCAGCCACTCGCACATCCGCATAGGCAGCTTTCAGCGTCAAGCCTTTCTCAAGGATACCGCCAACATCGAGAAACTGCTGGACTACACCATCCGCACCTACATGCCGCATATCTGGAAGGATGATACGTCGGCACGCGCCGCAGCGTTTCTTGAAGAAGTCTGTCGCCGCGTGGCCCGGGTCGGCGCACAATGGATGGCGGCGGGCTTCGTTCATGGCGTTCTGAACACGGACAACATCAACGTCACCGGGGAGAGCTTCGACTACGGACCATGGCGCTTTCTGCCTGTGCTCGATCCGGCGTTCACTGCTGCCTATTTTGACGAGACGGGGCTCTACGCTTACGGACGGCAGCCTGACGCACTGTTCTGGAACTTAGTACGGCTCGCCGAATGCCTGCTTCCGATTGCTGAACGCTCGAACCTCGAACAGACGCTTGGGACATTCGAGCCTGTGTTGCGCCAGGAGTTCACCGCCGCTCTGCTCAAGCGTCTTGGTGTTGATTCAAAGGACCCGCAGCACGATGCAGAACTCGCACGCGCTGTCTGGATATTCCTGTCAGAAACGAAAGCCCCCTTCGAGCAGACGTTCTTCGATTGGTTCGGCGGTCTTGCCAGCGCAGATCGCGCGGCCAAAAGCCCGTCGAAAGATCACTATGCCAACCCTGCGTTCGCACCGGTCAGGGACATTTTGCAAAACTTCGCGCCCCGGGCGCACATCGATCTCAAGCATCCGTTCTTCAAGAGATCAGACGCCTGCACGATGTTGATCGATGAAGTGGAAGCGATCTGGAAGCCGATCGCGGAAACCGATGACTGGTCGGCGTTTCACGCGAAACTCGACACCATCGACCAGATGGAAGAGGCCTACGCGCTCTAGGCAGAAAATGAGAGTGGCGGGATTGCAGTCCCGCCATTTTTGTTTATCCGATCCTCAGGCGACCTTCTGTGCCGCAGCGACGTTTCCATCGAGGAAACTGGTCAGCCGCCCGCGAATGATGCGTTCGGCGTCGACCATAATGCGATCGATCAGCTCTTTCACCGTCGGAATATCATGGATCAATCCGACAACCATGCCGCAGCTCCAGGCCCCGGCATCCATGTCGCCTTCGATCATCACCTTCGGATAAACGCCGGCAACCTCATCGTGAATGTCTGCGATCTTGAGGTTCTTGCCCTTCTCCCGCTCAATCTCGAGAAGGCGTTCAACATTCTTGTTGTTCAACACCCGCTCGGTGTTGCGAAGTGCGCGCATGATCAGCCGCGTATCGAGCTCGGATGCGGCAACGAGCGCCCTTTTCACGTTGTCATGGACCGACGCTTCCTTGGTGGCAATGAAGCGCGTGCCCATGTTCATGCCCTGCGCACCCATAGCAAGCGCCGCCACAAGGCTGCGAGCATCCGCCATACCGCCTGAGGCCACGAATGGGATCTTCAATTCTTCGGCGGCGCGGGGCAGCAAGATCATATTCGGCATATCGTCTTCGCCGGGATGCCCGCCGCACTCGAAGCCATCGACACTCACGGCATCGCAACCGATAGCCTCCGCTTTCAATGAGTGGCGAACCGATGTGCACTTATGAATGACCTTGATACCGGCCGCCTTCAGCGCAGGCATGTATTGTTCGGGGCTACGCCCCGCGGTTTCGACGATTTTGACGCCGCCTTCACGAATGGCGGCGATGTATTCGGGATACGGAGGCGATGTGAAGGCGGGAAGAAACGTAAGATTCACGCCAAACGGTTTGTCCGTCATGTCGCGGCACTTCGCGATTTCTTTCGCAAGCAACTCTGGTGTCCGCTGCGTCAGGCCGGTGATGATCCCGAGGCCGCCCGCGTTGGAGACTGCCGAAGCCAATTCCGCGAAGCCGACATAATGCATCCCACCTTGAATGATGGGATGCTGAATACCGAACAACTCCGTAATCGCCGTTTTCATACGCCGTCCTCCCGAGTTCGTTCCCTATCGTTAGCGTAGCTTGCACGGACGCGACAATGGCCGGAAAACATATTCTGGCCGAATGAGAACGGCGAAATTCGCCCCAATTTTTCGCTTTCAAGCGGTGGCGGAAGCCCGCTCGCCGGTGTATCAGGACAGCAATAACATCATCTTTCAGCAGCGGAATTTCGTTTGAAACAGCCCTCTTCCAAGCCATTTGTGGATGTCCTCTCCGGCCATCGACAGCCCGTACCGCCCGTGTGGATGATGCGGCAGGCAGGCCGTTACCTGCCTGAATACCGTGAGCTGCGTGCGCGGGCGGGAAGCTTCCTCGATCTTTGTTTCACGCCGGAGTTTGCCGCCGAAGTCACGCTGCAGCCGATCCGGCGCTTCAACTTCGATGCCGCGATCATTTTCTCGGACATTCTCGTCATCCCCCACGCCCTGGGACGCGAAGTCCGTTTTGAAGTAGGCGAAGGCCCGCGCCTCGATCCGCTCGATACGCCCGAGAAGATCAAATCGCTCGCAACGACTGCAGACTTCGCAAAGCTCGAACCGGTGTATGAAGCGTTGCGCCGTGTTCGAAGTGAACTCAATCCCGCAACTGCGTTGATCGGGTTCTGTGGCGCGCCGTGGACCGTCGCCACCTACATGGTGGCGGGCCAAGGCACACCGGATCAGGCTCCCGCACGCATGCTTGCCTATCGCAAGCCCGATGCGTTCGCGCGGATCATCGATGTCCTGGTGGAAAACTCGATTGAATATCTGTTGGGCCAGCTCGCGGCCGGCGCGGACGTGCTGCAAATCTTCGACACCTGGGCGGGCGTCCTGCCGCCACACGAATTCGAGCGATGGTCTATTGAGCCGACCCAGCGCATTGTCGAGGGGGTCCGCAAGAAAGTCCCTGATGCCAAAATCATCGGCTTCCCTCGGGGCGCGGGGGCTCAGCTTCCGTCTTACGTCGAGCGTACAGGCGTCAACGGCGTCAGCATCGATTGGACCGCCGAGCCCACCCTTATCCGCGAACGCGTCCAAAGTCGCGTTGCCGTCCAAGGCAATCTCGATCCGCTCGTGCTGATCGCTGGCGGAGACGCGCTAGACCGTGCGGTTGACGACGTGCTGGAAAACTATGCCCGTGGACGACTGATCTTCAATCTCGGTCACGGCATTCAGCCCGAAACGCCGATTGCGCATGTCGAACAGATGCTCAAGCGGGTGCGCAGCTATAAAGGCTAAAGCGTTTTCGAGCGAAGTATAACTCTAGTGTGGTTTAGGTTCAGAAGTTCGCTTGAAGGCGAAAAAAGAAGCGAACTTCTGAACCACCACACTAGGCGGGACGGGAGCGTTCGATGATCGCGGCCGCGCCCTTGTGCAGCAGATCGAACGCCACGGCGCGGCCGAGTTCCCGCGGCTTGTTGGCAGGTCCGCTGCGCGTCGCCTCGATCAGGTGACCGCCCTGCTCGTCCAGCACGGACGCGGTGAGCGACATCTCCGAACCGTTGATGGTCGAGAACCCCGCAATCGGCGAGTTGCAGTGTCCGTTGAGAATCCAGAGCACTTCGCGCTCGGCATCGGCACTCAAATGCGCAGGAGGATCGTCGATCAGCGAAAGGGTCAGCCGAGTCTGCCAGTCGTTCGCAGCGCATTCGACGGCGACGATCCCCTGTCCCACCGCCGGCAACATTTCCTGCGGTGAGAAATCATAGACGATACGATCCGCCAGACCGACCCTCTCCAGTCCCGAGCGCGCCATGATCAGCGCATCGGCTGGTCCCACTTCACCGCCGCCGGCAAGCCGCTGCATCTCTCGGCCGTCGAGTTTCCGAATTCGCGTATCGGCAGCGCCACGAAAGTGAATGACTTCGATTTCAGGAAACAATCGCCGCGCATAGGCTGCGCGCCGCACGGCATTCGTGCCGATTTTGAAACCCTTGCCCTTGGAGCGCCGTAGCTCGTCCAGCGACAGGCCTTTCCGCAACACCAACGCATCAGTGGCGGGTTCGCGTGCCAACGTCGCGCCGATCACGAGGCCAGGGGTGTCTTCGTTGCCCGGCATATCCTTCAGGGAATGCATTGCCGCGTGCAATTCGCCCGCGATCACCGCCCGACGGATCTCGGCAACAAACGCACCGCCCTTACCGCCATGGGACAGCAGCTTGCTGGTCTGATCGCTGTCTCCACGGGTCTCAAACTTGACGATTTCGACCTGGACGTTTGGAGAAGCAGCCGTCACGCGGCGCGCGATTTCCTCCGTCTGCACGAGCGCCATGGCGCTCTTGCGCGTCCCGATCCGCATTGAAACTGATGTCACGTCCGCTCCATTCAAAACCGCGCGAAAGGATCCGACGCGATGAATGCGGAGAATACGGCGAGCCGCGCCGCAGTGCAAATATCTCGAGTCACACAACTTTACCCCTCTCCCATAAGGGAGAGAGGGCAACTGCACAGGAGTGGATGGGTCCGCGATCAGACGTTCAGCGTATCGCCACCCTTGAGGTGTAGGATTTCGCGGGCTTCGTCCGGTGTCGCGATCTGAAGACCAAGACCCTCGACAATCTGCCTGGCGAGACGAACCTGTTCCGCATTGGATTCAGCCATACGACCGGGCGCTGCCCAGAGCGAATCTTCCAGTCCAACGCGGATATTGCCGCCCATCGCCGCGGCCATGGCCGCGATCGGCAACTGGTTGCGTCCTGCGCCAAGCACCGACCACTTGTACTGGTCGCCAAACAAACGGTCCGCCGTGCGCTTCATGTGCATCACATCCTCGGGATGTGGACCGATGCCGCCCTGCAAGCCAAACACCGTCTGGATAAACAGCGGCGCCTTCACCAGCCCTTGATCGAGGAAGTACTTAAGATTGTAGAGATGTGCCGTGTCGTAGCACTCGAATTCAAAGCGCGTGCCGCTGCCTGACAACGTGGTCAGCACATATTCGATGTCCTGGAACGTGTTGCGGAAGACGATGTCCTTGTTCTCGACATGCTTGCGCTCCCACTCGTGCTCAAAAGTCTTGAAACGATTGAGCATGCCGAAGAAGGCGAAGTTCATCGATCCCATATTGAGCGACGCGACTTCCGGCTTATAGACCGCTGCCGGGCGAACGCGCTCATCGACCGTCATGGTCGGTGAACCGCCGGTCGTGAGATTGATCACCGCGTTGGAGCGCTGCTTGATCACCTTGAGGAATGGCGCGAAAGCCTCCGGGCTCTGGTCGGGCTGGCCGGTCTTCGGGTTGCGGGCATGAAGATGGACGATGGCTGCGCCGGCTTCTGCTGCCCCGATAGCCGCGTCGGCGATCTCCTGCGGCGTTACCGGCAAAGCCTTCGACATCGATGGCGTGTGGATCGCACCGGTCACGGCGCAGGTAATGATGACTTTACGGCTCATTTTCTTCTCTCTTCTTTCCGGGCGGTTAAATCAGGACTTCTTCTGCTTGGCCTTGTGCGCAGCCAGGGCTGCGAGACGCTCATTACGCCACGTGGTCAGCTCGGCAATCCGATCCGGCGTTGGCTGGTGCGGCCATGCCTTGATGACACGATCGGCGTTGGGACTTGTGTAGACATCCGGTCCGGCGGACGCTGCCGCAAGCTCTTTATAGAAGCCGGTGTAACGCGCGCAGTAATCTGGAATGCCGCCTGGCGCGTTGAGTTCGATGGTCTCCAGCGGTCCCATGAATGACCACCGCGTCCCGAGACCATCCTTCACCGTATGGTCGAGATCCTCCGCAGAGATGTAGCCCTCGCCCACCAGACGGAACGCTTCCGCGAGCAAGGCGCCCTGCAAACGATTGAGAACAAAGCCATTGATCTCGCGGTTCACCGTGACAGGCACTTGTCCAATCTCGCGGTAGATTTCACGCGCGCGCGACACCGCCTCGGGCGACGTCCATGGCGCGCCGCAAAGCTCGACCAGCGGAATAAGATGCGGTGGATTGACCGGGTGACCGACCAAGCAACGCGC
The DNA here is from genome assembly GCA_036924835.1 of Nitrobacteraceae bacterium AZCC 1564. NCBI lineage: Bacteria > Pseudomonadati > Pseudomonadota > Alphaproteobacteria > Hyphomicrobiales > Nitrobacteraceae > Nitrobacteraceae bacterium AZCC 1564. The sequence goes on from JBAGRR010000001.1 coordinate 1,149,900, forward strand.
CCGCCCCTTCAGATTTTCAGTGAAACGCGACGCAACAATCGCCGATGTTGAAGACACCAGCAGCGCATCCGGCGGCGCAAGCTGGTCGAGCTCGGCGAACATCGCGATCTTGTCCTCGACCTTCTCGGGGCCGTTTTCCTGAACAAAGGAGACATCCTTCACGGCCTCCGCGAGACTTCCAGCCACCGTGATGCGTGCGGCAGCACCTTCAGGATCATCCGCAAGGCCGTGGCGGTTCAATGCGTGGAGTTCATCGCGGATCAGGCCAGGAGCTACCTTCAGCGTCGGCGCGTGTGGATCCGTCACCCGCACATTCCAGCCGGCGCGGGCGAAGATCGCCGACCATGCCCGGCCGATCAGGCCTACACCAACGATCGCCACATTCTTATTGTTCGACATGTTTTTTCTTCTTTGTCCTTATAGCCACAGCACCTTGCGCCGCAAATCAAGATCGTCCCTCAGGGCCTTGGACGGGCCTTCATGAATGATCCGGCCCCGCTCAAGCGCCACCGTGGTATCGGATAAAGCCAGAGCCAAGTCGAGATGATGGTCGACGATGATGATCGCAACTTCGTTGCGCAAGCGATCGAAGGTCTCGAACAGTTGCTCAACCACCGCAGGGGCCAATCCTTCGAATGGCTCGTCGAGCAACAGCACACGGACGTCGCCGGAGAGCGCGCGTGCCACCGCCACCATCTGCTGCTCACCGCCTGACAGATAATCGGCAGGATTATCGAGACGCTCACGGATGCGCGGGAAGTACTCGTAAATGCGCTCGCGCGTCCAATGCACGCCATTCCCCGTCTGCCGCTTCAGGCCGCCGAGTTCGAGATTCTGTTCAACGGTCATGCCTGCGAAGAGGCCGCGCCCCTGCGGCACATAACCAATGCCGAGGCGCGCGCATTCGGCAGAAGAACGTCCGACAAGTTCGGAGCCAGCGAGCCTGATCGAACCATGGGAGGCAGGTGCGATGCCGACCAACGTCTTCAGCAACGTTGATTTTCCGGCGCCGTTACGGCCCAGCAGCGCGATGATCTCGTTCTTGTGCAGCGTGAAGCTCACACTATTGAGAATGTGGCTCTTGCCGTAGAACGTATCGATGCCATCCACGGTCAACAGAGCCTCGGCTTTGGCAGAGGTTTCCCGTGGACGCGCCGCAACGGCAGCCGCGCCCGAACCGATGTAGATCTCCTGTACCTTCTTGCTGCTGCGCGCATCCTCGACGGTTCCGTCGAGCAGAACGCGTCCCTCATTCATGACGGTGACATGATCGGCCAACGCGAACACGCGATCGATATCGTGCTCCACCAGCAGCACCGGCATGTCAGCCGAAATGCGCTTGATGATGGCGCCGATGCGTTCACGTTCCGCGGCGGCTAGTCCCGCGAGCGGCTCATCCAACAGCAGGACCCGCGGTGCGGTGGCGAGCGCCACGCCCATATCGAGCAGCCGCTGTCCACCGTAGGAAAGCGCCCCCGCTTGCGCCTTCTCGATCCCCGCAAGGCCGAGATAACGAATGACCTCGTCGGTCTCGCGGTTGATCTCATCGATCGACAGCGCATTCGTAAACGGATCAAACCTGCGCGGATGGCGCGCTTGCACGGCAAGACGAATGTTCTCGCCCACGCTCAGCTCTGGAAACAGGTTGGTGATCTGAAAGGATCGTCCGATGCCTGCGGTTGCGATCTCTTCCGGCGTATGCCCCGCAATCGGTTGGCCCATCAGCGAGGCTTCACCTTCATCCGGCGGGAACATACCGGACAGCAAGTTGAAGGCTGTGGTCTTTCCTGCACCGTTCGGGCCGATCAATGCGTGCAGGGTCCGGTCAGCAATCGAGATATTGACGCCCTGCACGGCCTTGATGCCGCCGAAGCTTTTCACCATGTCGCGCGCGGCAAGCACTGGACCGTTGGCCACAGTCTTCGGCCGCAGGAATTCCGGCAGCGGCAAGGCCTCGACCTTGCGTGCGGACATTGCCGCTTCTTCGGTGATTTTCTTGCGGAATGGTGCCAGCAACTTCTCGCCGACACCGACGAGCCCCGTCGGGGAGAAAATGATAAATCCAACGAACACGAGGCCGAGCCAGAGCAGCCAATTCTCGGTGTAGATGCTGAGGAATTCGCGGAACAGAATATAGAACAGCGCACCAATTGCTGGACCGAGGAAACTCCGCATGCCGCCGATGACGACCATCGCCAGGAGTTCACCCGAGAACGCCACCGATACCGGATCAGCCGATGTCATCCGGTTCTTGTAGAGCAGCAGAATGCCTGCAAGACCGGTGAGCGCGGCCGATAGCACAAAGGCCACGAGCTTGTAGCGATTCGACGGGTAGCCGAGGAAGCGTGCGCGCTGTTCGTTCTCGCGAACTGCAACGAGCACACTGCCCACAGTCGAGTTGTGGAAACGCCATAGCAGAAACAGCACTGCAAAGGCGATCAGCGCGACGAACCAGTAATACGTCGTCTGCGAGTCAAGATCGAACCCCAGCATTGCCGGTCGCGTGATGCCACCCAGCCCATTCTCGCCCCCAGTCACATCGGTCCAGCGGAAGGACACCGTGTAAAGCATCGCCGCGAGCGCAAGCGTCAGTAGCGAGAAGTACACGCCACGCCTGCGCAAAATCAGATAGCCGAGGGGAATGGCGACGGCGCTGGTGACCAGAACGCCCAGAATGGCGGGACCAAAGAACGATCCTGGCATGAGCTTGAGCTGGATCAGCGCCGCGGCATAAGCCGCGAACCCGAACCACGCGCCGTGACCAAACGACACCAGCCCTGTGTGGCCAACAAGGATATTAAGCGCCATGCAGGCGATGCCAAAGACCACGACTTCGGTCGCGGAGGTCATCGTCAGGCCGAGGGCCAGCAAAATAGGCGGCAGGATCAGAAGACCAACCGCAGCAATCGCCAATTGAACAGGAAAACGCTTGAACATTGCGAGCCTCACTCGAAGCGGGTGATACGCTCGCCGAACAGACCGCGCGGCCTGAACAGAAGCACCAGAAGCATGAGAAGGTAGATCGCGGCGGTCGAGGCTGCTGAATAGCCGATACCGACCATGACACCCTTGACGAGGCCAACAAGGATCGCCGCGACCACGACACCCCAGAACGATCCGAGACCACCGATCACCACCACCACGAAGGCCGGCGTGATGATCTCGTTCCCCATTGCCGGATGGATCGCATAAATCGGCGCGAGCAATACACCCGCCAATCCCGCAAGACCGATACCGAGTGCTGCGATGCCCGCCATGTATGGCTGCAGCGAAATGCCGAGCGCACCCACCATGTCAGGGTTCTGCACGCCTGCGCGAACGACCCGGCCGAACGGTGTCATCCGCAGCAGCACCCACAGCCCTGCGATACACCCCGCAGCGATGCCGAGCAGCACAACGCGGTAGAACGAGTAGATGAAATTCCCGATGAAGACCTGTCCGCGCAGGGCCTGCGGAATCGAATAGGATAATGGCGGCGCGCCGAAGATCATGCGCAACGCCTGCTCGGCAACCATCGCCAGACCGAATGTCAGCAGAAGCGACAGGATCGGATCAGCGCGATAAAAGCGCTGGAACAACAAGCGTTCGATGACGATGCCAAGCAAGGCAACAGCTACGGGCGACAATACCAGCGCACCGCTGAAGCCGAGATACGGCGAGATCACCAGCGTGAGGTACGCGCCGATCGCAAAAAAGGCGCCGTGCGCAAGATTGACGATGCCGCCGAGCGAAAATATCAGCGACAATCCCAGCGCGATCAGCAGATAGTAGACACCGTCGAGCAGTCCGTTGAGGACCTGCTGTGCAAGTAGCATAGCGGACATGGCAATGGCCCCGCGACCGATGGACTTCGCGCCGAGCGCGTGTCGGTAAATCAGTGGACTCGTAAGGTTAGGCTGCGTTCTTCAGGACGAAGCCTGAAGAACGCAGTGATGGATCACGTCGGGAAGACGCAGGTATTTTCGTCCTTCGTGGCCGCGATCACCTCAAGATCCTCATTCGGACCGGGCACAGGGCCGCTGGACGTGAAGATATCCCACTGGTTCTTGATCTTCTCCGGCGGCAGCGCGGTGATGGCGTACATCTCGTGCATCAGCTGATGGTCTGCCGCACGGAAATAGCCCTGACGCGTCTTCAGCACGTCGAACTTCGCACCCTTCTCGAAGTATTCAACCACCTTGGTCGAGTCCGATGACTTCAGTTCATTGAACGACTGCGCCACAATCTTGGTCGCGACGTAGTCACCCCACGCCTGGTTCTCCGGCGGCTTGGAATACTTCTTGGTAAAGGCGCCGACGAACGCCTTGGTGCCCGCTGTGTCGATCAGGTGATGCCAGACGCACGGCCAAGTGCCGACGAAGTTGCCCTTACCCGCAGCCCAAGCGAGCGCCGTGTCAAAGCCGAAGCCGCCCACCGGGTACGTCAGACCGAACTCGGCATATTGCTTGAGGAAGTTGGTGATCTGATTGCCGGAGAGGTTGATGGCGACCAAATCCGGCTTGGCATCGCGAATCTTGAGCAAATAGGCCGAAAAGTCCGTGGCATCCGTCGGGACGAGATCGTCGCCCGCGAACTTACCACCATTGGCTTCCATGAAGCGCTTGGCGACGCGCAACAGGTCGTGACCAAAGGCATAGTCGGCCGTGAGCGAGTACCACTTCTTGCCCTTCACCAGCCCCTCTTGCATGAACGAGCGGCCGACGGACTTCACATACATCGAGTTCTGTGACTCGACGTGGAACATATAGCGCTTGCAGTCCGAACCACGCAGGGCGTCCGAGTTCGCGCCCGTGTTGATGAACAGCGTCTTGTTGCGCTGGGCGACCTGGGCGATCGTCAGCGCCGAAGCCGACGAGATCTCGCCGATGATGCAGGTCACCTTGTCTCGCTCGATCATGCGCTCGGCTTTGGTCGATGCCGTCTGCGGATTGACCGAATCCTCCTTCAGCAGCTCGACCTTTCGGCCCATCACGCCGCCGGATGCGTTGATTTGTTCGACCGCGAGGTCCGCAGCCATCACTCCGTATTCACCCAGAGGGCCGAGGAACCCGGTCCGCGGCGTCAAATGTCCGATGCGAATGACATCCGACGACTGCGCACGCAGAATCGATGGAGCTGACACGCTCGACATCACCGCCAGTCCGCCAGCGGTCTTCAGCAGAGCACGTCGCGTGAATTGGTTCTTGAAAGACATAGCCTTCTCCCTGTGACGGCCGCATGCGCGGCGCTTTTTCTTTCCGGTCGGGCGTCGCGCTTCTTTTTGGCGCTTATATCGCTTGCCGTGATCTGTGATCACACTTAAGCTCGCAAACCATGACGACCTTGTCTAGTCCTTTGTTTCAGTTTTGGTCGCCCGTCAGGATTTTCCGGTCATGAACCGTCCCGCTGCCCTTGGTCTCGTCGAGCCGCTTGATCGGCAAACATTGGGTGAGCGCGCTTATACACAGCTATCCGACCTTCTGTTTTCGGGACGCATGGCGCCTGGGGACAAGCTCTCACTTCGCCAGGCCGCAGACGTCCTTGGCGTGTCCATCATGCCCGTCCGCGAAGCGGTATCTCGTCTCGTAGCCGACAAAGCACTTGAGGTGACACCCAACCGCTCCATTCGCGTACCGTTGATGACTGCCGCGCAATTTCGCGACCTGACGCAGGCGCGCATTGAGATCGAAGGTCACGTAGCCGCCATTGCCGCACGGACACGCAGTGATGAAGACCTCGTGTCGATCGCAAAAGCGGAAGCCGCCATGCGAGAAGAGAGCCAAGCCAGCCAGCCCGACCTTCCGCGAGCGGTCGAGTTCAACAAGACATTCCACTTCGCAGTTTATGAGGCCGCCCACTCCCCGACCTTTGTGGAAATCATTCGCGCGCTCTGGCTCAAGGTGGGGCCTGTCATCAATCTCGACCTGCGGGCAAATCCCGAACGACTGGCCAAAGGCGACGCTATCCGCTTTCACGCCCAAGTGCTTGCTGCGATCAAAGCAGGTGACGAAACCGGAGCCAAAGCCGGTATCAGCGCGGACATCAGCTCCGCAGCTAACGTCATTCTGTCTCGCGGCGGCCTCGCTGAATAAACCTCAAAAACAAACCGGAGCTCTTATGGATCTCGACATCAAAGGATTGCGCGTGCTGGTGACTGCAGGCGCCAACGGCATCGGATTGGCCATCGCACGCGCGTTCGTGTCAGAAGGCGCGAAAGTTCATATCTGTGATGTGGATACTTCCGCCCTCTCTCCGCTCAAGAAGAGTGATCCGGCGCTGACGCAAACTGTTTGCGACGTGTCTGATCGTGCAGCCGTCAAAAACTTGTTTGCGGAAACCACCGCTGCGCTGGGTGGTCTCGACGTGCTCGTCAACAACGCCGGGATTGCGGGGCCGACCTCAAAGGTCGAGGAGATGAATCCCGAAGACTGGGATCGGTGCCTCGATATTTGTCTGACCGGACAATTCAATTGCACGCGCCTTGCTGTGCCGCTGCTGCGCCAGAGCAAGAATGCGTCCATCGTCAACCTCTCATCTGCTGCGGGCCGACTCGGCTTTGCCATGCGCTCGCCCTATGCCGCCGCCAAGTGGGGCGTCATCGGCTTTACGAAATCACTGTCGATCGAGCTCGGGCCTGACAACATCCGCGTGAACGCGATCCTCCCCGGTCTCGTCGCGGGCGACAGGCAGCGCCGCGTACTCGAAGCAAAAGCGCAACAGCGCGGTATTTCTTTTGGAGAGATGGAAAAGATCGCGTTTTCTTATACGTCGATCAAAGACTACGTTACGCCGCAGCAGCTCGCCGACCAGATTGTCTTTATGGCGAGCCCGCGCGGCCGCACCATTTCAGGTCAAGCCATCTCGATCTGCGGCGATACGCAGATGCTGGGATAAGACGCTCATGGTGAAGTAGATGCATGCGCGTCGCAGGACAAATCTGCGACGCGGCTGCTAGTGGTCCGATTCTAACGTTCGCATCCCATCTCGGCGGACACTCTTGCGAACGTTAGAATCGAAAGACCACTAGTAAATATAAGATCCTAGTGGAGCTTTTGGATTTGACGTTCGCGTCACGAATTCGCAGCAAACAGGGTAGCGAACGTCAAATCCGCTCCACTAGCTTGCGACTGGCGGCCAGGTCATCAGGACCAGATCAACGAGCTTACGCAATTCGGCACGTTTGGTGCCGTTTACCGCCTGGACAGCCATTCCCTGCAACATGGTCTGGACGTAGCGCGCCAGCGCGGCAGCATCCGCAGCTTCCGGCAAATCGCCTTCAGCCTTCGCTCGCTCAAAACGTTGCCGAAGATCGTCTTCGTTTTTTGCGCGACGTGACACCAACTCGTGTTTGATGGATTCGGCCGCTTCACTGCACGTCAGCGCCGCATTCACGGATAGACATCCCGGCGGATACTCAGGATCTGTCACCGCATCGGCTTCGCCGTAAAGAAGATGCTCAACAACGGCACGGGCAGTGGGTTGCTGAAGCGCGATTTTCACGAAGCCGCCGGGGCCATCCACGTAACGGTCGAAAGCCTTGCGGAAGAGTTCTTCCTTGTTGCCAAACGCGGCATAGAGCGAGGGCTTGGTAATGCCCATGCTTTCCGTCAACTCGGCAATGGACGCACCTTCATATCCCTTACGCCAAAACACCTCGAGCGCCTGCTCAAGCGCCTGATCGAGGTCGAATTCACGGGGGCGTCCCATCGCCATGTCACCAGCCTTTCTGTTTTGTACCTTTCGTTAGATATGTCCCTTGACAGGGGTTGTCCACTTTCTATCTATACCGCTCGTTACAGATTTTTGCGACGCAGCGTAGCGCGTTGAGGGCCTGGAACTGGAGACGAGATCGCGAGGTGGAACCGATCTCAGATGTGTCCAACTCTCTGTTTTGCAAAGCTGAATCGCTGTTCTGGTAGATAATTGGGGACATGCCATGAAACAGTTTTCATTCAAAACCGGCCTTCTGAGTGCTGCAGCCGGAATTGCCATTCTCGCAGCTGCGGGAAGCGCTTTCCTCACAACTTCCAATGGGCGAGCTCAGGCCGATGCCGCTGCGGCGGCACCAGCAGCGGTCCCCGTTTCGGTCGCCACCGTCGAAGAGCACGATGCGACTGTTTGGGATGAATTCTCCGGCCGGCTAGAGGCCATTGAACAGGTTGAGGTCCGCTCCCGAGTGGCCGGCGCCATCCAGGAGATCCGCTTCCGGGAAGGCGCAATGGTCAAGGAAGGTGACGTTCTTGTCGTCATCGATCCAGATCTCTACGCAGCAGAGGTCGCTCGCGCGGAAGCCCAGGTCGCAGCGGCGCAATCGCGGCTCGTGTACACAAAAAGCGACTATGAACGCGGCCAGCAGCTGACTGGATCGCAGACCATTTCACAACGCGACCAAGATAATCGTATCAACGCCTATCGCGAGGCAGAAGCCAACCTCAAAGGCGCCCAGGCGGCTCTCAAGACTGCTCAACTCAATCTCGGTTACACCGAGGTCCGTGCACCGGTGACAGGCCGCGTCGGCAAGCGGGAGATCACGGTCGGCAACCTCATTGCAGCGGGTCCCGGCTCGCCATTGCTGACAACGATCGTTTCAACCTCGCCGATCTATGCCAGCTTCAACGCCGACGAACAGGTCGTGCTACGCGCGCTCAACTCCTTGGGAAGAGATGATGCGGCGGCGAAAACCGGCCACATCCCGGTCAAGATGGGCACGGCAACAACCGAAGGCACGCCTTTCGAGGGCCACATGCAATTGATCGACAACCAGGTCGATCCGCGCACGGGCACCGTCCGCGTCCGAGCCGTGTTCGACAACAGCGACGGTCATCTGCTCCCGGGTCAATTCGTCCGGCTGGCGATGGGCCAACCGAAGACCGCCCGCGTGATGACGATCAATGAGCGCGCTGTCGGCACTGACCAGAACAAGAAGTACGTGATGGTCGTCTCCAAGGACAACAAGGCGGAATACCGCGAGGTGACCCTTGGTGCGTCCATCGACGGGCAGCGTGCTGTCACCAGCGGTCTCCAGGTGGGCGAGCGCATCGTGGTCAAAGGACTGCAACGCGTTCGTCCAGGGGCAACTGTTACGCCGCAGCTCATCGCAATGAGTGCCAATTAATCGAAATACGAACTCTTCTTTCCGCACCGATTGCGCCGACGCCAGAAGTGCGTCGGCATTCAAGACCGAATGAGATAGTGCCATGAATATCTCGAAGTTCTTTATCGACAGGCCGATTTTTGCAGGCGTTCTGTCGACGCTGATCTTCCTCGCAGGCTTGCTGTCCCTGCCCGCGCTGCCAATCTCCGAATATCCCGAAGTCTCCCCCCCAACCGTTGTGGTTCGCGCGCAATATCCCGGTGCGAACCCGAAAGTCATCGCAGAAACCGTCGCGACGCCGATTGAAGAACAGATCAACGGCGTCGAAGACATGCTCTACATGAGCAGCCAGGCGACGACCGATGGCGTGATGACGCTTAATGTTACGTTCCGCCTGGGCACAGACCCCGATAAAGCGCAGCAGCTCGTGCAGAACCGCGTGTCACAGGCCGAGCCTCGCCTGCCACAGGAAGTCCGCGCCCTCGGCATCACTACCATCAAGAGCGCGCCCGACCTGACCATGGTCGTGCATTTGCTCTCGCCCAACGACCGCTACGACATGACGTACCTGCGCAACTACGCGGTGCTGAACGTCAAGGACAGGCTCGCGCGCATTCAAGGCGTCGGTCAGGTGCAGCTGTTCGGCTCCGGCGACTATTCGATGCGCATCTGGCTGGATCCTCAGAAAGTCGCCGAGCGTGGTTTGTCGGCCAGCGACGTCGTGCGTGAAATCCAGGCGCAGAACGTGCAAGCCGCCGCCGGCGTGGTGGGCGCGTCGCCTAGCGATAGCGGTCTCGACCTGCAGCTTTCGATCAATGCGCAGGGCCGTTTGAAGGATGAGGAAGAGTTCGGCGACATCATCGTCAAGACCGGTGCCAATGGGGATGTCACCCGCCTGCGTGACATCGCACGCATCGAGCTTGGCGCTGCTGACTACTCGCTCCGCTCGCTGCTCAACAATAAATCGGCAGTGGCCATCCCGATCTTCCAGTCGCCAGGCTCCAACGCGATCCAGATCTCCGACAACGTCCGCAAGACGATGGCGGAGTTGAAGGAGAACATGCCCGACGGCATGGACTACAGCATCGTCTATGACCCGACACAGTTCGTCCGAGCCTCGATCGAGGCCGTCGTGCACACGCTGCTCGAAGCGGTCGCACTCGTCGTGCTGGTCGTGATCCTGTTCCTGCAGACCTGGCGTGCTTCGATCATCCCGCTGATCGCGGTTCCGGTATCGATCATCGGCACCTTCGCCGTGATGTTCCTTTTCGGATTCTCCATCAACGCGCTGAGTCTGTTCGGACTGGTGCTGGCCATCGGCATCGTGGTCGACGACGCCATCGTCGTGGTGGAGAACGTCGAGCGCAACATCGAACAAGGTCTGTCGCCCGTCGAGGCGAGCTACCAAGCCATGCGCGAGGTGACCGGACCGATTATCGCCATCGCTCTCGTGCTGGTCGCCGTGTTCGTTCCGCTGGCCTTCATCACAGGCCTCACGGGGCAGTTCTATAAGCAATTCGCGCTCACGGTCGCCATCTCGACGGTGATCTCGGCGTTCAACTCGTTGACGCTCTCCCCGGCGCTGGCGGCGTTGCTGCTCAAGTCCCACGACGCTCCAAAGGATGCCCTGACCAGAGCAATGGAAAAGAGCCTCGGCTGGTTCTTCAAGCGCTTCAACCGAGCCTTTCACATCGCTTCGGACGGCTATAGCGGCGGGGTCAAGCGGGTCATTTCCCGGAAGGCAATCGTCATGGGCGTCTATGTGGCCCTGATTGCCGTGACCTTCGGCTTGTTCAAGACGGTGCCGGGTGGCTTCGTGCCGGGCCAAGACAAGCAGTACCTCGTCGGCTTCGCGCAGTTGCCGGATGGCTCGACGCTTGATCGCACCGAGGAAGTCATTCGCCGCATGGGCGACATCGCGCTCAAGCAGCCCGGTGTCGAGAGCGCGGTGGCCTTCCCTGGCCTTTCGATCAATGGCTTCACCAACTCGTCGAACGCCGGCATCGTGTTCGTCACGCTGAAGCCGTTCGAAGAGCGCAAGGACCCGAGCCTCAGCGGCAATGCCATCGCGATGGCGCTCAACGGTAAGTTCGCCACCATCCAGGAAGCGTTCATCGCGATGTTTCCGCCGCCGCCCGTTCCGGGTCTCGGCACCATTGGCGGCTTTAAGTTCCAGATCGAAGATCAGACGGGGCTTGGCTATGCCGCGCTGAACGATGCCACCAAGGCATTTCTCGCGAAGGCAACCACGGCGCCTGAACTCGCGGGGCTGTTCTCCAGCTATCAAATCAACACGCCTCAGCTTTATGCCGACATCGATCGCACCAAGGCGCGTCAATTAAGCGTTCCGGTGACGAGCGTGTTCGACACGATGCAAATCTATCTGGGTTCGTACTACGTCAACGACTTCAATAAATTTGGCCGCACTTATACTGTGCGCGTGCAAGCGGACTCCAAATACCGCGCCCGCGCCGAGGATGTCGGCCAATTGAAGGTCCGTTCGAACACGGGCGAGATGGTGCCGCTGTCGGTGTTGCTGAAAGTGCAGGCAAGCTCCGGCCCCGAACGCGCCATGCGCTACAACGGCTTCCTGACCGCCGACGTGAATGGCGGGACTGCCCCGGGCTATTCGACCGGACAGTCGCGTGCGGCAGTCGACCGGATCGCCAAAGAGGTCTTCCCGAAAGGGATCGGTTATGAATGGACCGAATTGACGTATCAGGAGATCATCGCCGGAAATTCGTCGCTGTACGTCTTCCCGATCGCGCTGTTCCTCGTGTTCCTGGTGCTGGCCGCTCAGTACGAAAGCCTGACGCTTCCACTGGCAATCATCATGATCGTTCCGATGGGCCTGCTGGCGGCCATGTTCGGCGTCTGGCTCACACGCGGCGACAACAACGTGTTCACACAGATCGGACTGATCGTGCTGGTAGGCCTGTCCGCCAAGAACGCCATTCTGATCGTGGAATTTGCCCGCGAACTCGAGTTCGCCGGACGAAAACCGATCGAAGCGGCGATTGAGGCAAGTCGTCTGCGGCTACGTCCGATCCTGATGACGTCGATGGCGTTCATCATGGGCGTGGTGCCGCTGGTGACATCGACCGGCGCAGGGTCCGAAATGCGCCACGCGATGGGTGTTGCGGTGTTCGCCGGCATGATCGGCGTCACCGCCTTCGGCATCTTCTTCACACCAGTCTTCTACGTGCTGCTTCGCGCCATGGCGGGCAACCGTCCACTGACGCAGCATGGGGAAGCCTCCGTGGCCCATGCGCCCGCAGCCGCACATCACGCTGCGGCGGAATAGGCCAGCAAACACCTAGAAAAAAAGGCGCCGCAACATCCGTTGCGGCGCCTTTTTCTGATCCATCAACCAAGACGTTTCGCCAGAGCCCGGAAAGCTTCAAGCTGATCCGCCTTCAGCACACGGTTTTCGTCACGGCCGACGAAAACCTTGAACATGACACCACCGTCCACATTCAGGAACGCGACGAAAGCGGATGATTTGCCCATAAAGGGCCGCTCCACAAAAGCGAGACCACCGCAACGCTCGTGCCGCAGATGGCCATGCATGCCCTTCGGCTTCATGATGTTGTAGTAGCCACGGCCGACCTCTCCGCTTCCGACCGGTTCGGTGATTTCGAAAATTCCGTCTTCCGTGTGGATGATCAGGGTCACCTCGCCCCACGTTGCGATATCTTGCATCGCGGAGACGAATTCCGATCCCGGCGCGAAGCTGCGCATTTCGTCAGGCAATGCTTCGATCACCGCCCGGGCCGTGACGCTCTTCTCCCGCGCCACATCCTCGATGACGGCTCCCGGGTTTTCCGCCATATGCTTTCTGAGATCGGCCAGATCCGTGCTCAACATCCGGATACTCCTCGTCTCGTCAGGCTGCGGCGCTGGAATTGCGCTCGCTCTGAATTACCTCAAACCCCTCGAACTTCGGGTGCCCGAGATAGAGCGACCCGCCCGTGGCGTTATCCGCGCGGGCATGCGCCTTGCGGAACTGTTCGGACTTTGTCCATGCCTCGAATGCAGCCTTGCTGGCCCAGGTGGTGTGCGTTGAATACAGCGTATGATCTTCCTCGGCAGGTCCCCGCAACAAATGAAACTCAATGAATCCTGCAAGTTCGCTCAGATACGACTCGCGGCTTGCCCAAAGGGTCTCAAATGCCTGCTCGGACCCCTTCTTCACCTGAAATCTATTCATTGCGATAAACATAAGCGGCTCTCCTGTTAGCTTCAGTTTACGGCCTATCAGGCCGTGATGAAATGTCGTTGCTGTGGCGAGTGGTGTGAAAACGCGGAACCGCGCAGAAAAATCTGCGCGGCTGGCTAGGGTCCTCCTCAGCTATTGCAAGCTTGCCTGTTCAGCCTCCCCCGAAGTGGTATCTGAGACCTGCCTTGTAAGTGATGCCGGCGCCTGCGCTCGCCCACAGCACGTCGTTCTGAGGCGACGTAAAGTCGGCGGCACGCGGAATGGCGTAAGGCCGGTAGTATTCGTTGAGAATGTTCTCAATGGAGAAGTTGAGCGCCAGATCCTTGGTCGGACGGACCGCCAAATAGACGTTCACGAGATCATACGACGTGCCCGGAAGATAGGTCGCCGGGATATCGGTATTGCTCTTGACTGACGTCCACATCGCGGAGAGCACCACCTGATTATCAAGGAAGCGCAATCCGGCAGTCGTGGTGAACTTCTGCGGCTGCACACTGTACAGGCCGATATTGGTCAGGGTGTTCTTGCCTTCCTGAATTGACGCCGAAAGCCCAATGAAGAACCGCTGGGTATCGTACATCGTTTCCATTTCGAAACCCTGGATACGGGCGCTCGCGATGTTTTGATACTGAAGATACGTTGTCGGGAACACACCCGGAATTGGCGGGAATGAGTTGAATGGAGGGCCCGTGAACTGCACCGTGTCAATGTAATCATCCACATCGTTGCGGAAGACGTTGAATTTGCCACGGAAGCTATCGCCCGGAGAAAAGATATCGTTCCTCTTGATGTTCAGACCGATCTCCTTGGTCTTGCCGACTTCAGGCCGCAGGTTCGCATTGGGAAGGAAGCAGAAAAATCCGCGCTGTCCGTCCGAACAGCGGGAGAAATCGCCCTGCCCGGCGCCTGTTGCGACGTGCGCTCCAGCAACAAGCGTTTCGGTGACCGACGGTGCGCGATAACCTTCCGCATAGCTCACATAAGGTGTCGCGATGGCCGCCGGCAAAAGCCCGACCGTAACCTTCGGTGAGAACCGATCGCCCGAGGCCGAGCCGATCGACGAATTGAGTTGGTAATTGTCGTAGCGGACCGCGCTGATGACCTCTAGCAGTGTCGCGTAGTTAGCCTTCCACTGGATGAAGCCACCGGTTACCGTGCGCTCACCGCCCGGAGTCGTCTTGTTCGAGTTACCGGTCTTGTCGAATGTCGAGACATCGTCGCGGAATCCGTCCGCACCATAGGTGATCGCGTGACGCCAGTCACCGCCGTCAATGCGTGACGTATTGTAGACATCGAAGCCATAGGTATCGATCAGATACCCTCGCGGATCGCCGACACAGCCCGTGATGCTGTTGCCAGGCTGGCCGCCGATGCAATTTCCCGTCGCAAGTGCAGAATTGTGCGCGGTCTTGATCTGCTGACTGTCGGTTCTGTTCCAGTAGACGTTCGCATTCCAGTCGAACAGCTGGTCATCGGGACGAGAATATCGCCATCCCAGCGTCGTCGTGTAGTTTTTCGTATTGGTCGCATAGACGGATGTACCGTTTCCGGCAGATCCTGACTGAGCAAATGGCAATCCAAGCGCGCGCCGCGGCTGGCCAACGTTATAGACGTCTTCCTGGAAGATTCCGCCCAGCTTCACCTCATGTCCGTCCGCCGGTCGCACAGTCAACTTAGCGACACCTGCGCTGAGACGCTGTGCGGTGTTCTCAACGGTGACGCCCAGACCATCCTTGTAATTGTCCTGGGTCGAGTACGTACCGCCAGCAAACAGGTCGACGTCCGGGTTGACATGAACACCACCAAAGATGGAGCCAAGCGCTCTGCCGTGGTTGGTGCCGAAGATCGTGTTGGCATCGACGCCCCAGCGTTCACCCGGCCGCACAACATCCTGAATATCTTTGGTGCGGAACGATGCCACACCACCGATGGCACCCGATCCATAGACGTTTGCGGTCGGACCGCGTGTGATATCGATGCCGCCGATCAGCTCAGGATTGAGAAAGAACGATCCGTTCGAGTTGTGCCCTGTGCGCTGATAATTCTGGCGGGCGCCATCGACAACAACCGCGACACGACCGAAATCCTGCAGGCCGCGAATGTTAATCGATGTCGAAGGATCGTCACCGCGATCCTGCATCCAAACGCCTGGAATATTGTAGATCAGATCGGCGACGCGTGAGGCCTGACGCCCCTCGATCTGGTCCAGCGTCACCACACTCACCGGCGCAAGCGCATCAATCGCGCGCTGCTCCGTCTTCGTCGCGGTCACCGTGATTTCGTCAAGCGACTGATAAATAGGCTGACCGACCTGAGCATTTGCGTTCATGACCGCAGGCGGCAATGGCACCTCGGCCATCGGTGCAACAGCGCGCTTGCGCTTGATCGGCTTTGGTTTTGCGGGCTGTGCGGCTTCGGCGGGCTTCGCTGATTGAGCCTGCGCCGATGAGCAAACCCCCAACACCCCCAGTGGGATAACAGAAACAGATAAGAGTAACGCGCAGCCACGCGCCTTCAGCCCCAACATGACAGCCCCAAGTATTCTTATGTGATGTGCGGCTGGCGGGCATCGCCCACGCGGGGCGGCTGGCTGGCTATGTGTTAAGTCGCGCTGGCAATTGCCAACGTCTTGCCATGTTCCGTAAGCGCAGCTCCGCAGCCGGTCAACCGTAGTTTAAACTTATTGTAATGTGGAACATTGGAATAACGGCGCGAACGAACCTAAAGAGAAAGAGGACTTTCTTGAACGGGGCGCAGAAGAAGGATGAATGCTGACTCGCGGCATGGTCCCGCAGGTGGCGACGCAAATGCCAAGATAACCCGAAATGAGCGATCAATTCCCTTGGCGGATAATCGCCTGAACAGCCGCGATCTGTTTGCAGCCTCACGAGAGATCATCATCTCGCATGGAGACGAGATCTATCGTTTGCGCCTGACGGCACAAAACAAGCTGATCCTGACGAAATGAAATCGACGATGGTCACACGAAGATTGCTTGCTGCGACATTTGGTCTCGCAATGTTCACAGGCGCCGCCCTCTTAGCTCCGGCGACGGCGGAAGGCATCGTCATCCATGATGCACGCGGACGCGACGTTTCGATTGGCGACTCGTCCCGCATCGTTTCGATCGGCGGCGCGATCACCGAGATTCTCTACGCGCTCCGCCTTGAGGACAGAATTGTCGGCATCGACACCACGAGTCTCTATCCTGCGAAAGCTCTGAGTGAAAAGCCGAACGTCGGATACATGCGGCAGCTCTCCGCGGAGGGCGTGCTTGGCCTCAATCCGCAATTGATCCTCGCTATCGAAGGCTCGGGCCCGAAGGAGACGCTCGACGTGCTGGAATCCGCAAAGATTCCTTTCGTGTCGTTTCCGGAAACATTCACCGAAGAGGGCCTGATTGAGAAAATCAAGCTGGTCGCCCACGCCATGGATGTCGACGCGCGAGGTGCGTGTCTGGCATCAGCAGTGGAGAGTGACCTTTCTCAATTGCGTACGCTCCGCAGCAATATTCGCCAACCCGTCCGCGTGATGTTCGTCATGTCGTTCTTGAACGGCCGCGCAATGGTGGCGGGACAAAAGACGGCGGCCAATCAAATCATCAAGATGGCCGGGGGCCTCAACGCCGTTGAGGGCTTCGACGGCTACAAGCCGATCAATGACGAGGCTATCGTTGCTGCAAAGCCGGACGTCATCCTCACCATGCAGCGCGGACGCGAGCCGGTCGAGCCGCAGACCATCTTCAGCAATCCATCGTTCGCCATGACGCCCGCTGCGGCGAAGAAGTCCTTTGTCGCGATGGATGGTCTCTATTTATTGGGCTTTGGCCCTCGCACCGCCTCCGCCGCGCGTGATCTCGCGCTGTCTCTTTATCCAGATCTTGCGGTACAGGCCGCAACATGGAAGCCCGCGGCGCTTTCAACCGACTGCCGCAAATGACGACAAACTCACTCGCAACCGCACGTGGTGCATCGATCGGCGCATCCTTAACGCGACCTCCTGCCGTCCTCGTCTTCAGCGTGCTCATTGCCGGCGTGATCGGGATTTCATTGGTGGCGACCACGATTGGCGCCGCGGGCATCCCCCTCTCCCGCCTGGCAGCAGCGCTTGGCCTCAATATCGGTCAGGCCGATCCAACGATGCTTTCGCGGGATCAACTGGTGCTCTGGTCGATCCGCATTCCCCGCATTGCTGTCGCTGGGATGATCGGCGGCCTGCTCGCGCTCGCAGGAACCATCATGCAGGGGCTCTTTCGTAATCCTCTCGCCGATCCTGCGCTTGTCGGCGTATCGAGCGGCGGCGCATTTGCTGCCGCAGCCGCCATCGTGATTTCGGATAGCGCGTGGGGCGCAAGCCTGAAGTTCATGCAGCTTGAGCTACTGCCGATCGCGGCATTCGCAGGCTCACTGACAACCACCATCATCCTTTACCGGATCGCCAGCCGTGAGGGGCGGACATCGGTGGCAATCTTCCTGCTCGCCGGTCTTGCGATCGCCGCCATTGCCAATGCAGGCATTGGTCTCTTGGTGTTCGCCGCCGACGACCGTCAACTGCGCGACATTACATTCTGGCTGCTCGGTTCGCTGAGCGGCGCGACCTGGCCGAAAGCGGCCATGGTGGCACCCGCGATTGTCCTCGCACTGATTACAATTCCTTTTATCGCGCGCGGATTGGATGTTCTCGTGCTTGGCGAAGCAGAAGCCTTTCATACCGGCATCGATGTTGAACGGCTGAAGAAGATCTCGATCGTGCTGATTTCCGCCATGACCGGCGTTGCTGTCTCGATCTGCGGCGTCGTGGGTTTCGTTGGCATCGTCGTTCCGCACTTGCTGCGTATCGTGATCGGCCCCGGTCACCGGCTTTTGTTGCCCGCCTCGACATGTCTTGGTGCCATTCTGCTGATCGGTGCTGATACCATTGCCCGTGTACTCGCGGCACCGGCAGAAGTACCTATCGGCATTCTTACTGCCGCACTAGGCGCTCCATTCTTCTTATTTATCCTGTTGCGACAGCGCGCGTTGATCGGGTCATGACAGACAACAGCACTTCCGCGATGGTCGAAGCTGATAAAGTGAGCATGAGCATCCGGCATGCCAGGCTCCTCAATGGCGTGAGTGCGCAGTTTCGCTGCGGCGAATCGGTCGCAATCGTCGGGCCAAACGGCGCGGGAAAATCGACCCTGCTGCGGCTGCTGTCCGGCGACCTGCGCTGCAGCGCTGGCAATATCTGGCTGAAGGGCCGAAACCTGTCATCTTTCTCGTCGCGTGATCTAGCGAAGCACCGCGCGATGCTGTCCCAGCACGTCAACGTGAGCTTTCCCTTCACCGTGGAGGAAATCGTCGCCATGGGCGCTGGCGACCGGCCGCGTACTGTGGCCCAGCCTTTGGTCGACACAGCCATCGCTGAACTTGCACTGGAGCCATTTAGAAACCGCGAGCTCCCGACACTCTCAGGCGGAGAACAGCAACGCGCCCATTTCGCACGCGTGCTTGTGCAGCTTGCTTGCGGTGAGGCTGAACACGGACCCGGCGTGCTGCTGTTGGACGAGCCGACGTCGAGCCTCGACCTGCGCTATCAGATCAACCTCGTGGAAATCGCCAAGCGGCGGGCGCGCGAAGGAACGGCCGTGATCGCCGTGCTGCATGACCTCAACCTTGCGGTTCGCTTCGCGGACCGGATTGTGGTTGTTCACAAAGGGTCGATTGCGGCTGATGGCAAGCCCGCCGACACCATCACGAACAAGATGATCGCTGACGTCTTCGAAGTCGATACCAATATCGGTTCGGAAGACGGACAGCCTTACGTGCTGCTGCAGAGAATGCAGTAAGGTTTGTCTTATGAATCGGAATCACATGGCGGGCAAATCCCGCCATGTGATCCTGCCCCGATCTTACAGCGCCGCCCGCAGCAACGCTTCGAACTCTTCCGCAGTCGCCTTGCGCGGCGTTGTCGCATTGGAGTGATCGGCAAGTGCGCGCTTCACCGTTTCCGGAATATGCTTTTCCTCGAATCCCATCTGGCCAAGCGTCAGTGGCAAACCGAGCGACTTGATGAGATCGGACACCGCCGCGGCGAGATCCGCTTTCGCAGGCAGTCCAAATACTTCGCGAAGCTTGTCATACTTCCTGCCGACGCTGTCGGCATTGAACCGCAGGATGTGCGGCAGGAATACGCCATTCAACATGCCATGATGCAGCGTCGGTTGCCGCAATGCGCCAGCGGCGTGCGACAATGAATGCACCGCGCCGAGGCCCTTCTGGAACGTCATGCCTCCTTCGAGCGCAGCCATCATCATTTCCCAGCGGGCATCGCGGTCCGAACCGTTTTCCGTTGCGCGTTTGATGAAGTGCCATGCACGATAGGCACCATCGAGCGCGATGGCTTCGGCCGGGGGATTAACGAGCGGCGACAGATACGTCTCGATGCAGTGGGTGAGCGCGTCAATTCCGGTTGCTGCCGTGAGCATCGGGGGAAGTCCCAACGTCAATTCAGGGTCACAGATCGCGCGCTTTGGGATAAGATGCGGGCTGATCAGTGCAAGCTTCGAGCCATTGCTCAGATTGATCAGCGCGCCGCGCCCCACTTCACTTCCGGTTCCAGCCGTCGTCGGGATCGCGATCACTGGCGCGACGCTGGCTGTGATTCTGCCGACCCCGTTGCGGATCGCGGCATAGTTTTCAAGCGGTTCCGCATGTGTGGCCGCAAGCGCAACACCCTTTGCAAGATCGATCGGCGATCCGCCCCCTAGTGCAATGACGCCGTCGCAGTGTCCGTTCCGATAGGAAGCCACGCCCTCGATCACCGCCTCCTCCGTGGGATTCGCCGGCGTCTTCGCGAATACCGTTACGGCAACGCCGTCGAGCTGCGCGAGCACCTTCGCTGCAATGCCCGCCGCCTCGACCCCTGGATCGGTGACAAGCAAAGGCCGGCGGATGCCGAGAGCATCGACTTCGCTTTTCAGGCTTTTGATCGCGCCAAAGTCGAAAAGAGTGGTTGTCAGATAACCGATGGTCGCCATGGATTGCGCTGCCTCGCCTGTGATTTGTCGTCGCTGTCTTTATAATGTTGAGCGGCCTCGCGCCACGCGAATGAATTTCGCACCGCAACAACGCCACCAATCATCCGATGTTTAACATCGGATGATTGCATCCACAATCCTGACCGTGCTAGCGTCCCCGTACGTTGCCGTCAGAGCAGCGAATGGGAGAGATCACCTTGGTCAAGGCACGTCCGAAAACAGCCGACAAGCGCGTCAAGCCGGGACGTATTCAAGCTGTGCTGACGACACTCGGCAGCGAGATCGCGCAGGACTTGATCCCGGTCGGCGCCGCCCTGCCCCCAGAACATGATCTCGAAGTACGCTTCGGCGTCGGGCGCGGCGTGATCCGCGAAGCCATCAAGACGCTCGCCGCCAAGGGGTTGGTCAGTGTTCGTCCACGCCATGGCACGCATGTCCGACCGCGCCGTGATTGGAGCCTGCTCGACCGCGATGTCCTTGCGTGGCTCGTCGGCAAGGATGAGCCGGATCGCGAGTTGCTGCTCGCCATTCAGGAAGTACGTTCGATTATCGAGCCCGCCGCTGCGGCCATGGCGGCGACGCGCGCGACCAAGACGGATCGGCAGCGTATTAATGCCGCGCTCACCGCCATGGAAACGTCGCACGATCAGGCGAGCGCCATCGCCGCTGACAAGGCCTTTCACCTCGCCATTCTCGATGCCACGCACAACCCGGTGCTACAGGGCTTCAGGAGTGCGATCGATACCATTCTGAGCACGGTGTTCCTCGTGGCTGTCGGCAGCGCTGGCTGGTTCGAAGACAACCTGCCAAACCACGCCATTGCAGCGCGCGCCATCGACGAAGGCGATGCCGACAAGGCCCGCGCCGCGATGGAGCAAGTGCTCGGCTACACCGAATTCAAACTGTCTAAGCGAAGGGCTTCAGCCGCGCGATCCGCAGCTGCAAAGCCAGCCATGAACGGCAAGGCCAAAAGGAAGCGTCATGTATCGTGATATGAAGGGGTCGACCCATGTTCTCGCGTCGCCGGAGATTGCCGTCGTTGCAATCCCGGAGGACGAACGCGTGTGGGTGCCTCAGGCCCCCGACGTGTGGTTCAGGCCCTTGATGCTCAACACCCGGCAGGGCCAGTGGTGCAATCTGTTGCGCGTGCGGCGGGCCGGTATCTTGTCACGGCACCTCCACCCCAACCCCGTTCACGGCTTTGTTCTGAAGGGAAAGTGGTTCTATCGCGAGCACGATTGGGTCGCGACTGAAGGATCGTACGTGTTCGAACCGCCGGGCGAAATTCACACGCTCGTGGTGCCCGAAGATATTTCCGAGATGATCACGTTCTTCAACATCCAGGGATCGATGGTTTATCTCGACGAGCAGAACAAGCACACCGGCTACGAGGATGTCTTTACCAAGATCGACATGTGCCGTGCCCATTACACCTCGGTCGGTCTCGGCGCCGACTATGTCGACCAGTTCGTGCGCTGATGAGCGACGGTGTCTCCATGACGCATGACGGAATGTCAGGCGCCTGGGCGTCGATGTGGTACTCGGGCAAGCGCGTGCTTGTCACCGGCGGCACATCCGGCATTGGTGCAGGTATTGCACGCGGCTTCCTTGAAGCTGGTGCCGATGTCACCATTGCGGGTGTCAGCGATGCGGAAATCGCGGCGGTGGCGTCAGATCCGATCCTGAAGAAGGCGAGTGCCAAGCTTCTCGACGTGCGGGATATCGCCGCCATCAAAACCCTCATCGGCTCCCTCGATGGCCTTGACGTGGTGGTGAATTGCGCAGGTGTCATCCGGCGTGGCGATGAACTCGATCCCAGCGTCTTCGAGTCCGTCGTCGATATCAATCTCAACGGAACGATGCGTGTCTGCGCGACAGCGCGCCCGCTGCTTGCCCAATCGAAGGGCGCTGTTGTCAATCTCGCGTCGATGCTCTCATTCTTCGGCGGCGGCCTAGTGCCCGGATACGCAGCCAGCAAAGGCGGCATCGCGCAACTCACGAAGTCGCTCGCGATCGCCTATGCGAGCGATGGAATCCGAGTCAACGCCATCGCGCCGGGCTGGATCGCGACCCCACTCACGTCAGCGCTGCAAAGCAGCCCGGAACGCAGTGAGGCCATCCTCGGCCGCACGCCGCTCGGACGCTGGGGACAACCTTCCGATCTGCTGGGTGGTGTTCTCTATCTCTGCTCACCAGTTGCGTCTTTCGTCACCGGTGCGGTGCTCGTCATCGACGGAGGTTATGCTGTTGTATGAGGCGATCGTGAGATGTGTGGCGACATGCCACGCTTCCAAGCGACGACTTCGCCGCTGATAACACGAGTATCCCGGTTCTGACATTCGTATTAGATTGCGGCTAGCTCGTTTACGAATGTCAGAACCTAAGGACACTCGCAAAAATATGAATCTAGTGCGGTTTTTGATCTGACGTTCGTATGATGGACCAGTGGTTAAATATTGATACGAACGTCAGATCCACCGCACTAGTCGGCCAACAAGAAG
The DNA here is from genome assembly GCA_036924835.1 of Nitrobacteraceae bacterium AZCC 1564. Taxonomy (NCBI): domain Bacteria; kingdom Pseudomonadati; phylum Pseudomonadota; class Alphaproteobacteria; order Hyphomicrobiales; family Nitrobacteraceae; species Nitrobacteraceae bacterium AZCC 1564. Next base: position 1,172,711 of record JBAGRR010000001.1, read on the forward strand.
AAACAACAAAGAAGTTCCGATCAGAAGACTGATCCCAAGGAGGTTGCGTGCTGGTCATGTCCAGTCAGAAAGTCCAATCGCGATGGGCCATGCGGGGGATCAGCTCTCTCGCAGGGGCGGCCGTATTCGTGGCGCCGCTGCTCGCACTCGTCGTCATCTGGGCAGTGGTGGTCCCACTTTTCGATGTCAATCCGCGGATATTTCCCTCGGTGGACTCAGTCGGAACTGCAGCCATTGAATCGATCAAGGACGGCACCCTTCTCAATCACATCGGAGCCAGCCTGCTGCGCGTTGGCCTCGGCACATTGATCGGCATTGTCACTGCCGTTCCGCTTGGCATCGCCATGGGTGTGAGCCCTGGCGTCTCCGCATTTCTGACGCCGCTCTTTCGCTTCTTCTCCGTACTCGCCGGCATTGCGTGGATTCCGATCGCGACGCTCTGGTTTGGATACGGCTTTGGCGCAATCATATTTGTGATCTTCAATGCGGTGTTCTTCGTCGTCGCCTACAACACTCTGCTTGGCGTCTCAACCATTCCCTATGCCTTGCGCAACGCTGCCGCTTCACTCGGCGCCGGCCGCTGGGCCCTGCTGACAGAGGTTCTTCTTCCCGGGGCACTGCCGAACATCGTCACCGGAATCCGCACCGGTCTCGGCTTTGCCTGGCGCGGACTAATTGCAGCCGAAATGATCGCGACCAATGTCGGCCTTGGCTACATGCTGTTCGTGGCCCGCGATTTCTATCGCACCGAAGTCATCGTCCTCGGCATGATCGTCATTGGCGTGCTGTGGCTGTTGATTGACCGGCTGCTGCTTGTTCCACTTGAGCGCGCGACCATCGAGCGCTGGGGCTTGGTGAGGCGCGCATGAATCTCGTTCTGAAAAGTTGGGGTGCCTACACTCGTATGACGACGCGCTGGCCGGCGCTTGCCGCCATCGTGCCATTCATCCCTGTGATTGCGCTGTGGACCGCAGTTGCCGAGTCCGGACTGTTTCCACGCGCCTTTTTCCCGGGCCCTGTCGAGGTCGTGAAGTCCTTCATCACGCTGACCTACAAAGGTATCCTGCCAGATTATTTGCAGGACAGCCTCGTCCGGCTGTTCGCAGGTGCCGCGGTCGGCATGGCGCTCGGCATTCCGCTTGGTATTTTGATCGGCACCAACAAGGCCGCACATCGCATCTGCTGGCCGGTGCTGCTGTTCTTCCAGGCCATCGGCGACATTGCATGGCTTCCGATCCTGCTGATCTGGTTCGGCTTCGGCTTGACCACGATGACGTTCGTCATCGTCTACACTGTGTTGTTTCCGGTGGTGCTCAACACAGTGCTTGGCGTTGAGTCGGTGCATCGTGACCTCGCCCGCGCCGCACGCAGCCTCGGCGCTTCACGCGCACGCGTCCTCTTTGAAGTGACGCTGCCGGGCGCGCTGCCCAATATCATTACCGGACTGCGCAACGGCCTTGGCTACGGCTGGCGTGCGCTGATCGCGGTGGAGATGATCGTCGGCACCAGTGGCATCGGCTTCATGATGTTCGACGCACGGCGTGCGGGTTCGACCGTGGAGATCCTGCTCGGCATGATCATTCTTGGACTGCTTTGGTACATCGTAGACGCCTGGATCCTCGCGCCGATCGAGCGCGCGACCGGCCAGCGTTGGGGGCTGGTGACATCATGAAAACACTCTCGATCCGCAATCTCCAGAAAACCTACTTCGATCCTTATGCTGGGTCGCACGTAACCGCGGTTCACGACGTCTCGCTCGAAGTCGAGCAAGGCGAATTCATTTCCGTGGTCGGGCCGTCCGGATGCGGCAAGACGACGATCCTCAATATGATCGCAGGCTTCATTCCCTACTCGGGTGGTGAAATCCTGCTCGACGGCAAGCCGGTCAATGGTCCCGGGCCTGAACGCGGTGTCGTGTTTCAGTCGTTCGCGCTGTTTCCATGGAAAACCGTGCTCGATAACGTCGGCTTCGGTCCGAAGATGCGCGGCGTTCCGAAAGCCGAACGCGACAAGATCGCGCATGAATATCTGGCCCTCGCCGGTCTTTCCCATGCGGCTAACCGCTATCCGAACGAATTGTCGGGCGGTATGCAACAACGCGTCGGCGTGGTTCGCGCTCTCGCCAACAACCCGGCGGTGCTGCTGATGGATGAGCCCTTCGCCAGCGTCGATGCGCAAACCCGTATGACGCTTCAGGAAGAGCTCACCCGCATCTGGCAGGAGCGCAAGCCGACGGTCATCTTCATTACCCACGACGTGCCGGAAGCTGTGTTTCTTGCCAACCGCGTGGTCGTGCTGTCGAAGGGCCGTGTGCTCGACCAAGTCAAGGTCGACCTGCCTCGTCCGCGTGTGTGGGATGATCTGATCGAGGATGACACCTTCAAGCGCTTGTCTGCGCAGGTGCTGCAAATGGTGCGCGCCGCATGAGCCTGCTGTCAGCAATCCTGCGTTCGAGCAAGGGCCGCTTCGTTCTCGGTGTCATCGCAGCGTGGGCTGGATTCCAGGTCTGGCTGACACTCGCAGCTCCAGGAAAAATCTCGCCGGAGCTCGCTGGCACATCAGAAAAGGTGAATGTGCAGATCGAGCTGCCCTTCACACCGGAGCGCTTTCACGTTCTTGCATTCCAGAAATTTGGGCGGGTCTCCGGTGCTGATGACCACTCAATAGAACTTCGCGGCGTCAAACGAACGGACCTCACTTCAGTTGCAAGGCCGTACTGGGTGACGAGCGTTGGACCAATTAAAACGGGAGGATGATAATGAAACGAATTTTATTGTTGGGTGCGGCCCTGGCACTGGCATGTATGCCGGTCCAGGCGCAGAACCTGATCAAAGTGAAGGCCGGTATGGTCAGTAGCATCGACCAGATCGGGCTGCCGATCGCGCTGGAGCGTGGCTTCTTTGAAAAGTACGGCCTTGATGTCGATATCGCCCGCCCCTACGCCACGGGCGTCGACTCGCTCAATGCCCTTCAGGCTGGTGAGAGCGAAATCGTTCAGGTCGGTGTGCCGATGATCGGCGCCGTTTTGCGCGGTATGGATCTCGTCGCGCTCGGCAACTACAGCGGCAACGCAACCAAGGCGGGTTCGGACGCAACGATGGCTATCATCGCCCGCGAAGGTTCGGGGATCGTCAAGGGCGACACCAAGAGCCTTAAGGGCAAGAAGATCGCGGCGTCCTTCGGCACGATCAACCACCTTTACATTCTGGCAACCCTCGAGAAAGCCGGACTGAAGCCGGAGGATGTCACGCTGGTCAACACGCCGCCGCCGGACATGACGGTTGCGCTGCTCGCCAAGGGTATCGACGCCTTCGCGGGCTGGGATCCATGGCCGATTGTCGCGCAGAAGGACGTGCCGGGCGCCTTTGAAGTCGTGCGCGGTGGCGAGGTGATTTCCTATCTCGGATTTAACGTGGCGTTGCGCTCATGGGTTGAAAAGAACCCCGACACAGCAGCCAAATTCCTTGCTGCAGTCTCTGAAGCCGATCAGTGGATGCGCAAGAATCCGAAGCAAGCTGCACAGGTCGCAACTCGCTGGATCCCCGGCCTTAAGCAGGACATCGCGGAAGCGGCCATGGAATTCAATATCCAGCAGGCTGATCGCCGTCTTTCGGCCAACAACTATCGCGCACTCTGGAGCGCGGAAGATCGGCTGGCACGCCTAGGCATGCTGAAATCAACCTTCGACGTGAACAAGCACATCGATCCGAAGCCGATCCTGAAAGTCATGAAGGATCATCCGCAGCTCTTCTCTGATCTGCCGCCCATCCCGGCGGACGTGGCGATCGGCCCAGACTTCGTCTTCAAACCGTAGTCAAGCAGAACAGATTGCTTAAAACAAAGGCGGGCGGAGAATTCCGCCCGCCTTTTTATGGATTTCGATAACGGCAATGGGGCTGCCGGATTACTTCTTCTTGCCGTCCTTGTCGAATTGCTTGAGGAACGCGGTGAGATCCTTGATCTCCCGCTCGTTCTTGATGCCCGCAAAAGCCATTTTTGTACCCGGGATCTTTGCCTTGGGATCCTTAATGTACTCAGCGAAAGTCGCGTCATCCCAGGTGATCCCGGACTTCTTGTTGGCTTCGGAATAGTTGTAGCCTTCCACCGAGCCGGAATGACGGCCGATCAGCCCGTTGAGATTGGGCCCAACAGCATTCTTGGCAGTTTCCCCGATCTGATGACAGGCGCGGCACTTGGCGAACGATTTCTCGCCGGCTGCGACGTCCTGAGCATGAGCGACGCCGGCCGTAGCGACCAGCGAAAGTGCTGCGAAAAGCGAACGAATGATCATGTGCCTTGTACCTTTAGACTGAGGGGGAATGCTCTGGCGCCGAAGATCGCCCGGAAAGGAATCGACCCGCAGCAAACCGGTGGGTTGGTCGGGTAGTTAATGCACAGCCCCGTTAATCAAATATATCGTTCCGGTGTCAGCACACCACCCCATTTTTAGTTTGAGTGAGCGGATGCAGCATCTGCGGCTTTTCGTCCTTTGCAACGGATTGGCGATGGCTCCGTAGACGGCCCCCAAAACCCCGCCTAAGCTTCCGATTCCAAGACGTCCGGCAAACGGACGCGGGAAAAAAAGCTGGCAAGACCAGCCATTTGGGAGGACACAATGGATTACCTTTCGCGTCTCAAGCGCTCACTTGCGCTGCTCGCCACGTGCTCTGGCGCAATGCTTGCATTTGCAACCCCTTCGCCAGCCCAGGACACTTTCAAGCTCGGCATCGTCACATTTCTGTCAGGTCCAGCCGCGGAAAGCTTCGGCGTACCGGCCAGCAAAGGCGCGCAGTTTGTGATCGACGAACTGAATAAAGGCGCCGCACCCGCGCCCTATCAGAAAGTTGGCTTCGGCGGCATGAAGATCGAGCCAGTCGTGATCGATGAAAACGGCGGAGCAACCAAACAGGTCCAGGAGCTGCGCAATCTCTATCAGCGCGACAATGTCGACGCCGTGATCGGCTACATCGGCTCCGGCGATTGTCTCGCCGTTGCTCCCATTGCCGAAGAACTCAAAAAGTTGCTGTTGCTGTTCGATTGCGGCACGCCGCGCATCTTCGAAGAAGCAAAATACAACTACGTGTTTCGCACGGCGGCGCATGCCACGATGGATAACGTCGCCCTTATTCGCTACATGAAATCGCGCAATATCAAGATGGGCGCCTTCTCGGCGATCAACCAGGACTATGCCTGGGGGCAGGACAGCCGGGCCGACTTCATCGCAGCCGCGGCGCAGCTTTATCCCGATGCCAAACTCAACGCCGACCTGTTGCCGAAGTTCGGCGCGGGCCAATACGGCACGGAAATCTCGGCCCTTGTCGGCGCAGGCTCAGATGTTGTGTATTCCAGCCTCTGGGGCGGCGACCTGCAGGCATTTCTGCTGCAATCCGTGCCACGTGGGCTTTCAAAGCGCAGCCAGCTTGTGTTGAGCGCAGCCGACCATGTCCTCCCACCGCTGGGCGAAAAGATGCCGGACGGCGTGATCATTGGTGCCCGCGGTGCGTATGGATTGATGTCGCAAAAATCTCCCCTCAACGACTGGTTCTTCCAGGGCTACGAGAAGGTGAACGGGGTTTACCCAGTACAGGCCGCCTATCGCATCACGCAATCAATCCTCGGATTGAAGAACGCAATCGAAAAGGCGATGGAGAAAAACGGCGGCAAGAAGCCGACCACCGACGAGATCATTACGGCACTGACCGGTTCGGAATGGCAAAGCCCCGGCGGCCTGATTCAGATGAAGAATGGCGACGGTCACCAGGCGATCCAGCCGATCGCCATTAGCCGCACGAAGTATGATCCGGCGAAGAAGCGGGTCGAACTGATCGATATCCAGCTTTTTCCAGCGGAGTGCGTGAACCCGCCCCCGGGTGTCAAATCGGTGGACTGGATCAAGGGCGGGATGGCTGGAGCGAAGTGCAACTAAACCGGCTTATCCCCTGACGGTCATGCGGTGCGATGTTTTCGTTGCACCGCATAACTGTCCCGAGCTTTGTCCGCCCAACCGGTTTGCCGCCATGGGCCGCAGTCATGTCCCTCGACAACCGCCTTTAAGAAACCGATGAATTTCTTTCTGACAATCATTCTTGATGGCCTCATCCAGGCATCATGGCTTTTCATTGTAGCGCTGGGGCTGACGCTCGTCTTCGGCGTGCTGAAAATCCTCAACATCGCTCACGGCAGCTTTTATGCGCTCGGGGCTTATCTTGCCGCAACTGCGGTCACGTTCGTCGCCGCGCGCGGCCTCCCACCAGCCATTGGCTTTGTCGTGATGCTGGTCTCGGTTGCCATCATCGCGGCGCTGATCGGACTGCTGCTCGAGCGTAGCCTGCTCAAGATGTTTTACGGGCGCGATGAAGTGGTCCTGTTACTGGTGACCTATGCTGTCTTCCTGATGCTGGAAGACATCACCAAACTGATCTGGGGCGTCAATCCAATCTATGCCAATCAGCCTTACGAACTGTTCGGTAACATCGAATTCGCCGGACTATTTTATGTCGGCTACGACCTGGCACTGATCCCGATGTCGATCGCAATCGGCCTCGCAGTTTGGTTCGGCCTCAACCGCACCGTCACTGGCAAGATCGTATCCGCCGTCATCCATAATGCGGAGATGAGCGCCAGCATGGGCGTGCGGATCAATCGCGTCTACGCCATCGCATTCGCGGTCGGTGTCCTGCTTGCAGCGCTGGCCGGCGCCCTCACCGCACCCAAAATCTCGGTCCAACCCGGTCTCAGTTCCGAGGTCATCATTCTCAGCTTCGCCATCGTCGTCATCGGCGGCCTTGGCAGCGTCGAAGGCGCTGCTGTCGGCGCCATTCTCGTAGGCATGGCCAGAGCCGCGTCGGTTCACCTGCTGCCGCAAGCAGAACTGTTTATGATCTATCTGATTATGGCCGCGGTCCTCATGTTCAAGCCTGAGGGTTTATTCCGTCGTGAAACCGCGAGGCGGATCTGATGACGCGCAACACTTACCTTTTCAGCCTGGTTTGCCTTATCATCGCGGCAGTGTTGTTCGGCCGTGTCATTCCGGCATGGACATTGTCACTTGCCACCGTGGCAGCGTCGAATGCGTTGATCGCGCTTGGCATCGTCGTGCTTGCGCGCACCGGAAACGTCTCCTTTGGTCAAGGATTGTTTTTCGCCGCCGGCGGCTATGGTGTGGCCCTGCTCGCGCATTCCTGGAGCCTCACGGATGCAGTCTTACAGATCTTGATCGGTGCCGTGTGCGGTGGCCTGCTCGGACTGATCATTGGTCCGCTGATCGCGCGTTATACCGGGATCTTTTTCGGCATGCTGACGCTCGCGCTGTCCATGGTGCTCTATGGTGCGTTGGTTAAAACCACTATCCTCGGTGGATCGGATGGCTTCAACGTCGGGCGTCCCACGTTGTTCGGCACGGCTTTTAATGATCCGCGCGATGCGGACTTTATGCTCTACGCGGTGTCTATTGTGACCACCGGTCTCGCAGGCATTGCGGCAACCATATTCTTCCGTTCACAACTCGGCCTCATGAGCCTCGCCGTTCGGGAGAACAATCTGCGGGTCGAGTATCTCGGGACATCGGCCAATCGTATCGTGACGATCAACTTCGTCATTGCCGCAATCTTTGCAGGTGCCAGCGGCGCGCTCACCCTGATGGCGCAACGTCACATTGATCCACAATTCGCCTACTGGACGACATCGGGCGAGTTCGTGTTCATTGCGATCCTCGCCGGAAGTCAAAGCGTCGCCGCCGTGTTCGTTGCGTCCCTTGCGCTTGAACTCGTGCGCTCATTTTCCAATTTGTATCTGCCGAATACGTGGCAACTTGTGCTCGGCTTGTTCCTCCTGGCTGTGATCCTGTTCCTGCCGCGCGGCATCGGTTCGCTCTGGACAAGCGCCAAGCGCAGGCCGAGTGAACCACCGCCGAGCCAGGTGGCTGTTGAGAAAGGATCGGCGACATGACAACGCCTGTTCTTTCCGTGCGCGGACTGGAAAAGCGCTTTGGCGCCGTCGTCGCTGCCGACAACATCAATATTGATATTCCGGCAGGACAGAAGGTGAGCTTGATCGGCGCAAACGGTGCGGGCAAGACCACGTTCGTGAACATGGTGACGGGCTATACCAAGCCCGACAATGGACAGATCGATCTTGACGGCTCGCCTATCGGCAAACGCTCACCGCGTGATGTCGCGAAACTTGGCATCTCTCGATCATTCCAGATCCCGCAGTTGTTCATCGAACTCACCGCGGCGGAGAACCTGACGGTCGCGGTGTCAAGCGCGGGGGGCGGCCGGCTTTCCGGAATAGCGCCCGCCGAAGCAAACGGCTATCACGACCAAGCGTTGACGCTTCTTGATTGCTTCGGCCTCGCCGCTCATGCTGATCGCCCAGTCTCCGAATTGGCCGGTGGCGTCCGAAAGCTGGTGGACATCGCCATGGCCCTGGCACGACGCCCCAAGCTGCTGCTGCTCGACGAGCCGACATCAGGCGTTTCGGCGGAAGAAAAGTTTTCGACCATGGACCGAGTCATCCACGCTGTCTCTGGCGGCGCAGCCACCATTGTCTTCGTGGAACACGACATGGACATCGTCAGCAAATATGCCGACCGTGTCGTCGCCTTTTATAATGGACGCATCCTTGCGGACGGCATCCCGGACCAAGTGCTGAAAGACGCGGAAGTTCGCCGTTACGTGACGGGAGGCGCGCGATGACTCGCCCTCTCATGGAAGTCGACAATCTCGCGGTTGAGATCCAGTCCATGCCGGCATTGCGTGGGTTCAGCATGCGGCTCCCGGAGGGCAAGATGGTCAGTCTGGTTGGCCGCAACGGCGCGGGCAAAACCACGCTGATGCGATCGATCATGGGGCACCTCTCGCCGCGCCAAGGGACTATCCGGTTCAACGGCGAAGATCTCTCTGCCCTTCCACGACATGCCCGTGCAGGCTTAGGGATCGGCTATATGCCTGAAGACCGTGGGCTTGTTCCGCAGTTGACCGTGGAGGAGAATATCCTGTTGCCGCTGTGGGTCTCGAAGGAGATCGACCGAAAAGCCAGGCTCGAGTTCGTCTACGATGTGATCGGTGAGCTCACCATCATGCGTGATCGAAAGGCATTGCTGCTTAGCGGCGGACAGCAGAAACTCGTCGCGCTGGGCCGGGCGCTCGGCATTGGCACCCGATGCCTTCTGCTTGACGAGCCATTCGAGGGCATCGCACCTGCCCTGTCGGAACGCATTTCGGAAGTTTTGGCATCGCTCAAGGGAAAAGGCTTAACTGTCTTGATGTCACAATCCGATTTGAATCATTCCCGCACCCTGTTCGATGCCGAATTTGTTATCGAACGAGGTGCCAATCTCACAACCTGACATTTGAGATCAGGGAGGAAACACGATGGACTGGTCGCAATATCCTATTCCTCCCATGCGCCTCGAAACGCGCTTCGGTGATCGTGTCGTCCCCCTGTTCGAGAGCAGACCATCCGACCTTTGGACGATGATCGCCGATGCCGCCGCACGCAATCCCAATGGCGAGGCGCTGATCTGCGGTGACCAGCGCATGACATGGCGCGAGGTGGTGCATGCGTCCGCACAACTGGCCACCGGTTTCAAGGAAGTGGGATTGCAGCCTGGCGATCGTGTCGCGCTGCTGCTGGGAAATCGCCTGGAATTCGTGCTGACCATGTTCGGCGCGGCGCATCTCGGCCTGATCACGGTCATGCTGAGCACACGACAACAGAAGCCGGAGATCGCCTATGTGCTGACCGATTGTGGTGCCAAACTTATTATTCACGAAGACTATATGGCCGATCGCATTCCGGATCCTGGCGACGCGCCGGAGTTGCTCCATCGTGTTTCGATGGGAGCGCCGGCGGGCTCGCTACATTTTCAGGACCTGATCGCAACCGAGCCCGCGCAAACACCTGCCAAGGTCAGCGAGGAAGATACAGCGATGATCCTTTACACGTCCGGCACCACCGGGCGTCCGAAGGGCGCGATGCTGTCCCATTGCAACATCATTCATTCCTCGATGATCTACGAAGCGTTCATGTCGCTCACCGAGAAAGATCGTTCGATCGCGGCAGTTCCGCTATCTCACGTCACTGGTGTGGTCGCGAACGTGACCACCATGGCACGGTGTGCCGGAGCGCTGATCGTCATTCCGGATTTCAAGGCTGGGGAATATCTGAAGGTTCTCTCGCGCGAGCGTGCAACCCAGTCCGTCATGGTCCCGGCCATGTACAACCTGTGTTTGCTGCAGAGTGATTTTGATTCCTACAATCTTTCGTCGTGGCGAATCGGTGGTTTCGGCGGAGCACCGATGCCGGTAGCGACCATCGAAAGGCTGGCGAAGAAAATTCCTGGGTTGCAGCTCATCAACGTCTACGGCTCGACAGAAACCACCTCTCCTTCGACCGCCATGCCGCCAACGCTCACAGCAAGCCATATTGACAGCGTGGGCTTGCCCTGCCCCGGCGTTCATATTGTCATCATGGATCCTGATGGCCGAGAGCTACCGCGCGGCGAAGTTGGCGAGATCTGGATCCAAAGTGGTTCAGTCATCAAGGGCTATTGGAACAATCCGCGCGCGACAGCGGAAAGCTTCACCGGTGGCTATTGGCATTCCGGCGATCTCGGATCGATCGACGAAAACAACTTCGTTCGCGTCCTCGACCGTCAGAAAGATATGATCAACCGGGGTGGCTTGAAGATATTTTCCGCCGAAGTGGAATCGGTCCTCGCGAGTCATCCTGCTGTAGTGGAAAGCGCGGTCGTCGCGCAGCCCTGCCCCGTGCTCGGCGAACGCGTCCATGCCGTCGTCGTCACGCGCGTGGACACCGACCCGCCGACGTTGCGCGCCTGGTGCGCCGAGCGCCTCTCCGACTACAAAGTGCCAGAGACGATCACGCTGAGCGCTGATCCACTGCCGCGTAATGCCAACGGCAAGATCGTGAAGAAACTGATCCGCGATGCGCTAGTGGCCCGATTCTAACATTCGCATCCCGTCTCGGCAGGCACCTCCTGCGAATGTTAAAATCAAAGGACCACTAGCAAATATGAGCTTCTAGTGGAGTTTTGGATTTGACATTCGCTTGACGAACTCGTGGCCGGGTGGGTAGCGAATGTCAAATCCACTCCACTAGCTGGCGTGTAAGGGACGTTAGTTGACGCGCGTCTAAAGCAACTTCCCATCCGGTCCGAAAAATGGATGTGGGCCGTCGAATTCACCGATCGGAACAGTATGCGTGACGACACGGCCAAAGCTGTCGCCGGGAAACCACGCATGCAGATGAAAGGCCGGCGGTTCGACCCTGAATGATGGCTCACCAAGTTCGCCCAGATCGAGATCAACCGCATGGTTCGGCGCCGGACAAATCGTAGCAATAGTGCCGCCAAACATCGTGAATGCCGTACGGTGGACGTGCCCCGTGGCAACAAGCTGCACGCGGGGATGCTGCCGAACAATCGATTCCAATTCGCGCGCATTCAGAAGATTTTGCCTGTCCATGTGCCAGATGCCGGCAGTAAACGGCGGATGATGCAGAAACAGCAGCGCGGGTCGTTCTTGCGACAAAGCCAACGTCTCAGAAAGCCACTGCAAGGTGCGTGCTTCGAGCTCACCGTGGGGTTTGCCTGGAACGCTGGAATCCAGCAACACGAGATCGAGCCCACCGATGTGAGTAAACTGATTAAGCGCCCCGGAAGAGAATGCGTATGTCTGTTCAGAAAATGCATCCCGCATCATCTCGCGCGAGTCATGATTTCCGGGAATGCTCACAAACGGCAATTCAAGCAAAGTGAGAAGGCGCTTGAGATGATCGTACTCACTCACCGTAGGTGTATCGACCAGATCGCCGGATATCACAACAAGATCCGGCTTCGGATTTAACGCGTTCAGCGCAACGACACAGCGCTCAAACGCCTTGGCTGTATCGACCCGTCCGTAAGCGAGATCGCCTGGCGATTTGATATGCAGATCGGAAATCTGCGCAATCAGAACTGGCTTTTTCGGCATCTGAACTCAACTTCTCAACTGTCTAGTGGTCCGATTCTAACATTCGCATTCCGTTTCAGCAGGCACCTCCTGCGAATGTTAGAATCAAAGGACCACTAGCAAATATAAGTTTCTAGTGGAGTTTTGGATTTGACATTCGCTTCCTGAACTCGCTGCAAGGTGGGTAGCGAATGTCAAATCTACTCCACTAGCGGCAGAAGACGTATGGCATCCTGAGCGATCGATAACCCGATGCGCTCCCCTGCTTTGGCCCTGATCGTATTCGGAGCGTCAATGGTCAGCAATTTCTCCGAAACATCCCTGACGACGATGCGCTGCCGATCCCCCGTGAAGCTGACGCTGTCAATGATTCCTGCGAGCGGTGCGCCCTCAGCATGGATAATCTGAATTGTCTCTGGCCGGATCATGGCAACCGCGCTCGCCAGATTGTCGCCACCGCCGATCGCCAGCCTACCGCCGGGCAAAACAAAATGGCCATTCACGAGGGGGGCTTCGATGATGTTCGCGGCACCAATGAACTCGGCGACGAAACGGCTCTGTGGTGCAAAATAGATATCGCGCGGCGTGCCGATCTGGGCGATGGCGCCCTTACGCATCACGACGATCCGGTCACCAAGCTCCATGGCTTCGGCCTGATCATGGGTGACATAAATAGTCGTGATACCAAGCGCGCGCAGCATGCGGTTAAGTTCAGCGCGCAGACGGTCGCGCAGCGCTGCGTCGAGCGCGGTCAGCGGCTCATCGAGGAGCAAGATGCCAGGACGGATGGCCACAGCGCGGGCCAACGCCACGCGCTGGCGCTGGCCACCGGAGAGCTGATCGATGCGGCGATCTTCCAGCCCACCGATATTGGTAAGTTCAACCAGCTCGCCGACGCGGCGGACGCGTTCCGCTTTGCCGACACCTCGAATTTTCAGGCCGTATCCGATGTTGTCGGACACGGTCATGTTCGGAAACAGAGCATAGGACTGAAAGACCATGCCGACATTGCGCTGCTCGATCGGCACCGGCGTCATGTCCTTGCCATCGAATTGCACGCACCCGCCAGCATCCGGCACTTCAAGGCCGGCAATGATCCGCAACATCGTCGTCTTGCCACACCCGGATGGACCGAGCAGCACCAGCGTTTCACCCCGCGCGATATCGAGCGTGGCCGGTTCGAGCGCACGTGTGCCATCCGCGAACGTCTTGCCGCAGCTTTCGATCCGGACCGCCACGCCGCGGCCTTGCACCGCATTCATGTCTTCCGCCCTTCATCGGCCAACATCTGCATCGCCACCAGGAGCGGAACGATCATCACAAAGAAGATCAACGTGTAGGCTGAAGCAACCTCCAACCGCATCGAGGCATAACTATCCGCAAGCCCGACCGGCAGCGTCTTGGTGAGCGGCGTGTGCAACATCCACGTGAGATTGAACTCACCGAGTGAGAGCGTGACCACCATCAGCGATCCCGCGAGGATGCCCGGCATAGCATTAGGCACGATCACGTCACGAAAGCGCCGCCACGGAGACGCCCCCAGTGAAGCCGCCCCCTCGTCCAATGTCTTGATGTCAATCGTGGCGAAGACCGCCATCACCGAGCGCACCATGAACGGCAGTGTGAACACGACATGGCCGACAAGGATAAACAGCCAGGAGCGGCGAAAACTTCCAAACCCTCCGTAGGTCAGGAGCAGAGCGAGAGCGATGGCAAGACCGGGAATGGCCAACGGCAGAGTGATGATTTCCTCGATGACGCGCGACAGCCGGCCACCACGCACGTGCAGCGCATAAGCTGCCGGAACTCCCACCGCCAGCGTCGCCGCGAGCGTGGCAAAAGCGACAATGAACGACAGTAAGATCGTTCCGGCATAAAGCTCCCAGACTTGCACAACCCATTGCAAGGTCACGCCGGACTGAAGGCCACGAAAATAATTGACCGTGACCCCCGCTGAAATCGACAAGATCGCGGGGACGACGAGAAACGCAGCGACGAGCAGCGTGAAGATCAGTTGTCCAGCGAAGATCACGCGATCACGCATGGTGTCATCCAGCCGCGGCTACGGTGCCGCCGGTAAACGAGCGGGCAACCGCCAGCATCGCCCAGGCAATAATTCCGAGCCCCACAGACAGCGACGCCGCTGTTGCAAGGTTCGCCGCCAGCGTGAATTCGGTATAGATCAGCATTGGCAGCACATCGATGTTGGTTGCGAGCGTGAAGGCTGTGCCGAACGCCCCCATTGCCGTGGCAAATGCAATCGCACCGGAGGCGACGAACGCCGGCGCGAGCGCAGGCAACACCACATCACGCTGCACCGCCCACGGACCCGCCCCGAGCGACCGCGCGGCTTCCTCCAGCCCGACGTCGAGCTTCTGCACGGCAGCCATAATGGTGAGAATGACGCGCGGGACCGAGAAGTACAGATAGCCAAGCAGCAAGCCATAGATCGAATATGCAAAGACGATCTTGTCTCCGGTCAAACGGTTCGACAGATCGCCGATCAAGCCCTGCCGTCCTGCGAGCAGGATGATCATGAAACCGACCACAACGCCGGGAAACGCGAGAGGGAATGTAAGCATGGCGATCAGGATCGCACGACCGGGAAAGCGGTGGCGCTGAAGAAACAGGCCGGCGATGGTGGAAATCACAAGCGTGAGAATGGTCGTCGCCGCGGACAGCAGCACCGTGTTAATCAGCGTCGCGCGATAGCGCGGCTCCGTCACAATAGTGAAGTATTCGGCAAAGCCGCGCGGTCCCTCCGCCCCTGTCACCACCAGCCGCGCCGTCGGCAACAGAAAAAACGCCGTCATCACCACGGCAAGCGGCAGCAAACACAGCCAAACGAAGGACCGATGCGACATGGAGAAATGACGCCCTTAATCAGGGCGCCATATTGCCTCAGTGGACTTCAGCGAGATAGCGGTCAGTGAAGGCTTTCTGCACGCTTTCCATCACGCTCCAGTCGACGCTCTTGGCCCGTGCGTAGTCGCTGTCGGGCAGGAACTTGGACTTGACCGCTTCCGGGAGCTCGATTTTGCGCGCCGGACGCAGGTAGGCGTTGGTCCAGATTGCCTGTCCCTTGTCGGACAAGAGATAGTCCATCACTTTCTTGGCCTTCTCCTTATCGGGCGCATTTTTAACGAGGCCCACGACATAGGGAAACACGACCGAACCTTCGCATGGAATGACGAACTCAAAATTGCCCTTCTCGGTATACTTCGCACGGTAGGCGTTGAAGTCATAGTCGAACAGGATCGGCATTTCGCCAGAAACAACACGGGCGTAGGACGTTTGCTTCGGCACGATTGGCTGGTTCTTCTGCAATTCCTTGAAGAAGTTCAGACCCGGGTTGAAGTCCTGCGCTGAACCACCGAGCGCTAGGTTGACCGCTACCGCACCGACATAACCGACCGCAGCCGACGACGGGTCAAGATAACCGACCATCCCCTTATACCCAGGCTTCAGCAGGTCCTTCCAGCAGGCCGGCACCGGCTTGCCGCCGAGCGCGTCTTTGTTGACGAACAAGCCGAGCGTGCCGGAATGGATCGTGGTCCAGTAGCCATCCGGGTCTTTCAGGCCTGCGTCGACCTGATCCCAGTGCGCGGGCTTGTAAGGCTCCAGCGCACCTTGCGTCTTCGCCTTCATGCCGAAGGTCACGCCAAAATAGCCGATGTCACCAACCGGATTGGCCTTCTCAGCGAGAATCTGCGCAAGAGCTTGACCGGAATTCTTATTGTCGTGCGGAATGTCGTAGCCGAGATCGGTCTTGATCGATTTGAGCATGGTCGCCCAATCGGCCCACTCGGGCGGGCAATTATAGCAAATCACGTCGGCGGCCTGAGCGGCATGCCACGGGGCAAAAATCGACAGCACCATCGCCGCCAAAAGCGCGCGGAAAACCTTCATTGCTCCAGCTCCATCGTATGGAAAATTCAGCATGGTCGGGCCTGCGCGCCATGCACTATACGCGGCGTATGAACGATTTGCGACAGCGCTCGTTGTTTTTGCTCTGCAACAGTTGATGACTTAGCATCAGTCTTCAGGACATTATCGACGTCACCATCGAGTCATTCCGTTTACCCGCATACCGGCCTTGAGCCTGACATACTCAAGGACAATTTCGCATGATACGCGCCCTTCGCCGCCTTGCATTATCAATGCCTGCGGCCGCGCTTCTGATCTCGCCATTCCTCGCAACAGCCGCAGAGACCGTCGGCGGCGACAATGCATTCTCGTTCGTGGCGCTTGGCGACATGCCGTACAACGTTCCCGGCGACTACGTGAAGTTCGACCGTTTGATCGCCACCATCAACGCCATGAAGCCGGCGTTCACGTTGCACATGGGCGACATCAAATCCGGTGGCGTCCCCTGCAGCGACGAGGTCCTGGAGAAATCCTACGACCAGATTCAGATGTTCGCTGGCGCGCTGGTCTACACGATTGGGGACAATGAATGGACCGATTGTCATCGCAAGGCAGCAGGCGGCTTTGATCCGCGCGAGCGGCTGGCAAAGCTGCGCGAGATGTTCTTCGCCACCCCGAACAAGTCACTCGGCAAAACGCCAATCGATCTCGAGAGTCAGGCGCAGGTCATGCCGGAGTATTCGACCTTCGTGGAAAACGCACGTTTTGCAAAGAACGGCGTGCAATTCATTAGCGTGCATGTCGTCGGCTCGAACAACGGATTTGAGGCTGAAGATCCCGAGGCCGCGAAGGAGTTCTTCCCGCGCGACAAGGCGAATGTCGCGTGGATTCGGGCGGGCTTTGCGAAAGCAAAGGAAAGCAATGCAAAAGCAGCCGTAATCTTCATGCAGGCTGAATTCGACCAAGCGCGCTTTCCGAACGGTGCGATGCCGCGTCAATCCGGCTTCACGCATGTGCTCGATGCGATCGAGGCCGGCGCGAAGGATTTCGGCAAGCCCGTGCTCGTGATCAATGGCGACGAACACTTCATCGAGCTGACGCCGCTCAGGAACAGCCGCGGCAAACCGATACCAAATGTGCTGCGCCTGATGGTTTATGGAGATGGCGATGTCCACGCCATTCGTGTGCTCGTCGATCCGGACAGTGCGGGCGTGTTCGGCTTCGTGCCGCTGATCATTCCGGAGAACCTCAATAATGATTGAGGCTCCTAGTGTGGTGGTTCAGAAGTTCGCTTTATTCTCTCGGCGAGTTCTTTAAGCGAACTTCTGAACCTGAACCACACTAGTATTATAGTTGCTAGTGTCCGTTCGAATCCGAAGTTCGCTACGAGGTGCGCCGCAGTATGAGGCGAACTTCGGATTCAGGACACTAGGACCGTTTCAGCGATACACCTTCGACGGATCAAACATCCTGTCAGCGTCCACGAATACGAGCTTTGCCGAGCCCGCGTCGTTGGTCACAGCGCGATAGAAGCACGAGCGTCTGCCGGTGTGGCAGGCGCCGCCGCCGGTCTGCTCGACCCGAATCCACACCGCGTCCTGGTCGCAATCCATTCGCATCTCGACGACACGCTGAACGTGACCGGAGCTTTCACCCTTGCGCCATAGCGCCTTGCGCGACCGGCTGTAATACCAGGCCTGCCCCGTCTCGACGGTTTTACGCAGCGCTTCGTCGTTCATGTGCGCAACCATCAGCACATCGCCTGAGGCTGCATCGGTGGCGACACAGGTCACAAGACCAGCCGCATCGAATTTAGGCTGGAACGTCAACCCCTCTTCGATGTCGTCGAGACCGGTTTGAGATGAAGGTGCTTCAGTCACGGGAAAACTTCCGAAAGATTTTTCTGTCGCACGAGCTTGCCTCTATATCCTCACAAGCGACCGATGCTTCAACAATCGGCAGTTGTGAGAATGAGACGCCGCTGGCGTTAAACCCCACGCACCATATTAAGGAAACGCGCCTGCTCTTCCGGGTTGTCCTGGAACACCCCCGTGAAGCGAGACGTCAGGGTCTTTGCACCTTCCTTGCCAATACCACGCACCGACATGCAGGTGTGCTCGGCTTCCATCACCACTGCGACACCGCGCGGCTTGAGGATGGCATTGATTGCACCGGCGACCTGCGCCGTCAGGTGCTCCTGGGTCTGCAGACGATGCGCGAAGATGTCGACCAGACGCGCAAGCTTGGAAAGGCCCACAACCCGGTCCACCGGCGCGTAGGCGATGTGCGCCTTGCCGTAGAACGGCATCATGTGATGCTCGCAGTGCGAGTGGAAATTGATGTCGCGGATCAAGACAAAATCGTCATAACCCGCCGTCTCGCCGAACGTGCGATTGAGAACCTCGGCTGCGCAAAGTGCGTAACCCTGGAACAGCTCGTCATAAGCTTCTACCACGCGCCGCGGCGTATCGAGCAGGCCCTCACGGGAGGTATCCTCTCCAATGTAGCCGAGTAACGTCTTCACGGCCTGCTCAGCCTCATCGCGCGATGGGCGGACCAGATCGGGCCGGATGGCCGGAGCCATGTAATCGGAAGCAGGAATTTCGGACTTTTCCGCAGGCTTGGCAGTGCGGATAGGCTTGATAATCGCGTCCATATCGTCTCCGTTCGACCGTCCCTCGTGCCGCAATAACCCTTACGGAGGGCCGGAGTGTCACCGGTCAGCCGCCGCAGCCCAACCTGCTGCTGGACGCCTTACCTTGCGGAATGGCACCAAAAATTAGGGAAAATCGCCGCGATTTCCCCGCATTGCTGAAATGCAGGCGGTTTATTCCTGCATCCACGATACTATATAGGAACCGGGTACCGACCGCCAAGGGTAGCGGGCCGGCAAGGGTCTCATGCAAGAGCGAATTTGATCGCATGCTGAACGACATCTACAACAAAAAAATCATCGAATTGGCGGGGAATATTCCGCGCCTGGGCCGACTTTCCGACCCCGACGCCTCGGCGACCGCTCACTCGAAACTGTGCGGATCCACCGTCAAGGTCGACCTCAAGATGCAAGATGGCGTGGTGAGCGATTTTGCTCACGACGTGAAGGCGTGCGCCCTGGGACAGGCCTCCTCCTCCATCATGGCCCGCCACGTGATCGGATCGAACGCAGCCGAGCTGCGCGAACTGCGCGAAACCGTGCGAAAGATGCTCAAGGAAAACGGTGCGCCGCCCGAGGGGAAATGGGGCGACATTGCGCTGCTCGAACCCGTGCGCGACTACAAGGCCCGCCACGCCTCAACAATGCTGACCTTCGAAGCAGTTGTCGATGCCATCGGCCAGATCGAAGCCAAGGGTTCTGGTGAGACGGCTTCTGGTGAGACCGCTTCCGGCCAGCCGGCTGAAAACCTCGCCACGGCACAGAACTAAGCAGCTAGTTGCGGTCTACCTTCACTGGCGCCGCGCCTCCTGTGGGCGGCTCGGCCGTCGCGGCTTTGGTAGATACTGGGGTCAGCTGTGTACTCTTGGCTGCCGTATCGACAGCGCCGATAAACCGATCCTGAATCTGCTTGGAAGCAACCTCGGCTGCGCCGCTCTTCGTTTCAGGGATACTCTTCACCTCAGCGACCGCCTCAGGCGTAACAAGATTGGTGAGGCGCAACTCTGTCGCCGACAGCTCGTGCAGCGGCTCCCATGGTGGCACACTCAAAGCGAGCGATAGCAGATCGCCCGAGCCACCCATCTCGAACGTGTATTTCGCGAGCCGGCCGACGTCGCGCTGGACGATCATGAGGTCCTGGGCGGAATAGCTTGAGGCTTTCGCGTCGTCGGCGCGATCTCCCATCCAGATCTGATGCACGCGAACGTGCGCGCCAACCGGAACGTGGCGCGTATTGCCAGACAGCAGCAGGAAGACGCACATCGACTCGCAATACGCATCCGACCTCAGCATGCGCTTGGTCGTGCCAGCATCGGCCTTCTCTACAATGGTACCGACGGTGGTGCGAAGCCCGAGTTCGCGCCAACGTCGCCCGAGTGTGATCGCATCGAGCACTGAGCCGCCGCTTGAATCCAGCACGACGGTGCTGCCCTTCAGCTTCCGCTGCTTGGCAAATTCATCGAACTTCGTCGGCGTATCTGATGTGATGATGCCGACCGCAGCGATCCATCCATTGCAATCGCGATCGCACGTGTTTGAAGGCTCATGCCAAGTGAAGGTCATCGGAAGCTTGCGAACTTCCAGGCTCGCATCGGCGCGCGTCGCAGACGCGCCGAGCATAGCTGGGCCTGTTAGCAAAAGACAAAGGACGCTGGCGCAAATTCGCGCCCAGCCGCCGAGAGTAAGCGACTTCACGAGCTGCAAGTTTGGTTCCTTCCCCGCCCAATTGAGCAACGGCATCGGCCCTTTCCGCGTGACGATCCGTCACGTGGACGTAATCAAAAAGTAACCTTGTGAACGGTCAGCGTCTATTACACTTTTGCTGCGGCGCAGCCTCAGCTGTGCAATAATTCGCGAGGTGTGGCGCGAAAGCCAGCCCGGTTCCAGTTCCTCCTAAGGAACCCGCCAATTCAGCGTCCACGGATTCTACAAACTCCGGAAAAGCCGCCAAAATAAGATGAAGCATTCGATTCATTGTTCCGATTGCGGTAACACGCTTCATCGCCTGCCACGGAATGCGGGGCGCGGTCTAATCTGGATTTACCGCTACACGCTCTCACCGCTCGTTGGCTACAACTGCCGGCACCTTCCGACATGTTCAGTCTATGGCGATGAAGCCATCGCAAGGTTCGGCTTATGGGCCGGCGGATGGATGACGCTGGCGCGTTTGCTGCGCTGCCACCCGTGGGGCACGTCCGGCATCGACAACGTGCCGCCCGTCGCGCCCGCCAACGCGCGATGGTATTTGCCGTGGCGCTATGCTCGATGGCGCGGCGTCAACGACGGCTCGAGTTAGTTCGCTCCCGCACGCGGCTTCGTCAGCACGATCAGAATAAGGGCGACGACAACGAAAGCTGTCGCTGCATAATTCATCGCGGCGAAGGCATCGCGGACGTAAAACGTGCCTCCGATGGCAGAGCCAATGCCCTGACCGATGTAGAGCACTGACGTATTCAGCGACACCGATGCACTGGCGAGCGGCGGCGCTGCAGCGACTAACCGCACCTGCTGCATGGAATTGGTGGCTGCAAAGCCAAAGCCCCAGAACGCGATCGCAACAAAGATAGCGGAGATGGTTTCCGATCCGATCGCCCAACCAATGACGCCAGTCAGCAGCGATGATGTAAACAACAACGAAGACCGCCACGCTCCCCAGGAGTCCACAATCCGGCTCGCGAGCATGTTGCCGACAAAGCCCGTCGCGCCCCATGTCAGGAATACCAATGCGATCGTTTCGGGACTTGCGTTCGCCAACCGCGCCATCAACGGCGCAGCGAACGTAAAGACCACAAATTGCCCTGCCATCTGGCACGTGGTGATGAGGAGCAACACCAAAACAAGAGGACTGCGGCCGAGCGCGGTCCAGGTTTTGATATCCACCGGCACGCCTGCGAGCCCAACCGGCAGTCGCCACGCCAAAAGGAACGAACTGACGAATGCGACGGCGGCAATACCGCCATAAGTCACCCGCCAGCTCATATGGCTCGCTACATAAGTGATCGCCGGCAAGCCCAAAGCTGCTGCCAGAGACCAGCCGAGAAAGACGTACGACATGGTGCTCCCGCGCCTGTCCGGCGGCACAATCATGGATGCCGTACCTGCAGCCTGCGGTGTGAACAAAGCACCCACGGCGAGCATCACCAGGCGGAAGGCAAGAAGCGATGAATAATTCGGAGCAAATGCGGACGCGAGATGCGCCGCCGACATGAACATGAGCGTACCGGCCAGCAAAAGCCTGCGGTCGAACCGGCTGGTGAGCCACGCGGTCAATGGCGATCCGATGCACAACACCATCGCGCCGAACGTCACGAGCAAGCTTGCTTCCCGGACCGTAACACCGAGTCCATCAGACAACTGACTCAACATACCAGCGGGCGCGAGCACGCTCACGCCAGTCACAAAATTTCCGAGCATCAGGGCTGTAGGCGCAAAGCGTTTCATGGCGCGCTTTGTAGCAGGCGTCTATTTAAATGCAACTGCATGAAAACGCATGCCTGCACATCGAGTGCCTGTTTCGCTCTATGGAGCGCCTCCGGGTATCCAAGCCTCCGCAGCCGCATAGAAAAACGTGCATATCTGATCATTGCAGCGCCCGATTCGGCTGCTATACACGCGTATCGCTTACCTGCGCCCGTTCGCAGGAGTGAGCCAAAGGAGCAGATCATGCCTGATAAAAGCCCGCCGTCTTCGTTCACGTATTCCATCGCGAATCTCAAGCCCGTCGATACCAACAAGGTCACGGTGACTTTCCCTGACGGCGCCAAGCGCGAATTTCCCAAAGGCACCACCGGCCTCGACATCGCCAAAGGCATTTCGCCTTCGCTTGCCAAGCGCACCGTCGCCATGGCGCTCGACGGCGAAGTGATGGATCTCGCCGACCCAATCGGGCGCGATGGCACCATCGAATTCATCAACCGCGAGGACCCGCGCGCGCTGGAGCTGATCCGGCACGATGCCGCGCACGTGCTTGCCGAAGCGGTGCAAACGCTGTGGCCCGGCACGCAGGTGACCATTGGCCCGGTCATCGAGAACGGCTTCTATTACGACTTCTTCCGCAACGAGCCGTTCACGCCGGACGATTTTGCCGCCATCGAAAAGAAGATGCGCGAGATCATTGCGCGCGATCAGCCGTTCACCAAGGAAATCTGGACTCGCGATCAGACCAAGCAGGTCTTCAAGGACAAAGGCGAGCTGTTCAAGGTCGAGCTGGTTGACTCCATTCCCGAAGACCAGACCATCCGCATCTACAAGCAGGGTGAGTGGTTCGACCTCTGCCGTGGCCCGCACATGACGTCCACCGGCAAGATCGGCAATGCATTCAAGTTGATGAAAGTTGCGGGGGCCTACTGGCGCGGCGATGCCAACAACCCGATGCTGACGCGCATCTACGGCACGGCATTCGCGAAGCAGGAAGACCTCGATGCGTACCTCAAGCAGCTCGAGGAAGCCGAGAAACGCGACCATCGCCGCCTCGGCCGCGAGATGGATCTCTTCCACTTCCAGGAAGAAGCGCCCGGCTCGGTGTTCTGGCATCACAAGGGCTGGACCCTGTTCCAGATGCTGGAAAACTACATTCGCCGCCGTCAGACGCAGGCCGGCTATCAAGAGGTCAACTCCCCGCAATTGATGGATCAGCAATTGTGGGTGACGACCGGTCATATCCCGACCTACGCAGAGAACATGTTCATGACGGCAAAGCGCGAAGACGACAATCGCGTCTACGCCATCAAGCCGATGAACTGCCCTGGCCACGTGCAGATCTTCAAGAACGGTCTGAAGTCCTATCGCGAATTGCCGCTGAAGATCGCGGAGTTCGGTAAGGTCCATCGCTTTGAGCCGTCCGGGGCGATGCACGGATTGATGCGCGTGCGCGGCTTCACGCAGGACGACGCCCACGTGTTCATCACGCAAGAGCAGATCGCAGACGAATGTCTGGCGATGAACAATCTGATCCTGTCGATCTACAAGGACTTCGGCTTCGACGACGTCCACATCAAGTTCTCGGATCGTCCCGAGAAGCGCATCGGCGACGATGCGGTGTGGACGATTGCCGAAAACGCGTTGATGAAGACGCTTGAGGCGACCCAGCACCCTTGGACGCTGAACAAGGGTGAAGGCGCGTTCTACGGACCGAAGCTCGAATATACCCTACGTGACGCGATCGGCCGCGAATGGCAGTGCGGCACCATTCAGGTTGACCTCAACCTGCCGGGCCGCCTCGGCGCATTCTACATTGACGAGCATTCCAACAAGGTGACCCCAGTAATGCTGCATCGCGCGATCCTTGGCTCGCTCGAACGCTTCACTGGTATCCTGATCGAGCACTTCGCCGGCCACTTCCCACTCTGGCTCGCGCCATTGCAGGCCGTCGTCACCACCATCACCTCGGATGGCGATGACTATGCCCGGGAGGTTGTCGAGGCGTGCCGCCGTGCAGGCCTGCGAGTGGACATCGATCTTCGCAACGAGAAGATCAATTACAAGGTGCGCGAACATTCGCTCGCCAAGGTACCCGCCCTACTCGTGGTCGGCAAAAAGGAAGCGGAGAACCGCGCGGTTTCGATCCGCCGTCTCGGCAGTGAAGGCCAAACCGTGCTGCCGCTCGACGAGGCTCTCAAGGCACTCGCCGACGAGGCGACCGCGCCCGACATCAAGCGGGCTCGTAACGCATCATGATCTATCCTCCAGCATCGACCAGATGCTGGAGATGCTCAAACCCGGCGCGAGCGGCGAAGGTCGGCAAACGCCAGATTTCGCCGCTCGCTCCCCAAGTGCCATCCGCAACATCGTTCAAGATCACCGATGCTACGATTTTGCGCGTCTCGTCCGCCGGCAACGCGTCTCTGAGCGCTAGGTCGATGAGTTCGACGTAAAGCGCGCGTGATGCCTGATCGAGAACCCCGGCGGGCACGTGAACCATCACGAATATCGGGATCACCGAGGCCGAGACGTCCCTGCCACCGCACGTCCAGTTTCGGGGCTCCACCTCCTCGATAATCACCCAGCAGAGCGCCCGGTTACGCGGCTCATCCGGAATTCGTTCGGCCTGCGCTGCAGCGCGATTAAGCCCAGCCACGAGACGCGCTTTCTCGTCGCCCATGAAAACTCCCTTCGGCACTTTGACAAGAATATTCGGCACGATCTGAGTCCATATTTCATATTCAGGACATCTTCTTTAGCAGGCTAGATATGAAATCACAACTCAGCTAGACTCTCGGCATGTCCGATCGCCCTCCTGTCCGAAGATCTCCCGTGCCACCGCACGACTGCAATCTCGCGAAGAGCTTCGCGATGATCGGTGACAAATGGAGTCTCCTGATTCTACGTGCGGCTCTTTATGGACTGCGCAGATTTGAGGACTTCCAGGCCGAGCTCGGTATTCCACGGACCGTGCTCAGCGATCGCCTCGCAAAGCTCGTCGCCAATGGATTGCTCACCAAACGGAACTATCACGAACCAGGTAGCCGGGCCCGACCAGAGTACTGGCTCACAGAAAAAGGACAGGCACTCCGCCTGCCCTTTATCGCTATGACGGAGTGGGGCGATCGATGGATCGGCGGCGGCCGACCGCCACCGATGATTTTGAAAGAGCGCGGCAGCGGCGAACGTCTCCATGTCGGAATGGTCAAAGAGTCCGGCGCTGAAGTGCTAACTGCAGACATCGAAGCAGAATTTCCTAAACGTGGAAGACCGCAAGCAAGGCGAGTTTAGAGAGCTCGTAAGCTGGTTCGCCTTGCCATCTGCTATTGCATCCCGATATTTGCATTGGACTGCAGCTATTCGCCGCTCTGGAGACCGAATGCCCGACGCCCTTGACCTTTTGAAGACTCGCCGCTCGCTCAAGCCGCTCGAAATGTCGGGTCCCGGCCCCTCACCGGCAGAGCTTGAGACGATCCTGACCATCGGTTCGCGCGTGCCGGATCATGGCAAGATCGCCCCGTGGCGCTTTATCGTCTTCGAGGGCGACGCACGGATGAAAGCCGGGGAGATTTTCGCCCGCATTTTCCGCCTGAAGAACGTCACCGCGACACCGGATCAGGTCGATGTCGAGAAGAAGCGCTTTGCTCATGCGCCGCTTGTCATCGCCGTTGTCAGCAAGACCACTGAGCATCCCAAGGTACCACCATGGGAGCAGCAGATGTCCGCCGGTGCGAGCGCGATGAACATCGTCCACGCCGCCCACGCACTTGGTTATGTCGCTAGCTGGCTCACCGGCTGGATTGCGTTCGATCGTGACGTCTTGACCGCCCTGGGGCTGCAGCCCCATGAGAAAATTGCCGGCTTCATCCATATCGGACGATCGGATCGCGCCGTTGAGGATCGCCCTCGCCCGCCCTTGAATGAAATCGTGACGCGGTTCGGCGAATAGCGTCAGGCAGCCCTGGACGCCCGCTTTCCGAACTTCGTGATCAACTCTAGGATTTCAGACGCAGGCCTTGCCGCACTGAACAAGAAACCCTGCACTTCGGTGCATCCTTCTGCGCGCAGCGCCTCGAGCTGATCCTGCGTCTCCACACCTTCCGCCGTTGTCGAAATATTCAAGCTGCGGCCAAGACCGGAAATGGCCCTGATGATCGCGACGCAATCGGAGCGCTCGGCAAGATCACGCACGAACGAGCGATCGATCTTGATTTTATCGAAGGGAAAGCTACGCAGATAACTGAGCGACGAATAGCCGGTGCCGAAATCGTCCATCGAAATACGCACGCCGAGTTCGCGTAACTGATGCAGCGTCGCCAAGTTCGCCTCAGTCTCTGCGAGGAAAATGGATTCCGTTATTTCGAGTTCGAGCCGGAATGGCGACAAGCCTGAGCGCGCCAGCGCTCCGATGACCACCGGCACGAGATTGCGGCTGCGGAATTGCACCGGCGAAAGATTGACCGCGACCTTGATATCCTTTGGCCACTTCGCCGCCTGCTCGCATGCTTCTTTCAGGACCCATTCGCCCAGTTGAACGATCAGGCCGATGTCTTCCGCCACCGGAATGAAATCGGCCGGCGAGATCATCCCCTTCTTCGGATGTCTCCATCGCACCAGTGACTCGAAGGCGACGATGCGATTTTCGGCCACGTCGACCAATGGTTGATAATGGAGTTCGAACTCGTTGTTGGCCAGCGCGTAGCGCAGATCCAGCTCCATGTCCCGGCGCTTCTGCGCCGCGCGGTCCATCTCTTTTTCGAAGAAACGATGAACGCCGCCGCCCTCGGACTTGGCGCGATAGAGCGCCATGTCCGCATTGCGCAGGAAATCCTCTCCGGTCTCGCCGTCTCCGGGCGAGATCGCAATGCCGACGCTGGCGCCAATGACGATTTCAAGGCTGTCGATGCTGTAGGGCTCGCTCAATCTCTCGATCAGGCGCGCCGCGAAATCGCTGATCTCGTTGGGCGAGGACTCCATTTCCAGAATCATCGCAAATTCATCGCCGCCGAGTCGCGCAACGAGATCGGTTGCACGCAGATTCGTTGCCAATCGGTCTGCCACCATCTTCAGCAAACGATCACCCATCGGATGACCGAATGAATCGTTGACGTGCTTGAAGAGGTCAAGATCGATGCACAGAACCGCGATGCGCTTGTCGATTTGTTTGCTGCGCGCCAGATCGCTTTGCAGGCGATCCTGAAACATCACGCGATTGGGCAATCCGGTGAGAGCGTCATGATGCGCCATGAACGCAACGCGGGCTTCGGCCTTGCGACGTTCAGTGATGTCGACGGTAGAAACAAGGTAAGCATCACGACCGTTGAATGGGACACGGCGCCCGAATGTCAGCACCTCGATCTCGCTGCCGTCCGCCT